>NZ_JBFUFZ010000004.1:0-571236 GCF_056403175.1 Mesorhizobium sp. P3_A10 | reverse complement strand
TGGTCGAGAGTCGGTCCGCAACGTCCTCTACATGGCTGCGCTCAGCGCCGGAGTGCATAACCCCATCTTCGCCGCCTTTCGCCAGCGCCTACGGGCCAAAGGCAAGGAAGCAAAGGTCGCCATTGTGGCCGTCATGCGCAAGCTTATCACCACCCTCAACGCCATGATGCGTACCAACAAATCCTGGAACCCCGCATCGATATGAAAGCACGGTTGCTCACCTGCCTGCCGGCATCCTCTCCCCGTATACGGGGAGAAATGCCCGGCAGGGCAATGAGGGGCAGCGCCGACTTCGACGATTGGCCGTCTCCCGCGCGCCTGGCAATCTTAACGCGGTGCGCGCTTGGCCAGTATGCGCTGCAGCGTGCGGCGATGCATGTTGAGCCGGCGCGCTGTCTCCGAGACGTTGCGGTCGCACATTTCGTAGACGCGCTGGATGTGCTCCCAGCGCACGCGGTCGGCCGACATCGGATTTTCAGGCGGCGCGGCGCGTTCGCCGGCGGTGCGGGTCAGCGCTGCAAAAATGTCGTCGGCATCGGCCGGCTTCGACAGATAGTCGATGGCGCCGAGCTTCACCGCCGTCACCGCGGTGGCGATGTTGCCATATCCGGTGAGGATGATGGCACGGGCGTCGTCGCGCTTCTCGCGAATGGCGGCGACGACATCGAGGCCGTTGCCGTCGCCGAGCCGCATGTCGACCACCGCATAGGCCGGCGGATTGGCGCGCGCCTTGGCCACCGCCTCCTCGACGCTCTCGGCCGTCTCGACCACGAAACCCCTGGTTTCCATGGCGCGGGCAAGGCGCGTGAGAAATGGCTTGTCGTCGTCGACGATCAGCAGCGAGGTGTCCTCGCCCTCAACCATTGCACCAATTGTCTCGTCGCCTGTCATCGTCTTTGAAAATCCTGCTGCCTTAATTTTACGCAGATATCGTTCCGGAGCGCCATTGTCCAATTTAGGCTGTGTCAAACATGCTGGCCGAGGCCGATTCCGGATTGAGGAAGACGCTGCGCGGCCACGCTATATGCACGACGGCGCCCTCGCCCAGCCCGCTCGAATTGCGGAAATCGAGCGTCGCGCCCGAGCGTTCGAGCAAGGTCTTGGCGATGAAAAGCCCGAGGCCGAGGCCGCCGCCGGCTTCGTTGCCCTGGCGCGTCGACATATAGGGCTCGCCGATGCGGTCGATGATTTCGGGCGGAAAGCCCGGCCCGTCGTCGATGATCGAGAAGGTGACGGCAGCCTCGTCCCAATCCCAGCGCACGGTGACGGTCTTGCGGGCGAAATCGACAGCGTTTTCGACCAGATTGCCGAGGCCGTAAATGACGCCGGGATTGCGCCGCCCGACCGGTTCCGGGCCGATGCGCTCGCCCGGCCGCAGTTTGATCGAGATGCCGAAATCGCGGTGCGGGGCGGTCACCTCCTCGACCAGCGAGGTCAGCGGCAGCCGGGAGAGATGCGCCTCGCCCTCGGATGACAGGCTGGTCAGGCGCTTGAGGATTTCGCGGCAGCGCTCGCTCTGCGAGCGCAGCAGCGTCACGTCCTCGCGGTATTTCGGGTCATTGCCGAGCGCCTTTTCCATCTCCTTGGCGACCAGCGTGATGGTGGCGAGCGGTGTGCCCAGCTCATGTGCTGCGGCGGCCGCGAGACCATCCAGTGCCGACAGATGCTGCTCGCGCTGCAACACCAGCTCGGTGGCAGCGAGCGCGTTGGCCAGCAAGCGTGCTTCCTCGGCGACGCGGAAGGCGTAGATCGCAGTGAAGGCGATCGAGGAGAACACCGCCATCCAGATGCCGGCGACATAAACGAACGGCATCGCCAGCGGCGCGTCGTCGTGCCAGGGCAGCGGCGAATGGAAGAAAACCAGCAAGCTCGCCGCCGCGATCACCAGCGCGCCGAGGACGGCGGTAAGGCGCAGCGGCAGCGATGCCGCCGAGATGACGACGGGCACGGTCAGCAGCACCGAAAACGGATTGGTCAGGCCGCCGGTCATGTAGAGCAGGCCGGCAAGCTGCAGGCTGTCGAAGGTCAAGATGCCGAACGCCGAGAGCGGGGTCAGCCGATGCGCCGCCGGGTAGCGGAAGGTGAGCAACAGGTTCATCCAGGCCGAACAAGCAATCAGCGCAAAGCAGATGCTGACCGGCAGCGGGAATTTCAAGCCGTAGGCGACCACAAGTACCGCCAGGCTCTGACCGACGATGGCCAGCCAGCGCAGCCGGATCAGCGTGTTGAGGCGCAGCCGCTGGCTTTGCTGGAAGTCGGGTGTGCGCAGGATCTTGATCATCGGCTTACGATTATAGGCGAGAGGCTTGCAGCGCTAGGTCCCCCGCGGTTTGGCGCGGGCGGTGGCGGCGGCAAGCAGCGGATTTTCCGGCCAGACATGCCTGGGGTAGCGGCCGCGCATGTCGGCCCGCACATCGGCCCAGGAGCCGCGCCAGAAGCCGGGCAGGTCGCGCGTGGTCTGGATCGGCCGGTGCGCCGGCGACAGCAGTTCGAGCGTCATCGGCACGGTGCCGTTGGCGATCGCGGGATGCCGGTCGAGGCCGAACAGCTCCTGGACGCGGACCGCCAGTACCGGCCATTCACCGTCATAGCGGATCGGCACGTGGCTGCCCGACGGGGCATCGAAATGGGTCGGCGCCAGCACCTCGATCTTGCGCTGCAAGTCGTGCGGCACCAATGCCATAAGGCCTAGGGAAAGCGCACCCGAATTGATCGCCGAGAACGACGCCGCGCCCGAGAGAAACGGCAGCAGCCAGTCGTCGAGACGTTCGAGAAGTGCAGCATCTGAAACATCGGGCCAGGGCGCGCCGAGGCCGCGATGCAGCCAGCCGAGCCGCTGGCGCAGCGTCTCCGCCTCCTTGCCCCACTCCAGCAGCGACAGCCCATGTTGGCGCAAGGCGTCGAGGATGGCGCGATCGGCATCGGCGCCGTTAGGCGCCGGCAGCATGCGTTCGGACAGCGTGATGGCGCCGAGACGAACGGTTTCGCGCACACGCACCGCGCGCCTGTCGCGGTCGAAACTCGCTTCGCGGCGGGCCTCGATTTTTTCCGCGAGCGCGGCGCGAATGTCGGCTTCGTCAACCGTCACCGCGGCGGTGATGCGGGCGTTCTGGGCCTTGCCCTGCAGGTCGGCGACGACGAGCCAGGTCTCGCCGGCCAGCGGATCGGCGGCGTCGAGCATGGCGCCAGAGCCATTGGCCAGCACGAATCGGCCACGCTCGCCGCGCGCCTTGGCGACGCGATCCGGCCAGGCATGGATCAGGAGGGAGCCGGCGGACGCCGGCTCATTGTCTTTGCCGCCACCAGCCTGTTTGGCCAGCCGTTCGGCAAGCTGGCGCGCAGCGGCGGCGCGTGGCGATCTCTCGGAGCAAAACCGCATCAGCCGGCGTTCGAGGTCGGCGCCGTCGCCGCCCAGTCCGCGCTCGGTGAGCAGCATGGCGAGCATGGCGGCCTCGAAGGCATGGCCGGCCTTTGCCGCTTCAGCGACCATATGCGCCAGCCGCACCGGCAGCGCCAGTCGGCGCATCGCGGCGCCTTGCTCGGTCAGGCGCCCTGCCCGGTCGACGGCGTCGAGCGCACGAAGCAGGGCGACTGCCTCATTGAGTGCCGGGACCGGCGGTGGATCGAGGAAGGACAGGCTGGCCGGATCGGCAACGCCAAAAGCGGCGCAATCAAGCACCAGCCCGGAGAGGTCGGCCTCGAGGATTTCCGGCGGCGTGAAGGCGGGAAGAGCCGCCGTCTGCTCGGCTCGCCAGAGCCGCACGGCGACGCCCGGCTGCGTGCGCCCGGCCCGGCCGGCGCGCTGGTCGGCGGAAGCTCTGCTGACACGCACCGTCTCCAGCCGCGTCAGGCCGCTGGCCGGCTCGTAGCGCGGCAGCCGCGACAGGCCGGAATCGATGACGACACGCACACCATCGATGGTGATCGAGGTCTCGGCGATCGACGTCGCCAGAACCACCTTGCGGCGGCCGGGCGGCGCCGGCTTGATCGCGGCGTCCTGCGCCTTGCCGTCGAGCATGCCGTAGAGCGGCACGATGTCGGTGTCGGCACCGATGCGGCCGAGCAAGCGCTCGGCGGTGCGCTCGATCTCGCGCTGGCCGGGCAGGAAGGCCAGCACGCTGCCGCTCTCGTCGGCCAGCGCCGCACGGATCGCCTTGGCCATGGCGTCCTCGATGGTGGTGCCAGCAGGCCGTTCGTCGTAGCGAATGTCGACGGGAAAGGCGCGGCCTTCGCTCTCGATCACCGGCGCACCGGAAAGCAGTTTGCCGACACGCGCACCGTCGAGCGTCGCCGACATCACCAGCAATCGCAGATCGGGCCGCAGCGCGCCTTGCACGTCGAGCGCCAACGCGAGGCCAAAATCGCCGTCGAGCGAGCGTTCGTGGAATTCGTCGAAGAACACTGCCGCAACACCCGGCAGCTCCGGATCGTCGAGGATCATGCGCGCCAGCACGCCTTCAGTGACGACGAGGATTTTCGTTCGCGCCGAAGTGCGGTTTTCCATGCGCATGGCATAGCCGACAGTGTCGCCCGGCTCCTCGCCGAGCAGTTCGGCCATGCGGCGGGCGGCAGCGCGAGCGGCGAGCCGGCGCGGCTCGAGCAGGATGATCTTGCCGGTGCCAAGCCAGGGCGCGTCGAGCAGCGCCAGCGGCACCAGCGTCGTCTTGCCAGCACCCGGCGGTGCCACCAGCACAGCGCTGTTGCCACGACCGAGCGCATGGCTCAGCGCCGGCAGGACGGCGGAAACCGGAAGCTCCGGCAGAGGTTTTCTGGTCATCGTCCCACGGACGTGTTCATCCAATCGCGGCACATAAGCAGCGTCCGCATATCAGCGGCGATGGCTGCCGCGCAACCGATCTAGCTGGCTGGATCAAAGCCGGGTCCGCGAAAACGGGTTCCAGCGCACCGTGCCCAGCCTCGCCTCCTCGCGCACCATGGTCAGCAGGCCGGAACCGCCGACGATTGCGAGGCCGACCAGCGACAGGACATCGGGATATTCCTGGAAGAACAGTGCGCCGAGGATCACCGCCCAGACGATCTGCGAATAATGCGTCGGCGCAATCCGGTTGGCGGGCGCGTATTTCGCCGCCAACAATTGCAGCAACAGACCACCGGCGGCAAAGCCGCCGGCAAGCACCAGCCAGGCCAGTTGCCTCGCGTCCGGCAGCGAAAAAGACGTCGCCGCAGCCCCAATGCCGTTGAACAACAGCCCATAGCCGACCAGCACGCCGAGCATGGTCGTGCGCTTTTCCTCGGCGGCCAGCGAACGCATCAGGATGATGCTGGCTGCGGCGAGGAAGGCGATACAGAAGGCAGCGAGATGGCCGAGATGCAGTTCGCGAAAGCCCGGGCGAACGACCAGCATGACCCCGACAAAGCCGGCAAACACAGCGAACCATCGCCACGGGCCAACCTGCTCCTTGAGGACCAGCGTGGCCAGGATGGTGACGAACAGTGGCGCCAGAAAGACCAGCGCATAGACTTCGGCCAGCGGGATGGTGGTGAAGGCATAGACGCTGAGCACGCCCGACGCGATGCCCGCCCAGGCACGAGCCTGCACCGCCCAGGGCCGCCTGGTGCGCCAGAAATCGCGCCAGCGTTCGCCGTCTGGCCGGGTGAAGAGAAGGAAGAAGCCGGCAAACAGCGTCGAGAAGAGCCCGATCTCGAACACTGTGAGCTGCCCGCCCAGGCTTTTGACAACGGCATCGCAGCACGAATAGCTTGCATAGGCGATGAGGGCGAGCAGGATTCCGTTCGTCACGTTTTTCCATTTCCAGGGAGAGTGAAGTGAAGGTACTGGCGCTCGGTGCGCATCCTGACGACATCGAGATTTTCATGTTCGGTACGATGGCCGCCTATGCCACGCAAGGCGCAGAACTGATTTTCGCCATAGCCACGGATGGCGCCAAGGGCGGCAAAGGTGATCCCGGCTCTCTGGCCCGTGCGCGCCGTGAGGAGGCGACTGCGGCCGCCGCCTTGCTTGGCGTGACGCCGCTCTTTCTCGACTTTCCGGATGGCGAACTGATTGCGGATTCGGCATTGATCGGCGCTCTCAAGACGCTGATTGGCGCGGTGCAGCCAAACCTGGCGATCACGCATGCGCCGAACGACTATCACGGCGACCATCGCGCGTTATCGGATGGCGTGCGCATCGCGACGTCATTCGCGGTGCCGGTGCTGCATGCCGACACACTCGGCGGCACCGGTTTTTCGCCGACACATTATGTCGATGTCTCCGCGCATTTCGATCTCAAGGCAAAGGCGATCCGGGCGCACCAGTCACAGGATCCCGAGCGCTTTGTCGACGCGGCGTGCACGCAGAACGCTTTTCGCGCCGCCCAGTGCAATGGCGCGACCGGCTCTTTTGCGGAGGCTTTTCGCTTCGAGCCGGTGTTCCCCTTCGCCGATATCCGCGCCTTGTTGCCGCCGGCGCCGCCGATCCGGACGGTGATGGTCAGCACCAAAACGATCACGTGATCGGTTCGCAAGCGAGTCGACACATCTGACTGCGCTGCCGTCCTCACCGAGCCTCGCCTTGTAAATCAAAGGCTTTTTCCGGCCAGCAACCGGCCTCGCCGTAACATGCTGCGGTGCAGCGACGAATTCGCTTGCGTTGTTTAGTAAAAATTGCATCACTAAACAAATTACTAAACATCTGCCGCGCCGCTGCGCCGCCATGTTTAGGCCCCGGAGGAGAGGGGTTGAAGGCTCTTGAAACCGTCATCCGGACGCGTTTCGCAAATGGGAGGAAGGCATGAAATCGACTTTGAAACTGGCGTTGGGACTGGCCTCGGCGATGTCTGCCTCGGCGGGCTTTTCGAACGCCGCGCATGCAGAAGATCTGACGCTTTGCTGGGCCGCCTGGGATCCGGCAAACGCACTTGTGGAACTGTCCAAGGACTTTACCAAGGAAACCGGCATCGGCATGAAGTTCGAGTTCGTGCCATGGACCAACTATGCCGACCGCTTCCTCAACGAACTGAATTCGCACGGCAAATTGTGCGACCTGATCATCGGCGACAGCCAGTGGATCGGCGGCTCGGCCGAGAACGGCCACTACGTCAAGCTGAACGACTTCTTCGACAAGGAGAAGATCAGCATGGACGACTTCGTGCCGGCCACCGTCGTCGGCTATTCGGAATGGCCGAAGAACACGCCGAACTACTGGGCGCTGCCGGCCATGGGCGACGTCGTCGGCTGGACCTATCGCAAGGACTGGTTCTCCAAGCCGGAACTGCAGAAGGAATTCAAGGAAAAGTATGGCTGGGATCTCGGCCCTCCCACCACCTTCGACCAGTTGAAGCAGATCGCCGAATTCTTCCAGAAGCGCGAGATCGACGGCAAGACCGTCTATGGCGCCTCGATCTATACCGAGCGCGGCTCCGAAGGCATCACCATGGGCGCCATGGACGTGCTCTACAGCTTCGGCTTCAAATACGAGAACCCCGACAAGCCCTACGAGATGGAAGGCTTCGTCAACTCCGACAAATCGGTCAAGGGGCTGGAGTTCTACAAGGCGCTCTATGATTGCTGCACCCCTCCGGGTGCCTCAAACAGCTACATGGGCGAAGGCGTCGATGCCTTCAAATCCGGCCAGGTGGCGATGCACATGAACTTCGCCTTCACGTGGCCGGGCCTGCAGAAAGACGAGAATGTCGGCGGCGACAAGATCGGCTATTTCGTCAATCCCAAGGGTCCCGATGGCGACCAGTTCGCCCAGCTCGGTGGTCAGGGCATCTCGGTGGTGTCCTATTCCGACAAGCAGGAATCGGCGCTGAAATACATCAAGTGGTTCGCCAACAAGGACGTACAGGCCAAGTGGTGGTCGCTCGGTGGCTATTCCTGCCTCAACGCGGTGGTCAAGGATCCCGGCTTCCCGGCCAGCCAGCCCTACGCGCAGACCTTCCTCGACTCGATGGCCATCGTGAAGGACTTCTGGGCCGAGCCGAGCTACGCGCCGCTGCTGCAGGCGTCGCAGAAGCGCTTCCACGACTATGTCGTCGCCGGCCAGGGTTCGGCCAGGGATGCGCTTGACGGCCTGGTCAAGGACTGGACGCAGGTCTTCCAGGACGACGGCAAGATGTAAGGCTCCTCCCGAGCCCGACCGGAGCGTCCCGTGCCACCCTTGGCACGGGACGCAGTTCAGATAAATTCCATTGTCGAGACTTGACGTGACCGAAGCAGGACTCACCATGCTCAATCGGACTGCGGACAGCGTTGCCCGGGCGACCCCGGAGCCGTTGGCGCGCAAGGTCCGCGGCATCAGCGACAAGGGCCTCGCCTGGCTGTTCATCTCGCCGACGATGCTTTTGCTTCTCGCCATCAACATCTTCCCGCTGTTCTGGGCGATCTATCTGTCCTTCACCAACTACCGCGCCAATCGGCCCAACGAGGTGGTGAAAAACCTTGGCTTTGCCAACTACCAGCGCATCCTTGGCGACAAGGACATCTGGATCGCCATGCAGACGACGGCGCATTTCGTGTTCTGGACCATCCTGTTGCAGACGGTGATTGGCTTCACGCTGGCCTGGCTGATCGACCGCAAGTTCCGCGGCCACGCCTTCTGGACGACCATCATCCTGGTGCCGATGATGCTGTCACCGGCGGTGGTCGGCAATTTCTGGCGCTTCCTCTACGAGCCGCAGATCGGCCTGTTCGCCTATGCCGTGTCGTTTGTATCAGGCATTCCGCCGACAGAGATCAGCATGCTCTCCAACGTCTCGCTGGCGCCTTGGTCGATCGTCATCGTCGACACCTGGATGTGGACGCCCTACGTGATGCTGATCTGCCTCGCCGGCTTACGCTCGATCCCCGAATACATCTATGAGGCGGCCGAGGTCGACCGCGCCTCCAACTGGCGGCAGTTCTGGTCGATCACGCTGCCGATGGCGCTGCCCTTCATCATGCTGGCGGTGCTGTTTCGCGGCATCGAGAATTTCAAAATGTTCGACATGGTCAACCTGCTCACCGGCGGCGGACCAGGCTCGACCACCGAGGTCGCCTCGATCACACTGAAGCGGCAGGCCTTCGAAAGCTGGCGCACCGGCTATTCCTCGGCCTTCGCCATCATCCTGTTCGTCGCGGTGTTCGGCCTTGCCAACATCTACGTCAAGGCGCTCAACAAGGTGAAGCAGAGATGAGCCTGACATCAGCCCATTCGGTCGTCGCGCCGTCGGCAAATTCGAAGCGGATCGCCGGCGCCATCATCGTCGCCTACGCGCTGATCTCGATCGTGCCGTTGCTGTGGATCTTTGCCACCAGCTTCAAGACGCCACCGGATTCGATCGCCTATCCGCCAAAAATCCTGTTTCAGCCGAGCCTGGAAGGCTACTGCAACCTGTTCACGACGCGGACGCGGCAAACGCCGGAATACATCAATTCGCTCGGACCGGCGACCGGCTTCTGCGACGAGACCACGCGCAAGCGCAACATGGTCATCGCCGGCCCCTCCAACTTCCTGCCGCGCTTTCTCAATTCGCTGATCATCGCCTTCGGCTCGACCTTCTGCGCGGTGTTTCTCGGCACGTTGTCGGCCTATGGCTTCTCACGCTTCAAGGTGCCGCTGGCCGATGACCTTCTGTTCTTCATCCTGTCGACGCGCTTCATGCCGCCGATCGCGGTCGCGATCCCTATCTACCTGATGTACCGCGAGCTCGGCCTGTCGGACACCGCGCTCGGCATGATCCTGCTCTACACCGCGGTCAACGTCTCACTCGCAGTGTGGCTGCTGAAGGGCTTCATCGACGAGATCCCGCGCGAATATGAGGAAGCGGCGATGATCGACGGCTACACGCGGCTGCAGGCATTCTGGCGCACGGTTTTGCCGCAGGCGACCACCGGCATTGCCGCAACCGCCATCTTCTGCCTGATCTTTGCCTGGAACGAATATGCCTTCGCCGCACTGCTGACCTCGGGCACGGCGCAGACCGCGCCGCCCTTCATCCCGACCATCATCGGCGAAGGCGGTCAGGACTGGCCGGCGGTGGCCGCCGGCACGACGATCTTCCTGGTGCCTATCCTGGTCTTCACCATCCTGCTGCGCAAACAATTGCTGCGCGGCATCACCTTCGGCGCGGTGCGCAAATGACAATGATCAAGCCTCAGAAACGCAAGTCGCGCTGGCCGGTCTGGGCCAGGCGCGGCCTCATGGAAAACATTGCGACGGCGCTGATCGCCATCGGCTTCCTGATGCTGTTCCAGCCCTTCGCGCTGTCGCTATACACCTATTCCTTCATCACCATGCTGGCCGGCACCGTCATGTTCATCATCGTATCGAAGTTCCCGGAGTAGACGATGGCTGAGATCAGGGTTCAGCATCTGAGAAAGGCCTTCGGCGATTTCGTCGCCGTGCAGGACTCCAACTTCGTCGTCGAGGATGGCGAGTTCTTTGTCATGCTGGGGCCGTCAGGCTGCGGCAAGACGACCACGCTCAGGATGATCGCCGGGCTCGAACTGCCGACCGGCGGCGAGATCCTGCTGGGTGGCGACGACGTCACCATGCGCCGCGCCCGCGAGCGCGACATCGCCTTCGTGTTCCAGCTGTTTGCGCTCTATCCGCATATGAATGTGCGCAAGAACATCGGCTTCCCGCTGCTGGCGCAAGGCATGCCGTCGGCCGAGATCCGCCAACGCGTCGAGGAGACGGCAAAACTGTTGCGCATCGACCATCTGCTTAACAAATCCGTCTCAGGTCTCGCCGGTGGCGATCGCCAGCGTGTGGCGCTCGGCCGCGCCATCGTGCGGCGGCCAAAATGTTTTCTCATGGACGAGCCGCTGGGGACGCTCGATACCGAATTCCGCGATTTGATGGTGCATGAGCTGCGCGAGCTGCACAACCGCATCCACGCCACCACGGTCTATGTCACGCACGACCAGATGGAAGCGATGTCGATGGCCGACAAGATCGCGGTGATGAACCACGGCGTTATCGAGCAGTTCGGCACGCCGCGTGAGATCTACGACCGGCCGGCAACCATGTTCGTCGCCGACTTCATCGGCTCGCCGCCGATGAATTTTTTGGGGTTCGGCGGCGGGCTCGCCAAAGGCGCCAGGGAGATCGTGGTGCAAGGCGCCAAGGTGGCGGTGCCGCAGGTGCGCGAGGATATCGCCCCGACCGACATGGCGCTGGGCATAAGGCCCGAACACATCCGCTTCGACGACGCTTCGAAACTGCGTGGTGCCATTTACGGCACCGAATATCTCGGCACCACGCAGATCGTCGCGGTGGAGACGGCGGACGGCATCATCAAGGCACGGGTGCCAGCCGAAATCCGGCTCGCCGCGGGCGATCACGTCGGCCTGACGCTAAGCAGCGCGCGGCTGTCGCTGTTCGAGAAGGGATCCGGCCGCGCGGTGCGCACCGCGATCCATGACACTGTCTCCAAGGGGAGAGCACAGCATGGCTGACGTGCACATCAGAAGCGTGAGCAAGAACTTCGGCGAGCAGGTCGCCGTGGACAATCTCGATCTGCACATCGCCGATGGTGAATTCGTCGTGCTGCTCGGGCCGACTGGGGCCGGCAAGACGACGACGCTGCGGCTGATCGCCGGGCTGGAGCGGCCGGACAGCGGCACCATCCATATCGGCGGCCACAATGCCACGATCCTGTCGCCGGCCGAGCGCGACACCGCTTTCGTGTTCCAGCAATATTCGCTCTATCCGCACCTATCGGTCTTCGACAACCTCGCCTTTCCGCTGCGCTCGCCGGCGCGAAAAATGCCGGAGGAGCAGATCCGCCGCCGCGTCGAGGATGTCGCCAAGATGGTGCGCATCCACCACAAGCTGAACAACCGCTCGACCAAGCTCTCGGGCGGCGAGATGCAGCGCGTCGCCATCGGCCGCGCGCTGGTGCGCAAGCCGTCGATCTATCTGATGGACGAGCCACTGTCGTCGCTCGACGCCAAGCTGCGCGCCGATCTCAGGCTCGAACTGAAGCGGATCCAGACCGAGCTTGGCGCCACCATGCTCTATGTCACGCACGACCAGATCGAGGCGATGACTATGGCCGACCGGATCGGCATCCTCAATGAGGGCGTGCTGGTGCAGATCGGCACGCCGCGAAATATCTATTCGGAGCCGGCAAACCTTCATGTCGCGGCACGGCTCGGCCAGCCGGCGATCAACCTGCTGCCGACCGGACTGCTGCCCGATGGTGGCACGCCGGCGGGAACCAAGATGATCGGCGCCCGCACCGAACATCTGTCGATCGAGAAGGCGGCGAATGGCCATTCTGATGGCGTCGTCGACTGGGTCGAACATCTGGGCGACCAGAACCACCTGCATGTGACGGTGGGGAGCAAGAAGCTGGTGACGCTGACCGATCCCGATACGGATCTGGCGCAAGGCGACAAGGTGATGATCCGCTACCGATCGCCGCTGTATTTCGGTGCGGATGGGCAAAGGCTGATGTGAATGGCTAGCGGGCATTGCCCTTGGGGGTAATGCCGATTTCTGACTGACGATTGCGGGACTGGACGAATTCGATGAAGCATTTTTTCAATCGCAAGGAAACGATCGTCACCGAGGCGCTGGGTGGCTTTCTCGGCACGATCGGCGCCGGTGACCTTGCCCGCCTGGATGGCTATCCCGAGATAAAGGTCGTGCTGCGCGCTGACTGGGACAAGTCGAAAGTCAGCATCGTTTCCGGCGGCGGCGCCGGACACGAGCCATCGCATGCCGGCTTCGTTGGCAAGGGCATGCTGACGGCCGCGGTTTCCGGAGAGATCTTTGCCTCGCCGAGCGTTGCAGCGGTGTTGGCGGCCATTCGCGCGGTCACCGGCCCTGCCGGTTGCCTGCTGATCGTCAAGAACTATACGGGAGATCGCCTCAACTTCGGACTGGCGGCCGAGAAAGCGCGCGCCGAAGGCCTTCTGGTCGAGATGGTGATCGTCGCCGACGACATCGCCCTGCCCGACATTACGCAGCCGCGCGGCGTCGCCGGTACCTTGTTCGTGCACAAGATCGCCGGTTATCTCTCGGAAACCGGCCAAGACCTGGCGGCCATAGCCGCGGCGGCACGCGCTGCGGCGACAGACATCGTTTCCCTCGGCCTCTCGCTGTCGTCCTGCTCGATCCCCGGCCAGCCGCATGAAGAAAGATTTGGCGACAATGACGGCGAGCTCGGCCTCGGCATTCATGGCGAGCCGGGTGTGGAGCGGATCGCCGTGCAAAGCGCCGACAGGCTGGTGGCCATCATGCTGGAGCGCCTTGCCGCGCGCCTCGATCCGGCCAGCGACTACGCCTTGCTGATCAACAATCTCGGTTCTGTGCCGCCGCTGGAAATGTCGCTGCTCGCCAACGCGGTGCTGGTGTCGCCGCTGGCCAGGACCGTGACGCTGACGATCGGACCCGGGCCGCTGATGACGGCGCTCAACATGAACGGCTTCTCTTTGTCGCTGATCCGGCTGGATGCGGCGCGCGAGGCAGCCTTGCGCGCGCCTGTCGGTCCGCATGCCTGGATGCCGGCAAAGCCTGTTCTTCCGCTGATCGTGGTGCCGGCGGCGAAGCCGGTCTCTCAAGGCGGGGCAAAAAAAGCCAGCGCGGATGCTCGCACCAGGCGCCTCGTCGCCACGATCTGCGAAAGGCTGATCGCGCTCGAAGAGACGTTGAACGCGTTGGACGCCAAAGCGGGCGACGGCGACACCGGCTCGACAATGGCGACCGGCGCGCGCAGCGTTCTCGACCGGCTCGACACGCTGCCGCTTGCCGACCCTGCCGCCACGCTTGCCGCGCTGGGCGACATATTGAGCGCGTCCATGGGCGGCTCCAGCGGGGTGCTGTTGTCGATCTTCTTCACGGCGGCGGCGCAGGCGCTCAATGACGGCTCGACGCTGCCTAGGGCGCTGCTTGTGGGGCTTGAGCGGATGACCTTCTACGGTGGCGCAAAGCTTGGTGACCGCACCATGATCGATGCCCTGGAGCCAGCCCTGAACGCGCTCGACGCCGGTGACCTGGAAGGCGCTGCCGCGGCGGCTCGCCAGGGCGCCGAGGCGACCGCCGCCATGCGCAAGGCAAAGGCCGGGCGGTCCGCCTATATCGGCAGCCAGCTTTACGGTGTTGTTGACCCCGGCGCTTGTGCCGTGGCCGAAGTCTTCGCGGCGGTGGCCGCGTTGCACGAAGCGGCCTGACGGGGGGACTATGCTTGGATCGTCGGAAAGGGCACCTTCCCACGCTGCCGAAAGAGCAGGAACCAAGAGCACAGGTGACATGACATTGGACCTTTCCAGGCTGGTTGTGGCCGCGGCGGACACGATCGCGGCGCATGCCGACGAACTGACCGCGCTCGACCAGGCGATCGGCGACGGCGACCATGGGCTGAACATGAAGCGCGGCTTCGAGGCACTGCGGGCCGAGGCCGACGCGTTCGCGGCAAAGCCATTGCCGGAAGCGCTGAAGGCGATCGGCACCAAGCTGGTGATGACCGTCGGCGGGGCTTCCGGACCCTTGTTCGGCACGCTGTTCATAGCGCTCGGCAAGGAGATTTCGGCGGAACCGGACCGCGCCAATTTGACGGCTGCCTTCGGCAAGGCAATCGAAGCGGTGGCAGCCAGGGGCAAATCGCAGGTCGGGCAGAAGACCATGCTCGACGTGCTGCAGCCGGTGCATGACGCCCTGCTGCAGGGAAAGACGGCGGCGGAGATCGTCGATGTCGCCGACGGAGCCGCCGAGGCCACCGTGCCGATGAAGGCATTGCGCGGGCGCGCCTCGTTCCTCGGCGACCGCTCGATCGGTCATATGGACGCCGGCGGGCGCTCGACAGCGCTGCTGGTGCGGGCTGTCGCGGAAAGCATCGAGGGGCAAGCATGAGCAATGTCGGCATCGTCATCGTATCGCATTCACCGCTGGTCGCCGAAGGCACGGCGGACATGGTGCGCCAGATGGTCGGCGACGAAGTGCCGCTTGCATGGTGCGGCGGAAACGGCCATGGCGGGCTGGGAACCAGTGTCGAGGCGATCATGGGCGCCATCGACAAGGCCTGGTCGGAAGCGGGTGTGGCCATCCTCGTCGATCTCGGCGGCGCCGAGACCAACTCGGAGATGGCGGTCGAGATGATCGGTGAGCCGCGCGCGCAAAAGATCATCGTCTGCAACGCGCCGATCGTCGAAGGGGCAGTGATGGCGGCGACGGAGGCGTCCGGAGGCGCCTCACTCAAGGAAGTGGTGGCGACGGCGCACGAATTGTCGCCGTCGTGAAGTAACAGGAATTTTTCACAGCATGTCCGCATCTGCCGAAGCCACCGTTCTGATCACCCACGAGGTGGGTCTGCACGCGCGCCCTTCGGTGAAGTTCACCAAGCTCGCCAAGACGTTTGCGGCCGAGGTCGAAGTGGCGCTCGCCGCCAATGGACCGTGGTTCGACGCCAAGAGCATCGTCAAGGTGATGGCGGCCAAGGCGCCCAAGGGCACAATGCTGCATATCAGGGCCAAGGGCGACGGCGCCGGAGAAGCGGTCGGTGCGTTGGTCGAGCTGGTGCGGCGCGATTTCGACGAGGGCGCGGACCATGCCCGAACCGCTTAGGCTGCAGGGCATTTCGGCCTCGGCCGGCTATGCCGAAGGGCCTTTGTTCGATCTCGACCGAGCCACCGCGCCCTACGCCGGCAAAGCGACCTCGGCAGAAGAAAAGGCCGCGCTCGAGACAGCGATCGACGCTGCGACTGGCCGGCTTGCCGCGCTGATCGAAGCCAGCGAAGGCGATGCCGCCGACATTCTCGAATTCCAGCTCGCCATGCTGGAGGACGACGCGCTGACCGGCCCGGCCTTTGCCGCGATCCCGTCCGGTATGCCAGCGGATATGGCGTGGCGGCAGGCGCTCGACGCCGAGATTGCCGGCTATGAAACGTCAGACCAGGACTATTTCCGAGCCCGCGCGGCCGACATGCGCGACATCAGGGACCAGGTGCTGCGCGCACTGACCGAGGACGGCGACATTGCCGTGCCGGCCGGCGCCATCTTCTACGGCGACGACATCGCACCAACGCGCTTTCTCGAAACCGACTGGAGTTCCGGCGGCGGCATCGCGCTGAAGGCCGGCAGCACGGCCAGCCATGTCGCCATGCTGGCGCGCTCGCGCGGCGTGCCGATGGTGGTGGGGCTCGGTGCTTCACCGGCTCATCTTGCCGGGATAGCGTTGCTCGATGCCGAGCATGGCGGCATCATGCTTTCGCCGTCCAAGGCCGAGATCGAAGCGTTCCGCCGATCGTCGTCGTCCTTCGCCGCGCGCCGCGACAAAGCGGAAACCTATCTGGCGAAGCCGGCGGTGACGAAAGCCGGGACGGCGATACGGGTACAGCTCAACATCGCCGATCCGTCCGATGTCGACGGCATCGACATTTCGACCTGCGACGGCGTCGGGCTGATGCGCACCGAATTCCTGTTCGGCAAGACGCTGCCCGACGAGGACAGGCAATATCGCGCCTATCGCAAGGTGCTGGAATGGGCCGGCGACAAGCCGGCGACCATCCGCACCGTGGACGCCGGCGGCGACAAGCCTGTGCCCGGTTTCACGGTGGAGGAGACCAATCCGTTCCTCGGCCTGCGCGGCATCAGGCTGTCGCTGGCGCGACCCGAGATCTTTCGGGTGCAGATCCGAGCCTTGCTGCGCGCCGCCGTCCACGGCAATCTGAAGGTGATGTTCCCGATGATCACCATTGCTGACGAATATGCCCGTGCCGCCGCCCTGTTTGCGGAAGAGCAGGCCGGGCTCGCCGCGCGCGGTATCGCGCAAAAGATGCCGCCGCTCGGCATCATGGTGGAAGTGCCGTCGGTGGCGATCGCGCCGGAGGCGTTCGCCGATGTCGCCTTCTTCTCGATCGGTTCCAACGACCTCACCCAATATGTGATGGCGGCTGCCCGCGACAATGCCGCGGTCGCGCATCTGAATTCGGTCCGGCATCCGGCTGTGCTGCGGCTGATCGCTTCGGTCGCCGCGTTCGGCCAAGCGCACGGAATTGCGGTCAGCCTGTGCGGCGATGCCGGCGGTGATCCGGTCTCGATCCCGGCGCTGCTCGACGCCGGCCTGCGCGACCTCTCCGTTGTGCCCGCCCAGCTCGCCATGGCCAAGGCGGCCATCGCGGACGCCGCGATCTAGGCGCCGGCATGGCCGAGACAATTCCCGAACCCGGTTCCGAAGCGGCGATCCGCGCCTACAAGACGATCCTGTCGCAGGTCATCGACCAACGCCCGTCCGGCATGCGCCAGCGCCTTGCCGACGCGCTGGGAAAACACCGCAGCTTCGTCACGCAAATTTCCAGCCCGACCTATTCGGTGCCGATACCGTCAAAACATTTGCCGGCTATTTTTTCGGTCTGCCATTTCAGCCCGGCCGAGCGTGATCATTTCCTCGCCGCCTACCATCAGGCGCATCCGGGAAAGATGTCGGTGGCATCAGGCTTGCGCAAGACGCGGCATGTCTCGCTGATCGTTCCCGACTTCGGCGACGACAAGCAGAATGCCGCGCTCGACAGGGCGGTCAATGATTTCATCCAGAAGATCACCAGCATCACCGGCAAAGGTGGCGGCTGATCGTCTCGTGCGCGTTTGTGTCGGGAGGACACCATGAAGAAATTCCTGAATTCGGTGGACACGGTGCTGACCGAAAGCCTCGATGGCTTCGTCGCCGCCCATGCCGATATTCTCGTGCTCGGCGACGAGCACAAATTCGTCCGCCGCAGGGACTTGAAGCCGGGCAAGGTGGCGCTGATCTCGGGCGGCGGCTCGGGTCACGAGCCGCTGCATGGCGGCCTGGTCGGGCACGGCATGCTGGACGCCGCCTGCCCCGGCCAGGTGTTTACCTCGCCGACGCCGGACCAGATGCTGGCGGCGGCGGAGGCCGTCAACACCGGCGCCGGCTGCCTGTTCATCGTCAAGAACTACGAAGGCGACGTGATGAATTTCGAGATGGCCGCCGAAATGTCGGAAGGCATCCTGCAGATCGTCACCAATGACGATGTCGCGGTGGAGAATTCGTCCTACACCACCGGCCGGCGCGGCGTCGCCGGCACGCTGGTGGTCGAGAAGATCGTCGGCGCCGCGGCCGAGCAAGGCCTGGCGCTGGAGCCTTTGAAGACGCTGGGCGAGCGCGTAAACGCGGCTACACGCTCGATGGGCGTGGCGCTGACCAGTTGCACGGTGCCGGCGGCCGGCAAACCGACTTTCGCCATTGGCGACGGTGAGATGGAATTCGGCGTCGGCATCCATGGCGAACCGGGCCGCCGGCGCGACACATTGAAGAGCGCCGATGCCATTGCCGAGGAGATTTGCGCCGCGATCGTCGGTGATCTCGGCAACGCCGCGAAAGGCCCGGCGCTGCTGTTCGTCAACGGCTTCGGCGGCACACCGCTGATGGAACTTTACCTGATGTACAACAGCGCCCGCAAAATCTTCGAGACGCACGGTGTTCAGGTCACCCGCTCACTGGTCGGGTCGTATGTGACGTCGCTCGACATGGCCGGCTGCTCGATCACGCTGACCGTGCTCGACGCGCAAACGACCGCACTATGGGATGCGCCGGTGCACACGGCAGCGCTGCGCTGGGGCATGTAACCGGAATGCCTGCGCCGAGACGCCCGTTCGGACCTATCAGCCCGCGGGGCCTGACGGAGCGCCACCCGCTGTAACGCCGGACAATTTTCCGGCTTTGCGCAGGACGGGCGCCTCATATTTCTTCTTGCTCATATCAATGCCCCTTGTTTTGCAACGGGGAGTGTAAGAATGGACCTGTCAAAGTCAACTTAGCCGCACTGGCTTCCGCCGTGCTTTTCTGCGACCATCTTTCGATAATCCCTTTAATTCGTACCGCTCCCCGGGTTCATGCTGCCACCACTTACACCTGCCGAAGAAAAGCTGCTGCTGAACTATGCGGACCCCGAGGCGCCGTTGGCCGGCGGCGCTCCCGCGGCAAAAACCCTGTCGGCCCTGCTGGCCAATGCCGAATTCCACGGCATCCTGCCGATCATGCTGCGCAAGTTGCAAGAGCGTGGCGACGCGCATCTGCCTCAGGACGTCGGATTGATGGAGACGCTGTCCGACCTGCGCCAGAAGTCGACGCTGGTCATCGGCCAGTCGATGCTGCTGCAATACCATGGCGACCGCATCATGAAGGCGCTGGCCGCAGGCGGCATTCCAGCACGCATCGTCAAGGGCCCGGTCTTTGCACGGACGCTCTATCGCCATCTCGCCGACAGGCCCTTCACCGACATCGACATCCTCGTCGACCCGGCGCATCTGGCCGACGCCAACCGGGTGATCGCTGCCTGCGGTTTCGAGCTCGGCAGCAACGAAGCAGAATCCAATGAGCTGCAGGAGTTCAAATGGCTCGAGAAGGAGAATTCGAGCCTGATGATCGAACTGCACGGCAATCTGGTGCATGATTCGGGCATGCGGCGGCGGCTGTCGCTGGGCTTTAGGGAATTGCGCACGATCGACGGCGACGCGACCGACACGCCGGCCGCCATGCTGACCATCGCCATTGTCCATGCCGCCGGCGGGCACAAGTTCCACCGGCTGCAACTGTGCGTCGACGTGCTGCAGGGCGTGCGTGCCCTGCGATCGCCGGACGCGGAAGCGCGCCTGCTCGAGGCTGCGCGGATGACCGGTATCGAGCTCGAACTGGCAACCGTGCTCAACGTCACCGGCCGGCTGTTCGATGAAAGGCGCGCGCTCGATATTGCCGATCGGATCAAACCCGACCTCGGTATCCGGCTCGCCAGGCGGCTGATCACCCGCGATACACTGCTCGGCGTCAACTCCAGGGACAAGATGCGCTCGCGCCTGCGCCGCGACGCCTTTCGCTGGATCCAGAGACTGGCCAAAGCCAAGCCGCACTTTGCATGAGCCCGGACAAGCCGATTACGGCGGTTTTCATTCTCGAAATCTCAGCCGTTACCGGGCCGATGCTCGCCGGCTGGGTGGAGAAGGGCCATCGCATCGCCGCCATCATTGTGCCTGCGCCACGCCGCAACAAGCGCTTCAGCGTTGGCACCTGGCGGCGGCGCCTGAGGCGCAAGCTTGCGCTCAAGAGCAATCTCGGCGGCACACTAGTCCAGCTGATCGAGTTCGGCCGGCCGCATGACTGGGACGCGCTCGCACGGCGTCTTGCCGGTCTCGGCGCCGACGTTCTTGTCTGCTTTGGCTTCAACGCCCTCATCCCGGACGCTGTGCTGAAGCTGTTTCCAAGGGGCGGGCTGAACCTGCATCCGGCGCTGCTGCCGCACTACAAGGGGCCGCATCCAATCCAGCGGCTGATCATCGACCGGCAGCATGAAATCCATGGCGGCGTGACGCTGCACAAGATGACGTCCGGCTTCGACGAAGGCGATATCCTGGCCCAGATTGCTTTTTCCGGCGAGGATTGGAGTTCAGCGGCAACTGTTTCGCGGGCGCTGGCGAGCGGAATGAGGACGCTGGTGACGGAGTTCGCGCCTGAACATTGCACAGGCGCGCTTCTCGGCAAGCCACAGCCGACGGGGGATTTCACCTGGGCACAACTCGCCCGGGCACCGCTCGTCATCGACAACAACTGGTCGAGCGGCGATGTTGCGCGCGTGTGGCGTGTTGCCGGACGCAACGTTGCCATCCACGTCCTGGTGAATGGCAGGCTGGTGCGGCTGGCGCAGCCGATCCGCCGGCTTGGGCCGGCGACAGGCAAGGCGCCGGTCAGACGCTGGGGATGGGTCGAATTCGATTGCGCCGACGGCCGCTTTGCCCACCTCGTCTACAATGGCTTCTCCAAATTGCTGGTGCAATTGCAGCGCATAGTGAGCCGGCTTCGCACCCTACGCTGACCCTTCGAAAGCGCCGGCGCAGAGAAGATGGAGAGCGCTCAGCCCTGTACCGCCAACGCGGCGCGGATCAGCGGCGCGGCGTCGGCCGGCATCGCCCCGACTTGCAGCGTAAAGGTTGGAACGGCCAGAACCAATTTGGTGATCGTCGCCATCCGGCGCTTCTGCAGCGGCAGCAGACCGGTCATGCCGGTTCTGACATTATCGGCCGTCAGCGCCACCATCGCGTCGGTTTTGGCCATGGCGACCAGCCGGTTCTGGCGATCGGCCGAGCGCGCTAGGTGGAAGAGCGCCGCGACCGGCCTGGGGCCTGTGTCCTCGACGCGTATGATCTCGCGCAGGCGTTCGAGCGAGACGGCCTGCTCGCCATTGCGATCCCACGAGGGACCGAGACATGGCTGGACGAGCGGGATCATCTCGGCGGTTTTGCGATGGATCTTGGCAGCCCGCGGCAGGCCCCAGGCGAGAGCCTTGCCCGAAACGAGGCTGAGGACCATGGCATCGTCCGAACAGAGGCCGAACCCTTGCGAGGCCAGCGCCAGCGATGTCGTGCTTTTGCCGGTGCCGCTCGGCGCATGGATCAGCACGAGGGCATCGCTGCCCGGCAGCGTCAGCCCGGCGGTGTGCAGCATATGCTGGCCGCCAGCATCGAGTGCCGCGTCGAGCACCAGCATCCACAGCGTCCAGACGATCTTCGTATCCGGGCGGACGTAGATCCTGGCCCAGCCTTCGCCGGCATGGATCGAGCAGGTCTGGCTGCCGGGGAAAATCAGATGGATGACGGCGCCATTGTCGATCATCCGGCAATGGCCGTCCTCGGGCACCTCGCCATCGAAAGCAAGCGAGCCGTCCGGCGATTCCGGCAAGGATTTTGTCTCGACGATATCGATGCGAAAGCCCGGCTCGGCCGATTCGCTGACGCGCAGGCTGGCAACCATTCTGTCAAAATCCCGCCAAAGATCCGAGCTTTCGGCGGTGATGCCGATGACCTGTCCGTTGAGGGCATAGCGGCCGGAGGCGGCGGGTCTGGTCAAGCGACGTGCGCCTTTCCGGCGTCGGCATGGTGACGATAGATTTCCACCATGCCGGGAAGGCTGTCGCTGACCACCGGCCGGCCGTCGAGACAAACCCAGCAATGCGCCGCGATGCGCGGCGCATGCATCGACTTCGGGTCGACGCCGAAGCGCAGATCCGGATCGAAGCCGGCAAAGCGCAGGAAGCGATGCGCCAGCAGTCCTTCCCGCAGGCATCGGCGATCACGCATCAGCCATGGATGCCGGACCGTGCGGTTGACACGGGCGACGATGTAGGAAGACGGCAGACCCCGGTAAGGGGTCGATGAACTGAGCGGCGCCCATTTGAGCACGGCCTCAAAATTGCGATGGCCTATCAGGACCGGCATCAGCCGGGCGCTTGCCCACAAATGACCGCGAAACAGCGCTCGCAACAAAGGACCGTCTGCCATCATGCGCCCGGGTCGGCAAGGATACCTTCGGAGACAAGCTCGGCCGCCAGTTCTGCCATGTCCTGATCGAGCGTGCCCTTGTCGATCTCGAATTCGTCGGAAAGCAGGGCGACAATCTGGTCGAGGCTGCGGGCGCCATCCACCTTGTCGAGGAAGGCCTCGGTGGTGCTGTTGCAGGTGTAAAGCTGGCCGCTGCGCGCCAGAAGCACGACGGCGCCGTCGCCGACATGCTGGACCGAGGCGTCGTCCACCAGCCGCAGAACCGTCTCAGATGCAATTTCGACCACGGACCCGCTCCAGATAGGCAAGTTTTGCTGGAGAGCAATTAGCGCGGCAATGCTGCGCTGTCCATTGTCCAGCGGCATCGCGGCACGAGCAGCGGCAGTTTCAGTCAGAATCGGATCCACTTGATCCAGCAAAGCAAAAGCCCGCCTCGTTCAACGAAGCGGGCTTTTGGAATGGGGATTTGATCTCAGCGTGCTGAACTGGGAGACGCTACCGTCTGGGACAGCTTCTCGCGCTTGTTCAGCGCAGGCTTTTCATAAGTCTTCTTCACAAGATCCCCCTGAAAATAGTTCACGATTTCACGAGACAGCCGGCACTGCGCATTGTCAAGTCGGCGAAGCGGATTGAGGCGCGGTGTTGCTTTTCTTACCCAGAGTAAGCTATGGAGTCGGCCGAGTGTTTGGGGGACTAGAGTATGCGTTACAATTGGGATCGGGCCCCGACCGGGTTCGAACGGCACAGGAAAGCCTTGGCTGCGGCCATACTGATCGCTGGCGGTGTTGGCCTCATGCTCGCGGCATTGCCGCTCTAGGACGATCAAGAACCATTGACCGCCCGGGTGCCGCTCCGTTCAGGGGCGGCCTGAGATTGCCCGGATGCCTGGTCACAAGCAGCGCTTTTTCAGCGCGTTTGCCCGGTGACGGCGATGAATCGGCGGTCGCGCCCCTCGAATCCCTGGCTGAAACGCTGCACCAGCACGGCAATCACAGCCGGCTTGCCTTCCGGGGTGAATTCATAGGATTCCGACAGGCTGTAGGAGGTCGGGCAATTGCGCGACCCCGGCACAGTCTTGTCCTCGTGCAGCAGCTTGAACGGCTTGCCATCCTGCCCTTGCAGCGTCAGGCGGAAACCAAGCGCCTTGCCGGTTTTGTCGGCTTGAAGCGCTGAGTCGCCTTGCTGGGCCTCGTCGAAACTTGCCGAGCAATCCGTCTTGCTGTCGGCCAGGATCTGCTCGAGCTGAATGGTCGAAATGCCGGTTTCATCAAAAAGCGGCGAGAGCCATTTCTGCGAAACCTGCTCGAGGCGGGAAATGTCGTTGTAGTCGACCATGTCGTCGGGAAAGGTGAACTTGTCGGAAGCCGTGCGTTCGCCGCGCGCCGCGATGGCGTATTTGGCGAGGATCGGCGCCGCCTGCGCCGCGGCCTGCGCCCGCGCCTGCTCCAGGGTCAGTGTCGACTCTTCCGACTCGTCGACGACGAGAATGGGTTTCCCGCCGACGAACTGATCGGTGCGGGTGTCGATGATGTCGATCTCCGAATAGCCTGAATCCGAGGCTCCGGCGTCGAGCGTGCCGTATTGCTCGAAGGCGAAGTAGTTGCCGTCGGGCGAAAAGCCGACGATGCGCCGTGCCGCGGCATCGCCGGCCTGAGCGGTTCCGGCAGACAATGCCAGACCTGCGCCGAGAACCGCCACAAACAGCGGCGATGTGATGATTCGCCGACGAAGCATGAGCTCCCCCTCCTTCATTTCACCAGAGCGGTCACCGCCATGAAGCGGCGGTCAGGATCTTCCATGACATATTCGAAGCGTTGCACGAGCACCGCAAGCGCGATCGAATTGTCGGCGAGCTGCAAGGCATGCACCTCCGCCAGACCGAAGCCGAGCGGGCAGCCGTCACCTGCCTGCGGAGACGGGCTGGCACCAAGCGCAAGCGACTGCTTGCCAACGCGCTCCAGAGTTAGCGTGAAACCTTTGGCGCTGTAGCCATAGTCGGCGCACGTGCCGGCGGCCAAATCCACGGCAAATTCGTGCAGGTCGATATGCGCGCCAGCCCCGAACATCGAGGCATCGAGCGGCGTTGTCGCGACCGCCGCTTGCTGCAATGCCTTGACCACCGGCGATTGCCGCCCGTCGGTCTCGTCGGCGATGGAAAGCGTGGTCTCGCGCGAGCGGCTGGCGGCGACGATGCCAAGCTCGATGCCGGCGGAGCCGATGCCGAACCGGGCGAGCAAGGGCGCCGCCTGTTTCCTCGCTTCAAGCCGGACGATGGCGAGCGGATCCCGGTTGGGATCCTGCAAAAGACTGTCGTCGACCGTGGTGGTGTCGATGACCAGCGGCGTGCCGCCGGCAGGCCTGCTCGTCGCGACTTCGATCACATAGGTTTCCGAGTAATCCATGCCGGCGACGCTTTCGGTGCCATATTGCTCGAAGGCGAAGTAACGACCGTCGCTGGAAAAGCCGAGCAGATGGACGGCGGCGCCATCGCCCGCTTGAGCGGAGGACGCCATTGCCGAAAACAGCGCCGCGAATGCAGCCCGCCTGACCCCGCAGCGCAAAATCATCATGTGCCAGCCCCAATTCCAGCCCTGGACATGCTGCCTTGCATTTGCGGCCAAGGCGAGGTCGGCGAAAGACGAAATTGCACAGGACCGGGAAAAACAGCTAGGCTCTTTCCAAAGACGGCAAATCGTTCGCGGAAGGAAGTTGGATGGCGTCACGCTATCACGAGGTCTATGAGAGCTGGCAAAGCGACCCGGAAAAGTTCTGGGCCGAGGCCGCCAAAGCCATCGATTGGTATTCGCCCCCCGACAGCGTGTTCGACGCCAGCGCGGGCGTCTATGGCCGCTGGTTCAACGGCGCCACCTGCAACACCTGCTACAACGCCATCGACCGTCATGTGGCCGGCGGCCGCGCCGACCAGGTCGCGCTGATATATGACAGCGCCATCACCGGGACGGTCAAGAAGTTCACCTACGCCGAGCTGAAGCGCGAGGTGGTGGCGCTGACCTCGGTGCTGAAGAACCGCGGCATCCGCAAGGGCGACCGCGTCATCATCTACATGCCGATGGTGGCGGAAGCGGCCTTCGCCATGCTGGCCTGCGCCCGCATCGGCGCCGTACATTCGGTGGTCTTCGGCGGCTTTGCCTCGCACGAGCTTGCCACCCGCATCGACGACGCCAGGCCGAAGCTGATCATCTCCGCCTCCTGCGGTCTGGAGCCGGGACGCGTCGTTGCCTACAAGCCGCTGCTCGACACTGCCATCGAGCTGTCGCGGCACAAGCCCGACGGTTGCCTGATCCTGCAGCGCGACCAGCTGCGCTGCGAGCTGAAGGAACACTACGACATCGATTTCGCCGACGCCGTTGCCCGCGAGCGGGCTGCCGGCGCCAATGTCGACTGCGTTCCGGTGCTGGCCACCGATCCGCTCTACATCATCTACACATCCGGCACGACCGGCCAGCCGAAGGGCATCGTGCGCGACAACGGCGGCCACATGGTCGCGCTGAAATGGACGATGGAAAACGAGTTCGGCGTCAAGCCGGGCGAGGTGTTCTGGGCGGCGTCCGACGTCGGCTGGGTGGTCGGCCATTCCTACATCGTCTACGGGCCGCTGCTGCATGGCGCGACAAGCATCCTGTTCGAGGGCAAGCCCATAGGCACGCCCGATGCAGGCACCTACTGGCGGGTGATCGCCGAGCACGGCGTGGTGGCTCTGTTCACCGCGCCGACCGCCTTCCGCGCCATCAAGGGGCAGGACCCCAAGGGCGAATTCGTGCCGAAATACGACCTGTCGAAATTCCGTACCCTGTTTCTTGCCGGCGAGCGTGCCGACCCGGAAACCATCAAATGGGCGGAGCAGAAACTGAACGTGCCAGTGATCGACCATTGGTGGCAGACCGAGACCGGTTCGCCAATGACCATCAACCCTGCCGGCCTTGGCCTGCTGCCCGTGAAATACGGCTCACCCGGCGTGCCGATGCCCGGCTATGACATTCGCGTGCTCGACGATGCCGGCCATGAGGTGCCGCGCGGCACGCTCGGCAATGTGGTGGTGAAGCTGCCGCTGCCGGCTGGCTGCCTGCCGACACTATGGAATGCCGATGGCCGGTTTCGCCAAGCCTATCTCGACGAGTTCCCCGGCTTCTACAAGACGGCCGATGCCGGCATGGTGGATGCGGACGGCTATCTCTATGTCATGGCGCGCACCGACGACATCATCAATGTCGCCGGCCACCGGCTGTCGACCGGCGCCATGGAAGAGGTGCTCTCCGCGCATCCCGACGTTGCCGAATGCGCCGTCATCGGCATCGCTGATGCGATGAAGGGGCAGGTCCCGCTCGGCTTCGTCGTGCTGAATGCCGGCGTCGACCGCGATGTCGGCGCTATCGAGAGCGAAGTAGTCGCCCTGGTGCGCGAACGGATCGGGCCGGTCGCCGCGTTCAAGACGGTGGTGACGATCAAGCGCCTGCCCAAAACGCGCTCCGGCAAGATCCTGCGCGGCACCATGCAGAAGATCGCCGACAAGGAGGCATGGACCATGCCGGCGACCATCGACGATCCGGTCATCCTCGACGAGATCAGCGCGGCGTTGAAGGGACGTGGGATAGGGATTTAGGAAACCGCCCGGCCGCCATGCATGACACGCCGGCTTTCGATGGCGGCCTGTCGCTGTTATGGAATTTCCAACACCCGGCATGGTATCGACGTTTCGCAAGCGCGGGTTAGCAGCGCGCTTCAACACCGAGATCCATTTCAGCAGGTATCGAGCCCTCAATCCGTGGCCTTGTTTCAGCGAAAACCCCGAACCGCGGCGCGCGAGCGCCTGGAAATGGACATGCAGAATACGGTCGTCTACGCGATCGGCGACGTGCATGGCTGCTACAAGGAGCTGCTGGCGCTGGAGCAGAAGATCCTGCTCGATGCGTTGCCCTTCCGCGGACGCAAGATCATCATCATGCTTGGCGACTACATCGACCGCGGCGTTCAGTCGGCGCGCGTGCTCGACCATCTGATCGCGCCGCCGCCGAAGGGATTCTTGCGCGTCTGCCTGGCGGGGAACCATGAAGTCGCGATGCTGAACTATCTCGACGGCTATCTTTCAAGAGAGCCGTGGCTGGCGGCAGGTGGACTTGAAACCCTGTTCTCCTACGGTGTCGACCCGGCGCGCCTCAGCAACCTCTATGAGTCGAGCGAAGAGGTTGACCAACGCATACGGGAGGCTATTCCCGCCGGCCATGTCAGCTTCATGCGCACGCTGCCGGTCCTGATCTGCTCGCAGAAATTCGTCTTCGTTCACGCCGGGATCAGGCCCGGCATCGATCTCGCCGAGCAGGACGAGGACGACCTGCTCACCATCCGCTCCGAGTTCTTTGAGGCCGCGCATCTTCTCGACCGCTGGGTGGTGCATGGGCACACGGTGGTCGACACTCCAAGGCTCGAAGGGCGTCGGCTCGACATCGACACCGGCGCCTTCCAAAGCGGAAGGCTGACCGCCGTCAGGATCGCCGGCAAGCATGGCAAGCTCATCTTTTCCTAGGCGTCCCGCTTGCAGCGCCGCGGGGGCGCTGCAAGGCATTTTTCAGCTCGCGCAGGGCTAGGCGGCGGCCCTCGTCCGCACGTCCGATTTCTCCAGATAATAGCTCGAATATTTGTCGAAGAATTTCTCCGAGCCGCCGAGCGATCCGTATTTTGCCAGCTTCTTCAGATCGACCTTGTTGAGGACGACGCCGACGATCTTGTTGGCAACGTACGGTTCCTGCTCCAGCATCGACCGCACCATGGCACGCGGCGTGCGCCCCCATTCGGTCACCAGCACGAAACCGTCGGCCAGAGGCGCGAAGGCCTTGGCATCGACCACGGGACCCAGCGGCGGCAGATCGACAACGATATACTCGAACGTCTCCTTGGCGTTCTCGATGAAACGCCGCATTCCCGCCGACGAGAGAAGTTCGCTCGTATGCGAGAATTGACCACGCAGGACGGCCGGGATGATGGCCAGCTTTGTCTGCCGGTCGATCTTGCCAACCGATTGCCAGGTCTGGCCGTTGACCACCGCTTCCATCAGTCCCTGCTCAGCTTCCATGCCAAGGTTGCGGCTGAGGCCGGGATTGCGCAAATCGCCGTCGATCAGCAAGGTTTTCGCGCCATTGGCGGCAAGCAATCCGGCCAGATTTGCCGCGATCGTCGACTTGCCTTCGCCAGGCAGCAGCGAGATGACGCCGATGACCCGGCTGCCTTGCCCTTCCATCACCACATCGAAGGCGATCTTGGCGTTGCGGAGCGTTTCGGAGAACATCGATGCCGGAGCGTCGACACTCACCCGCATGCGCGCCCGCCTCTCGGCAGCCGACAGCGTGTTGGCGCCTTTGACACCCGTCTCAGCGTCGTCAGTCTCCTTGCCGAGCTTGCCGCCGATCGTTGGCAGGTAGCCGAGGAATTTGAGGCCGACGCGGTCGCGAACATCCTCGCCGGTTCTGAAGAAGCGTTCGTTGAATTCGTTCAGGCCGCCGAAGCCGGCGCCGAGCAGGAGGCCAAGCACGAGTGTGAGCGCCAGCACCTTGGAAGTGCGCGGGCCCGACGCCGACATCGGCGTTGTCGCATCGGAGATGATGCGGACCTTGCCTACCGGGAAGGACTGCTGCTGCGAGGCTTCCTCATAGCGGCCGAGGAAGGTCTGGTAGAGCGTGGTGAGCGCGGTTGCCTGCTGGTCCAGCTCACGCAGTTTGACCTGCGACTGGTTGTCGACGGAGCTCTTGCCTTGAGCCGCCGCGACATTGGCCCTGAGCGCGGTCTCGCGAGCCAGCGCGACTTCGTATTCGTTGCGGTAGCTTTCGGTCAGCTGCTTCAGCTCACCGAAGATCTGCGCCGACAGATCGGCCTTTTCCTTGGTCAAAGCGACCGCCTGGGGATGTTCGGCGCCGAAATTGGCCGTGACGTCCTGCAGCCGCTTGGTGACGGTCAGGTAGCGGGCCTTGAGCGTCGCAATTACCGAACTCGCCGGCTGATCGCTTGATATTGCGGAATCGTTGAACGCGTTGTCGGAGCCGCTCTCGACGATGGTCTTGTACTGCTGGTAGCGGGCGCCGGCACGAGCCGTATCGGCCTGCGCAACAATCAGCTGGGCGTTGAGTTCGGCAATTTGCTTGTCGCTGATCAGCTGGCCATCGCTGCCGGCGGCCAGGCCATGCTCGGCCCTGAACTTCTCTACCGCCAGCGATGCCGCCTGCGAACTTTCCCGGAGTTCGGTCAACCTGCCCTGCAGCCAGACTGCTGCCCGTTCGGTGGCGTCGAAGCTCGCATTGAGCTGGTCGGCGAGATAAGCCTCGGAATAGGCCTTGGTGATTGCGGTCGCGAGCGCCGGGTCCGTCGACTGATAGCCAAGGTCAATCACGTAGCTGCGGCCGTTGCGCTGCGCCACTATCTCGCTCTGCAGCTTGAGGGTCGCGTAGTCGCGGCGTGCGGTGACCATCATGGCCTCACGCGTCGCCGCGTCGACATTTTCGAGACCGGGGATATCCGGGCCAGAACTGCTTCGGAAATAGCCAACCAGCCCGCGCGCAAAGCCGATGCCCTTCGCCAGGGCCGACACTGGAGGGTTCATGAACGCGTCGTTCTGGTCAAGCTTCAGCTTGTCGACGACCACCGCCGCCAGCCTTGCCGAGCTGATGATCTCGATCTGGCTGAGCAGGGCGGCGTCGGTCTGCATGCTGACAGACGCGGCAGAGACTTCATCAACGACCTTGTTCAATCCCTCATCGATCAGAACGCTGGCAACCGACACGTAGGTTTTGGGCGTCGTCTGCAGATAGAGCACGCCTAGAAAAAGACCGATGACCGCACACACCGCCACCACCTTGGCCTGCCGCATAGCCATGCCAAGCAGACGCTCGATGTCGATGAAGTCCTCACCGTTTCCCGTATCTGAATTCGGCAATGGCATCCTCTTGTCGAGAGGAAAGTTGGCATAGTTCATCTTCGGTCCAATTCTAGGTTGCAGGCGCTAGAGCAAGATGGGGTCGGGCCCCATCTGCTCCGAGGCCTCGAAGATCGGGGGCAAAGCATGCGACGCAAACTTCATGCCAGATAGAGTGCCAGCCAAGCGCGGCAGCATGTGTTGCGTCGACACGCTATGCTCCCAAAAGATGGGCATTATGCGGCTTCTTCCTGGCGCTCATGCGACCGCACGAACTGCTGCAGCATTTCGAAGATCGGGCCCTTCATGTCGTTGCGCGCCAGCGCGAAGGCGATGTTGGCCTCGATGAAGCCTTCCTTCGAACCGCAGTCGAACATGCGGCCGTTGAAAGGCTGGGCAAAGAAGGCCTGGCTCTGCGCCAGGCGAACCATGGCGTCGGTGAGCTGGATTTCATTGCCGGCGCCGCGCTGCTGGTTACTCAGCAGCGAGAAAATCTCGGGCTGCAGGATGTAGCGGCCATTGATGTAGTAGTTCGACGGCGCATTGGCGGGCGCCGGCTTCTCGACCATGGCCGTCACCTCGAAGCCTGTGCCGACCTCGGCGCCACGCCCAACGATGCCATATTTGCTGGTCTCGCTCGGTTCGCAACGCTCGACGGCGATGACGTTGCCGCCGGTCTGCTGGTAGAGATCGACAGTTTCGGCGAGGCAGCCGCGGCCGCCAAAGGACACCATGTCCGGGAGCAGCAAGGCGAAGGGCTCATTGCCGATGACCTCGCGCGCGCACCACACGGCATGGCCGAGACCTTGCGGCGACTGTTGCCGGATGAAGCTGGTGGCGCCGGCCACCGGAAGCAGGCTTTCAAGCGACTGCAGCTGTGCTTTCTTGCCGGTCTGTTCCAGCGTCCCGATCAGTTCGGGGTGCAGATCGAAATAGTCTTCGATGACAGCCTTGTTGCGGCCGGTGACGAACACGATGTGCTCGATGCCGGCTTCGAACGCTTCGTCCACCGCATACTGGACCACAGGCCTGTCGACGACCGGCAGCATCTCCTTCGGCATCGATTTGGTCGCCGGCAGGAACCGTGTTCCAAGCCCCGCCACCGGTATGACTGCCTTCCTGACTTTCTGCATCGCATATTCCTTTTGAGAGGATCGACTTCAACTATCGCTGGCTACGAAAAACCATTTCTTCACCTGCCCACATTCTTCACCTCCCCATGCCCACGGCGAACTGTGCCGCTACCCTCTTCAACCGGACAGCGATCGGCATGCTCATATGCCGGACCGCTGCCGGATCACTAAGCGCGGTCCGGATCGCTTTGAGCGGCGACCGCGCCTTGATGTGCTGGACCAGCGACAGAAACGATGCCGCCTTGCGCAGGCTGCGGCTGCGCCTGGCGAAGGCGGCTTGCGCCTCCGGGTCCATCGAATGAGTTTGAGCAAAGACGGCATCGGCCTTGCGCATCGCCTCGACGTGATGAAGCTCGAGCACGCGCGAAATGGAGCCGGTGCGGATATGGTAGACATAGCCGGTCGTCGGCTCGACCACGCATGTGCCGCCCTTGGCCAGAGCGTTGGCCAGCAGGATGTAATCTTCGCCGATGATCAAATTTTCATCATAACGAAGCCCGTTTTCGTTCAGAAACCGGCGCTGAAAGATCGGCTTGAGATAGCCGAAATTGAATTTCGATTCGAAAACCACATTGCCGCCGATGAAGTCGGCCAGCGAGATTTCCCGCAAACCTTCCAGATAGTCGGCCGGAAACATGGTGTCTTCGGCCACACCGTCCTCGCGCACGACCTGGAGGTTGTCGACAGCGATCTCAGCACCCGTCTTTTCCGCGCGCGCGATCATGGCGGAAATCCGCTGGGGATAGACGGCATCGTCGGAATCGAGAACCGCGACCCACCTGCCGCTGGCAAGCTCGAGGCCGGCATTCCTGGCGCCGCCGGGACCGCGATTTGCGCGAAGCGCCACGACCCGCACGACATCTTGCGGATAGGACCGCGCCACATCGAGCGTTCTGTCGCGCGACTGGTCGTCGACGACGATGATCTCGACGGAGACATCCTTCTGGGCGATGGCGCTGTCGATTGCCCGGCCGAGTGTTGCCTCGGCGTTGTAGGCGGCGATGACAAAGCTGACGTCAGGCTGCACGCTTGCCCCTTTGCTGCGGCGAGGACAGGCCGTACTGGCGAATTTCGCGGACACCGACGAGACCGCTGACGACACCGACATGCATGATGCCGCGCAGCACGCTGCGGTTCCGGCGCACCGGACTGACGGCGGTCACGATTGCGGCGGCGAAACAGAAAGCCGCCTTCGCCGATGCAAGGCCGACCTCTTTGACCCGCCGGACGCCGTGCGCATTGCTTCCCAACAAATGGCCATGCGTCTGCCCGAAACGGAAGCGGCGGCGGCTGAGCCAGTCGAAGGCGGCCCTGGCGCGCGGCACCACCTCTTCGACCCAGGCCTCCCGCGCAAAGGCGATCGTGCCGCCGGCCTTGACCATGTGATCGAAAAACTCGGTGTCCTCGCCGCCGGTCTGGCCACGCGCCAGGCTGAAGCGCCGGCCGGCAAGGCTGTCATCACCCATCCTGAGCAGGACATTGCAGGTGTAGCCGGTGCGGATCTCGCCTTGCACCCAGACCGGCAGTGTCGAATGAAAATCACCGTTGCGCATCCAGTCCGGCGCGTCGGGCCCATAAAGCGCCCGCACCGGGCCGAGCACGGCGGTAGCGTCGTCCACTTCGGCCGTTGCGACCAGTCCGGCAAGCCATCCGGACGATGCGGTTTCGTCGTCGTCGATGAAGGCGACGAAATCCGAAGCGCTGGCGTCAAGGCAGGCGTTGCGTGCGATCGAGATGTTGCGCGCCGGGGCATGCCGATAACGGATCGGCAGCTTCAATTCCGCAGCCAGCGTCGTCACCAGCACCTGCGCCGTCGGCGTATCGTCATTGTCGGCGACAATGACGCCGACATCGAACCCCGAAGGCATGTCCATGGCAGCGATCGAACGAAGCGTGGCGGCAAGCTCCGGCCGCCGGAACGTGCAGACGCAGATGTCGATCGAGCGGTTCTTCGCGGCCATCATGCCACCCCGCGTTGCAATCTGGCGCGGAGAAGCTGCAGCCAGAAGCCGACCGACCAGCCGAAATGCATGACCATCGCCGAGACGCCGACCAAAGCGAGGCCAGGATTGCGCTGGCGGATGGCCGTAACAGCGCCATAGCCGAGGCAGACCGCCGCCCAAAGCAGAAACGGCACCGCCGCCAGCCAGTGGATGAAGGACAAGGCCGCAAGCAGGACGACGGGGAACACCAGCAGCGGAATCATCTGCCGGACTTTCGGGACCATGCGGTGCTTGAGCACATTCTTGGCGCGGCCGCGGCCATAGCCGAGATACTGGAAATAGAGGCCCTTCAGCGATGAGCGCGGATAGTAGATCATCTGCGTCTTGCCGCTCATCCAGATGCGGTGGCCAGCCTGGCGCAGCCGATAGTCGAGCTCAGCGTCCTCATTGTGGCTGAACGTCTCGTCATAGCCGCCCACGGCGGTGAAGGCCGAGATCCGGATCAGCGCGTGGTGGCCGTGGTCGACCCATTCTCCCGCCGACAAATGCCGGTGCTTGGAGCCGCCGGTGCCGAGCTTGGAGTTCTGCGCCGCGGCAACCGCTTTCTGCACCGCGCCGCTGCCGCTGGTCAGCATCGAGACGACGACCGAATCCGCACCTGTTGCCAGCGCCTCCTCGACCAGCAGGTCGCAGAAATCCTGGGGATAGCCGCCATGCGCATCGATGCGGATGAGATAATCCGCACCATCGCCGAAGGCGGCGACGGCGAGGTTGATCGCGGCGCTCTGGATGCGCTTTGGGTTGTGGAGAAGGACGACCTGCGGATCTTGCGCGGCAACTGCCTCGACGATGGCCAAGGTGCCGTCGGTGCTGCCACCATCGGCGACGACGATGCGGGCGCCGAGCCTTTCGGCCGCAGGCCGGAGCTGGCCGAGCAGCGCACCGATATGCGCAGCCTCGTTCAGGCACGGTATGACGATCAGGTTTGAGGGGAGCATATTCTTCGCCATCCTATGCCAACGCCTCGGTAGCAAAAGAGTTCGGCACGGCAGCCAGTCCGCGGAGCTTGTCGACGAAGGCCCGGCAATCGCTGCGATCGTAGCTCCATGTCCGCGGGTTGCGGTCAAGCACGCGCGCCTTCAATTTGCCGAACCGCTCCTCTTCCATCTTGCCAAGCGCTGTCACGAGCGCTTCGGGCGTCGCCTGCGGCAAAAGGATGCCGATGTCCTGCCGGTTGAGGAACCGCCCGGTTTCGGTGTTGCCCATTGAGATCGGCACGGCGCCGAAGCGGCAGCCCTCATAAAGCCGGTTGGGAAGCAGCCATTCGGAGTTCTGGCCTTCCTCGAAGAAGTCGATCGCCCAGGAAAAATGCACCTCGTTGTAGATCGCCGCCATATCCTCCGGATTGCGGTAAGGGCCGCGAAACGAGAGCCAGGGTTCGGCCTCGACGAAAGCGTGAAAATCCGGAAATTCCGACAGGGCCGGGCGCCCCCGGAGGACGATCTCGAAACGTCCATCGAGCCGACGGGTGAATTCGGCCAGCAGCTCCAGCGAGCGGCGGCAGCGCAACGCACCGAACCAGCCGATCCGCCAGGGCGGGGCGACAGGATTTTCTGCCTTGAACCTATCGTCCACCAAGGCGGGTGCGGCTTCGAAATATTTGTTCTCGATCAGCTCCACAGGGGCTGCTACCTGGCCAAAGGGCTTGAAATAGTTGGCGATGAAGGCTGGAGAGCTGGTGACGAGAAGCTTCACATCGCGGGCCAGGTAGCGCTCCGCGCCGCGCATCGCCTTGCCCATGATATCGTTGCGCAGCACCAGGCGATGAATATCGAGACATTCGTAGACGATCGGCACGGTTGCCTGGAACGCCGACTTGGCGCGCCGGGCAAGCGCCAGCATTTCCAGGTTGCGGGCGATGATCAGGTCCGGCCTTTGCATTGTTGCGAGTTTCGCGCCGATCGCGACCGCCGCCTTGGCGACCGCCGCCAGACGCTGACCGAATCGGCCATCACGCGTCGCGCCAAGGTCGATCGGCTGCAGCCCCTCGACATCGGCAATCGGATTCGCGGTTCGGCGGAAGCCGGCCAGTGTGACCCGGGCGCCGCCTGCCCTGAGCATTATGATCCGTCGGCGTACCGCCGGGTCGGAGACATCGTGCACAAGGTACAAGACATGCAGCATTAAAACTCGATCGCTGTTGGCCCACCCACTTGAATGGTAGTACAGCTCTTGCTGCATCGCAACATTTTTGGTGCAGCGTAGCAAAATTAGCCACCTCTACCGCGCCGCACAAACATATCGCCGGAAGTCGGTAACGCGCAAAAGTGGCTGCGCAGGTGGAGCCGCACGAAATGGCACGACATGCGGAGCCAGCAATTTCGGGCAATTTTGCCCCGCGCGCGGCAAAATCACGATCCGATCACGCCGGCCATCAAAATTCCTATACCGGCGATCATGGTAAACCAATTGCTAATATTGTGTTGCACCGCAACAAAAAATGATGTTGACTTCACCCTAGGGAAGTTGGGCTTTTGAATTGGCTTGGGGATCCGTGCTTGCATTCTGTTGCAGTGCGGGATGGCGAGTGCATGGCAGCTCTGCTGCACCTTTGGAATAGCTTGCGAAGACCCCTGATGCCAACTGTTTGAATACGGGTGGGTGCTGTATGGGCAAGTCTCTTCGTATTGCCGTCTATGACGACAAGTATCCGACCAGTTTCGTCACGCCGCGAGCGTCCCGACATACGATCCTGCGACAGCGATTTCTGCCGTTCAACCTGGTCTCGTCGAAGCTGGAAGGCGTGACGCTGATCGAACCTGCTCTGTCCGTTGACATGGTGCATGCGTTCAACCGGATACCTCTCAATTCCTCGAAGTACATCATGTCATTCGAATCCCATTTGCCGCGGCAGTTCGCGCTTCGCAAACGCGGACTGGTGGCGCGTTACCTGGTCTCGCGGATCACGAACCCCGGCTGCCGCCGCGTTATCGCCTTATCGCATTTTGCCCGCAGATGTTTTCTGGCCCAGCATGCCGAAAATCCGCAGCTAGACCTCCTGACCGCAAAGCTGATGGTCCGCCACCCGAACATCGTCGTGCCCGCGGTGGAAGATGCGATGTCCCAAGACACTGCAGCTGAACTGGTGCTGACATTCGTCGGCGCCCATTTCGGCCGCAAGGGCGGATGTGTTGCGGTCAGGATCGCGGAAAAGGCGTTGGAGCAGAATTTGCCAATCCGGGTGAACATCGTCTCCAGTCTCCAGGTTGGCGGCCCCATATGGACAGATCCGACAACTACGGGGTTCTTCGATCCCTATCTCAAGCTACTCGAACTGAAGAACGTCCAGCATCACGGGGCGCTGCCAAACCAGGAGGTGCGGAAATTGCTGCGCAATTCGCATTTCGGCATCCTCGCCACGTTCGGCGACACGTTCGGATATTCGGCGCTGGAATCGATGTCCGAGCACACTCCGGTTCTTGGAACGAGGGTCTGCGCTCTGCCGGAATTCCTCGAGGACGGCGTCAACGGGATTTCATTGCCGGTGAAACTGAACAAGGTCGGCGATTGGTGGAACCCGGGATACGACTTCCGGGGCAACGAGAATTTTGCCCAATATTTCCGCGATGAAGTCGAGCGCCTTGCCTGCCTGGCCATTGAACGGTTGAAGACCTATATCGGCCACCCTGAACTGATGGCCCCGCTGCGGCGCCAAGCCCGCAGGACTGCGGAAACCATGTTTGCGGCCGGGCCCGCAGGCGCATTTCTCGATGCGCTTTACGATCGTGTGGCGCTGGAGCGCGCCACGGATCCGGCGCAACTCGATCCGACTCTTGACGTTTCCTCTCCCCAATCCTTGCCAGCTGAATCCTTGCCGTCCGTATCATCGCCGTTTGTGCCGAACCGGCAGAATGCACCGGGGCGGGCCCGCCGCATCCGGAGAGCCTCCGCGGCTTGAGCGCCCGGGGCACCGCTCCGAAAGTTGCGACCGCGGTTCCTTTATCATTGCGCATTGGCCGCCGATCGGAAGGGGTCGGTTTGTTCCTGGACGGTACGGCAAGGAGAGCGCATTGCTGCTTCGCAACATTTTTGATGCAGTGCGGCGAAAAATTGCCATATCCTTGATGCACAGCTCAACCATCAAGGTGGCGCGTAAGCTGCTACATGCCGAAGAGCCGCATCGAACGGCCGGCTTGAGTATCGTCGCCGCCGAAAGGTTAAAGGCGGCCAACGGAGGCCAAGCATGAATTGCACACGCAGAAAACTCCTGGCGCTTCTGGCTGCCTCCACGGCAGTGCAATCGGTTGCTGGACAGGTGCTGGCTGAGAGCGCCGTGGCAGGAGCTGGGGACGCTGCCCTCGACAAGCTTCCCGACTGGTCGGCAGTCAAGCTCCAGCTCTGGAAATACAACAATCCCTTCGTGCCGTCGCAGTGGGGCGAGCCCAAGCTCGGAGGCTATGACTGGAAGGCCGCGAACGTCAAAATCGTCGACGGCGCACTTCAGCTTACTGTTAGCGAGAAAGCGTCCGCTGAGGTGATATCCGGCGGCAAATCCGATTTTTCATCGGCAAAGTGGGAAGTGGACGTAACCCTCCCAACGATGAAGCCAGGGCTTATCGCAGCCCCGCTTTGGACATTTAACGACAAAGCCCATGAGGAAATCGATTTTGAGATCGTGGGTACGAAAGGGTTGCAGCTCACCGTCTGGGCGAATGTCAACAACCAGCACAAGAGCGTTTGGGTAAAATGGATCCTGCTTGGCGATCTGTCGGGCAAGAGATACCGCCTTGGCATAGAGTATGAGGCCGGGAAACGTGTTGCCTTCTTCATCGATGGCAAAGAGGCTGCTGTGGTTACGCCGGCTGACACCGCAGACGGTGCTTTTCCAAGCCAGCCCATGAAGCCGTATTTCGATCTATGGGTTGCGGCAGGCGCTGTCATGGACACACGCTGGGCCGGCAAATGGGAGCCGATGGCTGCCTCGGACAGATTGGTCATGACAGTTCACGGTTACAGGCGAAGCGATATCGGCCAGTAAGGGTAAAAAACCAGGAAGCGAAAGCCGCTGATCATCGAATATCGAGCAGATGGTCGGCCGTGCCGGTGCAATTCCATGCTGCATCGCAACATTTTTGGCGCGACGTGGTACCTTTTTTGTTGCGCTGCAAAATTGATGCGTTAATCTCGGCCTTGCTTGAGTGCCGCTCGGGCCGTGCGTTGGCCACCAGCCCGGTGCAACGCCCTAAATCGTGACGCGGACCGCATCGGGATCGTCCTGGCGTGCAGCATTTTCGGTCACTATTCCCGTCCTGAGCACCGCCGGCCTGGCCGCGGACCTGCTGACGAAACGAGGTAATTCCATGAAGATCGTCGTCGAAAACACAGTCTGCCTGAACACCGGGGACGCAGCGATTTTCCTGGCGATCCGACACATCCTCAAGGCAGTCGCCGGCAACGACCTGCAGTTCTTCATCTTCGACAGCCAGCCCGAGGTCGCGGCGAGGCTCTATCCTGAGAAGACGTATCCGGACCTCGAATTTCACAAGCTGCTGTCGGAGTCGCTGTTCAAGTACAAGAATGGCGATGGGCTGAAGAACCGGATCAAGCCGATCTACAATCGGCTCGTTCTTCGGGCTCTGCGCTGGTTTGGCAGCAGCGCGCTTGGCACTTTTTTCAGCGCGAGCGACCGCCGCAGCCTCGACATCTACACGGGCGCCGATCTCGTGGTCACGACTGGCGGGACCTATCTCGTCGAGAACTACAATCTCGAAAGACGCCTCAATCAATTCCGACTCGATGCCGTGCTCGGCAAGGATCCGGTCTTCTTCACGCAATCCCTCGGCCCGTTCAACAAAAGTTACAACCGCCAGGAATTGGGCCCGATCTTTGACCGCAGCCCGCTCATCCTGCTGCGCGACGAACGGTCCAAAAACCATATCCAGGATCTGGTGAAGGACCTTGGCAAGTGCCACGTGGTGGCCGATGCCGTCTTTGCCCTGGCCGACACCGACAGGATCGGAAAAATCCTGGCCGCCAGCCAGCCGCCGGCGCCGACCGGCCGCGTCGCCATTTCCGTCCGCCACTGGAACTATGTCAGCGACGGTGAGGGTGGCATGCGCCGCTACCTCGATTCGATCCGCGAGATCGCGACGATTCTGGTCAGGGACCATGGCAAGGAGGTGACCTTCGTCTCCACGTGCCAGGGCGTGCCGGAATACGCCCATGACGATTCCAAGACCGCGCGGGCGATCGTCGCCGAACTCCCTCCGGAGATCGCCGCACATGTGAGCGTGGACGCTGCGTTTCACACGCCGGACCAGTTGATGGCACTGGTCAAAGGCTTCGACTTCGTGGTCGCCACGCGCATGCACATGATGATCATGTCGCTTTGTGTCGGCACGCCGGTGCTGCCGATCGCCTACGAGTTCAAGACCAAGGAAGTGGCCAAGCGGATCGGTGTCGCCGACGTGCTGCTCGACATCGACACGGTGACGGTTGCGGAAGCGAGCGAAAAGCTCGGCAGATTTGTGGGAAATCTCAACCGCTATCGCAAGACCAGCCTGCAGGCCGTGCTCGAAGAGCATGCTTCGGCAATGTCAGCCACAAGCCTGCTGGCGCCGCTGATCGACGGCCGCTCAGCGGATGTTGCGCGCGGCGTTGGACAGGGTGGTGGACAACGCGCGGCGCGACTGGGGGAGAGCAAGCATGAGAATGAGACCGATCCCGTAATTGAGGCCAACCGCCAGAAAGACCGCGAGCAGGTCTGACTGGCCGGTCAGCGACGCCGGCAGCCAGTGGTAAGCGAACCAGGCGAGCAGGGACGAGGCAATGAAAAGCCCCTGCATGACCAGGAAGTCGGCGGCCGTCACCGGGCCGACGCGATGGACCAGTACGGCAAGCACGGGAACGCGCAGCACGTAGCCGCTGATGGCATAGGCCGCGGCCACGCCAACGGCACCCCAGTGCAAGCCGACGATGAAGGCGGCGACCGTCGTCAGTGACGAATAGATGCCCCAGTGGAACATGGTCTTGGTCTTGCCCTGACAGATGAATATCCAGCCTGTGGTGCTTGAGACGGACTGGATCAGGCTGGCGATGCCCAGCCAGGCGAAAATCGGCGCCACCGGCGCCCAGCCCGGGCCGAAGAGAAGCCCCACCACCTGATCGGATGTCAGCGTCAGCGCCGCGATACCGGGCATGGTAACGGCCGCCAGCATCCAGTTGGTCCGCACATAGATGTCACGAAACCGAGCCTTGTCCTCATGGATGCGGCTGAGCAGCGGCACCATCACGCGTGTCAGCGGCTGGTTGATGTTCTGCAGCGGGAACAGCAGGAGCTTATACGCACGGTCGTAATAGCCGAGCTCGATCGCGCCGGAATATTTTCCGATGAGAATGTTGTCGAGATTGCGCGAGAAGAAGTTGGCGAGATTGAAGCCGGTCAGATTGGCGCCGAACGACAATATGTCGGCATCGACTTTCAGATCCGGCCGTTGCGGCGTCCACCGCGCCACCTGCCAGGCGGCGGCAAGCGCGACAACCGCCGAAACAGCCGGGCCGATAACCAGCGACCAGTAGCCAAGACCGGCATAGGCAGCGATCGTGGCTGCCAGAAGTCCGGCGGCAGCACTTATCACATCGTTCATTGCCAGCTGGCCGAATTGCAGGTGGCGGTTCATCAACGCCAGCGGCACCGCGGCAAGACTGCCGAACAGCAGCGGCAAGGCGGAGCCAAGGGTGATGCCGGACATGCGCTGATCGCCGTAGAACGCGGCGATGGCGGGCGCCAGGCAGGCCACCACCACGGCACTGCCCAGCCCGACCAGCGCACTGATCCAGAACACCTGGTTGAGCTGCTGCTCGCTGATGTCCTTGCGCTGAACCACGGCCTGCTGGAGGCCGAGGTTCTGAAGCAAGCCGACAAAGGCCACGATCGGCCCGACGGAAGCCACCAGGCCGAAATCCTCGGGAACGAGCAGGCGGGCGAGCAAGATGACGGAGAGAAACTGGATCACCATCTTGAAGCCTTGCGCGCCGATGGTGACCAGTCCGCCGCGCAGGGCGACACGACCGAACTGGGGGGGCGGATTGGCATTCATGAACTGAACCTCGTTTCGCCAAGCTTGATGGCGATCTGTGCGAAACGTTCGTTCAGCACATCTGCGTTGAAATCCGCCTCGATCTTCATGCGCGCGGCGAGGGTGATCTGCTCGCAGGCCGCAGGATTCTCGGCGATCCAGGAAAGTTTGCTGGCCAGCGCTGCACTATCCCGCTCGGGCGCGAGAAAACCTGTCTTGTGATCCTCGATCAGTTCGGGAATCCCCGAGTGATAGGTGCTGACCACTGTCAGGCCGGTGGCCATCGCCTCCATCAGCGAAACCGGAATACCCTCCAGATCGCCATCGCGCGCGCCGACGCTGGGCAGCAGGAACACATGGGCATCGCGCAGACGCTGCTTGACTTCGCTGTGCGGACGGGGCCCGAGAAAAGTCACCCTGTCGGCAATGCCGAGATTTGCGGCGATTCCCTTCAGCTCCTCCAGCAGTTCCCCGCCGCCGATCACCGAATAGACCCAGTCGCGCCGCGGCAGGCCGGCGAGCGCGCGCAGCGCATATTCGATGCCTTTCTTTTCGGTCAGGCGGCAGACCGAGATCAAAGACAGCGTGGCCTGCTCCCACGACCGCCACCGATAGTCGATCTCACTCGGCCGCACGCCCATATGGTGAACCACAATTTCCGCCGGCGGTGCCCCAACCTCGATCAAGGCATCGCGGAAAAATGCGTTCACCGGCAGCTGAAGAGCGCCCTTTTCGAACACAATCTTGTAGCGCGCGAGCGTGTTGTCATGCAGCGGCTCGCCGACATCGCGGCCGTGAAATATCGTCACCAGGGGGGCGGAAATCCTGCCGCGCTTGATGGCGCGGGCGACGCGCATGCCGTTGTTGCCAAAATGGGCGACGATCACGTCGGCGTTCTGCAATTTGCTGGCATAAGCGATGTCGATGGCGGTCGAGAGTTTATCCCAGAACCTGCCGGACCACTTCCTGAGCAGCGGGCGATAGCGACCCAGGCCACCCCACCAGCACACGACCTTTCCAGGCAGCGCCTGCCAGCGCGCATCGTCGATATTGCTGTCTTTGCCAAAGGAGGTCTCATTGCAGACGACGCCGACCTCCATGCCGCGCTCAAGGCAGCCGGCTATCTGGTCAAGAACGAAAGTCTCGGACAATGAGGGAAATTTGTCGACTACGAAGCAAATCTTCATCAGCAGGATGCGCTCGTGCGGCGAGTCGATTCGCCCCTGACAAACGCCGGGCGGAAAACGTGGTGCCCGAGGCACAAGACATGCAGCATGAAACTCTACCGCTGTTGGCCCACCCAGGAGGACATTAGTACAGGCCTTGCTGCACTGCAACATTTTTGCTGCAGCGTAGCAAGATTTCCCTCGACGCGGCGAGGATACCGATCAGCCCCGAGGAGCAGTGTCAGCCGGCAGATGAAGGATCCACCAGGCCCTCGGCAACGCCTAGAGGCCTGGCAGGCTGAGGTGCAAGGCTTGGTGCGGCCAGTTGGGTAACGATCTGCGCAAAACGTTCATTCAGAACATCTGCGTTGAAGTCGTCCTCGACCTTGCGGCGTGCGGCAAGCGCTATGCGCTCGCATTCCTGCGGATGTTCGGCGGCCCAGGCAAGCTTGCCGGCAAGCACTGAAACGTCTCGCTCGGGTGCAAGCAACCCCGTCTCCCCATCCTCGATGAGCTCGGGGATTCCCGAGTGATGCGTGCTTACCGCAATCAATCCGGCGGCCATGGCCTCCATGAGCGCGACCGGAATGCCTTCCATGTCGCCGTCGCTGGCAGTGACACTTGGCAGCAAAAAGAGATGCGCCATGCGAAGCCGTCGTTTCACCTCCGTGTGGGGGAGGCTGCCAAGGAATGTTACGCGACCGGTCAAGCCCAGCTCTGCGGCCAGCTTCTCCAGATCCGTCCGCAATGGACCGTCGCCGACAATGTCGTAGCGCCAGTTCAGCTCAGGATGGGACGCCGTCAGGGAGGCCAGGGCGCGCAAGGCGAACTCGACGCCTTTCTTCTCCACCAGGCGGCAAACCGTCGTCACGATCAGCTGGCTGCCTTCCCACGATTCCCAGCGATAGCTGATTTCGCGGGAATCAATTCCCATGTGGTGGACCGTGGTGTTCGCCTGGGACGCACCTGCTTCCAGCAGCATCTTGCGGAAGAAATCGTTGACCGGCAGATTCAAGCTGCCATGCTTGATGAGCCCGGCATATTGCGTTGCCAGCACGGCCTGACGCGACGGGATTGCGACGTCTGCGCCGTGAAAGATGGTTATGATCGGCGGCTTCAGGGACTTCCATTTCTTCAGCGCCGCTGCTCTCTCGCCGTTCTGTCCGAAGTGAGCGACAATCACGTCGCAGCGGTTCAGGCGGCGTGCAAAAACCATATCAAGAACGGTCGAAGCCTTGTATCGCAGGCGCGGCGACAACCGGCATACAAATGCGCTGACACCACCGGCCCATCGCCACCAATGCTGAGTTCTGGCGACCAGCGTCGCCATCGGCTCGCTCTGCCGGTCTATCCGGTCGTCACCTTTGGTCTTGTCGCACACGACCTCAATTTGAAAACCCCGGGCCAGCAGCCCGGCCATCTGGTCGACAACGAAGGTTTCCGAAAGGAGTGGGAATTCGCCCACGACAAAGCCCACGCGCATGACCCGCCCATAAGGTTGGGGCTTGCCCAGACCCCCAAGCGGTCCGCGTCGCACAAGCCCTAATGTAGACGGATAGAATACACGTTGATTGCTGCGTTGCCACAAAAATGTTGCACCGCAGCAATCAAAAGTGATCTGGGCGGATAGCCAGGCGATGCCTGGAACTGGCTCATGGAGCAATGCGCATCTGCCGTCGCCTGCGGGCGACGTAGCGCGTCAGCCGAATCGCTTAGTACGGCGCGTTTTAGGCGGCACGCTCCAGGCCGACACGCCTTGCGCTGTCGAGCACGTCCATGAACGTTGCAAACTGGCGATCTGGGTTCATTTGCGACCGCTGCGAAAACTGAAGCGCCGCCGCCGACAGCTGCTTGTACTCGGCCTCGTCGCTCCACAGTTGCCTGACCGCTGCGACCCAGTCGGCGAGCGGGGCGTCGTAGTCCAGGATCACGCCGCCGGAGCCGATCGCTTCCGGCAGACCGCCGCGCCGCGAGCCAACCACGGGAATGCCGCTGCAATGCGCTTCCGAGGCCACCCTGCCCCAGGCCTCTTCCCATTTGCTGGGCGCAAGCAGGATCTTCGTGCGGCCGTAGACCGTCTTCATGTCGCTGGTGCGGCCTTCCAGCTTGACGTTTTGGAGGGGAGCGATTGTTTGCTCGATCCGGGCCCGATGATCGTCGTCGAGCTTCCAGCTTTCGACGAACAGGAATGGAATCTCGGGACAGGCGGCGGCAATGCGCACTGCAAGGTCGAAGCCTTTTTCCTCATAGGGGTTGATGAGCGTGACGAACTCACCGGTCGTCGGCGTGCTGTAGAACGCGGGATTGATGGTCGGCGGAATGACCGTCGAATCGATGTCGAACTTTTCCTTGTAGGTACGCGCGGTGAACTCGGAATTGGCGATATAGAGCGCCGAATGCAGTTCGCGCAGGTCACCGGCCAGTTCGTGGAATTCGACATTCCTCAGATAGACGACGACAGGTACGCCTTCGGCCTGCAGCGCCTTGCCGATCGGAACCGAGTTGTGGCATTGCACCACGGCGACATCCGGCCCCAGCTTTTCGACCGCGAAGCCGGCCGCTTCCCAGGGAAACCACGCCCGCACCACCGGATAGCCCGGAAAATTGTCGATGACCGCGCGCTGACGAAGCAGCTTCATCTTGGCGCGCGCCCGGAAGCCGAACATGCCTTCGCCGAACAAAGCTGCCAGAACGGAAGCCTCGTGACCGTTCTCGCGCAATTGTTCGACCAGATGGTGGGTGCTCGACTGGACGCCGCCGCTGAATTGGGGCGTGTAGCCGGTGCCGCCTGCAAACAGAACTTTCATGGACTTGGGCTCCTTGTTGTGCCGCCCCTGCCGTCAGGCCGCCACCCTGCCGATCGAATGGTACTCGATGCCGTGGCGGGCGATGACCTTGGGGTCGTACAAATTGCGGCCGTCGAAGATGATCGGCGTGGTCAGCGCATCCTTCAGCGCGTCGAAGGACGGCGCGCGGAAGCTCTTCCATTCGGTGGCAATCAGCAGCGCATCGGCGCCGCGCAGTGCCGCCTCCTTGGTCCCGCACAAAAGCAGGTCGTCGCGCAGCCCGTAGATGGCCTGGCATTCCTGCATCGCCTCGGGGTCAAAGGCCTGTACATGGGCGCCGGCCTTCCACAGCGCTTCCATCAAGACGCGCGCCGGCGCCTCGCGCATGTCGTCGGTGTTTGGCTTGAAGGCGAGGCCCCACAACGCGAAGGTCTTGCCTTTGAGATTGCCTTTGAAATAGCGGTTCACCTTGTCGAACAGCACCGACTTCTGCTCGTTGTTGCGCTCCTCGACCGCGCGTAGCAGCTTGGCATCGAACTTGACGCCTTCGGCGGTCTTGATCAGGGCGCGCACATCCTTCGGAAAACACGAGCCGCCATAGCCAAGCCCGGGGTAGATGAAGTGGTAGCCGATGCGCGGATCTGAGCCGATGCCCTTGCGGACCTCCTCGATGTCGGCGCCCAGTTCCTCGGCCAGATTGGCCATCTCGTTCATGAAACTGATCTTGGTCGCCAGCATGCAATTGGCCGCGTATTTGGTGAACTCGGCGCTGCGCACATCCATCACGATCATCTTCTCGTGGTTGCGGTTGAACGGCGCGTAGAGCTCGCGCATGACCGCCTCGGTGTCCTCGCTGTCGGTGCCGACGATGATGCGGTCGGGCTTCATGCAGTCGGCCACCGCGGAACCTTCCTTGAGGAACTCCGGATTGGAAGCCACGTCGAAAGCCAGATCCTCGCGCCCGCGCGCCTTCAGCGTCTGGGCGATCCTGGCCTTGACCTTTTCGCAGGTGCCGACCGGCACGGTCGACTTGCCGACGATGATCTTGGGTTTGTCCATCTCCCGGCCGATGGTCTCGGCGACCGCCAGCACATATTTGAGGTCGGCCGAGCCATCCTCGCCGGGCGGCGTGCCGACCGCGATCATCTGGATCTCGCCATGCTTGACCGCGGCCGCGGCATCGGTGGTGAACTTGATGCGACCGGCGGCGTGGTTCTCCTTGACCAGAGTTTCGAGCCCGGGCTCGAAAATCGGCACGAGGCCCTGGTTGAGCCGCTCGACCTTGTCCGCATCGATATCGACACACACCACCTGGTGCCCGACTTCCGCCAGCACCGCGGCCTGCACGAGGCCGACATAGCCTATTCCAAAGACGGTCAAATTCATTCGGTTTGGTTCCTGTTCATGACCTTGAACCGTGTCTGGTCGACCGGTTCAGATGCTCTTTTACTTTATGCTGCATGCCAGCGATTCCGGGAACTGGCACGGCTCACCCAATGCCGTGAACGCGACGCGATCGACTTGCATCGTGACCTTGCGGCCCGGATCCGAAAAGGGACCCATCCAACTGGTTAGCGTATCGCTGCCCCAGAGGCTAAAGAAAATCTTTTGCGGATGGGTCGGCAGTTCGGCGGGGTTCGTCACTTCCTGGACGAGCTTGCCGTTGACGTACCAGCGCAGCCGGTCCTTTTCCCAGACGAAGCCGTAGTCGTTGAAGGCCTTGTCGGCGCCGCCTTCGACCTCGGCAAGCTTCTCGTTTTTCGGCTTGCCCAGAATGTAGCTGTTCACCTGAACCTTGGACGTGTCTTTGGTCAGGACCTCGAAGTCGATCTCATCCCAGGGCTGCTTGTCGGCGGGGCCGATGTAGGAGAAGAACGCGGCATTGAGGCCGGAGCCGGTGTCGGTCTTCATCCTGGCTTCATAGACCCCGTAGCCGAAGCGCATCTTGGTCTGGATCTCAGCGCAGGCAAACTCGCGATCCTTCAGTTTCCGCTTCTCGAAACCAAGCGCCAGCATGCCGTCGGATAGGCCGACCAGGCTTTTCGACCAGATGCAGTTCTGATGAGCGCCGTTCGTCCAGCCGTCGGAAACATACCAGCGCGCATGATCGAAACTGCTGAAATCATCGACGAATGATGGCGAGCTCGGCATATCCTGAGCGTGAGACGGGATGGGGCCTGCAACCAGGCTTGCGAGAGCGACCAGCAGAAAAGCTGCACCCGAGCACAGTCGCCGCAGGGGACCCTGCTGGATCCGGTGCCAGAACGGCATACCGTCGGTCATAGTGATCGAGGTCTTCTTCGGATCTGCGTTCATACCAAACTCACCTTTGCGTTGTGTGCCCCCAACCCAAAGTCTCCAGTTGACCCGCTTGCAAAGCGGGCCGCCTTGATCCTCCGTCCCCAAACTCCTTGTGTTTCCGTGCCAGATTTTGGCGTCCGGAGCGGACGCCGACACAGGACCTACACCGTCAAGCCGCGCCGGCACCGGTACGCTTGCCGAATTCGGCTTCCGCCGTTGAACCTTGCGGTCCGTTGTCGACGACCATCGCATCCAGCGAATGGCGCAGCTCCCTCATCAAGCTGTTCTGATGCGCCAGCGCCGCGATGCGCCGTTCGCAATTCAGGATCGAGTTCGTCAGCTCGTTGACTTCGGACGACCTTGAGGAGGACGCCGAGCCATTCTCCATCGCCTCGACCAGAAAGGCCGCGTTGGTGGCCTTCGAGCGATAGCGATTCTCAAGCCCGGTCTTCTCCGCCGCGATCTCGGCGGCAATCTGATCGAACAGCCTTGCCAGGCGATCGAAGCGCGAGAGATCGGTCTGCCGGTCCCGAGCCGGGTCCCTGGACCTGAAGCCAAATATCGAAGCCATCGGGTTGGCCTTTCAAAATTGCTGCAACGCAACATACAGTGCCATCCCTAGAACGAGTAGGCAACCTCCCAGTTCCGGAAAGACCGTCTTTTCGGCGTTGCGGCCATTGCCGCGGGCAGGAGTGAGGCTACTTTTCCGCCGGCGCGCGGGTCCCGGCCATAAGGAAGCGCAAGGGCTGCACCTGTTTTTGGACCGTGGCAAAACCGGCGCGACGAAACAGCGCGTCCAGCTTGTCGGAGGCCACGCCGCGAACGATGGGAATGAGGTTTGATTGACTGGCGAAGGCATAGGCCGCGGCCGACGCCAGACCGCGCTCGGCCTTGACGTCGAGGAAGTTGCGCAGCCGGTATTTGTCGCGCACATGCCGTTCGTGGCGTCTCAGCACAGCCTTCGAGCCTTCCGGCAAACTGCCGATCTGAAGCAGCGCCAGATCCGCATCGGCCAGACGCTTCAGATCCTGCGTCTTGTGCCGGCCGCTCAGCGAATCAGCGCGCACGATGGCGCCGTAACCGCAGGACCGGATGACCTTGAAACGCGCGCCGCGGGCGACCGCGCGCGCATAGAGCTCGTAGTCTTCGCCCAGACGCAGGTTTTCGTCGTAACGCAGCCCGTGCCGGTCCAGGAAGGCCCTTGATATCACCGGCTTGAGGAAGCCCAACTCACCGCGCTGAACACGCCGACTGGAGATGTTGCCTTCGATAAACTGTTCGAAGTCGAGGAACTCCGGATCGGCTGAAAAAGATGGGGCGACGATCTTCGAAACATCGGTGGCCGCATCGTCCCTGATGAGCATGATGTTGTCGGCGGCGAAATCCCAGTCGGCGCTGGCAAACAGGGTGCGAAACCTGCCCTCGAGGAAGAAATCATCGGCGTCCAGAACGCTGATGAACGGCGATTTCGACCCGGCAATCGCGGCGTTGCGTGCAAAGGAGGGGCCTCGATTGACGTCGAGACGCATGACCGAAAGCCTGCCGCTGCCATCGTCGGCGGCGCCGGCCACTTTGGCGGTGTCATCGGTGGAGGCGTCGTCGACGACGACGACTTCCGCCACCTCCGGCTCACGCAACGCCGAGGCGATGGCGGCCGGAATTGTCCGGGCCGCATTGCGGGCGGCGATGATCACGCAGACCTGGGGTTCTGTCGGGGACATGGATTCACCTTTCGATTGCAAGTCGTTCCGTACCCCCATAGCCGAGCCCGGCTTGATGCCCATGCTCATAGACGCTCCGGCCGCTCGAAAAGACGCCGGCTGAGATCAGCGGACGCAGCCCAGCCGGCCTCGGTAAGATAGCGAACAGGTTCGCGACCACACAGTTCCCACAGCACCGTGCGCCGCTGCGGCCATCGCAAGGACGACAGCCAGGGCGCAATGACCATGTGGAACAGGTCTTCATTGCCGATGCGCGACAGAATGCGGGTGGCCCGCTCCGACAGAAGCGTACCGGTGCCGCCAAGAAGCACGTCGGCAGCGCGCAGACCGAGTAGCAACGTGTCGGCCAGTCCCTGCTCCGCAGCGTAGTCGAGCACATTTTGCTGCTCGGCTTCGCTCAGGCGGCTGGCGCTGGCCCTGATATCGCAGACATAGCCTGCACAGGGTTCGCGATTGAAAAGCGCCTTGGCGACGCTGATGCAGGAAAGCAGCAAGGTGTCAGAAGCCGAGATGAAAGGCATGCTGGCGCCGGCGATGGCGACCGAGCGCTTGCGCCGCAGAAAGCCATCGGTATCGCGCGGGCTCGGCGAACCGGGCTGCTGGAGCCGGTAGTGGAGGTCGACGGTGGACGGCTTTGGCCCGCTGTCGCGCACCATATGCTGCTCGCCCAGAAAGCGAACCCACCAGACGGAACGGGACTTGCCGGCGACCTCGTAGCCAATCGAGCGGAGCGCTTCACGGGCTTTGTAGAAGCCGGCCGGCGACACCAGGATGTCAACGTCTCCCGAAGGCTTCATGAAATGATCGCCATAGAGCAAATGCTGCTGAAACGGACCCTTCAGGAAGACGAAATCGATATGCTTGTCGCGTAGCACCTTGTCGATCGCCATCGAGTCCATGATGCAGGACGAGTTCATCGAAACCGTGCGCCGGCGATAGGTGTCGAGCCATTCAAGCAATCCGGGCGGCGCCTGGCTTGCCGGCGTGCGTGACAATGCCTTCAGAACGAAGGTCGCAACCTTGTTGAGCCTGGCGATGTCGGCGACGCTGGCAGCGGAGATAGCCGGCACAGACGTTGTGCCGGCACCCGACCCCGAGGCGAAATAAAGCCTCAGGCACGCCTGCACATAGGCGACTTCATCGGCGCAGTCAGCCGCACGCAGTCTTTCGTAGGAACCTTCCTGCAAGGCCATTCTGCGCAAAGTCTCCGGAAAAAATTAGCACGCCGTGTTATATTGCAAGTGCGAAGGAAAGCATCGCCAAAATCGTCCCCGGCGTCCAGCCTTTCCTTCAGCGCGCATTTCCTTGCAACCAGAGCGTTTACAGGCACAACCCCGTAGACGGGCGGAAAGCGTGGCCAAAATCCCGACCGCTGTGGGGGATGCAACCGCAAATCGACCGGCATTTGCACTATTTTGGCGCATATTTCGAGTTGCTTAAAAAGTAATCACTTTTAGAGGAAACATTTATCGTAATTAAATCAGATGCTTATTTAGATAGCACGGATGCGCCGTTGAATTCGTTTGTGAGGCGTGGCTAGGATGTGACTGCCAACGGTTTGATCACCGTTGGAGGCAAGCGCAACCAACAATTGATTAACCGTTGGTAAATCAGGCTTGACTCATACACAACGCACATGCAGCTATTGCAATGCAGCATAGAATGCGCTGCCGGCACTCGACAGGCCGTTTCCAGTCCTTATTGGAGAGTAACATGGAACAGAATGTTGAAAAGCAAGAGTACGAAACGCCAAGCCTGACGGTTCACGGTTCTATCGAAACCATCACCCAGGGCGGCGGCGGCAATACGGCGATTGACGCGGCATTCCCCGCGCACACGCCGATCAGCCAACTTACGTTCTCTTGAACTTACTTTCGTCTCAGAGTGACGACGTTGGGGCTCTGGGCGCAAGTGATAATGGAGGGCCGGGGGACAAGATCACCCGGCCCTCTACCTCCCCTGGAACTCCCGAAGCGTAGCGTAAACGAGATTTTAGGATGAGCTGGAACCCATCAGACGACGATCGCGTCCGTGCGACCGAAGATGCCGTAGCCTGCGAATTCGGCACCGGGCTGGCGATCCTCGATCTGAGATCCAACATCTACTACAGCCTGAACAGCGTCGGAGCCTATATCTGGGAGCTGATCCAGGAGCCAAGGCCTATTTCTGAAATCCGTAGCGCCGTGCTTGCGCGCTACAATGTCGACCCCGCGCGCTGCAAGGCCGATGTCGACGGATTGCTGAAGGGTCTGGCCGATTCAGGACTTGCGAGGCTCCACCATGAGGAACTTGCCTAGGGTTCTCTCCCTGAGTGGTTCGGAAATGCTGTTTCTCGCCCGCTGCCTTCTGGTGGTCGCTGCGGTACGGCTGGGGCTGACGCTGCTCTCCTACAATCATGTTCGCCGCATGGTGACGCGGCTGGATGCGCAGCAGCCGGCCGGCATCGGCGATCTGCGGCGCGTCGCCTGGGGCGTGGCGGCAGCGGCCCGTCTCGTCCCCTATGCCAGCTGCCTTACCCAGGCGCTTTCCGGGCAATATCTTCTTGCCCGCCAGGGCAACGCTTCCAAAATACGCATCGGCATCGAGCGTGATACCGGCACGCAACTGAAAGCGCATGCCTGGCTGATGAGCGGCGACCAGATTGTGCTCGGCGGTTCCATCGACCGGTTCGCCCATCTCGTCGACCACGGTCAGTAGCCGATGAGCGGCGTCGCCGGAATTCTGCTCAGGCAAGGGCAAGCGCCCACTGCAGCCGCGGCCGACATCCAGCAGATGCTTGCACGCATGCATCACCGGGCTCGTGACGGCAGTTCGTGGTGGACCGACCCAAGCGTCGCTCTTGGCCACGCATGGCTCAACACAACGGACGAAGCGGGCCCCGGCCCGCTGACCATGGGCGACGGCAAACTGGCGATCACCGCCGACTGCCGGCTGGACAATCGCGACGAATTGCTGGCGAGGCTGGGCATCAGGGACAGCTCGGTTGCCGATGCCACATTGCTGATGCGTGCCTATCTGCGGTGGGGCGAGGCCTGCCCGGTGCATCTGCAGGGCGACTTCGCCTTCGCCATCTGGGACGGCGAACGCCAGACGCTGTTTTGCGCCCGCGATCATTTCGGGGTCAAACCCTTCTACTACCATTCGACTGACCGGCGTTTCGTCTTTGCCTCGGAGATCGGGCCGATCCTCGGCGTCGACGGTGTCAGCGCGCGCGTCAGCGACCATCAGATTTCCGGATTTCTGGCCGGGCTTCCGGACGATCCGCAGTCCACCCACTACAGCGAAATCTTCCGCTTGCCGGCCCGCCACAGCCTTACAGTTACCGGCAGCCAGGTGGTGCTGCGCCGGTACTGGCAGATCGAGCCGTCGCAAAGGCCGATGCGATCGGATGCCGCCGACGAATTTCGCCATCTGTTTTCACAATCGGTCCGCAACCGGATGCGGGGAACCTCGGCGGTTGGTGCGATGCTGAGCGGCGGCCTCGACTCCTCCTCGATCGCCTGTGTGGCAGGCCTGCAGAACGCCACTGAGCGAAAGCCGAGACTGCCCACCTTCTCATTGATTTTCGAGAAGGGCTCCTCGATGGATGAACGCCCCTTCATCGATGCCGTGCTGGAGCAGAAGAAGGTCGACGGGACGCTGATCGCCGTCGGCAACTACGCGCCATTCGCGGAGTTCGACCGCATCCTTGAAGAGCAGGAAGGGACCTTCCTGGCGCCCGGCCTGTCGCTGACCCGCAGCATTTACAGGACCGCGGGGGCGAAGGGCATCAAGGTGCTGCTGGACGGCCATGGCGGCGACGAAGTCGTTTCGCAAGGCCATGGTCATCTGCACGAACTTGCCAATGCCGGCAAATGGATGGAGCTGTGGCGGGAGATGCGTGGCGCCGCCGACACCTATGGCGACGGCATGCTCGGCCTGTATTTCCAGTTCCTGACCATTTACGGGCCGGCATGGCGCATTGCCAAGCTCAGACATGCGGCAAACCGCATCCTGAACCGGATACGCACGCCGGCGCCACGCGGCGGAAGCTGGCGCGACCTGATCAATCCGGACCTGGCCAGGCGAACCGATCTTGTCGAAAGATTTCACCGAGCGGGCTATATGCCGCCAAGCGTCAGCGCCAGCGAGTCCCTGACGCATCGCTGGATCCTTTCAAACGGCTATGTGCCGCATGCCTTCGAGGTTCTCGACAAGGCCGGGGCCAATTTCGGCGTCGAGCCACGCTATCCGTTCTGGGACAAGCCGCTGGTCGAGTTCTGCCTGGCACTGCCGGGTGAGGAAAAACTGAACCGCGGCTTTGGCCGCTATGTACTGCGCCGCGCCATGGAAGGCGTCTTGCCCGCGGCGGTTCAGTGGCGGCGCGACAAGATCGATTTCACCGCCAATCTCGTCAACGGCATGCTCGGCAACCACCGCGATCTCCTGGAGCAGGTGCTCGTCTCGGATGCCAGGCGCATCGCGCCCTATGTCAACCTGCCAGCGGTGACTGCTGCGTATGCACGGCTGTTGCGCCAGCCGGACCAGGCTGCGCCGCTGGATGTCCAATATGTCTGGCGCTCGGCCTCGCTGTCTCTCTGGCTGCGGCAGCTCCAGCACGGTGGGAGTCCCGCATGATGCCTCGCAACACATCGCTTGCCGCTGACCTGCGACATGACCAGGTCCATTTGCAAGGCCAGGCAGTGCGACAACGCCGCTTCTACAAGGCCTACGGCCTGACGATCAGTTCGGACGTGGCGTTGCCCGAACTGGAGCCGGCCGAGCCGGCGACGGCCGATATCGTGATCGCGGTCGGTCCGATCGACTTGCCGGCGCCTTTGCTCGAGGCCGGCACCGCTTTTCGGTTCGAGCCAGATTGGCAATATCTGGCATGGCCGGCGGTCGGCGCGTTTCTGATCAGCGATGCCTGCCGGATCGACGTGGACCCGGCGCCAGGGATCGACGACCAATTGATCGCGTTTCCGCTGCTGGGACCGGTGCTGGCGCTGCTGTTGCATCAGCGCGGTCTGCTCGTCCTTCACGCCAGCGCCATTGCCGTCGGCGGCAAAAGCGCGATCTTCATGGGCGACAAGGGCGCCGGCAAATCAACCACGGCGGGCGCGATGATCCGGGCCGGGCATGGATTGCTTACAGACGATGTCGTGGCGCTCGATCTGGCGGCCGAGCCGATGATCGTTCCGGGCTTTCCGCAGCTGAAGCTGGCCGCCGACGCCGCCGCCGCGATCCCGATCAGACAGGCGGAAGTGCGCCCGCAGGTGCATCCCGCGATCGACAAGACCCAGCATCGCCTGCATGGCGGATTTTCGAGCGACACGGTACCGGTGACGAGAATCTACATCCTCGAGCGCGGCGAGAAGGCAGCAATATCGCCACTGCCGGGCCTCGGTGCCTTGCCGGCAATCATCAAATTTTCCTACGTGACACGCTTCGGCCGCCCGGCCCTGGTCGGCGACTTTGCCGCGACGCACCTTCGCCAATGCGCCCGGCTGGCCGACCATGTCGGCGTGTGTCGCCTTGAAGTGCCGACCGGCCTCGATCGTATCGGCGAAGCCGTCGAGCTGATCGAGAAGGATCTGGCGGCCGACGATCGGCGGCGGTGAGCAAAGCATGGCTGGATCATCACGCCTTCGCCTGTCGCTGTTGCGGGACGTCGCCGGGTTCGGCGCCGTCGTCGCCCGCATCGGCGGGCGGAGAGCCTGGACGGCGTTGATCTTCCTGATCCTGGGAAGCCTGACCGAAGGCATCTCGATCCTGCTTCTCGTTCCCTTGCTGCATCTGGTGGGGCGGCCCGACGAGAATTTCGCGATCAAGCTGCCCGACAACGACTTGGTGCGCTGGCTGGTGCCGGACGGGACGCTGCAATTGACGACGGTGCTTTGCATGCTCGTCGGGCTTGTCGTGCTGCAAGCGGCTTTCAACCGCTTCAAATCCGTCTACATGGCCAGCCTTCTGCTCGATTTCATCAACCGCCTGCGGATGAACCTGTTCGAGAGCATCGGCAGGGCGCGGTGGGGAATATTCGCCCGCATGCGAAGTTCCGACCTCGACCATGCCCTGACCGGCGACATCGACCGCGTGCAGGCGGCGGCCTTCTCGCTGATGATGCTGGTGCAGATCGCCGTGCTGCTGGCCGGCTACCTCGTGGTCTCGCTGTTCATTTCGCCGACAATGACATCGGTCGCCATCGTGATCGGCGTGCTGACGTTCGTGGCGCTGCGACCGTTTCGAGCCCGGGCTACCGCATTCGGCCGGGTGCTGACGGCCAATCGTCAGGATCAATACCGCACGGTCTCGGAGTTTATCGGCGGCATTAAGGTGGCCAAGAGCCTGAACGTCGAGGCGACTTACTACGCGCAGCTCCAGTCGACGCTGGAAAGGATGAAGACCGACAATATCAACTATGTGCGCAACAGCTCCATCGGCACCGCGCTGTTCCAGGTGGCCAGCGTCGTCGGCTTAAGCCTGTTCGTCTACATCGCGTTGGTTCGCTTCCACCTCTCGCTTGCCGAGATCGTCGTCCTGCTGCTGGTTTTCATGCGCATTGCGCCGCGTTTCATGGACATGCAGACGCAGGCCCAGCAGGTTTTGATCAATTTGCCGGCCTATACCTCGATGCGTGACTTGCAGACGCGTTTCGACGCCGAGCGGGAACCGGCGAATGCCGAGCCGCAGGCGAATGGAAAACTGTCGCTCGATAAGGGTCTGAACATACGCAATGTTTCGTTTGCCTATGGTGACGGCACCGGCAAGCCGGTGGTCAGCGACATCACCTTCGGTCTTCCCGCCGGCAAGGTGACGGCGCTTATCGGCCCTTCAGGCTCGGGCAAGAGCACGATCGCCGATATGCTGCTTGGCCTGCTCGAGCCGACGCAAGGCAGAATTCTCGCAGACGGCGTCGAGATCAATGCCGCCAATCACCGGCGCTGGCGCGATCAGGTGGCGTATGTGCCGCAGGATGTGTTCCTGCTGCACGAAACGATCGCCGCAAATCTGCGCCTTGCCGCGCCACAAGCCAGCAATGACGATCTTTGGAAAGCACTTCGATCGGCGCATGCCGCGGAGTTTATCGAACGGCTTGAACACCAACTGGACACAGTGGTCGGCGACCGCGGCGTCCGGCTCTCGGGCGGTGAACGCCAGCGTATAGCGCTGGCGCGGGCACTGCTTCGCAAGCCGTCTCTGCTCATCCTGGATGAAGCCACCAGCGCGCTCGACTGGCAGAACCAGTCGTTGATCGCCAAGTCGATCGACGGGCTGCGCGGTTCAATGACGATCCTGACCATTGCGCACCGGCCATCGATGATCGCTTTCGCCGACTGGGTCGTGGCCATGGAAAACGGCCGGATCGTCGAAGTCGGGCAGTATCAGCGGCTGAAGGAAAAAACCGGAAGCCGATTGTCCCAGATGCTGTCAGGCGAGCAATCCGAGCGGGAGCCGGCCGACGCGACCTGAGGTCAATGCACAGGCTGAAGCAAAATCAGTGAAGGCTTCGCCGGGCGGTGAATTTCTCGCCTTCGGTGGCTTTGTCCGCGCTCAGGTTTCTTTCGGCTTCGCGGGCCTTGTCGGCCGACGTCGGCGCGCTCCTGGCAACCATGACGTAGACCATCAGGAAGTAGCCGACCTGGATGATGACCGCGCAGATGACAACGCGAATCAATGTTGTGGCAAGCGACGCGCCGTCGGCATAGGACCATGCCACCACGATCGCGAGGGCGAACAGCATTCCGACGATGAATTTTGGCAGTGACATGACCGGCGGTCCGTCAACCAGCCCGAGCATGCAAAAACGACGACTTACCCACCCGAGTATCTCCCCATTCGCCATGCGGGCTTATCAGTTTGCCCGCTGTCGGCCGGTTGCTTCCGGCCTTTCCAACCTATCGAGACTCTAACAGAAATAATTTGCGACTCTATTAAGACGGGAAACTGACGGCAAGGCCACACGCAACTAATTTTGAATCGGTTTCCGGGTTGGACTCTGCCATGCTGCGACGCACACACAGGCATCATGGCCAACCTCCGGATATCGATCTCGCACTAGTAAAAGCCCCAATATTTACTAGTATTTTATGCGAATTGCCTGGCACTTTGCACCACATTAGAGCGACTTTATGTTTCTCGGCCAGCGTCGAGGAGCGATTCGCCCAAAAATGGCCTTGAAAAGACACTAGATTTCCTGATTTTGCTCACATATTGTCACAAACGTGCCGCAAAGGCGAAATTTTGTGCACAGCGCGTTTATTATTTAGTCAATTCATGACGTGACTATTTCAACGGCATGGGAAATTGTGTGTTGCGCTGCAGCATTTTTTTGATATCTTGCCGTAAACCATTCGTTGAACGTATGGAGTTTCGGCATGAGGGATATCGCTAAGTCGGCCAATGCGGGCTTTTCGCAGGTCGGCATTGATTTTCCGCCACCAATCGGCGGTCTACTCAAGCGCAGTTTTGATATTTTTGGTTCACTGGTCGGCCTGCTGGCGCTCAGCCCGCTGTTTGTAATGGTCGCACTTCTCGTCAAGCTGTCAGATGGCGGCTCGATTTTCTACGGTCACAAGCGGATCGGTCGTGGCGGGCGTATCTTCCCGTGCCTCAAGTTCCGCACCATGGTCCCGGACGGCGATCGGGTGCTGGCCGCCTATCTTGCGGCCAATCCGGACGCCAACGCGGAATGGACGGCGACCCGCAAGCTGAAGAATGATCCGCGCGTCACCCGTGTCGGAGCCGTGCTGCGCAAGCTCAGCCTCGATGAATTGCCGCAGATCATCAACATCCTGCAGGGCGATATGAGCCTTGTCGGGCCTCGTCCCGTTGTGCGCGACGAGCTTGAGATCTATGGCAGTGCAGCGGTCTACTACCTGAAGTCACGCCCCGGCCTGACCGGGCTTTGGCAGGTCAGTGGACGCAACGACGTTTCCTATGACAGCCGGGTCGCGTTCGACCGCCACTATGTCGAGAACTGGTCGTTGTTCGAAGATGTTCGCATCATCATCAAGACCGTACCTGCCGTCTGGATGTCACGCGGATCCTACTGACCGGGCGGCAGCCGCCCTGAGCCGCCCATTCCGGCGCGGCGATGCCGACAGCAAGCTCATCGGGCGATGGGGCCAAAGCGGATCGGAACGTTCAGTTGAAAAAAGATACCTTCGACCTTTTTCGCTCCGGCAGGACTGCCGGTCGTTTGGTGCCGGCCCGCCTCACAGCCGCCTGCCTCGCACTGTCCCTCGCCTTCCCGCACATGGCCGCAGCAGACGAGTATCGTCTCGGCTCGCAGGACAAGCTCAATATCCGCGTCGCCGAATGGCAGACCGTCGAGGGCACGTTCCGCGACTGGGCGGCTGTAAACGGAGAATATTCGGTCGGCCCCGCCGGAACCTTGTCGGTGCCGTTCGTGGGCGAACTGCCGGCAGCCGGCAAGACCACCTCGGAGATAGCCGCCGCCATCGGCCAGGCATTGCAGCGTAAGCTGGCGCTTGCAGACAAGCCGGAAGCGTCAGTGGAAATGGTGCAGTTCCGGCCGTTCTACATTTCAGGCGAGGTGCAGACACCCGGCCAGTTTCCTTACGTGCCCGAGCTGACCGTACTCAAGGCAATCAGCGTTGCCGGCGGCATAAGGCGCAATGCCGATTACGGCCCCCAGATCGGCAAAGACCTGGTCACCGCCAAGGGCAATTACGACATTTACGAGGACCAGCAGGTTCGCCTGCTTGTCCGGCGGGCCCGTATCGATGCCGACATTGCCGGCAAATTGAGCTTCGATGTGCCGAAGGAGATCGCGGACGATCCGCGCCTGCCGGCTATCGTCGCAGATGAAATGGCGATTCTGAAGTCCGACCAGAACAAGCTGAAGCTGAAGTTGCAGGCGCTCGATGAGCTGAAGGGCGTTTTGCAGTCCGAAATCGAATCGCTGCAGAAGAAGATCGTCAACCAGCAGCGACAGGTCGACCTGGCCAAGCAACAACTCGACAGCATCGGTCCGCTGGCGCAGAAGGGCTTGATCGTCAACACGCGCGTGCTCACTTCGGAGCAATCGATCGCCAATCTGCAGGGCCAGGTCCTGGACTATGAAACGGCGATCCTGACCGCCAAGCAGTCGATCAGCAAGGCGACGCAGGATGCCATCGATGCCCAAAACACCCAAAGTTCTAGCCTCGCCGCCGACCGCCAGCAAACCGAGACGGATCTGAACGAAGCAACGCTGAGGGTGGGCATGCAAAAAGGCCTGATGGCCGCGGCATCGGATCCGGCAACGACGGCTGCCATCACCAGCGGCGGAGAACCGACCTTCCTCTATTCGCTGGTACGCGTTGTCGACGGCAAGACGAGTGAGATCGCCGCCAAGGAAGACACGCCAGTGCTGCCGGGGGACCTGATCAAGGTCAAGCTGGCGCCGATGGCCAGCCAGTAAGCAAGACAATGGTCAGCCTGTAGGCATGACGATTGTCAGCCTGTAGGCAACGCCCGGCGTCATCGACGCCGGGCGGCAGGAATTGAGAAGGCAGCATCGAGTGCCGCCCAGCCGGGCGCAGGAAACCAGCTGTCGACCTCGCGCAGCGATCCGCTGATGAAGGCATAGAATGCAGCCGGCACCCCCCCACGTATACCTCAATCTCGACGCCCTGCGCGGCGTGGCGGCGATCAGCGTAATGCTCTATCATTTCTCGCCGTTCATCACCGACGGCAAGGTGCTGCCCTCGAGCTATCTCGCGGTCGACCTGTTCTTTTTGCTGAGCGGGTTTGTCATCGCCCACGCCTATGACAGGAAGATCGAAACCGGGATGGGGTTCGGCACTTTCCTCTTGATCCGGCTGATCCGTCTCTATCCGCTTTACCTTGCCGGTACGCTGCTGGGCTTTTTCTATCTGCTGATCAAGAACCGGCTTATTCCCGCGGAGTACCTGCCGCTTTCGGACATCGCCGTCATGCTGACGACGGGCATGTTTTTCATTCCGCTGGTCGGCAGCGCCTATCACACGATCTTCCCGCTCAACCCCGCCTCCTGGTCGTTGTTCTTCGAGCTCATCGTCAACATCGCCTATTTCCTGCTGTTCTTCGTGCTGCCGAAAAGGCTGCTGACAGCACTCATCGCCGGCAGCCTCGCGCTGCTGGTCGTGGCGGCGGCCGTGGCCGGCACGCTCGACTTCGGCATGACCGGACAAACCATCATCAGCGGCCTGCCGCGCGTGTGTTTCTCGTTCTTTCTCGGCGTGCTCTTGTGCCGCTCGATCGGACGCTACCAGGGCAGGCTGGGTTTTCTGCAAACCGGCTACTGGGCCGAGATCGCGCTTGTGCTGACGCTGGTGGTTTTTGCCATCGCACCGCATGGCGCCTTGCGCCCGATCTATGATCTGGCCTGCATCGTGTTTTTGTTTCCGATGATGGTCGTGGTTGGAGCCCTGGCGCCAACCCATCAGCGCGTCTCCAGGCTCTACAGCTGGCTCGGGCGGATCTCCTATCCGATCTATATCATCCACACGCCACTGCTGATGATCATCGCCGGAGCCGGCAAGGCCGTGTCCATCGATCCGTTCGCAAACCACCCCTGGTTCGGCATCGTCATGGCCCTCGCCGTGATCGTCATCGGCGACATCGCAACCCGCATCTTCGACGAACCGGTACGCCGGTTTCTGCAGCGGCAGATGCTGCGGCGCGCCAGCGCCATTGCGTAGAACGCCGGGCTTCTTTCAGGCCTGATAGCGCCAGACCGAACCCGCCTCGATCAACAGCAACAAGCCTTCAGCCGCTTGCGGCTTTCGCTTCCTGGATGGCAATCCGGGTTCGTTGCGGCTGGACCTCGGGCACACGTCGCAACTTGAACAGGCTGTAATAGACGACGAATGAGGCCATGAAATACGGGCCCAGGATTTCGACTTCGAAGAAGGAGCGGATGAACATCAGGCCGACCACGCCGGCAAGCACGACCGAGTCGGCCTGCCAATCGCGGAAGATCACCGCCGATATGTGTCCGTAGAGAGCGCGCAGGATGATCATCGAAATCATCGCCACCCCGACAAAGCCGAGTTCGACCAGGGTCTCGATATAGGTGTTGTGGAAATGGAAGCCGGTGCGGGTCGAGATGTAGAACTCGGCCCACAGCCGTTCCGCCTCGGCAAAGCCCTGCACCCAATAGCCGGCATAGCCGACGCCAAGGATTGGCGATTTCTGCGCGGCCTCCCAACCTTGCTCCCACAGATAGGTTCGCCCGGTGAGGGTCGAATCCTTGCCGAAGATGCCAAGCACGAAATCCAGAACGCCGAGGTTCAAGGCGGCAAAGACCGCTACAACCAGCGTGCACGCGCCGACTACGAAAAGCACCCTACGATAGCGGCGCGACACGACCTTGCTCATCGCAAGCAGGGTCACGATCGCCAGAGCTACCGGCAAGGAGGCGACCGAGGTGGCGGAATGGGCGATGGCCAGCATGTAGACCGACAACAGGCCGATGACAGCCGTCCAGACCAGGCTTAGCCGGTCGCGCCTGAAAAAGATGACGAAGACAAAGCAGAAATAGATGCCAAGCGACGAGAAGAACCCGACCTGGTTCTTGGAGCCGAAGGCACCGACGAAATTGTAGGTTCCGTCGAGAACGTCCTCGGCGTAAGCCCCGACCTTGAGCGAATAGAGCAGGACGAGAAAAATCCCGATCAGGGAGCCAAGCACCAGGGTGCGGACGCTAACCGTGCGCGCGGCGATGTAGGCGCAGACGAGGTGCGAAAAGTACTGGACTGCCGCTCTTGCGGTGATGCCGGATGCATCCGACCAGAAGACCGAGAAACAGACATAGGCGGCAAACACCAGTGGCAGCCAGGCGCTGGAAAGGCCTTTCAACAGGCGCCGGTAGTCGACGAGGACGAGGGGAAGCCAGACCGCATAGTAGGCCAGGATCAGTATCTGACCGAAATTGGAGGAGTAGGCAAAGGCGATGACCGAAACGGCCACAGCGAAGCTGCCATAGACAGCATTCTTTTCCGGTTCCACCAGCAGGGATTTTGGAATCTTCATATCTGTATCGGATTTCTCATCCACGCAGCCTTTCAGTCGGGCGCAAGCGCCGATCGGCTATTTATCCGCGAGATGCCGGTTCGACAGGCATCCATTGTGCAGTGCAATATAACCTACCGCCGTATCGCCTGTCACTCAATGACAAAAGTGTCACGGGCAATGCGCGGAGACCATGAACCATGGAAATGGCGCGAATGCGGCCCGCCTGGTGCAAAGATCGGTCGGTGCCGCCTCGCCGACCGATGCCTGAACCAACCCCGTCCGCGATCATGGTGTTTGCTGTCACCAATGAGATGAATACAATGGGCGAAAAGTGATCCGCATGTGCAGCCCGCTGGAGAGAACTGATGGACAAACCTCGAATCTTCCTTGGTTCGTCAGGAAAGCAGCAGAAGCTGCTACAGGCGCTGACACGCGGGCTTGAAGACGTCGCGCATGTGGAACCCTGGACGACGTCTTTCAATCCCGGGACCTCCACCCTGGATCGCCTCCTCGAGCTCACGCGTGAAGTCGACTTTGCCGCTTTCCTGTTCGCCCAGGACGACTGGACGAGCGCGAGCGTGCCGGCATCGGCGGCGCCGGTCTCTGCTCAAGCGTCCCCACGCGACAATGTGGTCTTCGAAGCCGGTCTCTTCGGCGGAGTCCTCGGAATGCGCCGAACGTTTATCCTGCATGCGAACGGCTCCAAGCTGCCAAGCGATCTCCTCGGCCTGACCTCTGTCCGGTATGGCGACGCGACGACTGCCGCGGAGATGAGGGTGGTCAACCAGAAGCTGCGCAAGGCAATCGAGAACGAGAGCCGCCTCGCTCGAATCGAGGGCCTTTGGTGGCAGTTTTCCCTGTCGGAGCGCACTGCCAAGGAGCCATCCGCTGTGAGCCTTTTGCGGATCTCGCGAGACCGCGACGGTGCGCTGGAGCTCACCGGTCGCTCATGGCAAGAGAATGGCAGTCTGTCCGCCAGATACTGGAGCGAAGCGACGAAGGAGAGAAAGCAGACTCCCGGCATCTTCTACTACTGGAACGGAGAGCGGCCGATGGACGCGAATGCGACGCAGTTGCACGGGACCGGGGAGATCCTGCTTGAGTCCGCCGAGCGCGCGTCCGGCTACTTCACCACGCGAGCCGACACAAACCCGGAGCTGAATGCGCGCACCTCCGGTGTCTATCTGCGCGCCGAACCGGAAGATCTGGCTATTCTGGACGGGCGCGACAATCAGCGGCGGGTGGAGTTGATCGCCGAGCGGCTGAGCGATTGGAAATCGATCGCCTGAAAATTCAGTGCGTTTGGGAGCCCTGGCGCTTGGGCTGAGCCCGGATCCAGCGCCGTATGGAGAGAGGTGTCGCCAGGAGCGCGCCTCTCGATCGCTGGCCCACCAGTATCCCGTTTGGCGGCTCCAATCCCCGGCTTGAACTTGTCCGCCGGTGACTTCACAGTCGCCGCCGATCGGGAGGGTGATCGCATGCGTTTTGCTGGACGGTTTGCCGGACGCTCGGCGGTGATCACCGGCGGCGCCTCCGGCATCGGCCTGGCCGTAGCCAAGAGAATTGTCGAAGAGGGCGGACGGGTTTGCGTCTGGGACCGCGACCCCGACCAGATCGAGCGGGCCCAGGCCACCGTTGCCGGCCTGCATGGCATGACCATCGACGTTGCCGATGCATTGGCGGTTGAAGACGCCGCGAAACACACGATCAAGGCCCTTGGCGCGGTCGATATCCTGGTCACCAGTGCCGCCATCACCGGACCGAACATGACGACCTGGGAGTACTCGGTGGAGGACTGGCGCCGGGTCATCGACATCAACATCAACGGCGTCTTCTTCTGCAACAAGGCGCTGGTGCCGCACATGCTCGAACGCAATTACGGCCGGATCGTCAACATCGCTTCGATTGCCGGCAAGGAAGGCAATCCCAACGCGTCGGCCTACAGCACGTCGAAAGCGGCGGTGATCGGCATGACAAAATCGCTGGGCAAGGAGTTGGCCAAGACCAGGGTGACGGTGAACTGTGTCACCCCCGCCGCGGTGCGCACGGCGATCTTCAACCAGATGAGCCAGCAGCACATCGACTTCATGCTGTCGAAAATACCGATGGCGCGGTTCGGCGAGGTCGAGGAGGTGGCGGCGCTGATCTCATGGATCGCTTCCGAGGAATGCTCGTTCACCACCGCTGCCGTGTTTGACGTTTCCGGCGGCCGGGCTACCTATTGAAGCAAGTGAGGCGCGATTTGCCACCGAGAGCTGTGGCCGTCCGCCCGGAGTTTGCTTCCTTTGCCTGGCGTTGAATCTCCCTTGTCCGACGAAGAGCTGCTCGACCGCTTCCAGCACGCGGCCTTCGGCTATTTCCTGGAGACCGTGAACCCTGAAAACGGGCTGGTCGCCGACACGTCGCGGCCGGACTGGCCGGCAAGCATCGCCGTCGTCGGCTTTGCGCTGTCCTGCTACCCGGTCGGGGTCGAACGCGGCTGGATGACACGCGAAGCTGCGATAAAGCTGACACTTGCCGCCCTGCGCTTCTTTCGGGACAGCCGGCAAGGCACTGGCGACGACGTCACCGGCCACAAGGGGTTCTACTACCATTTCCTCGACATGCGGACCGGCCTGCGCACATGGCGCTGCGAATTGTCGATGGTCGATACGGCGCTGCTGATGGCCGGCGCGTTGGTGGCCGGCGCCTATTTCTCATGCGACAGCGAAGACGAGGCCGAAATCCGCCAGCTGGCGGACGTGCTCTACCGGCGCGTCGACTGGCGCTGGGCGCAAGGCCGCCGCCCGACCTTGCGGCAGGGTTGGAAGCCGAAGAGCGGCTTTCTCTATTCAGACTGGGAAGGCTACAACGAAGCGATGATCCTCTATGTGCTGGCGATGGCTTCGCCGGACAAGCCAGCCTCGGACGACAGCTATGCCGCGTGGACGTCGACCTATCAGTGGGAAACCATCTACGGCTACGACGTGCTCTATGGCGGACCACTGTTCATGCATCAGTTCTCGCATGCCTGGATCGACTTTGCCGGCATCCGGGATGCATTTATGCGCGACAAGAACTCCGACTATTTCGAAAACAGCCGCCGTTCGACCTATATCCACCGCGACTATGCGCAGCAAAACCTGCTTGGCTATGACGGTTACAGCGACGAGCTGTGGGGCCTTTCAGCCGGTGACGGACCCGGCAATTTTCGCGCTGGTATCGCGCGGCGGCCGCTTAAGTTTTTGAGTTATGCGGCGCGTGGCGCCCCCTTCGGTCCCGACGATGGGACGATCGCGCCGTGGTCTTGTCTGGCATCGCTGCCGTTCGCCCCGGAAATCTGCCTGCCGGCGCTGCGTCACCTGCAAGAGCGCCACCCCCAAATGATCAACAATTTCAGGATGCCGAGCGGCTTCAACCCGACGCTGGCGAACCGGCGAAATTTCGGGCCGAGCGGCTGGATATCGCAAGGGCACTACGGCCTGGACCAGGGAATCGTCGTGTTGATGATCGAAAACCACCGCTCGCGCCTGATCTGGGAGCTGATGCGATCAAGTCCGCCCATTCGTCTCGGCCTCAGCAAGGCGGGTTTCACAGGCGGCTGGCTGTCGCAGCCGGCGCGCGCGCCTCAGGGGTAGCCGATCACCATGTCGGCGCTTGACGGCGGCGTGGTTCAGCTAAAGAAGATTGAGATGAGACTTTCACGACCGCGGAACACAGGTGAATGCAGCCCCCGATAGAGATCGACTATGCCGTCCGGCTGCTGGCGAAGGGCTACATATGCCTGCCGCTTCGTGCCGGCGGCAAGCATCTCGATCTTGCGGCCATGGAGTACGATCCTCTGCATTTGCGAAACCAACGCAAGGATTTGAAGGAACTCGCCTTCTGTTCCATCGCGTTTCAGTTGTCGCAGAAACCACCAACCAGCGATGACATTGAGCGCTGGTTTCGTAATTTTTCCGGAAACGTCGGCATCCTGGGAGGATTTTCCAACCTGCTGGTCCTGGACTTCGACGACGCCGCTGCATATCGGAGTTGGGTGCGCCGCCACGGTGCCATTGCCGGCCGCACACCGATGGCAAGGTCGCCAAACGGGTTTCATGTCTATCTGAGGACACGTGAGCCGACCGTGTCATCGAGCCTGCATTTCGGCATGCGCCGCGTCGGCCACGTCAAGGCGCTTGGCGGCTATGTGGTGGGCAGTCCGTCGGTGCTCAGGGATGGTTCCTCCTACAGCTGGCTGGAGAACCAATCGCCGTTCGATATCGAGCCACAACCGATCGACAGCCTCGCCAGCCTTTCGCTGCGGCCGGTCTCGCCGCTCAAGCATTATTATGACCGCATGCGCAACCGCGGCTTCTTCGAGGGGCAGTGAGCAAATCCGGGGAGACGCGGTTGAACATCACGGTCGTCATTCCGGCACGCAATGCCGCCGCGACGATTGATGCCGCACTGCGCAGCCTGATGCCCGACAGCAGGCTGATCCGTGAGATCCTGCTGGTCGACGATGGGTCCGACGATCAAACCGCCTCGATCGCGCTGGACAGCGCGCAGCGACATGGCCTGCCGCTCGAGGTCGTGAGTGTCCGCCTGGGCAGCGCCGGTGCGGCGCGCAACATCGGCATCGCGCGGGCGAGCGGCAACGCCATCTTCTTCCTCGATGCCGATGACGAACTGATCGAGGGCGGCTTGTCGTTGCTGCACGAGGCGCTCCTGCGCAGGCCCGAGGCTGGCCTGTCGATCGGCGCCAGCATTCGTCGCACGGACGGACGGCCGGACAAGCTCAAGGCGCCGCATGGCTACACAAGCGACAGGACCGAGAACACCAGGCGATATCTGCTCAATGAGCTGTGGCCGATCGCCATGGGCAGCGCATTGGTGGCGGCATGGGCAACGGCTAGCGTTCGCTTTCCGGAGGCGATCGGCCTCGACGAGGACACGTGCTACTGGGTCGCCCTGCTGGCGCGCGTCGACGCTGTCACCGTCTCGGCGCCAGTGCTGCTCTACCATCACGACGAAGCAAGGATGGCGCGGCGTTTCATTCAGGCACCACGCAGGACGTTTCTCGCCATTGCACTCGAACTCGACAGGTTGGCTGCGCTGGGCGTTGCCCGGGATGCGCTTCAATGGCGAAAGGCCTGGATAGCGCAGCGGATTGCACGCCAGCTCATCAAGCACCGAAAATACGCCGATGCAGCGAGCATGATGCGGGCCGTTGGCGCCCACAAATTGACCGGCCGGAGCTGGAAAGCTTTGCAGTATGACGCCCGGATCCGGTTGGGGCGCCTGCTCCATCGAGCGGGCGTATCGCATACGGCGCGAGGCTCCGCCGGGGAGCACCGCACTCTGGTGCTGTCTTACGATCCGGCCTCGCCTCCGACCTCTGGCGCGGATCTCCGGAATTTCGGCAATGCGGTGGCCGCGGCTCAGCTCGGACCGGTCTGTCTGGTCTCGATCCGACCGCAGTCGGACCAGCCGGCAGCGCTTGACCCTCATATCCGCACAGTTGCCCTGACGACCGAGGGCGATGTCCGCACGGCTTCGATCGGCTGGTGGCGGCGCAAAGGCGAGAACCGAATTCCGCGGACCGCGCTGGTGCGGCTCGAGACGCTTGTGCGCACATTTCGCCCCGACACGATCGTGGTCGAGGGTATCGGGTTGTTCAAGTTGCTGCGGCCTTTGCGGCCGCTGGCAGGCCAGCTCATTCTCGACATGCACAATGTTGAATCCGATCTGGCGGGGCAACTCGATCGCGCCGGGGGCATCAGCTCGACAGCTGCCATTGCCGCCGCCGCCACTGGCGTCAGGCGCCTCGAAAGAAGAGCGCTCGCCATCGTCGACAGGGTCTGGGTTTGCTCGACGCAGGACCGGGAAAGACTGACCGCGCTGTCCCGGCGCACGGTGCCGATCGATATTGTTCCGAACGGCATCCCCCGTTTCGAAACCATTCCCGTGGAATTGCCGGCGCAGGCCAGCCCGTCCGATGGCTTTCCGGTCATTCTGTTCATCGGCCATCTCGGCTACCAGCCGAACATCGACGGCGCCGAACGGCTGGCCGGCGCCATCCTGCCGCGCATCCGGCAAAGCCTGCCAGACGCCAGACTGGTTCTTGCCGGCCGATACCCCAAACCTGCGGTGAAGGCCCTGACAAGACTGGAAGGGGTGGAGCTGATCGAGAACCCCGACGATGTCGGGCCGCTGCTGGCGCGCGCGCATCTCAGCATCATCCCGCTTTCGGCGGGCGGTGGTACGCGCATCAAGATTCTCGAAGCGATGGCGTGGGGCATTCCGGTGATCGCCACGCCATTGGCCGCCGAAGGCCTGGATCTGGCCGAAAATGACGAGATCCTTCTTGCGGATTCGGATGAAAGGCTTGCCGAAATGGCGATCGCGCTTTGTCTTGATCGCACGCGCATGGCAAGGCAGCGTAGCCGCACTCATGAAGCCGTTTGGTCGAGGTTCGGCCCGCAAGCCATCCGCAATGCCGTCCGCAATGGCCTCGGGCTGGATGATGCCGGCGCATGACGATGCGTTCCACAGTGACCAATCGATGAGCAGCCAATGATCCCGCCAATCCTGCACCAGACCTGGAAGACCGACAGCGTCCCTGCCCGCTTCCAAGGCTATGTCGAGAGCTGGAAACGGCACCATCCCGACTGGACGATGATGTTCTGGAACGACCGGATGCTGCTCGAATTCGTCGCCGAGCACTACCCGGATTTCCTGGCCACCTTCTGCGGCTATTTCAGCGGTGTGCTGCGCGCCGATGCCGGGCGCTACCTGCTGCTTTATCATTTTGGCGGAGTCTATGCCGACATCGACTGCGAATGCGTCGCGCCATTCGATCCGCTTCTGGACGAGGACCGGATCGTGTTCTGCAAGGAGCCGGACACCCATGCGCTCGTTCAGGCGGATTTTCGTGGCCTGCCCTACCTTTTGTTCAACGGCACGATGGCCAGCCCGCCCCGCCACCCCTTCTGGTTGGAGGTCTTGTCCCTGCTGCCTGGACTGGCGCACGCCAAGGAGGCGCTCGATGCAACCGGCCCTTGCGTGCTGACGTCGGCCCAACTCGGCTATGGCGATCAGTCGGCGTTCGCCATCCATCCAGCGGCACTGTTCACACCCGTGGACTCGTCTGGCCGGAAGGACGGCAGCGGAGCGCCGACGCTGTCCATCCATCACTGGGCGGGCACATGGTGGAGCAAACGGCCGGAGCCGCGATGGCGCGACAGGTTTCGCGACCATTTCTACCGGACCTGGTACCATCTGACGCGCGGCGCGCATCTGGACGAGGCGGCGACGAAAGCCAGTGTCAGTCCGGCGGCACTCTCGGCGCCGCACCCGGCAGGCCAGAATATCGCCATCCTTGTGCCGCTGCGCGATGCGGCCGACCATATCCAGCCTTTTCTCGATTTGCTGCAGGCGCTCGACTACCCCAAGGACAGGATCAAGCTGGCCTTCTGCGAAGGCGACAGTTCGGATGGGAGCTGGGAAAGGCTGGAGGCGGCCGTGGCGCCGCTTGCCGACAGCTATCGCGGGATCGTCCTGCTGCAGAAGCATGTGGGCACCAGCCTTGACCGATCGAAGCGAACGAAGCCGCGACAGCAGTTGGAGAGGCGGGGCGCCATTGCCAAGGTGCGCAACCATTTGATCGATCACGGGCTCGACGCCGATGACGACTGGGCGCTGTGGATCGACATCGATGTCTGGAAATTCCCGAGGGATATCGTAAGCCGGCTTATCACAAGCGGACACCGCATCGCTGTCCCCCACTGCGTAAAGATCGCCGGCGGCGACAGCTTCGACCTCAACAGCTTCATCACCATCCGTCCGCAAAAGGACTATCGCTACTATCGCGACATACGCGGCGGGCTCTACCAACCTCCTGCCAAATCCATGAGCCGGCTTTACCTCAGCGATGTCAGGCACCTCGACAGCATCGGTCTCGATGGCGTCGGCGGAACCATGCTTCTGGTCGACGCCGCACTGCATCGCGGCGGGCTTCGCTTTCCGGAGATTCCCTATCGCGACCTGATCGAAACCGAAGCCTTCGGCGTGCTGGCCAACGATCTCGGCATCAGACCGGTCGGGCTTCCCAAACTTGAGATATTGCATGTCCCGTGGTGATCGGTGCCCGGGGATCAAAATCAGCGCAGGGCAGGCTCCTGCCGGACCGGGTGCAGCTAGCGCAGTCGACGATTTCTGCGCCAGCGATACAGCCGGGCCTTCACGTAAGCGACGTGACCGAAGGGCAGCGATGAACGGCCGGATGGCTGGCCAGGACGATCCTGCAAACGCTGATGCACAAGTGCGGCCAGGCGGCACTTTGGCGCTGTCTCAAGCTGTTGCAGACGGCAGGCGAGAGGCTCGGGCAACGGCTTTGCGCGCCAGGCAAAATAGGCTTCATAGGCTTGCGGCGTTTCCGTGAGATGGCGCAGATAAGAGGCGAGATCCGCCGGGCTGCCGAAGGTCGCCGCGTCGATATACGAACCCGCGGGGACGAATTCGGCGACATTCGGAGATCCTAGATAAATCGGCACCGTACCGGCAAGCAACGGATCGAAGATTTTTTCGGTTACATAGTCCGGTGCGATGGAATTCTCCAGGGCGAGGCAGAAGCGATAGCGCGCAATGGTTTCGAGCTTGGTTTGCCGGCCAAGATCGGGGCCATCAAGCGAGCGGTTGGGACGATGCCGGCCATAGGAATCGACGCCGATATGCCGGGCGAGCTCGGCCGCAAATGCAGCGCGGCCGCTGCGGTCGATCGCCGAGGACTGGAAATGCGCAACGGGAGCGCTTTCCGTTTTCGACGGCGTTGAGCGCCTCCGCGCGTCTTCCCACCAGCCCGCAACGGGAAGATAGGGGGTCCAGACATCCGACCCGGATTCGTAGGTCATGGTGATGTCGAAGTGCTTCATGAACCGGGGATCGGTCAGGCAAGGGTAGTTGCGGTTGCTCTCCATCGACCACGCCACCCAGTACTGACCCGGATATTTGCGGGCATCACCGCTCTCGCGCGCATCCGGAAGGTGGAAGACAACCGCAGCCGCCTCGGAAAGGCGAGCGCGGTCGGTCGTCCATCGCACCGGCGAGGCGCATTGCGGGATCGCTGCGATATCGACGGGTTTGCCGAAGACGGACGTGTAGAAGAGGATCAGCGGAGCGTTCGGTGGCATCGGGGTCTCTGGGCCTCCTCAGTCGTGAAGGTCCCTGGGGATCGCCGGTCCGACGGAAAAGTCAGAAAACGTGACCTCGAAGCCCTCGCGTTGCGGCGAACAGCACATCATGCCGACATCGACCGACTTTGAGGGCGGGAAATAGGCAAGCCGCACCGGCTTCCAATGGCCGTCGGCCAGATACTGAATACGGATGGTCTCGGCATGGCGGGTCAAGCGGATCCTGACGCCGGTCGGATCGGCCGCGATGCTGACCAGCGACCAGTCGGAGGTATCGTTGGTGACGACGACGGAAAAGTACGCCAGCCCGTCGGTGTACTCGATCCCGGCCTTGATCCAGTGCGTTTCGCTCAGCCGGACCATCAGCCCGGCCTGGTCGTAGAGCACCTCATAGCGCCCCTTGACCGTGACTTCGGCGCTGAAATCACCCTCGACCGGCCGATAGAGGAAGTGGCCATTGTCGCGCCAGAAGCCGTAGAAGGTTTTGCGCCAGAAGTCGGTTTCCTTGCCGGTGCGCACATGAACCGTATTGTCGCCGAAAGCGTGATGCGGCGGCGGGTTGAGCCAGGTCAGGTCCGCATGGTGAGATGATGTCATCCGTTTGCTTTGCCTGCCTGGTCCGTCCTGCCGCCGGATTGATCAGCCGGCAAATGTGTAGGCGGTCTTCACCGTGGTGTAGAATTCCACGGCGTAGCGACCCTGTTCGCGCGGGCCGTAACTCGACCCCTTGCGGCCGCCGAAGGGAACGTGGAAATCGACGCCCGCCGTCGGCAGATTGACCATCACCATGCCAGCTTCCGAATTGCGCTTGAAGTGGGTGGCATGCTTGAGGCTCGAGGTGCAGATGCCCGAGGTCAGCCCGAATGGCGTGTCATTGGCCACCGCCAGCGCTTCGTCATAATCCTTGACGCGGATGACGTTGGCGACTGGTCCAAAGATCTCCTCGCGCGAAATGCGCATGGCGTTGGTGGTTTCGGTGAACAGCGTCGGCTGGAGATAGAAACCGGGCGTTTCGCGATCGAGCCGCTCGCCGCCAAAAGCAAGGGTGCCGCCCTCCTTGCTGCCGATGGCGATGTAGTCCTCATCCTGCTTCAGCTGGCTGCCATCGACGACGGGGCCGATCTGGGTCTTTGCATCCAAGGCATCGCCGACGACCAGCTTGCTCATGCGATCCTTCAGCGCCTCGACGAAGCGGTCGTGGATACCGTCCGTCACCACCAGGCGGGACGACGCCGTGCAACGTTGACCGGTCGAGAAATAAGCGCCGTTGACGGCGCAGTCGACAGCGACAGCAAGGTCGGCGTCGTCGAGCACGACAAGCGGGTTCTTGCCGCCCATTTCGAGTTGGAACTTGCGCATATGCTCGACACTTGCCGCGGCGACGCGTTTTCCCGTGCCGACCGAGCCGGTGAAGGTGATGGCGTTGAGGTCGGGGCTGTCGAGCATTGCCTGGCCGACCACCGAGCCCTTGCCCATGACAAGATTGAGAACGCCCTTGGGCAGGCCGGCGCGGTGCAGGATGTCGACGATGGTCCAGGCGCTTTCCGGAACCAGTTCGGCCGGCTTGAAGACGATGGTGTTGCCGTAGGCGAGCGCCGGCGCAATCTTCCAGGCCGGAATGGCGATCGGGAAATTCCACGGCGTGATGATGCCGACCACGCCGACGGCCTCGCGCGTGATCTCGACCCCGACGCCCGGCCGCACGCTGGGGACCAGTTCGCCCGCCAGCCGCAGCGTCTCGCCGGCGAAGAAATCGAACAGCTGGGCGGCCCGAATTGTCTCGCCGATGCCCTCGACCAGCGTCTTGCCTTCCTCGCGCGCCAGCGACCGGCCGATTTCATCCTTGCGCGCCATGATCTCGTCCGACGCCTTCTTCAGCACCGCATGGCGCACCAGGGGCGCGGAGCGCGACCAGGCCGGAAAGGCGGCTTTCGCCGCGGCAATGGCTTGCAGGGCCTGTTCGGCGCCGGCCGAGGCATATTCGCCAACGACGTCGCCTGTGTTCGAAGGGTTGATGTTGCGGGAGCCGGCCTCGCCCACCCACTCGCCGTCGATCAGATTTTTACGAAACAGGGTCATGGTCTTTCCTTGTAGGTTCGCTGGTGGCGCCGTCTGCCGGGGTCATCTATCACCCAGTCATCTGTCGCCCAAGTCATTTATCAGACAAATAGCGATGGTGTGATGACGTTTCAAATCTCGATAGCCGATGACGCGCGCCGGCGAAAGCCTGCGTGTCACTCTGGCTGGAAGGTCGGAACGAGATCGGTTCCCGTCAGCCCGCAAAAGACCAGAACAGGCAGGCCAGCGTCGCGACGGCAAAGACAACAAAGAACAGGCTTCTGAGCAGGACATTGCGCCGCAGCTCATTCATGATGAAATGGCAGCCGACGATGGCGGCGACGAACAGGAACCGCCAGTTCAGGAGCGCCCACAGGGCACCGCTCTGACCGAAAGCCCATCTGGTGACAAGGCAGCCAACAATGGTCGCGAACAGGGCGATCGTCGCCCAGAAGATCACGTCCGCGGCATTGGTCAGGACGACACCGGCGGCTCGAATGGGCAGGATCATCATCAGCATGGCGCTGAAAAAGTAGACGGCGGCGAGCGGGATAAACGACCCGGCATCGGCAATGCCGTCCAGGCGTTTCACGCCGATCACGCCGTATGGGTAGCCATGCCTGGCGACAGCCAGGCTCAGCGCCATGAGCAAAGCCGTCAGTACGGCAACCAATGCGAATGAAGTGAGGGCCTTGCTCATGCCGTTCCCTGAAGAGGCGAATCAAACAGAGACGTTTTTAACCCACGACAGCGTCGCCCGCTCTGGAAAAGAGCGACCTTGGCTACCTCTCGACATTCTCAAAGGCGCCCATGCCCTGGGCGATCAGGTTGGTCGCCATGACCAGCGAGACGATCGCGGCGGAATTGAAGACGACGACCCACCATTTGCCGCCCGTCAGGAAGCCGTAGCCGTCGGCGACGGCCAGCCCGCCTCCGGGCAGGTAGTGGTAGGCCGCGAAGCCTAAGCCACTGCAATGCTAGAGAAATTTGGTGGAGCCAATCGGAATCGAACCGACGACCTCTTGAATGCCATTCAAGCGCTCTCCCAACTGAGCTATGGCCCCACTTCCGGCAGTCTGCCGGCGCCGTTTCCGGCGAAGAGATCCGGCGCGGGTTGAGACCGCGCCGTTAGTGCAGGCGGCTTCTAACCCCGCCTTCCCTGAATATCAAGCCTGCAAGAACCGCTTTTTCGTCACAGCCCACAAAAGCAGGCAAGTGCTTGCATCAGAAGGCTGATCAGACTTCGTCGTCGTCGTCGCCAACGCCGATCATGTCGGCGACATCGTCGTCTTCTTCCTCTTCGTCGGCAAGGAAAGTGTCATCCTCGTCGTCGCCGAGGTCGACCTCGTCTTCGTCGTCGCCAAGATCGGGAAGATCGTCGCCCTTGACGTCCTCGTCCGCCTCTTCAAGCGGAACGATCTCGACGCCCTCTTCCTCCTCGGCATCGACTTCCTTCTCGGCGACTTCCTCTTCCTCTTCGATGGCGGCAATCTTGCCTTCCTCGAAATAGGAGCGCGGATAGCTCTTGCCGGTATAGGGCGAGACGATCGGGTCCTTGTTCAGGTCATAGAATTTTCGGCCCGTCTCGGGGTCGACGCGTTTTGAGCCAAGTTCGGATTTTGCCACGGCAAGCCTCGTAGATAAAAGAGTGGTCCCCTTAACCACTGTTTACCGCGCTGTCAAAGCGAAAAGCCGGCGTCACAAAACCAAGCACTGAAAGGCCTCGCGCGAGGGGATGACCATTTGTGCTCGCCGTGATACGAGACCGCCGCAACAAATGAAAAGCGCCGGCATGCCGGCATTCCGTCCAGGGAAATTCCATGTCTCACGCCGCCGCTGCCAAGCCGGCCACCGCCCGCAAATCATCAGCCCTTTCCGGCGCGGCGCGCGTGCCCGGCGACAAGTCGATCTCGCACCGCTCCTTCATGTTCGGTGGTCTCGCCTCCGGCGAAACCCGCATCACCGGATTGCTGGAGGGCGAGGATGTGATGCGCACGGGTGCCGCCATGAAGGCAATGGGCGCCCATATCGAGAAGCTTGGCACTGAGTGGGTCATCCGCGGCACCGGCAATGGCGCGCTGTTACAGCCGGAAGGCCCGCTCGATTTCGGCAATGCCGGCACCGGCTCGCGTCTCACCATGGGCCTGGTCGGCACTTACGACATGGAAACCACCTTCATTGGCGACGCCTCTTTGTCCGGCCGTCCCATGGGCCGCGTGCTCGAACCCTTGCGTCAGATGGGTGTGCAGGTGCTGAAGGCGACGCCGGGCGACCGCATGCCGATTACGCTGCGCGGGCCCAAGCACGCCGCGCCGATCACCTACCGCGTGCCGATGGCCTCGGCGCAGGTGAAGTCGGCGGTGCTGCTGGCCGGGCTGAACACGCCAGGCATCACCACCGTCATCGAGCCGGTGATGACACGTGACCACACTGAAAAGATGCTGAAGGGGTTTGGTGCCAATCTGTCGGTCGAGACCGACGAGCGCGGCGTGCGCCACATCTTCATCGAAGGCCAGGGCAAGCTGACCGGACAGACCATCGCGGTGCCGGGCGATCCGTCTTCGGCCGGCTTCCCGCTGGTGGCGGCACTGATCGTGCCGGGCTCCGACATCACCATTGAAAACGTGCTGATGAACCCGACCCGCACCGGGCTTCTGCTGACCTTGCAGGAAATGGGCGGCAGGATCGACATTCTCGACCCGCGCAATGAAGGCGGCGAGGACGTCGCCGACCTGCGCGTGCGCTATTCCGAATTGAAGGGCGTCACGGTGCCGCCGGAGCGGGCGCCGACGATGATCGACGAATACCCCGTGCTTGCGGTCGCCGCCTGCTTCGCCGAGGGCGAGACGCTGATGCAGGGGCTGGAAGAGCTGCGGGTGAAGGAATCCGACCGTTTGTCGGCCGTCGCCAACGGATTGAAGCTCAACGGCGTCGACTGCACCGAGGGCGAGGCGACGCTTGCCGTGCGCGGCAAACCGGGCGGCAAGGGATTGGGCAGACACCCTAACGGGCCGGACACGACCGTCCAGACGCATCTCGACCATCGCATCGCCATGAGTTTTCTGGTGATGGGACTGGCGACGGAGAAGCCGGTGACCATCGACGATCAGGCGATGATTGCGACGAGCTTTCCGGAGTTCATGGGGCTTATGAAGGGTCTGGGCGCGGAGATTGAGTAACAGTTGATGGCAATCAATAGGGGCCAGACTGGAACGTCGGAGGGACAGCGCCCCCCTCTGTCCTGCCGGACATCTCCCCCACAAGGGGGGAGATTGGCAGCTTTGGCGCTCCGCGCAATCCTGCAACGTGGACAATTGGCGAAGGCTGCAATGACGGCCAATCTCCCCCCTCGTGGGGGAGATGTCCGGCAGGACAGAGGGGGGCGCGAAGGATCGCGGCGCCTGCACTTTTCATTGGTCCGCCAATGACTCGCGTCTTCACGATCGCCATCGACGGCCCTGCCGGCGCCGGCAAAGGCACGCTGGCCCGACGGCTCGCCGACCACTACCGGCTGAACCTGCTCGACACCGGCCTCACCTATCGCGCGGTGGCCTATGCGCTGCTCCAGCACGCCTTGCCTCTGGACAATGTCTCTGCCGCCGAAACCGCGGCGCGCCAGGTTGACCTGGCAAAGCTCGACCGGACCGTGCTGTCTGCGCATGCTGTTGGCGAGGCCGCCTCGAAAGTCGCGGTGTTTCCAACGGTGCGGCGCATCCTCGTCGAAAAGCAGCGCGACTTCGCCAAAACGCCGCCTGGAGCCGTACTCGACGGCCGTGACATCGGCACCGTCGTCTGCCCCGATGCCGACATCAAACTCTATGTGACGGCCAGCGCCGAGGTGCGGGCACAGCGCCGGCTGGCCGAGATCGAAAGCATCGGCGGCACCGCCAATTTCACCGAAATCCTCGCCGATATCGTGCGCCGCGACGAGCGCGACATGGGCCGCGCCGACTCGCCCTTGAAGCCCGCCGCCGACGCGCACTTGCTTGATACCAGCGAAATGGCTATAGAAGCCGCGTTTCTGGCGGCGAGAGCGATCATCGACGACGTTTTGGCCAAGAGAGACAAAGCCTGAGCCGGGTTTCCCTCGCGCTGCCGATTGCCGGTGGCGAAAAAGATACCCATATCGGGCACGAACCAGTCTGCCAGCATTCTTCATGCGCCGGAATTGCCGCTTAAAGAGCGGCCAAGGGCTTTTTGCCCGGAACGCCGGCAGGCTAACGCAACGCTAACCCACGGCGCCCGTCCCGCGACAGATGCGGGGCACTCCAGGAGAAACTATGTCAGCTGCAAATCCCACTCGCGATGATTTCGCGAGCCTGCTCGAAGAATCATTTACCGCCGGCCATTCCGGTGAAGGCCAGGTCGTCAAGGGCATCATCACCGCCATTGAAAAAGACATGGCGATCATCGATGTCGGCCTCAAGGTCGAAGGCCGCGTGCCGCTGAAGGAATTCGGCGTCAAGGGCAAGGACACCACCCTTAAGGTCGGTGACACCGTCGAAGTTTATGTCGAGCGCATCGAGAACGCGCTTGGCGAAGCGATGCTTTCGCGTGAGAAGGCCCGCCGCGAAGAGAGCTGGGTCCGTCTCGAAGAGAAGTTCACCAAGGGTGAACGCGTCGAAGGCGTCATCTTCAACCAGGTCAAGGGCGGCTTCACCGTCGACCTCGACGGTGCCGTGGCCTTCCTGCCGCGCAGCCAGGTCGATATCCGCCCGATCCGCGACGTCTCGCCGCTCATGCACAACCCGCAGCCCTTCGAGATCCTCAAGATGGATCGCCGCCGTGGCAACATCGTGGTGTCGCGCCGCACCGTGCTTGAGGAAAGCCGCGCCGAACAGCGTTCGGAAATCGTGCAGAACCTCGAAGAAGGCCAGGTTGTCGAAGGCGTCGTCAAGAACATCACCGATTACGGTGCGTTCGTCGACCTCGGCGGCATTGACGGCCTGCTGCATGTCACCGACATGGCATGGCGCCGCGTCAACCATCCGACCGAAATCCTCAACATCGGCCAGACGGTCAAGGTGCAGATCATCCGCATCAACCAGGAAACCCACCGTATCTCGCTCGGCATGAAGCAGCTCGAGAGCGATCCGTGGTCCGAGATCGGCACCAAGTTCCCGATCGGCAAGAAGATCAAGGGCACCGTCACCAACATCACCGACTACGGCGCGTTCGTCGAGCTGGAGCCGGGCATCGAAGGCCTCATCCACGTTTCGGAAATGTCGTGGACCAAGAAGAACGTGCACCCCGGCAAGATCCTGTCGACGACGCAGGAAGTCGACGTGGTGGTGCTCGAGGTCGATCCGGCCAAGCGCCGCATCTCGCTCGGCCTCAAGCAGACGCTGGAAAATCCGTGGCAGGCTTTCGCCTCGAGCCATCCGGTCGGCAGCCAGGTCGAGGGCGAGGTCAAGAACAAGACCGAGTTCGGCCTGTTCATCGGCCTCGAAGGCGACGTCGATGGCATGGTCCATCTCTCCGACCTCGACTGGACCCGTCCGGGCGAGCAGGTGATCGAAGAGTACAATCGCGGCGACATGGTCAAGGCGCAGGTGCTCGACGTCGACATCGACAAGGAGCGCATCTCGCTCGGCATCAAGCAGTTGGCCAAGGATACGGTCGGCGAAGCGGCGACTTCAGGCGAACTGCGCAAGAACGCGGTCGTCACCTGTGAAGTCACCGGCATTAAGGATGGCGGTCTGGAAGTGCGGCTGGTCGACAGCGGCATCGAGACCTTCATCAAGCGCAACGACCTCAGCCGTGACCGTGACGAGCAGCGCCCCGAGCGCTTCTCGGTCGGCCAGAAGCTGGACGCCCGCGTCATCGCCTTCGACAAGAAGACCCGCAAGCTGCAGGTCTCGATCAAGGCGCTGGAAATCGCCGAAGAGAAGGAAGCAGTCGCACAGTACGGCTCGACCGACTCCGGCGCTTCGCTGGGCGACATCCTAGGTGCCGCGCTGAAGAAGCAGGGTAGCTAAGAACAACGACGCCGCGCTCGTCGCGCGGCCGTCATTTGAAAATGAAAAACCCCGCCGGAGCGATCCGGCGGGGTTTTTCTTTGAACTATGTTTCTAAGTTCAGGCCCTGCCGTAAAGCGGCACCAGCGTGCCGCTCATCGCCAGATTGGCCGGCGAGGCGAGATAGGCGATGGCCTCGGCGGCCGCTTCAAGGCTGACCCATTTGGTGAAGTCGGCATCCGGCATGTCGGCGCGGTTGGCCGGCGTGTCGAGGGTGGATGGCGCAACTGCATTGACCAGGATGCCCTTGTGCTTCAGCTCCTCGGCCATCGCCACCGTCATCGCTGCCACCGCTGCCTTGCTGGCGGCGTAGGCCACCGAGCCAGCGCCCTTACGCGGTTCCAATGCCGCCCGCGCGGCGATGTTGACGATGCGGCCCGCCGTGCCTGACGCCAGCATCGAGCGCACCGCCGCGCGACAGCACAGGAAAGCGGTGCGGGCGTTGGTGTCCATCATCTCGGCAAAGGACGCCGACTCGATCTTCTCCACCGGTGCTGCGGTAAAGCCGCCGGCCAGATGGATGGATCCCCACAGACCCGGAACCTGGCTGTAAAACGCCTCAACCTTGGCGGGGTCCGAGAGATCGACATTGTGCACCAGCCGGACGCGATCATCGGCCGCGAAGGGGAAGTGCGAAGGTGCCGCGGCATGGGCATTGGGCACATGGCAGATGGCGCCCTCACCCAGCAGCTTGCCGACAACCGCGCCGCCGAGCGCCCCGGTGCCGCCGGTCACCACGATATGCTTGCCATCAAGTGTTTGCGTCATCTTCGACCGCTCCTGTCATTATTTTTTTATGCTCATGCCGCGCCGGCGGCAAACGTCGCGCCTTTAGCACGATTGCTCAACTGAAATATCGACATGGCAGGGTCGCGTCTTTGCATCGCTTCAGGTCGTCGGCCAGCCGTCGACGATCGCATCCCACAACAGATGTCCAGCGGTCGCCGGGCGCTTGGCTCTGTGGGTGAGCTTGTGCAGCCAGAAACGATCGAAAACGGTGCGGTGGGCGACGTCGTCGAAAGGCTCGAAGAGCAGCCATTGCAGCGCATGCGGTCGATCCGCGCCGACCTGGGGCATGCGCAGGAAATCATGCCGAAGCTGACGGTGCAGGAGCAGCGAAGCCTCGAAATGGTACGGGAACATGAAATAGTGGTGAAGCGCGTCGTACGTCTTCCAGTAATCCGTCAAAGCGTGCAGCACGGTCTCGACCAGCGGATGTCCCTTGCGGGCGTGAATGAACCAGGTTTCCACAAGCCGGGCATGGCGATTGGTCTCGCGCAGGATGTAGAAATCCTCGCGCTCGATTTCGGCGGGAATGGGCTGCCGCAACAGGATCGTGGCGTCGAGCCATGTCCCGCCATGCCGGTGAAGCAGGCTCAGGCGAATGAAGTTGGAAAAATGCTGGCTGTTCATCAGCTCTCGCCGGCGCTTGTCCCAGACATGTCCGGGCAGGTCGACATGGCTTTCAATGGTCCTGTCGTCGAGCACGACGAGTTCGCGGTCGCCCTTGTGACGCTCCACGGAGCGCATGCATGCCTTGACCACCGGTGACGCTGCGCCGACGCCTTGCGCCCAGTATTGCCAGATCGGACCCAGGCCGCCGGTCGGCTTGCTGGTGGAGCACCACCGCGAATGGTCGACGGCGATATGACGGGAACGCCAGTCCCGCTTTCGCGCGTAGCTCATGCAAAACTTTGCGGCACGCTTTCGCAACGGCCAGGGCAAGGCGCGTGAGGACGCCACCCAGCGCGGCGCGGCCAGATACGGAATTGTCAGCGGATCGCGGATCGGCCTCGGCTCGCTGAAGAACGAACGCGCCGGCAGGTCATCGCCCTCCCCTGTCACAGGGCTCAATCCACAGTGATTTCTATAACGTGCGGCTTTCCGGTTGCCCGCGCGCGCTTGAGGGCGACCGCCAGGCCATTGATGTCGGCAAGTCGCTCGGCAGCAATGCCGTAGGCTTCGGCCAGCTTGCAGAAATCCGGCGGCGCCGGCGACACGCCGACCGGCTCGACGCCGACATCGAGCATCGAAGTTTCGATCTCGCGATAGCCGCGATTGTTCCAGACGACGAAAATCACCGGCGCCGCCGAATCGAGTGCCACACCCAGTTCCGGCAAGGTGAACTGAAAACCACCGTCGCCGGTGAGACAGACGACGGGCACACCGGGCATGGCAAGGGCAGCCCCGATCGCCGCCGGCGGGCCATAGCCGAGCGCGCCAAAACCGGTGGCAGCGTTGAACCAGCCGCCCGGGCGATCATGGTCGTAGTAGAGGTTGGCGGCGTAGATGGGCTGTGTGGAATCGCCGACGATGATGGCGCCAGGCAGTGCATCGCGGATCGTCTCGACGGCATGCGTCTGCGCCTGCAGCGTCGGGCTGAGCTCGGCAAACGCCGCTTGCCGCGTGGCCGCGGCGCGGGCTGCGCCGTCGCCGGACCCTGCCGGGGCGGCGCCGATTTCGGCAAGCAGGGCTTCTAGAGCGGCGCTGCAATCGGCCTGGATCGACACCGTCGCCGGGCGGCGGGCAAGCTGGTCGGCGCCGATGTCGATGCGGATCAGATTGGCCGGCAGGACAAAGCCGCCGTCGCTGTATCCGTCATAGTCGGTCGGGCCGAACTCGGTGCCGGCGGCAATCACCAGATCGGCGTCTGCCATCAGCGCCCGCACCGCCTTCAGGCTGGGGCTGGCCGGCACGCACAATGGATGGCGATGCAACAGGCCGCGCGCATTGGCCGTCTGGACGACCGGCGCGCCGAGCAATTCGGCCAGGCGCTGCAGCGGCGCTTCGGCCCCTTTTGCGCCACCGCCGGCCAGGATCAGCGGGCGGCGCGCGGCGGCGACAAGTTTTGCCGCCTCGGCAATGGCAACGGCATCCGGCGTGGGTGGCGCGGCATTGCTCAGCAACGCGACGAGGCCGTCGGCGGGCTTGACCATGACATCGGTCGGGATCTCGATATGGACCGGGCCGGGGCGCGCCGACGAAAACAGCGCGAAGGCGCGGGCCAATGCACCGGGCAGTTCGCCGGCGTCGGTGACCCGCTGCGAAAACAGCGCCACCTTCTCCATCATGCCGCGCTGGTCGGGCAGTTCGTGCAGATGGCCGAGCCCCTTGCCCAGTGTCGGCGTCGCGTTGACGCCCGAGATCACCAGCATCGGCACCGAATCGGCGCGCGCCTGGCCCATGGCGGTGATGGTGTTGGTCAGCCCCGGTCCGGTGATGACGAAGGCAACGCCCGGCCTGCCGCTGGCCCGCGCATAGCCGTCGGCCATGAAGCCGGCGCCCTGCTCGTGGCGCGGGGTGACGTGGCGGATGTTCGACCGAGCCAGTCCGCGATAGAGCTCGACCGTGTGCACGCCGGGAATGCCGAAGACGGTGTCGACGCCATGGGCCTCGAGCAGGGAAATGAGCGCTTCGCCGACCGTCGTCATTGTCTGAGCACCGGGCGCGTGAGACAGGTTGGGCCGCCCTCGCAGGCGATGCACAGCGCATCCGCCTCGAAGGTCGTGACGGTGCAGCCGGCGGCCTGCATGGCTGCCGCGGTCTTGGGAAAACCGGCAACGGCGATCACCTGGCGCGGCGCGGTCGGCAACACATTGAGGCTGAGCCCGTTGGAGGCGTGGAACTCGCCGGCGTCGCCTTCGACCAGCTTGATGCCGCGCGCGTTCAGCATCTGGTAGAAGGCGGCCGGCAGAAGCGGCGCGTAGACCAGCGCCAGATCGTCGGCGAGCGGGCTGATCACCGACATCAGATGCAGGCACGCCTCCTCGCCGTGCCACAGCGGCAGGTCGAAGCCAAAAACCTGGATGCCCTTGGGCGAGAGCAGGTTCGAGAGCTGCTGGATGCCGTCCTGGTTGGTGCGCACGCCGCGGCCGACGGCCAGCGTGTTGGCATCCACCCAGACGCAATCGCCGCCTTCGACCTGGCCGGGAGGATCGATACGGCCGAGGACGGGCACGCCCATCCTGATGTAGGCGGCTTCGTGCAGGCCGGGTTCGGGCCGGCGCAAGGCCTTGCCCATGGCCAGAATGATGGCGCCGTGATCGGTCATCAATGACGGATCGTGGGTGAAGACGGAATCGGCAAGCCCGTCATCGGCATCGGTCAGCCATTCGATCTCGGCGCCCGATGCCGCGACCAGCCTCGTCAGCACCTCATGCTGGGCGGCAGCCTTGTGCGGATCGAAACCCGGACCATAGTGCCACTCCGACGCCTTGGCGTGGCGCATGGCACTGGCGGCGGAACGCATCAGCACGCGCTGCAGCGTCCCGGCCATGGACTGTGACCCGTAAGCTTTGCCCACTAAACTCTCCTGAAATTCCCCTTCCTGCCAATAGCCACTCAGCCAGCCGTGATCAATGGTCCAAAAACCATGGTTGACGGAGGCAAGCGGAACGGTCCATCTTGATATCGGGAACTCTGTCCAGTGACGGGTAATGGGTAAAAAAATCGAGCAGCGACGAATCCGGCCACTCCGCGGAGCGCCGGCAAGATGATGGCGCAGGGTGCTGCATCCGCACTGAAACACACCGCGCAGGACGGCGCCGCAGAAGCCATCCATGTCGAGAACCTGCACAAGAAATTCGGCCAACTGCATGTGCTGAAGGGCGTTTCGCTTTCGGCGCGCGACGGCGAGGTGATCGCCATCATCGGCGGCAGCGGCTCTGGCAAGTCGACGCTTTTGCGCTGCATCAACTGCCTGGAAAACCCGACCAGCGGCATCATCCGCGTCAATGGCGAGGAAATCCGGCTGAAGGCCGACAGCCACGGCCACACCATTCCGGCCGACCGCAGGCAGATCGAGCGCATCCGCTCCAAGCTCGGCATGGTGTTCCAGAATTTCAATCTGTGGAGCCATATGACGCTGATCGAGAACGTCATCGAGGTTCCGGTGCATGTGCTGGGCGTCAAGCGTGACATAGCGATCGCTGAAGCCGAAAAGCTGCTCGCGCGCGTCGGCCTGGCCGAAAAGCGCGACGTCTATCCGGCCTATCTCTCAGGCGGCCAGCAGCAGCGCGCGGCGATCGCCCGGGCGCTCGCCATCAACCCGCGCGTCATGCTGTTCGACGAGCCGACCTCGGCGCTCGACCCGGAACTGGTCGGCGAGGTGCTGAGGGTGATCGGCGATCTGGCGCGCGAAGGCCGCACCATGGTGCTGGTCACGCACGAAATGAAATTCGCCCGCGAGGTCGCGACGCATGTCGTCTATCTCTACAACGGGCTGGTCGAGGAAGAAGGGCCGCCGGAGCAAATCTTCGGCGCGCCCAGATCCGAAAGGCTCAAGCAATTCATCCGCAACATCGGCTAGGCCGAGGCGGACGAAAGACCGGGGAACCAACAACAAACTGGGAGTTTACCAAATGAAGACCGTTCTGAAGACATTTGCCGCAGCGCTTCTGCTCGGCGTCGCTGCGATGGGTGTGGCCAAGGCCGATCCGGTCAAGATCGGCGTCGCCGCCGAACCCTATCCGCCCTTCACCTCGCCGGACGCTTCCGGCAAATGGGTTGGCTGGGAAATCGAGTTCATCGACGCCGTCTGCGCCGAAGAGAAGCTCGACTGCGTCATCACCCCCGTGGCCTGGGACGGCATCATCCCGGCGCTGACGACCAAGAAGATCGACATCATCGCCAGCTCGATGTCGATCACCGCCGAGCGCGAGAAGACGATCAGCTTCTCCGACAAATATTACAACACGCCGACCGCCATCATCGGGCCGAAGGACCAGAAGTTCGGCGCCACGCCTGACGACCTCAAGGGCAAGGTCATCGGTGTGCAGGTGTCGACGGTGCATGCCGTCTACGCCAAGAAGCACTTCACCGGCGCCGCCGAAATCAAGGAATATCAGACGCAGGACGAGGCCAACCAGGATCTCGCCGCCGGCCGTCTCGACGCGGTGCAGGCAGACTCGATCGCGCTTGGCGAGTTCCTGAAATCCGACCAGGGCAAGGCGTGCTGCGATCTGAAAGGCATGGTCGAGCAGGATCTCGAGGTTCTCGGACCAGGCGTCGGCGCCGGCATCCGCAAGGAAGACACCGAGCTGAAGGACAAGATCAACGCCGGCATCAAGGCCATCCGGGCCAACGGCAAGTATGAAGAAATCTCGAAGAAATATTTCGATTTCGACATCTATGGCAGCGACGCGCAGTCGAACTGACCGCCCCTGCGCTTGAGCGAATGACCCTACGGCCCGCCGTAGGGTCATCCATGAAAGCTTTCCGCTGGCGGGTGTCGCCAGCGGCTAGCCAGCCATTCGGGGGCGACGCTGATCGACGCATTTCTTTCGGCCTCCGCGGCCGGCATCATCGAGCTTCTCTCGCCCACGCCGCCTGGCTGGGGCGGCAACCTGCTGCGCGGGCTGCTCCACACTGTCGAGATAGGGCTCGGCGCCACCTCGCTTGGCTTGCTGATCGGCACCGGCGGCGCCTATGGCAAGCTCTATGGCGGTCCGGTGGTGCGCGATCTGATGGCCGTCTATACGACCGTCGTTCGCGCCGTGCCGGAATTGGTGCTGATCCTGCTGCTCTACTATGCCGGTACCGACCTGATCAATCAGATGCTGACGGCGATGGGCTACCAGCGCATCGACATCAGCGGACTGGCCGCCGGCATCGCCGTGCTTGGCTTCGTGCAGGGCGCCTATTCGACCGAGGTCATACGCGGCGCGATCCTGGCCATTCCGCAGGGGCAAATTGAAGCTGCCCGCGCCTATGGCATGTCTCCCGGCCTGCTGCTGCGGCGCATCACGCTGCCGGCGATGCTGCCTTTTGCCATACCCGGCCTTGCCAATCTGTGGCTCATCTGCACCAAGGACACCGCGCTGTTGGCGGTCGTCGGCTTCAATGAGCTGGCGCTGGAAACGCGGCAGGCGGCGGGCGTCACCAAAGCCTATTTCATGTTTTACGTCGCCGCTGGCGCACTCTATCTGCTGTTGTCGCTCGTCTCCAACTTTTTCATCGGCCGGATGGAGACCTGGTCGCGGCGCGGCATGCCTTCGGTCAAGGAGGGGCGTTGATGGCCGGCGAAGCGACGATCATCAACGTGGCAGCACGGACTTCGCTGTGGCTGCAGCCGCATCGCATCGTGCTGATCCTGATCGCGCTGGCGCTGGTTTTAGGCTCCGCTTTTTTCATGCGCTGGGACTGGCTGCCGCAATATTACGAAATGGGTTTGCTCGGCATCTGGCGCGCGCTGTGGATCCTGGCTGTCACCTGCTTTCTAGGCTTCCTGCTCGCCGTGCCGCTCGGGCTGGCACAGGCCGCCGGCTCCTTCTGGTTCGCGGCACCCGCCAAGGCCTTCTGCACCGTCATCAGGGGCACGCCGCTGCTGATCCAGCTGTGGCTGCTCTACTACGGACTGGGTTCGCTGTTTCCGCAATATCCGTGGATCCGCGAGTCCTGGATGTGGCCGTATCTGCGACAAGCCTGGCCCTATGGCGTGCTGGCGCTGACCTTGTCCTTCGCCGGCTATGAAGGCGAAGTGATGCGCGGCGCCTTTGCCGGCGTGCCGAAAGGCCAGCTGGAAGCGGCCCGCGCCTTCGGCATGAGCCGCTGGAAGACTTTTCGGCGCATCTGGCTGCCGCAGGCCATCTACCGGGCGCTGCCGACGCTGACCGGCGAAACCGTGCTGCAATTGAAGTCGACGCCGCTGGTGGCGACAATCAGCGTCATCGACATCTTCGCCGTCTCGTCCAAGGTGCGGCAGGATACCTACCTCACCTATGAACCCTTGCTGCTGCTGGCGCTGATCTACATGACGATCACCGGCATTCTGGTCTTCGCCTTCAGCAGGATCGAGGCGCGGATTCCCAACAAAATTGGGTAGAAGCGAATAGCCAATAGCGAGTAGTAATCGGGGACGGGCGATCGCCGACAGCTTGCCATTTCCCTATTCGCCATTCCCTATTCGCTACTCACTTAGGAACTCATTGCGATGCAACTCAGTCTCGACCAGGCAAAAGGACTGTGCCGGATGGCGGCGCTTGGCGCCGGCGCCAATGAGGAAGCGGCGCAATCGCTGACTGCCTCGATCATATCAGCCGAAGCGGAAGGGCTGTCGACGGTCGGGCTGTCGCATTTCATCGACTATCTCGAGGCGCTAGAAGCCGGTCGCATCGACGGCAATGCCGACCCGGTGATCACCCGGCCGGCGCTGGCGGTCTATCTTTCCGATGCGCGCGGCGGCCTGGCGCATACCGGCTTCGACCGCACCATCGACGACCTCGCCAAAGCGGCAAAACTGTTCGGCGTCGCCATCTTTTCGCAGAAGAACGCCTATACGTGCGGCGCGCTCGGCTATTTCACCGGGCGGCTGGCGGCACTGGGGATGGTGTCCTTCGCCGCGACCAACGGGCCGGCCGTGCTTGCCGGCTCGGGTTCGATCAAGCCGGTCTACTGCACCAATCCGATGTCCTTTGCCGCTCCCTCCGCCGATGGGGCGCCGCTGGTCATCGACCAGTCGTCGAGCGCCACCGCCTTCGTCAACATCCGCAAGGCGGCCGAGGACGGCAAAAAAATTCCGGAGGGCTGGGCGCTGGACGTCAGCGGCAATCCGACCACCGACCCGGCGGCCGCCATGAAAGGTGCCATGCTTGCCTTCGGTGGCCAGCGCGGCGCCAACATCGCGCTGATGGTCGAGGTGCTGGCGGCCGGCCTGTCGGGCGCCAACTGGTCGCTCGATGCGCCGTGGTTCAGCGGTGGACCGGACAGCCCCGGAACCGGCTTGTTCGTGCTTGCCGTCGAGCCCAAGCTGCTCGATCCGGACTTCGAACAGCGCATGAAGGACCAGCTCGACCGACTGCGCCGGCGCTACGGCGTGCATGTGCCCGGACGCGCCCGCGCCGAAGCGGCGGAGAAGGCACAGGCGCGGGGCATCAATGCGCCCAAGGAGGTGATCCAGCGCATTTCCGAATTCGCCGAGCGCTATTCCGCCTGAATAAATTTCTTCGTCCAGTAATTGGCTGACGCCATCCGGCTGCGCCGAGCCTACTTGCCGCAGTGGTGATCGTTGATCTTGTTCAACGCATTCGCATCCGGTCCTACCCTCTCGTATGAGCACGCTCCTGCCGCTGTCGTGAGCAGCATCTGATCATAGTAGCGCGGGCCGCCGAACAGGATGTCGATGATGTTGCCATCGGCGGGAACGTAGCGTTCAGGTTGAGGTTTTGGGTGGTGATGCCGTTCGCCCGCGAATGCCGAGGCGCAAACGCTGCCGCCTATTGCGAAAGCGAGAGCGAAAGTCGCAACGCGTTTTGTCGTCATCGGCAATATCCTCCATTCGGAATCACATCATACATCCAAAATCGCCAACCGGACAAAAGTTCCGAGGGCACCGGCTTGGCCCGCTTCCATGGTCGACTGATTTCGATCGGCAGGGACCAGCCGAGCCCCGCGGCAAGGCTGTGTGGATTTTTGCGCATAGCGCTTGAACCTTTCCGCGGGTAGCGGCGACCCATCCTTGTCCAGGGCGAGGTGAGCTCGCCCGATAACCGAGGGGAACAACAACTCGTATCGAGATCCTGCTTCCTGTGAAGGATGCATCCCTTCGCGCCTCGGAAACGCACCCAATCAAAAGGAAATCACCGTGACCAACACCAAGACCACCGTTCTGACCGCTGTCCTTCTGCTCGGCTCCTTCATGGGCGCCACCCAGGCCGCAACGCTGAAGAGCGCACCGGTCAAGCCGTCCGCGCCAGGCGTCATCACCGCGCCAAGCGGCGGCGCCACCGAGGATCACTATTGCAAGAACGGCCACGCCAAATTCGCCAATTGCAGCGCCGACTTCATCGCGGCTTGCAAGCAGGTCGGTGGCACCATGTCGGATGTTCAGGGTTGGGGTGGGCGTACTTGCTTCACGCCCTCCTGATACCGTCTCAGGTCAGGCCCGTCGGCCCCTGACACCATATGGAGTCATCCGGAAAACCCCGCTTCGGCGGGGTTTTCTGCATCTGGCAGGTCCTCGGGAAGGCATGCTCCAAGCCAGATTGCCGGCGACCTCTGGTCGCTCTTTGCCTTTGGCACGAAACGGATTAAGAAACGGCTTCAGCCAAGCTTTCGAGCGCCGGAGCCAACCATGACCGAAATCCTGCAGACCCCCAAGCTCGTCGTCGTCTTCGGTGGCTCGGGCTTTGTCGGCCGCCACGTCGTGCGGGCGCTGGCCAAGCGCGGCTACCGCATCCGGGTCGCCTGCCGCCGGCCCGATCTCGCTGGACATCTGCAGCCGCTCGGCAATGTCGGCCAGATCCAGCCGGTGCAGGCCAATGTGCGCATGCGCTGGTCGGTCGACCGCGCCGTGCAAGGCGCCGACCATGTCGTCAACCTGGTCGCCATCCTGCATGAGGGCGGCCGGCAGAAATTCGGCGCCGTGCATGAGTTCGGCGCCCGCGCCATCGCCGAAGCCGCGCGCTCGGTCGGCGCAGGGCTCACACACATCTCGGCGCTGGGTGCGGATTTGCATTCGCAATCGCACTATGCACGCACCAAGGCGCTCGGCGAAAAGGCGGTTCTGGAGACGGTCGCGAATGCCGTCATCTTGCGGCCGTCGATCAATTTCGGACCGGAGGATGGCTTCTTCAACCGCTTCGCCAACATGGCGCGCTATTCGCCGGTGCTGCCGCTGATCGGCGGCGGTGGGACGAAGTTCCAGCCGGTCTATGTCGGTGATGTCGCCGAAGCGGTGGCACGCTCGGTCGAAGGCAAGGTCAAGGGTGGCCAGATCTACGAGCTCGGCGGACCGCAGGTGCTGACCTTCAAGCAGTGCATGGAAGAGCTGCTCACCGTGATCGAACGCAAGCGGCTGCTGGTGCCGGTGCCGTGGTGGGTGGCAAACCTCCAGGCATCGATCCTCGGCCTGTTGCCCAATCCGCTGCTGACCAAGGACCAGGTGATGCAGCTGCGCGAACACAACATCGTGTCGGATGCGGCCTCCAAGGACAACAGGACGCTGACCGGGCTCGGCATCCAGCCGCAGTCGATCGGAACGATCCTGCCGAGCTATCTCTGGCGTTTTCGTGCCGCCGGCCAGTTCCAGCGCCGGCCTGCCGCATAATTCAACGCGCCTGCCTGAAGGTGTGTCACGCCTGGCGGGGCGTGACCTGCATCGGCAAACCACCCTGCGGCTGCGTCGTCAGTTTCTGCACCGGCCACGGCTTGGTGTCGGCCGTGCTGTCGAAGCGGAAGCGCGACAGCATGATGGCCAGCGCGATGATCGCCTCCTGCATGGCAAAGCTGGCGCCGATGCAGACGCGAGGCCCGGCGCCGAACGGCAGATATTGGAAGCGGTCGATCTTTTCACGGTTTCCCGGGTGGAACCGCTCCGGCATGAAGGCGTCGGGCCGGTCCCAAAGCTTGCGATGGCGGTGGACGACCCAGGGCATCACCAGCACGGCAGCGTGCTTCGGGATGTAGAGCTCGTTCCATGTCTCCGGCTCGATCGGCTCGCGGTTGATCGACGGCGCCGGCGGATAGAGCCTGAGCGCCTCATCGAAGGCAGCGCGGGTGAAAGGCATGGCATCGAGCCATTTCGTCGGATCGGGCTCGCGTGCCAGCACCTGGTCGATCTCGCGCTCGACCCTGTCGCGCTCCCACGGTGACTCCGCGAGACAATAGAGCGTCCAGCCGAGTGCGCGGGCGGTGGTCTCGTGACCGGCGCCGATGAAGGTGATGATGTTGTCCTCGACCTCGGCCCGGGTCAGCCCGTCCGGCCCTTCGGCCTTGAGCAGAAGCGTCAGGAAATCCTGCGGCACCGCGTCGGGATCACGCTTGAACTTCGCTTCGCGCAGCTTGACAGTGTCGGTGACGATCTTGCGGAAATAGGCCATGGTCTTGCGGCCACGGATGCGGGTCAGGCGCGGCAGCCAGTCGGGCGCCCGCAACAGGTCGAGCGGATCGACGCGGCCCATGGTCTCGAACAGGCGGTCGATCTCGTTGGCGAAACTGCCCGGCTCGCCTGATATCTCGCCGGAAAACAGGGTCTCGGCCAGGATATCGTAGGTAAGTAGTGTCATGTCATGGGCAATGTCCGAGGTGGCACCGCCCTCGTAGCGGGTGACGAACTCCTGCGTTCGTTTCAGCATTGGCGCGGCGAAGCCAAAGATATGGCGCGGCGTGAACACCGGCGCCATCGCCTTGCGCGAGCGCTTCCACACCTCGCCCTCGGCGGTCAGCAGGCCATCGCGCAGGATCGGCCGCAGGATTTTCTGGCGCACCGTCGCCATCTTGTAGTTTTTCGCATTGTCGACCAGCACGTGGCGGATCAGGCCTGGATCGTTGGCGACGATCAGATGTCCGCCAACGCCATTGGCCGAAATCCAGGGCTCGTTGTAGGTATGCTCGCCCCACAGTTCGAGCGGGTTGCGATAGACGATGCGGATCATCTCCAGCGTCGAAGGCGGCGTCGTGCGCGGCTTCGGTGCGGGCGGGACGAAGGGGGCGGGCTGACTGTCCATGCTGTGCTCCGCTGATCACCTAATGTAGTGGGCCGCAAAGCAGGCGTCCATGTGACCGAACAGCAAGGCCTCTGCTCTCCTAGATGTGACCCGGTTACCGCGAGGTGCCTTCTTGTTGGCGCCAGCGGCATGGCTTAGGTGGCGGCCACCAACAGATGCCGCTACCGCAGGAGCTACCCATGAAGCACCGGTTGAACATCATCATCGGCAGCACGCGGCCAGGCCGCGCCGGGCCGGTTTTCGCGGAATGGCTGGAGGGTTTTGCGCGCCAACACGGAAAATTCGAGCCGGTCCTGACCGACATCGCCGCGTTCCACCTGCCTGTCCTCGACGAGCCGCATCATCCAAAACTCGGCAAGTACGAGAAGGACCATACGAAGGCTTGGTCGAAGGCAATCGACGCCGCCGACGCCTTTGTCTTCGTGGCGCCGGAATATAACTATTTCGTCGCTCCGGCGATCGTCAACGCGATCGATTATCTGCTCAGGGAATGGCGCTACAAGCCGGCCGCCATCTTCAGCTATGGCGGCGTTTCCGGCGGCCTGCGCGCGGCGCAGGCGTTAAAGCCGCTGCTGACCTCCGTCGGGGTGATGCCGATCCCCGAGGGCGTAACGCTGCCGATGTACCAAAAACTGCTCGACGAGAACGGTGTTTTCAACGCCAGCGAACAGGTGGTTGGCGGAGCCAAAGCCATGCTGGACGAGCTGTTGCGCTGGAGCGAGGCGCTGAAGCCGATGCGGGCTGCCTGAATGAGCCAATTTTCTGCCAAAGGCTTGGCTTGCTCACGCCATAAAGAGATGGAATGTTCGCGCAAATGAACGAGCCGGGGGCGGTTCGACTTGCGCTTGCTGTTTGCCTTGCTGCTGATCTTGTCGGCGACCGCCACTGCTGTGGCGGAGCGGCGCGTTGCGCTGGTCATCGCCGATGACGACTACCGGCTGATCCGGCCGCTCGCCAATCCCGTCCATGACGGCGAGACGATGGAAGCGGCGCTGAAGAAGCTTGGCTTCGAGGTCGTTCTCGAAACCAATCGCGACCTCAGGCGCATGCGCCGCGCGCTCGACGATTTCCGCGAGGACGGCAAAGGCGCCGACGTGGCGCTGGTGTATTTCTCCGGCCATGGCGTCGAAATCTCCGGCGACAACCGACTCTTGCCCATCGATGCGGACGCTTCCTCGCTGGACGCATTGGAAAAGACCAGCCTGCCACTGGAGGAGGTGCGCGACGCCGTGGCCGCCACGGCCAAGGTGGGGTTGATCGTGCTCGACGCCTGCCGCAGCGATCCGTTCGCAGGCGCCAGTGGCGAAGGCCGTGGCGCGACTTCGCTGGCCAAGGATGTCACTGAGAAGGTCAAGCCGGGGCTCGGCCGCATCGGCAAGGCGGAAAACATCCTGTTCGCCTTTTCGGCGGCGCCCGGCGAGACGGCCGCCGATGGCAGCGGCGCGAATTCGCCCTTCACGGCCGCGCTGACCAAGTATCTCGGCACTGACGGGCTCGAAATCCGCTCGGTGCTGACGCTGGTGCAGCAGGAGGTTTACGACCTGACGCGCGGCAAGCAATTGCCCTATGTCGAGAGCGGCCTGCCGCAGCTGTTCTTCGCTTCCAAAGCCAGAGAACAGCTGCCGGAACGCGAACGGCTGCTGCTGGCTATGGCCGATGTGACGCCGGAGATGCGTGGCCAGGTCGAGCAGATTGCCAGCGACGCCGACATGCCGCTGGCGCCGCTCTACGGTGCGCTGATCAGTTCCGACACCGGCCACCTCTCCGGCGAAAGCCTGGACGCCAAGCTGCGCGAGGCCGCTGACGCCTTCGTCAAGGTGCGCGCGGAGATGAAGACGCTCGCTGCCGATGACCCGAAGGTGACCGAACTGCGCCGGCAGGCGGAGGAGCAGTTGTCGCTTGGCGCCTTCGACGGCGCTCGCGTGATCCTTGCCAAGGCAGCCGATACCGACAATGAATCGCGCCAGGCATTGAAGGCCAATTTCGTCAACCGGACTCTTTCCGAGGCAGCCACGCGGTTTCTGTCCGGTGGCGCGGCCCGCGCCAATCTCGACTACGCCACCGCTATCAAGGACTACGAGTCCGTGCTGGCGCTGTATGGCGAGGCCGGGCAGACCTCTCTCAGCCTGGAACAGGCCGACCGCCAGAGCCGCACGCTGGAGGAACTCGGTATTCTCTATACGACGGTCGGCAATGTCGAGGCGGCCAGCCGCGCCTTTACGGTACTGTTGGCCAACCTCGAGCAGCGATCGCGTCAGGAAACCGATCCCAGCGTCAAGCGCGATCTCGCCATCAGCCATATCAAGCTCGCCAACATAAAGATGGCGCAAGGCGACCTGCCGACCTCCCTGGAACATTATGAGGCGGCCAGGGCCATGCTGCAGGACCTGACCGCAAGCGCGCCGGACAAGAAAGACTGGCTCGGCGATCTGGCCATGGCCAATGATCAGATCGGCAACGTGCTGGCGACGCAAGGCGATGTAGGCGCAGCCGGCCAGGCCTATCAACAAAGCCTGGCGATCAAGCAGCGATTGGCCGATGCAGAGCCGGGCCGCGCCTCACTGCTGCGCGACCTGACCATAACCTATGACGAAATCGGCGACCTTGCCCGCACCGCCGGCCAACTGGATGACGCTGAGACGGCCTTTGAAGAGAGCCTGAGAATTCGGCTGGCGCTGGCCGAGAACAAACCCGATGACCCTGAGCGTCAGCGCGCTGTCTCCGTCAGCCACGACAGGATCGGCGACGTGCTGCGCGTGCGCGGCGACGCCGCCGGTGCGCTCGCGGCCTTCAACAAGAGCCGGGCGATCGCCGAAGGGCTGGTGCGCCGCGACCCTAACGATACCGACTTGAAGCGCGACCTGTCGATCAGCTACGCCAAGATCGGCAATGCGTACAGCGATCAGAAGGATTGGCAGCCCGCACTGGAGTCCTACCAGCAGGCGCTGGCCATAGCGCGTGATCTTGCCGCCACCGATCCCGGCAACACCGACTGGCAGCGCGGGCTGTCGGTCTGTCTCGACCGGGTTGCGGGCGTGCTGGATGTCCGGGGTGACGTCACCGGCGCATTGCAGAACTATCAGGAAAGTCTTGCCATAGCAGACCGGCTGGCCAAGCTGGACCCGGCCAATTCCGACTGGCAACGCGACTTGGCGATCACCCTGCAGAAGATCGGTTACCTGGAGACCGACCGGCGTCACTTCGAGGGTTCCAAGACGGCCTTCGAAGCCAGCCTCGCCATCGCCAAGAAACTGGCCCAGTCCGATCCCAACAATGCGATCTGGCAAACTGATCTGGCACGCGCCTACATCGCTTATGCCTATGTGGCGAAGGATCCGAAGGCGGCGCTGACCAAGGCACTGAACCTGACGCTGGAGCTCGACCGGACGGGGCGGCTGGCGCCCAGAGACAAATTCATGATCAAATATCTGCGCAACCTTCTCGCCAAATCCGGAACCCCAAAAAAATAGCCGGCTGCCGGCCCGGGATTCAGTGCGGAAATGCCCGCAAACCTTGGAAAAACCGCCTTTCGCGCCTATATCTAATCGATATCAGAGGCGCGATTCGGGGCCGATTTTTCGCGCTGTACAAGCGGCATCTAGACAACAGGTTTTCATGAGCGACCAGACCGAGAACACCAACGGCGCCGAAGCCGAATACGGCGCCGATTCCATCAAGGTTTTGAAGGGGTTGGATGCCGTCCGAAAGCGGCCGGGCATGTATATCGGCGATACCGACGACGGCTCCGGCCTGCATCACATGGTCTATGAGGTGGTCGACAACGCCATCGACGAGGCGCTGGCCGGCCATGCCGACCTCGTCACCGTGACCCTCAACCCCGACGGTTCGGTGACGGTTATCGACAATGGCCGCGGCATTCCGACCGATATCCACACCGGCGAAGGCATTTCCGCGGCCGAAGTGATCATGACGCAGCTGCATGCCGGCGGCAAATTCGACCAGAACTCCTACAAGGTGTCGGGCGGCCTGCACGGCGTCGGCGTTTCCGTGGTCAACGCGCTGTCGGCCTGGCTGAAGCTGAAAATCCGCCGCAACGGCCAGATTTTCGAGATGAGCTTCACCCACGGCAATGCCGATGCGCCGTTGAAGGCCACCGGCAGCTACGAGCAGGACAGGCAGCCAGGCACCTATGAGGGCCGCAGCGGCTCAGAGATCACCTTCTTTCCGTCGTCCGAAACCTTCACCATGGTCGAGTTCGATTTCGGCACGCTGGAGCACCGGCTGCGCGAGCTGGCCTTCCTGAATTCCGGCGTGCGCATCGTGTTGACCGATGCCCGCCATGCCGACATCGTGCGCCATGAATTGCACTATGATGGCGGTCTGGAAGAGTTCGTCAAATATCTCGACCGGGTCAAGAAACCGCTGATCGACAAGCCGATCGCCATCAAGGCCGAGCGCGACGGCATCACCGTCGAAGTGGCGATGTGGTGGAACGACAGCTACCACGAAAACGTGCTGGCCTTCACCAACAACATCCCGCAGCGCGACGGCGGCACGCACCTCGCCGGTTTCCGTGGCGCGCTGACGCGCCAGATCACCGGCTATGGCGAATCCTCCGGCCTGACCAAGAAGGAAAAGGTGGCGCTGATCGGCGACGATTGCCGTGAAGGGCTGACGGCGGTGCTGTCGGTCAAGGTGCCCGACCCGAAATTCTCCTCGCAGACCAAGGACAAGCTGGTTTCGTCCGAGGTCCGTCCTGTGGTGGAAGGTCTCGTCAACGAGGCGCTCGGCACCTGGCTCGAGGAGCACCCCAGCGAAGGCAAGGTGGTGATCGACAAGGTCATCCAGGCGGCCGCGGCGCGCGAAGCCGCGCGCAAGGCGCGCGACATCACCCGCAAGAGCTCGCTCGGCGTCACCTCGCTGCCCGGCAAGCTGGCCGATTGCCAGGAACGCGATCCGGCGAAGTCCGAAATCTTCATCGTCGAGGGTGACTCGGCCGGCGGCTCGGCCAAGGGTGGCCGTTCGCGCCAGAACCAGGCCATTCTGCCGCTGCGCGGCAAGATCCTCAATGTCGAACGCGCGCGTTTCGACCGCATGCTCGGCTCCGAGATGATCGGCACGCTGATCACCGCGCTCGGCACCTCGATCGGCAAGGATGAGTTCAACGCCGACAAATTGCGCTATCACAAGATCATCCTGATGACCGACGCCGACGTCGACGGCGCCCACATCCGCACCTTGCTGCTCACCTTCTTCTTCCGGCAGATGCCGGAACTGATCGAGCGCGGCCATCTCTACATCGCCCAGCCGCCGCTTTACAAAGTGACGCGCGGCAAGAGCTCGCAATACATCAAGGACGAGAGCGCCTTCGAGGAGTTCCTGATCGGTTCGGGGCTGGAGGAAGCATCGCTTTCGCTCGGTTCGGGCGAAGTGCGCACCGGACAGGATCTGCGCAGCGCCATCGACGATGCGCTGGCGGTGCGCCAGCTGATCAACGGGCTGCACACGCGCTACAACAGGGGCGTGGTCGAGCAGGCTGCGATCGCCGGTGGCCTCAACCCGGATGTGTTCACCGATCTCGGCCGGGCCAACGCCATGGCCGAGCGTGTTGCCAAGCGTCTCGACATCATCGCCGAGGACACCGAGCGCGGCTGGACCGGCCGCATGTCGACCTCGAATGAGGGAACCGGTGGCTATGTGTTCGAGCGCACGGTGCGCAGCGTCAAGGAATTCGCGCATCTTGATCTCGGCCTCATCAATTCGGCCGACGCGCGTCAGCTCGACCGCTATGCGCCGCGCCTCACCGAGGTCTATGGCGAGCCACCGGTGCTGCGCCGCAAGGATGTCTCGGAACCCATCTCGGGGCCGCTGGCGCTGCTCAACGCGGTGTTTGCCACCGGCCGCAAAGGCCTGACCATGCAGCGCTACAAGGGTCTTGGCGAAATGAATGCCGAGCAGCTGTGGGAAACCACGCTCGACCCGAATGTGCGCTCGCTGCTGCAGGTCAAGGTCAATGACGCGACCGACGCCGACAGCCTGTTCTCGCGGCTGATGGGCGACGAAGTCGAGCCGCGACGCGAGTTCATTCAGGAAAACGCGCTGTCGGTCGCCAATCTGGATATCTGATATCGAAGCATTGGCGCGGCTCACCGCGCCAATGCCTGATCCAACGCAACAAAATCATTGAGCGCCGGCGGGAACAGAAGCCCTTCCAAGACATTGTGACAACATCGATCACAATTTCTCACAGGAGGTCTTCATGGGACGTGGTATCTTGCTCTGGTTGCTCGGGATTCCGATTCCAATCATCATTCTTATCATGCTTTTCGTGCGATAGGGGGCCTTAATGCAGTCCACCCTATCGGCTGTCGACGTTTCCGCTTCCACCGAATCCTCTTCAACCGCCGTCAGCTGGGGGCCGATCATCGCCGGCGCCTTTGCGGCTTCGACGCTGACCTTCATCCTGATGCTGCTCGGCTCGGGGCTCGGGCTCAGCATGGTTTCGCCGTGGTCCGGCTCTGGCGCCTCGGTCACCACCTTCGCGGTTTCCACCGCGATCTGGCTGGTCATCGTGCAGTGGCTTTCCTCAGGGGTCGGCGGATATCTCGCCGGTCGCCTGCGCACCAAATGGGTCGGCATCCACACGGATGAGGTCTATTTTCGCGACACCGCGCATGGCTTCCTGGCCTGGGCACTGGCGACGCTGCTCGTGGTCGGCGTGCTCGGCTCGGCGCTGTCGGCGGCAGTTGGAACCGGTGTGCAAGCCGTGTCCACGGTCGCATCGGGTGCCGCCATGGGCGCTTCAGCAGGGGCTGCAAATGGGGCATCGACCGACAATACGACATCCTATCTCGTGGATTCGCTGTTTCGTCCGGCCGATGCAAGCAAGCTCGCAGCTGCCAATCCGGACGGCGACGCCGCGGCGCAGGCTTCCCGCATCCTGATCGCCAGCACTGCCGCAGGCGAAATCTCGGCCGATGACAAGACCTATCTGACGCAGCTGGTGGCTGCCCGCACGGGTCTTTCGGAAGCCGGCGCCAAGGCGCGTGTCGATGCGATGGTTGCCAAGATTGAGGACGCCAAGGTCAAGGCAAAACAGGCCGCCGACACCGCCAGGAAAGGCAGCGCCACCTTTGCCCTGCTTGGCGCCTTGTCGCTGGTCATCGGTGCCTTCATCGCCAGTGCCGCGGCCGCCCTCGGCGGCAGGCAGCGCGACGACGAGGAAGCGATCCTGCTGACCAATCGCTGAGCGGGCACTCATCCCGCAAAGAAAAGCCCGGCTTCAAGCCGGGCTTTTTTGTTTCAAAGAGTTGGCTGGCCGAAAACGGCTCAGTGATCCATGGCCTTGACGATTTCTTCCGTCATCTTCTTGGCGTCGCCGAGCAGCATCATGGTGCCGTCCTTGTAGAACAGCGTGTTGTCGATGCCGGCATAGCCGGAGCCGAGCGAGCGCTTGACGAACAGGCAGGTGCGGGCCTTGTCGACATCGAGGATCGGCATGCCATAGATCGGCGACGACTTGTCGTCGCGCGCGGACGGGTTGGTGACGTCGTTGGCGCCGATGACATAGGCGACGTCGGCCTGCGCGAATTCCGAGTTGATGTCCTCGAGCTCGAACACTTCGTCGTAAGGCACGTTGGCTTCGGCGAGCAGCACGTTCATGTGGCCGGGCATGCGGCCAGCCACGGGGTGGATGGCGTATTTGACGTCGACGCCGTTGGCCTTGAGCTTGTCGGCCATTTCGCGCAGCGCGTGCTGCGCCTGGGCGACCGCCATGCCGTAGCCGGGCACGATGATGACCTTCTGCGCGTTCATCATCAGATAGGCGGCATCGTCTGCCGACCCCTGCTTGACCGTGCGCTCGATGCCGTCGTCGGCAACTGCCGCCGTCTCGCCACCAAAGCCGCCGAGGATGACCGAGATGAAGCTTCGGTTCATGCCCTTGCACATGATGTAGGACAGGATCGCACCGGATGAGCCGACCAATGCACCGGTGATGATCAGCGCCAGATTGCCAAGCGTGAAGCCGAGCGCGGCCGCTGCCCAACCCGAATAGGAATTCAGCATCGAGACGACCACCGGCATGTCGGCGCCGCCGATCGGGATGATCAAGAGGACGCCGAGGAGAAGCGAGGCCGCGACGATCAGCCAGAACACCAGCTTGGACTCGGTGGTGACCAAGAGGATGATCAACACAATCAACGCGATGCCAAGCGCAGCGTTGATGAAGTGGCGGCCACCGATCATGATCGGCTTGCCCGACATGCGGCCGTCGAGCTTGAGGAAGGCGATGACCGAGCCGGTGAAGGTGATGGCGCCGATGGCCACGCCAAGGCTCATTTCGATCAGCGCCTGGGCATGGATGTCGGCAACGGTGCCGATGCCGAAGCTTTCAGGCGCATAGATGGCAGCAGCCGCCACCATGACCGCGGCAAGGCCGACCAGCGAGTGGAAGGCGGCAACCAACTGCGGCATCGAGGTCATGGCGATGCGCCGTGCGGTGACCGCACCGACCGAGCCGCCGATGGCAAGGCCCAGCACGATCAGCCAGTAGCGGCCGGCCGACGGGACAGACGGGGCCGCCAGTGCCAGCGTAGTGGCAATGGCGATGCCCATGCCGATCATGCCGTAGAGATTGCCCTGGCGGCTGGTGGTCGGATGCGACAGGCCGCGCAGCGCCATGATGAACAGGACGCCGGAGACCAGATAGAGGAAGGACGCGAAGTTGGCGTTCATGGCGCTCTACTTGTCCTTCTTCTTGTACATGGCCAGCATGCGCTGGGTGACGAGGAAGCCGCCGAAGATGTTGACCGAAACCAGCATCAGCGCGACGAAGCCGAAACCGGCGGCAATACCGGAGGCGGCAATGCCGACGGCAAGCAGCGCGCCGACGACGATGACAGAGGAAATGGCGTTGGTGACGGCCATCAGCGGCGTGTGCAGCGCCGGGGTCACCGACCAGACGACATAGTAGCCGACGAAGATCGCCAGGATGAAGATGGCGAAGCGGAAGACAAAGGGATCGATGGCGCCGCCGGACAGTGCGTGCGCGGCGTCACCTGCTGCATCGGCGCCGCCGGGAGCATTGGCCATGTTCTGCACCGCAAGCCGGACGGCGGCGGACGCCTGATCGAGCTGGTCGAGGGCTTTCTGCAAGGTCTGATCCATCACGCGATCCCCTTCGGCTTGGCAGCGGGCGACTTGGCGGCGGCCGATTTCTTGGGCGCTGCTTTCTTCGGCGCGGCGTCGGCAACCATGGTCTTGGCCGGGATTGCTGCCGGCTCGACATGAGGCTGTTCCGCCGCTTTGGCAAAAGCCGGATGCACGACCTTGCCGCCGTCGGTCAGCATGGTTGCCTTGACCAGATCGTCGTCGCGGTTGATGGCAAGCGTCCTGGTGGTCTTGTCGACCAGCGTTTCGACGAAGGCGAACAGGTTGCGGGCGTATAGCAGCGAGGCGGATGCGGCGACGCGGCCGGGCACGTTGAGATGGCCAACGATCTTGACGTTGTTGGCGGTGGTCACGACCTGACCTGGAACCGCGCCCTCGACATTGCCGCCGCGCTCGACCGCGAGATCGACGAGCACCGAACCCGGCTTCATCGAGGCGACCATGGCCGCCGAAACCAGCTTTGGCGCCGGACGGCCAGGGATCAGCGCCGTGGTGATGACGATGTCCTGCTTGGCGATGTGCTCGGCGGTGAGTGCAGCCTGCTTGGCCTGGTATTCCTTCGACATCTCCTTGGCATAGCCGCCGGCCGTCTCGGCCGCCTTGAACTCCTCGTCCTCGACGGCGAGGAACTTTGCGCCGAGCGAAGCGACCTGTTCCTTGGCGGCGGGGCGAACGTCGGTGGCGGTGACGACCGCGCCAAGCCGCCTTGCCGTGGCGATGGCCTGCAGGCCGGCAACGCCGACACCCATGATGAAGACTTTTGCCGCCGGCACGGTGCCGGCCGCGGTCATCATCATCGGCAACGCCCGGTCATATTCCGAAGCGCCGTCGATCACCGCCTGGTAGCCGGCGAGATTGGCCTGCGAGGACAGGACGTCCATCGACTGGGCGCGGGTGATGCGCGGCATGAACTCCATCGAAAACGCCGTGACCCCGGCTTTGGCCAATGCCGCAACGGCGGCATCGTTGCCATAGGGATCCATGATGGCAATGACGGTGGCGCCTGATTTGTAGCCCTTGAGCTCCGCTTCGCCCGGCCGGCGCACTTTCAGCACCACATCGGCCTTGGCGACGTCGCCGGCCTTGCCGATTGTGGCGCCCGCCTTGGCGAACTCCTCGTCGGGGATGCGCGACCGCGTGCCGGCACCGGTTTCGACAACCACGTCGAGACCCAGCGCCGTCAGCCGCTTCACCGTATCGGGCGATGCCGCAACGCGCGGCTCGTTGGCGTCGAGCTCACGAGGGATGAAAACCGTCTGTCCCACCGCATGATCCTTTCGGCTGGAACCTGTTTCCGCAAGACGTCGTCCGGATAGCCGGCGACCTCCCCGGCAAAGGGTCTGAAAAGTCTATCGGAGAATAAAGGCGCCGACGGCCAGGATCACGGCGAACAGGATGGTCCCCGAGAAGAAGCCGCCCGCAAAGAAGCCAAAAGCCATCGCCAGGAGCAGGGCGCCGCAAAACAGCGAGCCGTATTTGGCGAGCGTGATGAAGCCCGCATAGGTGCGGTCGTGCTCGGCATAGTCCATCTTCGCGCCCAGTTCGACAGGACCGGTCGGCGTATGATCAGCCATAGGAATTCCCCTTCGAAGACATCTTTGAGGCACATAGCGAAAAGCCGGGCCGAGGGCAATGGCGCTATTGCCGCATCGCCGGAGACAACAGCCTCAAATGAAAATTGAAAGCCGACCATGAGGCATGGCTGGCTGGCGCGCCTAGGGCCGTGGGGAAGCGTATCCTTGAGCGCGCGGCGCCTCAGCCGGCGAGGTGCGGGAACAGCCCGAGCAAGCCGACGACGATGAGGTAGAGCGCGACGATGTAGTTGAGCAGCCGCGGCATCACCAGGATGAGCACGCCGGCGATGAGCGAAATCAGCGGGGTGAGCGCGAGCTGGGAGATGTGCATGTCGGGTTCCTTTGACAAATCCGTCGAAGTGAAGACGCGGAGCGTCAACGCGCCGCCGTCATCAGGACGCGGATCCGGTCCGAAAGCTCCAGGCGCTTCGCAAGAATCGACGCCTCAGGCGGCGTCGCGGTAATATTTCGCTGTTGGCAGAATGGACAGGGGCTGCAGTCGGTTGATGGCCGGATTGGCAAACATCATCCTCTGCTCCAGCGGCGTCGACCTGAAGAACGGGAAGCGTTCGAGTGTCAGCCGCAGATTTTCGCCGCAGGGGATTTCGAACAAGGCGATCGGGGCAAGAACGCCCGGGAATACCTTGGCCTCGGTTCTCTGCTTGGCATGAAAGATGCGGGCATAAAAAGCGGAATGCTCGATCTTGACCGGCGTAAGCACCGCGGTCTGGCCAAAGTAGCTGGAGGCCACCATGCCAAGCCTGAGTGTCAGGAACGGCAACACTCCAGGTGCTGGTGCGCTGTCGGGGTCGGTTGCGAACCGGGTTCCGTCGATGAAGGTCTCGCCGCGGGCAAGCCGCTCGGCCAATATTTCCGGATAGGCATCGACGGAGGGCGAATACGGGTGTTCGCGAGAGATGTAGTGAATGCGCAGCGTGCTGACCAAATGGCCATCGAAATAGACGCCGAACCGGTAGGAATTGGGCAGATTGTCCCAGCGGTCCTCGAACATCCCGCTGGCGATCGGGCCGGACATGCCCGAGCGAAAGTAGGATTGATAGCGAAGACGGTAGATTGCCTCCAGATCCTCGCCCCCGGTAATGAGACGGTACTCGACATGCTCCAGCAGTTGCATCATCGAGCGGTTCAGCACCGATCCGCCGCTTGTGTGAACCCCAGCCGACGCATCCTGCGTTGCAGCATCCATTGTCTATCCTCGAAAATTCCGCCTGCGGATAGGCTATTCGAGTTGAAATGGGACACAAGCTGAAAGTTAGATATTGTTGATTTACCTTTCGTTAACCTTAACAGCCGTGGAAGGCTCTTTCAGCGAGCAAAGGCAAAATCAGGTGAGGCAACATCCTGGTTTGATGCCCGCATGAGTTCGGTATCAAGGTCGGAGCGAATTTATATCTCGAAAGATACTGGCGATCTATTTCCAGTGAACTTCGAGATCACGACACCAGCTGGCTGCCCCGTTTGGCGGGGAGACGCAGGTCGGCCGCGAATGGCCAGGTGACGTTCGACATCGTCTCGATGCCCGACGCACTGAGCGCGGCACCGAAGAGGAAGCCCTGGACAAGGTCCGGCTTCACCGAATGGACCAGAACCTTGAGCTGCTCGAAGGTCTCGACCCCTTCGATGGTGACGGTCAGGCCCAGGACCCGGGTGAGATCGACGATGCCCTTCAACAGGTCCAGCGAGCGCTGGTTCTGGGTTACGTCCATCAGGAACGAGCGGTCGATCTTGATCTTGTCGAGCGGCAGCTTGTGGAGATAGCTCAGGCTGGAATAGCCGGTGCCGAAATCGTCGAGCGCGATGCGCACGCCAAGCTGTTTCAATTCCTCGATATACTGGCGTGTCAGCGACTTGTCGTCGAGCAGCGCGGTCTCGGTGACTTCGATCTCCAGACGGCCGGCAGCAAGCCCCGAACTGATCAGCGCATCACGGACCTTCTGGATAACGTCGCGACTGCGGAAATCCCTGGCGGAAAGGTTGACCGAGACGCTGGTCTGGTCGGGCCATTTGGCGCATTCGGTGCACGCAGCCTGCAGGACGAAGGTGCTGATCTCGGAAATGATGCCCATTTCCTCGGCCAGCGGAATGAAGATGCTGGGCGAAATCGGCCCGAGATCGGGATGGTCCCAACGGCACAGCGCCTCGCAACTGGCGATGCGCATCGTGCTCATAGCCACGATCGGCTGATAGACGACACGCAGCGCCTTGGCTTCGACGGCGTTGCGCAGGTCCGCCTTCATCAGCTGACGGCTGCGGAAAGCCGCATCCATCGACGCCTCGAACAGCCGCCAGTTGTTCTTGCCGAGTTCCTTGGCCTTGTAGAGCGCCAGGTCGGCCTTGACGATCATCGCATCGACATCGGTGTCCTCGACCTTGGACAGCACCGTGCCGGCGCTGGCCTGGATGCGCAGCCCATGGCCGGCGACATCGACCTCGCCCTGCAATTCGCCGAAAATCTGGTCGAGCAGGCCGGTCAGATGGCTTTCGTCCTCGACGCGATCGAAGAAGATCATGAATTCATCGCCGCCGAAACGGCTGACGGTGATGCTCGGCCCGGCGACGGCGGCCAGCCGCTCGGCGACGGCGTAGATCAGCCCGTCGCCGACAGGATGGCCGAGCGTGTCGTTGACGCTCTTGAAATCGTCGAGATCGAGCACGGCGAGCCCACACAGACGATCGCGGCTGCCGGACGCCATCGCTTCGCCGACCAGCTCATGGAAATAGGCGCGGTTGGGCAGGCCGGTGAGGTTGTCGTAGCGCGCCATGAAGCGGATTTTCTCTTCAGACTCGACGCGGGCGGTGACATCCTCAAACGTGATGACGCCCAGATCCTGACTGCCTTCGCGAGCCGAAAACTCGTAGTGCTGGCCCGTGGAGAACGAAACCAGCACCTTGCGGTCGCGGCCCTCGCGTAGCGCGCGCGTCAGCTGTGCCTCGACGTAACGACAGTCCTTCGGCGCCAGCATGCCGCCGGCGACACCGCGCATCAGCAGGCTGTGAATCGACCGCCCAAGCAGCGCGTCGGGCGATTTGAGTGCCATCAGATGCGCGGCTTCGGCGTTGGCGACAATGACCTTGCCGTCGGGGCCAAGCATGACCAGGCCATGCGACATGGTGTTGAGCGCGCGATCGAACCGGTGCGCGAGCTTCTTGGCCTGCTGGTGGCCGATGACCGCCGAGAAAAGCACGTTGCGGACGTGGTCGGCGCTGTTGATGGTGATGAACGTCATCGGGATGATCATCAAGCCGAGCACGACCGAGGGAGCATCCATGCGCAGCAAGAGTGCAAGTGCTGCCGGACCAATGAAGGTCACGGAAAAAATCCGCACCATGCGCGGCGATCCGTAGTTTCGGCCGACAACCGTGACCAGGGTCGCCAAAGTCAGCGACATAGCGGCCAGTTCGGCAAACGGATCTGGATAGACGTAGATCGATATGAAGCACAGCGAGCCCAGGCCGAGGCCCTGCAGGCTGCCCTTGAGGATATAGTTGCGCTCCCACTGCTGTGCCTCTTCGACACTGGCTATGGTGCCGCCCGCCTTGCGGAAGCTGCGAATGCCCAAGTAGCGGAAAAGGCTGACCGACAGCAGAACGAAAGAAAAGCCAATAAACAGTGGGTTGTGCGTGCGCAGGTAGATCATGAATCCGAGGATCCAGTAGCACGCGCCGCCAATCACCAGCATGTGCGCGTTGTCGAACAACGAGCGCACAAACTGGATATAAACATCCGCCGGGATGTTTTCGGTCTTTGTTCTGCCCATACCGTCGGCCCAAAGCTGCGCCTTGTCATGCCACACTCGCCTTAAGAAAGGCTTAGAACAGCGGCTTGGGCCCGGTTGATCAGGGCGAGAAGCGCGGTAAAGACCGGAAAAACTGGCTTCCGGCAATCCGTTGGCGCGATCACTCCGCGGCGTGGAGTGCCGGCTCCGGCAAGGCCTGGCTCAGCCGGTTGAGAAGCCTTGCGCGCTCGCCCGCCGCCTTTTCGGCACTGGCTTGCCTGACATGGCCATAGCCGCGAATGAGCGCCGGCACCGAGGCGAGCGCGACAGCGGCCTCAACTTTGCCCGGCGCCAGTGCTGCGCCAACAAGCTCCAGATCGGCCTCATACTGGGCCAGAAGCTGCCGCTCCATGCGCCGCTCGGTGCTGTAGCCGAACAGGTCGAAAGCGGTACCACGCAGGCCTTTGATCGCCGCCAGCAGGCGAAATCCCTGCATCATCCACGGGCCGAAGCTCGATTTCCGCGGTTTGCCGTCATTGCCGCGCCTGCCCATGATCGGCGGCGCGAGATGGAATTCGAGTTTTTCGTAGCTCTGGAACTGTTTTCCGAGTTCGGCGGCGAACGAGCCGTCGGTATAGAGCCGCGCCACCTCGTATTCGTCCTTAATCGCCATCAGCTTGAACAGGTTTCTTGCCGCCGCCTCGGTGACCGCGAAAGAGCCAGGCACGGCTCTGGCCTCGGCCGCGCGCAAAACAGCCAATCTGTCGGCATAGCGCTTGCCATAGGCGGCGTTCTGATAGGCGGTCAGGAAGGCGACGCGGTGGGCAATGATGTCGTCCAGCGTCTCGGCAATGGGGGCAGTCTGCTGGGCTTGACCCGGCTGGGCGATGAGGCCGCGCACGAAATCCGGCTGGTGCGCTGCGCGGCGGCCCCAGCGGAACGCAGCGACATTCATCGCCACCGCTTCGCCGTTGAGTTCTATCGCCTTTTCGACCGCCTCTGCCGACAACGGCAGCCCGCCATGCTGGAAGGCGAAGCCGAGCATGAACATGTTGGCGCCGAGCGAATTGCCGAACAGCGCGGTGGCGGTGCGGGTGGCGTCGAAGAAATGCGCCTTGTCGTCGCCGGCAGCAGCGCGGATCGCTTTCTTCAACCGCTCGACCGGCAGCGAGAAATCGGCGGAACGGGTGAAATCGCCGGGCATGATCTCGGCGGTGTTGGCGAGAAAGATGGTGTGGCCTTCGCGCACCGCAGCCAGCACCTTCTTGGCGCCCGACACGACGAGGTCGCAGCCCAGCACAAGATCGGCCTTGCCCGCCGAAACGCGGATGGCGTGGATATCGTCGGGCGTGCGGGCGATGCGGACATGGGTGAACACCGAACCGCCCTTCTGGGCGAGGCCGGCCATGTCGATCATGCCGCAGCCCTTGTCTTCGAGATGCGCTGCCATACCGAGCACAGCACCGATGGTGACGACGCCGGTGCCGCCGACACCGTCGATGATCGCCGCCCAGCCCTGCTCGCCGAGCGGGAATTCGGCGGGCACCGGCACGCCGTCGAGCGGATCGGTGCTGCCGGCGATGCCCTCGGCCTTCCGGATCTTGGCGCCATGCACGGTGACGAAGGACGGGCAGAAGCCGTTGACGCAGGAGAAATCCTTGTTGCAGCTCGACTGGTCGATCTTGCGCTTGCGGCCGAATTCGGTCTCGACCGGTTGGATCGAAACGCAGTTGGACTGCACGCCGCAATCGCCGCAGCCTTCGCAGACCAGTTCGTTGATGAAGACGCGCTTGTCGGGATCGGGGAAGGTGCCGCGCTTGCGCCGGCGGCGCTTTTCGGCAGCACATGTCTGGTCGTAGAGCAGCACCGATATGCCCTTGACGTCACGCAATTGGCGCTGGACGAGGTCAAGGTCGTCGCGGTGATGGATGCTGGCACCGGCGGGGAATTCGGCCTTCCCCGCATATTTGTCCGGCTCGTCGGTGACGATGGCGATGCGCTCGACACCTTCGGCGCGCACCTGCCTGGCGATCATGTCGACGGTCAGGCCGCCATCATGCGGCTGGCCGCCGGTCATGGCGACGGCGTCGTTGTAGAGGATCTTGTAGGTGATGTTGGCATCGGTCGACAGCGCGAAGCGGATCGCCAGCGCGCCGGAGTGATTGTAGGTGCCGTCGCCGAGATTCTGGAAAATGTGGTCGCGCTTGGAGAACGGCGCCTGGCCGACCCATTGCGCCCCCTCGCCGCCCATGGCGGTGAAGCCGACGGTGTTGCGGTCCATCCACAGCGCCATGAAGTGGCAGCCGATGCCGGCGGCGGCGAGCGAGCCGTCCGGCACCTTGGTCGAGGAATTGTGCGGGCAGCCGGAGCAGAAGAAGGGCGTGCGCGTGGCGATGTCCGACGTATCGGCGAGCATCGCCTGGAACTGGCGCAGTTTTGCCACCCGGGCGGCGATCTCTTCCGAAGGGCCGATGGTTCGCAAGATCCGCTCGCCGAGCGCGATGGCGATGTCGTTGGGATCGAGCGCGCCCTTGGCCGGGAACAGCCAGTCGCCGCGCTCGTCCTTCTTGCCGACGATGGCCGGTTGGGTGGCGGTGCCGTAAAGGCTTTCGCGCAGCTGCACTTCGATCAGGGAGCGCTTTTCCTCGACGACGACGATGGTGTCGAGGCCACGGGCAAAGTCGGAGATATGCTGCAGGTCGAGCGGCCACGGACAGCCGACCTTGAACAGCCGGATGCCGATGCGGTTGGCGGCCGCTTCGTCGACGCCGATGTCTTCCAGCGCCTGGCGAACGTCGAGATAGCTCTTGCCCAGCGTGATGATGCCGAGCTTGGGGCTGCGGCCGCCCGAATAGACGATCCTGTTCAGGCCATTGGCGTGGATGAAGGCCGAAGCCGCGGCGCGCTTGTGCTCATGCAGCCGTTCCTCCTGGCCGAGCATGTCGATCTCGTGGCGGATGTTGAGGCCGCCGGGCGGCATGTCGAAGTCGGGGACGACGATGTTCAGCCGCTCGAGCGAAGCATCGACGGAGGCCGTCGATTCGACATTGTCCTTGACGCATTTGATCGCCGCCCAGGTGCCGGCAAAACGCGACATGGCAAAGCCGTAGAGGCCGTAATCGATGATCTCCTGGACACCGGCCGGGTTGAGGATCGGCACCATGGTGTCAACGAACAGGAATTCGGTGGCATGCGCGTTGGTCGAGGATTCGGCCATGTGGTCGTCGCCCATCAGGGCAAGGACGCCGCCATGTTTTGACGACCCCGCAAGGTTGGCGTGGCGGAACACGTCGCCGGAGCGGTCGACGCCCGGGCCCTTGCCGTACCAGACGGAAAACACGCCGTCATGGGTGCCTTCGCCCAGCAATTCGGTCTGCTGCGAACCCCAGCAGGCCGTTGCGGCGAGCTCCTCGTTGAGGCCGGGCTGAAAGACGATGTCCGACTGGGCCAGCTGCTTCTTGGCCTTCCACAGCTGCATGTCGAGGCCGCCCAGCGGTGAGCCGCGATAGCCGGAGACGAAGCCGGCGGTGTTGAGACCAGCGCGACGATCGCGCTCGCGCTGCATCAAAAGCATGCGGATAACCGCCTGCGCGCCCGACAGGAAGATGCGCTCCTTGCCAAGATCGAACTTGTCGTCGAGCGCGACATCATGCAGCGTCATCAGGCATTTCCTCTGCGGAGGCCGCGCCAAGGCGCGCAGCCAACGTCGGAGTCGGACACCGCAGTCTTTCTCCCCTTGCCGGAGAGGTCAAATAAAATCGAAGATGCCAGACAAGGCCGCGTCAGGCGGCCTTCGAGCAATCCGGCTTGGGCTCACCTGGCAGCTTGCCGTCGGCATGGCCGACCATGTCCTTGTTGAGTTCGTAGACCGGCCCGACGACAAGCGGCCTGTCGGGCAGAACCGACTGATCGAGCGAGGATGTCAGCGTCGTCTCGAAGCTCTGCAGCAAGGTGCCGCTGGCATCCTCGATGCGGATCGACACCGCATAGGGCTTGTCCTTGACCACGCAGGTGAGCGGTGGGCTGGTGAGCGTTATATGCGCGAGTTTCGGCCATATTTTCTGGTTGACGATGATCGGATCGCCACCGGCCGGGTTTTGGAAGCTAACCACCGCGACCTGCCCCTCGCCCATCGGCCGTAGCGGATTGAGGGTGATGACATAGGTGGCAATGCCCAGCCGGTAGTTGAACTCGAACAGCTTGCCGGAAATGGCGAAAAGCTGGTCCTGGCCGGAGTCGCGGCAGGCGCCAAGGGCAGCGGCCGCAAACAAGGCTGCACCCAGAACCATCGAACGCGAAAACTGTCTAGACATTCGAGACCTCCCTGGCCGCGGTCCGGCGGCGATAATGTCGACTTGCCTTCTGACGGTTGCCGCACACCGCCATGTCGCACCAAAGGCGGCTGGAATTGCGGCTTCGGTCGACGAACAGCCAGCTGCAGTTGGGGCAGATTCTCAGCCTCGCAACGGTATCGTCGCGCAGCAACGACAGCGCCGAGACAGCCAGTGCCGCCTCGAAGGCGATCGGCGTCGCCGGATCGCCGAACGGTCGCCCCGGCGCGCCGATTTCGGTGCGGCTGCGCGCAAGACCGTCGGCGCAGGCCTCCAGGAAGCCGGGCAGATCGCCGGTGGCAACCGCACCTTTGGCCACCGCGCCGCGAAACAGCCGATCGGTCGTCTCGCGGATCGACAGTACGACCGGTGCGATTGCATCCGGCAACGGCGCCTCCAGCCGCCTGCCGCCAAGCTCGGCGGCACGAAAGCCGCTTGCGGCATCGGCAAAGCGGGCGATTTCCGCCGGGTTGTCGAAACGGTCGAAGGTTTTCTCCGGATCGTCGCGCAGCACGACGGTGTTCGCCGTGTCGAGCGCAAGAATACCGCCGGTGAAGCGGTGCGGGGTCCAGGATACCGTCATGACACAAATCTAACCGATAAATCGCGTTTGACAAGTTAGATTCTACGATGCAAACCTTGGCTGGGTGCCCTTGCGGCGACCTTTTGTTGAGCATGTCGTCGTCCCAAAACCGCCTCGCACTTTTGGGCGACATGCTCTGAGGATCTTGCATGCTCTATTTCTTCCAGCAGGTTCTGAACGGGCTGCATTCGGGCGCGCTCTATGCGCTGCTGGCCTTCGGCTATGTGATGACCAACGGCATCCTGCACCGCACCAACCTCGCCTATGGCGCGGTGTTCGCCTTTTGCGGGCAGACGATGATTCTGACCGCGGCTTTCGGCTACCAGACCCTGTGGCTGACGCTGTTCGCATCAGTTGCGCTCGGTGTCGTCGCGGCATTGCTGTATGCGGCGCTGATCAGCCATGTGTTGTCACGCAGCGTCTTCGAACCGCTGGCCGACCGCACGCCCAACGCCGTCGTGGTGACGACGCTCGGCATCTTGCTGGTGCTGTCGGAAGCGAGCCGCATCGCTGCCGACACGCATGATCTGTGGCTGCCGCCGATGCTGGCCCAGCCCATCATTTTCGCGCAGAGCCCCACATTCACGGCAACGCTGACGCTCATCCAGGTGCTCGACTGCGCCTTCGTGCTGGCAACCATAGTGTTCGCCGCATGGGCATTCACCCGCTCGAGTTTCGGCCGGCGCTGGCGCGCCGTATCCGATGATCCCAAGGCTGCTGCCATGTGCGGCGTCGACGTGCGCGCCGTGTTCCGCAGCGCGGTGCTCGCAGGCGGCTTCTGCGCGGCGCTGGCCGGCATTCTGGCCGGCCTCTACTACGGCAATATCAGCTTCGGCACCGGCCTGGTCTACGGGTTGAAAATCCTGTTCGTGACAGCGGTCGGCGGCTATCTCTCGCCGCCGCGGGCAGCCCTTGGCGCCGCATCTTTCGGCATGGGCGAATCGCTGTGGGCCGGCTATTTCCCGCTCGAATGGCGCGATGCCTGGATGTACCTGTTCCTCGTCGCCATGCTGTTGCTGATCGGCGCCGGCCGCGACCAGCAGAAGATCGTCTGAACCGTATCAGACTTTGGTTGCATGCCGCGCGGTCAGGCAGCGGCTTTGGCCTCACAACCGCGTTTAGCCGCTCTCTCCATGTTGACCCGCCGGACCACGCACGGCATACCGTTGGGCCACAGCAGCGCGCCGCAAAAAGCGGGGGATCGGCACGCCTCTGACATAAGGGAGGAATGCATGGCAGGGCTTCTCGCTCTATCCAGAACGATTGACCGTATGAACGAGTTCATCGGCAAATGGGTGTCGTGGCTGATCCTGCTGGCAATTCTGGTCAGCGCCGCCAATGCAATCATCCGCAAAGTATTCGACATGTCGTCCAATGCCTGGCTGGAGCTGCAGTGGTATCTGTTCGGCGCCGCCTTCATGCTGGCCGCCGCTTACACGCTGAAGCAGAACGACCATATCCGTATCGACATCGTCTACGGCATGTTCTCGCGCCGCGTGCAGCACTGGATCGACCTTCTCGGCCACCTCTTCTTCCTGATGCCGTTCGTGACGCTGATGGTGATCTATTTCGTTCCCTATGTGTCGCTGTCGTTCCGCAGCGGCGAAATGTCGAACAATTCCGGCGGCCTGATCATCTGGCCGGCCAAGGCCATCCTGCTGGTCGGCTTCTTCCTGCTGGCGCTGCAGGGCATTTCCGAGATCATCAAGAAGATCGCCATCATGCGCGGCGACATGGATGATCCCAATCCGTTCATATCCGCGCACGAGCAGGCCGAACTCGAAGCCAAGGCGCTCGCCGAAGAAGCCAAGGCACTCGCCGGGCAGGTGCGCTCATGATGGAGTTCATCGCCCAGAACATGGCGCCGATCATGTTCGCCTCGCTGATCATCTTCCTGCTGATCGGCTACCCCGTCGCTTTTTCGCTGGCCGCCAACGGCCTGATGTTCTTCTTCATCGGCGTGTTGCTGTCGCCCTACTCAGGCGGATCGATCAACCTGGCCTGGCCGCTGCTGCATGCGCTGCCGGACAACTTCTACGGCAGCCGGGTGATGTCGAACGACACGCTGCTGGCCATTCCGTTCTTCACTTTCATGGGCATCGTGCTCGAACGCTCCGGCATGGCCGAAGACCTGCTCGACACGATCGGCCAGCTGTTCGGGCCGATCCGCGGCGGCCTCGCCTATGCGGTGATCTTCGTCGGCGCGCTGCTTGCGGCGACCACCGGCGTCGTGGCGGCTTCCGTCATCGCCATGGGGCTGATCTCGCTGCCTATCATGCTGCGCTACGGCTATGACCGTAGTGTCGCTGCCGGCGTCATCGCGGCGTCGGGCACGCTCGCCCAGATCATCCCGCCATCGCTGGTGCTGATCGTGCTTGCCGACCAGCTTGGCCGCTCGGTCGGCGATATGTATGCGGGCGCGCTGATCCCCGGCCTGGTGCTGACCGGTCTCTATGCGCTGTACATCCTGATCATGTCGGTCGTCCGGCCGAAGTCGATGCCGGCGCTGCCGCTGGAAGCACGCACGCTGGGCCATGGCGTGCTTTCGCTGCTGGCGGCATTGCTGGCGGCGGTGGTGGTTTCCTATGCGGCTTATCGTTATCTCGTGCCGGCGCATGGCGACAATGCCGACATCCTCGGCGCCAGCGTCGGCGTGATCTTCATCTATATCGTGGCCATCGCCGACAAGCGCCTGAACATCAACATGATGTCCAGGCTGGCGCAGCAGGTGATCATCGTGCTGATCCCGCCGCTGGCGCTGATCTTCCTGGTGCTGGGCACCATCTTCCTCGGCATCGCCACGCCGACCGAAGGCGGTGCCATGGGCTCCGTCGGGGCGCTGATCATGGCCGCGGTGAAGGGGCGGCTGTCGCTGGATGTGATCAAACAGGCACTGACCTCGACGACGCGGCTGTCGTCCTTCGTGCTGTTCATCCTGATCGGGGCGCGTGTGTTTTCGCTTACCTTCTACGGCGTCAACGGCCACATCTGGGTTGAGCACCTGTTGATCTCGCTGCCGGGCGGTGAAGTCGGCTTCCTGATCGGGGTCAACATCCTGGTCTTCTTCCTCGCCTTCTTCCTCGACTTCTTCGAGCTTGCCTTCATCATTGTGCCGCTGCTGGCGCCTGCCGCCGACAAGCTCGGCATCGACCTGATCTGGTTCGGCGTGCTGCTCGGCGTCAACATGCAGACCTCCTTCATGCACCCGCCCTTCGGCTTCGCGCTGTTCTACCTGCGCTCGGTCGCCGCCCGCGTGCCTTATCTCGATCGCCTCACCGGCAAGCAGATCGCGCCGGTCACCACCGGCCAGATCTATTGGGGGGCGGTGCCCTTCGTTTGCATCCAGGTCATCATGATCGGACTGACCATCGCCTTCCCGCAGATGGTGATGCGCTACAAGGGCGCGGCGGTCGATCCCGGCACGATCGAAATTCAGCTGCCGGACATGCCAGGTCTGTCGCCGCTCGGCACGACGCCGGCGGATGGCAGCGCCCCGGCCAACGGCGGCGCTGCACCTGTAGCTCCGGCCAACGACCTGTCGCAACCACCGAACTTTGGCGATGCGCCGCCCGCCAAGCCGGCGGCGCCGGCAACTGACCTCTCGCAGCCGCCGAACTTCAACTGATACGGATAGGTGAGCAGTCATGAAAGCGGTGCGTCTGGAGGCGATTGGCAGCATCGCGCTGCGCGAGGTCGACAAACCATCTGCCGGCCCCGACGATCTTCTGGTGCGGATCGAGGCGTGCGGCGTCTGCGGCACCGATCGGCATCTTCTCCATGGCGAATTCCCCTGCACGCCACCGGTGACGCTGGGACATGAATTCTCCGGCATCGTCGAGGCGGTCGGAAGTTCCGTATCCGGCTTTGCCATTGGCGATCGGGTCACCGGCAATCCCAACATCGCCTGCGGGCGATGCGCGCATTGTCATGCCGGGCGGGTCAATCTGTGCAAGAATCTGCGCGCCATCGGCATCCATCGCGATGGCGGCTTTGCCGATTATGTCGTCATGCCGCAGACGCAGGCCTTTATTCTGCCGGGCGATCTCAAGCCGACACATGGCGCGTTTTGCGAGCCGCTTGGTTGCTGCCTGCATGGCGTCGACTTGGCTGAGATCAGGCCCGGCGCCTCGGTCGTCGTGCTTGGCGGCGGCGTCATCGGCCTGCTGACCGTGCAACTGGCCAGGCTGGCGGGGGCGACGACCATCATCCTGTCGACGCGACAGGCCTCGCGGCGCGCACTTGCCGAGGAATTGGGTGCGACAGCGACGGTCGACCCCAATGCTTCCGATGTGATCGACGCGATCGCCGGACCATCCGGACTTGTGCCGGGCGGTGTCGATGTCGTGTTCGAATGCGCCGGCGTCAGGGAGACCGTCGAGCAGTCGATGCGGTTGAGCAGGGCCGGCGGCACGATCGTTGTCGTCGGCGTGATGCCACAAGGCATGAAGGCAGAGTTCGAGCCCTTCGACCTGTTGTTCCGGGAATTGAAGGTTCAGGGTTCTTTCGTAAATCCGTTCACCCATCGCCGGGCGGCCGATCTCATCGCCTCGGGCGCAATCGAGATCGACAGGCTGATCTCCAGGCAGGTGACATTGGAAGAGGCGGTCGCGGTGATCGCCAATCCGGCTGCGCCCGGCGAAGTCAAGGTGCTGGTGGTGCCGAGCCTAAGCTGACGCTTGCCGAGGGTTCGCCGATCGGCTATCCAATGCGCGCCGAAAAAGACATGACCGGTTCGGTAGTCCGGTTTCTTCCGTCCTTACTTTTCGAGCATGATTCTTGTCCGAAAACCGGGCGCCACTTTTCGGGATCATGCTCAACGGAGGCCTGTTCACCGCATGATTTGCGGGAGGACCCGCGGCCGGCAAGCGAGGCGAAAGCCCGCGGGCCGGTTGGGTCATGGCCGGATTTTCGGTTCGACGGTCCCGCCGGTCTCACGGTCTGCAGCCACGCCTGTCCGCATTTCAAACGCGACAGGAAACGACCATGAAACTGAACCACGCAAATCTCGTTACATCAGAAGTTGCCGCCCTTGCCGGCTTCTTCACCAGCCATTTCGGCTTCGAACTTGTCGCCATGCGCGGCAAGGATGCCTTCGCGGTTCTACAGGGGACCGACGGCTTTGCCCTCAACCTGATGAAGCCCGGCAAAGGAGAGGCAGCAGCCTATCCCGACGGGTTTCATGTCGGTTTCTTCGTCGGCAAAGCAGATGGCGTACACACCAAGCATGCCGAACTTGCCGATGCCGGCCTGCAGCCGGGCGAGGTCCAGGAGTTGACGCGCGGCGGCGTCAAATCGACCACCTTCTATTGCCATGCGCCGGGCGGCATCCTCGTTGAGGTCAGCGCTTCCGAAGCCTGAAAAAAGACCCCGGGCGGACAAGCCCGGGGTCTCTTACGAGGTTTGAAAGGCTACAGCTTGCCGTTGCGCTGCTGCACCATCATGAAGGTGTCGTAATTGTATTCGGCCACCTGCGCCCACAGATAGTGCTCCTTGCGGAAGCCCTTGATCGAATCCCAGATCTTCTTGAAGGGAGCGTTGGTGGCTTCCATTTCGGAATAGACTTCGTTGGCCTTTTCAAAGCAGGCGGCCATGATGTCCTGGGTGAACGGGCGCAATTTCGCGCCACCGGCCACCAGCCGCTTCACCGCCGCCGGATTGAGGAAGTCGTATTTCTGCAGCATGTTGGCGTCGGTCGCCTGGGCGGCGGTACGCACCAGGGACTTGTAGGCGGGCGAGAGCTCTTCGTATTTCGCCTTGTTGAACATCAGATGCACGGTCGGCCCGCCTTCCCACCAGCCGGGATAGTAGTAGTAGGGCGCGACCTTGTAGAAGCCGAGCTTCTCGTCGTCATAGGGGCCAACCCATTCGGCAGCGTCGATGGTGCCTTTTTCCAGCGCCGGATAGATGTCGCCGCCCGCGATCTGCTGCGGCACCACGCCAAGCTTCGAGACAACTTTGCCGGCAAATCCACCGATGCGCATCTTGAGACCTGAGAGGTCGGCGACCGTGTTGATCTCCTTACGGAACCAGCCGCCCATCTGCACGCCGGTGTTGCCGCCGGGCAGGCCGAAAAGCCCCTGCGTGGCGAGAAACTCGTTGAACAGGTCGATGCCGCCGCCATGATAGTGCCAGGCATTCATGCCGCGCGCGTTGAGCGAGAACGGTACCGCGGCACCCAACGCCCATGTCGGGTCCTTGCCCCAGTAATAATATGCCACCGTGTGACAGGCCTCGACGGTGCCGGCCGTGGTGGCGTCCGCGGCCTGCAGGCCGGGCACGAGCTCGCCAGCGGCAAAGACCTGGACCTGGAAATTGCCGTCCGTCGCATCCGACAGCATCTTGGAGAACACTTCGGCGCCGCCATAGATCGTGTCGAGCGATTTCGGGAACGATGACGCCAGCCGCCACGTCACTTTCGGATTGGATTGAGCGATGGCTGGCGCGGCAAGCGTGGCGGCAGCCGCCGCGGCGCCAACGCCGGTCGCGCCGGCCTTGCGTATGAATGAACGACGATCCATGAAGTTCCTCCCTTTTGGATCAACTGACCGGCATCAGGGGCATCCTCGGCACCCCGGATCGGCTCGCGCCAAACAATACACGGGCAACAAGTCGAGTCCAGCACGGCAGCCGATTTGACGGCGGCATTTCCGGGAAATAATGCGGCCGGCCGCATGTCCTGCAACTATAGTCTAACGCCCGCTCCGTGGCCTATGCGACAGTCTGAAACTTGTCATGGAAAACCGCCTTCAGATCGCCTATTTTGCAGGCAGAATAGTTATTCGCACCAAATGGAACCCGGATCCAAAATGCATCAGCCGCTCGTCGCAATATCGACCGACGTCCGTAAGTTCGACAATTACACCTGGCACGCCGCCCCGCAGCAATATCTCGAGGCGGCCCTTTCGGGTGCCGGCGTGTTCCCGCTTTTGGTGCCATCCTTCGGCGACCGGCTCGATTTCGATGAGCTGCTGTCGTCGGTCGACGGCGTCATGGTCACCGGCTCAAAATCCAATGTGCATCCCTCGCTCTATGGCGGCGACGCCAGCGAAGCCAACGGCCCCTACGATCCCGACCGCGATGCCACGACGCTGCCGCTGATCCGCAGGGCGATCGAGCGCGGCGTACCGCTGCTCGCCATCTGCCGCGGCATCCAGGAGCTGAACGTGGCGCTGGGCGGCACGCTGGGCACCGAGATCCAGGAGCGCGAGGGCTCGCTTGACCACCGCGCCCGGGTGAGCGACAAGCAGGATGAGCGCTTCGCCATCCACCAGACCATTTCGATCAAGCCCGGAAGCTGCCTCGCCGGCGTCTTCGGAGCTACTGAAATCAAGGTCAATTCGTTGCACCGCCAGGCGATCGATCAGCTCGGCTCGAAGCTGCAGGTCGAGGCTGTGGCCACCGACGGCACCATCGAGGCGGTGTCTGTAAGGGACGCCCGCGCGTTTGCCGTCGGCGTGCAGTGGCATCCCGAATACTGGGTCAAGTCGGACAGCGTCTCGGCAAAGATATTCCGCGCCTTCGGCGACGCGGTTCGCCTGCATGCGGTGGCGAAATCCGGGGCGCGCGCCGCCGCGGAATAACCCAAGCGTTAGAAATCAATCGTCCGTGGCAGCCAGCGACAGCAGCGGCGAGGCCGGGGTGTAGGATTCGTAGCCGTCGCCGTCGGCGACGCCGAAGGTGACGATCGGATCGACACCGTTGACGCTGAAGGCAACCGTGCCGTCATTCTGCTCGCGCCAGAATTTCGCGCGCTCGATGCCAGGCAGAAGGCGGCGGCAATTCGAGGCGACCGTCAACAAAGACAATCCGCCTGAAACTTCGGCGCCACGCCGGATGGCGCAAGCCGCTTCGTCGCCATTGGCGACCAGCCTGTAGTTGCTGGTCGGCCCTGCTTCATTGGCCGCACTTTCACTGCTGCCGCCGTGAAACAGCTGAACGCCGGCGAACAGTGCCGCGGCCGCAATCAATGCCCGAAGCATCCTCATCTTGCACTCCACGCCCCCTCGGCGCTGGATGCAGAATGGTTTCAAAAGCATTAAGCCGCCGTTAACAGGTGTGGCAGACCGCCGCTCACCTTCGTGCCTTGACCTGAGCCGTCTCCGGCACCGGCGTCACCGGCCGGCGCTCGCTAAACCAGGACACCAGATTGTCGACGCACAGATCGGCCATGGCGCGGCGCGTGTGATGCGAGGCCGAACCGACATGCGGCAGCAGCGAGGTGTTGGGCGCTTCGAGCAGTGCCTTGGGCACGTTCGGCTCGTCGGCAAAGACATCGAGGCCGGCAGCGGCGATGGTGCCGTTGGCAAGCGCTGCCGCAAGGGCTGCCTCGTCCACGGTGCTGCCGCGGCCGATGTTGACGAAGACGCCGTTGGCGCCGAGCGCCGACAGGATTTCGGCGTTGACCGCCTTTTCCGTCGAAGCGCCGCCGGGCGCCACGGAGATCAGCGTATCGACCGCTTCGGCTAGACCCTTCAGGGTCGGGTGGTAAGCGTAGGCCAGGCCTTCGACCTGGCGCCGGTTGTGATAGGCGACCGGCAAGCCAAAGGCTTCCAGCCGCCGGGCAATGGCTTGCCCGATGCGGCCCATGCCGAAGATACCGACCTTGCGACCACGCAAGGTCAACCGGCTCAGCGGATAGTTGCCCTTGCGCACCCAGCTGCCATCGCGCAGCCAGTTTTCAGCGCGCGTCAGGTCACGGATGGTGTTGATCAGCAGTCCGATCGTGGTGTCGGCGACCTCCTCGGTCAGCACATCGGGCGTGTTGGTGACCATGATGTTTTTCGCGGCCGCATGGCCGACATCGACCGAATCATAACCGACGCCGAACGAGGCGATGAGTTCGAGATTGGGCAATGCATCCATCATCGCGGCGTTGATGCCGGCGAAGGAAGCGATGCCGCGCACCTTGCTGCGCATCTCGTCGGTGACCAGCGCCGGATCGGCGCGCTCGATCCTGACCCGATTGAAGGTCCGGTCGATGCGCTCAACGGCATGGTCGTTGAAATGCCCCGGCACCAGAATGGCGACGGTCTGCAATTGGTGGGTCTTTGTCATGCACGTTCCACCGGCTTGCCGGTCGACTGACGTACATGCAGTTCCGGCTTGATCAGTTCCTGCGACGGCCGCACCGTCTGCCCGTTGAGCTTGTCGAGCAGTGCGCTGGCGGCGCGACGGCCGACCTCGCGCTGGCCATTCCAGACCGTGGTCAGCGCAGGCGTCGCGATCGCAGCCTCCTCGAGATCGTCATAGCCGGTGACGGAAATGTCGACACCCGGCACGAGGCCCGCGCGTGCGATGCCGTTCATCAGGCCGATAGCGACGAGATCATTCCAGCAGCAGGCGGCGGTTGGCCTGTCTTTCAGCGCCAAAAACTGTCCAGCCGCCTCAAATCCGGCCTGCTTGGTGCGCGGGCCGGCGATGCGCCAGGACGGCCTGACCTCCAGCCCGGCCGCCTCCATGGCGTTGACATAGCCCTGGTAGCGGTCGCGGCCGGTCGAAGTCTGGTCGGTGCCGCCGATCATGGCGATGCGCTTGTGGCCGAGCGAGATCAAATGGTTGGTGGCAAGGCCGGTGCCATAGGAATCGTCGCCGCGAAACACCGGCACATCGGCGCCTTCGACGGTGCGTGCGATCAATACCGCCGGCAGGCCGTTTTCCTCGGCCATGACGATGTCGGAAGCCGGCGTGCCGATGGCCGGCGACATGATGACGCCGTCGGCGCCGAGCTGCAAAAGCGTGTCGATAAAGGTGCGCTGCTTTTCGAGCTGGTCGTAGTGGTTGGACAGGATGAAAGTCTGCCGGCTGCGGTCGAGCTCGCTTTCGATCGAACGCAGGATCTCGGCAAAGAACGGGTTCATGATGTCATGGACGACGACGCCGACGATGCCGGAGCGCGAGGTGCGCAGGCTGGCGGCACGGCGGTTGTAGATATAGCCGATGGCGCGGGCATGCTCCTTGATGCGGTCGCGCGTCGTGCCGGCGACCAGCGGGCTGTCGCGCAACGCCAGCGAGACGGTGGCCGTGGACACGCCGAGCGCATCCGCGATCGTCGAAAGCTTGATCTTCTGTGCCAGCGACCTGTGCTCCCCGACCGGCTTAAACAGTTTAAACGCGGCCTTATGCCATCGATCGGGTGCAAATCAAAGTTTTTTTGCCAGCGCTTCCATCTCGACGTCGAGCGCGGCGCGATTGCGCACGCGCAGCCGGTGCTCGCGATGGACGATGTAGAGGCCGCTGGCGACGATGATTGCAGCGCCCAGAAGCGTCCAGCGGTCGGGGAACTGGTTGAAGAAGAACCAGCCGGAAACAATCATCCACACCATTTGCGAATAGGGATAGGGCGCGAGCGCCGTCGTGGTGGCGATGCGATAGGCCTGCACCAGCAGCCAATGGCCGATGGCGCCGAACACGCCGAGCATAAAAAGCACGACCCAGTGCCAGCCATCCTGCGGCAGCGACAGCGAAAACGGCAGTAGCGGCAAAAGCAGCACGGCCGGCGCCAGTGCCGAAAACAGGATGAGGCTCTCGGAGGTTTCGCTGGCCGACATGCGGCGCGTCATAATGACATAGAAGCAGTTCGACAGCATCGAGCAGAGCGCAAAGAGATGGCCGATGCCGAAAACGCCGACGCCGGGTCGGGTGATGATGAGGACCCCGACAAAGCCGGTCAGGATGGCCAGCCAGCGCCGCCAGCCGGCCCACTCGCCGAGCAGCGGACCGGCAAGGGCGGTGATCACCATCGGTGCGAAGAAGAAGATCGAGGTGGTTTCGGCCAGTTGCAGTGTCCGCAGCGCCAGCACGTTGAATATGGTCGATCCGAACAGGAACAGACCGCGCAGTATATGCGCCGGCAGATTGTTGGCACGAAAGCGCGACGGATCGCGCCAACCGCGCAGAAAGACGCCGACGATCAGCACGTGAACGGTGAAACGAGCCCAGGCGACGATCAGCGCCGAGACGCCGGCCAGGACAAGATATTTGCTGCTGGTGTCGAGAAAGGTGAAGCACACATAGACCGAAAGCATGCAGACGATCGCCGCCGGGGGCGTCGCGCTTTCGTCCTGTTTTTGGGGAGCACTCAAAATCGGGCCGGATGGAAGGTAAGGCGGAAACCCACCTTTGCGGGAATCGCCGCCAGCCGGCAAGCCAAAAGCGCCTGGCACAACAAGAGGCGCCGACAGGCCCGAGAGGATCAGGAAAGCATGCGGGCGCCCTTGGTGATCTTGTCGACAAGTTTCCTGTCGGCGCGCAACGCGATACCGACGACTTTGGCGTCGTCGGGTGCGAATTGCGAAAAGACGGCGCGGTTGGCGACGTCGTGGCCGGTCGAAAACATTTCCTCGACATAGAGCGAGGTTTCCACAGCGCGCTCCAGAGCCCGCCGATGGATCGCGCCAAGTGTCAGACGGTCGGCGGAAAGGACAATGACCGGCTGGATCGACAGCGGGTTGTAGATGTTGCCGGCGCGGTCGCGGTAGGGCTCGCCGATAATGTCGGGACACTGCGCGACGATGCCGCTGGTCAGGAAGGCGGTGACATTCAGTTTCTGCCAGACCGGAAGATCGTCCTGCAGCACGATTGCGAACTTCGTATCGAACATGAGAGACTTGACCAATTCGAGTTGTGAAATGAAGCGATGCCGCACGATCTAGACAGGCAGGCCCTGCAAGGTCTTGGACGTTTGTGCGTGGATGAGCGCGAAAGCTGCATTGTCGCGGCCCCTGGGCCTGCCGGCATGGAGCGTATCGAGGCGCGGTTTCACGGCAACGCCTTCGATCTCCATCGCCACGACACCTATGCGATCGGCGTGACACTGCATGGCGTGCAGAGCTTCCGCTATCGCGGCGCGACAAATCACAGCCTGCCGGGCCAGATCATCGTGCTGCATCCCGATGAATTGCACGATGGCGGCGCCGGCACCGAAGACGGGCTGCGCTACCGGATACTCTATCTGGAGCCGTCTCTCATTCTGGACTGCCTCGGCGGGGCAGCGTTGCCGTTCGTGCGCGATGCCGTGGTGATCGACCACGCCTTCTGCGCCACGCTGCTTTCGGCGCTGGGACCGCTGGACCAGGAACTGGACGAGCTGTTCGTCACCGATTTCATCTCACAGTTGACGCAAAGCCTGGCGCGGCATGCCGGCCAGCCGGCAAAACCGATCTTGAAAACCGCATGGCGCGCCGCCAGCCTGGCACGCGACTATCTCGAGGAAAACGCGGAGCAAAGCGTGCGATCGGAGGAACTGGAGGCGATCACCGGGCTCGACCGCTATGCCCTGTCGCGGCATTTCCGCGCCGCCTTCGCAACCAGCCCGCACCGCTTTCTGGTGATGCGCCGGCTGCAACGGGCGCGCCGGATGATCGAGGCCAACGAGCCGCTGGCGCAGATCGCCATCGCGGCCGGCTTCAGCGACCAGAGCCATTTCAACAGGCATTTCAAGAAGGCGTTCGGCGTCACGCCGGGACGCTGGTCGGCCCTGATCCACGGGCCAGCGAAAGCGGCCGCCTGATACCGAGATCAGTCGTCGACGTCGACCTCGTCGTCGATGAGCACCATTTCCTCGTTGGAAAGGTTTGCCTCGATGCGGGCCAGCAGCTTGAACAGCGCCTTCTGGTCCTTCTTGTCGAGGCCCTTCAGCGCCTGCTTCTCGGTCTTCTTCACCGATTTCTCGATGGCGTGGATGATGTCGCGGCCGGTCTCGGTGAGGAAGATGTGGGCCTGGCGGGCATCCGCCGAGGAGGCGCGCTTTTCCAGAAAACCCTGCGCCTGCAGCCGGTTGATGGTCTTGGTGATGGTCGGCGGGCGCACGCCGAGACGGCCGGCGAGATTGCCGGGCGTCTGGCCATCCTCGCGGTCGAGCGCCAGCATGATCTGGTCCTGCCCGGCGTAGAAGCCGTGCGCCAGAAGCCGTGCGGCAAGTGCCGTACGCGCCAGTCGCGCCGCCGAATGCAGCCGGCTCATTGTCGCAGTCTTGTCCGCCTTGGCCATGGTCATCCCTCTTCGGCCGAACCGGTGCGGGCAGCATAGACCCAGCCGCCCGGTTGGCAATGACGATCAAAAAAGATTCCGGCTTTGCAAAACAGCTTTGCCGGCAAGCATTGCGGTGTCCGCCGAGGTGAATGCCAGATGTTTATTTCAGTTAGATGACAAACGACTTTTCGGCGCGAGGGTTCTTTCAGCGGGACCCCTGATGCGCAAAACGAGGCCGCTCAACCGGCCTTCACCGCGATGACCAACAGCGCCTGATAGGCGTCCGCCACTTCGCGCAGCGCCGCCTGTGACAGCGGCCCGGCCTGCCGAGCGATGCCGTCGCGTGCGTTCGACGTGTCGCGCTTGCCGGGGCGGTCATTGTAGGGGGCGACCGTGGTGAAGATTTGCTCACTGAGGCTGTCGGGGAAGAACAGCTGACCGGTCATCACCGAATTGTCGTTGGGGAAGACCTTGAAATGAATGTGGGTGGTGCGGCCGTGATACCAGCCGGGATAGATGGTGGCGAAGGAGACGATGCCGCTGGCGTCCGTCTTCTGCCAGCCCCGCAGAAAGCTCTGGCCGGAGGTGTCGACATCCTGGCCATCGCCTTGCCCGGGATAGCCGGAGTAGGCGCCTTGCGCGTCGCAATGCCAGATGTCGACGCGGGCGCCGGCAAGCGGGCGACAGGTGGCATCGACGATTTGCAGCCGCACATTGAGGGCAACGCCCTTTTTGCCTTCGGTGACATCGGCGCGTTCGAGCTTCGGGTCGAAGTAGAACGGCCCCTCGGTCACTTCAGGGGTAATCGCGCACACCCCGGCGCCGTCGTCGAACAGAGCGAGCCCGGCATAGGGCGAAGCCTGCGCCGCCCTTGCGGCGGCCGGTAGGAAGACACCGCCGCCAGCGGTTACGGCGATCAGGCCGAGCGCCCGGCGCCGGCTTAGCACGAAGGGGGATGACTTGTCGGGCATAGCACGCCTCTTCAATTCAATTCGAGCAGCCTCCCGCGTCGATATCTAGGCGGCTTGATCGGCCGGCGCCAATGACAATTCGGTAAGGTCGGCAGGCTCATTGGCCCATTGGTTTGCCACGTGCAAAACCGGCAGGGGCATCCTATATGGAACCAACAATCCTTTTCGAGGCCCGTCGCGGCCCAAATTCTTCGAGGCATGACATGAGCGATGCACAGACGCAGATCCCTGTAACCGTTCTCACCGGCTATCTCGGCGCTGGCAAGACGACGCTGCTCAACCGCATCCTCTCGGAAAACCACGGCAAGCGCTACGCCGTCATCGTCAATGAGTTCGGCGAGATCGGCATCGACAACGAGCTGATCGTGGAATCCGACGAGGAAATCTACGAAATGAACAATGGCTGCGTCTGCTGCACCGTGCGCGGCGACCTGATCCGAGTCGTCGAGGGCCTGATGCGCCGCCCCGGCCGCTTCGACGCCATCGTTGTCGAGACCACTGGGCTCGCCGATCCGGTGCCGGTGGCGCAGACCTTCTTTATGGACGACTACGTGCGCTCCAAGACCAGGCTCGACGCGGTGGTGGCGCTGGTCGACGCCAAGCATCTGCCGCTGCGGCTGAAGGATTCGCGCGAAGCCGAAGACCAGATCGCGTTTGCCGACGTCATCGTTCTCAACAAGACCGATCTGGTGACGCCGGAAGAGCTCGCCAAGGTCGAGGCGACGATCCGCGCCATCAACCCGGCAGCGAGGATCCATCGCACCACGCGCGCCGGCGTGGCGCTGACCGAGGTGCTCGACCGTGGCGCCTTCGATCTTTCCAGGGCGCTGGAGAACGACCCACATTTCCTCGAGGCGCATGACGAGCACGATCACGATCATCATGACCATGACCACGATCATCACCACCATGATCATGACGGGCACGACCATGATCACGATGGGCACCATCATCACGCGCACCCGTCCGACATTCATGACGTGACGGTGCAATCGGTGTCGCTGCGCGGCGGCGAGATGGACCCGAAGAAGTTCTTTCCCTGGATCGAGAAGATCACCCAGATGGAAGGCCCGAACATCCTGCGGCTGAAGGGCATCATTGCGCTCAAGGGCGATGATGAGCGCTATGTCATCCAGGGCGTGCACATGATCATCGAAGGCGACCACCAGCGCGCCTGGAAAGATGGCGAGAAGCATGAGAGCCGGCTGGTGTTCATCGGCCGCGAGCTCGACGCCGAGCGGCTGAAGAAGAGCTTTGACGCCTGCCAGGCGGCTTGATTGTGAGGCACTAGCGCCCGGCAATCCCGTTTCTGCGTCGCAACTCCTGTTTGACGGTTGGCGCTGCCCCTCATCCGCCTGCCGGCACCTTCTCCCCGTATAGTGACGGGGAGAAGAAGGCTGGCCGCAGCGCCGGCGCCTATTCTGCAGCGCTGGTGATTGGCGAAACCATCCGCGACAGCTGCCTTTCTCCCTGTCACTATACGGGGAGAAATGTCCCGCAGGACAATGAGGGGCAGCGCCATCATTGGCGATCCGAGACAAGCGATTGCTCCGACTTGGCGACCCTCACGGTTGCCGGAACTGCAAACGTCGAGTAAGCCGCCCAGATGCCTCCGCACTCTCATCCAGCTGAACAAAGATAGCCATGCCCACAGTCGCCCCCCTCGATCTCGATGGCCATTGCGTCGCCGCCGTCTTCCTCGACAACGTGCCGCATTTTGCGCTGGCCGACGGCGCCGTGCATCGGCTCGACCATGGTCACAAGACCATCCAGGCCAATGACGGGCTGCTCGCTGCCTTTCACGACGCGGCCAACGATCGGCTGATCACCGGCGGCGAGGATGGGAAGGTTTTCGCCGTCACCGCAGGCGGCAATGCCAGCGAACTGGCGACGGCCGGCAAAAAGTGGATCACCAGCGTCGCCGCCGGACCGCAAGGTGCCATCGCCTATGCCTCGGGCAAGACCGCCTTCGTGCGCTTTGCCGATGGCCGGACAAAAGAGTTTGCGCATCCGCGCTCGGTCGAGGGGCTGGCGTTTTCGCCCAAGGGCATGCGTTTTGGCGTCGCCCGCTACAATGGCGCGACGTTGCATTTCCCGGCGGCCGAGGGAAAGCCGGTCGAGCTCGAATGGGCCGGCGCCCATACCGGCATGACCTTCTCGCCGGACGGCGCCTTCGTCGTCACCACCATGCAGGAAAACGCGCTGCATGGCTGGAAGCTCGCCGACGGCAAGCACATGCGCATGACCGGCTATCCCGGCAAGGTGAAAAGCCTGTCTTGGAGCGCCAAGGGCAAATGGCTGGCGAGTTCCGGCGCGCCGGCGGCGATCGTCTGGCCGTTTTCGGGCAAGGACGGGCCGATGGGCAAGGCGCCGCTGGAGCTCGGCACGCGCGGCAACGCCATGGTGACCGCGGTCGCCTGCCATCCGAGCCAGGATGTCGTGGCCGTCGGCTATGATGACGGCATGGTGATGGCGGTGCGTTTTGCCGATGCCAAGGAGGTGCTTTTGCGCCGGCCGGGCAAGGGCGCCATCACCGCGATGATGTGGGACAAGGAAGAGCGCCGCGTCGCCTTCGGCAGTGCCACCGGCGACTGCGGCGTCATCGACATTTCGGCCTGAACTTACCGGGCAGGCGCGACCAGCCGGGCAGGCTTTCGCCGCAGCGACAGCCCGTCGCGCATGTTGAGCGACAAAAGCGTGATGTTGACGGCACCGGCCGTCAGTTCGATCGCCTGGACGATCGTGAACAAGGTGTCGAAGCGACCGGCATCGGCGAGGCTGCTGAGCAGGTAGGCCGAGGGCACCAGCACCAGCAGCCCGTTGGCGGCGATGATGCGCATGCGCTGCTTCTTGCGCGCGACGACCGGGCTTTTCCAGCCCTTGCCGAGCGAGAAACCGGACGCCCCGGCGACGATCATCGCCGGAATGAGCACCGCCATGCCGGCCAGCACCCAGCTTTTGACCATGGCAATCGCGGCCTCGTCGCCGAGCAGTTCAACTGTCGCCGTCGACAGCCAGAAGGCCGAAACCGTGAGGAGCGCGACGGCGCCCGCCGCTGCGTGAACCAAGGTTTTCATTTTTATCTCCATCTCTATCTACATAGCAAGCTATATATCATTGCATAGCATGCTATTCAACGGATATGTTGCGGACATGGCATTTCAGAAAGAGCGATCCGCCGGATTCCTGGCCAACCACATGGCGCGATTGTTCGCCAACCGGCTGCAACAGCGCATCCGGCCGCTGGGGCTGGCGCCGGCGCAGTTCATGACGCTGCTGGCGTTGTGGGATGAAGATGGCCTGACGCAACGCGAACTCGTGCAGCGGCTTAGCGTCGAGCAGGCGACGATGGCCAACACGCTGATCCGCATGGAGCGCGACGGGCTGATCGAACGACGCTCACACCCCGAAGACGGGCGCTCGCAGTCGATCCATCTCACCCCGAAAGCCATTGGCCTGCGCGAACCCGCGACGCAGGCGGCGCGTTTGCAGAACGAGGCAGCACTAGCCGGCTTCAGCGAGGAGGAGCGGCTGCTGTTTCTCGACCTGATGCGGCGCGCCATCGCCTCGATGCAGGCAGACTGATTTCCGATCGAGAAGAGCTATTCGGCGCCGCAGGATACTTTGCCGGTGACTTCAACCGGCTTGCCGTCCTGGTCCGTATCCGCCGCGGCGTCGTAGATGGCGAGGGTATAAAGCCCGTCATAGACGCCCTCATCACTGGTCTTGGTCAGGATCGTCAGTTCGACCGAGTTGATGCGCTGCGCGACCTCGTGCTCGTGGTAGATGTTCAGCCGCAATTCCTTGTCGTCGAGCCAGTACTGCGTCAGGTTGGAATCCTCGAACACGGTCTTGCGCAGGCTGTCGCCGGCAGGCCTGCCGAGAATTTCCAGATCGCCGCGAAAATTGAAGGTCGGCCCGCCCATGCCCCTGGTGACACCGGCTTCGACCTGGAATATTGCCGCCGCATCCTCGGTGGTGCACCAGATACCGCCACTCGCAAAGGCCGCGCCGGTCGACATAAGCAGTGCCGCAGTGCAGATGATCGCCCGCATTTTTTCTCCCCCAAAGACCTAAGCCCAACCACATTGATGCCAGTCCGCGCCCTGAGGTCAAGCGCTGGCTGCATCTGCCGTGGCGGCTGAACCAATGCAGGGCGGCCAGGCGGCCAATTGCGGTTGCGGACCGCTGACGTCTACAGTGCCGGGCGAGAGGGTTCTTCATGCATTCAATCGACCATTCAACGACTTCCATTGGCGGCGTCAGCCCCGCCCGCATCGCGAAGTTGCGTGAGGCGGAGGCCTCCGTCTTCCGCAAGGCACGGCCGAAATCGCAAGCCAAGGTCGGCAACGGCCTGCCCGGCTTCTTCGGCGGTGTGCCGATGCACTGGATGAACGACTGGCCGACGCCGTTTCCGATTCTGGTCGACAGCGCCAAGGGCGCCACCATCACCGACATCGACGGCAACAAGCTCGACGATTTCTGCCTCGGCGACACCGGTTCTATGTTCGGCCATTCGCCGCTGCCGGTGGCGCGTGCCATACGCCGCCAAGCCAGGCGCGGCCTGACCTACATGTTGCCTTCCGAGGATGCGCTGGCCATCGGCCCGTTGCTGCAGCAGCGTTTCGGCCTGCCCTTCTGGCAGATCGCGACGACGGCGACCGACGCCAATCGTTTTGCGCTGCGCGTCGCCCGCGCGGTCACATCAAGGGAAAAGATCCTGGTGTTCAACGGCTGCTATCACGGCTCGGTCGACGAGACGATGGTGCGGCTGGTCGACGGCAAAGCTGTCAACCGGCCGGGACTGGCGGGCGAGTTTCGCGACCTGACCAAGACCGCAAAGGTTATCGAATTCAACGATATAGCAGCACTCGAAGCAGCACTCGCGGACCGCGACGTCGCCTGCGTCATCGCCGAGCCGGTGCTGACCAATTCCTGCATGGTGCTGCCCGATTCCGGCTTCCACGACGCACTGCGGCGTCTCACCCGCGCGACCGGCACGCTGCTTTTGATCGACGAGACGCATACGATCTCGACCGGCCCCGGCGGCTACACAAAAAGATACGGGCTGGAGCCGGACTTTTTCGTGCTGGGCAAGCCGATCGCCGGCGGTGTGCCGGCCAGTGTATGGGGCATGAGCGACGACGTCGCCACGCGCTATGCCGCCTACAACAGGACCAAGGAGCCGGGCTATTCCGGCATGGGCACGACGCTGTCGGCCAACCCGCTGCAGTTCGCGGCGATGCGCGCGGCGCTCGAAGAGGTGATGACGCAAGAGAACTATGAGCGGATGGACCATCTGGCGCGGCGGCTCGACGCCGGGCTGACCGGCGTCATCGACCGCTACCGCCTGCCCTGGCATGTTTCCCGGGTCGGCGCGCGCGTCGAGTTCATCTGCGCGCCCGGCCCGCTCAGGAATGGCGGTGAGGCGGAAGCCGCGCACGCGCCCGAACTCGAAGCCGCGATCCATGTCGCGCTGGTCAATCAAGGCGTGCTGATCGCGCCCTTCCACAACATGATGCTGATCTCGCCAGCGACCACCGGCGCCCAGGTCAACCGGTTGATCACCGCCTTCGCAGCGGTTGCGGCAAGGCTTGCGGCATGAGACAAGCGCGCATGCCGACCCCAACAGCGACCTCACCTTCGGGCTCGACGCCCAGCGAAGCCAAAGCCTTCCTCGCCGCGCATCCTGAAATCGAGGCCTTCGACATCGTGCTGACCGACGCCAATGGCGTCGGCCGCGGCAAGATCGTGCGCCGGCACGAATTGATGAGCATTTTCGAGGGCGGCCGGCATATGCCGATCTCGATCCTCGGCCTCGACATCACCGGTGAGGACGTACACGAGACCGGCTTGATCTGGACGACCGGCGACGGCGACCTCAGGGCATGGCCGATCCCCGGCACGCTGGTGCCGCTGTTTGGCACGCAGCCGCCGCGCGGGCAACTGCTGATGGCGATGTACATGCTCGACGGCCGGCCGATGTCTTCCGACCCGCGGCTGGCGCTGGCCCGCCAGGTGGACATACTGGCGGCCAAGGGTCTCTATCCCGCCGGCGCTTTCGAGCTCGAATTTTTTCTTCTGGCCAACGAACGCGACGCTGACGGCAAGGTGAAGCCGGCGGACGCCGTGCTCGACGGCCGCGTCTCGGGCAAGACCGAGGTCTACTCCGTCGACCATCTGCACGGCATGGAACCGCTGTTTTCCGACATCTATGCCGCCGCCAAGGCACAAGGCATCCCGGCAGAAACGGTCATTTCCGAATATGCGCCCGGCCAGTACGAGCTGACATTGAACTATCGCAAGGACGTCATGCGGGCGGCCGACGACCTTGTCATGCTGAAGCGGCTGGTGCGGGCACAGGCGCGCCGCCATGGCGTCACCGCTTGCTTCATGGCCAAGCCGATCGAGAAGTATGCCGGATCCGGCATGCATTTCCATGTCTCGCTGCAGGATAAAGCCGGCCGGAACGTGTTTGCCGAAGCCGGCGGCGAAAGCTGGTCGCTGCCATTGCTGCAGGGGCTCGGCGGCCTGATCCAGACCATGGCCGAATCGATGCTGGTGTTTGCGCCGCATGCCAATTCATGGCGGCGCTTCGTTTCGCAATCCTACGCGCCGGTGGCGCCGACCTGGGGCGTCAACAACCGTTCGGTGGCGCTGCGCGTTCCGGCGGGCGATACGAAAAACCGGCGCATCGAGCATCGGCCGTCGGGCGTCGACGCCAATCCCTATCTGATCGCGGCGACGGTACTGGCCGGCATCGTCAAAGGTCTCGACGAAGGTCTCGACCCCGGACCCGAAACCACCGGCAATGGCTATGAATCGGCAATCACCCGCACGACCATGCCGGTGGACTGGCGCGCCGCGATCGAAGCGGCAAGGGCGTCGACCTTCCTGAAAGGCGCGCTCGGCGAAGACCTGCACCGGACGTTTGTTGCGATCAAGCAATCCGAATATCTGCGCGTCGCGCGCACGGTCAGCGAGCTGGACTATCACCTCTATCTGCACGAGGTGTAGGCGGTCCGTCGGCACAAGTTCAGCGAATCAGGATCGCCCTGAGATCGTTGACATTCGTGCCAGTCGGGCCTGGCACGAAAAGATCGCCGACGGCATTGAAGGCCGTCCAGGCGTTGTTGCCGGCCAGCATAGCCTTGGCATCGACGCCGGCCACGCGCATGCGCGACACCGTCGAACCGTCGGCGAAGGCGCCGGCATTGTCCTCCGAACCGTCAATGCCGTCAGTGTCTGCGGCCAGCGCATGGATGCCTTGTGTGCCGCTGATGCCGACGGCGAAGGCGAGCAGGAATTCCGAGTTGCGGCCGCCCTTGCCTTTGGCACGAAGCGTCACCGTGGTTTCGCCCCCGGAGAGGATCAGCACTGGCTTCTGGAACGGCCGGTTGCGCGTCGCCACTTCGCGCGCGATCGCCGCATGGATGCCACCGACCTCGCGCGCTTCGCCCTCGATGGAATCGGAGAGGATGACGGCTTCGATGCCTTGACGTTTGGCTTCGGCAGCTGCCGCCTCCAACGACACGCCGGCCGAAGCGATCAGATGCACTTCATTGCGAGCAAAGCGCGGATCGTCCTGCTGAGGCGCATCGGCAGCCGGCGAATTGACATGCGCCATGACTGAAGCCGGCAGCTTCATGCCATAGGCAGCGATCGACGCCAGCGCGTCCGCGCGGCTGCCGGTGTCGGGAACGGTCGGGCCGGAGGCAACCAGCGCCGGATTGTCGCCGGGAATATCCGAGACGACCAGCGACACCACTCTGGCCGGATATGCTGCAGCCGCCAGCCGGCCGCCCTTGATGGTGGAGACATGCTTGCGGATGGTGTTCATCGCCGCAATCGGCGCGCCGGAAGCGAGCAGCGCCTCGTTGACGGCGATCTCGTCGGCAAGCGTCAGGCTGCCAGCGGGTGACGGCAGCAGCGCCGAGCCCCCGCCGGAAATCAGCGCCACCACCAGATCGTCCGCGGTCAGCCCCCGCACCTTGGCGAGCAGCCGCCGCGACGCTTCGAGGCCGGCGGCGTCCGGCACCGGATGCGCCGCCTCGATGATCTCGATGCGCTCGCATTTGGCGCCATAGCCGTAGCGGGTGACGACCAACCCTTCGATCGACCCGTCCCACACCTTCTCGAAAGCCGCCGCCATCTGCGCCGAGCCTTTGCCGGCACCGATGACGATGGTGCGGCCCCTTGGCTTTGCCGGCAAATGATCCCTGATGGTTCTTTGGGGATCGGCGGCAGCCACGGCGGCATTGAAGATCGAAATGAGGAACGGCTTGGGCTCTGTCATTTGGCTTCCGGCGGCAGTGTCAACTCGGCAGCGTCAAGGCGCAGGTAGTTGCAGATCGCTTCGACGACGACGCCATGGTCGTCACGCTCCGGCAGGCCGGAGACCGTAATCGCGCCGATGACGCCGGCGCCCTTGACATTTATGGGAAAACCGCCGCCGGCCAGCACATAGTCTGATATATCCAGCGCCTCGCCGACCTTGAAGGTGCGGTCCGGGCGCTGCTGCTCCAGCACCATCCGATAGGTGCTTTTGAGAAACCGTTTCACCACATTGATCTTGCGCCGCGCCCAGTCCGGATTGGAGGCGTTGGAGCCCGGCATCGCTGCGTAAAACAGCGGCCGGTCGAAAGTCCTGATATCGACGATGATGGGGAAGTTTTCGGCCAGCGCGCGGTCGCGGATGGCCGAGCCGATCTTGAAGGCGACAGCCTCGTCAAAGGCCGGGAAGATCAGCGCCTCTTCCTGTTTCTGGATCAGAGCAATGTCGTCCGCAGCGGCCATTTTCTTTCTCCGAAAATCGTCACCCGTCGTTTGTACGACAAGCTTCGCCCGGTCAAGCTCCCGTCGCAGCGGTCGTCGTGCCCGCCAGGGTCGACCCCCACTCCGTCGAGCTTCGCTCGACACCTCTCCCCCGATCGACGGGGTAGAGGAAGGGCGCCAAGCTGTCCGAACCGGCGCCCGTCCTGCGAAGCCGAGGCCCTCTTCCTCTCCCTCCGGAGGGGTGGCGCCGCGAAGCGGCGACGGAGTGGGGGAACCACTTGGCAACCAGGCGCAACCATCATCTTGTCCCGCGCGAAGATCGACCCCACTTCGTCGAGCTGCGGTCCTCTCCCCTCGGGGGGCGGGCCTTACCCCGCAATCATGTCGCTCTTCGCCGGTCTTCCCGCCACGTAAACCTCGCGCACCGCCCGGTCGTCGCCCAGCGTCTGCAGCAGGAACAGTTCCTGCGCCAGCGTCTCCACCGTTTCCATCCTGAGCCGCATGGCAGGCGTAGCGCGAGCGTCGAGCACGACGATGTCGGCGTCAGTGCCTAGGTCCAGCGTGCCGACCTTTTCCGCCACCGATAGCGCCTCGGCATTGCCGCGGGTGAGCTGCCAGAAGGACTGGAAGGGATTCAACTTCTCGCCGTTCAGCGCGATCACCTTGTAGCCTTCGTCCATGGTGCGCAGCATCGAATAATTGGTACCGCCGCCGACATCGGTGGCGGCGGCGATCCGTAGCGGCTTGTCGCGGCGGCGAAAGCGCTGATAGTCGAACAGGCCTGAGCCAAGAAACAGGTTGGAGGTCGGGCAGAACACCGCCACCGAACCCGTATCCGAGAGAGCATCCGCCTCGCGTTCCGACAGATGGATGCAATGGCCGAATAGGCTCTTTTTGCCCAGCAGCCCATAGTGCTCGTAGACATCCGTGTAGTCGCGCGACCAGGGGTAGAGCTCCTGGGTGAAAGCGATCTCGGCGTGGTTTTCCGACAGATGCGTCTGCATATGCAGGTCGGGGTGTTCGCGGCAAAGCGCGCCGGCCATTTCCATCTGCTCGGGCGACGAGGTGATGGCGAAGCGCGGCGTGATGGCGTAGAGTTGCCGGCCCTTGCCGTGCCATTGCGCGATCAGCGCCTTCGAGTCGTCATAGCCCGATTGCGGGGTGTCGAGCACGCCGGCTGGCGCATTGCGGTCCATCATCACCTTGCCGGCGATGTTGAGCATGTTGCGGTCGTGCGACTCGGCAAAGAACGCTTCGGCGGACGCCTTGTGCACTGAACAATAGGCGGCGACCGTCGTCGTGCCATGGCGCAGCATCTCGTCGAGGAACAGCCGGGCAATGCGGCGGCCATGCTGGGCGTTGGCGAACTTCGTCTCTTCCGGGAAGGTGTAGGTGTTCAGCCAGTCGAGCAGTTCGGCGCCAAACGACGCGATGACCTGCATCTGCGGAAAATGCACATGCGCATCGATGAAGCCGGGCAGCAGCAGATGCGGCCGATGGTCGATCTTCTCAGCGCCTTCGCCGGCCTGTTTCTCGACCTGTGCATAGGCGCCGGCAGCGACGATCCTGCCATCGCTGATCAGCAGGCCGCCATCCTCCTCGTAGCGCCAGGCGGCATGGTCGTCGATGCTTTCGGGCCAGCGCAGGAAGGACAGCGTGCGGCCGCGCAGAAGTGTTGATGTCATGCCTATTTACCTGCGCCTTCGAACCATGCCACCAGCAATGCCCGCTCCTTGTCGGTAATCCCTGAGACATTGGCGGGTGGCATGGCGTGGCTGCGGCCGGCCTGCAGATAGATCTCGCGGGCGTGTTCGGCGATCGCCGCATCGGTGTCGAGCATCACGCCCTTGGGTGCGTGGTAAATGCCCTCGTAGCCCGGCTCCTCGGCATGGCACATGGAGCAGCGGCCGAGCACGGTGTCGCGCACGGCCGGGAAATGTGCGGAGGCGATGTAGACTTCGGCGGCGGCGGACGCCTTGGGCTCGCCGGTCAGCACCTTCGGCGCGGTCGACAGCCAGATGATGATGACGAACAGCACGGCGGCTGCCATCCAGGTCCAGTGCGGGTTGCCGGCACGCTTGTGCACGGTGTTGAAATAGTGCCGGATCAGAACGCCGATGATGAACACCAGCGAGGCAATGACCCAGTTGAACTCCGTGCCGAAGGCCAGCGGATAGTGGTTCGACAGCATCAGGAACAAAACCGGCAGCGTCAGGTAATTGTTGTGCAGCGAGCGCTGCTTGGCGATCTTGCCGTATTTCGGATCGGGCTTGCGGCCGGCGATCAGGTCGGCGACGACGATCTTCTGGTTGGGGATGATGACCATGAAGACGTTGGCCGACATGATCGTGGCGGTGATGGCGCCAAGATGCAGGAAAGCGGCGCGGCCGGTGAACAGGTGGGTCAGACCCCAGGCGATGAAGACCAGCACGCCGTAAAGCACCAGCATCAGGCCGGTGTCGCTTTTCCCCAGCGGCGAGCGGCACAGAAGATCATAGACCACCCAGCCGACGCCGATGGTGGCCATCGACAGCAGAATGCCTGTCGGCACCGACATCGGCAGCACATTGGGATCGATCAGGAACAGGTCGGCGCCGGCGTAATAGACGACGCACAGCATGGCGAAGCCGGACAGCCAGGTGGCGTAGGATTCCCATTTGAACCAGGTCAGGTGCTCAGGCATTTCGGCCGGCGCCACCAGATATTTCTGGATGTGGTAGAAGCCGCCGCCGTGCACCTGCCATTCCTCGCCGAACGCGCCGGCGGGCAGGCCGGGACGCTGGCGCAAGCCGAGATCGAGCGCGACGAAGTAGAAGGAGGAGCCGATCCAGGCGATGCCGGTGACGACATGCAGCCAGCGCACGGCGAAACTCAGCCATTCCCAGAAAATTGCGAAATCCATCATTGAAGTCGTCCCTGCCGATCGGCTGACTTTACGGACTGGGGCGCAAACGGAAAGGGGCGAGGTGCACGATGACTTTCAAAAAAAAATGGAAAATACTAAGCTGATCCCACGCAGCTGCATGAGAGCCACGGAATCCGCATGGCCTATCTCGACAACATCGCCGTTTTCGTCCGCGTCGTCGAACTCGGCAATCTGTCGGCGGCGGGCCGCGACATGCGCATTTCGCCGGCGGTGGCCTCCAACCGCATCAAGGAGCTGGAAAAGCATCTGGGCGTCAGGCTGTTCAACCGCACGACGCGGCAATTGATGCCGACCGAGCACGGCACGGTGTTTTATGCGGGCGCCAAGCAGGTGCTGGAGGCGATCACCGAGGCGGAAGCCGCCGTCTCAGCACTGTCAGGCCAGCCGCGCGGTACGATCAAGGTGACGGCGCCGCTTGGCTTGGGGCGCCGGCTGGTGGCATCGGGCATTCCCGATTTCCACGACAAATACCCTGACATCGAGGTGCGGCTGCGGCTCTCCGACCACAATGTCGATATCATGAAGGAAGGCATCGACGTTGCCTTCCGGCTGGGCATCATCGAGGATTCCAGCCTCAGAATGCGCGGCATCATGGAATGCGAGCGCGTGCTGGTGGCGGCGCCGAAATATCTTGAGGCGCGCGGCGAGCCTACTGAACCGCAGGAGCTGATCGGCAAGAAGCATGACTGCCTGATGCTGCGCTATTCCGGCGCACGCGAATATGTGTGGACGCTGCAGACGCCGACCGGCCCGCAGAAATTCGAAGTGCATGGACCCTACGACACCGACGATGGCGACGTGCTGACCGGCTGGGCGCTGTCGGGCCGCGGCATCATCAACAAGCCGCGCTTCGAGGTCGAGCCGTTCATCCGCGACCAGCGGCTGAAGGTGATCCTTGCCGATACGCCGCCGACGCCGGTGCAGTTTGCCGCCGTCTATCCGCACAAGAAATTGCAGGATCCCAAGGTGCGGCTGCTGCTCGATTTCATGGCCGAGCGCTGCCAGCGGCTGATCAAGGATTTGCTGGCCGGCAAGTGATGGCTGGCCGGCACGTGACCGGCGGTTGGCCCAGTGGCAGCGGTTGCCATCCCGGGAAGGGGCGAACATAGTTCCGGCATGTCGTCTTGCAGGGACCTTCCATGGACAACGGCACCTTGATGCATCTTGCCGTTTCGCTGGTTCCTGACACCTCACCCGGGGCGGAGGAATTCAATCACCTCGCCCGGTTCGTGCAAAAGGCCGAAGCAGCCGGGCTGGACATGGTGCTGCTTGCCGATGCGGCGCCGAACCAACAGATACCCTTTGAAGCGACGACCTTGCTGGCTGCGCTGGCGACGGTGACGAGCAGGATCGGTCTTGTTGCTGCGGCCTCGACCGTCGCCCACCAGCCCTACAATCTGGCGCGCCGTTTCGCCTCGCTCGACATCATCAGCCACGGCCGCATCGGCTGGCACGCGACCCTGGTGCAGGATCCGCGCGAGGCGGCCAATTTCAGCCGGCCGGAAGGGTTCTCCGGCGACGATTTCCGTCGCCGTACCGAAGAGTATATCGGCATCGTAAGGGGACTGTGGCAAGGCTGGGATGCAGACGCGCTGCTATTCGACAAAAGCGGCGGCCGCTTTCACGACCCCGAAAGGATGCATCTGCTCGATCATAAGGGAGAGTTCTTCTCGGTGCGCGGGCCGCTGAACGTCGCGCGCTCACCGCAGGACACGCCGGTGCTGGTGCTGTCCGGCGTGGCGGAGCCTGAGATGGACATCGCCGCCCGCACTGCCGATGTCATCCTGCTGGACGAGCGGCCTGCTGAGCGTACGAAAGCAATTTATGACGATCTGAAGCGCCGCGCGCTGGCGTTCGGTCGCGATCCTGGCGCGGTGAAGGTGCTGATGACTACAACACTGAACATCAACGGCACTGACGTCTTCGCAGACAGGCTCGAAGCGGGCTTTCGGTCGAAAAGCTGCGATGGTTTCAACGTCCTGGTGCAGCCGTCGGCCCTCGACGATTTCGTCGATCTCGTTCTGCCGGAACTGCGGCGACGAGGCCTGATTCGAGAGAGCTATTGCGGAGCGACGCTGCGGTCGCATCTCGGACTTGCCGGCGGAGGCGAGCAATGACCCGCCAGATGAAGCTCGGCGCCTTCCTGTGGGCGACAGGCCATCACATCGCCGCCTGGCGCCACCCCAAGGCGCATGTCACGGCGGGTATCGACATCGACCACTACATCCAGCTGGCGCGAACGGCGGAAGCGGCAAAGTTCGACATGATCTTCTGCGAGGACGCCGCCGGCCTGCGCGAGGCCAATGTCGGCATTGCCAGCCAGACCTCGCGTTCGATCGGCTTTGAGCCTATCAGCCTGCTTTCGGCTCTCGCAGTTCAGACCAGCCGCATCGGTCTCGTCTCCACCGCGTCGACAAGCTACAACGAACCCTACGGGCTGGCACGGACCTTCCTCTCGCTCGATCATCTGAGCGGCGGCCGCGCCGGCTGGAACCTGGTGACGTCGGCCAGCCCCATCGAAGCAGCCAATTTCGGCTCCACGGGCCTCCGGCCCCATGCCGACCGCTATGAGCGGGCGCGAGAATTCGCCGAAGTGGTCACCGGACTTTGGCATGGCAAGCTGGACGGCGGTTACAACGGTCAGAGTTTTTCGGTGCACGACCCGCTCGACCTGCCGCGCTCGCAGCAGGGCGCGCCGGTGATGGTGCAGGCCGGCGCCTCGGATGTCGGCCGCGACCTGGCCGCCCGCAGCGCCGATGTCGTGTTCACGGCGGCGCAGACTTTTGAAGAAGCCAAGGCCTTCTACGATGACCTGAAGGGGCGCATGGCGGCCTATGGGCGCGAGCCGGACGACATCAAGATCATGCCGGGCGTGGCGCCCGTGGTGGCCGAAACGGAAGCGGAAGCCCGCGAGAAATATGAGGAGTTGCAGGAGCTGATCCCCGACGATGTCGGCGTAGCACTGCTGTCCAGTTATCTCAGCATTTCCGATCTGTGGCGCTACCCCATTGATGGGCCGTTGCCGGAGCTGCCGGAGAGCGAGGGGATGAAAAGCAGGCAGGCGCTGGTCGTCGAGCAATCGCGCCGCGACGGCCTTTCCATCCGTCAGCTTGCCCGTCATTTCGCCGGCGCGCGCGGTCATTGGCGCATCGTCGGCACGGCGGCACAGGTCGCCGACGAACTGCAGGCGCGATTCGAAGGCGGGGCGGCCGACGGCTTCAACGTCATGCCGTCATATTTTCCCGGCGAGCTCGATGCCTTTGCCAGGTTGGTTGTGCCGGAGCTGCAGCGGCGCGGCCTGTTCCGCAAGGAATATGAAGGCCGCACGCTGCGCGACCATCTCGGCTTGAAGCGGCCGGCGTGAGATCCGGCAGCGTCTACGCCATCATCCGAGCGGTTCCCGACACCCTGATCGAGCTGCCTGGCTGAGGCGCAATGTCGGCATGCAAACGTGAGCCCATGCCCATGTCCTCGCCTTGGACGATATCGATCGCACCGCCATGCGGCCAACCGAGGTCGCGCAGATAGCCGGCAAACGCTGCCGTCGAAGCGCCGGTCGCCGGATCCTCGTAGACGCCGCCGGAGGCAAACGGGTTGCGGGTGTGGAACAGTCGCGGCGTTTCGGCGTAAGCGAGCAGGATGGTGACAAGTCCTTCGCGCCGCATCAGGGTCTGTCCGGCTTTCAGCTCATAGGCCATGGCGGCCAGCGCCTGGCGTGACTTCAGCGCCAGCACGAGATGGTCGGCGCCGCCATGGATTAGCGCCGGCGGAATGGCCGGATTGAGATCTCTTGCGGAATAGCCGAACAGCGCCAGCGCGTCGGCGACCAGCTTCTGCGGAGCCGGTTTGCTGTGGGTCGGCGGCGATTGCAGTGCGGCGGCGATGTTCGCACCGTCGCGAAACCCCTCGACGGTGATCGAAGCCTGGTTGAGGGTCAGCGCGAAAACACCATCGCCGAACTGCCGAACCAGCGCCGCGCCCAAGGCGATCGTGGCGTGGCCGCAGAACGGAACTTCCGATTCCGGCGAGAAATAGCGGACTCGCCAGTTATCGCCGTCGGGTGCGGCAAAGGCGGTTTCCGAGAATCCGACTTCAGCCGCTATTGCCTGCATTTTGACGGCATCGGGCAAGACGTCGCCGATCAGCACTCCAGCGGGATTGCCGCCGCTGTCACCATCGGAAAAGGCCGCGATTCTCAATACGTCCATTTGTCTCTGCCTCATGCTGCAAGGGAGGCAGGAAACACCTTCTCAGCTCATTTGAGAACCTGGGAAAGCGAGGAGCTGCTGTGACTTTAGCTCACAGCCGGCAAACCGCGTCAGCTGGCCATCGCCTTGTTGTGAGACGCAGGATACGAGACTGCTGACGCGGCCGTGTGGACGACCAGCGCCGTCATGATCTCGGCGGCGGCAAGTGCCGCGATCACCGGCGGCCGCTTATCCCTAACGGCATCGCCGCCGATCGGCGAGACGAGGCGGGCAAATTCCTCCGCGCTGCCGTCCGCCGACTTCAGGAACCAGTTCTTGAACGTCGCCTTCTTGGTCTTCGAGCCGATCATGCCGACATAGGCGGCATCGTCACGTTTCAGCGCCTCGGCGACGATCAGGAAATCCAGCGCGTGGTCGTGGGTGAGGATGGCGAAGGCGGTTCCCTCGGGCGCGTTGCGCACCATCGCTTCGGGCATTGGCGTCAGACTGGTTTCGACCGTTTCCGGCATGCCCTCCAGCGCCTCGGCTCGCGTCTCGATGACCACGACATGCACCGGCAGCAAGGCCGCTGCCGAGGCCAGTGCCTGGCCAACATGGCCACCGCCGAAGATGTAGACGTGCGGCAGTTGCGCTTCCTCGGCTTCCGTCGCCGCAACCAGCTCCTGCGCCAGCGCCGCATCGACCAGCCGGATCAGCACTTCGACCCTGCCGCCGCAGCACTGGCCGATTTCGGGCCCGAGCGGCACATCGAGGGTGGCGCAGATTTCGTCGACCTCGATGCGGGCTTCTTTACCCACCATCTGCCGGGCCTTGTCGATCGCCATATATTCGAGCTGGCCGCCGCCGATCGTGCCGAAAATGGCCGATGCCGAGACGAGCATGAAGGCGCCCTTCTCGCGCGGCGTCGAGCCTTTCGTCCCGGCAACCTCGACCAAAGCGACGCGGCCTTGACCGGCAAGGAAGTCTTTCAGGCTTTGCACTTTCGAGTTCATCATTTGCATTCCCGTACGGGAAACATAGGCTTTTTCGACCCGATTTGCACGCATTGCCAACCCTGGGGCCAGACTCAAGCCTTGGCCTTCAGCCGCTCTATTGCCATCAGCACGCGTTCCGGTGTTGCCGGGGCGTCGAGGCGCGGGCAGACCTTGTGGCCGGCGACGCTCGCCACCGCGTCCGACAGCGCATGCAGCACCGACATGCCGAGCGGGAACGGCGGCTCGCCGACCGCCTTGGAGCGGTGGATCGTCGGCTCACCGGCTTCCGGCCAGTCGGCCAGCGTCACATTGAAGATTTTCGGCCGGTCGGAGGCGAGCGGGATCTTGTAGGTCGACGGCGCATGGGTGCGCAGCCGGCCCTTGGCGTCCCACCACAATTCTTCCGTGGTCAACCAGCCCATGCCCTGGATGAAGCCGCCCTCGACCTGGCCAAGATCGATGGCGCGGTTCAGCGAGCGGCCGGTCTCGTGCAGAATGTCGGTGCGCTCGACCATGTATTCGCCGGTCAGCGTGTCGACCGAGACTTCCGAGCACGAGGCGCCATAGGCGAAATAGTAGAACGGGCGACCCTCGCCCTTGTCGCGGTTCCAGTGGATTTTCGGCGTCTTGTAGAAGCCCGCCGCCGACAGCTGGATGCGGGCCATATAGGCCTGCTTGACCAGATCGGCGAAAGGGATTTCCTGGTTGCCGATGCGCACCCGGTTGGGCAGGAAAACCACCTGGTCGCGCGGCACCTGGTACTTTTCGGCGGCGAAATTGGTCAGCCGGTCCTTGATCTGCCGCGCGCCGTTCTGAGCCGCCATGCCGTTGAGGTCGGTGCCGGACGATGCTGCAGTGGCCGAGGTGTTCGGCACCTTGCCGGTCGTCGTCGCGGTGATCTTGACCTGATCAAGATCGATCTGGAACTCCTCGGCCACCACCTGCGCCACCTTGACGTAGAGGCCTTGCCCCATCTCGGTGCCGCCATGGTTCAGATGCACCGAACCGTCGGCATAGACATGCACCAGCGCGCCGGCCTGGTTGTAATGGGTGGCGGTAAACGAGATGCCGAATTTGACCGGCGTCAGCGCCAGGCCGCGCTTGACGTAGCGGCTGTTGGCGTTGAAGGCCTCGATAGTGCGGCGGCGCCTGGCATAGTCCGAACTCGCCTCCAGCTCGGATACGATGCGTTGGATGATGTTATCCTCGACCGTCTGGTGGTAGGGCGTGATGTTGCGGTCTGAGGTGCCATAGAAATTCTGCTTGCGGATTTCGAGCGGGTCCTTGCCGACGGCAAAGGCGACCTCGTCGATGACACGCTCGGCGCCGACCATGCCTTGCGGGCCGCCAAAACCGCGGAAGGCGGTGTTGGACACGGTGTTGGTGTAGAGCGGCGCCGACTGCGCGTGCAGCGCCGGCCAGAAATAGGTGTTGTCGCAGTGGAACAGCGCGCGGTCGGTGACCGGGCCGGACAGGTCCGACGAAAACCCGCAGCGCGCCGCGAACATGAAGTCGACGCCCAAAATGTTGCCGTCATCGTCGAAGCCGACCTCGTAGTCGACGAGAAAGTCGTGGCGCTTGCCGGTGGCGATCATGTCGTCATCGCGGTCGGGCCGGATCTTTACCGCGCGATGGTGTTTTTTCGCGGCGATGGCGGCCAAAGCGGCAAACTGGTTGCCTTGCGTTTCCTTGCCACCGAAGCCGCCGCCCATGCGGCGGATTTCCACGGTGATGGCGTTGCTTGGCACGCCGAGTGCATGGCTGACCATGTGCTGCACTTCGCTCGGATGCTGGGTCGAGGAATAGATGGTGACGTCCTGGTCCTCGCCCGGAATGGCCATGGCGATATGGCCTTCGAGGTAGAAGTGTTCTTGGCCGCCAATGCGCATTTTTCCCTTCAGCCGGCGCGGCGCGGCCTTGATCGCGGCCGCGGCATCGCCGCGCCTCAGCGTTAGCGGCGGCGTGACCAGCTTGTCCTTTTTCGGGTTGAGTTCCCCGATGTCGGTGACGAAGGGCAATTCCTGGTATTCGACCTTGGCCAGCCTTATCGCCCGGCGGGCCTGCTCGCGGGTTTCGGCAATGACGCAGAAGATCGGCTGGCCATAGAATTGCACCTTGCCGTCGGCAAGCACCGGCTCGTCGTGACGGCCGGTCGGCGAAATGTCGTTTTCGCCAGGTATATCCTTGGCCGTCAGCACATCGACGACGCCAGGCGCCGAGCGCACCGCCGACAGGTCCATTTTCGTGATGGTGGCATGCGTGGCCGTGCACAGCCCGAGGCAGCCATGCAGCGTGCCGGCCGGTTCCGGCATGTCGTCAATATAGATCGCGGTGCCGCTGACATGCTTGTGCGCGGAATCATGGCGCTGGTTGGTGGCGACACCGCCGGCGATCTTTTGCGCCTTGAGATTGGGGGTGGCGTGCTTGTTCATCAGGCCGCCTCGTTCCGTGAAACCTGGAATGGCGCTCCGGTATCGCTGGTCTCGGCAAAGAAGCGCAACAAAAGGTTCTTTGCCGCCAGCGCCCGGTATTCGGCACTTGCCCGCATATCGGTCAGCGGGGTGAAATCATTTGCGTATTCGGCCATTGCCGCCTCGACCGTCGCCTCCGACCAGGGTTTGCCGAGCAGCGCCTGCTCGACACCGAGGGCGCGTTTCGGCGTCGCCGCCATGCCGCCATAGGCGATGCAAATGTCAGCCACCGTACCGTCCTTGGCCAGATCCAGGAAAAAAGCGCCGAGGGCTGCGGTGATGTCCTCGTCGCGGCGCTTGGTGATCTTGTAGACGGCAAACTTTGTTCGCTTGGCCGGCACAGGGACATGCACGGCCTCGACGAATTCGCCCGGCTGCCGGTCCTGCTTGCCATAGGCGATGAAGAAGTCCTCCAGCGCGATCGTGCGCCGTTTCTTGCCGCGGCGCAGCGTCAGTTGCGCGCCCAACGCGATCAGCGGCGGCGGCGTGTCGCCGATCGGCGAACCGTTGGCGATGTTGCCACCGATCGTGCCCATGTTGCGCACCTGCTCGCCGCCGATGCGGTCAAACAGCGGCCCGAGCGTCGGAATGCGCTTCGCCAGCGTCGCGAAGGCGTCGCTGTAGGTGACGCCGGCGCCGATCGAGATGACGCCCTTCTCCTCGGAGATCGTGCAGAGACCGTCGAGATTGCCGATGAAGACCACCGGCGAGATATCGCGCATGTGCTTGGTCACCCACAGGCCGACATCGGTCGAGCCGGCGACGATGGTGGCGCCCGGCTGCTTGTCGAGCACACTGGCCAGGTCATCGGCATCGGCCGGAACGACCAGCCGCGCCTTGCCGGCGCCGATCTCGACGCGCGACCCGTCTTTCATCGCCGCAAGCTTTGCGGTGATCGCCTTGCGCTCCGCCGCCAGCGGGTCCTTTGCCGCCTTGCCGTAACTGGAAATGGCGCGCGCGGCCCGCATGATCGCCTCATAGCCGGTGCAGCGGCAGAGATTGCCTTGCAGCGCCTTTTCGATTGCCGCATCCGATGGCTCCGGCGAGCGCATCCACAGGCCATAGAGCGACATGACGAAGCCCGGCGTGCAGAAGCCGCATTGCGAGCCGTGGAAATCGACCATCGCCTGCTGCACAGGGTGCAGTTTTTCTCCGTCGCCGCGAAGATGCTCGACGGTGACGACATGGGTGCCATCGAGCGAGCCGAGGAAGCGGATGCAGGCGTTGACGCTTTCATAGACCAGTTTTCCGGCGCTGAGCCTGCCGACCAGCACGGTGCAGGCGCCGCAATCGCCTTCGGCGCAACCTTCCTTGGTGCCGCGCAGCGACCGGTTGAGCCGCAGCCAGTCGAGCAAGGTCTCATCGGGCGCAACCGTTGAGAGCGCGACGTCCTCGCCATTGAGGATGAAGCGGATCTCGTTGCGTATCTTGGCTTTGGCCATGCCTCAGCTCCCCCTGTAGGTCGAATAGCCGTAGGGCGAGACAAGCAGTGGCACGTGATAGTGCACCGGCTCGGCCATACCGAAGCGGATCGGCACGACGTCGAGGAAGGCCGGTTCCGGCAGTTTTGTCCCCTGTTGGCGCAGATAATCGCCGGCGGCAAAGACCAGTTCATATTCGCCGGCGCGGAATTCCGCACCAGAGAGCAACGGCGCATCACAGCGGCCGTCGGCGTTGGTCACGACCGTCTTCAGATGCGTCCGCGCCTGGCCGTCGAGGTGATAAAGTGCAATCGACAGGCCCGCCGCCGGTCTGCCGGTCGCGGTGTCGAGGACGTGGGTCGTCAGACGCCCGCCATCGGCTTTCGACGTTTCAGCCACTGGCCGCCTCCCATTCGGTACAATCGAACATGCTGATGAATTGTGCGCCAATTAAAGGCGATGCATAAGTCCCGGTCGAGCGGAGCAGGACAAAAACACTTTCAAAAATTTTCGGGGGAATGCGCAGGCAACCCTTTCGACTATCCTCACGACAACATCGGGGCAGGAGTGACGATGCGTTACATCAGAGACATGCGCGGCTATGGCGCAAATCCGCCGGATCCGAAATGGCCCGGCGGGGCGCATGTCGCAGTGCAGTTCGTCGTCAACTACGAGGAAGGCGGTGAGAACTGCGTCCTGCATGGCGACAAGGCTTCGGAAGCCTTCCTGTCCGAGATCGTCGGCGCCGCACCCTGGCTTGGCCAGCGCCACTGGAACATGGAATCGATCTACGAATACGGCGCCCGCGCCGGTTTCTGGCGATTGCTGCGCCTGTTCACCGAAGCGCAAGTGCCGATCACCTGCTACGGCGTCGCCTCAGCCCTTGCCCGTTCGCCCGACCAGGTCGCGGCAATGCAGGAGGCCGGCTGGGAGATCGCCTCGCACGGGCTGAAATGGATCGACTACCGCGACCATGCCGTGGAAGACGAGCGCCGCGACATGGAAGAGGCGATCAAGCTGCACTACGAGGTGACCGGCCAGCGCCCAACCGGCTGGTACACCGGCCGCACCTCGATCAACACCGTGCGGCTGGCGGCGGAAGAAGGTGGCTTCGACTATGTCTCGGACACTTATGACGACGAACTGCCCTACTGGTTCGAGCATGATGGGCCGGACGGGGCCGGCAAGCCGCAGCTCATCATCCCCTACACGCTCGACGCCAACGACATGCGCTTTGCCACGCCACAAGGCTTCAATTCGGGCGATCAGTTCTTCGCCTATCTGAAGGACAGTTTCGACACGCTCTATGCCGAGGGCAGAGAAGGGCGGCCGCGCATGATGAACATCGGCCTGCACTGCCGCCTCGTCGGGCGGCCGGGCCGGGTGGCGGCGCTGAAGCGTTTCGTCGACTACGTCAAATCGCATGACAAGGTCTGGCTGGCGCGGCGCGTCGACATTGCAAAACACTGGCAGGCGACGCATCCGTTCCGGCTGCCGGCGCTGCGTCCGTCGAAGATGGAGTTCGAGGCCTTCGTCCATGCCTTTGGCGGCGTGTTCGAGCATTCGCCATGGATCGCCGAGCGTGCCTATGAGCTGGAGCTTGGCCCGGCGCATGACAGTGCCGGCGGGTTGCACAATGCACTGTGCCGCGTCTTTCGCGCCGCCAGCGAGACCGAGCGCCTTGCGGTGCTCAACGCCCATCCCGACCTTGCCGGCAAGCTGGCAAAAGCCAGGCGACTGACGGCGGAATCGACGAAAGAACAAGCCTCCGCCGGGCTCGATGCGCTGACCGACAAGGAACGCGAGCTGTTCTCCAAGCTTAATGCCGCCTACGTCACCACCTTCGGCTTCCCCTTCATCATAGCGGTGAAAGGCAAGACCAAGGAGGAGATCCTGGCGGAGTTCGAGGCGCGTATCGGCAACAACCGCGCCACCGAATTCGAAACCGCCTGCAAACAGGTCGAGCGCATCGCGCTGCTTCGGCTCAAGGACATGCTTCCGCAATAGGTTTGACTCAAATGGATACGATCAAGATGGCGGATACAATCAAGATGGCTGGCCGAACCTATTACGCGCCGCAGGGCGGCCACCCCGGCCAGAGCGAACTTTTGACCGGCCGCGCCGTCTTCACCGAGGCCTATGCCATCATCCCTCGCGGGGTGATGCAGGACATCGTGACCAGCGCCTTGCCGTTCTGGGACAAGACCCGTGTCTGGATATTGTCGCGCCCGCTGTCAGGCTTTGCCGAGACGTTTTCGCAATACATCGTCGAGATCGGGCCCGGCGGCGGCAGCGATCGGCCTGAACCCGATGAAGGCGCCGAGGGCGGCCTGTTCGTGGTCGAGGGCGAACTCAGCGTGTTCGTCTGCGGCCAGACGCATGTAATGCGTCCCGGCGGCTTTGCCTTCCTGCCGCCGGCCAGCGGATGGACGGTTCGCAACGAAAGCGGTGCAGCTGTGCGCTTCCACTGGATCCGCAAGGCTTACGAGGCGGTCGAGGGTATCGAGACGCCGGAAGCTTTTTTCACCAACGAACAGGACATCGCGCCAACGCCGATGGCCGGCACCGAAGGGCGATGGGCGACGACGCGCTTTGTCGATCCGGCCGACATGCGCCACGACATGCATATCACCGTGGTGACGCTGGAGCCCGGCGCGGTGATCCCCTTCGCCGAGACCCATGTGATGGAACACGGGCTCTATGTGCTGGAGGGCAAGGGGGTCTACCGGCTCAACCAGGACTGGGTCGAGGTCGAGGCCGGCGACTATATGTGGCTGCGCGCCTTCTGCCCGCAGGCCTGTTATGCCGGCGGCCCGGCCAAATTCCGCTATTTGCTCTACAAGGACGTCAACCGCCACGCCAAGCTTGGCGGGGTGGGCATTGGCGGTCGCGCGCGGTGACCCGGATTGTTGCGCGGCCGCTGACCCGCGAGAGCTTTGCCGAGTTCGGTGATGTCATCGATATGGGTGGCGACAACCACTACCCGATCAATGGCGGCCGGGCCGAGCGCTACCACGACCTAGCCACCGCAGAGGCCCAGGGGCCGAACGCGCGCGTGCTGATCTCGATGGTGCGTGGCACGCCCTACGACTTGCCGCTGAAGCTGACCATGGTCGAGCGCCACCCTTTCGGCAGCCAGGCCTTCATCCCGCTGTCGCCGCGCCCGTTCCTGGTGGTCGTCTGCCATGACGGCGCCGAAGGCCCCGGCGAGCCGCATGCCTTCATCACCGCGCCAGGCCAAGGCATCAACTATCCGCGCAATCTGTGGCACGGGGTGCTGACGCCGATCGGGGAGGCGCAGGATTTCCTGATCGTCGACCGCGGCGGCGACGGCTCAAACCTCGAAGAGTGCCATTTCTCGCACCCCTACGAGATCCATCTTCCCGACGGAAAGTAACAATGACCGACATTTCGCTGATCGACCGCCTGCTCGATGTGATCGAGCACGACATCGTGCCGAAGACGGCTGAGGGTGTCGCCCATGGCAACAAGCTGTTCGGCGCGGCGATCCTGAGGAAGGACGACCGCTCGCTGGTGCTGGCCGAAACCAATAACGAGATGGAAAACCCGCTCTGGCATGGCGAGGTGCATTGCCTGAAGCGCTTCTACGAAATGCCGAGGGCCGAGCGCGTCGATACGAAAGATGCCATCTTCATTGCCACGCACGAACCTTGTTCGCTCTGCCTGTCGGCGATCACCTGGACCGGCTTCGACAATTTCTACTATTTGTTCAGCCACGAGGATTCGCGCGACAGTTTTGCCATCCCACACGATTTGAAGATCCTGAAGGAGGTCTTCACCCTCGACCCCGGCGGCTACAATGCCGAGAACGCCTACTGGAAGAGCTTCTCCATCCGCCGGCTGGCGCGGGCTCTGCCGGAGGCCGAACGGCAGCGGCTGGAAGCGCGCATCGGCAAAATCTCGGCGCGTTACGACGAACTCTCCGGCGTCTACCAGGAGAGCAAGGCTGAGAACGACATTCCGCTGAACTGACGCGGATTGACCAGCCGAATTCGTTGGCTGGCCCATGACGCGATCCGGCCGCCTCCATCATGTGACGCTCCTGGAGTGCGTTCGCATGAAAATCGTCACCGAGTTCCCCCGTAAAGTCGTCGAATTTCCAGCAATGGGGATTGTCATGCCGGACGGATGCCGGCTGTCGGCGCGGGTGTGGATGCCGGAGGATGCCGGCGACGATCCGGTGCCGGCGATCCTCGAGCACCTGCCCTACCGCAAGCGCGACGGCACCATCTTTCGCGACCAGCTGACGCATCCCTATTTCGCAGGCCACGGCTATGCCTCGATCCGTGTCGACATGCGCGGCAATGGCGATTCCGAAGGGCTGATGGACGACGAATATTCCGAGCAGGAATTGCAGGATGCCTGCGACGTCATCGCCTGGGCGGCATCGCAGCCCTGGTGCAACGGCAATGTCGGCATGATGGGCATTTCCTGGGGCGGCTTCAACTGCCTGCAGGTGGCCGCGATGCAGCCGCCGGCGCTGAAGGCGGTGATCAGCATCTGTTCGACGGTCGACCGCTATGCCGACGACATCCACTACAAGGGCGGCTGCCTGCTGATCGAGAATTTCGGCTGGGCCTCGACCATGCTGTCCTATTCGTCGCGGCCGCCGGACCCGCTCTTCACCGGCGACGAAAGGTGGCGCGACCTTTGGCTGACCCGGCTGGAGAACCAGCCCTTTCTCGCGCCGCTGTGGCTGAAGCACCAGCACCGCGACGCCTATTGGAAGCGTGGCTCGATCTGCGAGGACTATTCCGCCGTCAAGGCGGCAGTGCTGTCGATCGGCGGCTGGCATGACGGCTATCGCAACACGATCTCGCATCTCGCCGCCAACATCGAAGCGCCGGTCAAGGGCATTGTCGGCCCATGGATCCACAAATACCCGCATTACGCAGCGCCCAAGCCCGCCATCGGCTTCCTGCAGGAGGCCTTGCGCTGGTGGGACCGCTGGCTGAAGGGCGTCGACACCGGCATCGAGGCCGACCCGGCCTACCGCGCCTATGTGATGGACAGCGTCCGCCCCGCGCGCTGGCATCCCGAGCGGCCGGGTCGCTGGGTCGCCGAACAGGAATGGCCGTCGCCAAACATCAAGACGCAAGAAATCGAGCTGATCCCCGAGGGCAGCAAGCCGGCCATCGTCGCTTCGCCGCAAAGCTGCGGCCTCGCCGGCGGTGAGTATTTCCCCTTCACCTTCGGCCCGGAACTGCCCGGTGACCAGCGCCCCGACGATGCGCTGTCGGTGTGTTTCGACCAGCCGGCGCTGACCGAGGCGATCGACATCGTCGGCGCGCCGGAGGTTCTGGTGCGAGTCTCATCGAACCGGCGCCAGGCCAACATCGCGGTCCGGCTGTGCGACGTGCACCCCGACGGCGCCTCGGAGATGATCTCCTACGGCGTGCTCAATCTGACGCATCGCAACTCGCATGAGTTCCCTGAGGCGCTGGTTCCGGGCGAAACCGTGTCGGCCCGCGTCGTGCTCGATCAGTGCGCCTACCGCGTGCCGGCCGGCCATCGCCTGCGCATTGCCGTTTCGAACGCCTACTGGCCGATGATCTGGCCATCGCCGGAGCCGGTCCAGTTGGACCTGTCGGCCGCGACGCTCATGCTGCCGCAACGCCCGCTGGCGAAAGGCGACGAAGTAACCTTCCCTTCGCCGGAGGCAGCCTCGCCCTGGGCGACGAAGTTAATCCGTGCCGCCAATTCCGAGCGTCATGTCGACCGCAACGAGAAGACCGGGGTCGTCTCGCTTTCCATCGTCGACGATTTTGGCGCAGTGCGCGATCTCGAGCATGACCTGGAAAATGGCAGCATTGCCCGCGAGACCTGGACGATCCATCCTGACAATCCGCTGGCAGCCTCGGGCAAAACCCACTGGACGCAGACATTGTCGCGAAATGGATGGTCGGTGCGCACCGAAACCTTTACCGAAATGCGCTCCGACGCGCAAAGCTTCACGGTTAGCGCCAGAATCGAAGCCTACGAGGGCGAAATCCTGGTTTTCGAACGCGATTTCGCAGAGACGATCCCGCGCGCCCTGCTCTGAGCACCCATTCGGGGTTTCGAGGTTGGTCCAATTGCGACGTGCGATTTACGCCACGGCATGTCGCATTCGGTCTTGCTTACCGCTTTCCCTTACGGTCATTATTCGCCCGATAATAATCAACAAAAAACGACCACAAGGTCGAACCAACAGAGTGAGGAACTCAACATGTCAAACGAACTGGAATTCCTTAGCCGGCGCGTCGCTTCCGGCAAGCTGAGCCGTCGCGATTTTCTCGGCCGGGCGGCAGCGCTCGGCGTCACCGCGCCCTTCGCCAACTCGCTGCTTTCGAGCGCGGCGCGCGCGGCAGGTCCGGTCAAGGGCGGCACGCTGAAGGCCGGTCTGGTCGGTGGCGAGTCCACCAACAGCCTCGACCCGGCGCTGATGATGACGCAGGTGCCGTTCGCCTTCGGCAAGATGTGGGGCGAAATGATCGTCGAGCTTTCGCCGGAAGGCAAGCTTGAGAACCGCATCGCCGAGGAGATCGGCGCGTCGGACGACGCCAAGACCTGGACGCTGAAGATTCGTGACGGCGTCGAATTCCACAATGGCAAGACGGTGACCGCCGAGGACGTGGCCGCCACGCTGGAACGCCATTCGGACGAGAAGTCGAAATCCGGCGCGCTCGGCTACATGAAGGGCATTGCGACCATCAAGGCCAGCGGCAAGGAAGTCGTGCTGACCCTGAAGGAGCCGAACGCCGACCTGCCCTATCTGCTCAGCGACTATCATTTGATCGTCCAGCCCAATGGCGGCAAGGACGGAGCCGACGCCGGCATTTCGGCCGGTCCCTACAAGGTCAAGACCAACGAGCCCGGCGTGCGCCATGGCGGCGAGCGTTTCGCCAACTACTGGCAGGGCGACAAGATGGGCCATGCCGACCAGATCGAGATCATCGTCATCAACGACGCGACGGCGCGCACGGCGGCCCTGCAGGGCGGCCAGGTCAACATGATCAACCGCGTCGAGCCGAAGATCGTCGACCTGATCAAGCGCCTGCCCGGCGTCACCATCCGCAACCACGCCGGCCCCGGCCACTACGTCTTCATCATGCATTGCAACACGGCGCCCTTCGACAATGCCGATCTGCGCATGGCGTTGAAGCTGGCGATCGACCGCGAAGAGATGCTGGACAAGATCCTGCGCGGCTACGGCTCGCTCGGCAACGACTTCCCGATCAACGCTTCCTACCCGCTGTTCACCGAGATCGAACAGCGCAAGTACGATCCCGACAAGGCCAAGTTCCACTTCAAGAAGTCGGGCCATGACGGGTCCGTGCTGCTGCGCACATCGGATGTCGCCTTCCCCGGCGCCGTCGATGCCGCACAGCTCTACCAGCAGAGCGCGGCCAAGGCCGGCATCACGCTGGAGATCAAGCGCGAACCGGGCGACGGCTACTGGTCGGAAGTCTGGAACAAGCAGCCCTTCTGCGCTTCCTACTGGGGCGGACGTTCGACCCAGGACCAGATGTACTCAACCGCCTATCTGTCGACGGCCGACTGGAACGACACGCGTTTCCTCCGTCCGGATTTCGACAAGATGGTGCTGGCGGCGCGCGCCGAGCTCGATGAGGCCAAGCGCAAGGCGATGTACCACGACATGGCTGTCATGGTGCGCGACGAAGGCGGCCTGATCCTGCCGATGTTCAACCAGTTCATCGACGCGACGGGCGCCAAGGTTGGCGGCTGGGTTGATGATCCGCATCAGGAGTTGATGAACGGCTACGCACTGGCGAAGTGCTGGCTCGAAGCCTGAGCCCGGCTTTGCGGATATGTCCTCACCCATCCTGAAACTAATTGCCCAGCGCATTGCGCTGGGCATCGTTCTCCTGTTGGCCGTTTCGGTCCTGATCTTCGCCGGCACCCAGATTCTGCCCGGCGACGTCGCGCAAGCCATTCTCGGACAATCGGCGACGCCGGAGTCGCTCGCCAATCTGCGCGAGCAGCTCGGTCTCAACGACCCGGCCTATATCAGGTATTTCCGCTGGCTCGGCGGCGTGGTGACCGGCGATCTCGGCACCGCCATGTCGAGCGGCCAGGATATTGCGACGTCGATCAAGGGACGGCTGTGGAACACGCTGTTCCTGGCCTTCTGGGCGGCGGTCGTTGCCGTGCCGCTGGCGATCATCCTCGGCCTGATTGCGGTGCGCTACCGCAATGGCTGGGTCGACAAGCTGATCTCTGGCCTGGCGCTTGCCTCGACGTCGTTTCCCGAATTCTTCATCGGCTATGTGCTGGTCTATTTCTTCGCCGTGAAATGGCAGATCTTTCCCGGCATTTCGACCGTCTATGAAGGCATGCCGTTCGGCGAGCGCATGCAGGCGATCGCGCTGCCGGCGACGGCACTGACGCTGGTGGTGCTCGCCCATATGATGCGCATGACACGCGCGGCGATCCTCAATGTCATGCAGTCGGCCTATGTCGAGACGGCGGAGCTGAAAGGCCTGTCGGCCTTCAATGTCATTCGCAAGCATGCCTTTCCCAATGCCATTGCGCCGATCATCAACGTCGTCATGCTCAACCTCGCCTACCTGATCGTCGGCGTGGTCGTCGTCGAGGTGATCTTCGTTTACCCCGGCATGGGGCAGTATCTCGTCGACCACGTCACCAAGCGCGACGTGCCTGTGGTGCAGGCGGTCGGCCTGATCTTCGCCGCCGTCTACATCAGCCTCAATATCATTGCGGACATTGCGGCGATCGTCGCCAATCCGCGTCTCAGACATCCGAAATAGGGGGCGGGCATGCTCGATATCAAACGCATCCCGATCCCCGCGCTGATCGGCATCGTGCTGACGACACTGTTCGTGCTGGCGGCGATCTTCGCACCGCTGATTGCGCCGCACGGCAATGGCGAGATCGTCGGCGACGTCTGGGAACCGATGTCATCAGCGCACTGGTTCGGCACCGACAATCTCGGCCGTGACCTGCTGTCGCGCATGATCTACGGCGCCCGCATCACGCTGTTCATCGCCGTGCTGGCCACGGCGCTGTCGTTCTCGCTCGGCGCCATTCTCGGCTTCTCAGCGGCGGTGTTCGGCGGCTGGTTCGACACACTTCTGTCGCGGCTCGTCGACCTCTTGATGTCGATCCCGACGCTGATCATGGCGCTCGTCGTGCTCTCTGTGCTGCCGACCAATCTGGTGACGCTGATTGTGGTCATGGGCGTTCTCGACTCGACCCGCGTCTACCGGCTGTCACGCGCGGTCGCCGTCGACATCAACGTCATGGACTATGTCGAAGCGGCCAAGCTGCGCGGCGAAGGCAGCGGCTGGATCATCTTCCGCGAGATTCTGCCCAATGCGCTGTCGCCGCTGGTTTCGGAACTCGGCCTGCGCTTCATCTATGCCGTGCTGTTCCTGTCGACGCTGTCCTTCCTCGGCCTTGGTGTGCAGCCGCCGGATGCCGACTGGGGCGGCATGGTCAAGGAAAACAAGGACGGCATCGTCTTCGGTATTGGCGCTGCCCTCATTCCGGCAGCGGCGATCGCGATGCTGGCGATTTCCGTCAATCTGGTCGCCGACTGGGTGCTCAACCGCACGACAAGCCTGAAGGGAGGACGCGGGTGATGGCTGACCAGCAGAAGAAATCCGTGCTGCTCGACATCCGCAACCTGCGTATCGAGGCGACGGTGTTCCCGCCGGGCGAGCCGCCGAAAAACATCGTGCTTGTCCATGACGTCTCGCTGACGCTCGAAAAGGGCAAGGTGCTCGGCCTGATCGGCGAGTCCGGCGCCGGCAAGTCGACCATCGGCCTGTCGTCGATGGGCTATGGCCGCGGAGGCGTGCGCATCACCGGCGGCGAGGTCATCCTCAACGGCCGCGACATCCTCAAGGGCGGCAAGGAGGGTTTTCGCAAGCTGCGCGGCCGTGAGGTCTGCTATGTCGCGCAGTCGGCGGCCGCCGCCTTCAACCCGGCGCACAAGCTTATGGACCAGGTGGTGGAAGCCACGCTGCTGCATGGCACGGCGACCCGGGCCGAGGCAGAGAAACGCGCTGTTGCGCTGTTCAAGAAGCTCAGCCTGCCAAACCCCGAAACCATCGGCGAACGCTTCCCGCACCAGGTCTCCGGCGGCCAGCTGCAGCGCGTGATGACGGCGATGGCGTTGTGCTCCGAACCCGACCTGATCGTCTTCGACGAGCCGACCACGGCGCTCGACGTGACGACGCAGATCGACGTGCTGGCGGCAATCAAGGACGCCATCCGCGACACCCATGTGGCGGCGCTCTACATCACCCACGACCTCGCCGTCGTCGCCCAGGTCTCGGACGAGATCATGGTGCTGCGCCATGGCCGGCTGGTCGAATGGGGCGGCACCCGCCAGATCATCAAGGAGCCGCGCCAGGAATACACCAATGCGCTGGTGTCGGTGCATGAGATCGAGCACTCCGAGCAGAAGCCCGGCACGACACCGTTCCTGTCGGTCAAGAACGTCACCGCCGCCTATGGCCGCAGCCACATCAAGGTCCTGAAAAACGTCTCGGTCGACATCTATCCGGGCCAGACGCTGGCCGTGGTCGGCGAATCCGGCTCCGGCAAATCAACGCTGGCGCGCGCCATCACCGGGCTTTTGCCGCCGGAAGGAGGCACCGTCACCTTCGACGGACGGCCGCTGGCCAACCGGCTTGCCGACCGGCCGAAGGAGGATCTGCAGCAACTGCAGATGATCTACCAGATGGCCGACGTGGCGATGAACCCGCGCCAGACTGTCGGCACCATCATCGGCCGGCCGCTCGAATTCTATTTCGGCATACGCGGCCGCGAGCGCGACAAGCGCGTCGCCGAACTGCTCGACAAGATCGAGATGGGCAAGGGCTTTTCCGACCGCTATCCGGCCGAGCTTTCCGGCGGCCAGAAGCAGCGCGTCTGCATCGCCCGCTCGCTCGCCGCCAAGCCGAAACTGATCATCTGCGACGAGGTGACCTCGGCACTCGACCCGCTGGTTGCTAACGGCATCCTGAAGCTGCTGCTCGAGCTGCAGAAGGAAGAAAACGTCGCCTATCTGTTCATCACCCATGACCTGGCGACCGTGAAATCGATCGCCGATTCGATCGCGGTGATGTATCGCGGCGAGGTGGTGCGCTACGGGCCGAAGAGCAAGGTGCTGGCGCCGCCCTTCGATGCCTACACCGATCTCCTGCTTTCCTCCGTCCCCGAAATGGAAATCGGCTGGCTGGAAAAGGCGATCAAGGGACGGCGCATGGCCAGCGCGGGGAACTAGCGGGTTCGCGGCACCAGCCGCGAAGACGTCCTTCAACGACAAAGCCTTCCGGAGCAGCCCTTGGCGCTCACGACAAAACTGTTGCTGATCATCCTCGACGGCGTGCCCTACCGGAACTGGCGCCGGCTTATGGGCAATCTCGAAGGCTGGGTGCTCTCGGGCGAGGCACAGGTCTGGAAGATGCGCTCCGTGCTGCCGTCGACTTCTGCCTGCTGCTACGCCTCGATCCACACCGGCGTGTCGCCGCAAGTGCACGGCATCCTGTCCAACGAGAACCGCTTTCGCGTTACCCAGCCGGATATCTTCTCCGAGGTCAGCAAGGCCGGCGGCAAGACGGGTGCGGTCACCCACTCCTACTGGTCCGAATTCTTCCGTGCCTATCCGTTCGACCTGGTCGAGGACATGGAGTTCGATGAACCCGGCGGGCCGATCACACATGGCCGCTTCCACACCATGACCGGCTACAATCTCAGGAACCAGATGACGCCGAGCGATGTCGATTTGTTCGCCACGCTGACCATGCTGACCAAGCGCCACGGCATCGACTACGGCATCCTGCACACCTGCACGCTGGATTCGATGGGCCATCGCTTCGGCCATGACTGCCACGAGATGGACCATGCCTGCTATGCGATGGACGGCATGCTGGCCGCCTTCCTGCCGCGCTGGCGGGAGGCCGGCTATGAGGTGATCGTCACCGCCGATCACGGCCAGACCGACCGCGGCCACCATGGCGGCCATGATGACGAAATGCAGGATTTTGCGCTGTACTATTTTGGAGCCGGCAAGGGGCCGCAGCCCGACACCCTGCTCGACCAGTTGCAGCTGGCGCCGACGGTGCTGAAGCGGCTCGGCGTGCCGGTGCCGGCGACGATGAAGGCGAAGCCGTTTTTGGATTGAGGGGCTCTTCCTTCTCCCCTTGTGGGAGAAGGTGGATTGTCGCGAAGCGACAAGACGGATGAGGGGTGTTGGAAGAAACACGGCGCGAAAATATTGAGGGATTTAAAGCGCTTATTTCTTCATCGTAGCGATCCGTCCAGCACCCCTCATCCGTCTCGGCGCTGCGCGCCGATCCACCTTCTCCCACAAGGGGAGAAGGAAGAGCGCCCACCACTGGCAACACTTCCCTTCTTCGGCTAGCCTCCCGAAAATTCCTTTGGCGGAAGGATGAACCTTTTTGGATCGATCGGCGACAGAGCAGACAGGAGCCAGGCGGCTCGACCGGCCATGACGGCAGCGACGGAGACCGATCGCGCGCTTGTCGACCGGGTCGCGAAGGGCGACCGTGCCGCCGTTCGGCTCCTGTTCATGCGCCACCACGCGCGGGTCTACCGCTTCGTGGCACGCCAGACGGGATCGGAAATGATGGCTGACGATATCGCTAACGAGGTCTTTCTCGAGCTCTGGCGCCAGGCCCCTGGCTTCGAGGGACGCTCGGAAGTCTCGACCTGGCTGCTCGGCATCGCCCGCTTCAAGGCGCTGTCCTTGCTGCGCAAGAAGAAGGAAGACTGGATCGACGACGATGACGCGGCGCAGGTTCCCGACAGCGCCGACACGCCGGAAGTCACCACCATGAAGGAAGACAAGGGCGCCGCCTTGCGGCGCTTTGTCGATGCCTTGCCGGAAGAACATCGCGTGGTGATCGATCTTGCTTATTACCACGGGCAGTCGGTGACCGAGATCGGCGAGGTGCTCGGCATTCCGGTGGCCACGGTCAAGACCAGGATGTTCTACGCCCGCAAGAAACTCGGCGAAGCCCTCAAGGCCGCCGGTTACGACAGGGGGTGGCCATGAGCGCCGCTGAAAAGATGTCGCGCCGCGACGAAATGGAAACGCTGCTTCCGTTCTACCTGAACGGTTCGCTGGAAGGTTCGGAACTCGAAGCCATCGAGGAATGGCTGGCGAACGACCCGGCGGCGCTTGCCGCATTGGGCGAGGCCGAGGCCGAGTTCTCGGGTACCACGGCGGCCAACGAGATGATCCGCCCGCCGGCCGATGCGCTCAGCCGCTTTGCCAGGGCGCTCGACGCCGAGGCTGGTCCGGCACGCGCGGCACAAGGGTCGTCCTGGCTGGCGCAAGCCTGGGGCCGCTTCATGGCAGTGCCGGTCGGCGTCGCCTGGGCCGCGGCGGCGGTGCTGCTTGCGCTGGTCATGGTGCAGTCTTTTGTCCAGCCCGGCGGCAAGGGTAGCGATTTCGAGATTGCCGGCCAGGAAGACGATCTGGCGAAAATGCCGTTCGCGCTGGCCAAGTTCAAGCCGGATGCGAAGATGTCCGACATCGCGGCCTTTCTTGGCCAAAATGGGCTGAAGATTGTCGGTGGACCGACCGCCGACGGCGTCTTCCGCCTAGGCATCCCGGCCAAGACCGCCGCCGACTATGAAAAGCTGCTCGGCCTTATTGCCGCCCAGCCTTTCGCGGAAACTGTGATCGAAGGAAGGAAACCGGTTGATGGCGGCTAAGGCGGTCATTCGATGTGCGGCACTTCTTGCGGCGGCGATGACAATCGTCGCCGCGCCTGCCTTTGCACAGACCAATGATCCGAACCTCAGCCAGACAGAGATCGACTGCCTGAACGGCAAGAATGCAGCCGGCGCCGATTGCGCCAAGAGTGGCGGAACGCCCGGCGGCGCAACGCAGGCGGGCGCCGTCTTTCTGCCGGAGCTGATCGTCGACCTGTTTCCCAATCCAGTAGACGCTCCCGCGCCGGCGCCACCTGCCGATGCGCCGGCGGTGCCGGCGGCCGCGCCCGCCGGTCCGATCGTTCCGCCGATCGACCTGGTGGCGACCGAGCCGCCGCGCGCCGTCATCGGCGATTTCGTGCCCGACGAGGTGCTGGTGACGCTCGACGGCGATGCCGGCGCCGTTCAGCAGATCGCCACCTCTTTTGGCCTCCAGGTGCGTTCGCAACGCCAGTCGCGGCTGCTCGGCACCACGCTGGTGCGCTTCGGCATTCCCGACGGCCGCCCGGTGGGCGTCGTGCTGGCGCAGCTTGCCGCCGATGGCCGCACCCAGCGGCGCGAGCCCAACCATGTCTATTCGCTGCAGCAGGCGGCCGGCATCGTCAACTATGCCTTCGATCACATCGCCCTCGATGAGAAACAGGCGAGCGGTGAGAATGTGCGCATCGCCGTGATCGACACCGGCATCGACGACACCAATCCGGCGCTGTCCGGCGTCATTGCCGAACAGTTCGACGCCATGCCCGACGTGCCGGTCGAGAAGCGCGATCACGGCACCTCGATCGACGGGCTGATCGCCGGCGTCGGCGCACTGCAAGGCATGGCGCCGGGCGCCAAGATTTACCACGCCCGTGCCTTCGAGGGCGGCAAGTCGACGATGGACGTGATCCTTTCGGCGCTCGACTGGGCGGCGGACCAGGATGTCCGCATCATCAATATGAGCTTCGTCGGCCCCAAGAACGATCTGCTCGGCACCGCTTGCCGCAATGCGAGGGCGCTCGGCATCGTGCTGGTCGCCGCCGCGGGGAATAACGGACCGAAGGCGCCCTACGGCTATCCGGCCGCCTTCGACGGCGTCATAGCGGTCACCGCCACCGATGCCAAGGACGGGTTGATGCCGCAGGCCAATCGCGGCGCCTATGTCTTCATCTCGGCGCCCGGTGTCGAGATGGTGGCGCCGAGCGGCGCCGGCTCGGATGTCGTCACCGGCACCTCGTTTGCGGCGGCCATCGTCAGCGGCGCCGTCGCCAATCTGATCCACGCCGCGCCCGACCGCTCGGCCGACGAGATCGAGAAGGCGCTGGCTGACACAGCCAGGGATCTCGGTCCCAAGGGGCGCGACAATGATTTCGGCTATGGGCTGCTGGATACCAAGGCGGCCGAGGCGGCGAAGGAGTGATCCCGGGCGAAAGTCGAAATTCAGTCGACGTCGCGCGACCGGTTCAGAGGCTCGGACCTAACCGGACAGGACTTCCATCATGGAAGCGCGACAGGCGAAAGCGGCTGAGGTCGTGGCCGGTCTCGTTTCCCTGAATGAGGTCGGCAACGACCCGGCCGATTCCAGGCCCGATACCGAAGCCGTGACCGCTCATACCCGTCGCTACGAATAGACCGCCGACCGCCCGTACCTGATCCACAACAGGGACGACGTCGGGCATGGCGTCAATCATACCGCCCCAGCCGGCCTTTAGGCGAACCGTTTCGAACTGTCGGAAAAGCCGTTTGAAATTGCGTTCCACCGAACGCAGACCGGCGGGTTCAGGGGCCGGGTTGAGCACCCGCATTCTCTCGAAAGGACTCTGGGCATCCGGCGCCCAATCGCGCGGCGTCGACCAGCCGTCCGGGTAGCCTGATGGAGCGAACGGAAAATAGCGCGTCCCGAATGGATTGGCCCTGAGGGCGGGAAGGTATTGGGTCGCGTGCCGGAACGCGTCAGGCCCCAGGTAAAGCAAATTGCTGCCGCCCGGGGCGAGCGTGTATCCGCCATCCTGCCGGCGCCTGAAAGCGATGTGATCGTCAGCCGCCGCACCCGGATAGATCTCGGGCAGGGGCTCCGTCGCGGCCACAGTTACCCTGACGCTGAGCTGGGGAATGGAAACGCCGTGTCTCGCCAGGAACAGGGACGACCAGGCGCCGCCCGCGACCAGCACGGTGGAGGTCTCGATATATCCCGCCTCGGTCCACACGCCCTTGATCCTGCCGGCCGCGATGTCGAGGGTTCGCGCCGCGCAGTTCTCCACGATCCTGGCGCCTTTTCGCACGGCAAGCCGGGCAAGCGCAGGCACCGCCAACCAAGGCTCCGCGCGCATATCGGAGGGCGTCGTCATCGCGCCTTTGAACCTGCGCGACATGCCCTTGATGAGCTTCGCGGTTTCATCTCCGTCCAGGAGGCGCGTGTCGAGATCATGGATCGCGGCGATCTTCGTGAACGCTTCGAAGCCGGCCATGTCCTTGTCGGAGTTCGCCAGATAGGTCACGCCTGCCTGGGTCAGGCCGATGTCTTCGCCGCATTCCTCAGCCAGCCGCCGCCAAAGGCGAATGGCCTCGATGACGACAGGCAGTTCATCCGCGTCTCGTCCCTGCTTTCTGATCCAGCCCCAGTTTCGGGACGACTGTTCGGCCGCGACGCGTCCTTTTTCCAGCAGCGTCACCGGAATGTTCCGCGCTGCAAGGAAAAGAGCTGTCGTTACGCCGATAACACCGCCACCGACGATGACCACCTCCGAAGTCTTCGGCGGTGGGCCAAGATGCTGGATTGGATCCGTTTCGGGGAACGGGAATGTGGGCAAATGGCGCATCCCTGGGGGATTGGTCGATGGCTGTGGGCTACTGGTTGCCATCCTGTAGAAGCCAAATCAAGAGCGCCTGCAGGCAGATGCTAACCCGGCGCTCCGGCGACCGAGCCCCTGACCACCAGATCGACCGGCCAGACCTCGCCGCGGGCACCCTCTTCCAATCCGGAAATGCGCGCCGCCAACCGTTCGGCGACGCGCGCGCCGGCCAGCCGGATCGACGAACGCGTCGTCGACAGCGGCACGGAAAAGTTTTCCGGCTTCAGCCACGGAAAAACGTCATCATGGGCGATCAGCGACAGATCGCCCGGAATGGTCAGGCCGAGGTCGCGCACCGCGCGCACGACGCCGAGCGCCATGATCAGGCTGGAGCAGGCGATCGCCGTCGGCGCGTCGCCCTGTTCGAGCAGCCGCCTGGCGGCGCGGTAGCCATTCTCCTCGGTCATGGCGACCGAGCAGACATGGCGCTCGCCAAGCGTCAGGCCACTTGCGGCGAGTGCCCGGCGCACGCCGCGCTCGCGATGGATGGCGAAGGTCTCGCGGTCGTCGCCATTGATCAGTGCCAGCCGGCGATGCCCAAGCTGGATGAGAAGCCGTGCCGCCTCGTGAAAGGCGCCCTCATTGTCGATGTCGGTGAAGGGATAGTCGAAATCGAAGCCGTCGCTGCGGCCGTGGACAATGAAAGGGATGCCAAGCGTGTTGACCAGTGCCACGCGCCGATCGGCCGGCCGCGGCGACGAGATGTAGACGGCGTCGACCTGCCGGTTGGCGACGATACGCCGGTAGGTGGTCTCCTGGTCGTCGGCATCGGCGGGCGACAGCACCAGGTCGAGCTCGTGCGAGCGGGCATAGTCGCCGAGGCCGGAGAGGAACTCGACGAAATGCGGATCGATGTCGACGCTCGTTCCGGTCGGCAAGACATAGCCGATCATGCCGGTCTTGCCGGTCGCCAGCCGGCGCGCGCTGGGGTTGGGGCGGTAGCCGTGACGCTTGGCGGCATCCATCACCCGCCGTCGCGTTTCCTCATTGACCTCTGGGTAGCCGTTCAGGGCGCGGCTTACCGTGGTCTGCGAAAGCGCCAGCATATGAGCGAGCTGTTTGAGGTTCACCGGGAGGCCTCCAAGCCTCAAAGCGCTTTTAAAATTGAATCGATCTAGGCGCCATGGACAGCGCTGCCAAGCGCTCCGACCATAAGCACCGTTTCGGATGGGTTTGAAGTAGAATTTGCTGATGCACTGCCAAAAAAGCATGCTGCACTGCACTTTCGCTGTCTTTCTCTGCAAAAATTAAATCGATTAGCTTTTCACCCTCTTGACTTCCGACCGATTCAATGGCGAGATCAAAAAAGCCAAAGCGCTTTGGAAGACTCTCCGAGAGGTTGCGGTTCCTTTCTGACTGAGTCACAGTCCTGCAGCGTCGGCGGACGGAATGGAGGTTCCGTCCGGGTGTTTGTGACCACTGGGAGGAATACCGATGAAGAAAATGCTTCTGCTGGGCGCCGCGTTTGCCACGCTCGCCCTGAGCGCCCCGGCGCAAGCCGAATTGAAGTTCAAGCCGGGCGAAGACCCCCGCTTCAACTGGGCGAATTTCGAAGAGCTCAAGAAAGTCGACCTCAAGGGTGAGACGCTGACGATCTTCGGACCGTGGCGTGGCGAGGACGAGGGCCTGATCCGCACCGTTCTCGACTATTTCTCGGAAGCCACCGGCGCCGAGATCAAATACTCCTCGTCGGAAAATTACGAACAGCAGATCGTCATCGACACGCAGGCCGGCAGCCCGCCCAACATCGCCGTGCTGCCGCAGCCGGGCCTGATCCAGGATCTGGCGTCGAAGGGCCTGTTGACGCCGCTCGGCGACGACACCGCCAAATGGGTCAAGGACAATTATGGCGCCGGCCAGTCATGGGTCGACCTCGGCACGTTCAAGGACAAGGACGGCAAGCCGGGCTTCTTCGCCTTCCCCTACAAGGCCGACGTGAAATCGCTGGTCTGGTACTCGCCGGACAATTTCGAGGAAGCCGGCTACAAGGTTCCGAAGACGCAGGAAGAGCTCGCCGAGCTTGAAAAGAAGATCATCGCCGACGGCGGCACGCCGTGGTGCATTGGGTTGGGTTCGGGCGGCGCCACCGGCTGGCCGGCGACCGACTGGGTGGAAGACATCATGCTGCGCACCCAGACGCCCGACGTCTACGACAAGTGGGTGAAGAACGAAATTCCGTTCAACGATCCGGCCGTGGTCAACGCCATCGACATTTTCGGCAAGATCGCCACCGACGACAAGATGGTCGATGGCGGCGCCAAGGCGGTTGCCGCGACCGATTTCCGCGACAGCCCGAAGGGCCTCTTCTCGGTGCCGCCGAAATGCTACCTCCATCACCAGGCGTCGTTCATCCCGACCTTCTTCCCGGAAGGCACGAAAGTCGGCCAGGACGCGGACTTCTTCTACTTCCCGCCCTACGCCTCCAAGCCTGACCTCGGCACGCCTGTGCTTGGCGCCGGCACGCTGGCCATGATCACCAAGGATAGCAAGGGTGCGCGCGCCTTCATCGAATTCCTGAAGATGCCGCTCGCCCATGAGATCTGGATGGCCCAGGGCGGTTTCGTGACGCCGTTCAAGTCGGTCAACAAGGACGCCTATGCCAGCGACGCGCTGAGGAAGCAGGGCGACATCCTCGCCAATGCCTCGACCTTCCGCTTCGACGGCTCGGACCTGATGCCCGGCAAGATCGGCGCCGGCGCGTTCTGGACCGGCATGATCGACCTTGTCGGCGGCAAGTCCGCCCAGGATGTCGCCACCGACATCCAGAAGAGCTGGGACGCGATCAAGTAGGCAGCCGATTATCCGGCTGGACGTTCTACTACCCGATCCGGGCCATTGAGGGCCCGGATCCGACCGGCGGCCCGTGCCGCGGCGATTGTCATGAGCACATAGACATTCCGGCATGAAGCGCGATCGGCAAAGGGGGGACCCGCTTTGCCTGGCGATTGCGCTCTGAACAACTGAATCGGCGCATCTCAAAGCCAAGGGCGTTCGACTTTGGCCGATGCTGCGCAGGGGAGGAACCCATGGCGGCTCAGATTTTCTCGGCCATATTCGTCATCATCGTCGGCGTCGGCGGCTGCGTCGCCTATTTCTGGGGCGCCAACAAGCTGGTGGACATTATTTTCCCGTCGCGCGGCGTCCAAGGCGCAGCAGCCATCGACAATCTGCGCCGGCAAGGGCTGGTGCGGCCATGGCTGTTCGTCGGCCCGGCCATGATCATCCTGACCATCTATCTGATCTATCCGGTGGTCGAGACGCTGCGGCTGTCGTTTCTCGATCGCGGCGGCATTCATTTCGTCGGCCTGGCCAATTATGAATGGGCGTTCGGCGACCGCGAATTCCGCAACTCGATCCTCAACAACATCATCTGGCTGGCGGTGGTGCCGGCGGCCTGCACCTTCCTCGGGCTGATCATCGCCGTGCTCACCGACAAGATCTGGTGGGGAACGATCGCCAAGAGCCTGATCTTCCTGCCGTTGGCCATCTCCTTCGTCGGCGCCAGCGTCATCTGGAAATTCATCTACGAATATCGCGGCGAAGGTCAGGTGCAGATCGGCCTGCTCAATTCCATCATCCAGTATTTCGGCGGCCAGCCGCAGGTGTGGATATCGCTGCCGTTCTGGAACAATTTCTTCCTGATGATCATCCTGATCTGGATTCAGACCGGCTTTGCCATGGTCATCCTGTCATCTGCCTTGCGCGGCATCCCGGAAGAGACGCTGGAGGCGGCTGTCATCGACGGCGCAAATCCGTTCCAGATCTTCTGGAAGATCATGGTTCCGCAGATCTGGGGCACAATCGCCGTGGTCTGGACCACCATCACCATCCTGGTGCTGAAGGTTTTCGACATCGTGCTGACCATGACCAACGGCCAATGGAACAGCCAGGTGCTGGCCAATCTGATGTTCGACTGGATGTTCCGCGGCGGCGGCGATTTCGGCCGCGGCGCCACCATCGCCATCATCATCATGATCGCGGTCATTCCGATCATGGTCTGGAACATCCGCCAGGCGAACAAAGAGACGGGAGGGCATTGAAATGGCCGTCGCAACCGGAAACTCCTTCGCCAGCCGCTTCGGCGTCCACATCGCCGTCCTGATCTTCGTCGCGATATGGACCGTGCCGACGCTCGGCATTCTGGTCTCCTCGCTGCGCGACAAGGACCAGATCATCGCCTCGGGCTGGTGGAACTCGTTCTCCAGTTCCAGCCAGACTGAGGCCGGCCGGCTGCCAGCCGCCTCGGCGCAGGTCGAGAAGGACGGCAAGTTCGTCCTCCAGGGCAATATCTTCGGCGACGGCGCCGCCCGCAACATCAGCGCCTTCGGCGTCAAGTCGGCCGCGCCGACGCAGTATCCGGCCGGCACATCAGCCGATCTCGGCGACGGCGTGACCTTGCAGCTCAACGCTGACGGCACGTTCGTCATGTCTTCGCCCAAGGCTTTCGAAGGCGACCGTGGCCAGCGCGTCTATTACGCCTCATCAGCGCCGCCGAAATTCACCACCGACAACTACAAGACCGTGCTGTTTTCGGAAGGCATCGGCCGTTCCTTCATGAACTCGCTGACCGTCACCATTCCGGCCACCGTCATCCCGATCCTGATTGCGGCGTTCGCCGCCTATGCGCTGGCCTGGATGCGCTTTCCCGGCCGGGCCTTGCTGATTGCGGTGATCATCGGCCTGCTGGTCGTGCCGCTGCAAATGTCGCTGATTCCACTCCTGAAGCTCTATAACGGCGTCGGCTCTTTCTTCGGCATGCCGTCGAAGACCTATCTCGGCATCTGGCTGGCGCATACCGGTTTCGGTCTGCCCTTCGCCATCTACCTGCTACGCAGCTACATCGCCGGCCTGCCGCGCGAAATCATGGAATCGGCACGCATCGACGGCGCCAGCGATTTCGAGATCTTCGTCAAGATCGTCTTGCCGCTGTCGTTCCCGGTGCTGGCCTCCTTTGCCATCTTCCAGTTCCTCTGGGTCTGGAACGACCTTCTGGTGGCAATGGTGTTCCTGGGTACGGAAGCGGACCAGATCGTGCTGACCGCCAAGCTCAATGCGTTGCTCGGCTCACGCGGTGGTGATTGGGAAATCCTGACGACATCGGCTTTCGTCACCATCATCGTGCCGCTGATCGTGTTCTTCTCACTGCAGCGCTATTTCGTCCGCGGGCTGCTTGCCGGCTCGGTGAAAGGAGGCTGAGACAATGCAATCCGCTTTGAAGGCGACCTCGAAGCCCGATCTCGCCGTCGATCGCGACTGGTGGCGTGGTGCGGTGATCTACCAGATCTATCCACGCAGCTATCAGGACTCGAACGGCGACGGCATCGGCGACCTCAAGGGCATTATCGGCAGGCTGCCCTACATCGCCTCGCTCGGCGTCGATGCCATCTGGATCTCGCCTTTCTTCAGGTCGCCGATGAAGGATTTCGGCTACGACGTGTCGGACTATTGCGACGTCGACCCGATGTTCGGCACGCTGGCCGACTTCGACGCCCTGACCGCCGAGGCGCACAGGCTCGGCCTCAAGGTGATGATCGACGAAGTGCTGTCGCATACGGCCGACAGCCATCCGTGGTTCAAGGAAAGCCGCTCAAGCCGCACCAATGCCAAGGCCGACTGGTATGTCTGGGCCGATGCCAGGCCCGACGGCACACCGCCCAACAACTGGCTTTCGATTTTCGGCGGCTCGGCCTGGCAGTGGGACACCAGCCGCCAGCAATATTATCTGCATAATTTCCTGGCCGAGCAGCCCGATCTCAATTTCCACAATTTGGAAGTCCAGGACGCGCTGCTCGACGTCACCCGCTTCTGGCTGGAACGCGGCGTCGACGGCTTCCGCCTCGACACCATCAACTTCTACTTCCACAGCCAGGGGCTGGAAAACAATCCGCCGCTGCCGCCGGAAGAGCGCAACGACCAGACCGCTCCGGCGGTCAACCCCTACAACTACCAGGACCATATCTACGACAAGAGCCGGCCTGAGAACCTCGCCTTCCTCGAACGCTTCCGCGCGCTTCTCGACGAATATCCGGCAACCGCGGCGGTCGGCGAAGTCGGCGATTCGCAGCGCGGGCTGGAAGTGGTGGCGGCCTACACCGCCGGCGGCAAGCGCGTGCACATGTGCTACTCCTTCGACTTCCTAGCGCCCGAAAAGATCAGCGCGGCAAAGGTGCGCTCGGTGCTGGAATCCTTTGGCAAGGTCGCCAGCGATGGCTGGTCGTGCTGGGCTTTTTCCAATCATGACGTGATGCGTCCGGCTTCGCGCTGGGCCGCCGGCGAGGCCGACGAGACCGCCTATCTCAAGGTCATCTCGGCGCTGTTGATGTCGTTGCGCGGCTCGGTCTGCCTCTATCAGGGCGAAGAGCTCGGGCTTGGCGAAGCCGAGCTGCAATTCGAGGATCTGCAGGATCCCTACGGCATCCGCTTCTGGCCGGAATTCAAGGGCCGTGACGGCTGCCGCACGCCGATGGTGTGGGATGCCACGGCCAAGAATGCCGGCTTCTCCTTGGCAAAACCCTGGTTGCCGGTGCCGGGAAAACACCTTTCGCAAGCGGTCAACGTGCAGCAGGGCGACGACAGCTCGCTGCTCGAGCACTACCGGCGCTTTCTCAGCTTCCGCCGCCTGCACCCGGCGCTGGCCAAGGGCGATATCGAGTTCATCGAAAGCGAGGGCGATACCGTCGCCTTTACGCGGCGCGAAGGCAACGAGCAGATCGTCTGCGTCTTCAATCTTGGACACGAGCCGGCAGCGATCGGTCTCGGCGACCGATCACTGCAGCCTCTGCCTGGACACGGATTTTCGAAGCAAGCCGGGGCCGGCACCATCCGCCTCGGTGGCTACGGGGCCTGGTTCGGGCGTATCGACTGAAATTTGCCAAAGAAATTCACTGGGAGGAAATCATGGCCGATGTCACGCTAAGACAAGTGAAGAAATCATACGGCAATCTGCACATTCTGCACGGCATCGATCTCGACATAAAGTCGGGCGAGTTCATCGTCTTCGTCGGCCCTTCGGGTTGCGGCAAGTCGACCTTGCTGCGGTCCATCGCCGGGCTGGAGGAAATCACCTCCGGTGAACTCAAGATCGCCGGCGAGGTGGTGAACGACGTACCGCCGTCGAAGCGCGGCATCGCCATGGTGTTCCAGTCCTACGCGCTCTACCCGCATATGACCGTCTACGACAACATGGCGTTCTCGATGAAGATCGGCAAAGAGAACAAGGCCGAGATCGACCGGCGCGTGCGCCAGGCGGCGGAAATCCTGCAGCTGACCAAATATCTTGACCGCTTGCCCAAGGCGATGTCGGGCGGCCAGCGCCAGCGCGTCGCCATCGGCCGCGCCATCGTGCGCAATCCAAAAGTGTTCCTGTTCGACGAGCCGCTGTCCAACCTTGATGCGGCACTGCGCGTCGCCACCCGCATCGAGATCGCCAAGCTCAAGGAATCGATGCCCAACACGACGATGATCTACGTCACCCACGACCAGGTCGAGGCGATGACGCTGGCCGATCGCATCGTGGTACTGAAAGAGGGCCATATCGAGCAGGTCGGCACGCCGATGGACCTCTACAAGAAGCCCGGCAATCTGTTCGTTGCCCAGTTCATCGGCTCGCCGGCCATGAACATCCTGCCGGCGACGATCGAAACAACCGGTAATTCGACTGTCGTCAGCCATGTCGGCGGCCGCAAGGCGACGGTGCCGATCGCCACGCCGGCTTCAGCGAAGGGTGCTGCGGTAAGCTTCGGCGTGCGGCCGGAGGATCTGGTGGTCTCCACCGGCGCCGATTATCTCTTCGAGGGCAAGGTGGACTATGTCGAGCAGCTCGGCGAGGTCCAGCTCATCTATGTGGACATCGGCCGCGCCGACCTGCCGCTGGTGACCAAGCTGCCCGGCAATGTCGAGGTCAAGCGAGGGGCGACGCTGCGGCTGAGCGCGGATGGCGGAGACCTGCATATCTTCGATGCCGACGGACATTCCTTCGCGCTGCACAGGCCGGAAGCAAAGGCGGCTTGAGGCGACTGGTCCGTGTCAACAAAAAAGAGCGGCGGGCCAGGCCCGCCGCTCTTTTTTCTGGAGATCTACTTCGGCTGTTAGCGGCCGAAGAGGTTCCGGTCGCTGCCCTGCGGGGCAGACTTCTGGACGTCGCCCGACGAGTTCAGCAGCTTGTAGACCGGCGAGCCGGTGTTGCGCACCGAAGACGTCTGCGTCTTGTCGACGTTGACGGTCGCCTGCTGGTTGATGTCGGTCCCGCCAACGCTGTCGTTGTGGGCATAGGCGCTGCCGGCGGCAATCATGAGAGCGGCTGCGGCAAGAACAATCTTCTTCATTTCAAGTCTCCTGAATTTTCGTATTCCAGCAAGCGGCGAAGCGCTTTGCCGGGATCGGCCTAGTTGTGGCCGAAGAGGTTGCGGTCGCTGCCCTGAACGACGGGCTGCTTGTCAGCCGGAGCCGACTTCTGGATGGAAGCCGTGTACGAGCTGTCGACAGCCGGGACGGCCTGGTTGGCGCCGAAGTGGTCACTGCCAGTGGCAAAGGCGCTGCTGGTGATGGCCAGAACGGCCGCTGCGGTAAGAACGATCTTTTTCATTTTAAGTACTCCTGAATGTCTGAATTCCACCAAGGCGGCAGGGCAAACCCGCCGTCCGTTGGGAATCGGCTGTTAGTTATTGCCGAAGAGATTGCGGTCGCTGCCCTGAACGACGGGCTGCTTGTCGGCGTGCGCCGGCTTCTGAATGGAAGCCGTGTACGAGCTGTCGACCGAGGCGGCAGGCTGGTTCGCACCATTGGAACCAAAGTTGTCGCTGCCAGCGAAGGCGCTGCCGGTGATGGCCAAAACGGCGGCGGCAGTGAGGATGATCTTTTTCATTATTGGTACTCCAGTATCTTAGTTCATCAGTCCGTCTAGCGGCGTGTCTTGGAAGGAATTCGCGTCGTTCGGACAGCCCCGATGTGGGCGAGGCCAGTGCCCGTTTCCAATCACGAAGTTGTTCCGCGTGGACCATGGCTCTGCACCTTGAAATTGTACCAAAGCCTCCTACACTTTCTATTTTAGCGAATAATTTCAATATGTTATTCTATTCCACCCATGAGCCAGCTGACGAATTGGCAAACCAGCGTTCACACCGTCCTGCACGCTCTGTCAACAGAAACGAACCGTTCGGTTCGATTTTAGAAACCACTAATAGTCACTTTTCGAAACTGTTAACTGTTTTTGACCCTGCCGCCGGGCGAATCAGATGCGCGGAGCGGCGGGTCACGACCGGTGAAAGGCTGGGTTCGCGTCACAAATCCTGGCCGGTGCGTTTTTCACCTATGGTGTCGCGCCGCATGGATGCGATGTCGCTTTCATGCCGATGGCGCGTCGGCCGTCGTGATTAGATGATGGCATCTCAGGTGCCGCTTCGTGACGATGGAGCGGAGAATTGGGAAGCCGGTCAAAGCCCGGCGCTGCCCCCGCAACGGTGGTGGAGATCAAGTCGCAACGGGAGACCACTGGGCCACAAGCCTGGGAAGGTGTCGCGACCGTCCGCAAGGACACTCCAGAGCCCGGAAACCAGCCCGAGATAGCTAGACTCGACTGATCGCGGTGGGCGGTCAAGAGGTGGATGGTGCATGCCGGCCGTGGTGCCGGATTGCGACCGGTCTTTCCTCCATCACCACCAAGTTCAGTCCTTTAAACACGAGGACAGGACATGGATGCGCGCAACGACATGCTGAGGCTCTTGCACAGCCGCAGGGAAGGCTATTCGCTCGAACAGCCCTTCTATACCGATCCCGACTACTTCAAGCTCGACATGGAGCTGATCTGGTATCGCGACTGGCTGTTCATCGGTCATGATTGCGAATTGCCGAAACCGGGCAGCTACATCACCGCCCAGGTCGGCGACTATCCGGTGGTGCTGGTGCGCGACCAGCAAGGCAAGATCAACGCTTTCCACAATTCCTGCCGCCATCGCGGCAGCCGCGTCTGCAACGCCGAGAAAGGCACGGCGGCCAAGCTGGTCTGCCCCTATCACCAGTGGACTTACGAACTGGACGGCCGGCTCCTGTTCGCACGGCAGATGGCCGATGGTTTCGACAAGAGCCAGTTCAGCCTGAAGCCGGTGGCTTGCGAGAGTGTCGGCGGTTACATCTTCATCTGCCTGGCCAGGGAGCCGGCGGACTTCGCGCCGATGCGCGCCATGATCGAACCCTATTTGTTGCCGCACCGGCTGCGCGAGGCAAAGGTCGCCTTCGAATCAACCATCGTCGAAAAGGGCAACTGGAAGCTGGTCTGGGAGAACAACCGCGAGTGCTATCACTGCGCCGGCAACCATCCGGAACTGTGCAAGACTTTCCCGGAAGCGCCGACCGTGACCGGCGTGCAGGGCGCCGACAGCGACCCGGAAATGCTGGCGCACTGGGCGAAGTGCGAGGCGGCGGGCCTGCCGAGCAAATTCCGCATCGATCCCACCGGACAGTTTCGCGCCACCCGCGCGCCGCTGCTGCGCGACGCCGTCAGCTATACGATGAACGGCAAGCGCGCGGTGAAGAAGAACCTTTCCGACAGCGTTTCGGCCGACCGCATCGGCACTTTGATGCATTACCACTATCCGACGACCTGGAATCACATCCTCATCGACCACGCCGTCACCTTCCGCGTGCTGCCGATCAGCGCCACGGAAACGGCGGTGACGACGAAATGGCTGGTCCACAAGGATGCGGTCGAAGGCGTCGACTACGACCTTGCCGAACTCACCCATGTCTGGACCGAGACCAACGACCAGGACCGCCGCATCGTCGAGGAAAATGCCTTCGGCATTCTGTCGCCGGCCTATGAGCCCGGCCCCTATTCTGAGTTGCATGAGGGCGGCGTCATCCAGTTCGTCGACTGGTATGCCCGTTTCATCGAGCCGCGCCTTGCCGAGGGCGGCCGGCCCGCGCTGCGCAGCGTCGCCTAGCACATGGCGCCCAAAAGTGTTGAGCGGTTTTGGGATCACGACATGTGCAGAACAAAAAGGGTGAAGGGATGAATGCGATGACGGACCTTGGCCTCTACCGCCATCTCGACGAGATGGCGCCCTGGAACGACAGGCTCCAGGTGCTGGAAGTAATCGGCGTCAGCGACGAGGCGCCGGAGGTGAAGACCTTCACCTTCCGCTCCGACAACCAGACCTGGTTTCGCTACAAGCCAGGCCAGTTCGTGACACTGGAACTGCCGACCACTGAAGGCCCGCTGATGCGGACCTACACGCTGTCGTCCTCGCCATCGCGGCCGTTCTCGATTGCGGTGACGGTGAAAGCCCAAGCCGGCAGCATCGGCACGCGCTGGATGTTCGACAATTTGAAACCCGGCGTTCACGTGAAGGCTTATGGGCCGGCAGGCGACTTTTCGCTGCACAGCCACCCCGCGGCCAAATATCTGTTCATTTCGGCCGGCTCCGGTGTGACGCCGATGATGTCGATGCTGCGCTGGCTGAACGACTGCGCGCCGTGGACCGATGTCGGCTTCGTCAACTGCGCGCGGCGGCCCGAGGAGATCATCTTCCGCAAGGAGCTCGAACTGCTGGGAAGCCGCATGCCCGGCCTGTCGCTCGGCTTCATGATCGAGGAGCGGTCGAGCCGCGAAGGCTGGTTCGGCCATATGGGGCGGATCGACGCCATAAGGCTGCCGCTGCTGGCGCCGGACTTCCGCGAGCGTGAAATCTTCTGCTGCGGCCCGGACCCGTTCATGCGCGCGGTGCGGCAGATGCTGGAGGCCTCCGGCTTCGACATGGCCTATTACCATCAGGAGAGTTTTGCGGCCCCGGCTGTGGAAGAAGTCCCGGCTCCGTTCGCATCGCCGGCCGGCGGTGGAATCGAAGTGCCCGCCGACACTGTTACGCCGGTCCGCTTCTCGCTTTCGGATGTCGACGCCGAATGCGTTGCCGGCCAGACCGTGCTGCAGACGGCGCGCGCTTCGGGGGTGAGAATCCCTGCGGCCTGCGAGTTCGGCCTGTGCGGAACCTGCAAGGTCAAGAAGGTTTCAGGCGAGGTCGAGATGAGCCACAATGGCGGCATTCTCGATCACGAGATCGATGACGGCTTTATCCTCGCCTGCTGCTCAAGGCCACGGTCGGCGCTCGAGATCGAGGCCTGACAGGGCGGCGGATTGGCCGCCTGTTTTGCGTGTCGGCCTGGCCCTGGCCGGCGCTCTGTCTTGCCAAAGAACGGCCAAGTGGCTAGACGCTTTTCCAGGGCAAGGTGGACTGCGGCGACCGGTGATCGCTTCAGGGCAGCCTGTTGTGGGGACGTTCAATGGAGCAATCGGTCTACGCGGTCGCAAGCAAGGACATCGTTTTCGAGTCCTTTGACGGCGAAGCCGTAGTCCTTGATCTTTCGAACGGGAAATATTTCGGCTTCTCCGATTCAGGCAGCGGGGTCTGGCAGGCGCTGTCGTCCGGTGTTGGCGCCCACGCACTGGTCGGACAAGCGGCCGGCGGGGCCACAATAAGGTCAGCCGAGCTCGACGGCTTCATTACCCAACTGCTCGATTTCGGCTTGCTCGTGCGTGCGGCCGATGCAGCCGCGCAACCCATCTCGAGCGCGCTGCTTGCCCAACTCGCCGGCAGCAGCGAGCCGCTCAAGGTCGACATCCATGACGACCTTGCCGATCTCATTCTGGTCGACCCGATCCACGAGGTCGAGGAACCTCTCGGTTGGCCGGCGGTCAAGCCGGCGCCCTGAAACCACCCGAGCGGCCCGGTCGGGCAACGCTGGAACACGTCAGCCATGCCACGCGTCACCCTTCAAACCCTGGCCGACTATGCCCGTCATGTGCTGGCGGCGGCGGAAAGCGCGGCTGACCGCTATCCGGTCACCACCACGGTCCACTTGCCGCGGCTGGATTTGACGGCGCATCTCAGCCCCGGCGCGCTGGCCAATGCTGTCGACCGTGGCTTTGTCCCTGCTCCCGACGACGAGCCGACCCTGGGCGCCTGCCGTATTTTCGTCGCCGATCCGGATATTGAGGGCATCCGCGCCCCGGCGACATGGGGCCAGGCCGACTACACGCATCACGCCTTCGCCACGCAGCTGGCGGAAGCCGGATTGCGCGGCAGCTATTTCCACGATCTGGATTTCTGGCAGTTCTACGATCCCGAACGCCGCGTCGGCGCACAGCTGATGAGATCGGCCGATGGGTTTCCACCCTGGGAGGAAGCAGCGCCGCTGCGCGCCTTCCTGCATTGGGAGTATGCCGCGCGCGGCATGCGGCTTACCCATGCCGGTACGCTGGGCATTGGCGGCAAGGGTGTGCTGCTCGCCGGCGCCGGCGGGGCCGGAAAATCGGGAACGGTTGTCGCCGGACTGCTCAACGGGCTCGACAGCGTCGGCGACGACTACGTGCTGATCGATACCGACAATGGGGTGACTGCCCGCCCCTTGTTTGCCACGCTCAAGCAGGACCCGGAAGGTTTCGCGCGGCTGCAGCTCGAACGAAGGTTGAAGTCGCACGGTCCGCTGAACTGGCAAGGCAAATATCCGTTTCACATCGATGACATCGCAGTCCGGCCGGTGCCTGCAAGTCTGGACATCGTCGCGCTGGTGGTGCCACATATCAATGGCGGTGAGACAAGCTCGATCATGCCGGTGTCGCGCAAGGACGCCATGATTGCGCTGGCGCCGTCCGGAATTGCGCAGATGCCGGGCGAGAGGGAGAGCGGCTTTCGCTTTTTTGGCGAACTGACACGCCAGCTGCCGTGCTATCGCCTGTCGCTGGGGACACGGCCCGAGGAAATCGCCGGCACGATTTCGGCGTTTCTCGCACGAGGCATTTTATGAAGCTGAGCGTGATCATGCCTGTCTACAACCGCGAACCCTATGTCGGTTCGGCGCTGCGCTCGCTGCTCAGGCAGCGTGACGCCGCCGATCTCGACATCATCGTCATCGACGACGGTTCGACCGATGGATCGGCTGACGTGGTGCGCTCATTCATGACCGAAATGCCCTCCATCCGCCTTTTCCAGCAAGCCAATGGTGGTGTCACCAAAGCACGCAATGCCGGTCTCAGGCAGCTCCTGCCGGAGACACAGCTTGTGTCATTTCTCGATTCGGACGACATCTCGCCCGCTGGGCGCTTCAAGGCTGACCTTGCCCGCTTCGAAGCCGATCCGGGTCTCGAACTCACCTATTCACGCATGACACTGGTTGATCTGATAGATGACGAGACCCTGGAGCCGGCAGTCGACAGCCATTCTGTGACTGTTCGCGGGATTCATCTGTCGGCGGGGATTTTTGCTCGTAAATTTGTGGAGCGCATCGGCAGTTTCGACGAGGACTTCAACCAGGCCGAAGATACTGACTATCTGCTGCGCGCCTTTGAAAGCGGTCCGAGATACACTATGCCCGATACCGTGGCCCTCTATTACAGGCGTCATCCCGGCAATATGACAAGGGAGGCCGATGTCCCCCGTCGCGAGTTCATGCGCGCCATCCTCAAATCGATGAAGCGTCGCAAGGGCGACCCGTCCTTGCGTCCGATCGAAGGGATCTTCGATTTCAAAGAACTCGCGCATTGGCGCTTCATGTGATGAGCGGCTATGGCGTCGTCATCCCGGCCTTCAATGCGGCAGCCACCATTGCCGAGACGCTGAGATCGATCGCGGCCCAGACAGTGCAGGCCGAAACCATCGTCGTTGTCGACGACGGCTCTACCGACGACACCATCGCAGTGATCGAGGCGCTGAAGCTACCGGTGCGGCTTTTGCGCCAGGAAAACGCCGGCCCCGGCAGTGCCACGACAAGAGGCCTCGCAGTGCTGTCGACCTCTTTCGTGGCAACGCTTGATGCGGATGATCTGTGGTTGCCGACCAAGATTGAAAGACAGCTTGCGCATCTCGACCGGTTCCCGGCGACATCGGGCGTTTTCACGCATTGGCGTACCTTTCGCGACGATCGGCCGGAAGCGCCGGAAGCCGCCTCTCTCGCAGGCTGGTCGCGGACCACCATGATGATCCGCAGGGAGGTCGCCGTTGCCGTCGGGCCGATCATCGACCCGCAAGGGGGGCGTGGCGATATGGTCGACTGGATCGCTCGGGCGCGCGAGGCAGGCTTCGTTCTCGACATGCTGGATGACGTGCTGGCGCTCAGGCGCATCCGGCCCGGCAGCCTGTCCTACGGGCGCGATCCGGCACGCGACCGGGGCTATCTCGAGGTCGTGCGGCTCGCCATGCAGCGGCGGGCGCGCAACAAGACGGATCCCGATTGATGGCCAGGTCGATCCGCCGCATCGGTCGCCGGTTTCCGGACTATGGCTGGTCCTGGCCGACCGGCAAGCTCGACCAGTTGCTCAAGGCAGCCCTTCTTCCCGATGAGGAAGCGGCCTGCCAACACGCGGCGCGCTGGCTCGACGAGAACGATATCAATCTCGTCTCCTTTCGCGAACACCGGCTGCTGGCCGCGATTTCCGACAGGTTCGGCCGAAAACTTGCCGCCCATCCCGCCTATCCACGCCTTGTCGGCCTGCAAAAGATGCTGTGGACCAAATCGCGCATGGCAATGCGCGAGGCCGAACCGGCGCTGCAGGCCATGGTGGAGGCCGGCTGCGCCGTCGTGCTGATCAAGGGCGCCAGCCGCATCGCCGTCAACGCCTCGGCGCAGCGCGGCCGGGTGGCGCATGACATCGATATATTGGTGCGGCCGCAGGACATGACCGCTGCCTTCGACGTGCTGCGCGAGCGTGACTGGCAGATCGCCACCGGCGTCAGCCCGCACTATCTCAGGACCAGGCTGGCGTCCGTGCGCTCGATGAACTTCTTCAAGGGCAGTTTCGGCGACATCGACCTGCACCAGCTTGCCTATGACGGGTCGCAGCAAAGCACGGGAGACGATCTGGCGATCTGGCAGCGGGCGGTCGCAGCCGAATTCAGCGGCGTCAGCGTCTTTGTTCCGTCGCCGGCCGATCGTATGGCGCTGGCCATCGGCCATGGCGGCCTCGATGCCCACACCCACAGCGACTGGCTGGTTGATTGCGCCGTGGCCATCCATGGCGGCGCGGTCGACTGGGGTGTGTTCAACGACATCCTTGCCCGGCGTGGTCTTGCCGTTGCCGCGGCGGTGGCACTCTCCTATCTGGCGCTGGAGATCGGCGTTGCGGTGCCTGAGCCAGTTCTCGCAGGAACAGTTGATATGGCCGATCGCGCCGGCCTGTCGCGATGGTCCTCGGTTCTACAGGCCAAACCGCGCACGGATTTCGGCGGCCTCGTCTGGCTGTCGCGCGGGTTCGCCAAGCAGTTGCGGCTGAAACGCAAGCAAGGCCGGCTGCAGCAATCGGCGCCGGACGTCGTCTGGCGCGGCAAGACGACCAGCCGCAAGCTCGAGCCGACGCCGACCCCCTTCGTGCTGTCGCAAACCATCCCCTGTCCGGATAGGACCGGAGAGATGGTTCTGGATGTGACCGTCAGGATCGCCGTTCCCCCGGTGCGGCGGCGCATCGAGATGGAAATCAATGCCCCCGGCCGGCACGTCGCGCGCTTGCGCTCGATGGTCATCAGCCGTGCCGGCGGGCAAAGAGTGCTGCACTTTCGCGGCAAGGTGACACTGGACGAAACGCGCCAAGCGCTGGTGCTTGAGGCACGGCCTTCCCGCCAGTTCCGCACATGGGACAATGAAGCTGCCGTCGCCAGCTATGGCGCACTGCCCTTCCAGCTGCTCTCGGCAAAGTTCTCACCGGCTGGATGACGGCTGACGACAGTAGGCCCCCCTCAGACCCCGTAGCGCTCGGTGCGAATGATACCTGCCGGAACGCCGGCATCGATCAGCGCCTGGGCAGCGGCGGAGACGAAGGCATTCGAGCCGCAGACAAAGGCGAGCTTTGGCGCCTCGCGCAGCCGCACTATCGATTGCATCATCATGGCGGCATCGACCCGCCGCGAATAGTCCGCCGGACGCCGGGCGGCCTCCCGCGTCAGCGTCAGCACCAGGGCGAAACCATCGCGGCGATCGTCGAGGCCGATCAGTTCGTCGCGAAAGATCACCTCGTCCCAGACCCGCACCGAAAACACCAGCGCGACCGGCACCGGTGACTTCAGCGCTACGCGATGGCGCACCATCGCCATCAGCGGCACCACGCCCGAACCGCCGCCGACCAGCAGGATGGGGCCGCCCTCGCTGTCGGACCAGACGAAGTGACCACCGAGCGGCCCGCGCAGCTCGACCTCGTCGCCGACTGCAGCCACCTCGTGAAAGAACGGCGAGACCTCGCCATCGTCGAGCTTTTCGATCGCCAGCTCGATCGTCTCGCCGGCTTCCGGCGCCGAAGCGATGGAGTAGGAGCGGCGCGCCTGATAGCCGTCTGGCGCCGTCAGCCTGACATCGACATGCTGCCCGGCCCGGTAGGCGAAGGGCCGCGACAGCTGGAAGAAGAAACTGGTGACGCGCGGCGTGCGCTTTTCGATGCGTGTGATTGTCGCCGTCTGCCAGGGCGATTGCACTGCTGCCGCATCGCTCATGGGTCGTTCGTGTAGCGCTGCTCGCGCCACGGGTCGCCATAGATGTGGTAGCCGCGCAATTCCCAGAAGCCCGGTTCGTCACGTTCGGTGAACTGCAGCCCGTTCAGCCATTTGGCTGATTTCCAGAAATAGAGATGCGGCACAAGCAGCCGCGCCGGACCGCCATGGTCAGCGGTAATCGGCTTGCCTTCGTAAAGCAGCGCCACCATCGCCTTGCCGACGGTGAGATCGGCTGTCGGCACATTGGTGGTGTAGCCGTCGAACCCATGCGCCAGCGTGAAGCCGGTCGGCGGCTCGATGCCGGCATCGGCAAGAATGTCATCGACCAGCACGCCTTGCCACGGCGTGTCGAACTTGGTCCATGCGGTCACGCAATGGATGTCGCGCGTCATCTTGGTCAAAGGCAGCGCGTTGAACTCGGCCCAGTTCCATTTCTTGATCGGGCGCGGCCCGTGCTTCAGCGTGAACGACCAGTCCTCGGTGCGCACGCGTGGTGTCGGCCCGGCCGACAGAACCGGAAAGCCCTGTTCGAGATACTGGCCCGGCGGAATGCGCGCGTCCGTATCCGTCGGGGGCTTTCGCCCGGAAGAGAAGCCGCGAGTGACCATCGGGGATAATCCGTTTGAGTCGGGCCGTTTGAATGGGACCGTTTGAATGGAGCCGCCTATCGGCCCTCGGCAGTCTTCCAGAAAGATGCTCCAGCGGGCAACAGAAATCTTGGTGCGGCGAGGAAAGTCCAGCGCCGACCAGCGGCATCAGACCCCGCCGGTTCGCCGGAGATAGGCCGTTGCGATCTCGCGCATGCGCTTGCCATCGAAGCTCGGTCCATGGCCGCCATGGCCGATGCGGATCGGCAAGTCGAGCAGCCGCTGCATCGTGCGGCGATAGGCAGGCCGGTCGGAATCCGGCAGGTCGTCGATCAGGATGGAATCGTAGATGGCGTCGCCAGCAAAAAACAGGCCGTCGGCCTCATCGAACAGAGCGATCGAATCCGGGGAATGGCCGGGCAGATGCAGCACGCGAAATTGCCTGTCGCCGAGATCGACGATGTCGCCCTCATCGAGCGTGCGGGTCAGCGGCGCGGGCGGAATCCTGTAGTCGGTGGCTTTCCAGCCCGGCGTCGGCAGCTTGGAGACGGCATCGTCGAGATTGTGAAACATGTAGGCATAGGTCACCGCGTCATCCATGGTTTCGAACGATGCGGCGCTGTGCCTGGGTCCTGCCCGCAACGGGAATTCGTGCAGCGAGCCGACATGATCGAGATGGATATGGGTGGCGACCGCAAGCAGCGGCTTGCCATGAGGCGTGTCGATCTCCGGCGCCAGCGGGCAGATGCCCATGCCGGTGTCGACCAGCAGGTCGACATCGCGGCCTTTGAGATGCCAGATGTTGGCGCTTACGAAATCATGCACGAACGGCTCGGTCAGCATCGTTGTCCTGGCATCGATAGTTGTCTTGCCGAACCAGTCGCCAACAACACGTTTGCCGCCAAACCGGTCGCCCATCAGACGAAGGGCTTCCCGACCTTGTATTTTTCCGGCACCAGCCGCTTGAGATAGGCCATGCCAGCTTCCGACAGCTGGTTGACGTCGGGCTTCATGAAATCGTCCGGCATGTGGCGGGTCTTGCCGGCGACGTTCTTCAGCGGCACCTTTTTCAGCACGGTCTTCGTGCCGTCAAATTGCAGCGCCACCGAGCCGCCGCCTTGTTCGGCCACCGCGACGGCAAAGGCGCCGGCATCGAAGGCTTCCTGCGCATCCACCGCATTGATGGCGCCGACATAGCCGCGCGGCATGTAGCCGAGCGCGTCGACACGAGCGCGCTTACCCGGCAGGCCTTCGGCCAGCGCGCGCTCGAGCGCGGCCGGCAGGTCGCTGCCCGACAGTTTGACGTTGCCATGCGCGTCGCGCTCGAGTTTTTCCGGCGGCACCAGGCTTTCGACCAGCGCCTTGCCGTCGGCGGTGCTGACGCCTTCGGAGACGGCGACGATGCAGCGCTTGTGGCGATCAAGCGTGGCGCGGACATCGTCGATGAAGCCGGCGGCCGAGAACGGCCGCTCCGGCACGTAGACGAGATGTGGACCGCTGTCCGGATCGAGCTGCCATGCAGCCGCCGCGGCGGTGAGGAAGCCGGCGTGGCGGCCCATGACGATGCCGACATAGATGCCGGGCAGCGCGCGGAAATCGAGATCGACCGAGAGGAAGGCGCCGGCGACGAACTCGGCCGCGGAAATGAAGCCCGGCGTGTGGTCGTTCTCCTCGAGATCGTTGTCGATGGTTTTTGGCGCATGAACGAAGGCGATCTTGCCGCCGGCGGCGTCGGTCAGGATCTGCTGCGTGCCCGAGGTGTCATTGCCGCCGATATAGATGAAGGCATCGGCGCCGGCCTTCTTCAGGCCGCCAAGGATGACTTCGCAATAGGCGGCGTCCGGCTTGTCGCGTGTCGAACCCAGCGCAGCACTCGGCGTTGCCGCAATCAGCCGCAGCCGGTCCTCAGGTATGGAGGAGAGATCGGCGTAGTTGCCGTCACGGATGCCGCGCACGCCGTGGATGGAGCCGAGAACCTTGGCGCCGGGATGCCGCTTGCGGATCTCGAGCGCGGCGCCAACCATGGTCTGGTTGATGACGGCGGTGGGGCCGCCGCCCTGCGCGATGACAAAGGTTCCTGACATTCTTCTTCTCTCCGGGATGGTGGCTTCGGAGGCACATTCGCCTGTCTTGGCGCATCACGCAACGGGAGAAACCAGAGCGTGATCCCGAAAGATCATGCTCAAACAAGAAGATCGCGCAGCGGCCAGGCGGGCCGCTGCGACGTCAGACGACGACGACCGGGTTTTTCTTGGAAACGCGGCTGTAGAGGTCGATGATATCCTGATTGATCAGGCGCACGCAGCCCGACGACATCGCCTGACCGATGCTCGCCCACTCCGGCGAACCGTGGATACGGTAGCCGGTGTCCTTCCCGTCCTGGTAGATGTAGAGCGCTCTGGCGCCAAGCGGATTGGTGAGGCCGCCGGGCTGGCCGTTTTGCCATTTCACCAGTTCCGGCTTGCGCTGGATCATTTCCGGCGGCGGCGTCCAGACCGGCCATTCCTTACCGTACTGGATGTTGGCGCGGCCGGACCAGCGGAAGCCGTCCTTGCCGATGCCGACGCCGTAGCGGATGGCGTCGCCGCCGGGCTGCACCAGATAGAGCATGCGCTCCTGCAGGTGGACGACGATGGTGCCGGGCGCCTCGCCGGTCTGATCGACGACGATCTGGCGGCGGAACTCCGGCTTGACCTTCTTGTAGGGCACCGCGGGCACGAGGAAGCCACCATCGGTGAGCGAGGCATACATCACATCCGGGCCGGTGATGTTCTTGTCGACGCTGATGGCAGGACGGACGGGACGCACCGAGCCGGTGGTGAGGTCATCGAGCTGCAACTGCGGCAGCTCGAGCGTCTGGGTGCTGCAGCCGGCAACGCCGAGCAGCGCCATGGCGCCGGCGCCGGACAGCATGGTGCGGCGGGAAAGCTGGAATTCGGAATTTTCGATTGCGTCGCCCTGATGCGGCGGCGTCAGACTTTGCGGCAACTCACGCATCTAACCCAAACCCTACGCTATCGGCGGGAAACACGGTCCGGCCGGATAGAGGCATTTTCACCAATCATGGTTGAAAAAGCGTGAAGACGTGCCGCGCCACCTTAACCCGGCTGACCGAACCGGGGCGCTGCAGATTTTCGAACTTGCCTCTTTACATCTTCGCGGGGCCAAGGATTTATCCTTTTCTTTGCGCTCAAGGAGACGACCATGTCCTTCGAAAACTGGGCTGCCTTTGCCGCCGCCTCGGCTATCCTTCTCGTCATTCCGGGTCCGACCATCCTGCTGGTCGTGTCCTATGCGCTGGGCCAGGGCTGGCGCACCGCACTGCCGATGGCGGTCGGCGTGGCGCTTGGCGATTTCACCGCCATGACGCTGTCGATGCTGGGCATCGGCGCGCTGCTGGCGGCGTCGGCCACCGTGTTCACGGTGCTGAAGGTGATCGGCGCCTGTTACCTGATCTATCTCGGCATCAAGCTGTTTCGCGCCGGCGGCGCGCTGCGCGCCGAGCCGCGCACCGATGCGGTGTCCGCGGCCAGGATGGCCGCGCATGCCTGGCTGGTCACCGCGCTCAACCCGAAGAGCATCACCTTCTTCGTCGCCTTCCTGCCGCAGTTCCTCGACCTACACGCCGATTTCTGGACGCAGATGCTCGTCTTCGAAACCACCTTCCTGGCGCTCGCCTTCGCCAATGCCTTCGGCTACGCGCTGATCGCGGCGAGAGCCCGCAACGTGGTGCGCAATCCCAAGGCGATCCGCATCTTCAACCGCACCGGCGGCACGCTGCTGGTCGGCGCCGGCATCGCCACGATGGCGATGCGTTCGGGCAATTAAAGGCAGGGAGGCGAGTACTCGCCTCCTTCACCATTTGACGCTGAAGCCGAGATTGCCTTCGAGGGTGCGTCGCTTGTCGCCGCCGAGATTGGTGGTGTAGTCGCCGGTGGCGAAGATGCTGACCTTGTCGGACACCCTGGCGACGACGCCGCCGCCGAATTCGAGCGAGGTGGACTTGCCTTCGGTCGAGATATCGGTGCCGCCGAAATTGACGTGATCGGTGCCGCCGAAATCGTGCCAGAGATTGGCTTTGAGGTAAGGCTGCAGCGCGATGCCGTTCAGCGTCGTCTCGCCTTGCAGCCGCAAGCCCAGCCTGCCGTTCAGGCTGTCGTCGAGGTTGAAGGAAACCGCGGAGAAGCTGTCCCTGGCGTCGTCGAGCGACAAATGCTGCCAGACCAGTTGCGCCTGCGGTTCGAGCGTCCAGCCTTGAGCCAGCGCAATCGGATAGCCGCCTTCGAGCGATGCGGTGAGGCCGGTTCCCCTGACATCGAGGCCGATGTCGCGGGACGAGGTGGCCGAGCCGCTGAAGAAGGTGCCCATGAGAACGCCATCGAGATACCAGCCGCTCTGGCCGATCCGGGTCCAGTAGCCGCCGATGCTGGTGCCGCCGAGGTCGATGCCGCCGACGGACAGATTGTTCCAGCCCAGGGCCTGGCCGCGCACGTCGCCATTCATGCTGCCATAGGCGATGAACAGGCCGGCGCGGTCGACCTGGCCTGAGCTGGCTTCCCGACCGAAGACATCGAAGCCGGCCTGCAGGCCGAACACAGTGCCGTCGAAGGACGGCGAAACCGTTCCCGACCATGCCATCTTGGCGTCCTGGCCGAAGATACGGCCCCAGACCGGCGACAGCTCGGTGTTCGACAACAGGCTCTGTTCGCCGCGCCGCTCATGGAAGGTTCCAAGCGTCGCCATCGCCAGATGCTCGGCCACCGGCGGCACCGCCGAATAGACCGGCACCTCGATGCGATAGAGCAGGATCTCGGATGCCTGCACCGGCGTTGCGCCAGGTGTCGGCGGGTCGGGCTGCAAGGGCGGCGGGCCGGGCAGCGTCGGCACCGGAAGGTCGGGTACCTCCGTTGGCGGTGGCGGCGGCAGGGGCGGCGGATCCGCCGGCGGCGCCGGTGGCGGTGGCGGTGGTGGCTCGGGTTCCGGATCGCCGGCCTGCACCGGCGGCGTCGGATCGACGGGCGGATTGTTGATGTCGCCCTCGGTCGGCGGCGGCGTCGGCGGCAGTTCGGATGGCGGCGGCGGTGGAGGCTCCACCGCCGGCGGCTCAGGCTCCGGCGGCGGTGTCGGTTCGAGCGCCGGTGGCGCCGGCGCGGGTGGAGCCGGCGTGTTCAGCGTCGAGCGCAGGTACCAGTTCTCTTCGGTGCCGGCGGTGACGCCGCCCTTGAACAGGTAATATTCAAAGGCGCCGGCGGCGACCGGCGCATCGAGCGCGAAGGTGGCGGCGCCCGAGGTGGCGCCGTTGACCGCCTGGACGACCATGATGCCGTTCTGCGTCGTGGAGGCGCCGGTGCCGCCGAAATTGACCACCGTAATGCCGGTCGAACCGGAGGCCGTGCCGCCGGACAGGACAAGCCTGTCCGACGCGGAGGAATCATCGCCCAGTTCGGTCTGGATGAGCAGCAAGCCGCCGAGGCCGACATAGTTGCCGGCAATCGTCAGCCGGTCGGTGGCGCCGGTGCTGCCGTTGGTCAGATCGATGCGCCCGGCATTGCTGACCGACGCCAGCTGGCCCGCGGCAAAGGCCTGGATCGAGGCGTTGAAGCCGCTGCCGAACAGTGTGCTGGCCGCATCGACGTTGAGCGCACCGGTGCCCGTGCCGCTGTCACCAAGCACCAGATTGCCGTCCAGCGTCAGTTCGGTGTCGTCGGTGGCGTTGATGGTCTCCCAGTTCTGCACCCTGGCGATGCCATCGAGCTTGACGTTGTCGAAGGTCAGCGCATCGGTGCCAAGGCCACCGTTCAGCGCATCGGTTGCTCCGAGATTGGCGTTGGTGAGATTGCTCAGCCTAGCAGTGTCGTTGTCGCCGCCGAGGTCGACCGCGCCATAGATGATGCCGCCATTGTTCCAGACGAAATTGTCGGCGCCAAAACTCATCAGCACGTCGCCGCCGATGGCGCCGCCGGTCACCGTCACGCTGTCATTGCCGCCGCTGACGCTGATGTTGCCGCCAATGGTGCCGCCCGAGAGGATGACCGTGTCTTCGTCGAAGCCGGTGACGAGGTTGCGGTCGATGATGCCGCCGGACATGTTGAAGTAGTTCTTGTCGAGTTTCATGTTGACGCGGCCGATGCGGCCACCGGTCATCACCGCGCGGTCGCCATCGTCGAAGAAATCGACGATGCGCCCGCCCGTCATCGTAAACGTGTCGAGGCCGTCACCCTGGTTGAGCGAACCGATCTGGCCGCCGCTCATGGCAAAGTCGTCGATGCCGGCGCCTTGCTGGACATTGCCGCCGACAGCGCCGGCACCGATGGTGAAGAAATCGGTGCCGCCGCCCTGATCGACGGTGCCGGTGATGGTGCCGGACTGCATGTCGATGCGGTCGGTGCCGACGCCGAAAGTGACGTTGCCGCTGATCTGCCCGGTGCCACTGGTTGGAAAAGTCAGTGTGTTGTCGCCGCCAGTATCGGTGAGGCTGCCGCCCGAATTGCCGCTGTCGCAGATGAAATTGTTGTTTCCCGGAGATGGAACCAGCACACAGGCGGCGAAGGCTGCGGAATTGGGCAGAAACGTCAGCGCGGTAATTGCAAATATTCTAATATACCAGAGATGCATTTGAGATGGCTTTCGCCAAGGCAAAGCAACCGTTTCCTGCTTGTCTTCCGAATGGTGGTTCGGAAGCTTTCCCCACAGGTGCCGCATCGCGCCCTCGTCTATTCGCGATTTCAAGCGCCCCGCCCGATGCCGCGATGAAGCCACAGTTCATCCGGTTTTACAAAGCCTAATCTGCAGCTCATGGTTGATGAATTGCGAAAGATACTGGAGCAGACCAGTGCAGCGCATGGTTGGCGCGCCTGTGGCCCATGCTTTATGATCGCATTGGACCCAGAGTCCGGAAAGCCAACCAGAGGACGAGACATGGCAGTCAGGGATGCATTCGGCCTGACGTTTTCAGGCGCGACAGAGGCCGGGTTCTCGCCCTACAGCCAGGCGGTGCGCGAGCTGCAGTGCTTCATCGGCGACCCGGTCGGCTCCGTCGACCGCGCCATCGCGCAAGATCCCGATTTCGTCATGGCGCATGTGTTCAAGGGCTATCTGTTCGGCCTCGCCACCGAGCGCGAGGCGACGGCAGTGGCCAAGGCTTGTCACCAGGCGGCGTTGCCGCTTGCCGCGGCGGCGCGCGAGCAGGCGCATGTCGCTGCCCTTGGCCACCTCGCCGGTGGCCGCTGGCATGACGCCGCCCGTATGCTGGAGGACATCTCAATCGAGTTTCCACTCGACATGGTGGCGCTGCAGACCGGCCACCAGATCGACTTCTTCACCGGTAACGCCCGTATGCTGCGCGACCGGATCGGCCGCGCGCTGCCCTCCTGGCAAAGCGGCATGCCGGGCTACCACGCCATCCTAGGCATGCAGGCCTTCGGGCTGGAGGAGATGGGGGACTATGCGCGCGCCGAAAAGCTCGGTCGCGCGGCTGTCGAGATCGAGCCGCGCGACGGCTGGGCGCAGCATGCGGTCGCCCATGTCATGGAAATGCAGAGCCGGCAAAAGGATGGCATCGCCTGGATGCGCGCCAACCCCGAAGCGTGGACCAAGGAAAGCTTCCTGCAGGTGCACAATTGGTGGCATCTGTCCCTGTTCCACTACGATCTCGGCGAGACCTACGAGGTACTGGCGCTCTATGACGGCCCGATCTACGGCACGCCGTCGACGATGGCGCTCAACATGGTCGATGCCTCGGCAATCTTGTGGCGGCTGCATCTCGGCGGCGCCGATGTTGGCGACCGCTGGGCAGCGCTCGCCGCCAACTGGCCCAAGGCCGGTGCCGGCGACTACGCGTTCAACGATGCGCACGCGATGATGGCCTTTGTCGGCGGCGGTCTGGAGGCGCCGGCCAAGACCCTGCTCGAAGCCCAGCGCGAGGCAATGCGCGCCGACGACGACAACGCCGCCTTCACCCGGGATGTCGGCCATCCGCTGACGCTTGCCATCAAGGCGTTCGGCGACGGCAATTATGCCGAGACGGTGCGGCTGATCCGGCCCATCCGGGCGATTGCCCACCGCTTCGGCGGCAGCCATGCCCAGCGCGATGTTATCGACCTGACGCTGATCGAGGCGGCGCTGCGGTCGGGCGACCAAGCCCTGGCGCGGGCGCTCGCGGCGGAGCGCGCGCTGGCGCGACCGGACAGTCCGCTATCGGCACTGTTTTCCCGGCGTGCCGCCGAATTGTCAGAGAATTGACCCGAAGCGGATCTTGTTTTAAAAACTGGCCAAGCCAGATTTTTTCGAGACCCGAAAAAATTACCGGCATGGGGAGGAAAACATGTATCTCGGGCTCGATCTCGGTACGTCGGGCGTCAAGGCGCTGCTGATCGATGCCGGGCAGACTGTCATCGGTTCCGGCCATGCGTCGCTGGACGTGTCGCGGCCGCATCCCGGCTGGTCGGAGCAGAACCCCGCCGACTGGACCCGCGCCTGCGAGGCGGCAATCGCCGAGTTGAAGGTCTCGCATCCGAAAGAGCTTGCCGCGGTCAAAGGCATCGGCCTGTCCGGCCACATGCATGGCGCCACCTTGCTCGACGCCGGCGATCAGGTGCTGCGCCCCTGCATCCTGTGGAACGACACGCGCAGCCATGCGGAAGCCGCCGCGCTCGACGCCGACCCGCGCTTTCGCAAGCTGACCGGCAACATCGTTTTCCCCGGCTTCACCGCGCCCAAGCTGGCCTGGGTGAAGAACAACGAGCCCGCCATCTTCGCCAAGGTGGCAAAGGTGCTGTTGCCGAAGGATTTCCTGCGGCTCTGGCTGACCGGCGAGCATATTTCGGAAATGTCGGATTCGGCCGGCACCTCCTGGCTCGATGTCGGCAAGCGCGCCTGGTCGGCCGAACTCCTTGCAGCCACTTCGCTCGACGAAAAGCAGATGCCGTCGCTGGTCGAGGGCACTGAGAAGGCCGGCGGCTTGCGCAGCGAACTGGCCTCGAAATGGGGCATGGCGTCAGGCATTCCGATCGCCGGCGGCGCCGGCGACAATGCGGCCTCGGCCTGCGGCATGGGCACGGTGGGTGCCGGCCATGCATTCGTCTCGCTCGGCACGTCGGGCGTGCTGTTTGCCGCCAACGCCGCCTATCTGCCCAACCCGGCAAGTGCTGTGCACACATTCTGCCACGCGCTGCCAAACACCTGGCACCAGATGGGCGTCATCCTGTCGGCGACCGATTCGCTCAACTGGCTGTCGGAGATATCAGGAAAGGGCGCCGGCGAGCTGACATCAGAACTCGGCGAGACGCTTAAAGCGCCGACCGGCGTGTCCTTCCTGCCCTATCTCTCGGGCGAGCGTACGCCGCACAATGATTCCGCCATTCGCGGCTCGTTCACAGGCCTGGCGCATGAATCGAGCCGCGCAGTGCTGACGCAAGCGGTGCTCGAAGGCGTTGCTTTTGCTTTCCGTGACAGTCTCGAAGCGCTGGCCAAGGCCGGCACGACCTTGACGCGCGTGACAGCCATCGGCGGTGGTTCGCGCTCGCGCTACTGGCTGAAGGCGATTGCAACCGCGCTGCAGGTGCCTGTCGACATTCCGGCCGACGGCGATTTTGGTGCTGCGTTTGGTGCGGCAAGGCTTGGGCTGATTGCAGCGACGGGTGCTGATCCGCTGGCCGTGTGCTCCGCACCCAGGACGGATGCCACGATCGAACCGGATGCCAAGCTCGGCGGCGCCTACGCTGATGCCTATCAGCGCTATCGGGCGCTCTACCCGGCGATCAAAGGCGCCACGGCGTGAGCGGTTTCTCGCCCACGCCGCAGCTTCGCGGCTCACTGCGCCGGCACCTTGTCGAGAAAGCCGGTGACGCTCTTCAGGCGGCCGTTCTCGATGACGCCGATATCGGTGCCTTCGATGACGGAGTCCGTGCCGTCGGGCCCGAGATTCCACGAGAAGCGGATCGTGTCGGCGAAACCGTCCGGCGTGCCCTTCAGCGAGAACCGGAAGCCGGCAAAGCGCTGCTGCACACCGTCGATGAGTGCGGCGACACCGTCATGGCCGTCGCCCTGCATCAGCGGATCGCGATAGCTGACATCTTCGGTGAAGGTCGCCTCGAGCAAGGCCGCTCGGCGGTCCGCATCGCTCTCGTTCCAGGCGGTGATGTAGTTCTGGGCGATCGTGTTGAGGTCGGTCATGGTTTGTCTCCTTCGTTGAGTGGCTTTGACATGACCCTTTTCGGCCAGCGGAAGAACGAAACCAATTACGCCTGAGGTAATCAGGGCGAACTATTCGAGAGAGGAAAAAATCATGAGCAGCGGATTTTTCGGCGACATCAAGACGATCAAGTATGAAGGGCCGGATTCGACCAATCCGCTGGCCTACCGGTTCTACAACCCCGACGAAGTCGTCGCCGGCAAGCGGCTGGAAGACCATCTGCGCTTTGCCGTCGCCTACTGGCATTCCTTTGCCTGGCCGGGCGGCGATCCCTTCGGCGGCCAGACCTTCGACCGTCCCTGGTTCCCCAAGGCAGGTGGCGTCGACACGATGGAACTGGCGAAGCTCAAGGCAGACGTCGCCTTCGAGATGTTCTCGCTGCTCGGCGCGCCGTATTTCTGCTTCCACGACGCGGACGTGCGCCCGGAAGGCAAGGATTTCTCCGAGAGTGCCGCGCGGCTCGACGAGATCGCCGACTATTTCGCGGATAAGATGAAAAAGACCGGCGTCAAGCTGCTCTGGGGTACGGCGAACCTGTTCTCCAACCGCCGCTTCATGTCGGGTGCCGCCACCAATCCCGATCCGGATGTCTTCGCCTATGCGGCGGCGACGGTGAAAAGCTGCATCGACGTCACCAAGCGGCTGAAGGGCGAGAACTATGTGCTGTGGGGCGGGCGCGAAGGCTATGAGACGCTGCTCAACACCGATCTTGGCCGCGAGCAGGAGCAGGCCGGCCGCTTCCTCAGCCTCGTCGTCGACTACAAGCACAAGATCGGTTTCAAGGGCACCATCCTGATCGAGCCGAAGCCGCAGGAACCGACCAAGCACCAGTACGACTACGACGTCGCCACGGTCTACGGCTTCCTCAAGCGCTTTGGGCTGGAGAAGGAAGTGAAGCTCAACATCGAGCAGGGCCACGCCATCCTCGCCGGCCATTCCTTCGAGCACGAGCTGGCGCTGGCCAATGCGCTCGGCGTCTTCGGGTCGATCGACATGAACCGCAACGACTACCAGTCGGGCTGGGACACCGACCAGTTCCCCAACAATGTGCCGGAGATGGCGCTGGCCTATTACCAGGTGCTGCAGGCCGGCGGCTTCAAGACCGGCGGCACCAATTTCGACGCCAAGCTGCGCCGCCAGTCGCTCGACCCGCAGGATCTGCTGATCGGCCATATCGGCGGTATGGACGCTTGCGCACGCGGGCTGAAGGCCGCCGCACGCATGGTCGAGGACAAGGCGCTGTCGGGTCCGCTGGCCGAACGCTATGCCGGTTGGAACTCGGCCGAGGCCAAGGCGATGCTCGCCGGCAAGCGGACGCTGGAGGAGATCGCCGAGCGCGTGGTCAAGAAGAAGATCGAGCCGCAGCCAAAGTCCGGCCGCCAGGAACTGCTGGAAAACATCGTCAACCGCTACGTCTGAGTTCGGAAAGCCGATTCGTACGACTCAAGGGGCGGCCGGATAACACCCTGCCGCCCCGGAACTGGTTTGCGCGACGTCGTATCCGACGACAAGGTTTTGCCCTAGGCCGCCCCTCAATCACCTCGCTCTTGCCTTCAAACAGCCGTCACGGAAGTCGTATAAGACGGCTCCTGTGGCGGGTGAAAAGGAAGGAGGCGAACCGATATGCAGCATGAACGCGAAATCGACGCCCTGCTCTCATCCGGTGAGACCGGATCGATCATCGATCGGCTGATGGCGTTGCCGAGACCGACCGACGATGTGAAAAACGAATGGGACCGCGCGGTCAGCAGCCGGTTCGAAGTGCGTCTGGCGAGACAGATGCGCTCACACATCGACAATGGCGGCGATCGTCGGAACGCCGCGTAGTTCACTGGAACTAACCTCGGCGCAACCTGACGGGTGCTTCGCCGAAAGCTCTTGAAAACGCTCTGGAAAATGCCGCGGCGGACGAAAATCCGGTCCGCCCGGCAATGTCGGCCATGGCCACGCGCGTGTCGACCACCAGCCGGCGCGCCGCCCCCAGCCGCAGCCTGAGATAGTAGGCGCCGGGCGTCTCGCCGATCGACTTGCGAAAGATGCTTTCCAGCGTTCGCGCCGTCACCCCGGCGCGCTTGGCCACCGCGGCGATGGTCAGCGGCTGGTCGACATGCGATTCCATCAGCCGGATGGCTTGCGCCAGCCTGGGATCGTAGCCGTCGAGACGGCCGAGCGAGACCAGCGGCTGCGCGTCGGTTGCCGCGCGGGCCTGATCGTAGATGAAGACGCTGGCGACATCGAGCGCGACGGCCATGCCGAGCCGGGTGCGAATGAGATGCAGCATCAGATCGAAGGTCGGTGACGCCCCGCCCGAGGTGAAGACCGGTCCGTCGATGACATAGCGGTCGGGGCGGACATCGACGCCGGGAAAGGCCGACGAAAAATCCTCCATATCCTCCCAGTGCGTGGTGGCGCTGCGCCCTTCCAAGAGGCCGGCGCGCGCCACCAGCCAGGTACCGGCTTCGACGCCGCCGCAGGCGCGGGCCACACGGGCCGCCCGGCGCAGACCCGACAGCAGCGCAGAGGTGGCATAGTTCTGGGTGCCGAAGCCGGCGACGACGACCAGCACGTCGGTAACCTCCGCCGCATCGAAGCGGCCGCTGACCGCCACCGGCAGGCCGCAAGTGGTGACCGGCGCCTCGCCGGTGACCGAGACCAATTTGAAATCGAACAGCGTCTCGCCGGCGATGCGGTTGGCGGCGCGCAGCGGATCGACGGCTGAGGCGACGCACATGATCGACGAGCCGGAAAACACCAACAGTGTTACCCTGAGCGGCGAGCGCTCGGCGCGAAAGATCGTTGGTTTTTCGCTTTTGATCATGGCGCCTTCGTAAAACGCAAAACAGTTTCCTGCAAGTCGGTCATTGTTAGGGTCTGATCGAATTTGGGAGAGAGACCGATGCCGCTCGCGATGAACCGTGAGGTTTTCATTACCTGTGCCGTGACCGGGTCCGGCGGCTCGCAGGACCGCTCCCCGCATGTGCCGCGATCGCCCAAGCAGATCGCCGATTCGGCGATCGACGCGGCCAAGGCCGGAGCGGCCATCGTCCACTGCCATGTGCGCGACCCCGAGACCGGCAAGCCGCGTCGCGACGTCCATCTCTACCGCGAAGTGACCGAGCGCATCCGCGACGCGAATGTCGACGTGGTGCTGAACCTGACCGCCGGGATGGGCGGCGACATGGTGTTTGGCTCGCCGGAAGCGCCGCTGCCGCTGAACGAAAAAGGCACCGACATGGGCGGCGCCACCAACCGCATGGAACATGTGCGCCAGTGCCTGCCGGAGATCTGCACGCTCGATTGCGGCACGATGAACTTTGCCGAGGCCGACTATGTCATGACCAACACGCCCGGCATGCTGTGCGCCATGGGCGGCATGATGACGGCGCTTGGCGTCAAGCCGGAGATCGAGGCCTTCGACACCGGCCATCTGTGGTTCGCCAAGCAACTGGTCGAGGAACAGGTGCTGAAGCCGGACGCCCTGGTGCAGCTTTGCATGGGCGTGCCGTGGGGTGCGCCGGACGATCTCAACACCTTCATGGCGATGGTCAACAATGTGCCGTCGACCTGGAACTGGTCTGCCTTCGCCATCGGCCGCAACCAGATGGCCTATGCCGCCGCAGCGGTGTTGGCCGGCGGCAATGTCCGCGTCGGGCTGGAAGACAATCTGTGGCTGGACAAGGGCGTGCTGGCAACCAACGCGCAATTGGTCGAGCGCGCCGCCAGCATCGTCACCAATCTCGGCGCCAGGATTTTGGGCCCGGAGGAAGTGCGCAAGAAGCTCAACCTGACCAAGCGGGCGCCGATCGCCGCGTAATTTGGGGGGTGCGGAGATGACAACCGTCAAATTCACCGCGATGAAGGATGGCGACAGGGACGACTACGAGTTCCTGACCGCGCATGAGATCGACTATGCGGCGAAAACCGGCGAGCGGTTGCTCGATGCGCTGGTCCAGCTTGACGAGGGCCTGTCCGGCTACAAGATCACAAGGCTTGGCCATTCGTTGCAGGCGGCGACGCGGGCCTGGCGCGATGGCGCCGACACCGACTGGATCGCCTGCGCATTGCTGCACGACATTGGCGACATCTACGCGCCCTATAATCACGACGAATACGCCGCTTCGATCCTGAAGCCTTTCGTGCGCGAGCAATGCACCTGGGTGGTGGAAAAGCATGGCGACTTCCAACGCCTCTATTACGCCCACCATCTCGGCGGCAACCGCCATGCCCGCGACCGCTTCGCCGGCCATGCCTATTTCGACGATTGCGACCAGTTCTGCGAACGCTGGGACCAGTCGAGCTTCGACCCCGATTACGAGACGCTGCCGATCGACTTCTTCCGGCCCTTCGTGCTCGAAGTCTTTGCCCGCAAGGCCTACGACCCCTCCGTCATCCGCGCTGGCGAGCGCGTGCCTCTGACAGATTCCCAAACAGCCAAGACAAGAACCGGAGCTTCCGCATGAGCATCATCAACAAGGCAGCCGCCATCGGCGGCGGTGTCATCGGCGCCGGCTGGGTGGCGCGGCTGCTGCTCAACGGCATCGACGTGTCGATCTTCGATCCCGATCCGGAGGCGTCGCGCAAGGTCTCGGAAGTGATGAAAGGCGCGCGCCGCGCCTACAAGCAAATGGTGCCCGGCGGCCTGCCCAAGGAGGGCAAGCTTACCTTCGCCAAGACCATCGCCGAGGCGGTTGCCGACGCCGATTTCATCCAGGAAAGCGTGCCGGAACGGCTCGACCTCAAGCACCGGGTGCTGGCCGAGATCGACGCCCATGCGCCGGCCAATGCCATTGTCGGTTCCTCGACCTCCGGCATCAAGCCGACCGACATGCAGGTGGCGATGAAGAAGCATCCCGAGCGACTGGTCGTCGGCCATCCGTTCAACCCGGTCTATCTCCTGCCCCTGGTCGAGATCGTCGGCGGCGAACAGACCTTTCCCGAGGCGATCGAGGTCGCAAAGGAGATGTATGCCTCGATCGGCATGAAGCCGGTGGTGATCCGCAAGGAAATCGAGGCCTTCGTCGGCGATCGCCTGCTCGAAGCGGCGTGGCGCGAGGCGCTGTGGCTGATCAAGGACGGTATCTGCACGGTCGAGGAACTCGACGACATCATGCGCTATGGCTTCGGCCTGCGTTGGGCGCAGATGGGCATGTTCCAGGTCTATCGCGTCGCCGGCGGCGAAGCCGGCATGCGCCACTTCATGGCCCAGTTCGGGCCGTGCCTGAAATGGCCGTGGACCAAGCTGATGGACGTGCCGGAATTCAACGACGAGCTGGTCGATCTGATCGCCACGCAGTCGGATGACCAGGCCCACGGCCTGTCGATCCGCGAGTTGGAAAAAATTCGCGACGACAATCTGGTCGCCATCATGGACGCGCTGTCTAAGCAGAACAAAGGCAAGGGCTGGGGTGCCGGCGCCTTGCACAAGGATTATACCAAGCAACTGGCCAAGCTGGCGGCGAAGAAGCCGACCGCCTCCAAGGCGGCCGAAAAAGCCAAGGCTTCGAAGCCGGTGAAGAAGGCCGAAAAGCCGAAGAAAAAGAAGAAGGGCTGACCCCATGGATTTCGGTCTGTCGGAGGAACAAAAGCTCATCGTCGAGACGACGCGGGCGTTTGTCGAAAACGAACTCTATCCGCATGAGCGCGAGGTGGAGCGCACCGGCGTGCTGCGCCGTGAGCTGATCGAGGAGATCAAGGTCAAGGCGATCGAGGCCGGTCTCTATGCCGCCAACATGCCGGCCGATGTCGGCGGCGCGGGTCTCGATACGGTGACCTGGCTGCTCTACGAAAAGGAGCTTGGCCGCGCCAACTACGCGCTACACTGGACCTGCGTCGCACGTCCCTCCAACATCCTTTTGGCCGGCACGCCGGAACAGCGCGAAAAGTATCTGTTCCCCTGCATTCGCGGCGAGAAATGGGACTGCCTTGCGATGACCGAGCCCGGCGCCGGCTCCGATTTGCGCGGCATGAAGGCGACCGCCGTACAGGATGGCGACGATTGGGTGCTGAACGGCACCAAGCACTTTATATCGCACGCCGATCTCGCCGACTTCGCCATCGTCTTCATGGCTTCGGGAGAGGAAGAAACTGCGCGTGGAAGACGCAAGAAGATCACCGCCTTCTTCGTCGACAAGGGCACCAAGGGTTTCACGGTGCGCGACGGCTATCGCAATGTCTCCCATCGTGGCTACACCAACGCCATTCTCGAATTCGACGATTGCCGGTTGCCGGCGAGCCAGGTTCTGGGCGAGGTTCACAAGGGCTTCGAAGTCGCCAATTCATGGCTCGGCGCCACCCGCCTGCAGGTGGGCGCCACTTGTCTCGGCCGCGCCGAGCGGGCGCTCGGCCACGCCATCGAATATTCCGCGCAGCGCCAGCAGTTCGGCCAGCAGATAGGCAAGTTCCAGGGCGTGTCGTTCAAGCTCGCCGACATGGCGACCGAATTGAAGGCCGCCGACCTGATGGTGTTCGAGGCCGGCTGGAAGTACGATCAGGGCAGCGTCACCGATCAGGACATGGCCATGGCCAAGCTGAAGGCTACCGAAATGCTCGCCTTCGTCGCCGACGAGGCGATCCAGATCCATGGCGGCATGGGGCTGATGGACGATCTGCCGCTGGAGCGCATCTGGCGTGACGCCCGCGTCGAACGCATCTGGGAAGGCACTTCGGAGATTCAGCGACATATTATTTCGCGGGCGCTGCTGCGTCCGTTCGGAGCTTAGAGCATGATGGACGCCAAACCGGGATCCGGTTTTGGGGAGAAGATCATGCTCAAACGAAAAGATGGCCATGCATAAACTCGAACGTCTCCTGCGCCCGAAGTCGATTGCTGTGTTCGGCGGGGCGCAGGCCGCCGCCGTCGTCGCACAGTCGATCAAGATGGGCTTTGCCGGCGAAATCTGGCCGGTGCATCCGACCAAGGACGAGGTCGCCGGTCGCAAGGCCTATCGTTCGGTGGCCGAACTGCCGGCAGCACCCGATGCCGCCTTTGTCGGCGTCAACCGGCATCTTTCCATCGAGGTGGTCAAGGCGCTGGCCGAGCGCGGCGCCGGTGGCGCCGTCTGCTTTGCCGCCGGCTTCCTCGAAACCGAGGCCTATGACGCGGATGGCGAGCGGTTGCAGGCCGAACTGGTCGATGCCGCCGGCGAAATGCCGATCATCGGGCCGAACTGCTACGGCCTGATCAACTATGCCGACGGCGCGCTTTTGTGGCCCGACCAGCACGGCGGCATCAGGCTGCCCGAGGGCGGCAAAGGCGTCGCCATCATCACCCAATCGTCCAACATCGCCATCAACATGACGATGCAGAAGCGCGGCCTGCCGATCGCCTTCCTGATGACTGCCGGCAACCAGGCACAGACCGGCTTGTCCGAAATGGCGCTCGGGCTGATCGAGGACGACCGCGTCACCTCGCTCGGCCTGCACATCGAGGCTTTCGATTCGGTAGCCGGCTTCGAGCGGCTGGCGGCGCGGGCGCGCGAGCTGAAAAAACCGATCATCGCCATGAAGGTCGGCCGCTCCGAACAGGCACGGCAAGCCACCGTCTCGCACACCGCCTCGCTGGCCGGCTCCGATGCGGCGTCCGGCGCCTTCCTGCGGCGGCTCGGCATTGCGCGCGTCGATTCCATCCCGGCCTTCATCGAGGCGCTGAAGCTGCTGCACATCACCGGGCCGCTGCCCGGCTACCGGTTGTCGTCGATGAGCTGCTCGGGCGGCGAGGCATCGGTGATGGCCGACAGCGCCGAAGGCCGCTGGGTCAATTTCCCTGTCCTGACCGACCAGCACCGGCGGCATGTCAAATCGACGCTCGGGCCTCTGGTGGCTGTCGCCAATCCGTTGGACTACCACACCTTCATCTGGAACAACGAGCCGGCGATGACCGCCACCTTCACCGCCATGGTGTCGGGCGGCTTCGACCTCAACATGCTGGTGCTCGACTTCCCGCGCCCCGACCGCTGCTCGGACACCGACTGGTGGGCGACGCTGCGCGCCTTCGAATCGGCGCTGAAGACCAATTCGGCGCAAGGCGCGATCGTCTCCTCGCTGCCGGAGAACCTGCCGGAGGAATACACGGCCGGGCTGATGGCACGCGGCATGGTGCCGTTGTTCGGCATTTCGGAGGCGATGGACGCCGCAGGCGCAGCAGCCTTCATCGGCTGGGCCTGGGCCGAGCCGCAGGCGCAGCCCATCGACACATCGGCCGCGGGCGCTTCCGAAGGCGGCCATGTGACGCCTGACGAGGCCGAAGCCAAGGAGCGGCTGATCAAGGCCGGTTTGCCGGTGCCGAAGGGCGAACGCGCCGCCAATGCGGTCGAGGCCGTCATCTCGTCGATGGCGCTCGGTTTCCCGGTAGCGCTGAAGGCGCTCGGCGTGACCCACAAGTCGGAAGTCGGCGCTGTCAGGCTGAGCCTCAAGGACGCCGAATCCGTCAGCACTGCGGCGCACGATCTGCTGCCGCTCGGCACCGGGCTCTATGTCGAGCGCATGGTGCGCGACGGCGTCGCCGAGCTGATCGTCGGTTTCACCCGCGACCCGATGTTCGGCGCCGTCATGACGCTGGGCACCGGGGGCGTGCTGGTCGAGCTGTTGCGCGACAGCGTCACCCTGATGCTGCCGGCGACGCGCGACGACATCGAGGCGGCGTTGCGCCGCTTGAAACTGTTCCCGCTGCTCGAGGGCTATCGTGGCAGGCCGAAGGCCGATGTCCAGGCGGCCATCGAGGCCATTTCGGGCATTGCCGCCTTCGTGCAGAAGAATGCCGGCGAGATCGAGGAACTCGACATCAACCCGCTGATCGTCTGCACCGAGGGCAAAGGCGCCTGGATCGCCGACGCGCTGCTGGTGCTGGGAGAGAAGAAGAATGTCTGATGTCATTTCGACCCGCCGCGAGGGCACCATCCTCGAGGTCACGCTCGACCGGCCGAAGGCCAATGCCATCGACCTCAAGACCTCGCGGCTGATGGGCGAGACGTTCAAGGCATTCCGCGACGATCCGGAGCTTCGCGTCGCCATCGTCAAGACCGCCGGCGACAAGTTCTTCAGCGCCGGCTGGGACCTGAAGGCCGCGGCCGGCGGCGACGCCGTCGATGGCGACTATGGTGTCGGCGGCTTTGCCGGCCTGCAGGAGCTGCGCGACCTCAACAAGCCGGTCATCGCCTGCGTCAACGGCATGGCGGTCGGTGGCGGTTTCGAATTGGCGCTGTCCTGCGATCTCATCTACGCTTCCGACCATTCCTCCTTCGCGCTGCCCGAGATCCGCGCCGGCACACTGGCCGATGCGGCGACAATCAAGCTGCCGAAGCGCATCCCCTATCACGTCGCCATGGACCTTTTGCTCACCGGCCGCTGGATGGATGTCGCCGAGGCGCATCGCTGGGGCCTGGTCAACGAGGTGCTGCCCAAGGAAAAGCTCGAGGACCGCGTCTGGGAAATCGCGAGGCTCTTGGCCAGCGGCCCGCCATTGGTGTTCGCAGCGATCAAGGAGACGGCGCGCGTCGCCGAGGCGCTCACCTTCCAGGATGCAATGAACAAGGTGACGCGCCGCCAGTTGCCGACGGTCGATGCCCTCTACGGCTCCGAAGACGGTATGGAGGGTTTTCGCGCGTTTGCGGAAAAGCGCGAGCCGGTGTGGAAGGGGAAATAGCCTCTTCACCCTCCCCTTGATGGGGAGGGCCGGACCGCAGGTCCGGGGTGGGGTGACGCGCCGCCACCCCCACCCGCCGCTTCGCGGCGACCTCCCCCATCCAGGGGGAGGTAAAGGAGTTTCATGACCGACTACAAAATCCTCATCGACGCCGAGACCTGGGCCTTCATCGAGAAGACCAATTCCTATTATCCGCCGGACACGATCGACTACACGATCGCCGAACAACGCAGCATTTATGACCGCATGTGCCGCGAGTTCTTTGCCGGCTATCCCAAGGGCGTGACAGTCGAAACCTCGGCCATTGCCACGCCCACGCACGACATCCCGATCCGCATCTATCGCACGCCGGCATCGGACAAGGCGGCGGCGATGGTGCTGTATTTCCATGGCGGCGGTTTCATCCTTGGCGGGCTCGACAGCCATGACGATGTCTGCGCCGATCTTTGTACCCGCACCGGCTATGAGGTGGTCTCCGTCGACTACCGGCTGGCGCCCGAGCATCGCCACCCCGCCGCCTTCGATGACGTCATCAGCGCCTTCGAATGGGCAGCGGCAACCTACGAGCGTCCCATACTGCTGTGCGGCGACAGCGCTGGCGGCAATCTCGCCGCTGCGGTCAGCCACGCGACGCGCGGCCATCTGCGAAAACCGATCGGCCAGGTGCTGATCTATCCCGGCCTTGGCGGCGACCGCTCGGGCGCCTCCTATGCGGCTCACGCCGAGGCGCCGATGCTGACGGTGCGCGACCTCGATTTCTACAAGCACATCCGCACCGGCGGTGGGGACCGTAGCGGCGACGCAACGCTGGCCCCGCTGGCCGACACCGATTTCTCCGGCCTGCCGCCGACGGTGCTGATCACCGCCGAGTGTGATCCGCTGTCATCCGACGGCGAGGCCTATCGCGACCGCATCGTTGCGGCCGGCGGGCGCGCCATCTGGTTCGAGGAACCGGGGCTGGTGCATGGCTATCTCAGGGCCAGGCACACGGTCGGCCGGGCGCGCGCCAGCTTTACCCGGATCGTCGACGCAGTATCGGCGCTCGGCAAGGGCGCGTGGGTCTGGTGACAGCCTGCCTTGTCAGCCGCGGACGAACTTCATCAGCGCCGCTCCCATGCGATCGTTGAATTCCTGGCGGAAGCGGTTCTGCTTCAGCCAGTCGGGGTTGGAGCCGACGGTCTTGTTGGCGTCGACGACGATGCCGTTGCCGTCGACGATGAAGTAGTCGATGGCGCCAAAATCGAGCCCGAGCCGCTGCCTCAGCGCCCTCACCTCCGGCGGAACGGCGCCGCCCTCTTCGTTGCTGAGGATTTTCGACCCGGCGCACAGCACATCGTTGTAGACCTGCCGCATATTGACCTCGGCTTCGAGCAGGAACATGTAGCGATGCTTGACGATCGGCAGGTCGAGGCTGTCGAAGGCGAACTTCTCGACCATCAGCCGATCGTCTGACCAGAACTCCGCCGGAACCTGCCCCATGGTCTCGTAGACGCGATAGGGTGGGCACAGGCGCTGCTTATAGCCGGGCTCGAAGGTCTTGCGGACGAAATGCGCCGCCCGTGTCCAGCCGTTGCGGTACTGCTGCCAGCGCAGTTCAGGCCGGCCCTTGCTGTTGAGCACGGTCTTGACGACGACCGGACCGGAATGGCTGTCGCCGGCCTTCAGCCTCAGCGTCGAATAGAGGTGCCGGTGGATGGACAGCGCACGGCCGTTGATGGTGCGGTCGTAGAGCTCAGGGATCTCGTGGTAGAGTTGCGGCACCACGGTCAGGTCGATGTGCAACAGAGCCGCCGGCGCCCTGTCCTCCAGCGCCGGGCGGTCGAGCACGCGCACCGTCATGCCAGCCTGTTCCAGATAGGGCAGCAGCGATTGGACGGAATACTCCTCGCCTGAGCGAAAATTGCCCAGGCTCTCCACGTAAACATCGAGATCCGCGCGCATGGACGGCACGCTAGTCCTGGACGTCGACACTCGAGAAGTCGTGATGATCGAAAGGGTCCATCACGTAGCCCTTGACGCGTTCGCGCATCGGTACCGACACCACCGAATGGGCGATCACCACCCAAGGTGTCTGTTCCCTGAAAATCTGCTGCGCCTTGGCATAGAGCTTTGTCCGGGCATCGGGATCGACGATCCCGGCTGCCTGCTTGAGCACTTCGTCGAAGGCGGGAAAACACCAATTGGCGCGATTGGTGGCACCGACACCGGCGCAACCGAGCGGCACCGAAAGGAAATTATCGGGATCGCCATTGTCGCCGGTGAAGCCGAACAGCATGGCGCCGTCGCGGTCGAGTGCCTTTGAGCGGGCGAGATACTCTACCCACTCATAGGTGACGACCTCCACGGTGACGCCGATCTTTGCCAGATCCGACTGGATCATTTCGGCCATGCGCTGCGCATTCGGGTTGTACGGACGCTGCACCGGCATCGCCCAGACCTTCATATGCAGATCCTTGACGCCGGCGGCAGCGAGCGCCTGCCGGGCAGCAGCCGGATCGAAAACAGCGTCGGGGGTCGACGCGTCATAGGCCCAGGAGGTCGGCGGAAGCGGGTTGCGCGCGACCTTGCCGGTGCCGCGGAACACCGCGTCGACAAGCGCCTTCTTGTCGATGGCCATGTCGATCGCCTTTCTGACGCGGGGATCGTCGAACGGCTTCTGCAAGGTGTTGAAGGCGAGATAGCCGGTGTTCAGGCCTTCCTGTTGCATGACCTTGATGCCGGGCGCCGCCTTGATCGCCTCGAGATCGGCCGGATTGGGATAAGGCATGACATCGCACTCGCCGGCGCGCAGCTTCTCCATGCGGACGTTGGCGTCGGTGGAGATGGCGAAGACCAGATCATCGATCTTCGGCCGGCCGCGCCAATAGTCGGGATTGGCCTTGTAGCGGATGACCGCGTCCTGCTGGTAGTCGACGAGCTGGAACGGACCCGTTCCGACCGGCTTCACCGCCAGATCGAGCGGCCGTTTTTCGGCCAGCAGCCTGTCGGCATATTCCTTTGAAACGATCGAGGCAAAATCCATCGCCAGACTGGCAAGCATCGGCGAATGCGGCGCCTTGAGCGTCATGACGACGGTGTAATCGTCGAGCTTGCGCCAGTTGGCAACGAGGCGCGGCATGCCCATGCCGTCAAAGTAGGTGTAGGGGCGGTTAGCATAGTTGTGGAACGGATTCTGCGCATTTTCCTGACGGTCCAGGGTGAACAGGACGTCGTCGGCGTTGAAGTCGCGGCTCGGCGCAAAACCCTCGATGGTGTGAAACTTCACGCCATGGCGCACATGGAACGTGTAGGTGAGACCGTCGTTGGAAACCTCCCATTTTTCCGCCAGGCCGGGGCGCACTTTGGTGGTGCCCGGCTCGAACTCGACGATGCGGTTGTAGAGCGTGGTGGCGGAGGCGTCGCGGGTGCCCGAAGCGAGCGCCGGGTCGAACGTGTCCGGACTGGCCTCTGTGCAGTAGACCAGGGTCTTGGCCACGGATTGATGAACCGGCAACGCACATGGAAAAAGCGCGGCCAGTAACAGAACGAAGTGCCTGCGTGTCATGATACCCCCCAGGGTTGGGATGACGCTAGCAGAAGCCGGCACTGACGGTAAGTAAGCCGGTCGGTGTTTCGCGCCAGGCTGTTTCCATCCTCAGTTGCCTGACGCAAGGAATTAGTCGCCGCTTCTGTGAAATGGCAAACAGACCCAGCCGCCGTTTTGCAATGAACCTTTCCGCTCCAGCCTGCGACTGACGCTCAGGTGCCGCATGGTGCGGCCCGGAAAGGAACGTCCGCCATGACCAGAAACCCAGAGACTCCACGGTCTCCGGGAACAACAGGAGCTCAGCGCGATCACCGCCTTCGGGAACGGGTGGACGCACTGGGCTTCTCGCTGATTCCGTTGACCCTGCGTAAGAGCCGGCGTATCGTGAATTTGAGGAAAGCAGACAATTCGATCGGGGACGAACGAGCCGGAACGCCGCGCCTATCCCTGATTCGCGCGGCAAGCCTGGACGTTTCTCCCGTAGGCTACGGGGGTAGTTTCATGTCTGGCAACCACGGCTCGTTCGTGTCCAACACTGCTGGCCGCTGGCGCCGCACAATCCAAATATCGAGTGGTCTCCTGGCACTGGCGCTGGCCGCCAGTCTTTGGCTCGGCAGCCCTGCCCAGGCACAGGATCAGCAAACCCAGATCATCTATCCCGGCTCGATGGCGGTGACCGGATTTTCCGGCACCATCATTCCCGGTTTCGAAGAAGGCCTGCCGCCGGGTGTCGATCCGGTCGACGAAACCTTCATCGACACGACGCGCGCAACCTTGCGCATTTTCGACGTTTCAGCGCTGGGTGGGCCGGCCTCTGGGCAGCTCGTCAACACGCCGCCGCCCTTCGAGGTAACGGCCGAGCAGATCGGCCAGGTTTTCGGCATCACCTATGATGGCGGCGTGCGCGACGGCGTCCCCTCCGGCATTCCGAACCTCTATGCCGGCGCAACCTCGCTGCACGGGATCCGCATCGTCACCCCTGACGAAGACGCGGACGGCCGCCCCGAGCGGCAGCGCCGCGGCACCGCGGGCGCCACCTTCATGGACGGCCAGTTCGGCACCGAAAACGGTGGCGGACCGGGCACTATCTGGAAGATCGACGGCATCACCGGCGCCGTTTCGAAATTTGCCGACATCGACACCAACAGCGGTCCCGGCATTGGCGACGTCAGCTTCGACAGCATCCATCGCCAGTTCTTTGCCAGCGATCTCGACACCGGCCTCATCCACCGCATCGACGCCAACGGCACGCTGATCGACACGTTCGATCACGGCGTTGCCGGACGCCCGGCGCACGGGCTCGCCCCGCTCGCCGACGATGGCGCGGTGATGGACATACAGGGTGCCGCGTTCGATTCGGAAGACCCCGACACATGGGGCTATACGCAGGACGAACGCCGTGTCTGGTCCGTCGCCTATCATGGCGGCCGGCTCTATTATTCGGTCGGCGAAAAGGCGGAGATCTGGTCGGTGGGCATTGCCCGCGACGGCAGCTTTGCCGGCGACTCGCGCTGGGAACTGACGGTCAGTGCCGACAAGGACTACGCGGTCACCGATATCGCCTTTGACAATAATGGCTTCATGTACCTGGCCCAGCGCGGCCCGGTGGAAAACCGCTATGATTACAGCCAGTTCGCCGATTCCGGCAAAGGCGAGGTCATCCGCTACTGGCTCGAAAATCCGGACGATCCGGCGACGGAGTCGGTCTGGGTGGAAGTGCCGCAGGAATATGCGGTAGGCTTCCCGCAAGGCAACCGGCAGTCGGCCGGTGGCCTCGACCTGCAATATGGCTATGACGCCGACGGCAATCTCGACACTGGTGTGTGCACGCAGACGCTGGTCAACACCGGCGACAAACTGCGCGACAATCCGGCACTTGCCGAACAGCTCGCCGCCGGAGGGCCGCTGGCCGTGCACGGCGTGCAGATCACGCCGAAGGAACTGGTCAAGCCGGCTAACGTGCCGCCGTTCGGCTCGTGGTTCGTCGACTTCGACGGCTATTTCGAAGACCCCGAGGTCGAAGGCCATGTCGGCGACGTCGAGGTCTGGCACCCCTGCGAGGGCCGTGCCGGCTACTACGAAGAAATACCGGGCGGCTATCTGCCACCTTTCTATCCGCCGGACTTCCCACCCCCCGGCGACCTGCCTCCTTGCCTCGATATCGACGACGTCCAGTACTACTGCACGCCGTCGGGCCTCGAGGCCGATCTCTATCTCCATGACCATGCCGGCTTTGGCGGCGATTCGATCAAGGCTCAGTCGAGGACACCGGGCGTCGGGGTGACATCATCCCAGTCGCATGTTCCCGGCGCGCCCTACACGGTCAACATCACCGGCCATTACCCTGGCGACACCGTCGATGTCGGGCTTTGCTTCTACAGGCAGTCCGACAAGGACAAGGGTGGTTATTACCCTTGCTGCAAGATGACCGTGCCGCTCAGAACGCCAGCAATCAGCTGTGAACGTTGAGGAGGGGAAGATGAACATTTCAACCCTCTCCCCGCTCGCAAACAGCAATCAGTCAACCGTCATGGAGACGATCATGAAACCCCTGTCATACGCCAGGCGCGGCGCGCGCTGGCTGATGGCGGCCGGTATCGCGGTCGCCATGTACACTCCCGTGCTCGCCCAAGCGGAAGACGCCGCTCCGATAACCCCGGAGCTGCGGCTCGACCTCGACAATTCGCGGGTCATCAATCCGCGGCCCGAACGGGTCGTGCCGTTCTTCACCAAGAAGGGCGTGCAGAGAAGCTGTGACTATGTCGTCTATTCCCTGAGCTTCGGCCTACGCGGCAATGCGCAGAGCTTTGCCGATCCAGGCTTGGCCGATCTCCTGAAGAAGCTCAAGATCGAGTTCAAGGACCAGCTTCCGCACGGCCTGTCGATCGTCGGCGCGCACGTGTCGGGCGACGGCACGGACGCTGCGGGCGGCCCGCTGCCCGGCGTTTCGATCAGCACCTCGGCCGATCCGAACGATACGGCAACGGTGTCCGACTTCCGGCTCTCCGCCACCGATCTCGACGGTGCGGGCGCTCCTAATGAACGCGTTATCAACTTCCAGATCACCGCCAAGATCGACCGTGCGGCGTTTCCCTCGCCGACGGTCGTCGACAATCAGGGCCTGATCAAGGTGACGAATGGAGCCGGCACCGGGACCATCATCCCGTCGCAGGATCCGAGCAAACCCGACGATGGTGACTATAAGACCGGGGTGAAGACCTCGATCCGGATCGACCTCACCAACTGCGACAAGCGGCCGCCACCGCCCGACCAGGAATGCTTCAAGGTGGAGCGCGGCACGGTCGATTGCGTGCCCGGCGGCGGCGCCTTCATCTACCACATGCCGGTCGGCCCGGAGATGGGCGGCAAGTGGGTGCAGGTATCGACGACGACACCCGGCATCACCATCATCCCCGACACGCAGTTGGTGCCAGCGGGCGGCGGTGTGCTCAACTGGAAGATCGTCGGTGCATCACCCGGCGACGTCATCCACCTCATCGTCACCGGCATCGAAACCTATGCCGGCCCGAAGGAGGGTTGGGGCCTGTGCTGCACGCAGACGGTCGACATCGTCATTCCGCGTGACCTCAGGTGCCCGCCCAAGGACCCGGATCTCAAGGTCGAAAAGCGTGCCGAGGTGCAGCGTTGCACGATGGCCGGCGGCTGCAAGTTCACCATCAGGGTCACCAATGTCGGCACAGGCCCCTATCACGGCAAGATCGTGCTCGACGAAGTGACGCTGCCGGCCGGTTCCACCCTCGATTCAGGGCCGAATCCGCCCTGGGTCTGCGTGCCCGGAACCACGCCGATAACGTGCACCTATCCGGTGACCACGCTCAATCCGGGGGCCTTTGTCGACCTCAAGCTCGGCTTCAAGCCGGCGGCAGGCTGGCAAGGCAAGGTGTTGCGCAACTGCGCCACCTACAATTATCCGGCCAGCGGCAAGCCGCTGTTCGGCAGCCAGCAAAACGACAGGGGCTGCGCCTCGATCCCTATCTGCCAGCGTGGCGATCGCGACCGCGACTGCCGCCCGCCGGTCGAGAAGAAAGTCGACCTGATCCTGAAGAAGCGTGCCCGTATCCCGGTCTGCACGATCGACGGCATCTGCTACTTCGTGATCGACATCTTCAACAACGGCAGTGTCCCCTATAACGGGCCGCTGACGGTCATCGACAACTACCCGGGCGGCGCGCCGGCATCCTCGACCTTCGGCCCGTCACCACCCTGGATATGCGGACCGATCGGCCCCGGCCAGTTCCGCTGCGACAATGCCGGCATCGTGCTTATGCCGGGCGCCTCGACGGCGATCGTCGTCAAGGCGGTGATGCCGGCCGGCTACCAGTCGGACACGGTCGAGAACTGCGCGGCGGTGAAGCCCATCCCCGGTGAGGTCGACCTCACCAACAACAAGGCCTGCGCCAAGGAACGCTTCCGTCATCCCAATGGCGGCAAGCCGACCCTGCGCATCACCAAGGTGTGCAACGGCTCGCTGGCCGGTGCTGCGGTCGTCTCTTGCCGCATCACCATCATCAGCCTCGGCACCGCTGCCCCAACCGGTCCGGTGCGGGTCAACGATGCCGCAAAGCTGGTGGCTGGCGGCGCGCCCGTCCAGATCCAGACCGTCTCCCCAGACGGCGCGGAATGGGCGTGCGGACCGGTTCCGGCCAATTCGCTGTCGTGCCAGATTCCCGGCGCCGTGATGACGCCCGGAACCAGCCGTCACTTTGACGTGACGGTGTCGGCCAACGGCGAGTTCGAGAACTGCGCACGCGGCTCCTATGGCCCGGCTCCCGGAGACGACATCGTCTATCCGATCGGCCAGGCCTGCGCCAAGGGCGGTGGTGTCTCGACGATCCGTGTCGAAAAGACCGGTGACAGCGAATGCAAGCCCGGTCAGCCCTGCTCGTTCGAGATCACCATCACGAACGACGGGACGAGCCCCTTCTCCGGTCCGGTTCGTATCGGTGATGCGATCGGCGTGGAAGGCCTCGGCAGACTGGAAGGCGTTGAGATCACGTCGATCGACCCGCCCTTCGGCTGCTCGCCGGAGCCGACAAGCTTGCCGTTGTCCTGCATTGCCAACCTGACGCTCGGCGCCGGGGAAAGCCACGTCCACACGATGACGGTGGTCATTCCCGACGACGGCCGCCTGGCCAATCTGCAAGGCAGCGTCAACGGCCGGAACTGCGTCGGCGTGCTGTCTCCCGACACCAAGGTGCAAGGCGGAGGCGACGTGCTGCCCCGTGATGCAACCAACGTGCAGGGCGACCGCGGCAAGGCCTATGCCTGCCACCCCTTCGGCATCAAGAACGAGGTGAAGAAGGAGTGCTCGGCGGGCTTCGTCATGAACGATGCCGGCAGGTGCGTCTGTCCGGAAGGCACCACCTTCCGCAACGGCCAGTGCTCGCCCGACGGCGGCGTCATCATCGAGCCGAAGCCGAAGCCCTGCGTGCTGCTCAAGGGTCAGATCCGCACCGAGGACGGACGCTGTGTCTGTCCGCGCGGAACCCAGCTCGAGAACGGCGCCTGCGTCAGGACCGACAAACCCGAGCAGTGCACCATTCGTGGCCAGATCCACGACGCCAATGGCGATTGCGTCTGCCCACGGGGTACGGAAGTGAGGGACGGCGCTTGCCGCAAGAAGAGGCCAGACGTTGAGCAGTGCACCATCCGTGGCCAGATCCACGACGCCAACGGCAATTGTGTCTGCCCGCGGGGTACGGAAGTGAGCGACGGCGCCTGCCGCAAGAAGAGGCCCGACGTGGAGCAGTGCACCATCCGTGGCCAGATCCACGACGCCAACGGCAATTGCGTTTGCCCGAGGGGTACGGAAGTGAGCGACGGCGCCTGCCGGCGCAAGCGGCCTGACCTGGAACAATGCCAGATACGCGGCCAGGTCCACAACAAGCGCGGCGAGTGTGTCTGTCCGCGTGGCACACAGGTGATCAACGGCGCCTGCCGCAAGCCACAAGCGGACTGCGCGCCGGGCTCGCATATGGTCAACGGACAGTGCGAGCCGATCATCACAATTCGACCCTGCCCGGACGGGACCCATGGGCGGTTTCCGAACTGCAGGCCGAACCGCAGGCAGCCGACGCTCGATCCGACCCAGTTGCTGAACCCCAACGTCCTGCAGCAGCTGCTGCCAAAGCGCCAGCCGCAGGTGCAACCGCAACAGGACCCGGCAAGCAACAACATCCAGGGCCTCAAGCCGTAATCTTGTCTACTGAGGAACAGAACCCCGCCGGAGCAATCCCGGCGGGGTTTTTCTTTTGGCTCGGCTATTTCTTCTGCAGTCAGATGAACCTTAGCGCTGCTCGCGGTGACCAATTCCTGAAGGAACATTTCAGGAGAGAGAGAATGTCTTCAGCTAGATATGTCTTCAGCAATACGGCTGCGACTGTTGCCCTGATCGCAGCCGCACTCGCCACCACACCGGCCTCCGCCAAGCAGGCGAACATCAAGTCGATGTCGTTCCACACCGAAAGCGCCAATACGACAATCCACGTCGGCTCGAGCGACAAGCAGAAGTGGGACACGCTGAAAAGCGGCAATGTCCAGTTCTGGGGCCATATGAAGATCGATACGCGATGGCCAGGCTATATCCAGGAGGTCGGCGTGGCCCTGGGTACATGCGGACCCAGCCAATGCGGCGCCTTCCCGCCGATCTGGAGTGCTACGCCTGAGAGCCGCGACTATGATCACCAGGAGAATTTCTCCTTCAATCCCTCGATCATTCCGCTGTCGTCGAATACAGGCATTGCCGTCGTGCCCTACGGGGACCAGATCGTCGCCAGGTGCAACCAGCATCTCCAGCCCGATGGGCCGACGAAGTCCTATTCGTTCACGCAAACCTTCCACGCGAGCTTCTCGGCGCTTACCGATACGGCGCTCGACATGGACAACGCAGCGACAGAGGCGACGGGCGGCAGTTGGCCCTATCCGCTCTCCGAGTCGCATTATGCCGAACACGGTTCGTTCGACGTCCAGGTCGTCTGCGATCCCGTCGTCAAGCCGAACACCCAGGACATCGCCACCGACTTCGGCGAGTTCGAGACAAAGAACGTCAAGCTGTTCCTGACCACCTACCAGTCGAACCAGCCCGGCTCGACACCCGGGACAGTGTGCCCGGCGCTGAAGGTGACCAGCCGCGCGCAAGCCAATCAGGCCGGACCGGTGTCGATGCGCATCTGGCGGCAGAAGGATAACGGGCCGATCACCTCGGAGTTCAAGCAGGCCTGGGCGTCCTATGATGCGAACAAGAACGGCTACTTCGCCACCTACGAGAAATGGGAGGATGTCGGAGCGACCGCGTATTTCCAGTACAAGACCGAGATCGTTGGCAACGACCCGTTCGAGCCTTTCGACGGCTGGAAGGACATCACCGTCCACTGCACCGGCGCCGGCGGCGGCGGCTTCACCGACACACCGCAGGGCAACCCCGACAACCCACCGGCGCACTCGGACTGGCATGGCGAGGTTACCGTGTCCGACAGCGCGGGTTTCAAGAAACTCTGCCCGCGCAAGGGTGAGGTGGCGTTCGACGTCGAACGCGATGCGCCGGGGGCGTTCCACTATCGGATCGGCTGCTCGAATGGTGCCTTCTTCACCGGCACGACGGTCGCGTTCAATCAGGGCGGCTCTTTCAAGGCGAGCGCAATGCATGATCTCAGCATCTCGAGAACACGCTCGATCCAGTGCACGCTGCAGGAGATCAAGCAGGGTGGGGCGATCGCGACCGTCGACAAGGACAGCGAGGATTTTACCTGTATCAAGCGCACCTTCGAGCCCGGCGCCGATGATCTCACCGTCGATACACGTCCCGATCCCGGCAAGTCGGAACCAAAACGTCCTTCGGTCACAGCCGATCCCGGTCGCGAATGTCTGCCGAGCCAGAAGTTGATCCGTGGCAAATGCGTTGACAGGCCGCTTGTGGCTGCATGCCGCAGCACCGAAAAACTCGTCAACGGCAAATGCATCGGCGTCAGCATCCACTGCCTGCCGGGCTACCATCAGGTCGGCCTGAAATGCGTCAAGAACCTTGTGATCGCCGACCGGTGCAAACCAAATGAACGGCGCGTAGACGGGGTGTGCGTGAGGACGCCTCCGATCATTATCGACTGCAAGCGCGGCTACCATCTGGTTGGCAAGGCATGCGTAAGGGACAAGATTATCGTCACTGCCTGCCGTGCAACGGAAAGACTGGTGCGTGGGCAATGCGTGCCCAAGCAACCCCTCAAGACGTTCAATCTGCCGGTCTTGAAGCAAGGCAAGCCGTTTGCGCCGGGGTTGGCCAGACCGCGGTTGCACGTAAACTGAAAATCAGGCACTGCAAAATCTGGAGAGGCGGCCCCGTGCCGCCTCTCCTGCGTTGCACAGATAGGATGTTCCCGCAGGATTCCTGTCGACAAGCAGCGCCGAGACGATTAGGGCGGAAGCAACTCAAGGGGAAAGCGGACATGGCCAGGAAGACCCTGATCGCGCCATCGGTGCTGGCGTCGGATTTTTCGAAGCTCGGCGACGAGGTCGAGGCGGTGGTGGCGGCCGGCGCCGACTGGATCCATCTCGACGTCATGGACGGGCATTTCGTGCCCAACATCACCTTCGGTCCACCGGTGATCAAGGCGATCCGCAACCGCACCAAGGCCTTCTTCGACTGCCATTTGATGATCGCGCCGGCCGACCCCTATCTGGCGGCCTTCGCCGAGGCCGGCTGCGACGGCATGACCGTGCATGCCGAGGCCGGGCCGCATCTCGACCGCTCGCTGCAGACGATCCGCAACCTAGGCAAGAAGGCCGGTGTTTCGCTCAACCCGGCAACGCCGGAAACGATGATCGAATATGTGCTTGATCGGCTCGATTTGATCCTGATCATGACCGTCAACCCCGGCTTCGGCGGCCAGGCGTTCATTCCCGGCATCGTCGACAAGGTGAAACGGGTGAAGGCGCTGATCGGCAACCGGCCGATCCGCATCGAGATCGATGGCGGCGTTTCGCCTGAAACCGCGCCCCTGGTCACTGCCGCCGGCGCCGACGTGCTGGTGGCGGGTGCCGCCATCTTCAAGGGCGGCAGCGTCGAAGCCTATCGGGCAAACATCGAGGCGATCAGGGCAGCAGCGAACCAGGCTGCCAGCTGACGCGGCGTCGAGAACAAGTTGTGGATAATTCAGAAATCCCTGCCGGGCGTCGTGACGCGCGCAGCTCAGCTGTACAAAGTTTCTTGAGAAGAACAAGATTTTCACCACAGTCGTTACTTGGCAGAGCCCGACAGGGCGACCCTTCCTCTTAAAGTACAATACCATAATCTTTCCCTTGGGGCTGGAAGCCTGACGGGGTAGAGTACATGTACGGGGATTCGCAACGCATTGGGGACAGGATTTGCCAGAGCCAAAATAGACGACAGGAGTCAACTTGACCTATGGAACCGCCGATCTAGGCGACGAAGGCACGGGGTCGAAGGGCACGCTTGCCAGCGCCGTCTACAGTCAACTTCGCGACGACCTCCTGCGGGGCGTGCTTGAAAGCGAGAGCAAGCTGCGGGTCGAATGGGTGGTTTCCCGGTATGGCGCTGGTGCCTCGCCCGTTCGCGAAGCCCTCAACCGGCTTGCGTCGGAAGGTCTTCTGGGCAGGCATGACCAGCGCGGCTTCTTCCTCATGCCGGTCAGCGCGGAGGAATTGGAGGAGCTGACGCGCACCCGCTGCTGGTTGGAAGAGCGGGCGCTTCGCGAATCCATCGCCCGCCGCACCGGCGAATGGGAAGAACAGCTGGTGCTGGCGCTGCATCGGCTGGCGCGCGCGCAACGCCGCTTGTCCGAGGATTCCTCGTCGAACGATCCGGAATGGGAGAAGTTACATCGTGCCTTCCACCGCGGGCTGATTTCGGCCTGCCGGTCGCACTGGCTGATTGGTTTCTGCGACCAGCTTTCCGACCAGGCCTCGCGCTATCGGCTGATCTCGCAGGATAACAGCGATCGCGATGATCTCGGCGAGCACCGACTGATCGCCGAACGCGCCCTGGATGGCGATGCCGATGGCGCTGTTGAAGCCTTGCTCAACCACTACCGCCTGACGGCGGCCATGTGCATGGAGCGCTTCAGCCAGAGCGGCGATCCAAGGGCAAGCGCCACCAAGGCACTGCGTGCCCGGAAATAGCTGCCGGAACAAGATAATTTTTGTGGCGCATGCCCCTGAAGTCAGGATTCCCCTTTTCGGGACCATGGTCTAGGGAAGATCATGAGCAATCACCTGTTTGACGCGTTTCGCGCCCGGATGCCCGAGCCCGAGCGGCTCCTAATGGAGACGGATGACGGGCGATCGATCAGCTACGGCGATATGCTGGCGCGATCAGCGCAACTGGCGCAGGCGCTGACGCTATTGGGCGTCAAAGCGGGCGACCGCGTTGCCGTGCAGGTCGAGAAAAGCCCGGAGGCCGTTTTTCTCTACCTCGCCTGCCTGCGCGCCGGCGCCGTCTTCCTGCCGCTCAACACCGCCTACACGCTGACGGAACTCGGCTATTTCTTCGGCGATGCCGAACCGCGGCTGGTCGTCTGCGATCCGGCACGGGTGGCAGAGATCGGGCCGCTGGCCGAGGCGTCTGGCGCCATCACCGTTACGCTCGGCCGCAGCGGCGAAGGCTCGCTGACCGATCGCGCCGCGCAACAGCCCGTGGATTTCGACGATGTGGCGCGCGGACCGGACGATCTTGCGGCGATCCTCTACACGTCGGGCACGACCGGCCGATCGAAGGGCGCCATGCTCAGCCACGAAAACCTGGCGTCCAATGCGCGGGTGCTGGTCGAGCAATGGCGCTTCACCAGCAAAGACGTGCTGATCCACGCGCTGCCGATCTTCCACACCCACGGCCTGTTCGTCGCCACCAACGTCATCCTGACGGCCGGCGGCGCGATGCTGTTCGAAAGCAGATTCGACCCGGCCCGGATTGTCTCGCTTTTGCCGCGCGCAACAGTGCTGATGGGCGTGCCGACCTTCTATGTCAGGCTGCTGCAACAGGACAGCTTGAACCGGCAAGCGGCGGAAAACATCCGCCTGTTCATTTCCGGGTCGGCGCCGCTGCTGGCCGAGACGCATGCGGCCTGGCGCGAGCGCACCGGCCACGCCATCCTCGAGCGTTACGGCATGACCGAGACCAATATGAACACGTCGAACCCCTATGAGGGCGAGCGGCGCGCCGGCACGGTCGGTTTTCCCTTGCCAGGTGTCGCGCTTCGTATTGCCGACCCCGACAACGGCGAAACGCTTGCCCAGGGCGAGATCGGCATGATCGAGGTGAAAGGCCCGAATGTGTTCTCCGGTTACTGGCGCATGCCGGAGAAGACCAAGGCGGAGTTCCGCGACGACGGCTTCTTCATATCAGGCGATCTCGGGCTGATCGATGCCGATGGCTACGTGCACATTGTCGGGCGCGGCAAGGACCTGATCATTTCCGGCGGCTATAACATCTATCCCAAGGAAGTCGAAAGCGAGATCGACGCGCTGCCCGGCGTTGCCGAGAGTGCCGTGATCGGCGTTGCCCATCCGGATTTCGGCGAGGGCGTCACCGCAATCGTGGTGCGGGCGCCGGCCTCGACCATCGGCGCTGCCGAGATCCTCAGTGCCATCGCCGGCCGGATCGCAAAATACAAGCACCCGAAGCGGGTGATTTTCGTCGAGGAGCTGCCGCGCAACACGATGGGCAAGGTGCAGAAGAACCTGTTGCGCGACACCTACAGGGATATCTACGCTCCTTCAAAAGCCGGCTAATTATCTGAGCCTGACGTCGCGACTCAATTGGCAGCCGCCAACCCTGGTTCTCCGGCGTTGATCAGCTCGGATACAAAATTTCGCAGACATGCTCGGCAATGGCCAGGCTCGACGTCAGTCCCGGGCTCTCGATGCCGAACAGATTAACGATCTGGCCGGCGCCGTGGTCGGCCGGACCTTGCACCATGAAATCGGCGGCGGGCTGACCCGGACCGGAGAGTTTTGGCCTGACGCCGGCATAGGCCGGTTGCAGCGCGCCATCCGCGAGGCCCGGCCAATAGCGCCTGATCTCATCGTAGAAGATATCGCCGCGGTCGGGATCGACCGTATAGTCGACGCGATCGATCCATTCGACATCAGGGCCGAAGCGGGCGCTGCCGCCGAGGTCGAGCGTGAGATGGACGCCGAGGCCGCCATCGACCGGGACCGGGTAGATCAGCCGCGAGAAGGGCGACCGGCCCGACAGAGCAAAATAATTGCCGCGCGCCAGCCATAGCGGTGGGATCTTGGCTTGCGGGAAACCCTCGATGCGGCCGGCCAGGGCCTGCGCGTCGAGGCCGGTCGCGTTGACGAAAGCGCCGGCCTCCAGTTCGAAGGCTTCACCGTCGGCACCCTGGGTCAGGATTTCCACCCCGTCGGGCGAAACCGCCGCACCCGTAACAGCGGTCAGGAAGGCGAAGGAGGCGCCGGCGGCTTCCGCATCACCGCGCAGCGACAGCATCAGTGCCTGGCTGTCGACAATGCCGGTCGACGGCGACAGAAGCGCGCCGGCGCAATGCAGCGCGGGTTCGAGGCTCTCGGCCTCAGCGCGCGTCAAAAGGTCGAGATCGATAACGCCGCAGCGTTCGGCATTGGCCTGGATCGCCCGCAGCCGGTCGAGTTGGGTCGGTTCGACAGCGACGATCAGCTTGCCGCTACGCGCATGGCCGATGTTGCGGTCACGGCAATAGGCATAGAGGCGCTGGCGGCCTTCGACGCAGAGGCGGGATTTCAGGCTGCCCGGCGCATAGTAGATTCCGGAATGGATGACTTCCGAATTGCGCGAACTGATCGCGGTGCCGATGGCATCGGCCTTTTCGATCACCAGCACCTCGCGCCCCGACAAGGCAATCGCCCGCGCGATGGCGAGGCCCACGACACCTGCCCCGGCGACAACGCAATCGACTGCCTGCATAGGCTCGCTCTCAGTGCAGAGTGCCGGCGGCGACTCCAAAAACCTTGTTGCCGCCGATCCAAACGTCCCTGACGTCCAGATCATCCGACAACGCGACAATATCGGCTGCGGTGCCGTTGGCAAAGCGGCCAAGCCGGTGCGACTGGCCAATGGCTTGCGCCGGATAGAGCGACGCCATGCGCAGCGCTTCCGAGAGGTCCAGTCCGACAATGCGGTGGACGTATCGAACCGCGGAGATCATGTCGAGATCGGCGCCCGCCAGTGTTCCGTCGGCAAGCCGCAGGCTGCCGTCCTTGCGGTAGATGATGCGGCCGTTGAGCGTAAACGAGGTCATGTCGGTGCCGATCGTGGCCATGGCGTCGGTGACCAGCACAATTTTGCCCGGACCCTGCTTGGCGCGCAGCGCGATCACCATAGTGGCCGGATCGACATGGATGCCATCGGCGATGATGCCGGCGAAAAGCGTGCCGATGTCGATGGCGGCGCCCGCCAGCCCGGGCTCGCGGTTGCCGATCTGGCTCATGGCGTTGAAAAGATGCGTGACCACCGAGGCACCCGCATCGGCGAAGGCGCGGGCATTGGCGTAACCGGTGTCGGAATGGCCCAGGCTGACGACGACGCCGGCCTTGGTCAGCGCTGAAACACGCGCCGGCTCGACCGATTCAGGCGCGATCGTCGTCAGCAGCACCGGCAGTTTTTTCCGCGCCGCGATCAATGCCGCCTGGTCGGCGTCGAGCATCGGCCGGATCAACGCCGGGTCGTGCGCGCCCTTGCGGGCGACCGACAGATGCGGGCCTTCAAGATGCAGGCCCAAAAAGCCCGGCAGCTTTTGCCGCGCGGCGTCTGCTCCGGCCGCAATCGCCGCGGCGGTGATGGCAGGCGTGTCGGTGATCAGTGTCGGCAGCAGCGCCGTGGTGCCGAACGGCATGTGTGCGCGGCAGATGGTTTCGATCGAGGCGACATCGGGATGGTCGTTGAGCATGACGCCGCCGCCGCCATTGACCTGCAGGTCGACGAAACCAGGCACCAGCATGCCACCGCCGGTCTCTACTCTGCGAACGCCGGACGGAATGGCGCCGGCGGCAATGATGGCTTCGACCAGGCCGTCGCGCACGACAAGGGCCGCGTTGTCGTGCCAGTCATCGCCATCGAATATGCGGGCACCAGTCAGGGCAAAACGGTCGCTCATACGGTTTCCGTCACCTTGCGCAGATTGCGCGGCACATCGGGATCGAGGCCGCGATGGCGGGCAAAAGCCTCGACGAAACCATAGAAGGACACGATCAGTGCCAGCGGGTCGGTCAGCGGATGGCCGGTGGCGACATGCGGCAATGGCCGCGCGCTCCTGGACTTGTCCGACGTCACGAAGACGGCGGCGCCCTTGCCGGCAAGGCTGTCCGCCGCCTCGGCCACGGACGGCTCCGAGGCATCGCGGGCAGCCAGCGCCAGCACCGGAAAGCCCGGCCCGACCAGCGCCAGCGGGCCATGCATGACCTCGGCGGCGCTGTAGGCCTCGGCATGCATGCCGCAGGTCTCCTTGAACTTTAGCGCCGCCTCGTTGGCCATCGCCGCGGACGGGCCACGGCCGAGTATGAACAGCGACTGCGGTGTCTCCAGCGCGCCGGCCAGCGCCATCCAGTCGCAAGCGATCGCCCTGCCGAGTTGCTCGGGCAGGCGGGCAAGAGCGGCCAGCAGCTTGTCGTCGCCAGTGCAATGCGCCATCAACGCCAGACCGGCCACCGCCGAATTGACGAAGGTTTTCGTCGCCGCGACGCTGCGTTCGGGCCCGGCCAGAATGTCGATCGCGTAATCCGAGGCTTGTGCCAGCGGCGAAGCGGCGGTGTTGGTGATCGCGACGGTGAGCGCGCCGCCGGCCCGCGCGGCTTGCGCCATCGCAACGATGTCCGGGCTCTTGCCCGACTGCGAAATGGCCAGGCAAGCGGAGCCGCCGAGCCTGAGTTTGGCGCCATAGATCGAGGCGATCGACGGACCGACGGAAGCGACGGCCAGACCGGCGGTCAGTTCCACCGCATATTTCATGAAGGTCGCGGCATGATCGGAGGAGCCGCGTGCTACGGTGACAATAAAATGCGGATTGCGTTCGCGAATGCCGCGCCCGGCCTCGGCCAGCACGGCTGCCGAACCGTCGAGCAGGCGGGCGACGGCCTCCGGGATCTCCTCGATTTCGCGCCGCATATGGGTGGTGGTTATGCTCATGGCCGGCCCTCTTCGCCCGGCCCGCTCAGCCGGAGTTCGGCGACGAAATCATAGGCGTCGCCCCTGTAGATGGAGCGGGTGAATTCGATCACCTTGCCGCTCGCCAGATAGGAAATGCGTTCGATGTGCAGGCCGGCGATGCCTGGCGGCACCTCCAGAAGGCGCGCATCACTGTCGCCGAGATTGGCGGCCGAGATGCGCTGTACCGCCCGCACCGGCCGGTTGCCCGTCGTCTCCAGCGCCGCGTAGAGCGACGAGCCAATTGCAGCGGGATCCGGCAGCACGCTGGCCGACAGCGAGGCGCGTTCGATCGCTAGTGGCGTGTCGTTGGCGATGCGCAGGCGGGCCACGCGCGCCACGAGTTCGTTCGACGACAGGCCAAGCACCATCATCTCGTCGGGAGACGGCGCATAGAGGCCACGGTCGAGCCAGGCGGAACGCACATCCATGCCGCGCCGCGCCATGTCTTCGGTAAAGGAGGTGAGCCGGGACAGCGACTGCTCGACGCGTTCCATGCGCGGCGCCACGAAAGTGCCGGAGCCATGGCGCTGGACGAGGATGCCGCCCTTGACCAGATCCTGCACCGCCTTGCGCACGGTGACGCGCGAAATGTCGGCCTTGGTGGCGATATCACGCTCCGACGGCAGTGCGTCGCCCGGCCCGATCAGGCCTCGATTGACCGCGTCCTCAATGCTTTTCCTCAGCTGCAGATAGAGCGGCGCGCCGCTTTGCGACGACTGTCTCAGCGTGGCAAAAATCTGGTCGGCGGCCTCGCTCATCGCGCCGCCTCCGACGCTTTGGCGAAAATACGTACCGCCATCTGCACCGCGCCGCCCAGCGCATCGTCGAGCGGCGGCTTCAGCAGCGCCCGATAGCGCGTCGACAGGCGGGGCGCATAGAGCGGCGCCAGCCCGCCGAGCAGGCAGAGCGGGGCTTCGCCCGAGAGATCGAGCGCACCAAGTGCTGCCGCGACATCGGCGACCGCTTTGTCGAGAATCCAGTTGGCGACGGCGTCGCCCTTTTCGGCATGGTCGAAGACCTTTGGCGCGAAGCCGCCGAAATCGCCGGGCTTGGCGTTGGTGGTGAACTCGACCACGTCTTCGGGATTGTTGCGGAAGATGGCGAGCATGGCTTGCGTCAGCGGCGACCCTTCGCGGATGCCGTCATGGGCCAGCAACGTCTGCTCGAGCAGGTCGCGGCCGATGCGGGCACCGCTGCCCTGGTCGCCGACCTGAAAACCCCAGCCGCCGATGGCGCGCGACTTGCCGTTCTTTCGCGCCATATAGGCGGTGCCGGTGCCGAGGATGGCCATGGCGCCGTCGCCGGAGCCGACAGCGCCTTCCAGCGCGATCTCGGCATCGGTCTCGACGCGGCTCTGGCTGAACGGCAGGATCGCTTCGAGCTGCTGCCTATAGGTGCCGACATTGGCGCCGGCGAGGCCGAGAATGGCTGGGGTTTGCGGGATCAGTCCGGGATCCTGGCCGGCGGCGACAAAGGCCTGGCGTGCCGCATCGACGATATTGGTACGGGCGCCGGTGAGATCGGTGCGGATGTTGGCGGCACCACTTTTGGCGCGGCCGACAACGATGCCGTCTGCCGTCGCAAGGGCTGCCCTGCAGCTGGTGCCGCCGCCATCGATACCGAGCACGAAATTCACGCGATTTCTCCTCCGGGCGGATAATACCAATAAAATACCAATAGCCAAGGATTAATTTCCGTTTCAAAAAGATTAAGCCGTATTTTATTGAAAAATCAGCGAATTTTGTCGTGAGCCCGGCTCCGGCGCAACGAATTCGTTAATGCGTGTAGACAAGTGGTATTTTTTTGGTATTGTTCCCCAATCGGAGGAAACAGGATGGCCGACACGCGCACCGAAGCGCTTCATCAGAATGCCGAGGGACTGGACATCCAGGCCCCGGACGCCATCCTTTCCTATCTGGCCAATGCGCAGATCGAGGCCGCCAAGGCCGTGCGCGGCGCCATTCCCGCTATCGCCCAGGCAGCAGAGATCATCGCCAGCCGCTTGAACGGCGGCGGCAAGCTCGCCTATGCGGCGGCCGGCAGTTCAGGCCTGATGGCGCTGGCCGATGCGCTGGAGTTGCCCGGCACTTTCGGCATCCAGCGCGAGCGCATCGCCATCCTGATCGCTGGCGGCGACGCAGCCTTCAAGACGCTGGCCGGCGGGCCGGAGGACGACATCGACGAAGCTTCGGCAGCAATTGCCAATGCCGGCATCGGCAAGGGTGACTGCCTGATCGCCATCTCGGCCAGCGGCTCGACACCTTATGCGGTCATGGCGCTCGAAGAGGCCAGGCGCCTGGGTGCGGCGACCATCGCCATCGCCAACAACAAGGACACGCCGCTGCTGCGGCTGGCCGATGTTGCGATATTGCTTGAAACACCGCCGGAGGTGATTGCCGGCTCGACGCGCATGGGCGCCGGCACCGCGCAGAAGATCGCCCTCAACATGCTGTCGACGCTGGCCGCCATCCATCTCGGCCATGTCCATGACGGCTACATGGTCAATCTCACCGCCGACAACATCAAGCTGCGCGACCGCGCGGCGCGCATCGTCGCCGCCATCAGCGGGCGCGACAAGCAAGACGCGGCGCGCCTGCTCGAAAAGAGCGGCGGCGTTGTCAAGACTGCCATTCTGCTCGCCGCCGGCGCTGCCAACGCCGATGCGGCCGAGAAGATACTGGAAGGGACCGGCCAGAAGCTGCGGCCAGCACTTTCCGCGATTGAGGGGAACAAGGGCACGAAGGCCCCCGTTCTCAAAACCGAACCTGAAAAAGGTCAACAGGGAGACTAAGCATGACTACGAAACTACTGACGGCACTGCTGCTCGGCACCAGCATTCTCGGCACCGCCGGGGTGGCTTACGCCGATGACGTAACGCTCAACATCGAAAGCTGGCGCGGCGACGACCTTGCCATCTGGAAGGACAAGCTGATCCCGGCTTTCGAAGCCAAGAACCCGGGCATCAAGGTGGTGTTCGCACCGTCGGCGCCGACCGAATATGACGCAGCCCTCGGTGCCAAGCTGGCCGCCGGCTCTGCGGGCGACCTGATCACCTGCCGCCCGTTCGACAAGTCGCTTGAACTCTACAAGAAGGGCAACCTCACCGACCTGTCGGCGCTGCCCGGCATGGAGAACTTCTCGCCCGTCGCCAAGGCCGCCTGGCAGACCGACGACGGCAAGGCGAGCTTCTGCGTACCGATGGCCTCGGTCATCCACGGCTTCATCTACAACAAGGACGCCTTCGACAAGCTCGGCATCAAGATTCCGACCACCAATGAGGAATTCTACGCCGCGCTCGACAAGATCAAGGCCGACGGCACTTACATTCCGATGGCGATGGGCACCAAGGATCTCTGGGAAGCCGCGACCATGGGCTACCAGAACATCGGCCCGAACTACTGGAAGGGCGAGGAAGGCCGCGCTGCCCTGATCAAGGGCGAGCAGAAGCTGACCGACGCCGACTGGGTCGCACCCTATGCAGAACTCGCCAAGTGGAAGCCCTATCTCGGCGACGGTTTCGAAGCCCAGACCTATCCGGACAGCCAGAACCTGTTCACGCTCGGCCGCGCCGCCATCTACCCGGCCGGCTCGTGGGAGATCGGCCTGTTCAACACGCAGGCGCAGTTCAAGATGGGCGCCTTCCCGCCGCCGGTGCAGAAGGCCGGCGACACCTGCTACATCTCCGACCATACCGACATCGGCATGGGCCTGAATGCAGCGTCGAAGAACGCCGATGCGGCCAAGACCTTCCTGTCGTGGGTCGCCTCGCCGGACTTCGCCACCATCTACGCCAACGCACTGCCGGGCTTCTTCAGCCTGAATTCCACCCCGGTGAAGATGGCGGACCCGCTGGCGCAGGAATTCGTTTCCTGGCGCGACAAGTGCAAGTCGACGATCCGCTCGACCTACCAGATCCTGTCGCGCGGCACGCCGAACCTCGAGAACGAGACGTGGGTTGAATCGGCCAACGTCATCAACGGCACCGATACGCCGGAAGCTGCCGCCAAGAAGCTGCAGGACGGCCTCGACAGCTGGTACAAGCCGGCAAAGTAAGAGCTCAGGCAACGGACCGGCCGGGCATAGGCCCGGCCGGCTTTCAGATCTCAGATAGCGATTGTCGGCAACGCCTCTCGGCCTTACCCTGCTCTGCGTGGGAAAGGCTGGCTGACCTATCGCAAGCCTTTGTTCTTCCCCGTCCGGGCAAGGACATTCGGGCCGTGCATCGAGGCATCATCTAGCATCGCACCCTTTGGAACCGAGAGACGGCGGGGACCGAACTCATGGCCGCAGACACACGACCGAAACGACCCTTTCGCTGGCATATCGGCGTCTTCCTGGCGCCGGCGCTGCTGGTCTATACGGCGATCATGATCCTGCCGCTGGCCGGCACGCTGCAGCTGTCGCTGTTCCGCAACATCGACCAGAACCAGGTCTTCGTCGGGTTGCAGAATTTCCGCACGCTGTTCGGCGATCCCAACTGGTCGGTGAATTTCTGGAACGCGCTCAGGAACAACACCTGGTTCTTCATCATCCACATGCTGGTGCAGAACCCGATCGGCGTGCTTCTGGCGGCATTGCTGTCCAGCCCGAGGCTGAGATTCGCCGCCTTCTACCGCACGGCGATCTTCGTGCCGACGATCCTGTCGTTCGTCATTGTCGGCTTCGCCTGGAAGCTGATCCTGTCGCCGCTGTGGGGCGTGGCGCCGCATATGCTCGATCTTGTCGGCCTGAAAAGCCTGTTCACGCCATGGCTCGGCAAGGAGCAGTACGCCCTAACCACGCTCAGCCTGATCTCGGTGTGGCAGTTCGTCGGCATTCCGATGATGCTGATCTATGCCGCGCTGCTATCGATCCCCGAAGAGGTGATCGAAGCGGCCGAATGCGATGGCATCACCGGCATGTCGCAGTTCTGGAAGATCAAGCTGCCGCTGATCCTGCCGTCGATCGGCATCATCTCGATCCTGACCTTCGTCGGCAATTTCAACGCCTTCGACCTGATCTACACTGCGCAAGGCGCGCTGGCCGGGCCGAACTATTCGACCGATATTCTCGGCACCTTCCTCTACCGCGCCTTCTTCGGCTTCCAGCTGCAGGTCGGCGATCCCAATATGGGCGCGGCGATCGCCACGATGATGTTCCTGATCATCCTTGGCGGTGTCTGCGTCTACCTGTTCCTCGTGCAGACGCGCTTGCGTCGCTACCAGTTCTGAGGAGCGCAAGATGAGCACCGCCACCCGTTCCCTGCCCCGCACCATCGGCGCCCACGCGATCCTGTTGACCTACACAGTGATCGCGCTGTTCCCGGTGATCCTGGTCATCATGAATTCGTTCAAATCCCGCGCCGGCATCTTCAGCGAGCCGCTGACGCCGCCGACGCCAAAAACCTTCGACCTGATCGGCTACACCACGGTCATCGGCCAGGGCGACTTCATCCACTATTTCCAGAACAGCCTTGTCGTCACCGTCGCCTCGCTGTTCTTCGTGCTGCTGTTCGGCGCCATGGCCGCCTTTTCCCTGTCGGAATACCGCTTTCGCGGCAATTCGCTGATGGGGCTCTATCTGGCGCTCGGCATCATGATCCCGATCCGTCTCGGCACCGTCGCCATCCTGCAATTGATGGTGGCGAGCGGGCTGGTCAACACGCTGACGGCGCTGATCCTGGTCTACACGGCACAGGGCCTGCCGCTGGCGGTCTTCATCCTGTCGGAATTCATGAAGCAGGTGTCCGACGATTTGAAGAATGCCGGCCGCATCGACGGGCTGTCCGAATACACTATCTTCTTCCGGCTGGTGCTGCCGCTGGTGCGGCCCTCGATGGCAACGGTCGCCGTCTTCACCATGATCCCGATCTGGAACGATCTGTGGTTCCCGCTGATCCTGGCGCCGTCGGAAGAGACCAAGACGGTGACGCTCGGCGCGCAATTGTTCCTTGGCCAGTTCGTCACCAACTGGAACGCCATCCTGGCCGCGCTGTCGCTGGCGATCATGCCGGTGCTGGTCCTCTACGTCATCTTCTCGCGGCAGCTGATCCGCGGCATTACTTCCGGAGCCGTCAAGTGAGTTTCGAAAAGCCTCTACGCGTCGTCGTCGCCGGCCTCGGCAATATGGGCCGCAGCCATGCGCTGGCCTATCACACCAATCCGGGGTTCGAGATCGCGTCGCTGATCAACCGCTCAGACGTGCCGTTGCCGGACGGGCTGTCGGGCTATGGCATCAGGCGTTCCTTCGACGAGGTGCTGCGCGACGAAAAGCCCGATGTCGCCTGCGTCGCCACCTATTCCGACAGCCATGCCGACTATGCGGTCAAGGCATTCGAGGCCGGCTGCCATGTCTTCGTCGAAAAGCCGCTGGCAACGACGGTGGCCGACGCCAAGCGCGTTGTCGCGGCGGCCAAGGCCAACGGCAAGAAACTGGTGATCGGCTATATCCTGCGCCATCACCCGTCCTGGGTCAGGCTGATCGCCGAGGCGCGCAAGCTTGGTGGCCCCTACGTGTTCCGCATGAACCTCAACCAGCAATCCTCGGGGCATACCTGGGACACGCACAAGCAGCTGATGCAGACGACGTCGCCGATCGTCGATTGTGGCGTGCACTATCTCGACGTGATGCTGCAGATCACCGATGCCAGGCCGGTCGAGGTGCGCGGCATGGGGCTACGGCTGACCGAGGAGGTCGCGCCCACAATGTACAATTACGGCCATCTGCAGGTGCTGTTCGACGACGGTTCGGTCGGCTGGTACGAGGCCGGCTGGGGGCCGATGATTTCGGAGACGGCGTTCTTCGTGAAGGACGTCATCTCGCCCAATGGCTGCGTGTCGATCGTCATGAAGGAGGGCGTCAAGTCCGACGACATCGACACCCACACCAAGACCTCGACCATCCGCCTGCACAGTGCGGCGACAGGGCCTGACGGCAAGTTCGTCAAGGAGGACGAGATGCTGTCGATGCAGGGCGAACCGGGCCACCAGGACCTCTGTGACCTCGAACAGGCCTTTGTGCTGAAGGCGGTCCGCGAGAACCTGGATCTCACCCGCCATATGGACGACGCGGTGAAATCGCTCGCTGTCTGCCTTGCCGCCGACGAGAGCGTGCGCAGCGGCGCCGCCGTTAAACTCTAGAATAGGAACGACGCCGTGGGCTCGCTGATAATCGAGAATGTGAAGAAGGCTTTCGGGCCGGTCGAGGTGCTGAAAGGCATCAACCTCGAAGTGAATGACGGTGAATTCGTCGTTTTCGTCGGCCCTTCCGGTTGCGGAAAGTCGACGCTGCTCCGGGTTATTGCCGGGCTGGAGGATTCGACCTCCGGCCGCGTGGTCATCGACGGCGCGGATGTCTCGGCGACGCCGCCGGCCAAGCGCGGTATCGCCATGGTGTTCCAGACCTACGCGCTCTACCCGCATCTGACGGTGAAGAACAATATGGGCCTCGGCCTGAAACAGGCGGGCACGCCGGCGGCCGAGATCGAGCGGCGCATCGGCATCGCCTCGTCAATGCTGTCGCTGGAGCCCTATCTGGAGCGGCGGCCGGCCGAATTGTCCGGTGGCCAGCGCCAACGCGTCGCCATCGGCCGCGCCGTGGTGCGCGAGCCAAAGCTGTTTCTGTTCGACGAACCGCTGTCGAACCTCGATGCCGCGCTCCGCGTCAACACGCGGCTGGAGATTGCGCAGCTGCATCGGCGGCTGAAGGCGACGATGATCTATGTCACTCACGACCAGGTCGAGGCGATGACGCTGGCCGACAAGATCGTGGTGCTGAACGCCGGTAGGATCGAGCAGATCGGCGGACCGATGGAGCTCTACAATTCGCCGGCGAATGAATTCGTTGCCGGCTTCATCGGCTCACCGAAAATGAACTTCGTCGACGGCGCCCGTCTGGGCGAGACGGCGAAGACCATCGGCGTGCGCCCCGAGCACCTGACCGTCGATACGAAATCCGGGGCGTGGAAGGGCACGGTGGTGCACGCCGAGCATCTCGGCGCCGACACCAACCTCTATCTCGACTGCGAAAAGGCCGGGCTTATCACCGTGCGCATTTTCGGCGTCTACAATGCCGAACCCGGCTCGACGCTGTACGCGACGCCGGATCCGGCGAAGACCTATCGGTTTGGAGCGGATGGGAAGGTGTTGAAGTAGAGCAAGGTTGGCGCCGCCCCTCATCCGCCTGCCGGCACCTTCTCCCCGTATAGTGACGGGGAGAAGGAAGAGCTAAGCGCTATACGTCCGCCCTAAACGTCTGCTTCTGCTGGCCCAGGCCCTCGATGCCCAGCTCCACCACATCCCCAGCCTTCAAAAACACCGGCGGCTTCATGCCGAGGCCGACGCCGGGCGGTGTGCCTGTCGAAATAATGTCGCCGGGGTGCAGCGACATGAACTGGCTGAGATAGGAAACGAGATAGGCGACGCCATAGACCATGGTCTTGGTCGAACCGTTCTGCATCGTCTTGCCGTTGACGGTCAGCCACATCTTCAGGTTCTGCGGATCGGCGACCTCGTCCTTGGTGACCAGCCACGGGCCGGTCGGGCCGAACGTGTCGCAGGACTTGCCCTTGGTCCACTGGCCCTGACGCTCGGCCTGGAAGGCGCGCTCGGACACGTCATGGGCGACGGCATAGCCGGCGACATAATCCAGCGCGTCGGCCTCGCTGACATATTTTGCTTTTCTGCCGATGACCACGGCGAGTTCAACCTCCCAGTCGGTCTTCTCGGAGCCGCGCGGGATCAGCACGTCGTCGTCCGGCCCGACAATGGCCGAGCTTGCCTTCATGAAGATGATCGGCTCCGGTGGCACGGTGGCGCCGGTTTCGGCGGCGTGGTCGGAATAGTTGAGGCCGATACAGATGAACTTGCCGGTGCCGGCAACGCAGGCGCCGAGGCGCGGTTTGCCGGAAACGGCCGGCAGCGACTTCGGATCGAGCTTCGACAGCGCGGCGAGCGATGCCGGATCAAGCGCCTTGCCGCTGATGTCGGCGACATGAGCGGAAAGATCGCGGATGGTGCCATCGGCATCGAGCAGACCCGGGCGCTCGCTTCCCATCTCGCCATAGCGCAACAGTTTCATCTAAAACCTTCTCCTACTTGCGGCCCCATGGCCGTTTGCAAACTCTCCGCCAAGGCAATGGCTCCTTGAGGAACCGGCGGACCGTACCCATCAACCCGATCCCGGCAAGCGTGGCCAGCCGGCGAACGAGATTTTCAGACTGCTCGATCCCTATGAACGCCAGAGCGGGATCCGATCCTTCCTGATCTCTCACGATCTTTCCCGAACCGTGGTCAGATCGACCAGCCGCCGTCGATATTATAAGCCTGTCCGGACGTATAGGTTGCACCGGCCAGATAGACGGCGAGGTCGGCGATCTCCTCGGGCGTGCCGAGGCGGCCCATAGGCTGGCGGGCGATGAAGGCTGCACGCGCTGCATCATAGTCGCCTTGCGCATGCATGCGGTCCTGCAGGGACGGGCTTTCGACGGTGCCGGGGCAGATGGCATTGCAGCGTATACCTTTGCCGACATAGTCGGCGGCGATCGCCTTGGTCAGGCCGATGACCGCCGCCTTGGTGACGCCATAGGCGAAACGGTTGGGCACGCCCTTGCCGGCGCCGGCAACCGACGACATGTTGATGATCGAGCCGTCACCACGCTCCAGCATGCCGGGCAGCACCGCCCGGATGGTGCGGATCATGGCGCGGACATTGAGGTTGAAGGCAAAATCGAGGTCGGCGTCCTTCATGTCGAGGATCGAGCCGGAATGAACAAAGCCGGCGCAATTGAACAGCACGTCGACCGGGCCGATCGCGGCAAATCCCGATGTCACCGCCTCGTCGTTCAGCACATCGAGCTTACGGGTCTTGATGCCTGAGGTCTTGGCGAGTTCGGCGAGCAGCGCTTCGTTGATGTCGGTGGCATGGACGACGGCACCCGCTTTGGCGAAAGCCAGTGCGCTCGCCCGGCCGATGCCTTGCGCCGCAGCCGTGACGACAACGGTTTTGCCGGTCAGATCCGCCATTCGTCTTCTCCTCGTCCATTTGCGATCAGCCGGGTTCTACCGGCGAATGGTCGTCACGCACTGTGCCAGGCGAGCACTATTGTGCCGCCTGCGCTCAGCCAAAATGTTTTTTCTCGGTAAAGAACATTATTTCGGGCGTCAAGCCCGAACGCCTACTCCGGACACGGCGTGCGACGCTCAGTCGCCGTAGGGCACCCAGACGTTCTTGACCTCGACGGCACGGCGCAGGAAAGCATCGCCGGCGGCTTCGCCCGAGGCCCAATCGAGGCTGCGGCCATGACCGGTCCAGACGCGCTTGAGGTTGCCGATGGACTCGGCTTCGGCCTTGGCGCAGGTCTCGGCATCGGCAAAGATCCAGAGCCCGTCGACATCGTCATGCTTGGCCAGCACGCCGGCGAGTTCGGCGGTGCGCCCGGTGACGATGTTGATGGCGCCGGCCGGAACGTCGGAATATTCGATGACCTGATAGAGATCGGTGGCGAGCAGCGGATACTTTTCCGAAGGCACCGCAACCACGGCGTTGCCCATGGCAAGTGCGGGCGCCACCAGCGAAATCAGGCCAAGCAAGGGCGCATTGTCCGGCGCGACGATGCCGACGACGCCGACCGGCTCATGCAGCGCCAGCGTGACGGCACGGGCCGGCGGCTGATGCACCCTGCCCTCGAATTTGTCGGTGAGGCCGGCATAGAGGAAGAGGCGCTCGATCGACTGTTCTACTTCTTCCCGCGCGGCCTTGGCGGTGGCGCCGGTGAGTTCTGTCAGGCGCGCGGCAAATTCATCGGCACGGCCCGAAAGGTTCTCTGCAAGGTAGTAAAGCACCTGGCTGCGGTTGTAGGCGGTGGCCTCCGCCCAGGCCTTGCAGGCGCGGGCTGCCGAGACGGCGTCGCGGATATCCTTGCGGCTGCCAAGACCGACCTCGCCGGCGAGCTTGCCCTTGGCGGTAGCGACGGCAATCGAGTAATTGCCGTCAGGCCGGACCTGCTTGCCGCCGATGAACAGCTTTGCCGTGTGGTCGATGGCGTCGCCTTCGGTCTGCTCGATCGCCGGGGCCGAAGCCGTTGCCGGCTTGATAACCGGGCCGAGCGGCAGTTTTGCAGTGAGATATTCGAACATGCCTTCGCGCCCGCCTTCGCGGCCAAAGCCGCTCTCGCGGTAGCCGCCGAAGCCGCAGGCGGCGTCGAACATGTTGGTGCCGTTGACCCAGACGACGCCGGCCTTCAATTGCGGCGCAACATGCAGGGCGAGGTTGACGTTTTCGCTCCACACCGAAGCCGCCAGACCGTAACGGGTGTTGTTGGCGAGTTCGATCGCTTCCTCGGTGTTGCGGAAGGTCATGGTGGCGAGCACCGGCCCGAACACTTCTTCCTGCGCCAATATATTAGCCGGCGCAACACCCGTGGCCAGCGTCGGCAGATGGTAATAGCCGGAGGATGGCAGCGCCACATCCGGCTGCCAGCAAACGGCGCCTTGTTTGGCGCCTTCGGCGACCAGACCCTTGACCCTGTCGAGCTGGGTCAAATCGACCAGCGGGCCGATATCGGTGTTCTTGTCGAGCGGGCTGCCGACACGCAGCCGGCTCATCCGCGTCTTGACCTTGGCGATGAAGGCATCGGCAATGCCTTCCTGCACCAAAAGGCGTGAGCCGGCGCAGCAGACCTGCCCCTGGTTGAACCAGATGCCGTCGACCAGCCCCTCGACGGCGCTGTCGAGATCGGCATCCTCGAAGACGATGAAGGCCGACTTGCCGCCCAGCTCCAGCGACAGCTTCTTGCCCGAGCCGGCGGTGGCCTTGCGGATGATCTTGCCAACCTCGGATGAGCCGGTGAAGGCGATCTTCTGGACGCCGGGATGATTGACGATGGCAACGCCCGCTTCTGGCCCGCCCTGGACGATGTTGACGACGCCCTTCGGCACGCCGGCGCGTTCGCAGATTTCGGCGAACAGGATGGCGGTGAGCGGCGTGAACTCGGCCGGCTTCAGCACCACGGTGCAACCGGCGGCGAGCGCCGGTGCAATCTTCCAGGCCAGCATCAGCAGCGGAAAATTCCACGGGATGATCTGGCCGACGACACCGACGCCCTTGTGATCAGGAAAATCCTTGTCCAGAGCCTGCGCCCAGCCGGCATGGTGGATGAAATGGCGGATGGCCAACGGCACGTCGATGTCGCGGCTTTCGCGGATCGGCTTGCCATTGTCGATTGTCTCAAGCACCGCGAACAGACGCTGGTGGCGCTGCATGGCGCGGCCGATGGCATAAAGCACCTTGGCGCGTTGATAGCCTGACGAAGCAGACCATTTGGGCAGCGCCTTGGTTGCGGCCGCAACCGCGGCATCGACGTCGGCGGCGCCGGCATCCGACACCTTGGCCAGCAATTTGCCCGAGGACGGCTCGCTGGTGTCAAAAGTCTTGCCGCCCGCGGCCGCCTTCCAGCCGCCGCCGATGAACAGGGCCTTGCCGAAATCGCGCGCGGCCAGCCACGCATCGGCCTCGTTGCGGGCTTCCGGCGCGGGGCCGTATTCCATGGCGTGATAGCGTTCGAGAATGTTCATTGGGCGGCTCCTTCACCCTCCCCCTTGTGGGGWGGGTCGATCGGCAAGGCCGATCGGGGTGGGGGTAAGTGACTAGTGGTTCGATTCACTGAGCGGCTGATCCGGTTCCCAGACCCCCACCCGCCGCTATCGCGGCGACCCTCCCCACAAGGGGGAGGTTGAAGATCACGCCATCGCGTGGCGGTGGTTGGCCGAATAGTGACCCGTCAGATGGTGTTCGAGTTGCCGCTCAATATCCGTGAGCAGGCTTGAGGCGCCGAAGCGGAACAGGTCGGGCTCCAGCCATGGACGGCCGAGCTCTTCCTTCATCAGCACCAGCCAGTCGAGCGAGGCTTTTGCGGTGGAGATGCCGCCGGCCGGCTTGAAACCGATGAGATAGCCGGTCTCTTCGAAATAGGCCCTGATAGCGCGCACCATGGCGAGGCCGACGGGCAACGTGGCGTTGACGCTCTCCTTGCCGGTCGACGTCTTGATGAAATCCGCGCCCGCCATCATCGCCACCATCGAGGCGAGCATGACGTTGCGCAGCGTGGCGAGATCGCCGGTGCCGAGGATGACCTTCAGATGCGCATCGCCACAAGCGGCGCGCATCGAGACGATCTCGTTGTAAAGCTCCCGCCACTTGGCGCCGAACACCAATCCGCGCGGAATGACCACGTCGATCTCGTCGGCGCCGTCCTTCACCGAGGCCTCGATCTCCTGCAGGCGCGTCGACAGCGGGGCAAGGCCATGCGGAAAGGCGGTGGAAACGGCGGCAACGTGGATGCCGGTGCCGCGCACGGCATCGACGGCGGTGGCGACGAAGGGATGATAGACGCAGACCGCAGCCGGGCGGATCTTTTCGCCTGAAATGCCGAGGCCTTCGACGATGTCGCGGCGGAACGGATTGACCGCCTTGGCGCAGAGCCGGCGCACGCGCTCCTCAGTGTCGTTGGAATTCAGCGTCGTCAGGTCCATGCAGGCGACGGCGCGCAGCAGCCAGGCCGCCTGGTTGTCGGCCTTGATGGAGCGCCGCTTGGTCAGGCTGGCGATGCGGCGTTCGAGCGCCGAACGGTTGACGCTGCGCATCGATTCCATGAAGCCGAGATCGAGCTTCATGCCGGGATTGCGGGCAATGCGATGGTCGTGGGGGACAGGCGTGTTGGCCGCGGCGCGCGCCGGCAACGGCGTCACCTTGGACGAGCCAAGGTCGGCTTCGCGAATTGTGCTGCTCATCTCCTGCCCTTTCATTCAACGACTTGCGCCGAAGATAGCTCGTGAATTGACGCTTCACGAGTCTTTCAAAGGGTCATAGCTGAAAAAGGCCGTGAAAACAGCTGATTTTTGACCGCGTGGTCAAAAGTGCTGGTTTTGAGATGTCTGGGTCAGCTCAGCCGACGAAGGCGCGCTCGACGACAAAGCTCGCGGGATGATGCAGCGAGCCTTCCTGGAAGCCGAGGCTTTCGGCCAGTTCCTTGACGTCCTTGAGCATATGCATCGAGCCGCAGATCATGATGCGGTCGGTCTCCGGATCGAGCTTGTCGATGCCCAGATCGCTGTAGAATTTGCCGGAGCCGATCAGCGCGGTGATGCGGCCCATGCGCTCAGACTCTTCGCGCGTCGTCGAATTGTAGAGGGTGACGCGGCCGCCGGTCAGTTCGCCGATCAGCGGGTCGCTTTCAAGTGCGGCCACCAGCTCCTGGCCGTAGGTCAGTTCGGCGATGTCGCGGCAGGTGTGGGTCAGGATCAGCTGGTCGAACTTTTCATAGGTGTCGGGATCGCGCAGCAGGCTGGCGAAGGGCGCGATGCCGGTGCCGGTCGAGATCATGAACAGGCGCTTGGCCGGGGTCAGCGCGTCGACCACCAGCGTGCCGGTCGACTTCTGGCGCAGGATGACGGTGTCGCCGACCTGGATCTTCTGCAGCTCGGAGGTCAGCGGACCGTCCGGCACCTTGATCGAGAAGAATTCCAGCTCTTCGTCCCAGGCCGGGCTGGCGATGGAATAGGCGCGGAACACCGGCTTCTCGGCATTGGGCAGGCCGATCATGACGAACTCGCCTGAGCGGAAGCGCAGCGACTGCGGGCGGGTGATGCGGAACGAAAACAGCCGGTCGGTATAGTGCTTCACCGAGACGACGGTCTCGGCATAGACATTGGCCGGAATCGGAAATTGCAGCGGACGGGCGCCGGCGGTGTTGAGAGCGGATGTGGTGTTCATCAAATCCAACTTTCTGGCCCAACTGCTGACGCGGGCGCTAAACTTTCACCTGCGCGCCCGAACCGATCAGGGTCCGGCGTGCCGTTTGCTCACTGCCAAGCGGTAAGCTCTTGTGTCCGGAATTTATTAGTATACAAACGATATTTGCGTCAAGACGCCAGCGTGAAACAGCTTTCCAAACTGAGACGTATCCGCAGTCCTGATATTTCGGGTTTCGACAATGAAAGAGAATTTTTCGGCGCAGACGCATGATCCCCTTGGCAAAGTCGTCGCCGGCATCGATGTCGGCGGGACCTTTACCGACCTGCTTCTGATCGATGGAAGCGACGGCGGACGGGTGCATATCGCAAAAACCCCGACCACGGTCGACAACCAGGCCTTCGGTGTCGTTTCGGCACTCGGCGCCACCGGATTTCCGATCGACGGCATCGACCTGATCGTGCACGGCACGACCACAACCACCAACGCCGTGCTGGAACGCCGGCTGGCAAAAACCGGCATGATCACCACACGCGGCTTTCGCGACGTGATCGAGCTTGGCCGTCGCACGCGACCGCAGGCCTACGGCATGACCGGCACATTCGTGCCGATCATTCCGCGCAATCTGCGGCTCGAAGTGTCGGAGCGCGTCGAAGCCTCAGGCGCGGTGCGAACACCGCTCGACGAGGCCGAGATGCGGGCCGCCATTTCACAGTTGATCGCCGAAGGCTGCGAATCCCTCGTCATCCATTTCCTGCATTCCTACGCCAACCCTAGGCATGAGCGGCGCGCCGCCGAAATCGCGGCCGAACTCTGGCCGAACGGCTACATCACCACGGGCCATGCGCTGCTTTCGGAAGCGCGCGAATTCGAGCGCGGGGTGACCGCCTCGGTCAACGCTTCGGTGCAGCCGATCCTCGAGCGCTATGTCGAGCGGCTGCGCAAGGAATTGGGCGCCAAAGGCTATGCCCGCGACTTCCTGATCATGAACGGCAATGGCGGCATGATCTCGGCCCGCTTCGTCACCCGTGAATCGGCAAAGACGGTGATGTCGGGGCCGGCCTCCGGCGTCATCGCCGCCGCCTATACGGGCAAGCGCGCCGGCTTCGAAAACCTGGTGACCTACGACATGGGCGGCACCTCGACCGACGTGGCGCTGATCCGCAATGCCGAGCCGGCAGTGTCGAACGAGATCGAGATCGAATATGCGATGCCGATCCATGTGCCGATGGTGGCGGTGCACACGGTCGGCGCCGGCGGCGGCTCGATCGCCCGCGTCGATGCAGCCGGGCTGATCCAGATCGGCCCGGAAAGCGCCGGCGCCAATCCCGGCCCAATCTGCTACGGGCGCGGCGGCCTGGAGCCGACCATCACCGACGCCAATCTGGTGCTCGGTCGGCTAGCGCCGAAGAAATTGCTGGCGGTCGAAAACCCAGTCACCGTCGAACGCGTCACCGGCATTTTCCAGGACAAAATTGGCAAGGCGACTGGCCTGTCCGGCGTCGAGGCGGCGGGTGCGGTGCTGCGGCTGGGCAACATGAAAATGGCCGGCGCCATTCGTATGGTCTCGGTGTCGCGCGGCCACGATCCGCGCGATTTCGCGCTGTTTGCCTTTGGCGGCGCCGGACCGCTGCACGCGACCGCGCTGGCGCGCGAACTCGGCCTGCCGAAAGTGCTGGTGCCGGCGCGTCCGGGCATCACCAACGCACTCGGCTGTGTCGTCGCTGATCTGCGCCACGACTTCGTCAATACGGTCAACCAGCCCGTCTCTGTGCTCGATGAAGCCAAGCTTCGCGAGGTATTGGAACGGCACCGAAACGAAGGTGAGGAACTGATCGGCAAGGAAGCGGTAAAGCCGGAGGCAATCCGCGTCACCCATTCCGCCGACATGCAGTTCGTCGGCCAGACGCACATCATCAACGTGCCGCTGCCGTCGTCTTCGGTGACGCGCGCGACGCTGCAGCAGCTTTTCGAAAAAGCCTATTTCGCCCGCTTCAAGGTCGAGCTGCCGGAGATCCGCGCCAATCTGGTCAATCTCAACACTTCGGTCACCGGCGTGCGGCCGGCGATCGATCTGTCCCGACTGATCGACCCGGCCGGGCGCGCCAAAACGCTCGACGAGGCGCGGCGCGAGATACGGCCGGTCTGGTACGCCGGGACCTGGCACGACACGCCGGTGTATGCGCGCGAAAAACTGCCGCTCGACGCCGTCATCAAAGGGCCGGCGATCCTCGAACAGATGGACGCGACCACTGTGCTCGAACCCGGCGACCACGCACGATCGGACGCCGACGGCAACATCATCATCGACATTGGCGAGGCCTGAGATGCAAAAGCTCGACGCCATCACGCTTTCGGTCCTCCAGGCGGCGCTGCAGCAAGTCTGCGACGAGATGGACCTGACCTTTTCGCGCGCCGCCTTTTCGCCTGTCATCGCCGAGGCCAATGACCGCTCCGACGGCATCTATTCGGCCGTCGATGGTTCGCTGATCGCGCAAGGCAGCCAGGGCCTGCCGGTGTTCGTCGGCGTCATGCAATATTCGACCAGGACGGTGATCGAGATGATCGCCGACGGGCGCTGCCTGCCGCCGGAGCCGGGCGACATTTACATCGTCAACGATCCCTATCTCGGCGGCACGCATCTGATGGATGTGCGCTTCGCCATGCCGGTTTACCGGGCGGGAAAAATCTTCTGCTGGCTGTCGAACACCGGCCATTGGCCCGACATTGGTGGATCGGTGCCCGGCGGCTTCTCGGCCTCGGCCACTGCAGTCGAGCAGGAAGGGCTGCGGCTGCCGCCGGTCAAACTGTTCAAGAAGGGTGTGCTCGATCCAGAGATCTACGCCATCATCTGCTCCAACATCCGTGTCGCCGACCAGCGCATCGGCGACATCCGTGCGCAAGCGGCAGCGCTGCTGATCGGCCAGGATCGGCTGAATGGAATCCTGGATCGTTACGGTGACGAAACGGTCGTCGAGGCGATCGCCGAACTGCGCCGCCGTGCGGCCGAACAGATGCGCGCCAACATCGCAGCCATTCCCGATGGCATCTACCATTCCAAGGCGTTCGTCGATTCCGACGGGGTGGTCAACGAGCCGCTGACCATCGCGCTGGCGATCGAGAAACAGGGCGACACGCTGAGTTTCGATTTCACCGGCTCGTCAAAGCCCTGCGCCGGGCCAATGAACAGCGTGCTGGCGACGACCTTGTCCTCAGTCTATCTCGCCATGCGCCATATTTTCCCTGATGTGCCGATCAGCGCCGGCGCCTTCGAGCCGCTTCACATCAAGCGGCCGGAAGGCACGTTCCTCGATGCCAAATACCCGCGTCCTGTGTCCGGCTGCGCGGCCGAAGTTTCGCAGCGCATTGCTGAAGCGGTGTTCGCCGCGATGGTGCAGGCGCTGCCCGAAAAGGTGACCGCGGCGCCCGCCGGCTCCAGCGGTAATTTCGCGCTCGGCGGCAACGATCCGGTGCGCGGCCGCGACTACGTCATGTACCAGATCTCCGGTGGCGGCTATGGCGGCAATGCCGGCCATGACGGCCTGACCAATGGCTGCTCGACCATCGGCATTTCCAAGTCGCCGCCGGTCGAGATCATGGAGCAGGCCTTTCCGGTGCTCTACCGCCACTACGCGTTGCGCGAAGGCTCGGGCGGCGCCGGCAAGCATCGCGGCGGCTTCGGGCTCGCCTATGAGGTCGAGATCCTGCGCGGCGATGCCCGCGCCTCCTTCGTCATGGACCATGGCCGCTTCGGCCCGCAAGGCGCGCTCGGCGGCAAGGACGGCGCGGTCAACATGGTGACGGTATTCCGTGGCGGCGAAGAACATGTGCCGCCGCATCTGTCCAAGGAGCAGGACATCGCGCTGAAGGCCGGCGACCGCGTGCGCGTCGGCACGCCGGGCGGCGGCGGTTATGGCGACCCGTTCGAGCGCGACGCCGATCTGGTGCTGCGGGATGTGGGTTTGGGCTACTACACCGCCGCAGAGGCCGCCGAAAAATTCGGCGTTACGCTGTCGGCTGATGAGATGGCGATCGATCGGGTGGCAACCACAAGAACGCGCGCCGGCTGACAGTGCGGAAGCCCTAGGCAAGATACCGATGGTTCCATGCGCCGTGATCGGCGCATGACATGTCGCTTCCGTCTCCGACGAGGGCACAAAAGACCGTAGACTTCCCAGGGTCAACGGAGATCAGGATCATGCGTCTTTTCGGTCGTTTCGTGCTTGCCGCTTCTGCTGCCTTGGTGCTCGCCACGGGTGCTGCCTCTGCCGAGGGCAAGAAACTCAAGCTCGGCACCGAAGGCGCCTATCCGCCCTTCAATTTCGCCAATTCAGACGGCACGCTGGGCGGCTTCGACATCGATCTCGGCAAGGCGCTGTGCGCCGAAATGAAGACCGAATGCGAATTCGTCGTGCAGGATTTCGACGGCTCGATCCCGGCGCTGCAGGCCGGCAAGTTCGACGCGATCATCAACATCACCATCACGCCGGAACGCGCCGAGAAGGTGGATTTCACCCACAAATACTATCAGACGCCGCCGGCCATTGCCGTGCCGAAGGATTCGGCGCTCACCGGCACCTCGCCCGAGGATTTGAAAGGCAAGGCGCTGGGCGTGCAGAGCGCAACCATCCACCAGAATTTCGCCGAGCAGAAATACAGCGGCTCGACGATCAAGGCGTACCCGACGGGCGACGACGCCCGCGCCGATATGGTCAATGGCCGCCTCGACGCGGTGATGGACGGCTCGATCATCCTGACCGAATGGCTGAAAAAACCCGAAGGCGCCTGCTGCAAATTGCTTGGCACCTTGACCCCCGACCCGGCCATCCATGGTCCGGGCGTCGGCATCGCGCTGCAGAAGGGCAACAAGGAATTGACCGACAAGCTCAACGCCGCAATCGACGCGCTGCGCGCCAACGGCAAATATAAGGAAATCAACGATAAGTACTTCTCGTTCGACGTCTACGGGAGTTAATCCCTTCACCGATCCGACTCGGCAGCGCCGCCCGGCGCTGCCGTTTTTCATGAATGACGGAGAAGTTTCTTGGTTGAACGGCGCTCCCCCTTTTACAACAGCATCGTCGCATTGGGCGCGACGATGGGCCGGGTTGGCGGCGAGTTCGTCTCGGCCAAATATTATTCCGGCATTGCCGACGAGCATCTGAACACGCGAAAAAATGTCGGCGTCCAGGATCTCAGCACCATGGGCAAGATGGACATCAAAGGCCCCGACGCCGAGGCGCTGGTCAATCATGTCATCGTCAACGACGCCGCCGCGATGAAGCCGGGACAGGTGCGCTACTCCACCGTGTGCCGCGACGATGGCGGCATCATGGATGACCTCACCGTGTTCAGGCTCGGAGGGGAGCATTTCATGCTGGTGACCGGATCGGTCAACCGGCTCAAAATGCTGCCATGGCTGCTGCATCATGCGCAGGGGCGAAAAGCCTATGTCACCGACATCACGGCGGCCATCGCCTTCCCGACGATCCAGGGGCCGCGCTCGCGGGCGCTGCTGAAGGCACTGGTGCAGGACGCCGATCTGGACGGACTGAAACGCTGGGCGTTCACATCAGGGCGCATTGGCGAGACGAAGGTGCTGATCTCGCGCACGGGAGTGACCGGCGAGCTCGGCTTCGAGCTGTTCGTGCCGGCCGACGAGGCGGCCTCGGTCTGGGGCGCGCTGATGCGGACCGGCAGGGACTTTGGACTCAAGCCCTATGGCGTGTTGGCGATGTTCACGCTTGGGTTGGAAAAAGCCTATCCGGCGCATGGCATCGACACGGACGAGAGCCGCACGCCGTTCCATGTCGGCCTCGACCGCTGGATCAAGTTCGACAAGGGCGACTTCATCGGCCGCGAGGCGCTGCTCCGGGTTCGCGACAAAGGCCTCGACGAGCGCTGGACCGGGCTGATCCTCGATGGTGCCAAGCCGGCGGCAATGAATGCGCGGGTTCTGGCCGATGGCGAGGATGCCGGCGTCGTCACCTACAGCGATCACGGCTATTCGCTGGGCAAGGTGCTGGCGACCGCGCATCTGCGGCTGCCGTTCACCGCGATCGGCACCGAGCTCAGCATCGACATCGACGGCGTACCGACACGCGCGGTGGTGGCGCCGATACCGTTCTTCGATCCCGAAGGGGCGCGGCTTCGCGCCTGAAGGCAATTTGGACCCCAGGGTGTGTTGAGATTCAGGTCAGGCCGAGTCGAAAATGGCTGATACCGAGAACCGGAGCGGAGCGTACCTTTGGGTACTTGAGCAACGGAAGCGCAGGTATCAGCCATTTGCAGGCCGGCATCACCTGAATATCAACACACCCTAGGCCAGTTTGGCCAAGAGCTTCATGAAGGTGGTGGCCTCCTTGGCCGAGAGCGGCGCCAGCGTTTCCTGGGTGATGGCGCGGGCCAGCGGGATCAGCCGCTCGATGGCGTCGCGGCCCTCGGCGGTCAGATTGACCAGCAGGCGCCGCTTGTCGACCTCGTGCTTGGTAAGGTCGACAAGGCCACGCGCCTTGAGCCTATCGATGACGCCCTTCACCGTCGCCGCATCCATGGCGATCAGCGTGCCGAGCTGGTTCTGCGAGGTCTCGCCGACATCGTGCAATTTGGCCAGAGCGGCGAATTGCGGCGGTGTCAGATCGGCGATGCGTGCTGCAAAGATCGAGACATGGCGCTGGTGCGCCTTGCGCAGGATGAAGCCGACCTGCTCCTGCAGATGATAGTCGTTTTCCTCAGGCGTTTCGGCCTCGACCAGCTTGAGCAATTTGTCCTCGCCGCTCACCGCAACCCATCCCAGACCTTGATGTCCTTGGCCGCGAGGCCGCCCATGCGGTCGTGCACGCGCGGGCCGCAGGTCATGGCGAGACAGAACAGGATCTCGTCGGCACGCGGCCCGTCGCTGATGCCGACTTCCATGGCGTCGAAATGGCTGCGCACATAGGCGGCGTTGATGTGGCCGAGCGGCACGTCGAGCCGCGACCCGAAGGCACCGACCTTCTTCGCCGACGGGACGATCGCCTTGGCGTCGCCGAGCCGCTCGCGCATGGCGTAGCCGCCCGGCACATGCCACAGCGCGCCATGCTCCAGCTCGCCTGACGTGCCGACGATGGCACCCTTGCCATAGCCGTCGATCTGTTTCACGTCGCCGCCGAGGGCCGCGATCAGCCGGTCGGCAAGCAGCAGCCCGAGCGGCTTCAGATCGTCCATGGCGCTCTGCAAATCTTCGACATAGCGGCCGGCGAACGGGTTCTTGACCAGCGCCATGGCCGCAGCGCGGCGGCGCGGCACCTTGGCCAACGGTCCGCCTTCATGAAAGATCTCTTCGGTCAGCACCGCGATCTTGCGGATCGGAAACTCAGGCATGGGCAACTTCCTTCCCAGGAATTTTGTTGGGCGCGGCAAGCGCCATGGAACCACTGATGCGGGCCTCACCGCCAAGAAACAGCGCCGATGCGGCAATCAGGCCGCGCCGGCGAAAATCTTCGGCGACAGCAAGGCCATTGCCCAGCGCCCGCGCCACTTCGCCAAGTGCAAGCGTGCCGACGGCTTGTGTGACCAAGCGCGGGCCGAGATCGCTGTCGGGCGACAGTTCCTGTGCGGGAACGCGCTTGATGGCGGGATTGCCGGGCAGGTCGACGGCATTGGCAATGAGCGTCGCCGCTGCATCGGCCTCGGCGCCGGTCTTTGCAAGCACGGTGACGGCATCGGCAATGCCGAGTGAGAAGGAGCGGCCGCGCCAGCCACTGGTGGCGACGCCACCGACGCCATCTTCGGCGCGGATGGTGATCCGGTCTGCCATGCCGTTGCCGGTGCCGGCGACCGCCAGACCGATCGATCGGCCACTGCCGATGTGGAGAGCGCTGTCGCCGCCATTGTTGACATAGGCACGATCGAGCTTGCGACCGGCAAGCAGCGCGGCAAGCATTTCGTCGGCTACCGACCCGGCAACGGCGGCCATCGGCGTGATGAAACATTCCGCCAAGGGCATGACGGCGGCTTCCATGCGGCGCGCCGTCGGGCCGTCAAAGGCGCGCGGCGCCAAGAAAAATGCCGGGAGCCGCAGTTCGGGAAGTTCCTTGACCAACTCGATCAGGATCGTCTGGAAGCGCTCGACGGCCTGGGCGTAGGCGGCACGACACTCATCGGCCTCGCCAAAGGCTTCGACGATCAGGTCGATCGGCCCGTGGTTGAGGTGCAGCCGCTTGCCGTCCTGAAGCCAGTTTGCTTGCGGGCCTTGCATCAGCCGGCCCCGTTTGAGCCGGCGCGGTGCAATTGCGCCAGCGGCGGCCAGGGGTTCTGCACCGCCGCGCCTGCGCCGCGCCGCGGGTTGAGGTATTCGCCGCCCTTGGCGACGATGTCGTCGACACTGCGGATCTCGGCTTCGTAGCCGCCGAGCCTGATATAGTCGTCGCGGCGCAGCGTGAACTCGATCGGCGCCACCAGCGCCGGGGTCGGCACATAGCCGAAGGCGCCTTCCGGCACCCTTGTGACATCGACCATCAGCGTGATGCCGCCGCCCGGCCAGACATAGACCGGCGCGCCGCCGACGGTGACGTAGGTAGTCAGGCCTTGCACCGAGCGGGTCAGGTTGACCGGATTTTCAGTGACGCCGGCGCGCAGCGAACCACCGGCGCCGCCGATGAACAGCACGGTGCACAGCGCCGGTTCGCAATTGTCCTCGATCAGGCCGACCGATTTCTGCAGCCGCTCCGGAAACGGTTTTTGCACCGGCTTCAACTCGTCATCGAGCTCGTAATAGGCGAACTGCTCGCCGGTGGTCGAGACCATCAGCAGCGACAGGCCGGGACGCGCGCCCTTCTTGGCATTCCACTCGCCGAGGATCGACAGCGGATCGGAGATCGAGGTGCCGCCCCAGCCGAGGCCGGGTTCGGAGACCTTGAAGTAACGGCCCGGCGTCGAACGGCGGCCGATGATTTTTATGCCGGTATCCTGCCAGCCCAGCACCTTGCCGGCCTGGTGCTCGGAAACGACGCCGGTGATGTGGTCGTCGACCACCACCACTTCGTCGACGAGGCCGCGCCACTGGGTGGCGAACATGCCGATGGTGGCCGAGCCGCAGCCGACGCGCATGCGGTGTTCGACCTTGCCGTCGATGACAGGTGGTTTGCCGGCTTCGACGATGATCGTCGCGCCACCGTCGATGGTCAGTTCCACCGGCTTGCGATTGCACAGATTGAGCATCGCGTCGCAAGTGGCGCGCCCCTCGGCCTTGGAGCCGCCGGTCAGATGATGCACGCCGCCCAGCGACAGCATCTGCGAACCGTATTCGCCTGTGGTGACATGGCCGATCGCTTCGCCCTGGGCGCGCACGATGGCGGTCTCGGGACCAAGGTGGCGGTCGGTGTCAATCTTCACCTTGACGCCGCAATAGGAGAAGATGCCCTCGGTGACCACCGTCACCAGATCGACGCCTTCGACTTCCTGGCTGACGATGAACGGCGCAGGCTTGTAGTCGGGATAGGTGGTGCCGGCGCCTATTGCCGTGACGAAGCGGCGGCCGGTGCTGACCAGTTCGCCGTGCCACGCCTCATTTTCGGCGACGAAAGGCATCACCGCGCCACCGGTCTCGGCCGCGTGGTCAAGAATGGTCAGCGGATCCATGCGCACGATGCGGCCGCCGACATTGCCGTAGCGGTCGCAGGCGCCGGTGCGGCCGTCGGCGATGTAGCACATCACCGGACAGGCATCGCAGCGGATCTTTTCCGCCACCTGCTTTTCGCCAGGATCGTGGGTTTCGAAACGTTCGGCAAGCTCGCTCATTGGCGTGCCTCCTTCTCGCGTATGGCGGCGCGAATGCGGGTCGGCGTCGCCGGGACCTTGGTGACCAGCACGCCGGTGGCGTGGCGGATGGCGTTGAGGATGGCCGGCGCCGTCGGGATCAGCACATGCTCGCCCAGCCCCTTGGCGCCAAAGGGTCCCTCGGGATCGGGAACCTCGATCAGGATGGTCTCGATCGGCGGCACGTCGCCGATGGTCGGGATCAGATAGTCGTGCAGATTCTCGGTGCGGCCGGGGATGTATTCCTCCATCAGCGCCATGCCGATGCCTTGCGCGATGCCGCCCTCGATCTGGCCCTCGACCAGCAGCGGATTGATCGCCTTGCCGACATCGTGCGCGGCGGTGATCTTGATCAGCTTCACCGTGCCGAGCTTGAGATCGACCTCGAGTTCGGCGATCTGGGCGCCGTAGCCATATAGGGCATAGGGTTTACCCTGGCCCTTGGCATCGAGCGGCAGCGTCGGCGGATCATAGGTTTCCTCGGCGCGAAAGACGTAGCCGCCGGCATCGACATCAAGCGCAGCGAGGTCGATGCGGCGGGTGGCCTCGCCCTCGCGAATGACGATTGCCGATCCGTCGAGATGCAGGGATGCCTTTTCCGACACATTGGCAAAGCGCAGGATGGTTTCACGCAAGGCGCGGCCGGCCTTTTCGGCGGCTTTGCCGGTGACAAAAGTCTGGCGCGAGGCCGATGTTTTGCCGGCGTCCGGACTGATCGCGGTGTCGGCGCTCTTCAGCCGGAACTTGTCCAGCGGTAGGCCGAGCGCGTCGGCGCAGATCTGGCTTATGACGGTGTTCGAGCCCTGGCCGATATCGACGGCGCCCTGATGCAGGATGACCTCGCCCTCGGGCGAGATGCCGACCCTGATCGTCGACGGATTGGGCAGCGAGGTGTTGCCGCAACCATACCAGCAGGACGCGACGCCGACGCCGCGCTTTTGCGTCTCATTGGCAGCATTGAACGCAGCGGCATCGGCAAGCGCGCGCGCCCAATGCGGCTGTAGCGCTTCGAGGCACTCGGCAATGCCGACGCCCGACTCCAGTTTCTGGCCAGTAACCGTTTCAGAGCCGTTACGAAGGCAGTTGTTCAGCCGGAACTCCAGCCGATCCAGCCCAAGCTTTTCGGCCAGCTCGTCATAGAGGGTTTCCTGCATGATCGTTGCTTGCGGCACGCCGAAGCCACGAAAGGCGCCAGAGATCGGACCATGCGTGTGGATGGCGCGGCCCTCGGCGCGGTAGTTCGGCGTCGCATAAGGACCGGAGGCGTGCACCGGCACGCGGTTGGCGACGGTTGGACCCCAGCTGGCATAGGCGCCGGTGTTGAAATCGCCTGTAAAGACCATGCCGGTGACAAGGCCATCGGCATCGACGCCGATGGTCGCCTTCATTTCGGCGGGATGGCGCTTGGTGGTCGAGATCATCGATTCATTGCGGGTATAGGTGAGTGCCGCCGGCCGCCCCGTCTTCATCGCCACAAGGCCGATCAGTGGCTGCAGCGAGACATCGAGCTTGGAGCCAAAGCCGCCGCCGGTGGCGGTCGGCACGATGCGCACCTTGTCGACGGAGAGGCCGAGCACCTTTGCCGTGTCGTCGCGGTCCATGTAGGGCGCCTGCGTGCAGGCGACGACGACCAGCGTGTCGCCGTCCATATAGGCGTAGCCGGCCTCCGGCTCGATATAGGCGTGTTCGACATAGGAGGTGTCGATGGCGCCGGAAACGGTGAAAGCAGCGCCGGTGAGCGCCGCGTCGGGATCACCGCGCTCGACAAAGCCTGAGGTGAGCAGGTTTGTCGGCCGGTGGTCGTGGATCAGCTGTGCGCCGCCGGCCTGTGCTTCGCCCGGCTGCAGAAAATGCGGCAATTCGCTCCAGCGAACCGGGAAATCCGTGAGGTCAAGATCGAGCATGGCCTCGCGCTCGCCGGCAACCAGCGCCACTGCTTCGCCGCGAAAGCGCGAAAAGCCTTCGGCGAGGGCCGGCTGGTCGGCGAACGGGCCGATGACGCCGAAACAGTTTTTTCCGGGAATATCGGCGGCGGTGAAGACGCCGACGATGCCGGGATGGGCCTTTGCCCAGGCGTCGAGATCGCCGAAGGTGAAACCGGCATGATAGTGCGGCGAGCGGACCACCAGCACGGCAATCGCGTCGGCGGGGAAAGAATCGCCGCCGAATTTCTCGCCGCCGGTGACCTTTGGCTGGCCGTCAAGACGGATCGGCGACGCGCCAACGGCGTGGCCGGATTGCGGCATGCGGAGATCGAGGCCATTGGCGTGGCGCGACGCGTCCATGACCGCGGCAATGATCTTGCGGTAGCCGGTGCAGCGGCACAGGACGCCGCCCAGCGCATCCTGGGTCTCGGCCTCGGTCGGGAAGGGTTTGCTGTCGAGAAGCGCCGTTGCGGCAACCAGCAGGCCGGGCGTGCAGATGCCGCATTGCGCGGCGCCATGCTCGAGGAACGAGGCTTGCAACGCCGACAGCCTGCCATTGGCGAGGCCCTCGACGGTCGTCACCGTCGCGCCGGCCACGGACGCCGCGGGAACCAGGCAGGCGCAGACCGGATCGCCGTCGACCAGCACGGTGCAGGCGCCGCAATCGCCGGCGTCGCAGCCGACCTTGGTGCCGGTCAGGCGCAAGTCGTCGCGCAGAACGGAGGAGAGACGGCGGACCGGTGGCACGCACACGGAAACGGCGGCACCGTTGACCTCGAAGGCGATGTCAGCGCGTTCCATCATGCCGCCACCCTGTCGCTTGGTGCATGGCCGGCAGCGGCGAGCACGGCGCGGGCGACGATCTCGCGCGCTGCATCCAGCCGGTATTCGGCACTGCCGCGCACATCGCCGATCGGCGTCAGCTCATCCATCGGCGCGGACAGGACCGCATCGGCGAGCTTATGACTGGCAGGTTTGCCGCGCAGGGCGGATTCGACACCGGCGAGACGCTTGGCGACCGCCGAGCAGGAGCCGACGGCGACGGCTGCTTCGCTGACAATGCCGTCTTTCACAACCAGCCGCGCTGCCACCATGGCGATGGAGATGACGAGATAGCGCCGGGCGCCGAGTTTGACGAAGGCCGACGTGCCCAAGCCTGCGTGTTTCGGCACGCGGATGGCGGTGACCATTTCGCCCGGCTGCAATTCCGTGCGGCGGTTGCCGAGGATGAATTTTGCCAGCGGCAGGGTGCGGGTTGCCGCTGCGGAGCGCAATTCGATCTCAGCATCGAGCACAAGCAAGGGCGGCACGCCGTCAGCAGCCGGCGAGGCGTTGCACAGATTGCCGGCCATGGAGGCGGCATTCTGGATCTGCACCGAACCCACTTCCCGCGCGGCCTGCTTCAGCGCGTCGAAAGCCGGCGGCAAGGGGTGGCGGACGAGATCGGTCCAGGTCGTGCGCGCGCCGATCGTCCAATGGGTCTCGGTTTCAGCGATGCCGCGCAACGCCGCGAGGCCATTGATGTCGAGCACATTGTCGCGAAACGGCTTAGCGCCTTGCGCCGGATAAAAATCGGTACCGCCGGCAAGGATGCGCCAAGGCGCTTCGCCAAGCAAAGCGAGCGCCTCGTCGACCGTGGTGGGTTTCGCGTAACGGATCACGCTTTGCCTTCCCAAAGGGGGATCTTGCGGAAGAACCCGCCGACGTAAGAGCCGGGCAAATTCATTCGTATGCAAATGATATCAAGCCGGCAGGATTTGTCAAAGCCAGAGTTTGCGCCGCTGTGTGCATCAATCCCGCGCACAAGCATTTGTTATGCCGTTGGCGGTTGACGCCGCCGCCCATCTGGTCAAGTTTCTGCATCCGGTCGCATCAGCGGCAATTCTTCACTGGAGCCTGAGACAAAAGAGGGAGGCCCCATGGCCGACGAAGCGCTTGTTGTCATCGACTTGCAGAACGATTTTTGCCCGGGCGGCGCACTGGCTGTGGCCGGCGGCGACGAGATCGTGCCGCTGGTCAACGATCTGATCCGGCGCACCGAGCATGTCGTGCTGACGCAGGACTGGCACCCCGCCGGACATTCGAGCTTTGCCTCCAGCCATCCGGGCAAGCAGCCCTACGAGACCATCGACATGCCCTACGGCCAGCAGACGCTGTGGCCGGATCATTGTATCCAGGGCAGCCTGGGTTCGGATTTTCATTCGGGCCTCGCCTGGACCAAGGCCGAACTGGTGATCCGCAAGGGCTTTCGCCCTGATATCGACAGCTATTCGGCTTTCTTCGAGAACGACCACACGACGCAGACCGGGTTGGCCGGCTATCTGCGCGAACGCGGCATCGACAGTCTCACGCTGGTCGGTCTCGCGACCGACTTCTGCGTCGCCTTTTCAGCGCTCGACGCGGTGAAGCAGGGTTTCAGGACGACGGTGCGGCTCGATGCCTGCCGCGGCATCGACCTCAATGGCTCGGTCGCGACGATGCTGAAGCGGATGCATGAGGCCGGCGTGGTGCTTGAAGACCATTTGTCGGACTAACGGGACTGTGAAGCGTCAAGGGGGCTTCACACGATTGGCGACGGCCCTGGCTGCATGCATACCAGCTGTAGCCATCCTCCTGTTTCCGCAATTCGCCTTCGCGGCTGAGAGCCCCGAATTGCCCGGTGCCGCCATGTCGCTTTGGTGGGCGCTGCCTTTCGCTGGTCTGCTGTTGTCGATCGCCACCGGGCCTTTGCTGTTTGCCCATATCTGGGAGCATCACTACGGCAAGATCGCAGCGCTCTGGGCGGCGCTGGTGGTGGTGCCACTGGCACTCGCCTTCGGCATGCCAACGGCCGCAGAGGCCGTGCTGCACACACTGCTGACCGAATATATGTCCTTCATCATCCTGCTGTTCGCGCTGTTCACCATTTCCGGCGGCATTCTGGTGGCCGGCAACATCCACGGCACGCCGCTGGTCAATGCCGGGCTACTGCTGGTCGGCGCGATCCTCGCCTCGGTCATCGGCACCACCGGCGCCTCGATGATCCTGATCCGGCCGCTCATCCGCGCCAACGACGCCAGGCGGAACAACGCCCATGTCGTCATCTTCTTCATCTTCCTGGTGTCGAACATTGGCGGCTCGCTGACGCCCTTGGGCGACCCGCCGCTGTTCGTCGGCTTCCTCAGGGGCGTCGATTTCTTCTGGACCACCGCCAATCTCTATCGCGAGACGTTGTTCGTCGGCGGCCTCGTGCTGACGGTCTTCCTGGCCATCGACATCGTCCTGCATCGACGCGAAGGCGGCGCGCCGAAGATCAAGGATCCGACGCCGGATACGAAGGTGCGCATCCTCGGCCTGCCCAACATTCCGCTGCTGGCCGGCGTCATCGGCGCCATCCTGCTTTCGGCGACCTGGAAGCCCGGCGTGAGCTTTTCCGTCCTCGGCATCGACCTCGAACTGCAGAATCTGGTGCGCGACGCCGTCGTCCTTGCGCTGGCCCTCCTCTCGCTCGCCGTCTCGCGCAAGAGCCATCGCGAGGCGAACGGCTTCAACTGGGGGCCGATATCAGAGGTGGCAAAGCTGTTTGCCGGCATATTCATCTGCATCGTGCCGGTCATCGCTATCCTCAGGGCCGGCCACGACGGCGCGCTGGCGCCACTGGTGGCGCTGGTCACCTCGCCCACCGGCCAGCCCAACGACCTCGCCTATTTCTGGCTGACAGGGGCGCTGTCGTCCTTCCTCGACAACGCGCCGACCTATCTGGTGTTCTTCGAGCTGGCCGGCGGTGATCCGCAGCATCTGATGACCGAGGCTGCCTCGACGCTGGCGGCGATCTCGGCCGGAGCGGTGTTCATGGGCGCCAACACCTATATCGGCAATGCACCAAACTTCATGGTCTTCGCCATCGCCAGGCATCGCGGCGTCAAGATGCCGGGCTTCTTCGGCTATATGGCGTGGTCGGGCGCAGTGCTGATCCCGATTTTCTTGATCGCCGGTTTTCTATTTTTTGGGTGATCAACCGACCCCCACATACCGCCGCACCGCCGACGGATCGGCGCGCAGTTCCGCGACATCGACGGTTTCGCGGTTGCGGCCATTCTCGATGAAGCAGACCCGGTCGGCGACCGACAGCACGGCATCGACGCGCTGCTCGACGAGGATGGTCGACACCCCCAACTCGCGTAGTTTCGACACCGTCTCGCGGATTTTGGCGATCATCGATGGCATCAGCCCTTCGGTCGGCTCGTCGAGCAGCAGCACCTGCGGTTCGATGCACAGCGCTCGCGCTATGGCCAGCATCTGCTGCTCGCCGCCGGACAGCGTGCCGGAGCGTTGTCTCAACCGCTGGCGCAGCAATGGAAAAAGGTCGAGCACATTTTCCCGCGTCGCTTTGCCCTTGCCGCGCGCCATCAGGCCGATCTCGATGTTTTCCGCCACCGTCATCTCGGCGAACAGCCGCCTTCCTTGCGGCACATAGGCGACGCCGGCCTTCGGCACCTCATGCGCCGGCAGGCCGGTCAGTTCCGTACCATCGAGCCTGATCGAACCGGCACTCGCCGGCACCAGGCCCATGATCGCCTTCAGCGTCGTCGTCTTGCCGGCGCCGTTGCGGCCGAACAGGCACAGCACCTCGCCCTTGTTGAGCACCAGGTCGAGGCCATAGAGCACCTGGACCTCGCCGTAGAAGCAGTCGAGCCCGGAGATGGTCAGCGCCCTTGTTTCCGTCATGGCGCCGTCCCCAGATAGGCTTCCTGCACCGCGGCGTTGTCGCGGATCGCCTGAGGCGTGCCTTCGGCGAGAATTTTGCCGGCGTTGAAGACGGTGATGCGGTCGGCCAGTTGCATGACCACCGGCATGTTGTGCTCGATCAGAAGCACGGTGGCGCTCTTGGCGATCTCGCGCACGAGTTCGATGAAATTGTCGATCTCGCTGTCGGCCAGCCCTTGCGTCGGCTCGTCGAGGATCAGCAGCCGCGGCTTCAGCGCCAGGCCCATGGCTACTTCCAGCAGCCGCTGGTGACCATAGGAGAGCTGCCCAGCCGCCATATGGGCGCGGTCGGCAAGGCCGGTGCGCTCAAGCGCCGCCATGACGCCGGCTTTGACCGCGCCTTTCGAGCGGCCATTGGTCAGCGTGCGCTGCACCGGCAGCGCGACATTGTCGTAGGCGGAGAGATTGGCAAAGACGCTGGTAATCTGAAACGTGTAGGCGACGCCGAGGCGAACCCTGGCATAGGCCGGCAGGTTGGTGATGTCGGCGCCGTCGAAGACGATCATGCCCGAGGACGGCTGGATGCGGCCGCTGACCAGGCCGACGAAGGTGGTTTTGCCGGCGCCATTGGGGCCGATGACGGCGCGGATCTCGCCCGGCATCAGCGCGAAGTCGACGCCATTGACGGCGCGCAGGCCGCCGAAATTGCGTGACAGGCCTTTGGTGGTCAGCAGCGGCATCATGGCAACCATCCAAGCCAACGCTGGCGGATGCTGCCCAAAATGCCCTTGGGGAAAAACAGCACCAGCAGGATGAGGGCGATGCCGACGATCAGCAGATAGGCGGAGGTAAAACCGCTGGTGATGTCGGTGACATAGTACATGAACAGCGTGCCGATCAGTGCTCCTAGCGTCGTGGCGGCACCACCAAGCAGCACCCAGAGCAGCGGCAGGATGGAATACTGCACCGAGGCGAAGCTCGATCCGACATAGCCGAACAGCAGCGCATAGGCCGCACCCGACGCCGAGCAGATGGTGCCGGAGACGACGACGGCGGCGAGCTTGTTGGAGAAGGTGTCGTAGCCGAGCATTTTCGTGCGCTCCTCGTTCTCGCGAATGGCGACCAGCACGCGGCCATAGCGGGAGCGGACGACGGCAAGTGTGACCAGCAGCACGACCGAGAACAGGGATAGCGCCGTCATATAGCGCACGGTCGGATTGGTGAGATCGAGCGATGTCGCACCGAAGGAGAGCACACGCGCCGGCTGCGGCACCACCATGCCCTGGTCGCCGCCGGTCCAGGCGGCGAAATAGAGGATGATGAGATAAAACACCTGCGCAAACATCATGGTGACGATCATGAAGGCGACACCGGTGGTGCGCAGCGCTAAGAGGCCGATCACCAGCGCCAGCAGCGCGCCGCAGGCAAGCCCGGCGGCAAAGGCGGCCGGCACGCTCCAGCCGAGATGGATGACGGTGAGGCCGGCACCATAGAGGCCGGCGGAAAAGAACATGGCGTGGCCGAGGCTGAGCAGGCCGACATAGCCGAACAGCTTGTTGTAGCCCATGGCGAAGACCGCCAGCACCATGATGCGGGCAAGCAGGCCGTGATGATATTCGGGCAGGACGAAGCTCAGGGCCAAAAGCAAAGCAATGACGCCCAGATGCAGCGCATAGGCTTTTGCCGGCGAAGCTTCGCTCATCGCGACGCCGTGCCAAACAGGCCTTGCGGCCGGAACACCAAGACCATCGCCACCAGCAGCGTGGCGATGATCTTGGCCAGGGTCGGCGAGAAGAACACCGAGATGATGCCGTCCGACATGCCGATCAGCACAGCGGCGACGACGGTGCCCCGCAGCGAGCCGAGGCCGCCGATGATGACGACGATGAAGGACAGGAGCAGCGGGTCCTGCCCCATCAAATAGTGCGCCTGGCTGATCGGCACGATCAGCACCGCAGCGACTGCCGCCAGCATGGCTCCGAGCGCGAAAACGCCGGCGTAAACCCGGTCAACCGGAATGCCGAAGGCCTGCGCTGTCTCGCTATCATACTGGGTGGCGCGCATGATGAGGCCGATCTTGGTGCGCGTCAGCACGAACCATGTCGCGAGAAGCAGCAGCGCGGAGGCGGCGATGATCGACAGCTTGTAGCCGGAATAGCCGAACCACGGCAGGAGGATGCGGTAGCTGAACGGCGGCTCCACTGGGCGCGCCTCCGGTCCGTAAAAAGTTAGCGCCAGCTGCTGGATGATGTAGAGCATGCCGATTGTGGCGACGATGGTGGCTTCGGGATTGTAGTTGAGCCGGCGCAGCACCAACCGCTCGGCGACCAGCGCAATAGTGCCGACGATCAGCGGTGCCAACACTAACGCGGCGAGGAAGCCGAGTGCCGGGTGGCCACCGATTGCCGTGGTAATGGCCCAGGCCAGCACCGCGCCCAGCATGAAGAACTCGCCATGGGCGACATTGACGACGCGCATGACGCCGAACACCAGCGACAGGCCAAGCGCCGTCAGCGCGAGCACAGCGGAGGTGACGAGGCCTTCGAGGGCGGCGAGGAGGAGGTGAGGACCGAAGTGCATGGGCTAAGCTCCGGCGGATGCGCGAGGCACCCCCCTCTGGCCTGCCGGACCCGGCCCTCCGCTATCGCTCCGGGCGTTCGTCACTCGGAAAGCCAAGCAATTGGCTTTCCGTCCGCTTCGCAGACCGTTCCTCACCCCCCTCAATGGGGGAGATTGGTAATTCGTGTGGTCGCAACCGGCCTCTTGACGACGTTGGCAGGTGGCAGCACCCAAAGAGATGACCGATAGCGGCCTATGGGGCTCCCTCGAGGGGGGTGAGACGTGGTCCGCGCAGCGGACAGAAAGCCAATTGCTTGGCTTTCTGAACGACGAACGCCCGAAGCGCCAGCGGAGGGCTGGGTCCGGCAGGACAGAGGGGGGTGACTCGAAGCGCACTATGCTTGAGGGGCTAAGCTCACAGCGCCTGCGTCGTATAATCCCCTTCGGCCTCGTAGAGGCCGTCCTCGATCTTGGTCTTGTGCACGACCTTCAGCTTGCCGCCTTCGACCTTGGAGATGTTCTGAATACCAAAACACTGGTGGATCTTGCCGTTGAAGGTTTTTGGTCCCTGCGGATGCTCGGGACCTTCGGCGAATTCGGTCAGGGCCTCGGTCGCCTCGACCAGCTTGGCGCGGTCTTCCGGTCCCTTGTAGCCGGCGTCTTCCATCGCCTTCTTGACGACGTAGAGCGTTTCCCAGCAACCGAACATATGCGAGGCGGTGGAGACGTCCTTGGGATCGCCGACGGCGGCGCCATTGTCGTCGATGCCGACTGCGGCGCGATAGGCTTTTTGCCCGGCGCTGTCATCGGCCTGCGCATAGCGAGGCGAGCCTTCCCAGAAATGGCTTCCGTCCAAAAATTCGAGGCCGGGGCTGTTGATGTCGGTGGCTTCGAGTGAATCCATGAAGCCGAACAATTGCGGCCGGGACGAGCCGTAGAATTCGCCGAGCTCCTTGACGAAGGTGAGCACGGCCGGGCCGACCATGACGTGGTAGATCACCTCGGTTTCGGCCGGGATCTGCGGGAAGTATTTGGTGAAGGAGGATTCCGTCGGCGGGATGGCGATCTGGGCGATGACGTCGGCGCCCTGCGCCTTCAGCGCCGGCGGCAGGTAGTCGCGATGGTCGTAGCCGAAGGCGAAGTCGGGGAATATCTGCGTCACCTTCTTGCCGGCGTTGGCGGCGATCCACGGCGCCATCGACTGGATCTGGCTCTTCACGTCGGTGATGCCGGGCTGGAAGACGTAGCGGTTCAATTTGGTCGAGGCGACGTGGTGGCCTTCGCTGACGACGAAATAGGGGATCTTGTTTTCGCCGGCGGCGGGCGCCGAGCCGATGACGACATGCGAGAACAGCGTGCCGAAGACGATGTCGGTCTTGTGCTGGGTGGCGAACTTGCCGACCACCTCGGCGCCGCGGGCGGGATCGGTGCCGTCATCCTCGATCACCAGCTCGACCGGGCGGCCATTGATGCCGCCGGCGTCGTTGATCGCCTTGACCGCGGCGGCGCTCGTCTTCTCGTACCAGCGGCCATAGGCGGCGCCGATGCCGGTGCGGTGTGACTGGAAGCCGATCTTGATCGGCGCCGAGCTTTGCGCCTGGCTGTAGCGGACGAAGCCGGGGGCGAGGGCAAGGCCAGTGCCGGCGGCGAGGCCCTTCAGCGCGGTGCGGCGGCTAAGGGCGGTTTTGGAGAGATCGAAAAACCCATTCTTGTCGGTCACGGCAGTTCCCCTGTTTTTGAGTTTTGACTGGCTGTAACGAGGCAAGTCCACTCCCAAGTGGGAGGGCAGAAATCGCATGTGTACAAACTAAATCACCAAAGCCGCGACCTGGCAAGCGAGCTTTCTGCAAAGCCATGCTGGTCGCCTTGTTTCATCCGGCAGTCGGCGTGGCAAGCAGCCAGAGGCCGAAGACGGTGTAGGCGATCATCAGGACGGTAAGCGGCAATTGGCTGAGTGCGGCGCGCGCGGGAACCGGCTGCAGCCGCCAGGCAAGACCATGGGCGACGAGGACCGCGAGCATGTGGCCGGCAATGATGATTCCGGCCTGCACATTCCACAGCCACCAGGCGGAGTCGGCGCCGGCGACCACGCCGGCTTCGATCTGCATGTCGGCGGTGCCGAACAGGTTCCAACCCAGCGCAAATGGGTCGGAGAGAGCGGCAATGGCATATTGGCCGTCGACCAGCAGTGCCGTCAGATAGTGCGCGACATGATAGGCGAGCGCGATCGGCACGATCGACCAGACCAGCAGCCCGGCGGCATGACTGAGCGAGTGGGGGCTGTTGGCGAGACGCTTGCCGAGGATGACCGCGAGCGCAAAAGCGGCTGCCAGCAGGACAAAGGTCAGCACGAGGCCAAAACTGCCGATGCCGATCACCGCCGTGCGGCCGGGAAATTCCAGCGGATTGATGCCGAACAGGCCGAGCCAGAAGAAGGTTTTCGACAGGCCGTCGAACGAGACGGACGACAGGCTGAGCAGCAGGAAAGCGATGCCGCTGAGCGGCAGCGACTCGGCCGCGAGCAGCTTGGCGCCCGGCCAGCAGAGATTGAGCCGGCCATCTTCATCGCGTTCGACAATGGCGAAGCGCGCCACCATGGCGAAGAAGACGGTCAGGAACTCGCCGCGCCGGCTCCAGTGGGGGTAACCGAACACCAGCATGGCGATGAAGCTCAGCAGCCAATAGAAACCGGCGGCCCAGGCCAGCCGAGCCGGGTCGTCGGGCGCGGGGTCGATCAGCTCGAACCAGGCGAAGGCGAAAAACAGGATGACCGCCGGCCAGTAGCCGAGCCAGGTGGGAAGGCGCGATGCCGGCGTTTCGACCTTGGAACGACCGATCAGGCGAGTGGCGATGCGGCAGGGTCCGTACCAGGGGTTCAGCCACGACCAGAGGTCGCCGAGCAAGCCTTGTAGCAAGGCTAGGCCAACCCAGAGCAGCGTCCAGATCACCAGGGGCAGCGGGTTGGAGAGCGGGTCGCGGCTGCCGAACAGGCCGGCAGCGATGAGAATTGCGAAGCCGGCAAAGGATAGCAGGCTGACGATTGTGCGTGCGCCGTCGCCGAAGGCGAAGAGTGAGAGGCGCCGGCGCCAGAAGCGGTCGAGCGCGTCAGGCGGCAACAGTGCCAGGACGAGGAAGCTGGCGGCAACGGCAAGCGCGCCGCCGGCGACGTAGTAGCCGGTGGGGAGAAGGAGGACATGGCCGCGGTCGGAGGCGTGGGCGAAGGCGGGGGTGGGTGCTAGAATCGACACAACCGCCAGCGATAAAGCCAGCGACAGACGACGGAGCTCTACGGCGCCCCCCTCTGTCCTGCCGGACATCTCCCCCACTTGGGGGGAGATTGGCAGGTCGTTCGGCCGGCGCTGTTCTTGCAGCGTTGAAGATTGGCGAAGGCAGAGATGAAAGCCAATCTCCCCCCTTGTGGGGGAGATGTCCGGCAGGACAGAGGGGGGCGCGAAGGAACTCATGCTTTCCAAGAATACCTTCTTGTCAGCATCGCCCCCTCACACCTTGACCAGCTGCTCCACGCGATCCTTCTGGCCGAATATCCGCAAATAGCGGTCGATCTCTTTCAGGTCACCTGTCGCCTTGGCCGGATTGTCAGACAGTTTCACCGCCGGGCGGCCATTGGCTTCGGTCACCTTGCAGACCAGCGATATCGCATCGAGGCTGTTGGTTTCGGTCGGCGCGCAACCTTCGAAATCATTGGTCAGATTGGTGCCCCAGCCGAAGGACATGCGCACCTTGCCCTTGAAGTGCCGGTAGGTCTCCTCGATGGTCTCCACCTCTAGCCCGTCGGAGAAGATGAGCAGTTTCTGCTTGGGGTCCCTGCCCTTTTCGCGCCACCAGGAAATGATCTTCTCGCCGCCTTCGATCGGCGGTGCGCTGTCGGGGCGAAAGCCGGTCCAGTCGGCGACCCAGTCCGGCGCGTCGCGCAGGAACGATGCGGTGCCGAAGGCATCGGGCAGCACGATCAGAAGGTTGCCGCCATAGTAGCGCTGCCAGTCCTGCAGCACCTTGTAGGGCGACTGCTTCAATTCCTTTTCCGAATCGGCAAGGGCGGCAAACACCATCGGCAGTTCATGCGCGTTGGTGCCGAGTGCTTCGAGGTCGTTGTCCATGGCCAGCAGCACGTTGGAGGTGCCGGTAAAGGCTTCGCCGATGCCTTCCTTCAGCGCTTCGACGCACCAGCGCTGCCACAGGAAGGAATGGCGGCGACGGGTGCCGAAGTCGGAAATGCGGATGCCGGGCAGCGCCTTCAGCCGCTCGGTCTTGGCCCACATCTTGGCCTTGGCGCGGGCGTAGAGCACGTCGAGCGCGAACGGGCCGAAGGCGCGCATGGCCGCGCGGGATCGGAGTTCGTTGATGATGGCCAGCGCCGGGATCTCCCACAGCGTGGTGTACATCCACGGGCCGCTGAAGGTCAGCTCATACTGGCCGCCGTGCCTGGAAAGCTCGTATTCGGGCAACCGGAAATTCTCGAGCCAGGCGAGGAATTCCGGCTCGAATATCTGCTTGCGGCCGTAGAAATTGTTGCCGCCCAGCCAGATCATCTCTTTCTTCGAGAAGCGCAGCGTGCGGGCATGGTCGAGTTGCTCGCGCAGTTCGCCTTCGTCGATCTCGTCGGCGAGGCGCACCGTGGTGGTGCGGTTGATCAGCGAGAAGGTGGTGTCGACCTTGGGGTACATGCCCCAGATCATTTGTAGCATCAAAAGCTTGTAGAAGTCGGTGTCGAGCAGGCTGCGCACGATCGGGTCGAGCTTCCAGGTGTGGTTGTAGACGCGCCGCGCTATATCGGTCTTTGCCATATCTCGATGCCGCCTTCGCTGCTCGCTCTTAAGTTTTGTGCATGTCGTTTTCCCAAAACCGCTGCACACTTTTGGGCGACATGCACTGGCCAACAGCCTCTTAGCATTGAATTTTCGACAGCGCCTCCCGCTTTGCGGCTGGCCCGACAAAAAGAAGGCCCTACGGCCAGGCTCAAGTTGTGGTCTTGGCGCCGATCACGCGCAATGCCGGGCGCTTCCGGCGAATGCCGATACGGCCGGCCACCGGCGCGTCGGCGCGGCTGTCGGCCTGCTCCTTCTCGGCAAACAGCCAGTCGATGAAAAGCTGCACGATCGGCGTCGACTTCATCTCGTTGCGGCAGACGACGTAAAAATCGTCGACCGCCGGCACCGACAGGCTGAATGGCGCGACCAGCAGGCCCCTGGCGAGCAGCGTACTTGCCGTCACGGAATCGCCGAGCGCCACGCCATGGCCATGCACCGCGGCTTCGGTCGCGGTGCGCGCATCGCCTAGATGGTGGCGGCGGCCGCGCTCCAGATCGAGCCCATCGGCGGCGGCCAACCAGGTGTGCCATTCGCGGCCGTCATCGCCATGCAGAAAAACATGATCGGCGAGATCGCGCACCGTGCGGATCGGCCGGTTGTTGATCAGCGTCGGGCTGACCACCGGGAACAGTTCGAGGCCCGACCATTTGCGCATCCAGCAATCGGTCCAGCTGCCGTCGCCATAGTGCACGCAGACATCGATCTGCGGGGCGCGGATGTCCTTGGCGTCGTTGGAGGGGATCAGCGTCAGCCTGATATCGGGATATTGCGCCATGAAGCTGCCGAGCCGCGGCGTCATCCACAAAAGCAGCAGCGCCGGAACGCAGGAGACCGAGAGCGTGCCGGCGCTGGCCGGCCTGGTCATGCGCTGCGTGGCTGCGGCAATGCCGTCGAAGGCGGTCGACACCGCCGGCAGCAGTTCAGCACCATGCGGCGTGAGCTTCACTCGCTGACCGGTGCGCTCGAACAGCTTGACGCCGAGCGATTGTTCGAGCGCCTTGATCTGGTGGCTGATGGCGCCATGGGTGACGTTCAGCTCAGCCGCCGCCTTGGTCAGCGAGGCATGGCGCGCCGTCGCCTCGAAGGCGCGCAGGGGATTTAGAGGTGGCAGACGTTTGGCCATTGATGCCCTGACACTCTGTGAGATTTTCTCACAAGCAACACCCTAACAATATCAATTGATTTTTCAATGCGGCTGCCGGACACTTTGGCAGGTCAACAGCATCAATGACGTGAAATCTGCAGGCAGCCAGCGGGACAGCGACCCGGCCGGATGACGGTCAGTTCGCAGATGGTACCGCTGCCGCATGCACCAGCCCGGCAGGAGGAGACCGACATGGGTTACGATCGTGGCAAGCTCGACGCGTTGCGCCGCAAGTATGGCGAGAGCCATGGCGGCGAGATGTTCGACCCGAAGTTCCGGCAGGTCGCCGACAAGATCTTCAACAAGAGCGGCACAAGGCTGGCGCCCTATTCCGGCATTCCGACCTTCCTCGCAGCGCCCTACCGCGAAATCGCGGCCGACAATCCGGATTTCGGTGACCTGCAGGTGGCGATCATCGGCGTGCCGATGGATCTCGGCGTCACCAACCGGCCGGGCTCGCGCTTCGGGCCAAGGGCGCTGCGCGCCATCGAGCGCATCGGCCCTTACAACCATGTGCTGGAATGCGCGCCGACGCATGAACTGCGGGTCGCCGACATCGGTGACGTGCCGTTCCAGAGCCGCTATCGGCTGGAAACCAGCCATGAAGACATCGAGCGCCGCACCAACCAGATCGTCGATGCCGGCGTCATTCCGCTTTCAGTCGGTGGCGATCATTCGATCAGCCATCCGATCCTGAAGGCGGTCGGCAAGAAGGTGCCGGTCGGCATGATCCATATCGATGCCCACTGCGACACCAGCGGCCTGTTCGACATGACCAAGTTCCACCATGGCGGACCGTTCCGCAACGCGGTGCTGGACGGCGTGCTCGACCCGTCGCGCACGATCCAGATCGGCATACGCGGCTCGGCCGAATATCTGTGGGAGTTCACCTACGAATCCGGCATGACCGTGGTGCATGCCGAAGAGGTGACCGGCCTCGGCATCCCCGCCATCATCGATAAGGCGCGCAAGATCGTCGGCGACGGCCCGACCTACATCTCCTTCGACGTCGATAGCGTCGATCCGGCCTTCGCGCCGGGCACCGGCACGCCCGAGATCGGCGGGCTCACCACACGCGAAGTGCTCGAACTGCTGCGCGGCCTCAAGGGCCTCAACATCGTCGGCGGCGACGTCGTCGAGGTGGCGCCACAGTATGACGCAACCACCAACACCGCGCATGTCGGCGCCCAGGTCCTGTTCGAAATCCTGAGCCTGATGGTCTTCAGCCCGGCAATCACCGGCAAGGGAGCCTGACACTCAAATCCAAGGCGGCCGCCGCGCTGGAGCCGGCGGTCGCACTCAAACAAACAAGCTTCCAGAAGGGAACGACAATGACACTTCACATGAAACTCAAATCATCCATTGCCGCCGTGCTGATGCTCGGCGTGACCGGCTTTGGCTTCACCAGCCAGGCCAATGCCGACGCTGTCGACGACATCACCAAGGCCGGCGCTATCAATGTCGGCATTTTCTCCGACTTCCCGCCCTTCTCCTCGGCCAGCGCCGATATGAGCATCAAGGGCTATGACATCGATGTGGCCCAGGCGATCGCCGATGCCCTGAAGGTGAAGCTCAATCTGGTCAGCGTCACCGGCCAGAACCGCATCCCGTATCTCACCGACAAGCGCGTCGATATCTTGATGAGCGTCGGCTACTCCAAGGAGCGTGAGCAGGTGATCGATTTCGCTGCTCCCTATGCGCCCTACTACATCGCCGTCATCGGCCCGGCAGCGCTTGCGGTCAAAGGCAAGGAAGACCTCGCCGACAAGTCGATCGCCGTCAACCGCGGCACGCTGGAAGACACTTCGCTGACCGAGGCAGCACCGGCGTCAGCCGACATCAAGCGCTTCGACAACTACAACTCCGTCATCCAGGCCTTCATCTCGGGTCAGACCCAGCTGATGGTGGTCGGCAACGACGTTGGCGCACAGGTGTTGGCCAAGCAGGACGCGCTGCAGCCGGAGCAGAAGTTCCAGTTGCTCACCTCGCCCTCGCATATCGGCCTCAACAAGAACGAGGATCGCTTGAAGAAGGCGGTCAATGATGCGGTTGCCAAGATGCTGGCCGACGGCAAGCTCGACGAAAGCTCGAAAGCCTGGCTGAAGACGCCGCTCAATCCCGACAACCTCAAGGATTGATGTGCCGTGGCCTTCGCTTGGCTTCCAGGTGCTGTAGGCGACATCGCGCGCGGAGCGCTCACGACGGTCTTGCTGATCGTCGTGACCACTCTGGTAGGAACGCTGCTCAGCATCCTCGGCGCGGCCGGCCGGCGAAACGGCCCGCCGCTCGTGAAGCGGGCGATCGCCATCTATGTCGAAGTGATGCGCAACACGCCGTTCCTGGTGCAGCTGTTCTTCATCTTCTTCGGGCTGCCCAGCCTTGGCGTCAGGCTCGATCCGCTCCTGGCTGCCATGCTGGCGATGACGCTCAACATGGCGGCCTACACGATCGAGATTGTCGGCGCTGGGCTTGACGCGGTGCCGCGCGGGCAGACGGAAGCAGCCCTCGCTCTGGGTTTGAGACCCCGCCAGGTGTTCATCAAGATCGTGCTGCCGCAGGCGCTGAAGGTGATCTATCCGGCCCTGACCAGCCAAATCGTCATCATGATGCTGGAGTCCGCCGTGGTGTCGCAGATTGCGGTGCGCGAGCTGACCTACGAGGCCGACATGCTGCAGGCCCGCACCTTCCGCTCCTTCGAGACCTATCTTGTGGTGACGATGGTCTATCTCGTCCTGTCGATGGGCTTGCGCCGGCTGCTGGTTACAGGCGGACGCCGCGTGCTGGGGGCTGGCGTGACATGATCGAGTTCACCTTCTGGGACATCGTACGCAACCTTCTGCTCGCCGCCCGCTGGACGGTGCTGCTCTCGCTGGCCGCCTTCATCGGCGGCGGCATCGTCGGCATGGTGGTGCTGTTCTTCCGCATCGCCAAGAACATGTGGAGCCAGCGCATTGCCTCGGGCTACATCGCGTTGTTCCAGGGAACGCCGCTGTTGATGCAGCTGTTCCTGATGTTCTTCGGCCTGCCGATGCTGGGCCTGCGCATCGAACCGTGGACCGCGGCCGTGCTCGGCCTCACCTTCTTTGCCAGCGCCTATCTCGCCGAGATCTGGCGCTCCGGCGTCGATGCGCTGCCGCGCGGCCAGTGGGATGCCGGCGCCAGCCTCGGCCTGCACTATCTGCAGGAGCTCAGGCTGATCATCCTGCCGCAGGCGTTTTCGATCACGCGCGCGCCGACCGTCGGCTTCCTGGTGCAGCTGATCAAGTCGACGGCGCTGACCTCGATCATCGGCTTCGAGGAACTGGTCAGGACCTCCAATGCCATCAACAACGCCACCTTCGAACCGTTCAAGGTCTACGGGCTGGTGGCGCTGATCTTCTTCGTCATGTGCTTTCCACTGACGCAATACGCCCGCACGCTCGAACAACGAGCGGCGGCCCACTGACGCCAGGCGGCGAAACAGTGCGTGAAGGGAACCGCCGGTTAGCCGGCATCAACTGAGGAGAAACAAGATGAACAGACTGATCGGAAAATCCCTGACACGGCGCGGCGTGCTTGGCGCCGGCCTTGCCACGGCAGGCGTGCTCGCCATGCCGTCGATCCTGCGGGCGCAGGAGAAGTCGCTGAAGGTCGGCGTCTATGGCGGCTATTTCAAGAAATCCTTCGACGAGCATGTCTTCCCCGATTTCACCAAGGCGACCGGCATCGCGGTCGAGTCCGTCGCAGAACCGACCGGCGAGGCCTGGCTGGTGCAGCTCGAACAGGCGGCCAAGGCCGGCCAGGCCCCGGCCGACCTTTCGATGATGTCGCAGACCTCGACGCTGAAGGGCCAGTCGACCGAACTTTGGACGCCGCTCGACACCTCGAAGTTCAAGCACTATGGCGACCTGTTGCCGCGCTTCATCAACAAATATCCGGATGGCCGCGTTGCCGGCATCGGCGCCGTCGCCTGGTGGATCACGCTGGTCAGCAACACCGACGTCTACAAAGACGCGCCGACGTCATGGGCGGCGCTGTGGGACAAGGCCAACGAGGACAAGCTCGGCCTGCTGGCGCTCGCCTCCAACTCGTTCCTGCTCGAAGTGACGGCCAAGACCTTCATGGGCGGCACCAACGCGCTCGACACCGAAGAGGGGCTGAACAAGGCGTTCGAGAAACTCGCCGAGGTCAAGCCGAACGTCCGCCTGTGGTATCGCGACGAGGCGCAGTTCGAACAGGCGCTTAAGTCGGGCGAAATCCCGATGGGCCAGTATTATCACGACGTCACGGGGCTCGCGGTCGCCGACGGCTTCCATGTCCGCTCGACCTTCCCGAAGGAAGGCGGCATCCAGGATTCCGGCAATTGGGTGCTGTCGCGCGCATCGACCAAGGTCGAAGAGGCGCATGTCTTCATCGACTATATGAGCCAGCCTTCGATGCAAGGTGTGATGTCGCGCAAGGTCGGCACCACACCGACGCTCAAGAAAGAGGTGCTCGACCTGACGCCGGAAGAGTTCGCATCGGTGTCGTCGGAGATCGAGCCGATCATCCCGCGCTACGACCTCTACACGTCGAAGGCCGACTGGATCAACCAGAAGTGGACCGAGCTCATCGTCGGCTAAGCCGAACAGTTCGCCCTACATCGCATATTGCCTCTCCCCTGCCAGGGGAGAGGTCGCCGTTTGCAGATCGCCGCAATTCCCTTTCGCATCGTGAAGTCGGGAAGCGGGCCATTCGCACTATCCTCCGGTTTACAGGATCAACTCATGTCCGGACTAGACATCAACGCCATCACCAAGAAATTCGGCAATTTTGCCGCCGTCGACAATGTCCAGCTGAATGTGCCGCATGGCACGTTCGTGTGCCTGCTCGGTCCGTCGGGCTGCGGCAAGACCACGCTTTTGCGCATGATCGCCGGGCTGGAGGAGCCGACCAGCGGCGCCATCGTGCTCGACGGCGAGGACATCACGCCGCTGCCGACGCACAAGCGCAATCTCGGCATGGTGTTCCAGTCGCTGGCGCTGTTTCCGCATCTCTCGGTCGGCGACAACATCGCATATGCGCTGCGCATTCGCGGCGCCTCGAAGGAAGAGCAGAAAAAGCGCGTCGACGACTTGCTGACGCTGATCCATCTGCCCGGCTTCGCCGACCGGCCGGTGGCAAAACTGTCCGGCGGCCAGCGCCAGCGCGTGGCGATCGCCCGCGCCTTGGCGCTGTCGCCAAAACTGTTCCTGCTCGACGAGCCGCTGTCGGCGCTCGACGCCAAACTGCGCGAGGCCATGCAGGTGGAGTTGCGCCAGCTGCAGCAGCGGCTTGGCATCACCACCATCGTCGTCACCCACGACCAGCGCGAAGCCATGACCATGGCCGACCTTGTCGTCGTCATGGGCCATGGCAAGATCCTGCAGGCGGCGCCGCCGATCGAGATCTACCGCAAGCCGGCCGATGCCTTCGTTGCCGACTTCATCGGCATCACCAATCTTTTGCCGGCGGAACTGGACAGCGCCGGGCGCACCACCATCCTCGGCACCGCCATTCCCGGCCTTGCGATGCCGACCGGCATGACCAAGGCTTCGGTGTCGATCCGGCCCGAGGACGTGCATCTGGGTGAACCCGGCAGCCGCGCTATCACCGGCCAGGTTAGCTTCGTGCGCGATCTCGGCGGCACCATCGAGACCTTCGTCGAGGTCGGCAGCACCAGCATCATCGCCGTGACCACGCCGCGCGAGCGGCTCAACGTCGCGGTCGGTGCGCAGGTCGGCGTCGTGCTGCCGCCCGAAAGCTGCGTGGTGCTCGGCTCATGAGACGCGAAGCTCCCAAGTCGGTAGCCGACTACACGCCTTTGTTCTTTCCGGGCCTGATGCTGATCATCTTCTTCGTCGTGCCGTTCTCGACGATGATCGCGGTGAGCTTCTTCAAGCGCAACCCGGCCGGTTTCTACACGCCGGATTTCGTCTTCGACAATTACGCACGCTTCCTGTCGGTGTTCTTCGGAGGCGTGCTCGGCTTCTCGCTGATGCTGGCCGTGCTGGTCGCCGTCTGCTGTGTCGCCATCGCCTTTCCCTTCACCTACCTTCTGACCCGCCGGCCGCGCGCCGTGCAGACGCTGTGGCTGGTCGGCCTGCTCTCGGTGCTGTCGCTGTCGGAAGTCATCATCGGCTTTGCCTGGTCGACGCTGTTCTCGCGCACCGCCGGCATCACCAATCTGTTTGTGGCGCTGGGGCTGATGGACAAGCCGGTGGCGCTGCTGCCGACCTTCGGCGCGGTGCTGACCGGCATGGTCTACCAGGCGTTGCCCTACACCATCCTGGTGCTCTACCCCGCGCTTGTGCGCCTCGACCCGACATTGCTCGAGGCCGCGCGCACGCTTGGCGCTTCGCCGATCAAGGCCTTCTTCAACGTCGTGGCGCCGGCGCTGCGAAACACCATCGTGGCGACGCTGATCATGGTCTTCGTCTTCGCGCTCGGCTCCTACCTGCTGCCGCAGATCCTCGGGCGGCCGCAGCACTGGACGCTGTCGGTGCTGATCACCGACCAGGCGATCTACCAGTCCAACATGCCGTTCGCCGCAGCGATGGCGGTGTTCCTGGTGCTGATCTCGCTGGCACTGGTCGGCATGACGCTGCTCGTCGGACGCCGGGAGAATGCGCTATGATCGAGACCTTGCTTCGCCGCTTCTATTTCACCGTCGTCGCGCTGTTCCTGGCAGCGCCGCTGATCGTCGTTGCCGGCGTATCGGTCAACGAGAAGCAGGATTTGGCCTTCCCGCCGGTCGGCTTCTCGCTGGCTTGGTACGGGCAGATCTTCAACGATCCGGAATGGCGGCTGGCGCTAATCCATTCGGTGACGCTGGCTGTCTGCTCGGCAGCCATTGCCGTGGCAATCGCATTGCCTCTGGCCTGGTTCCTGTGGCGGCGCATCGCGCCATGGGCGAACATCTTTCAGGTGCTGGGGCTGGCGCCCTTCATCCTGCCGCCGGTGATCACCGCGCTTGGCTTCCTCACCTTCTGGGCGACGGTCGGTCTGTTCGGCCAGTTCTTCACCGCCATCATCAGCCACGCCATCTTCTTCGTGACGCTGCCGCTGGTGACACTGTCGCTCGGCTTTGCCTCGATCGACCGTTCGCTGGTCGAGGCCGCGGCAACGATGGGAGCCGACGACCGCACGGTGCTGAAGACGGTGGTGCTGCCGCTGATCCTGCCTTACCTCGTCTCGGGCTACGCCTTCGCCTTCGTGCTGTCGCTCAACGAATACATCGTCGCCTATATGACGATCGGCTTCACCACCGAGACGCTGCCGATCAAGATCTTCAACGCACTGCGCTACGGCTACACGCCGACCATGGCCTCGGTGTCGGTGTTCTTCGTCGCGGTGGCGGCCCTGGTGTTCGGTTCGATCGCCAGGTTCGGCGATATCCGCCGGCTGCTCGGCGCCATGTCGTCCGACGGCAACTGAGTGCATCCATGCAAAGGCAACCCCCGACAATTGGTCACGACCTCCAACGCCATCAACAACGCCACCTCCGATGAGCGCCTTCCATTTGGCGCCCTGGCTGACGTTGCGCCGACAGAGTGGCGCCTGGCGGGGGTGATGCGGCGGCAGTGTCGAAACACCGCGGGATCGATTTCATGAAGATATCAAGGACGAGCTGAAGCGGGTGGCCGCGTGAGTTTGAACAGCAGCATATGACCCAAAGCAGACTCTCAGAGGCGAACGGGCATATGACCGCTTATTTGCGCTCCAGAAGCTATACTGACATTGTATTACTCCTTTCGGTGGTAGGTTTCATCCAATAGTCGATTAGATTATCCGGCTATGGCCGCTATCACAAAGAGGTACGCTATCACAAAGAGGTACAAGAGCGACACCAATCGGAACTCGTGCATTTGTTGCTAGTCCAAGAGACGCAAGAGGGACGCACGAATCGTGCCTAAGCCAAGAAGATTCCGGCTTGCCGGCCGGATATTTTGCTGACATATTTCCCTGTTTCTGAGTTTTGAACTGTGGCAATGGGGGCATAGGGATGGCCAAAGAATCTTCGAGTACCGCTTCTTCAGAAAAGAAGGCGGATGTAAATCTGACAGGTAACGCAGAAGGAAACGGGCTGAACTTCATGGGGGTCCAGGCTCGCGAGAACGGGGGCCCCGGCGACGCTGTAGGTGTCGACAAGATACGTGATCTGCTGTTCGGCAACCAGATGCAGGACTATGACCGCCGCTTTTCCAAGCTTGAAGAACGGGTCTTGCAGCGCTTCAAGGATGTCGAATCCGACGCCAAGCGCAATCTCGACATGTACGAGACAAATGCAAAGAAGCAGGTCGATTCGCTTGCGGGGCAATTGCGGAGTGAAAAAGATTCACGAGCCGATGCCGACAAGGAGATTGACCGGAATCTTCGCGAGCAAAACCAGGCACTTGAAAAGCAGGTGCGCGCGTTGTCGGATCAATTGAGCGAGCTTGAGCGCGACGTTGCAGACCGGATAAATCGAAACGATCATTCGCTGCGTGAGGAGATCAAGCAGAAGAATGAAGGCGTTCAGATGCTGATTGAGAAAATGTTTGCCGATCTCAGCAACGTCAAGACCGACCGAAATCTTTTGGCCGGCCTGTTTGTCGAGGTTGCAAAATGCCTGAATCAGGATCCCGTCGGCAGCAAGAACAACAACTCGGACCGTAGCTGGAAAGTGAGTTGATGGGACCTTGACGTCGAGCGTCGACCCAATCAGCCTTCCACAAAGAACAGCCTCGAACGATACAGAGATTGATCGCGAGGCTCTGGCTCGTCTTTTGATCGAAATTGCCCGGAACGTTGATCCGGACTACCGTGCGCGTTTCGACGGAGTTCCAACCGCCGATCCTCGCATGGAAACGCTGCGCCAGTTGCTGGTCAGCCGCGAAATTTCAGAGCTTTCACGGGTTACGCATCTGCTCGACGAACCGGAGCAGCTTGCGGCAGCAGTGGGCGGCGTTCTTCCCAGTGCGGCCGCACGAGCGTCTCATGCGCAGCTCGGCGAGGCCCTTGCGCCAGCTGTCGAAAGGGCTGTGCAACGGTCGATCCAGAAGAGCCCTCGCACGCTGACGGATATATTATACCCGGTGTTTCTGCCGGCAATTCGCAAGTCGATCGGGGAAAAGATCGACCAGACCTTTCAGTCGCTGAATGAAACTTTAAGACATATATTTACCTGGCATGGGCTCAAGTGGAGATTTGAGTCCTGGAGAACTGGTGCCAGCTTCTCGGAAGTTGTTCTGAAGCATTCTCTTGTCTATCGCGTAGAACATGTCTTTCTCATTAACCGCAATTCCGGGCTTTTGATAGCGCATGTAACTGCCGATAATGCAACGAGCGAGGATCCTCAACTCATTTCCTCGATGCTTAGTGCAATTCAAGATTTTGTAAAAGACTCATTTAACGAGAAAGAGCAGAGCAGCCTGGACACTATTCGTTTTGGCGACCTTCGTCTCTGGTCAGAAGTTGGACAATTTGCGACCCTGGTTTCGGTAATCCGAGGAAATCCGCCAGAGGAATTACATGAAATAGTTCGCGATGTATTGCATCGTATCCACGAGGAATCCTCAGAGGCTTTAGGGGAGTTTGACGGCGACAGTTCGCAGCTGGCCGGCGTAGAGGCGCAGTTGCAGACCTGCGTCGAGCTGAAGCAGGAAGAATCAAACGACGGATTTCCCTGGCTGGTGGTGGCTGCGGCCCTGCTGCTTTTGAGTCTGGCAGGCGGTTGGTTCTTTCTTTCCTGGCAATCCGGGCACCGTTGGCAAGCCTATGTGTCGCGACTGGAGACCCAGCCAGGCATCATCGTTGCCGAACAAAAGATAAGCGGCGGCGAATTCTATGTCGCCGGCCTGAGAGACCCGCTTGCTGTCGACCCGCAGTCGCTGCTGTCAGGCACGGAGGTCGATCCCGCCCGCGTTCATTCGCAGTGGCAGTTCTATCAGAGCCTTGAGCCGGAGTTCGTGTTGAAGCGGCTGATGGCGTCGCTGGCTCCGCCGGATTCAGTACGACTTTCGATCGTCAATGATCGCATCGTTGCCGAGGGTGAGGCTCCCGACACCTGGATCAACCGGGCGCAGGCCGCCGCCCAGCAGCTTTCGGCAGGCGGGCCGGTATTCGACATCTCCAAGGTTCGTGATGTGAGCCCCGAAACACGCGCGGCGGAGCGCTGGCAGGCCTATGTGTCGCGACTGGAGGCCCAATCGGGAATTATCGTGTCCGAACAAAAGATACGCGATGGCCAATTCTATATTGCCGGCCTGAGGGACCCGCTTGCCGCCGACCCGCAAGCTCTGCTGTCCGGAACGGAGGTTGATCCTGCCCGCGTTCATTCGCAGTGGCAATTCTATCAGAGCCTTGATCCGAAGTTCGTGGTGAAGCGGCTGACGGCGTCGCTGGCTCCGCCGGATACAGTACGACTTTCGATCGTCAATGATCGCATCGTTGCCGAGGGTGAGGCTCCCGACACCTGGATCAACCGGGCGCAGGCCGCCGCCCAGCAGCTTTCGGCAGGCGGGCCGGTATTCGATATCTCCAAGGTTCGTGATGTGAGCCCCGAAGCACGCGCGGCGGAGCACTGGCAGGCCTATGTGTCGAGACTGGGAACCCAGCCGGGCATCATCGTGTCCGAACAAAAGATACGCGATGGCCAATTCTATATTGTCGGCCTGAGAGACCCGCTTGGCGCCGACCCGCAATCGCTGTTGTCTGGAACGCAGGTCGATCCCGCCCGGGTTCATTCGCAGTGGCAATTCTATCAGAGCCTTGAGCCGGAATTCGTGTTGAAGCGGCTGACGGCGTCGCTGTATCCGCCGGATACAGTACGACTTTCGATCGTCAATGATCGCATCGTTGCCGAGGGTGAGGCTCCCGACACCTGGATAGATCGGGCGCGCGCAGCGGCCCGGCAGCTTTCGGCAGGCGGACCGGAATTCGACATCTCCAAGGTTCGTGATGTAAGCCCCGAAGCACGCGCCGCAGAGCACTGGCAGTATTATGTGGCGCGACTTGAGGCCCAACCGGGAATCATCGTCGCCCAACAAACGGCGAGGGGCGGACATTTCTACATTTCCGGCCTGAGAGACCCGCTTGCCGCCGACCCGCAGTCGCTGTTGTCGGGAACGCAGGTCGATCCCACCCGCGTTCATTCGCAGTGGCAATTCTATCAGAGCCTTGATCCGAAGTTCGTGGTGAAGCGGCTGACGGCGTCGCTGACCCCGCCGAAATCGGTCCGGCTTTCGATCATCCAGGGTCGCATCGTTGTCGTGGGCGAGGCTCCTGCCACGTGGATCAACCGGGCGCAGGCCGCCGCCGAACAACTTTCGGCGGACGGAGTGGTTCTGGATGTCTCGCAGCTGCGTGAGCTGGACCTTGCAGAACTCAATCATTTGAGAGAGGCCATCCAGACGACCGATATTTTCTTCTCTTCCGGCAAAGTTGTGCCGGGACCAGAGCAGGTGCCGGTTCTCGACAGGCTGGCGGATCAAATAAAGGAATTCGCCCAAAGTGCCCGCAACTCAGGCGTAACGGCGCGGTTCATGTTGACCGGGCATTCGGACACCACGGGCCGTGAGACGGCCAACGCGTCGATCAGCGCCGCCCGCGCCGAGACAGTTCGTGCGCTTCTCAACAAGCGCGGCGTCGCTCCTGAACTGCTGCTGGTTCGGGGCGCGGGCACCTTTGAGCCGGCAGTGCCTGAAAATAGTCAAACTGGTAGCTCCACCAATCGCCGGGTTTCGGTTACGGTAAACCTGGACTAGGGCGGAGCCCAAGATGTTGCAAAAAAAGATCTGTATGTTGGGCGGGTTCTCCGTCGGAAAGACGAGCCTGGTTCGCAGGTTTGTGCAAAGCATCTTTTCAGACACCTACTTGACCACGGTGGGAGTGAAAATCGACAAGAAGAGTGTCGCACTCCCCGACAAAACCGTGGATCTGATTTTGTGGGATTTGGCCGGCGAAGACGATATCGGCTCATTCCGCGTCAGCCATGTGCGAGGAGCGACCGGGCTCGTGCTTGTCGTCGATGGAACCCGTGCCGCTACTCTTGCCGCAGCGCTCACGCTGCGCGAGCGGGTCGAGGCCGAATTCGGCGCCATGCCGTTTGTATTGCTGTTCAACAAATCCGATCTGGCCGATCGGTGGGAAATATCGGATAATGAGATTGACGAACTGAGGCAATTTGGATGGCAAATCTATCTAACAAGCGCGCTTTCGGGCGAACATGTCGATGATGCGTTTCTTCAACTTGCTTCGATGGTCACCAAATAGACCATGCATAGATTGCCAAGACAAGTCGGGAACTGGATTTACAATTTCTTCTACAACGAGCACTCTATCGCATATGTGAAAATTGACGCCCAGCTTTGCATAGCGGCGAAGGGCGGCAACGTTAAACATTACGGGCTCTCATCCCTCCGTATCGGTAAGCCAGTTACCGATCAGCTTGAATTCATGGAGGGTTTGCTGCCTTGCCCGGAGCTTCCATATCATATGGCCATGGTCGAACTGCCCAGCGGACGTGTCGCGGACCTTCATCTTTTTGCTGACGATGCCTTCGTGTGGCTGCTCTTTCTCGACGCCACTGCCGAACGCGACAACAAGCAGCGGCTGCAACAGAAGGCTTATGAAATGACGCTCCTGCAAGAGAGGGAGCGTCAACTCAACGAGAAATTACAATCGACGAACGAGGCGTTGAGGAAGAGCCAAGAAGGATTGTCGCGTGAATACCAGCGCGCCGAAACCCTGCTCCTCAACATTCTTCCGGCGTCGATCGCGGAGCGGTTAAAAGCGCGGGAACAAATTGCAGACAACCACGCAGAGGTGAGTGTGCTTTTTGCCGACATCGTCGGTTTTACGCAACGAGCGCGGAGCGTCGGAGCCGAGACGACGCTCGCTATGTTAAATTACTTCTTCAAGGCGGCGGATCTGCTCTCGGAACGATACGGCTGCGAAAAGATCAAGACAATCGGCGATTGTGTGATGGCGGTCGCTGGCCTGCCCGTCGCGCGATCCGATCATGCAGAAGCCCTTGCGCACTATGCACTTGAACTGCGGAAGGCGGTCAAGCTCGAACGCTTCGCAGGAGAACCGCTACGACTCAGAATGGGAATTCACTCAGGACCAATCGTCGCGGGCGTCATAGGCGAAAGGCGGTTTGCCTATGATCTGTGGGGCGACACCGTTAATCTCGCCGCACGTATTCAAACGTCCGCGGAGCCCGATGAAATCCGTATTTCGGATGCAACTCGCAAACTGCTTGGACCGGATTTTGCTTGCGACCCACTCGCGGAAACGGAATTGCGTGGTACAGGTCGTGTGCGAATGTGGCGGCTGACGGCCTGATTCCCTGCATCACCATGTAGCTCCAGCCGGCCACCATCGGCAGGCAATTGGCAAACCTTGCCATTGAACCCTCCTCCTGACGACTCAGGATCGATGACACACCATTACAGTCCGGGACTGCACACCTAAATTAGTGCGGTCAAGCCGTCGGCGCCGCGCTACGCCGTTCGAGCGCGGTCTTGCGGATGATTTCCGCGATCTCCGGGCTGCTGCTGCACAGCATCTGGAAATCCACCGCGTGCAGCGACAGGAGTGAGACCGCGGTTGCGGCGCTGACGGTCGCCATACGCGGTTCGCCGCTGATCAGCGACATCTCGCCGAAGAAGGCGCCAGGGCCAAGCTCCACCGGGTTCGGCGTCGCGACGGTGACGCGTCCCTCCACGACGAAGAACATTCGATCGCCGGGCTCGCCAACGCGGCAGATCACGGCGCCCGCCGGCACCGTGCGAGGTCTTAACGCGGCCACGATCTCGACCAGCACGGCCGGGCCTAGTTTCTGAAACAACGGCACGGCGGCGACCAATTGCCAGTTGCGGACGAATTCCCCGCGGCGAACTTCCTGATAGAAGCCGGTGGCAAGAATGCCGGCCCAGAGCGCGAAGATGCCGATGCCACTCATCATGACCGCCCCGGCGAGGACGCGGCCGGCGAAGCTTTGCGGAATTTCGTCGCCATAGCCGGTGGTGGACAGCGTGACCACCGCCCACCACATTGCCTGGGGGATGCTGCCGAACTTTTCCGGTTGGATGCCGCGCTCGATGATATATCCCGCGAGCGCGACACCGAACAGAACGACGCCGAAGAGCGTGGTGACACCGACCAGGTTGCGCGCTTCGTTGGCCAGCACCCTGCCCAGCACCGGGAAGAAGGTCGAGTCGCGCAGCGGTTTCAGCAGCCAGACGGCACAGTAGAGGCTCCAGTCGGGCGTGCCGACGAGCAGGAATGCCGCGAATGGAACCACGACCGCGAGCACATCGATGGCGATTTCGGCCGTGCTGTTTTGTACGTCTCCCGCCCGGCGCTTGAGCAGCGTCGCGGCCAGTTGCAGGAGATAGGCGCCCCAGATGACCGCGAGCAGGGCAGCCAGTGCCAGTCTGCTTCGTCCGGACATGTCCGGCATCGTGAGCGCAGCCACCGCCAGCAACCCGGGCGCAGCCAGCACCGCGTTGAGCGGCGCGTAAATTCTTAAGAAAGGCAGTACCGACATTCTATGCCCACGAGCCGCTACTACCTTCCAAAATAGATGCCTTCAAGGCAAGCGCAAAGGTGCTTGCTGTCGCTGCGATGTGCATCACCCACGGTGAACTCAGATGTCCGGGATCGCTTCGTGACCAGACGCGGACGGACAGGCCATAACCGACGAGAATGACCCGATCCGGACAAATGCAATAGCGACGGAAAATATCGGACCGTCGCTTTCACTCGAGCCCGATCCACACAAAGCCATCCTGCTTTCGGCAGGGATAAACGATCAGCTTTGTGCGGTTTTTCGAAATGTCACCCAAATATTCCATGCCCGCCCTGGTACCGTCGTGCTCCAACTTGGCCCAGTCCCTGATTTCGCCAGTAAGCAGGTCAAAACAACTCTGATGCCAGCGGCAGACCAAGCCAAGATCTGCAGTGATCGTGCTCTCCGTGTGTGGGAGTTTCAGCTTTTCGGCTTGAGCGGAACTTCGGCGTTCGTAGAGCGGCAGATGAAGATGCGGGCAGGCATTGTTGAAGGCGCAATAGTTGTCGGATCCGCGAACGACGACGATGTCGTAATTTTCAAAATCGAGTATCCGGCGTTCGTAGGGCTGAAGCTCGTCGGCGGCGAAAGCGCGAATCCACCTCCTGCCGCCCTGACGGATGGTTTCGCGAAGCCCCCTGGCATTCAGGTCGGCGTCAGTTTCGGGCTTCAGCCTGACGATTTCGAACAGGCTTGTGCGCTCGCCGACGCCGCGAAGGCGTACCCTGACGAAGTCGCCGATTTCTACCTTGTCGGCGATCTGGTCGCGGAGGGCCTCGGATATCAGCAATCGCGTACCGGCGTCTTTGTTGGCGGCCTCGACCCGGCTGGCCAGATTTACAACGTCGCCGATGGCCGTGAGACGTTCGTGTCCAGCAAAACCCAATGTGCCGATGACGGCTTCGCCATAGTTGAGGCCGATACGAATATCGAAATCGATGCCATACATCGAGGCAAAGAACGGCTTCAGACGATCGACTGTGGCGAGGGTCTGAAGTGCGGCGTTCACTGCGCGGAGCGGAGCGTCGGGCTCGTCGTCGATACCGAATATTGCCATCAGCCCATCGCCGATCAGTTTGTCGATGAAACCGCCATTCTGCTCGATGATGTCGCCGACCTGGGCGAAGTAGCGATTGAGCAGATACATCACGTCGTAGGGGGAAAGCCGCTCCGATAGCGCTGTGAAATCGACAATGTCGCTGAAGAAGACCGCAACATGCCTAGCTTCGCCGCAACGCGTCGCGGCAGAAGTGCCAAGCTGGCTGGTGATCATCATATCGGTTTCGTCTAGCACCAGGCGTCGGACGCGAAGCTCGCCTTCCGGCCTGAGCTGACAGGCCAGCCGAACCTCATCGGCCAATCTCAACCGGTTCGCCATCAGGGTTTCGTCCGGATTCCGGTCCGGGCAAGCCTCAAGGCCATCGAGAACCCAAACGCGGCATGTCGAGCATTTCGCCCTGCCGCCGCATGCGTGGGCAAATGGTACGCCCGATCTGAGAGCCGCCTCAAGCAACGTCTCATCTGCGCCCACGTCGAAATCCACTCGGTCGGGTAAAGCGGTTACTTTGGTCATATCATCTAACACAGGTCCGTCGCGCTAACTGGCTTGTCAGTGTAGCACCAATCGGCTCAGGCAGCGCTCTTTGCGAGGAACGACCGCTCTGCATCGGTAGTGATCGTCCGCCTGGCGGAACACGAATGTCGGCTGGTGGCGCTCAGCGAACCCTTCGATGGCTATCACGGCGCGCCGTTTAGCAACCGCCGGCCATCCGTTTCAATGCCCGAAGGCGAGTGGCGGCACGATCCGGTCGCGGCGCAGCCAGCGCGCCAGCAGCAGTGCCGCCACCACCGCCAGCCCCGACGACAGGCCGATCCAGATGCCGACGCCATGGAAGCCGTAGCGGAAGGCGAGCAGCACGCCGAGCGGCAGGCCGACGCCCCAATAGCCGATCGCGGCATAGATCATCGGCACCTTGGTGTCGTGCAGGCCGCGCAGCATGCCGGCGGCCACCGCCTGTGCGCCATCAAAAATCTGGAACAGCGCGGCAAACACCAGGAACGACACGGCAAGTGCCACCACCCTGGCATTGGCCGGGTTGCTGAGATCGATGAAGGCGCTGATCAAGAGATGCGGCCACAGGATCATCACCAGCCCCATCAGCGCCATGAAGGAGACGCCGATGACAAAGGCCGTCCAGCCGGCGCGCGAAACCCCTTCCGGATTGCCGGCGCCATGGGCAAGCCCAACGCGCACCGTTACCGCCTGGTTGAGGCCGAGCGGCACCATGAAGGAGATCGAGGCGATCTGGATGGCGATGGCGTGCGCTGCCAGCGAGGCCGCGTCGATCAGGCCCATCAGTAGGGCCGCGGCGTTGAAGATCGTCACCTCGAAGGCGAGAATGCCGGCGATCGGCAGGCCGAGCCGCAACAAGCCCTTGAAGCGCGGCCAGTCGGCCCGCCAGAAGCGTCCGAACAGGCGGTAGCGCCGGAACTTTTTCTCGAGCATCACCACCACCGCCAGGCCGACGAACATCAGCGTGCTGGACAGCGTGGTGGCGAGGCCGGAGCCGGCAATGCCCATCGAAGGCACGCCGAGATTGCCGAACATGAACACCCAGTTGAAGAAGACGTTGCAGGCGACAGCGACGAAGACGATGACCAGCGCCCAGCCGGGCCGCTCCAGCGCCGAGATGAACGAGCGCAGCACGATATAACCATAGAAGGGCAGCACCGCCCATTCCAGCCAGCGCAGATAGATGCCAGCCTGATGGGCGAGCGCCGGTTCCTGGCCCATGGCCAGCAGAATGGCCTCGCCGTGCCACAGCACGAGCCAGATCGGGATTGAGATCAGGATCGCCAGCCACAGGCCCTGGCGCACGGTGCGGCGCAGGTCGCGCACTGAATAGCGGCGACGGCCAAGCTCGGTCGCCATCATCGGCGAGGTCGCCAGCATCAAGCCGAAGCCGAAGATCAGCGGCATGAAATAGAGGTTGGCGCCAAGTGCGCCGCTGGCCAGCGTGTCCGGTCCCAGCCGCCCCATCATCATGACGTCGGTGGCGGTCATCGCGGTCTGGCCGAGATTGGTCAGCACCATCGGCCAGGCGAGCGCCAGCGTTGCCCTGATTTCCTGACGCCAAAGATTTTCCGGTGCGCGAGCACCGGCTTCGATCGCAGACATTTTCCGCTCTTTCCAGGTACGGCACGTCGGCGAAGGGCCGGAAGCCGCATTTCAAACGGCAAAACCTTCGGTTTCGCGTCGTTTGGGCCGTGTTTTGAACGAAACCCTAGACGAAGGCAAGGGAGGAGGGATGGTGAGCGATTGAGCCAGCAGCAAGCCGGAAGCCGCCGGCGCCTCGTTCACTTGCAGGCCCGGGGCTGCTACGGATTGCCTGGAGTATCGGCAGCCGACGCAGTGCCGGGAGGTTTGGATGCAGTTCCGACAGCGAAAAAACCCGGCCGCGATCCCGCGGACAGCGCCGTCCTTCGAGCACATCGTCACCGAGGCGAGCGACAGTTTCCTGTGGCGGCTCGATGACTATCCGTGGGAGCGCAACGTCTGGAATTTCCACCCGGAATACGAAATCCACCTGCTGCGCAAATCCTCCGGCGTTGCGCTGGTCGGCGATCATATCGGCGAATTCGGCCCGGGCTATCTCTCCATCGTCGGCGGCGGCCTGCCGCATGACTGGGTCACGGCGGTACAGCCCGGCGAACTGATCGAGGGCCGCGACATCGTCCTGCAGTTCGATGCGCAAAGGCTGCGCGGATCGGCCGGCCTGCTGCCGGAACTGCGCGAACTCGAACCGTTTCTGGAGCGGTCGCAGCGCGGCATCGTCTTCCATGGCGATACCGCGCTGAAAGGCGCCGAGATGATGGAAGGGATGGGCAAGGTGCATGGGCTCGCCCGACTCTGCCTGTTCCTCGAACTGGTGGACCTGCTGGCCAGAACCGACGAGTATGAGTTGCTGTCGTCGCCGGATTTCTCGCCGGTTCTGGATGCCGTTTCGCTCGACATCGTCCAGCGCACGCTGACCTACCTGTTCCAGCATTTCGCCGAAGATTTGAAGCTGCCGGAAGTGGCGGAACTGGCCGGGATGAGCGAAAGCACGTTCTCGCGTTTCTTCCAGAAGAACACCGGTAACAGCTTCAGCGACCACCTGGCCAAGCTCCGGCTCTGGCAGGCCTGCAAGCTCTTGGCGGATACCGATATTGCCATCACCGACATCTGTTTCCAGGTCGGCTACATGAACATCTCGAACTTCAACCGGGCGTTCATGCGCAAGCACAAGATGACGCCGTCATCTTACCGTCGGTTGTCACGGCAGCGGCTGACACTGCGCGCATAAGCGCACTCTAAGATTGTCGCTCTGGGTTCCATCGATACTCGTGTGACGGGCATCGTAAGCGGGCGCCGGTTTTTGCGCTGCACAATGCATAAAAGTACAGGTCTTGTGCACCGGGGCTTCTAGCATGGCCTGCCGCAACTCCGCATTTTGGCGATGGGTGGCTTGTCGCTCGGGCGATGGTGAGGATCGCACAACCCGAGGACTTGCGCTTCCTGCGAAGTGTTCCTGGAGGAGAAAAGATCATGCAACCAATTCGGCTCGCTGCGAGCTTGAGCGCAGCTTTCATGCTTTCCGCTACCGTATCCACCGTGGCCCTGGCGCAGGCGCCGGTCTGCTCGGCGCCGGTCAAGGTGCTGGCGCAGCCACGTGACGGCCTGACGCTGCTGGAGGACTCGAAGGACGAGTTCCAGAAGCTCGCCGGCGCCAGCTTCCAGATCGACTATCTCAACGAAAACGACCGCCGGGCCAAATCGCGCGCCGATGCATCCACCGTCGGCAACTACAACGTCTACTATGTCGACGAGGCCAACGTCGCGCTGTTTGCCTCGTCGAAATGGATCGTGCCGCTGGCCGATTATTATCCGGCTGACTACGACTACGCCGATTTCGATCCGGGTCGCCAGAAGGTCGCCACCTATGACGGCAAGGTCTGGTTCGCGCCGCTGACCGGCGGCGGCGACCTGATGGTCTACCGCAAGGACGTGCTGGAAGCCGCGGGCATCCAGCCGCCGAAGACGCTGGACGAACTGATCGCCGCCGTGCCGAAGCTGACCAATCCGGACAAGGGCATGTATGGCATTGCGCTGCGCGGCGCGCGTGGCTCGGGCGCCAATGTCTGGCGCTGGATGCCGTTCTTCAAGGCCTATGGCGGAAAATGGTTCGACGGCGACAAGCCGGCTTTCAATTCGGACGCCGCCGTCAAGGCGACCGAGACCTATCTGCAACTGTTCAAGGATTCGGCACCCGGCACGCAGACCGGCAGCTGGGATGAATCGACCGGCGCCTTCCTGTCCGGTCAGGTCGCCATCCTCGTCGAATCGACGCCGTTGTCGGGCATGTCGGTCGATCCGAAGACCTCGCAAGTGGTCGGCAAGGTAGGCTTCCTGCCGCCACCGGCGCCGCTGACCGGCGGCGGCTATGGCCATGGCCTCGCCATCGCCGCGAAAGCCAATGCCGACGATGCCTCGAAGAAATGCGCCGGCCTGTTCATCGCCTGGGCAACGTCGAAGGAAAACGAGAAGCGCCGGCTCGATGCCCATCAGTTCGGCGAGCTGAACCGCACCAGCATCCTGTCCAGCAAGGAATTCGCCGATATCTACGGCGCCGATCTCGGCCAGGCGCTGGCCGAGACCGGCAAGGTCACGGCGGTCAACTTCTGGCAGGATCCGCGCTGGCCGGATCTCGGCGACCGCTGGGGCATCATCCTCGAGGAACTGGTCACCGGCACCCGTACCGACATCAAGGGCGGCCTCAACGAGCTTGAAGCCTATGCCAACGAGCTGGTGAAGAAATAAGCCATCCTCCCGCCTGCGGCGCGCGATCCGCGGCATTCAAGCGAATGTCGGGATCTGTGCGCCGCAGGATTTCTGCTCTGCATACCAAGCGTTCGAGACACGCGAGATAGGCACCAATGCCGCGACGTTCATCCCTGCCGGTCACCTTTGTTGTTCCGACGCTCGTCATCCTTTTGGTGCTGTCGATGGTGCCGACGCTGTATGCGATCGTCATCGCCTTGCAGAACCGCGAGCTGAGCTCGGCGACCTATTCCTATGTCTGGTTCTCGAACTTCTATAACCTGTTCTTCGACCGTCGCTTTCTCAACGCCGTCTGGGTGTCGGTGAAATGGGAAATCGTCACCGTTGTGGCGACGATGGCGGTGGCCATTGGCCTCGGCGTGCTGATGTTCGAGGTGGCCAGCCCACGCCTGCGCAACATCTACTGCCTGCTGTTCATCATCCCGGTGCTGCTGCCGCGTGTGTCCGCCGCCTTCGTGTGGAAATTCGCCTATCATCCGCTCTATGGCATCGCCACCTATCCCTACCGGTTGCTGACCGGCGGGCTGATCTTCGACCCGCTGTCCAAACCATCGACGGCGCTGTTTGCCGTCGCCTCGGTCGATGTCTGGCAATGGGGACTGTTCTTCGCCGTCATCGTGCTGAAGCTTCTGGAAACGCTGCCGCCGCAGCCGATCGAGGCAGCACGGCTCGACCACGCCAAGCGCTGGCAGATCCACGCCTATGTGACCTTGCCGATGCTGAAGGCGCCGCTGATCAGCCTGATGTTCGTCAAGATGATCGAGTCGCTACGCTCCTTCGACCTGATCTATGTGATGACCCGCGGTGGACCGGGCGTCGCCACCGAAACGCTCGACATGTATGCCTTCTCGCAAGGCTTCATCGAGTCCGGCAAGGTCTCCTACGCCTCGGCGATGGCCGTGCTGATGATGATCGCCACAGTCATCACCTTCACCATGCTGTGGAAGCGGGTGCAGGCATGAGGCCATATCGCATGAGGCCGGGCCGCCTGATCGCCAAGGCCATCCTGGCCTTTGCCGGCTTCATAGCGGTGTTTCCGTTGCTGTGGACGGCGCTCAATTCGCTGAAGAACAATGTCGACATCATTACCCGCGTCCCGCGCCTGGTGTTCACACCGACGCTGGCCAACATCAGCTATATTCTCGGCCGCGACAGCGTCATGACCGGGCTGCACAATTCGGTGATCGCCTGCGGTGTCGCCGTTCTGATCGGCGTGGTGCTCGGCCTACCGGCGGCTTACGCGGTGGCGCGCTACCCCAACCGTTGGGCCGGCGACATCCAGTTCTTCGTGCTGTCGCTGCGCTTCCTGCCGCCGGTGGCGGTCGCCATCCCGCTGATGGTCATCTGGCTGCAGATCGGGCTCTACGACACGCTGGCGGCGCTGATCGTCACCTATTCGCTGCTCACCATCTCGGTGATCATGTGGCTGGCCATTCCCGCCTTCCACGCGGTGCCGAAGGAGGTCGAGGAAGCCGCCTTCGTCGATGGCTATGGCGCCTATTCGGTGTTCTGGAAGATCGCGCTGCCGGTGGCGGCGCGCTCGCTGATCGGGGCCGTCGCCTTCAGCTTCGTGCTGGTCTGGAACGAGTTCCTGATCGCGCTGATGCTGTCCAGTTCCAACGCCAAGACCTTGCCGATCGTCGCCTCGGAACTGTCGCAGCAAGGCATGAACGTGCCGTGGGGCATCCTGAACGCCTCGGTCGTGCTTTTGTCACTGCCGCCGCTGCTGTTTCTCGGTGTGCTCAGTGGCTTCCTGAATTCCGTTTTCCGGCAAAAAAAGACCTGAAGTGAGGACGACCCGATGCGGGCTTTGGTACTTGAGAAAAAAGGCGAACTGGCGCTGCGCGAGATTGCGTTGCCGCTCGATGTCGGGCCGGACGATGTCAAAATAGCCATCCACACGGTCGGCGTCTGCGGCAGCGACGTGCACTATTACACCCACGGCGCCATCGGCAGCTATGTCGTGCGCGCGCCGATGGTGCTGGGCCACGAAGCCTCGGGGATAATCGTCGAGGTCGGCGCCAATGTCAGGACGCTGAAGGTCGGCGACCGCGTCTGCATGGAGCCGGGCGTGCCGAACATGTCGTCGCGGGCGACCAAGCTCGGCATCTACAATGTCGACCCGGACGTTTCCTTCTGGGCGACGCCGCCGGTGCATGGCGTGCTGGCGCCTTATGCGGTCCACCCGGCCGCGTTCACATACAGGCTGCCGGACAATGTCTCGTTTGCCGAAGGCGCGATGGTCGAACCCTTTGCCATCGGCATGCAGGCGGCGGCCCGCGCCCGCATCGTTCCGGGCGATGTCGCAGTCGTCGTCGGTTGCGGCCCGATCGGCATCATGATCGCGCTGGCGGCGCTCGCCGGCGGTTGCTCAAAAGTGCTGATTTCCGATTTCTCCGCCCCTAAGCTCGAAATCGCAGCTCGCTATCTGGGCATCGTCCCGGTCAATATCGGCGAGCGGCCGCTGGTCGATGCGGTTGCCCAGGCGACCGACAATTGGGGCGCCGACATCGTGTTCGAGGCCAGCGGCCACCCGAAGGCGTTCGCCAATCTGTTCGAAATCGTGCGTCCCGGCGGCGCGGTGGTGCTCGTCGGGCTGCCGGTCGAGCCGGTGAGCCTGAACGTTCCGGCGGCGATTTCGAAGGAAGTGCGCATCGAGACGGTGTTCCGCTACGCCAACATTTTCGACCGCGCGCTGCAGCTCATCGCCTCCGGAAAAGTCGATCTCAATCCCCTGATCACCGGCACCTATGCTTTCTCAGACAGTATCGAGGCGTTCGAGCGGGCAGCTGCAGGCAGGCCGGAAGACGTCAAGCTGCAGATCCTGCTTTCCGGCGAGAAGGGCTGAGACGACCATGTCCGCGATTGTCTGTTCGCATGTCGACAAATCCTATGGCGCCACCACCGTCATCCGTGATCTGAACCTCAGCATCGAGGACCACGAATTCGTGGTGTTCCTCGGCCCCTCCGGCTGTGGCAAGTCGACCTTGCTGCGCATGCTGGCCGGGCTGGAGGACATCAGCGGCGGCGAAGTCTCGATCGGCGGCAAGGTGGTCAACGATCTCGACCCCGGCGACCGCGGCATCGCCATGGTGTTCCAGAATTATGCGCTCTATCCGCATATGACGATCTTCGACAACATCGCCTTCGGCCTGAAGCGGCAGAAGGTGGCGAAGGCCGAGATCCAGCTGCGCGTCGAGGCGGTTTCGAAGACGCTCGGCCTCGAGCCCTATCTCGGCCGAAAGCCGGCCGAACTGTCCGGCGGCCAGCAACAGCGCGTCGCCATTGCACGCGCCATGATCAAGACCCCAAAAGTGTTTTTGTTCGACGAGCCGCTGTCCAATCTCGATGCCAAATTGCGCAACCATATGCGCATCGAAATCGCCCGGCTGCACCAGTCATTGAAGACGACGACCGTCTACGTCACCCACGACCAGTTGGAGGCTATGACGCTCGCCGACCGCATCGTGTTGTTGCGGGACGGCAGGATCGAGCAGATCGGCTCGCCGGCGGAGATCTATGAGCGGCCCGGCAATCTGTTCGTGGCCGGGTTCATCGGAACACCGAACATGAACTTCATCGACGTAGCGGTTGGCCGGAAAGGGAACGGCTGGACGCTGACCAGCGCGGAAACCGTATTTACCATCGACGGCTCGCGCTTCGATCTGCAAGGCGTCGACCGCGCCGTGCTGGGGATCAGGCCGCCGGATTTGAAGACCGCGGGTCCTGAAGCAACCGGAAATCTTCTGGAGGGTACGGCCGATCTAATCGAGTTTCATGGCAACGATGCGCTGGTAATCTTCGGTTTCGGCGGCAAGGAGATCAGCGCGCTGGTGTCGACCCGCGAATGCCCGGTCCTGCGCAGCGATGTCCGCTACACGATCGACGAACAGAGCCTGCATCTGTTCGATGCGAAATCGGGCGTGTCCCTGCTGAGACGGCAGGACGGCAAAAGCAGCCTGCCTACCTGATCGCGTCCAGCATCTGCCGCTGCCGGTGCATCTCGAGGAACACCTTGTAGTCGCGGTCGAAGCGCCCCGCTGAGGCCGGGTTTGACGGCCGCTTCTTGCCGCCCTGCTGCATGGCGACGCAAGCGGCATTCAGATCCGGGAACAGCCCGGCGGCGGTGGCCGCGACCATGCCAGTGCCGAGCAGCACCGCTTCGTCGGCCAGCGGCTCGATGACCGTGCAGCCGGTGGCGTCGGCATAGAGCTCCATCAACAGCGGGTTCTTGGTGTGGCCGCCGGTGACATGCAGCGTGTCGATCAGATATCCGTTCTCGTTCAGCGCCTCCAGCACATGCCGCACACCAAGGGCGATGCCGACGGCGGTGCGCCAATAGAGCTTGCACAGGCTGTCGAAGGACGCATCCAGCGTCAGCCCACTGACGACGCCGACGGCATGCGGGTCGGCAAGCGGCGAACGGTTGCCGTGGAAATCCGGCAGCACATGCAGCCTTGCGGCGAGATTGTCGCCCTCGGCGGTGCGCAATTCGGCGACACGGCGCGCGATCCTGGCATGCATCGCCGCGTCCGGTTCGCCGCCGGCGCCGTGCCAGCGGATGATGTGGTCGAGCAATGCGCCGGTGGCCGACTGGCCGCCTTCCGACAGCCAAAGCTTCGGCAGCGCCGCGCCATAATACGGCCCCCAGACGCCGGCGAAGGGCTGCGGGTCGGGCGACATCGCCATGACGCAGCTCGACGTACCGGCGATCAGCGCCAGATGCCGGCCGATATTGTTCTCGTCGCCGGCAAAGCCGCCGAGCACACCGAGTGCGCCTGCATAGGCATCGATGACCCCGGCGCCGACCCGGCATTGTTCCGTCAGACCAAGCTGGGTGGCGGCTTGCGCGTTCAGCGCCCCGATATCAGCGCCGACCGGGCTCGCCGTCTCCGGCAGATTGCCATGTTCGAAAAGATCGCCGAGGCCGACGGTTTCAAAAAAGTCGCGCCGCCAGCCGGTCTCCTCATGCGCCAGATAGGTCCATTTGGCGGTCAGCGTGCATTGCGAGCGCGCCAGCGAGCCGCTCGCCTTCCAGGTCAGGAAGTCGGTGAGGTCGAATAGATAGCTGGCTTCATTCCATGTTCCCGGCAGCTTCCGCTTCAGCCACATCAGCTTCGGCGTCACCATCTCCGGCGACATGACGCCGCCGATATAGTCGAGCACGGCATGGCCGCTTTCGGTGCATTCATCAGCCTCGGCAATGGCGCGGTGGTCGAGCCAGACGATGGTGTCCCAGCGCTTTTCGCCTGACACCGATACGCTGAGCTGGCCGCCATCGCGGCCGCGCACCACCAGCGAGCAGGTGGCGTCGAAGGAGATGCCGACGATGTCCTGGGCCGCTACCCCCGCCTTTTCGCGGGCGGCACGCACTGCAATGCAGACCGCCGACCAGATATCCTCGGAATTGTGCTCGGCGTGATCGGCCTTCGGCTGGTTCATGACGATCGGGTGCTCGGCGCGGCCAAGCAAGGTGCCTTTGGTGTCGAGAATGCCCGCACGGGCGCTCCCGGTGCCGACATCGACCGCGCAAACGAAACTTTTCGTCAAGATGCTTTTACTCTCGCTCCCAGGCCTGCAATCAGATCGGGCAATTGCAGCATGTCAGCGAATATAAAGTCCGGTTCACTCGACGCAAGCCGCGCTTTCAATGCCGGGTTGCCGGCATGGGTGCCGCCGGTGAAGGCCAGCACGCGCATGCCCGCCGCGCGCGCCGCAGCAATGCCGGCCGGGCTGTCTTCGACGACGACGCATTGGCGTGGATGGGCTCGCATGCTGGCAGCCGCATGGAGAAAAAGGTCCGGCGCCGGTTTCCCTTTCGCCACCATGGCAGCGCTGAACAGATGCGGCTCCAGCAACCCAAGCAAACCGGTGATGTCGAGCGAATAGCGGATGCGGTCGAGCGTGCCGGAAGAGGCGACGCAGAACGGCACGCCGAGCCTGGGCAAAACCTGGGCAATGCCTGGCATCGGTTTCAGCTCCTCGCGAAATCTACGCATCAATTCGACGCGCATCGCGGTCAAATGCTGGTCGGTGATCTCAACTCCGAAGTCGCGGCCAAGGATTTCGCGGACGCTTTTCATGCTTTTGCCGAGGAAATGCTCGTAGGCGGTGTCCTCACTGACGGTGCCGCCGGCGACCGCGATCATGCCGAGCAATGCCTCGACCGACAGCGCCTCGCTGTCGACCAGCACGCCGTCACAGTCGAAAATGACCAGCTCAGGCGCCATGGCTTCGCGTGAACTTCAGAGCTTGCCGGCGATATAGCGCGTCAGCGTCGCGCGGGCGCCGTTCGCCCACAGCACGTTGAGCGCATGGGCAAAGGCATCGGCGAACGCTGCCGAGCGGCCGACATCGCCATAGATGTCTTCCATGGCAAGCCAGGCGCCGGGCACATCCTTCGCCGCCCTGGCGGTTGCCTGCAGCCGGTCCCAATTCGGGTCGTTGGCTTCGATGACGGCGCCGCTGTCGGTGGTGCCGAAGCAGTAGCGGCACCAGAGCGCCGATTCCAGCGCCAGACCCGTGACGCTTTTTCCCGCCTTCAGCCGGTCTGCGATGGTCGGGATGATGAATTTCGGCTGGCGGTTGGAACCGTCGAGGCAAAGCCGGCGGATGGTGTCGCCGATCTTGGGATTGGAGAAGCGGCGCTCGATCAGCTGATAGTACTCTTCCAGTACGGTATCCGGCACCGGCGGCACGGTCGGAATGATCTCGTCGCGCTCCAGCTTGGCGAGGAAGCCGCGGACCAGCGGTTCCTGCATCGCTTCATGGACGAAATGGATGTCCATTAGCCCGGCTGGATAGGCGATGGTGGCGTGGCCGCCATTGAGGATGCGGATCTTCATCAGCTCGTAGGGCGCGACATCTTTTACGAACTGCACGCCGACCTTTTCCAGCGGCGGCCGGCCGTCGGTGAAACGATCCTCCAGCACCCATTGCTTGAACGGCTCGCAGAACACCGGCCAGTTATCGTCGAGGCCGAATTCGCTCGACAGAATGGTTCGCTCGCGGTCGCTGGTCGCCGGCGTGATGCGGTCGACCATGCCATTGGGAAAGGCGACCTTCGCGCTCACCCAGTTCGCCAGGTCCTCATCGATCAGACGCGCCAGGCCGATAACCCCGTCCGAGGTGACATGGCCGTTATGGGGGATGTTGTCGCAGGACATGACGGTGAACGGCACGATGCCGTCGTCGCGGCGGCGGATCAGCCCAGCAAGGATGAGGCCGAAGACCGTCTTCGGTGTCGCCCCGGGTTGCGCATCGGCGACGATGTCGGGGTGAGTCGGGTTGAACACCCCCGACGCCGGGTCGATGAAATAGCCGCCTTCGGTGATGGTCAGCGAAACGATCCTGATCGCCGGATCGGCGAGCTGATCGATGATCGCCGCCGCATCGCCAGGCGTCAGGAAGTCGATCATGACACCGGTGACGCGGGCGCTCATATGGCCACTGTCCTGCTCGACCACCGTGGTCAGCCAGTCCTGTTCCTGCAGCTTGCCGCGACCGATCTTCTCGCCCTCGAAGACGCCGGCGCCGATCAGCGCCCAGTCGTGGCCGACACCGGAATTGAAAAGATCGTCGAGATAGACGGCCTGGTGCGAGCGGTGGAAATTGCCGACGCCGAAATGCACGATGCCGGCCTTGAGCTTCGAGCGATCGTATTTCGGACCGGCGACCTTGGCAGGGAGCTTGGCGAGGACGGAAGACGAGAGTTTCATGGTCATCTGCTTTTACCCTTTGGCCGGGCTGCGGCCTGCGTAATCCGGGCCTCTTCTCCCCGTGGAGGGACGGGGAGAAGAGTGCCTTCGCCCCTCAACTCATCCACTGGCCGCCATCGACATTGTAGGTCTGGGCGACGATGTATTCGGCGTCCTCGCTGGCCAGGAACACGGCCATGCCGGTCAGGTCTTCCGGCTTGCCCATGCGGCCGTAAGGCACGCCCTCGCCGACCAATCGCTTCTTCTCGCCCTTCGGCCGGTTCTCGTATTTGGCGAACAGCGCGTCGACCTCATCCCACATATCGCTGTCGACGACGCCCGGCGCGATGCCATTGACGTTGATGCGGTGCTTGATCAGGTCGAGCCCCGCCGATTGGGTAAGCGAAATCACGGCGGCCTTGGTGGCGCAGTAGACCGCGACCAGCGGCTCGCCGCGCCGTCCGGCCTGGCTGGCGATGTTGATGATCCTGCCGCCCTTGCCCCTGGCAATCATCGAACGGGCCGCGGCCTGCAGCATGAACAACGTGCCGGCGACGTTGACCGAAAACAGCTTGTCGTAGCTCGCTTTGGTGATCTCGACGATCGGCGCCAGATCGAACAACGCGGCGTTGTTGACCAGTATGTCGAGGCCGCCGGTTTTTGTCTCCGCCGCCTTCACCGCCGCATCGATCGAAGCGAGGTCGCTGACATCGAGCCTGACCGCATAGGCCTTGGCGCCAAACCCGGAGGCGGTCTTTTCGGCAGCCTCCAGATTGATATCGGCAATGGCGACGGTCGCACCCTCACGCACATAGGCTTCGGCGAAGGCTTTGCCGATGCCACGTGCCGATCCGGTGACCAGCGCCGATTTGCCTTTCAGCCTCACTGCGCCATCGCCTTTCCGTCGGCGCCGAAGCGATGCATCCGGACCTTGTCGGGCGACAGATAGATGGTGTCGCCGTGGCGGACGGCCATTTCGCCGTCGGCACGCACCGTCAGCGGACCGACGCCGTCGGCCTGGACGTGCAAGAACGTGTCGGAGCCGAGATGTTCGGCGACGCCGACAACGGCTTTCCATTCGCCCGCCGTCGTTGAGATGTTCATGTGCTCGGGACGGATGCCAATGGTCTTGGCGCCGTATTTGGCGGCCGGCGCGCCCTCGATCAGGTTCATCTTCGGCGAGCCGATGAAGCCGGCGACAAACAGGTTCTTCGGCGACTTGTAGAGTTCCATCGGCGAGCCGACCTGCTCGATGTTGCCGGCGTTGAGCACGACGATCTTGTCGGCCATGGTCATGGCCTCGATCTGGTCGTGGGTGACGTAGATCATCGTCGTCTTGAGCTGATGGTGCAGCTCGCTGATCTCCAGGCGCATGGTGCCGCGAAGCGCTGCGTCGAGGTTGGACAACGGCTCGTCGAACAGGAAGGCCGAGGGCTGGCGCACGATGGCCCGGCCGATGGCGACGCGTTGGCGCTGGCCGCCGGAGAGCTGGCCGGGGCGGCGTTCGAGATAGTTGGTCAGGTTCAAGACGCGCGCGGCGTCCTTCACCTTCTTGTCGATCGTCGCCACATCCTCGCCGGCCATCTTCAAGGGGAAGCCGATGTTCTTGGCCACCGTCATATGCGGGTAGAGCGCATAGGACTGGAACACCATGGCCAGCTTGCGCTTGGCCGGCGCCTCGCCGGTGACGTCGCGGCCATCGATGTTGATGGTGCCGCCGATGGTATCCTCGAGGCCGGCGATGAGGCGCAGCAGCGTGGACTTGCCGCAGCCCGACGGGCCGACGAAGACGACGAATTCGCCGTTCTCGATGACCAGGTCGAGGCCTGGAATGATGATCGTCGATCCGAAGTGCTTGGAGACGTTCTTGAGCGTGATGTTTCCCATGGTTTCCTCCCCCGAAGGGTTATTTCTGGTGGATTGCTTCAGGCAAGGTCCGCTACTTCACGGCACCAAATGTCAGGCCGCGCACCAGTTGCTTCTGGCTGAACCAGCCCATGATCAGGATCGGCGCGATGGCCAGCGTCGAGGCCGCCGAAAGTTTGGCCCAGAACAGGCCTTGCGGGCTCGAGAACGAACTGATGAAGGCCGTCAGCGGTGCTGCTTCGGTGGTGGTCAGGCGGATGGTCCAGAACGCTTCGTTCCACGCCAGGATGATGTTCAAAAGCATGGTCGAAGCGATGCCCGGCACCGCCATCGGGGTCAGCACATAGGCGATCTCACCCCACAGCGTGGCGCCGTCCATGCGCGCCGCTTCGAGGATCTCGCCCGGGATCTCACGGAAGTAGGTGTAGAGCATCCAGACCACGATCGGCAGGTTGATCAGCATCAACATGACCATCAGGCCGATGCGGCTGTCGAGCAGTCCGGTATCGCGGAAGATCAGGTAGATCGGGAACAGCACGGCAACTGCCGGCATCATCTTGGTGGAGAGCATCCACATCAGGATGTCCTTGGTCCACTTGCCGGGCGAGAAGGCCATCGACCACGCCGCCGGAACCGCAACGATCAGCGCCAGAATGGTCGAGCCGACCGACAGCAGCACCGAGTTGAGGAAGAACTTGAAGTAGCCGCTCTGCGCCTGGACCTCGGAGTAGCTCTCAAAGGTCCCCGACGGGATCAGGGCGAAACCCTGGATGGCTTCCTGCTCCGACTTGAACGAGGTGATGATCGTATAAAGGATCGGGAAGAAGATCAGCAGCGCGACGATCCAGGCGGCCGCGGTCGCAATGACCTTATGTTGGGTGGTGACTGCACGTGCCATCGTATCCTCCCTTACTTGTCCAGGTTCTTGCCGACTGCGCGCATGGCGAAGAAGGCGACGATGTTGGCGAGAATGACGGCGATGACACCGCCGGCGGATGCCTGGCCGATTTTGAACTCCAGCAGCGCCTTCTGGTAGACGAGGAAGGGCAGGTTGGTGGAGGCGTAGCCGGGGCCGCCATTGGTGGTGACCAGGATCTCGGCATAGACTGACAAAAGGAAGATCGTCTGGATCAGGATGACGACGGTGATGGCGCGCGACATGTGCGGCAGCGTCAAATAGATGAAGCGGCTGATGAAGCCGGCGCCATCCATTTCGGCGGCTTCCTTCTGCTCGCCGTCAAGCGACTGCAGGGCCGTCAACAGGATCAGCGTCGCAAATGGCAGCCACTGCCAGGCGACGATGATGATGACCGCCGTGAGAGGATGCTGCCCGAACCAGTCGATCGGCTGGCCGCCAAAGAAGCGCGCAATGTCGGCAAAGACGCCGTATTGCGGATGCATGATCATGTTCTTCCAGACCAGCGCCGCCACCGGCGGCATGACGAAGAAGGGCGAGATGACGAGGATGCGCACGATGCCCTGTCCCCACATCGGCTGATCGATCAGCAGCGCCAGCAGGATGCCGCCGATCACCGTGATCAGCAGCACGCTGACCACGATGGTAAGCGTGTTGAGGATCGACTGCAGGAAAGCCGGGTTGGAGTAGAACAGCGCGTAGTTGGAAAAGCCGACGAACCCATCGCGGATCGGGTTGAGCGGATTGTACTGCTGGAAGGAGAACCACAGGGTGATGACCAGCGGCACAATCATCCAGACGAACAGCAGCACCACGGATGGCGCCATCATGAAACGGGCAAGCGAACGGGTCTGCTGAGTAGCCATGACGGTCACCCTCCAAAGGTCAGTCAGATTTTCAGAGTTGTGCCACAATTCCTAGGATTGTGAAGGCGGCCGCCCGAACTGGGATTCGGGCGGCCGTTGCCGGTCATGATCGACGGCCGGCATTCGGCACCGGGAGGAGCCTACTTGATATAGCCGCCCTCGGTCATTGCCGCCGTGGCAGCGTCCTGGGCCTGCTTCAGGGCATCGTCGACGCTCGACTGGCCGGCAAGTGCCGCCGAGAAGAGCTGACCGACGGTGGTGCCGAGACCCTGGAACTCAGGGATGGCGACGAACTGGACGCCGACATAAGGCACCGGCTTGACGGTCGGATGCGTCGGATCGGCCGCGTTGATCGAGTCCAGCGTCATCTTGGCGAAAGGCGCTGCCTTCTGGTACTCGGCATTGGCGTAGAGCGAGGAGCGTGTGCCCGGAGGAACGTTCGCCCAGCCTTCCTTCGCCGCGACGAGTTCGGCATAGTGCTTCGAGGTTGCCCAGGAGACGAACTTCTCTGCCGCGTCTGCCTTCTGCGTGCCGGCGGGAATGGCCAGCGACCAGGCCCAGAGCCAGTTGCCGCGCTTGCCGAGACCGTTGTCGGGAGCGAGCGCATAGCCGACCTTGTCGGCGACGGTGGAGTTCTTCGGGTCGGAGACGAAGGACGCAGCGACGGTGGCATCGATCCACATGCCGCACTTGCCCTGCTGGAACAGCGCCAGGTTTTCGTTGAAGCCGTTGGATGAAGCGCCCTCGGGGCCGTCGGCCTTCATCAGGTCGACGTAGAACTGCAGCGTGCTCTTCCACTCTGGCTGATCGAACTGCGGCTTCCAGTTCTCATCGAACCAGCGCGCGCCGAAGGAGTTCGACATGGCGGTCAGGAAAGCCATGTTCTCGCCCCAGCCGGCCTTGCCGCGCAAGCAGACGCCGTTCACGCCATTGGCGCGGTCGGTCATCTTGTCGGCGGCCTGCTTGATGAAGTCCCAGGTCGGCGCGTCTGGCATGGTCAGCCCTGCCTTCTCCATCAGGTCCTTGCGGAACATGACGAACGAGCTTTCGCCGTAGAACGGTGCTGCATAAAGCTTGCCGTCAACCGAAAGGCCGCCGGCGATGGCCGGGATGATGTCCTTGGCGTCATAGTCGTCGCCGAGCTTGTCGAGCGGCAGCAGCCAGCTCTGCTTGGCCCAGATCGGAACCTCGTAGGTGCCGATGGTCATCACGTCATACTGGCCACCCTTGGTGGCGATGTCGGTGGTGACGCGCTCGCGCAGCACGTTCTCTTCGAGCGTGACCCAGTTGAGGGTGATGTCGGGGTTTGCCTTGGTGAAGTCGTCCGTCAGCTTCTGCATGCGGACCATATCGCCGTTGTTGACGGTGGCGATGGTGATGGATTCGGCATGCGCGGCGAACGCAAGGGCGCTGGCCGACAACAAGCCCAGTGTGAGCGTGCGAAGTTTCATCAAATTCCTCCCATAAACCAAGATGAGCATTTGCCTTGGTGATGAGCAATTACTCACTTGCTATTAATTATGTCAAGCCGGATTCGATGCTGCAGCGCAGCACGTGGGATGTCGCGCGGCATCCGACGCGTGGCGTCTTGCGGTGTTTTGAGAACGGTTCGAAACCGGCTGGCCGTGAAGCGAAACGACAGAGTTTCGGCCGGCGGGTGGATAGCGGGCCTATGCGGACCGGCTATCGCGGCCTATGGGCAGCAGCTTGTCCGGGCGAGGGTTTTCATCCGTGCGACGGATACCGTCCGACGCAATACTCGAAAGTGTCGCCATCGCGGTCTTGCCTGGCTCGGGTCAAGATTTCCGTCACCCTGACCCAGTCGGATTCGTCTTTTCGCAGTGTAACTTCCCGTTGGATTGCCAGCGCGGCAGCTTGAAACGGCGTAAACGCTTCGATCATATGTGTCGCGCGCACGGCATTGTCTTCGATTTCTTCGACGCGATAGGCTTTCATCGGCCCTGACAATCTCACTGATCGACGGCATCTCACTGCGCCGATTGATCCAACTTGATTGAGTCGCCACAAGTGCGGTGTCGGCCAAGCAGATGATGTCGACAGTGTTTTTCCGGGTGATGGTTAACTCCGTGCTTACCATTGGTTAACCATGCGCGCGCGGTTGCAGGCGCCTCAGGCGAGAGCTGTCTTTGGTCGAAAGACGGTCATCGGAGGACGGCCCCGTATTAGGGCGACGGGCATCTTCGGCTTCGCCTAGGGGCAAGCGATCTCGGCCAGCACCCAGTCGCGAAAGGCGCGGATCTTCGGCACGTTGCGGCGCGCTTCGGGATAGACCAGCCAGTAGGCGTGACCGTCGTCGCCGACGAGGTCAAAGGGCTGGATGAGGCGGCCATCGGCAAGTTCGGTCTTGAACAGCGCCCTGGTCAGGATGGCCACGCCCTGGCCGGCGATGGCGGCATTGGCCTCGTAGGCTTGCGCACCCATGCTCGAGCCGGGACGCGTGGCAAGATCGTGAGACTGCACGCCGGCAGCCGCGAACCAGTCCCTCCACCAGATATCGCCGGGATCGAGAATGGGCAGGCGCAACAGATCGGCCGGCTCGTTGACGCCGCCAATGCTGGCAGCCAGCTTGGGACTGAGCATCGGCGTGAAGTCGGCATCGAGAAGCTTGTGCACCTCCATGCCCGGCCAGTTGCCGCCGCCCGAGCGGATGGCGATGTCGATATCCTCGCGGGCGAAATCGACGATGCGGTTCGACGTGTCGAGGCGCACGGCCAGCGCCGGATGCGCGAGCTGGAACGAGCCTAGATGCTGCGCCAGCCAGTTGGAGGCAAAGGTCAGCAGCGTCGAGACACAGAGCAGCCCATCCGCGCCGGTGCGCGCGGCGGAATAGGCTCCGCTCAGCAGCGCGAACGCCTCGCTGACCGCAGGCGCCAGGCGCTGCCCGGCCTCGGTCAGCACGATCTGCTTGGGACGGCGCAGGAACAGCGGCCCGCCGACGCGCTCTTCCAGCAGCTTGATCTGATAGCTCGCCGCCGCCTGCGTCATGCCGAGCTCATCTGCCGCCTTGGTGAAGGAGAGATGCCGCGCCACTGCCTCGAACACCCGGATCGCCTGCAGCGGCGGGAGCTGGGAAACCTGTCGTGCCTCGAGATTCGGCATAAGCCCTCCTTATGGGCCGTGATCGACGTTTGATTGGAAGCGAGGGCTTATCCTGCCGATATTTGGGGTCGACGATCAATCTCGTCCAGACATAGCGGAGGCTGACGATCATGACCACGGTACAGGAAAAGCTGATCCTAACTCCAGGCCACAGCTGGTTTTCGCGGCTGACGCTTGGATTCGCGCGGAAAATAGGCCGCAGACGGACCTATCTCGACATCCGGGAATTGCCGCCGCATCTGCAGCGCGACATGGGTTTCCTGGACGGCAACGATCCTTGCGGGCGGCGCCAATAACCCTTGTTCAATCTATCGAAAAGTCAGCCGGCCGCGAGCAAGGCGGCAGCGGTCCGCTCATCGGTGATCAGGCCGTTGACGAGCCGCCGGTTGACGGCGGCAAGGATGCCCGGCAGCTTGCGTTCGCCCATGGCCAAGGCGATGACCAGCGACTTTTCGCGCGACGGCAGCGACGCCGAGGACACACGGTCGTTGGTGATGCCGTCGATCATGCGGCCGTCGCGGTCGAATACCCAGCCGACGATTTCGGCGACGCCGCCTGCCTTTTGCAGCGCCTTCAATTCAGCTTCCGAAATAAAGCCGTCCTCGTAGAGCGGCGCCTTCGGGCCGAGATCGCCGATGCCGACAAAGGTGACGTCGGCCTCCGCGGCCAGCGCCAGTGTCGGCTGGATCATCGGCTGGTTGAGCAGCATTTCGCGCTCTTCCGGCGAGGAGGCGATGACCGGCAGCGGCATTGGGAAGGAGCGCGCCTTGACCCTGTCGGCCATGGTGAAGATGACGTTGTAGAAGGCGGCCGAACCGTCGGGCGAGATGTTGCCGGTCAGCGACACCACCTTGTGCTGCGGGCACTCCATCGGCGGCAGTTGCTCGATCGCCGCCTTCAGCGTGCGGCCGGTGCCGATGGCCATGACGATCGGGGTCGGTGACCTTAGCCGCCGTTCGATCTCGGCAGCCGCCGCTTCGGCGACGCCGATGATGGTCGAGGATGAAGCTGGATCGCTCGGCACCACCTCGACCAGATCCAGCGCGAAGCGCGATTTCAGCCGCGCCGCGAGGTCGAGACAATTGGCGATCGGGTGATCGACGCGCACCTTGATCAGCCCTTCGGACACCGCCAGCGACACCAGCCGCTGCGCCGTCTGCCTGGAAATGCCGAGCGTGGCGGCGATCTGGTCCTGCGTGTTGCCGGCAACATAATAGAGCCAGCCGGCGCGCGCTGCGTCGTCCAGCCTGTTGCTGCCGCCATCCTGCCGGGAATTCACCGTCCTGCCTCCCATGCCCGCCAAGCCTCGAGGCGGAACGCTATAGTCTTGCAGGGAATGCGCTCGCGCGCAATTGTCTATCACAAGGGCAATTGCTTGCGGTCTTAGGACGCCGGTGATGCGACAACCGCCCAATCAGCATCGCGGATAACAGGCTCAAAGGTTTATCTCCTGCTACAAACGCTTTAAGGGGATCGAAAAAGGAATTCTTGCATGACGCCGAAAGCGGTTTTCTGGGACATGGATGGGACGCTGGTCGACAGCGAGCCGCTGCACGAAGCGGCGCTGGTGGCGGCGCTGCACAGCGTCGGCATCGCGCCACCGGCCAACCTGCATGAGCGGGTGCTGGGTGTTGCCGCATGGCCGGTCTATGAGATGCTGCGCGATGACTTTGGCCTCGACCTGCCTTTCGACGACTGGATCGTGCGCAAATACGATCACTACCTGCCGATGGCCGAAACGCTGAAGCCGCGCCCCGGCGCGATCGAGGTGTTCAACGAGTTGCGGGCGCTTGGCGTGGCGCAAGCGGTGGTGTCGAATTCCGACCGGCTGATCGTCGACGCCAATCTGCGCGCTGTCGGTCTCATCTATCCCGGCATGAAAACTATCAGCCGCAACGACGTGCATGAAGGCAAGCCGCATCCCGAGCCCTTCCTGCGCGCCGCCTGGCTGGCCGGCGTCGATCCTGCCGATGCAGTCGCGGTCGATGACAGCCGCACCGGCGCCATGGCCGGGCTAGCGGCCGGGATGCGGACGATCTTCTGGCCGGAAGCGCCGATGGAAGGGCCGCCTGGAGCTATCGTCATCAACAGCGCCGAAGAATTGCGGGCCGAGCTGTTTTAGCTCGCCCTGGCGCGGCACCTCGATCTCACCGTCCGAGCCCTCCATGGAAAAGATCGATCTCAAGAAATTGTACAAGGCACTCTACAGCGGCCCGGTCGGGGAGTTCGCCATCATCGACGTGCCGCCACTCAACTATTTCATGATCGACGGCTTCGGCGATCCCAATGTGGAGCCGGACTACAAGGCGGCCGTCGAGGCGCTCTATGTGGCCTCCTATACACTCAAGTTCATGAGCAAGGATGCCCTGGCCAAGGATTACGTCGTGCCGCCCTTGGAAGGATTGTGGTGGGCCGAAGACTACGACCACTTCCTGTCTGGCCGGAAGGATCAGTGGTCATGGACGATGATGATCATGGTGCCGGATTTCATCGAACAGACGATGGCCGAGGAAGCGGTCATCCAGGCTCGGGAAAAGAAGGGGCTGCCGGCATTGTCGAAACTGCGCTTCGCACGGCTTGAGGAAGGACGGGCCGTCCAGACCCTGCACATCGGCTCCTATGCCGAGGAAGGCCCCGTTCTTCAAAGGCTGCACAAGGAATTCATCCCGGCGAACGGCCTGGTCGAAACCGGGCTTCACCACGAGATCTACCTCGGCGACCCGCGCAAGACACCGGCCGAAAAGCTCAAGACCCTGCTCCGTCAGCCGGTGCGACCTGCCACCTGACGCAGCCGGTCGAAATCTCCCAACAATCAGCTCCGGTACACCGGCTCCTCTTCGTCGAGGATCGCCTTCAGCTCGCTGAGATGGCGCTCCGCCTGGCCGGGATAGTCGTCCATCTCGCTCGCGGTCTTTTCGGCAATGGTGTCGGAGAGCGTACGCAACGGCCGGCCGGTCCACAGCGCCTTGATGTAGGTCTCGGCGGCGCGCTCGAAATAGAACATGCGATTGAAGGCGTCGGCGACGCTGTCGCCGATAACCATCACACCGTGATTGCCCATAACCATGACCTTGACTTTGGGATCGGTGAGCAGCTGCGAGCAGCGTTCGCCCTCCTCCTCGAAAGCCAGCCCGCCATAGTGGGCGTCGACGACGTGGCGGTTGAAGAACATGGCCGAGTTCTGGTCGATCGGCGGCAGGGTCGAGTCGGCCAGAGACGCCAGCACGGTGACATGGATGGAATGCACATGCATGGCGCAGCGCGCATGCGGCACATTGCGATGAATGGCTCCGTGCAGACCCCATGCGGTCGGGTCGGGCGCATTGGGACCGGTCAGCGTGTCGGGATCATTGGCGTCGATCAGCAGCAGGTCGCTCGCCTTGATGCGCGAGAAATGCACCTGGTTGGGGTTCATCAGGAACTTCGTGCCGTCCTCGTTGACCGACAGCGAGAAATGATTGGCCACCGCCTCGTGCATGTTGAGCCGCGCCGTCCAACGAAAGGCGGCGGCGAGATCGACGCGCTCCTCGTAGAAGGGCAGGTTGGTCAGCATTTCCTTCTGCAGCCTGGCGATGCTCATCGACAAAACTCCGTGAAAGAAACAAGGATGCCGCGCGCCGGACAGGCGCGCAACCAGTTTCGTTTGGTGCAGACGACCAACTTCGTCCGCGCCGCAAGGATGGGTCAGGCGGCCGACCGGGCGGCCCTGAGCCCGCCATGCTCGACGATGAAGTCGATCACTTCTTGCAGCCCCTTGCCGCGCGACAGGTCGGTGAAGCCGAAGGGCCGCTTGCCGCGCATGCGGGTGGCGTCGCTCTCCATGACATCGAGATTGACGTTTACATAGGGCGCCAGATCGCTCTTGTTGATGACCAGGAAGTCGGAGCGGGTGATGGCCGGCCCGCCCTTGCGTGGGATTTCCTCGCCCTGGCATACCGAGATGACATAGAGCGTCAGGTCGGCGAGATCCGGAGAAAAAGTGGCGGCAAGATTGTCGCCGCCGGATTCGATGAAGACGATGTCGAGATCCGGAAACTTCCGGTTCATCTCGGCGATCGCCTGCAGGTTGATCGAGGCGTCCTCGCGGATGGCGGTGTGCGGGCAGCCGCCGGTCTCGACACCCATGATGCGATCCTCGGGCAGCGCCTGCAGCCGCGCCAGCATCATGGCGTCTTCCTTGGTGTAGATGTCGTTGGTGACGACGGCGATGGAAAACTCGTCGCGCAGCGCCTTGCAGAGCTTCTCGGTCAGCGTCGTCTTGCCGGAACCGACAGGGCCACCAATGCCGATACGCAGAGGGCCGTTGGCTTGTGTCATGCGGGGAACTCCGTGATGGCAAGAATGGCGAAGCCGAACCCGATCAACAGGCACAGCGGCGAATAATAGCGCAGGTCGAGCCGCGCGAAAGGCTGTTCCGGCGCCAGCCGGCGCCACCAGGGCGTGAAGCCGGCCATGCCGCGCCCGAGGAAAACCAGGGCGATGAGCAGCGACGTGGCGGCGAGCCCGGCCTTGGGAAAGGGCGAGGCAAACACACCTTCCAGTGCTAGCGGCCACAGCGTGGCCAAGGCCAGACAGGCGGCGACGGCGAACGAGGCGAAAGGCGTCGGCATCTCGTCGACGCCGCGAAAGCCGACCACGGCGCGGGCGCAGGAGGCAGCGTCCCTGCCCGGCCAGATGCCGCCGATGCCCCAATAGACATGCAGCGCAGTGATCAGCAGCAGGACGAAGGACAGTGCAAAGGCGAGGAGGATCATGAACGGAACAGCCTGGAGTATTGGGTTTCGTGCTTCATCGCCATGATGTCCGAAATGAAGGCGCAGCCGCCGAGATCGTCAAGCGTCGAGCGCGCCGCATGATCGGCCGTCGCCAATGCCAGCGGCTCGAAGCCGGCAAGCAGCGCGGTCGCGCCGGTCTGGCCGACGACACCGAGCCTGATCGCCGCCTGGACGAGGTTGGAAAAGAAGGTCTGCAGGAATGCCGACAGCGCGTCCGACAAGGCAATGGCGTTGCCGCCGGCAACGCCGCCGACGGCGACGCAGTAGGCGCATTCCTCGGGCAGGCGGTGCAGCACAGGATTTGGCCAGGCAGAAGCCGCCTTGAGGAAGGCGGCACCCTGCAGCATGGTCTCCGCGTGGCGCTCGCGCGATCCGGCCAGCGCCTCGGCGAGCCCGGCAATCTCGTCGAGGTCGCCGCCTGCGCGGGCGCGCCGCCAGCTTTCGGCAAACAGCACAGCGTCGTTCCAGCCCGAGCCCATCTCGACCAGCGTCTCCAGCCAAGCGGCGAGGCTTTCAGCGTCGGCAACCAGCCCATCATGCACGGCGCGTTCGAGGCCGTGGCTGTAGGAAAAGCCGCCGACCGGAAAGGAAGGCGACAGCCACGCCATCAGCCGCAACAAGGCGATGTTGGAAGGCTGGTCAATCATGGTCGTGGTGATGGCCGGCGTGCGAATGGCTGTGAGAATGGGAATGCGACTCGCCATGCGCGTGGGAATGCGCCTCGGCGTGGCTGTGCGCATGCGCCTCGGCATGTGAATGGCCGTGGCCATGCCCGCCTTGGCCGGAATAGGCGCCGCGCACCGGCTTGAACGGCTCCGACACATCGTCGACCGTAGCGCCCAGCCCTTCCAGCATCGCCTTGATGACATGATCGCGCAGGATGAGGATGCGCCCGGTCTCGATGCTCGCGGCGAGATGGCGGTTGCCGATATGCCAGGCGAGTTCGGACAAATGCACGGGGTTGCTGGCGCGGATGTCGTAGAGCGGCTCCTCCGCCGCAACGATCTCGATATGGCGGCCATCCTCCAGCACCAGCCGGTCGCCATCGTTCAGGGCCACCGCCGCAGGCAGGTCGACCAGAACCTTGTCGCCACTTGCCAGTTCGATGGCCCGGCGGCGCAGATGCCGCTCGTCATGGGCAAGCACGGCACGACCGTATGGTGTGATGCTTCCAGCATGGCTGGCCGATAGCGCCGAGACGGCGCGCGGGAATTTGGTGAAGTCCGTGTTTATGTTGAGTTTCATCTCATGGCTCCACCATTGGCCTGCGCGCGGGCCCGGGCGGGACGCGCCAGCAGGCGGTCGAAATAGGCGCTCACCCGGTCGGATTCGATCGGGAATTTTCCAGCGCGAGCCCAGCTGCCCATATCGCCAAGCAGCACGTCGACGGCGGAAAAGCGATCCCCCAGCGCAAAGGGGTTTTCGCCAAGCCGGCGGTCGAGCGCCTTGACCTCCGTGGCGAAGTCATGCGCCGCGGCGGGGCCGACATCGACCCGTATTTCCTTCGGCAGCAGGAAGCGGTGGCGCACCTTGTTCCACAACGGCGCCTCGAACTCCGATTGGGCAAAATGCATCCAGGAATCCATCTCGGCGCGGCCGGCAACACCGGGATTGGCGCCCATGCCTTTGTCCGCGTGCTTGTCGGCGAGATAGACGCAGATCGCCGCCGAATCCGTCACCTTGAGCTCGCCATCGATCAGGATCGGCACCTTGCCTGATGGGTTGAGCGCATAGGCTTCCGGCGAGCGCAGTTTGACCTCGACGAATTCATAGGGCTGCCCGAGTTCCTCGAGCATCCAGAGAACACGGCTGACCCGGGATCCGCGTGATCCAACGGCTTTGTACATGGTTGAAACCTGCCTTTCCCGGGAATTTAGACCATCGCGTTCGCTCAGACGATGGTGTCGAAGAGCCGCAGGATGAACGATACCTGGTAGATCAGTGTGCCCATGACGAAGGCGATGTGGAAGCGGCGGTCGCGCACCAGGATGGCGGCAATGCACAGAGCCACGAACACCGGGGTGCGGAACAGATATTCATTGCCGTAATGGGCGAAATGCTCCGGCCCCTTGAGCAGCGTGTCGACGACGTCGAGCAGATAGGTCATCGCCAGCAGGCCGAAGAACCAGGCGCGGCGCGAATAGAAGAAATCCTCATAGCTGGTGTAGTCGAGCATGGAATCCGGAAACAGCAGCGCGCAGAGCAGGAACAGCGTGATGGCATAGAAGATGAGGAACAGATATTTGCCGAAGGTCCAGGTCTCGATGGCGTAGAGGCCGAACTCCCACCACCAGAAATGCACCAGCAGCAACAGCATGGAGGCAACCCAGGCCAGGTGCACGGGATAGAGCTTGTACTGGCCGGGATGCTGGACGATGCGGGCAAGCCCCGACAAAAGGCGCGTGACGCCGAGGCCGATCACCATGCCCATGACGATGCGGATGTGCGGGAAGATGTCGTGGGCGGAGGCTATTTCGGTGGCCATACCTGATCACAATGCGGCTCTTGGCAGGCTGCATATTGCTGCGGCCAGCCACCAGCCGCAACGGATTTTGCAGCGCTCGGCGCGATCGCCAGTTTCGCGTCAGAACAGAAAATACCTTTGTGCCATCGGCAGCACAGTCGCCGGCTCGCAGGTCAAAAGCTCGCCATCGGCGCGAACCTCGTAGGTTTCCGGGTCGACCTCGACGTGCGGGGTGGCGTCGTTGAGCACCATCGAATGCTTGCCGATGCCGCCTCGGGTGTTTTCGACGGCGACGAACTGCTTGTCGACGCCAAGCCTGCCATGCAGGCCCGATTCGAGCGCCGCCTTCGACACAAAGGTTACCGACGAGTTGGTCCGCGCCTTGCCAAAAGCGCCGAACATCGGCCGGTAGTGCATAGGCTGCGGCGTCGGGATCGAGGCGTTGGGGTCGCCCATCGGTGCGGCCGCGATCATGCCGCCGAGCAATACCATGTCCGGCTTGACGCCGAAGAAGGCCGGGTTCCACAGCACCAGGTCGGCGCGTTTTCCCACAGCGATCGAGCCTATGTCCCTGGACAGGCCATGCGCGATGGCCGGGTTGATGGTGTATTTGGCGATGTAGCGGCGGACGCGGAAATTGTCGTTGTTGCCGGTTTCCTGCGGCAGCGAGCCGCGCTGGCGCTTCATCTTGTCGGCGGTCTGCCAGGTGCGGATCGCCACCTCGCCGACGCGGCCCATGGCTTGGCTGTCCGACGAGATGATCGAGAAGGCGCCAATGTCGTGCAAAATATCTTCCGCCGCGATGGTTTCCTTGCGGATGCGGCTTTCGGCGAAGGCGATGTCTTCGGGGATCGACGGCGACAGATGATGGCAAACCATCAGCATGTCGAGATGCTCGGCCAGCGTGTTGACGGTGTAGGGCCTTGTCGGGTTGGTCGAGGACGGGATGACGTTGGGCAGGCCGCAAACCTTGATGATATCAGGGGCGTGGCCGCCGCCAGCGCCTTCAGTGTGAAAGGCGTGGATGGTGCGGCCCTTGATGGCGGCGACGGTGTTTTCCACAAAGCCGGACTCGTTCAGCGTGTCGGTGTGGATCATCACCTGCACGTCGTAATCGTCGGCGACCGACAAGCAGCAGTCGATGGCCGCGGGCGTCGTGCCCCAGTCCTCGTGGAGCTTCAGCGAACAGGCGCCGCCGAGCACCATCTCTTCCAGTGCGGCCGGCAGCGAGGCATTGCCCTTGCCGGACAGGCCGATATTCATCGGGAAGGCGTCAAAAGACTGGATCATGCGCGCCATGTGCCACGGCCCCGGCGTGCAGGTCGTCGCCAGCGTGCCGTGCGCCGGACCGGTGCCGCCGCCAAGCATGGTGGTGATGCCTGACATCAGCGCTTCCTCGATCTGCTGCGGGCAGATGAAGTGGATATGCGCGTCGAAACCGCCGGCGGTGAGGATCTTGCCCTCGCCGGCGATGATCTCGGTGCCGGGGCCGATGATGATGGTAACGCCGTCCTGCGTGTCCGGATTGCCGGCCTTGCCGATCGCCGCGATGCGGCCGTCCTTGAGGCCGATATCGGCCTTGAAGATGCCGGCGCTGGCATCGACGACCAGCGCGTTGGTGATGACGGTGTCCACCGCACCCCCGGCGCGCGAAACCTGGCTCTGGCCCATGCCGTCGCGAATGACCTTGCCGCCGCCGAATTTCACCTCCTCACCGTGAATGGTGAGGTCCTTTTCGACCTCGATGAACAGTTCGGTGTCGGCAAGCCGCACTCTGTCGCCAACCGTCGGGCCGTACATCTGCGCATAGGCGGCGCGGGAAATCCTTGCTGGCATCAGAGTTTTCCCATCACCTTCTGTTGAAATCCATAGACTTCGCGTTTTCCCCCGAGCGGCACCAGAGTGACGTCGCGCTCCTGTCCGGGCTCGAAGCGCATTGCGGTGCCGGCGGCGATGTCGAGGCGCATGCCCCGCGCCTTGTCGCGATCGAACTTCAGACCCTCATTGGTCTCGAAGAAGTGGTAGTGGCTGCCGACCTGGATCGGCCGGTCGCCGCTGTTGGCAACTTTCAGCGACACAGTCGGCAGGCCCTTATTCAGTTCGATGTCGCCGCCTGCGGTGATGATTTCGCCCGGGATCATCGACAACCTCACAACAGGCCGAGGGCGAGGCCGACACCGACGGCCGCACAAGCGGCACCGGCGGCGCGGGCAAAGCCACGGAAACGCATGCCGAGGCCGAGCGCGACGGCGATGCCGACGGCATGGAGAGCCGCGGTGGCGACGGCAAAGCCGGCCATATATTCGAGCCCGCCGGCGTTTTCAGGCACTTCGGTGCCATGGGCGTGGCCATGGAACAGGGCGAACACGCCGATAATGGCGACGCCGGCCGAGACTGGAAGATCTACGGCGAGCGCGACCAGCAGGCCGAGCGCGACAACGGAAGCCAAGATGCCGGGCTCGACGAAGGGCAACGGCACTTGCAGCATGCCAAGCGCACCACCGACCAGCATGACGCCGACAAAGGCCGCCGGCCATGCCCAAATCGCCTTGCCGCCCTTGAGCGCTGCCCACAGGCCGACCGCGAGCATAACCGTCATATGGTCGAGGCCGGAGAGCGGGTGGCTGAAGCCAGCGGCGAAGGACGAGGTCGTGCCGATGCCGACATGGGCATAGGCGGGCATTGCCGCGACCAGCAGCAGGATCGCCGAGACGGCGGTGCGTTTCATCGGAGCTGATATCATCGACGTGCCTTCCGTTTTGAAAATCGTCTGCAGTTCAAGCAGCCTTGCGGGGACCGCAGCCCTCGGCCTTGAGAATGCGTTTGGTCGAGGCGGGATATTTCTTCAGCATGGCTGCCGGCCGGATGGGGCGCATGGAGAAATTGCCGCCGCAATTCGGGCAGACGCCGCCCAGCACGTTTTCCGAGCAATCGGCGCAAAAGGTGCATTCGAAGGTGCAGATCAGCGCATCCGACGCTTCAGGCGGCAGGTCCTTGTCGCAGCATTCGCAGTTTGGGCGCAGCTCCAGCATCTTCGTCTCCTCACCTGATGGGTTCGTGCACGGTGACCAGCTTGGTGCCGTCGGGAAATGTCGCCTCGACCTGCACGTCGTGGATCATCTCGGCGATGCCTTGCATCACCTGCGCACGGGTGACGACATGGGCGCCGGCCTCCATCAGTTCGGCCACCGGGCGGCCGTCGCGGGCACCCTCGACGACAAAATCGGTGATCAGCGCGATCGCTTCGGGGTGGTTGAGCTTGACGCCGCGCTCCAGCCGCTTGCGCGCCACGATCGCCGCCATGGCGATGAGCAGCTTGTCCTTTTCCCTTGGCGTCAGGTTCATGCGTTTTCCCGGAGTGGCAGAATCAGAGTGACCATAATTTGGGCAGACCCGCCCGCCCATTGAGCAATTCGACGAGCGGAACCAACCGCTTGCGGAGCTGGTAGCCGTCCTCGGCAAACAGCCTCGCAAGAAGCTTGCCAGATTTCTGAACGCTCCAGGCGCTGGCGTCGCCCTGGCCGCCGATGATGTCACGGGCCGGATCGAGCAAGGCCTCCGCCCGCGGCGAGATCATCAGCAGCGTCGCCACCGCGATGGCACCGCCGGCCACCGCGGGACGGTTCAAGGCGGCCGCTATGCCGGGGCCGATGCGGAACTCCTCGGCATAGGCGAGCGCGCCATCCTGATGGACGCGCCAGCGGTCGTGGAAATGGCCTTGGGTTGTACTTTCGCCCATGGCGAGGCGGCCGAAGACGGTGGCCTCAAGCAGCAGCGCCTCAGCACCGCCGGCAAGCTCGACATCGAGCGTGCGCGCAAAGGCCGATCGGTCAAAGACAATGGTTTCCTGCGGCAGCCAGGCGATGCGGCCGTTTTCGCCAACTGTCAGCCTGACCCGCACCTCGGCGCGGTCTGAAGCGGCGCGATAGACCTTCTCGCAGGCCTGCGTGGTTATCGAGGCGGAAGCGCCGGCGCCGACATCGATCTCCCAGCCGAGCCGGTCGCCGCCCGTCAGCCCCCCGGCGGTGTTGATCAACACGGCTTCGAGCGGATCAGCCGCCACGGCCGGCATGCGGATCTTGGCGGAGCCGTCCTGATAGAGGCGTTGAAGGCGCGTGCGGCCGCCAGAGAGGGCGCAGGCAAGCCGCGCCATTCCGGCGGCGCGCTGGGCCGGCAGCGCAGTCGTCAAACCATGTTCCAGCGTGTCCATGGCGCCAACGTTAAGCACTCCGGCGGCTTTGTCGATATATAGCTTGTTGCTTGACAACGTTTCCGTTTCTATAGAGGGAGCCACCTTGGAACGGTCATACAGCGCCTTGCTGGGTAAAAGGCGACGAGGATTCGAATCCGGGGACAGAGGGGCGCTGATCAGTCGGCGTCGGGAAACGACAGAGTTGGGGAAGAAACCGAATGGCTGACCAGCTGGCAACGGACATCATCGCCAAGATCAAGGCTCACGCTGAGCCGGGCGGCGAAGAAATCACCACCAGTACCGAATTGACCGCGCTTGGCATCCATTCGCTGGAACTGACCGAGATCATCTTCGATCTCGAGGAAGACTATGGCATCGAGATCGAGATGAACACGGTCGATGCCTGGAGCAACCTCAAGAATGTCGGCGACATGGTCGAGGCGGTTCGCGCGCTGATCGCGAAAAAAGCCTGAGCTGAATGCGCAAGCGGGTCGTCATTACCGGCATCGGCGGCATATGCGGGCTCGGCACCAGTGCGCCCGCGATCTGGGGCGAAATGCGCGCCGGCCGCTCGGCCATCGGCCCGATCGTCAATTCGGAATTGCATGACCTGAGGGTCAGGGTCGGCTGCGAGATCAAGACGCTGCCCGATCATGGCATCAGCCACAAGCAGACCGTGTCGATGGACCGCTTCAGCCTGCTGGCGACGATCGCCGCGCGCGAGGCGATGCAGCATGCCGGACTGGCTTCGGACGAGGCCACCACCTACCGCATGGGCGCCGTGGTCGGCGTCGGCGTCTGCGGCTGGGAGGCGATCGAAGAGGCCTATCGCGCCATCCTGCTCGAGGGCAAGAATCGCGCTGGCATCTTCACCGTGCCGAAAGTGATGCCGAGTGCGGCTTCCGGCCATGTCAGCATGGCGCTTGGCCTGCGCGGACCGGTGTTCGGCGTCACCTCCGCCTGCTCGTCGTCGAACCACGCCTTTGCCTCGGCGGTCGACCAGATTAGGCTCGGCCGCGCCGACGTCATGGTCGCCGGCGGCACCGACGCACCGCTTGTCTGGGGCATCCTGAAAGGTTGGGAGGCGCTCCGGGTGCTGGCACCCGACACCTGCCGGCCGTTCTCGGCCGATCGCCAGGGCCTGTCGCTTGGCGAGGGTGCTGCCATGGCGGTGCTGGAAACCTACGAACATGCCATGGCGCGCGGCGCCAACATTCTGGCCGAGATTGCCGGCGCCGGCCTGTCGGCCGATGCGTCCGATATCGTCGCCCCGACCATCGAGGGACCGACCGCAGCGATGCGCGCCTGCCTCGCCGATGCCGAGCTCAATCCGGAAGATGTCGACTATCTCAACGCGCATGGCACCGGCACCAAGGCCAACGACCAGATCGAGACGGCGGCGATCAAGCGTGTCTTCGGCGATCAGGCCTACAAGCTTTCCATCTCTTCGACCAAGTCGATGCATGCCCACTGCCTGGGCGCATCGGGGGCGCTGGAGATGATCGCCTGCGTGATGGCGATCCGCGAAGGCATCGTGCCGCCGACGGCCAATTTTCGGCAGGCCGACCCGGACTGCGATCTCGACATCACGCCCAATGTCGCGCGCGAACGCAAGGTACGCGCCGCGATCAGCAACGGTTTTGCCTTTGGCGGCACCAATGCGGTGGTGGCGTTCAGGGCGATCTGACCGCAAGCCATAGACTGTGTGTGCAGCGCGAAACTTTCTTCCCCGTATTGATCGCGGTGGCGTGCCCGCCTAACTCTTGGCGACCCCTCCGCGCGATGCCCGCGTAAAATCCCCGCCCAGGAGTTTTCGATGACCGATCTGTCCGCTTTTCCGATCGCCACGCGCTGGCCGGCCAGCTATCCCGACCGCCTCCAGCTGTATTCGTTTCCGACGCCGAACGGGGTGAAGGTGTCGATCGCGCTGGAAGAACTCGGCCTGCCCTACGAGCCGCATGCGGTGAACATCGGCAAGAATGAAAGCTGGACGCCGGAATTCCTGTCGCTGAACCCCAACGGGAAGATACCGGCGATCATCGATCCCAACGGCCCGGGCGGCAAGCCGATCGGCCTGTTCGAATCCGGCGCCATCCTGCTCTACCTCACCGACAAGACCGGCAAGCTGATCCCCGCCGATCCGACGCGGCGCTACGAGACCATCCAGTGGGTGTTCTTCCAGATGGCCTCGATCGGGCCAATCTTCGGCCAGGTCGGCTTTTTCAACAAATTCGCGGGACGTGAGATCGCCGACAAGCGGCCGCTGGAGCGCTATCGCGACGAATCGCGGCGGCTTATCGGCGTGCTCGAGACGAGGCTGAAGGGCCGCACCTGGATCATGGGCGACGACTACACCATCGCCGACATCTCGATGCTCGGCTGGGTGCGCAATCTGATCGGCTTCTATGAGGCGCGGGAACTCGTCGGCTTCGACGATTTTCCTATCGTGGCGGCGTGGCTGGAGCGCGGCCTGACGCGCCCGGCGGTGCAAAGAGGCCTCAACATCCCGGCCAGAGCCTGACGCGAGGCGAGGCAGAGCCGCGAGAAGCGGCTCGGCCTATTTCGCCTTGGCTTTGGCTTTTGAGCCGCCCCTGCCGATAACGGAAGCGGCGAGCGATGCGGCGCCTCTGGCCGTGGCGACAACCGCGCCGGCGGCAACATTGGCCGTCGCCTTGACCGTGCGCATGGCGCTGCCGGCGATCGATCCGCTGGATGCCGCCTTCTTGGGCTTGGCGGCTTTTGGCGCGGCGGCTCTTGCCGCGGTCTTGGCCACGGCTGGCACCACCTTCCTGGGCGCTGCCTTGCCGAAAGCCGGCTTTGCGTCCTTGGAGCGCGCCGCGATTGCCGGGCCAGCGCCTGCCTTTGCCTGGGTTGCCTTGGGTTGAGCTGTCTTGCCCTTGACGGGTTTTCTTGCCTTGGTTGCCATTGGACGGTTCCCTCATGGCGGCACGATTGCCGGTTTGGGCGATAACGACCAGAAAGTCTTAAGGTTCCCGTTCGGAAATCCTGAGAATTATGCGTGATCGCCAATTACCAGGTCGGCGGGGCGCCGGCGGGCCAGCACGCGATCGATGTTGGGCATGTCGTTGGAGGCGATCCAGGCGCGCGCATCGGCGTCGGAACGGCCATGGCCATGCCAGCGCTCCAGCAGGCGGCGCTCGAGCTCGGCGCGCGGCACATCGACATAGATCGTAAAATCGAACAGCGGCGCTAGGCGCGACCACGGCTCTTCGTCCAGCAACAGGTAATTGCCCTCAACCAGGATGAATTTGGTCTCGGCGGCGACGATTCCCGCGGCGGCGCGCGACAATTCCATGCTGCGGTCGAACACCGGAATGGCGATGTCGGGCTCGCTGGCGCGGATGCGCTTCAGCAGCGTCTCGAAGCCGTAGAAGTCGAAGGTTTCCGGCGCGCCCTTTCTGGAGCGCAGGCCACGCCGCTCGAGCACGATGTCGTCATAGTGGAAACCATCCATCGGCACGACTTCCGCGGCACCCTCCGGCAGAAGATCATGCAGGCTGGCCGACAGCGTCGACTTGCCGGCGCCGGGAGGGCCGGCAATGGCGACGATGAAGCGCCGCGCCTTGCCGGCACGCTTGAAGATGGTGGCGGCGAGATGGGCGATTTCGGACATGAGAGCCTTTCCGGCTTCCGCAGGATGAATTCGGCCGCATCTTGGCGATAGTTCGCGGAAATTTCAAACCTGCAATGACGCTGCGTGCTCAGGCAGGAACGGATTGGCCGATGCGCAGGAAATCGCTGTCGAAGGCGATGTCTCGCTCTGAGCCGTCCGCGGCCAGGATGCGCATGCGGCCATCCGACGTCGCGATGTCGCGTGGCGGCTCGCCGCCGGCCTGCGGCAGCGCGCCGATGACATGGCGGAAGGAGACTTCACCGCCGAGCGCAAAGGCGGTCGCCACGCCTTCGCGCTTCAGCCAGTTGTCGCCGATCGACGCGGCATGGCCGACCGCAGCGCGGCCGTCCTCGATGCCGAGCACGCCGCGATGGCGGCCGCTCCATGGCGCGTAATCGCGGCCGCCATTGCTGAACCACAGCATGGTGACCGGCAATTCGGCCGGGTTTTTCAGCACCAGCACGAGATCCTGTTCCGCCCGGCGCGCCAGGGCGGTCCAGCCCGGTCCGCCGTGATCGGCCTCGACCAGGGTGAGGAAATCCTCGCGCAGCTGATCGTCGCGGTAGTCGGCAAGGTCCGTCGTGCCGCCAGCGGCGGTGGGAAAGTGCTCGAGATCGGCGGAACGCGCGGGATAGGCGAGCAGGAAACGGCCGCGAGCCGGATCGGTCTCCAGCGGTTCGTCCAGCGTCGCGGCAAAACGCTTGGGCGAGAAGGCCAGCCGGCCGCCGTCCTGCATCGCCGTCATCGGATGGTGGGCGACGGAAATGGCACCGTTGCCGCCGGTAAAGACATGTTCCTGATAGAGAAACGGATGGCCGTCGCGCAAGGTGAGGATCTTGTCGACCGTTGCGCCCATCACCTTGTGCTGCAGCCGGAAGGTGGCCCGCCAGCCATCCGATGTCGCGCTGCTGTCGACGACATCCCAGCCGCTGTTGGCCGGCCAGCCATGCAGTGGCGCTTCCTCGACATCGCTGCGCGAGAACGGCGCGCAGAGGAAATCGCCGGAAAGGCGAACAGTGCCTTCGGGCAGGTTCTGCGGCAGCGTTTCGCCCGTATCGACCCAGGGCGCGCGATGCAGCGGCTTCAGGCGGCGGCCATCGATGTCGACCACCATGTCGGCGAGATGGCCGACGGCCAGATCGACCGTTACCGAAATGCCTTTTGCCTTGATCGTGACCGTATCCATGCGCGCACCTGCTGATTCTGCCCGCGCCAGCAAAAGCCGCTCAGGCCCGGTTGCGCAAGCGCAGCGGCCAGCATTTTGCGTCAGCATTTGGGCAAAGGCCCCCTCACCCGGCCTCCGCTTCGCTCGGCCGACCTCTCCCCGAGGGGAGAGGAGATCACCGGCGCCGGCGTCAGTCTCTTCTCCCCAGCGGGGAGAAGGTGGCCGCGAAGCGGCCGGATGAGGGGGTCGGCGCCGGCCTACTGCCGCTTGTACTCCCGCACTGGCGACTGGGTGCCGTCCATGTAGGTGACCTGCACCGACATCGACTTCACGCTGTCGGCGACCTTGAAATAGGGCTGGTAGTCGTAGGGGATGGCGTAGGGGTCCTTCTTGTCGCAAGGCGGCATCTTGATCTCCTTGTCGAGTGCCGCACCGTTGAGGCCGTAATGCACCTCCTTGATGGCGCAGCGGAACGACAGCATCTGGCTGAAATAGACCAGGCCGTGATTGCCGCTGGCGTCAAAGGCAATCCACGAGGTCCAGAACTGGTCGAGGATCTGCTTCGAGCCTTGTTGGAGTGCGGCGTCCGGATCGAATTTTATGTCGAACGGACCGGTCTCGCGTCCCCTCAGATCGAGATATTTGATGGCGATGGTGGTGGCAGCGGTGCTGTCGGGCAGCTCGAAGCTCGGATTGGGCATCGGCTTGCCGGTCCGCGGGTCGTTGGTCGACAGGAAGCCGGTGTCGGTGAATGGGCCGCTGTTGCCGAGACGCCAGGAAATGGCCGTGGCAACCTCGGGCAACGAGATGGTCATCGACCAGCCCTGGTTCGAGCGCATCGGCGTCAAGGTCGGTGCAAAACGCGCGGGGTCGAGCACGTCGCCAAGGGCGGCCAGCCGGCTGCGGCTACGGTCCAACCAGTCGGCGAGCTGCGTTTGGTCGACGAAATATTTCAGCAGCCCGCCATCCTTTTCGTAGGAGACGAATTTGGTCAGCGCCTGGGCCTCGCTGCGCTTGTCGGACAGCGACTGGCTGCCGAGGCGATCTTCCGAAAACTCCTGCGCCAACAAATAATAGGCCGGCGCGAAATCGGGATTGGCTGATATGAAGGCGTTGAGTTTTTCCAGGCGCTGGGCATCGTCGAACTGTTCGAGATGGACGAGCTTGATCGACAGCGCCTTGCCCTTGTCGGCCAGCGCGCCGAACACTTCGCGCGAACCGGCCTTGCCGTCCTGCACGCGCAGCAACGTGGCAAAGCGCGTGTAGGGATCGATGGCATCGACATCGAAGCCGGCGAAAGCGAGATACGAACGCCGCGCATTGAGCATGTCGCCCGACAGCTCGTAGACGCGGGCATTGTGATAGTATTCGTCGGGACGCTTGGGGTCGGCGATCGCCCCACCCTGGGCGGCGAGCGCGGCAAACCCCTTGGCGATGGTATCGATCGACACCGCGATCTGCTCGGTGGTCGCCTGCAGCTTTTCGGCCTGCGCCGCCTGCTGCTTCTGGCCGGCGGCGAGCGTCTCGGTGGTTTGCTTGACCGCCTCGACGCTCTTTTGCGTCTCGGCGCCCTGCACGGCCTGCTGCTGCTGGGTCGAGGCGATCTCCTCGGTCTTCTTGGCCACCGTATCGGTGGTCTGCTTGACCGCCTCGACCGTCTGCTGCGTTTGCGTGACCGTTTTCTCGATCTTGGCCACCTTGGCCGAGACGATGCCCATGCTCTGCTGCAGCTCGGCGATGGCCGGCACCAGGCCGGCGATCACCCCGTTTTGCGAATTGGTCTGCTGTTGCAACCCGTAGACGCCACCGGCAACCGCGGCGGCACTGGTGGCAAAGATCAGCGCCGGCAGCGCCTTGGCCGCCAGCACCAGCCTGAGCACAATGGCGATGGCGATGATGACTGCCGCGACCGAGGCGACCAGCGCGATATAGGCGGCGAACGGCGCCAGCGGGTTGAGAATGTCGGACGCCGCGCCGCCGATAAAGGCGACGCTGCCGGCCCATTTGCCGGTGCGGCTGAGAGATGCCCTGATCAGCGACGGCGCCTGCGCGCCGAGTTCCATGCTCATATTCAACCCCCAAGCCAAATGTCGACCACAATTAACAGCAGCGCGACCCCGAAGGCAAAACAGAACAGGAAACAGGCGATTTCGGGGCGGCGGCGGACACGCCAGTGGAAGACGGAAGACCCCCTCATCCGGCCGCTTCGCGGCCACCTTCTCCCCGAGGGGAGAAGAGATGCGCCTCAGCGCCGGCTCCCTCCTCTCCCCTCGGGGAGAGGTCGGATTGCCCCGAATTGCCCTTTGCAATTCGGTTGGCAATCCGGGTGAGGGGGCCTCTTTGAGCGAGCAATGGGCAGCGAACCCGCGGCTAATCCTGCGGCCCCCGTTAACCAAATGGACGAAGCAATCGGGTTAGGCTAGGTTCCGGCCCTCTCAGCAACAGCCTGCTTCGGAACCGACTTGCCCGCTTTCCGCTACCCCCCACTCGTCCAGAGATTAGTCGCGGCCCTCATGCTGCTGTTTGTTGCCGGCTGCACCACGGCGCCGCCAGACTCGGTGCTGGCGGTGCCGGCGCCGCCGCAGAAATATGCGGCCATCGTCATCGACGCCAGCAGCGGCAAGCAGCTGTTCGAGGTCAATTCGGCGGCGCAGCGCTATCCGGCCTCGCTGACCAAGATGATGACGCTCTATCTGCTGTTCGAGGCGCTGGATTCCGGCCGCGTCACCAAGGAGACGCAGATCCCGGTTTCGGACAATGCCGCCAGGCAGCCGCCGACCAAATTGCGCTTTAAGCGCGGCGAAACGATCGATGTCGATTCGGCGATCCGCGCCATCATCGTCAAATCGGCCAATGACGTGGCGGTGGCCATCGCCGAATATCTCGGCGGCTCGGAAGAGGCGTTTGCCGGCGCCATGACCGCCAAGGCGCGCCAGATCGGCATGACCAGCACGGTGTTCCGCAACGCATCGGGCCTGCCCGACAACGACCAGCACACGAGCGCGCGCGACATGGCGGTGCTGGGCATGGCGCTGCGCGCCCGCTTCCCGCAGCAATTCCACTATTTCTCCGAAAGCGACTTCATGTTCCGCGGACGGCTGGTGCGCGGCCACAACGACATGCTCGGCCGGGTGCGCGGCGTCGACGGCATCAAGACCGGCTACATCAAAGCCTCCGGCTTCAACATCGTCACCTCCTACGACGCCGATGGCCGCCGGCTGATCGTGGTGGTGATGGGCGCCGACAGCGCCAGGCAGCGCAACGACCATGTCGAGGCGCTGATCCAGCGCAGCCTGTCGCCGACGATGGATGGGGCGAAGACCAGGCTGATGTACGCAGGGCAGCAGCCGACCGCTTCGCCGCTACCCGGTTTGCCACCGCCGCCTGGTTTGCCGGAACCATAGAAGCTTTGAGACGCTGGCGGGACAGCGCCCCCCTCTGTCCTGCCGGACATCTCCCCCACAACAAGGGGGGAGATTGGCAGCTCCGGCGCCTCGCTCAGTCCCACGACGTTGGCGATTGGCGAAAGCCGGCGCGACATCCGATCTCCCCCCAAGTGGGGGAGATGTCCGGCAGGACAGAGGGGGGCGCGAAGGATCACGACCGATCTCACCCGCCGCCAATCACAAGAACTTGTTCGGTCACACCAGCTTCACAGTGACGATGGATATGCCGCGCCGGCTTGGCGTATCGTATCGGTGAGCCCGAGAGACAGGAGCACTGACGATGGCCGGCGACCCCAAGGCATCCGCGCAGAAGGCGGCAGACAAGGAGAACCAGTCGGGCGGCGAGTATCTCGAGGCGGACACCGTGGCGGACGACGCGCACGAGACTGCGGACGAGCATCTCGAATCCCCCGAGGTGCCTGACTCCGAACCGGCGCTGCCCGGCTCATCCAGGGTCAGGCCGAAGAAGAAGCCGTCGGCGATATCAGGCCGGAAATTCCACAAGCGCGACCTGGTGCGCATCGACACGCTGCGCCCGAGCCTCGCCGACCGCATTCGGTCGGATCATCCGGACCTGCCGGCCGGCGCCCGCGTCAGCCGTGCCGAGCTCGGCCGCTACCGCATGCGCTATATGGAGGAGCTGCTGCAGCAGGAGCACGGCGAGTTCTCCGAACTCGACCGCCAGGTGGTGGAATCGATCGCCAGGCAGGACACGATTTCGGAAAACTCGGAAGAGGAGTTCGAGGAGCACCGGACGTTTCCCGACCGCGTCTCCGACAACATGGCGGCCTTCGGCGGCAGCTGGTGGTTCCTGATCTCGTTCGCCAGCGTGCTTCTGGTGTGGATCGGCATCAACCTGTTCGAAGGCATGGGGGGCGCTTTCGACCCCTACCCCTTCATCCTGCTCAACCTGCTGCTCTCCTGCATTGCCGCCATCCAGGCGCCGATCATCATGATGAGCCAGAAGCGGCAGGAAACCAAGGACCGGCTGCGCTCCTTCAACGAGTACCGGGTGAATTTGAAGGCCGAGCTGGAAGTGCGGCATCTGCACGAAAAGCTCGACTACCTGATCTCGCGCCAATGGACACGGCTGGCCGAAATGCAGCAGATGCAGCTGGATGCGATGAACGAGCTGACGGGAGCGAAGAAGCCGAAGCGGGCGACGCGGGGGGCTCGGCGGAGGGTGGTGAAGGGTGAGGCGGCGGGGTGAGGACGCGCAGCGGACGAAAAGCCCTGGCTGTTCGAATGACGAACGGTGAAGCCGCCTTTGGGCGGATCAAAAGGTCCAGTGAACCTTTTGAAGGGGATGAACGCCCAAAGGGCAGGGAGCCTGCTAAAGCCAGGGCGCGGCCAATCGCCAATTGCCCGTTGAAGCCCGCGCCGGCTTCCGCTAAGAAGCCGTGGCTGGCCGGTTCACCGGCTGGTTCGTTTTCAAGATCGCCGATCCTGAAGGCACCCGTAGCTCAGCTGGATAGAGCGCTGCCCTCCGAAGGCAGAGGTCACAGGTTCGAATCCTGTCGGGTGCGCCACTGACTTCAATCACTCATGTCCTACTTGGTTGCTCGATAGCCAGTTCCCGCACGGCAATCCCGCCAATAGCCATTGACTATGCTAGCTCGGCTGACAGGCGTTTGGAATTATCGATTCTTTGCAGCAATCGTGAACTATCTATGTCAAACAATCGGAAATACAACAACAACGATTTCCAGTAACGTCAATTCGGCAAGAAACTAAAAACGCTGCACTGGCGTAGTGATGTTGGTAACCGATGTCATTCAGCCTGTACCCGGGTAACCAACACGGGGAGCGTCATGACTGGTTTCTTGCGGAATTTTACCAAGACCTTGGCTGGCGGTGCGGTTGTCGTCACTTTGTGCTTTCCCGCTAGCGCTGCCGGGCTCGGGTTGGGCCTTGGCCTCGGTGGCGGCGGTGGGGTGAATGCCGGGGCCGGCGCCTCGGTTGGCGGCGGCGGTATTGGCGTCGGGGCCGGTGTTTCGGTTGGCGGCGCCAGCGGCGTCAATGCCGGCGCGGGCGCAACAGTTGGCGGTGCGGGCGGCGTTTCCGCGGGTGCCGGGGCATCGGTCGGCGGTGGTGTCAGCGCCGGTGTCGGCGTTGGCGTTGGCGGAACCGTCACCAGCCCGAGAGATCCCAACCAACCCGCGATAGCCACGCCAGCCGCGGTGGCTGCGCTTTCCGCCATGTCGCCCGGCCAGATCGCCCGGATGAAGAAACGCTGCGCCAGCGTGCTCAGCGGCCAGGGCACCTACGATCGCGACCTGAAACAGCTCTGCCTGCTGCTGGCGCGCCGCTGAGCGGCCGCAGCGTAGAACCGGCCATGAGGCGGCTCCATCCCGACGGCATCGGGATGGGGTTGTGTTTTCTGCTTTGAGCAGCCGGCCCGCGCCCACCGCGAACGCGACTATGCGTGAACCGTCGCCTGCAGCCATTGTGTGATGGCATCGAAATCGATCGGTTTGGTGGTGTCGACGTCAAACAGCGGACCGCGCCGCAGCGGCTCGGCGCGTTTGGCGAGTTCGATCAGTTCGGGGATGTAGGCAGCGCCGGGATGGCCGGGCAGGCGCCGGTCGAGCCGGGCGCGATAGCGCTCGGCCAGCACTTCGCCGGGGGCGTGGCACCAGATTTCGGCGGTTGCAACGATTCCTGCCCTTTGCAAATGATCCTCGAGCACTTCGCGCGGCTGGAAGCCGAACCAGGCGTCGACGACAAAGATGCTGCCGGCGGGCGCTTCCGCGACGACCGACCAGATGGCCTGGTAGCTGGCGCGGCCGAGCGTGCGGTTGAATTCACGATCGCCGCCGCCGAGCGCTTCGAGGAACGGGTTCTTGATCGTATCCAGCGCCAGCAAGGGCCAGCCCATGCGCTCGGCAATGCCGCGCGAGACCGTGCTCTTGCCTGAGGCGGGAATGCCGTTGACCAGCACGGCGCGCCGGTTGGGCACGGCAGGCCGGCCCGAGCCAGGCCGGCCCGGCCTGAGCCGGGGCAAGGTCGCTGGCGAGACCTTCCCTTGCGCTGCCAGCGCTTGCAGGCCGGCGCCGATGACGCCGGCGGCGTCGCCGAGCTGCGCCGGTTCCACCGGGCATTGATACCAGGGCGCCAGGGCGGGAGCGCAGGCGAGCGCCCTGTGCGCCGCGTCGCCAAGGCCGCCGCCGAGCAGTACCCGATCAGGCGCGAACATGGCGACCGCGGTATCGATTGCGGCGCGCAGCGGCCTCGCCCATGCTTCCAGTATGCCGCGCGCCACGGCATCGCCGCCGGCATCGCGGGCAAAGAGCTGATCAACCGAAACGTCGGGACCGAGGCCGGCACGCGCAATATGGCGGCCAAGTGCTGTGCCGGAGCTCGTGGTTTCGACGCAGCCACGGCGGCCGCAGATGCAGAGCTCGCCGTTCAAGTCGACGGCGATGTGGCCGAGCTGGCCGGCCGTTGCCTTGCCGCGCACAATCTGGCGACCTTCAGCCACGGCGCCGCCAATGCCGGTGCCGATGGTGAACATGACGATGTTGTCGTGGCCCCTGCCGGCGCCGCGCGCCATTTCGGCTGTCAGCGCCATGTTGCAGTCATTGTCGATGATGACGGGCTTGCCGGCCATGCTTTCCAGCCGCTGCGCCAGCGCAACCGAAGAGAGATCGACATAGCCGCCGGACAACACCGCGCCGCGCCGCGCATCGACGCGACCGGGCACGCCGACGCCGATCGCCGCCACGTCGGGCGTGTCGAGCTGGTGCACCATGTCGGCGATGCGGCCGAGCACCAGCTCCGGGTCGGGCGCGCTTTTCTCGGACAGGCGTTTGAGGATTTCGCCGGTGGCGGCAATGCGGGCGGCACGCAGATTGGTGCCGCCGATATCGATCCCTATGGCCATCGATCTTTGTGGCATGACGTTCCGTACTTGTCTGGCGCCGTTTCGCCGCGGGATGCTCCAAGGTGTGTTGAGATTCAGGTCAGGCCGGGTCGAGAATGGTTGATACCGAGAACCGGAGCGGAGCGTACCTATTGTACGTGAGCACCGGAAGCGCAGGTATCGGTCATTCGCAGGCCGGCATCACCTGAATATCGACACAGCTTAAGCGGCTTTGCGGCGGTAATTGCCGATAACCGCCTGAAGCTCGCGCAATCTCGACACGGCGATCGTCCTAAGCTTTTCACGCTGAATATCACGGTCGAGCGAGATGCAGTCCTTCCACAGCGAGCGGCCGGCGATGACGCCCGAGGCGCCGTTCTTCATGGCGATCTCGACCTGGCCAAGGAAGGTCGCGTGGTTGACGCCAGCCGACAGTACCGCCCACGGCACGTCGCCGGCCATGCTGGTGATCCGGGCGCAGGAGTCCGGCGTGCCGGGATAGGGAAGCTTCAGTACCTTGGCGCCGCAGTCCAACGAGATGCGGGTGCCTTCCTCGACCAGCGAGGGGATCTTGGCCGTATAGTCCTCGAGGCTTTCGCCTTCGAGCTGATAGGTCAGGAATTCGACGACGAGCAGCAGGTCTTCCTTGCCGAAGTCGGCGATGCACTGGCGCAGGATGGCGATGTTGTGATCGTTCGCCTCCGGCCTGTCGGCCCTGAGATAGACCATGATCTTGCCGCCGGTGCCGCCGAGTTCACGCACGCGGCGCGCATCGATGCCGGGAACGAGGCGCGACAGGCGGTAACCCTCAGGTGAGACATCGAAGCCGGAGGCGTCGAGGCCGATGAGCAGCGCCGTATCGCGGTTCAGCACGCCTTCGTCGACGACGCGCGGCACGGCACAGAGCGGGTCGAGCAGCACGCAGGAGGCCTGGCTGGCGAGGTAGCGGGTGATGTCGGCCTTGGTGTCGCCCAGCATGTCATTGGTGATCTTGGCCTGCTCCTCCGGGTCCGACGCCAGAAGCGTGCGCATGCCGCCGCGCTGGTCGCAGGCGATGGCCATCATCGCTCCGTCCTTGCCGCAGATCTGCTGGTAGCCGCGCAACTCCGCAGTCGTCATCTTGGTCATGGTGTTTGTCCGATGTTGGCGCCCAGGGCGCAATTTTGTGGAGCAAGAAGGTTCAGTTTTGCCGTCCGGTCCACACGGTGCCGTGGGAACGAACTCACGTTGCAGGTCTGCCCGATTTGCGCGATAACTCGATCAGTCGCCGACCCTGTAACACATTGCTGAAAGGAATTGCAAGCTGTCTGTCCCCTTAGCAAACGATGCGGCCGCATCGCGGACGATGCTGCATACGGTCGCCAAGATGCATTACGAGGCGGAGATGTCGCAGGTCGACATCGCGCGGCGGCTCGGCGTCTCCACCGCGACCATATCGCGGCTGCTGCAGCGGGCCAGGGCAGAGGGCATCGTGCGCATCGAGGTTCTCGATCTGGCAACGCCCGAAATTATCACCACGCAGCTGATCGACGGGCTCGGGCTGCGCACCGCCGCGGTGGTCGAGACGCCGGCAGCCGGGGGGCTGGCGGCGCTCGCCGCACCGCTCGGCGCCCTGCTTAGGCAAGCCGAACTTTCGGCCGGCTCGGTGGTCGCCATCGGCTGGGGGCGCGCCATCCGCGAGGTGATCCGCGCCGGCCTGCCGCGCATTCCAGGTGTCCTGACCGTCGCTGCCACCGGCGGCATGCAGCAGCAGGCGGCGCACTTCCAGATCAACGAGTTCGTCCGGCTGGCGGCGGAGGAGTTCGGCGGCACGCCGCATTTCATCCATGCGCCCTATCTGCCGTCGACCGAATTGCGGGAGGTTTTTCTTGGCGATGCGGCCATTGCCGACAGTGTTGCGCTGTGGGACCGCACCGATGTCGCGATCGTCGGCATCGGCCTGCCGCATGCCATCAACCCGCCCGAGGCCAGTGCGGCGACGCTGAGCGAACAGGCACTGTTTCACGCCGCCGGCGACGTCATCCGCCACTATTTCGACGCCGACGGCACGCTTATCCCGTGGGAAGGCGAGAGCCGGATGATCGCCATGTCGCCGGCCCAGCTTCGCGCCGTGCCGCTGGTGATCGGCGTCGCCGCTTCGCCGGAAAAGGCAAGCGCCATCATCGGCGCCGTGCGGGCCAAACTCATCAATGCGCTGATAACCGACACCAAGACGGCGCAGGCCATCCTCGACGCCTTGCCGCGATAAGTCGGACACGCCGACTGCGGATCATACCCACTTTGCTGGACCATGATCTCGTCCGAAAACCGGTTTCCCCTTTTCGGGATCATGCTCTAGTCTCCCGCGGGGGCTCCCGCGGAGCAGACAGATGCCGTCCGGTTTGAAAAGCGTTTCGGCCCGGGAAATACCCGGTTGCAATTTCTTTCAGCAAAGTGTTACAACCTTTCAGCCAGGCACGCATGCGTGTCGGGCAGCGCGGTTCTCTGGACCTTGCGGAGGCGAGGAAAAGGGACCGCCGACATCAGGCCGGTCGGTTTCGACCGGCTGAGCCAACGACTTGGGGGCGCCTGGGAGGAGCTGCCCGTAACAGCAAGCAGGCGAAACCCGTTTTCCGGCCGTCAGCACACCTGAACAGATCGACGGCCATTCCGATTCCAATCGCAACGGCAAATCTGCCAACACCATGAGGAGGATGTCATGAAGAAGATTGTTGCCGCGCTCGCGGCTCTCGCCATCAGCGCAACGGCGCTGATCGGGTCGGCTCAGGCTGAAGACAAGAAGTTCACCATTGCGCTCGTTCCGGGCCTGACCACCGACGGTTTCTACATCACCATGCGCAAGGGCGCGCAGGCGGCGGCCGATGCGCTGGGCGTCAACCTGGTTTTCCAGGGCGCCCCGGATTTCAATCCGGTCACGCAGGTTCCCGTGCTTGACGCGGTCATCGCCAAGAAGCCGGACGCCATCCTGATCGCGCCGACCGACAAGGTTCAATTGGTCGAGCCGCTGCGCAAGGCCAATGATGCCGGCATTCCGGTGATCACCGTCGACACCTTCATCGGCAGCGGCGTCTACCAGACCGGCGCCGGCGATGCCGACTTCCCGCTCGCCTATATCGCTTCGGACAATGTGCTGGGCGGCGAGATCGCCGCGCGCGCACTGGCCACCGCCATTGGCGACAAGGGCAAGGTCTACGTCTCGAACGTCAAGCCCGGCATCTCGACCACCGACCAGCGTGAAGAAGGTTTTAAGAAGGAGATGGCGAAGCACACCGGCATCACCGTGCTCGAGACCCAGTTCAACGAAGACGACGCCAACAAGGCGGCCTCGCAGCTGCAGGCGGTGTTCGCGCGCAACCCCGATCTCGTCGGTGTGTTCGGCGCCAATCTGTTCTCGGCGCTCGGTGCCGCCAATGGCGTCAAGCAGGCCGGACAGAGCGGCACCATCAAGGTCGTGGCGTTCGACGCACCGACCAGCATCGTCGACAACATCAACACCGGCCTGGTCGACGTCGCGATTGCCCAGCATCCGGCCGAGATCGGCTATTTCGGCGTCGTTTCAGCCTATGCCCATTTGACCGGCCATTCGATCCCGGTGGCGATCGGCACCGGCTTCACGATCATGGACAAGTCCAACATCGCGGATCCGAACATCTCGAAGTATCTTTACTCCGAATGAGTCCAGACGGCCTTGGTCTCCTTCCGGTTCGCCGGGAGGAGATCAGCACCGGACCCCAGTCGAGGCCGCGCCGCGGATCGGAAACCATTTTATGACGTCAACATCCCCAACCCAAGGCGAGACCCATGTCGCCCCTCAGGCGGACCATGGTGATCCCGCCAGGACCTTGATCGGGCGCATCGCCGAAGGCCGCGCCTGGCTGTTCCTCGCCGGCCTGATCATCTGTTTCGAGGTCTGGTCGCGGCTCTCCTTCGGCGCCACCTTCGTGCTCAATCCGTTCAACGTACAGTCGATTGCAATCTTTGCCGTGGCGCCGCTGCTGCTGGCGACCGGACAGACATTCGTCATCATTTCGGGAGGCATCGACCTTTCGCTGGGCTTCATCATGGGTCTTGCGGCGGTCATCGCCGCCCACGCCACCAACCTCGCCGGCGCCGCGATTCCGCTGCCGCTGGCCATGCTGGCCGGCATCCTGGCCGCCGTGCTTGTCGCCGGCGTGCCGGGCGTCATCAACGGCCTGCTGATCTCGCGGCTCAGAATCCCGCCCTTCATCGGCACGCTCGGCATGTTCGGCGTGGCGCGCGGTGCTGCCTTCCTGCTCGCCGGCGGCACCACGGTGCCGGTGCAGAATTCCTGGTTCGCGCTGCTCGGCAACGGCAAATTCTACGGCGTGCCCTACCTCGTCATGATCACCGCCATCTTCGTCATCGTGATGCACTACCTCTTGAGCCAGACCCGCTTCGGCCAGCACAATTACGCCATCGGCGCCAACGTGCAGGCGGCGCGGCGCGCCGGCATCGACATCCGAGGCCACATACTGCGCCTCTACATGCTTTCGGCGATGTGCGCCGGCCTTGGTGGTGCGCTCTATGCGGCGCGCTTCACCGCCGGTGCCGCGCAGGCCGGCGAGCCGCTGCTGCTCGACAGCGTCGCTGCCGTGGTGATCGGCGGCGCCAGCCTGTTCGGCGGCTCCGGCACCATCTTCGGCACGGTCGCCGGCGCCCTGGTGATCGCGGTCATCCAGTACGGGCTGGTCTTCGTCAATGTCGAGCCGTTCTGGCAGTTCATCGCCGTCGGCGTCGTCATCATCATCTCCGTCCTTATCGACCAGGCGCAGCGCCGGTTCAGTGGAGCTCGCCAGGATGAATAATTCCGATCAAACCACCCCGCTTCTCGAAGTCCGCCACCTGTCCAAGCATTTCGGCGCGGTGCAGGCGCTCAACGATTTCTCCATGGCCGTGCGGCCGGGCGAAGTGGTGGCGCTGGCCGGCGACAACGGCGCCGGCAAGACGACGCTGATCAAGGCGATATCGGGGGTGTTTCAGCCGACCGGCGGCGAGATCCTGCTCAGGGGTCAGCCGGTGACTTTCGCGACGCCGCAGGAGGCGCGCGAAAAGGGCATCGAGACCATCTACCAGGACCTGGCGCTGGCCGACAATCTGTCGATCGGTGCCAACATCTTCCTTGGCCGTGAGCCCATGCGCAAGGCGTTCGGCTTCCTGCCGGTGCTCGACCGCAAGGCGATGGCCGTCGCCGCCAAGCAGACCATGGGCCGGCTGGACTTCCATGTCAGCCGGCTGGAAGCGCCGGTCAGCAATTTCTCCGGCGGCCAACGCCAGGCGGTCGCCATCGGCCGGGCCGTCTATTGGGACGCGCAGATCCTGATCATGGACGAACCGACGGCAGCACTTGGTGTGCCGGAGCAACGCAAGGTGATTTCGCTCATCCACCAGCTCAAGGCGCAAGGCCGCGGCGTGATCTTCATCTCGCACAATCTGCAGGACATCTTTGCCGTCTCCGACCGCATCGTCGTGCTCAGGCGCGGCGTCCAGGCCGGCGAGCGCAAAATCTCGGAAACCAACCATGACGAAGTCGTCAAGCTGATGGTTGGCGGATAGACCGGCGTCGGGTGCCTTAACCCGCTGACGTTTCGCGCGAACTCGTGATCGGCCCGGCGACAGCGCTGACCGACTCCCGCTCCACTAGCGGGCATTCGAGCTTGGTGATGGGGTAGCGGCCGCGGCCGGGCGGAGCTGGAACTTCCAGCTGCTCGATCGCCCATTGGCCCATCGCCATATGCGGCAGGATCGAGGTCGTCAGCGGCGGGAACAAATGGCGGGCGATTTCCTCGTCGTCATAGCCGACCACGGAAATATCCTGCGGAATGTGCAGGCCGGCTTCCTTCAGCGCTTCGTAGCAGCCGATGGCGGTGCGGTCGTTCTGGCAGAAGATGGCGGTCGGGCGATCCTTCAGCGCCAATAGCTTGACGGTGGCGGCGTAGCCGGCGCTGGCCGACCAGTCGCCCTCGACCACCAGTTCCGGATCGAACGGGATGTCGGCTGTCGCCAGCGCGCGGCGGTAGCCCTTCAGCCGATCCTGCGCCGCCTGCATCCAGGGTTCGCCGGTGATGGTGGCGATGCGGCGATGGCCATGGCTGATCAGATGGCGGGTGGAACTCTGGCCGCCGGCGATCTCGCTCGGCACCACGGCGGGGAAGGCATAGTCGGCGGTGTAGCAATTGAGCAGGATGACCGGGATGTCGACACCGTAGAGATAGTCGGGGGCGACGATTTCGCGGGTGAAGATGGTCATGTAGATCAGCGCCGAAATGCCGCGCTTGGTGAGGGCTGCAATGGCGCGCGGTTCCATGACGGAATCACCCAGCGTCTGCGCCACCAGAAGCACATTGCCGGCATTCCACGAGGCCTGGCGCGCGCCTTCGATGGCGACCACCGCTTCCGGGCTGGTCGCCAACTGGTCGACGGCGAAGCCGATCACCCCGTCCAGCCCGTCGAAGGCGAGCACAGGGCGTTGCAAGGCGGAAAAGGCCGGCGGCGAATAGCCAAGCGTGCGCGCCGCCTCGATCACCCGCTCGCGGGTCTGCTGTGACAGCCTTATGCCCGGCGTGTTGTTGAGCACGAACGATACCGTCGCCTGCGAGCAGCCGGCGGCCCTGGCGATGTCAGTCATGGTGACACGGCCCTTGGGATTTTTGCCCGTTGGCTTGCGGCGCCGGGAGACCTCGGGCGAGGGATCGCGCAATTCCGTCGGTTCGCTCATTGCAGTCTCGTCCCCCATCCCAGCCTGTCTAACCAGAGGCCGGCACAACAGCAAGATGGCATGGCGGCGTGCATTTATAAACTGACCCTTGCGCCAATGATTATTAGCATTCCGGTCGCTCCGCTGCCGACCGCGACGCATGGGCAAGCCAGGCATCGAGCAACGTTTGATAGGGCAAGGCCTTGCGACGGCTCATCTTTTTCGCTCCATCGCTGCCCGCCTCGACCCCAAACCTCCCGTTCACCGCCACCATTCCAACAGCCGACCTCGCAATTTCCAACCGGAAACTAATACTATTTACTAATACCCGTAAGCGTTCTAACGTCAAATGGTCATGCGCAGCTCGGGATCGAGTGGCGATGACTGGAAGCAGGCGTATGGCACGATATCGGGCAGGCTGCGGCCGGCAGGACAATGCCACACGATCACAGAAATGTCAGACAAATCGGACTATTTACGAACAGCAAATGAGTCTCTAAAGTCGACGTCGTGGCTGGAATGGTGCCGTTCTTTCGCTGCCCTAGAAGCGCCTCGAGGAGGGGGCGTCCAAGCCACAACGACAATTTTCTGATCAGCGAAAATGTCTAAGCCAAATGGGAGGTTGAACATGAAATCTGCAATACGAAACGCATCCGTAGCCGCGGCTGCCCTGCTGCTGGGATTGTCGGCGACGGCGATTGCGCGTGCCGATGACAAGCCGACGCTGGCCTTCGTCGTCAACGGCGCGTCCGACTTCTGGAAGGCGGCGGAAGCCGGCGTGAAGAAGGCGCAGGGCGAATTGCCCGACTACAATCTCGAACTCAAATATCCGGAGCAGTCGTCGGTTGCCATTCAGCAGCGGCTGATGGACGATCTGGTGACCGCCGGCGTCAAGGGCATCATGGTGTCCGCCGTCGACCCCAAGACCTCGACCGACGGCCTGAACAAGATTGCTTCCGAAACGGCGCTGTTCACCACCGACAGCGACGCACCACAGACCAAGCGCGTCGCCTATATCGGGTCGTCCAATGTCGACGCCGGCAAGCAGGCGGCCGAGATTGCCAAGAAGGCGATGCCCGATGGCGGCAAGTGCCTGGGCTTCGTCGGCCTGCTCGGCGCCGACAATGCCAAGGAACGCATCCAGGGCATGAAGGACGGGCTCGCCGGCAGCAAGATCGAGTTGGTCGACGTGCGCGGCGACGATATCGACCAGGCGCGCGCCAAGAAGAATGTCGAGGACGCGCTGGTCGCCAGCCCCGACATCACCTGCATGGTCGGCTTCTACTCCTACAACACGCCGCGCATCTATGAAGCGCTGCGCGACGCCGGCAAGCTCGGCTCGATCACAGTCGTCGGCTTCGATGACGATCCGATCACGCTGGGCGGCGTCAAGGAAGGCACCGTCGCGGCGACTGTCGTGCAGCAGCCGTTCGAATGGGCCTATCAGGGCATGAAGCTGATGGCGGCCTATCTCAAGGGCGACAAGTCCGGCATTCCGGAAGGCGGCCTGATTATCGTGCCGACCAAGATCATCGGCAAGGACGATGTCGACGCCTACGCCGCCAATCTGAAGGCGATGTCCGGAAACTAAGCGAATGAATTGCGCCGGCTCGGGGCTCATCCCGGGCCGGCGGTTCGCATTGACGAACCCGGCAAGGGTCGTCAGTCTGCAGATGGGACTATTTTGGCCCACCGGCTGCTGTCAGGCATGATGAATTACTCCGACACATCCATCGTTGCATCCACCCCGTTCCTCAGCCTCGAGGGCGTGCGCAAGACCTATCCCGGCGTTGTCGCGCTGGACGGGTTTTCGATGGAGGTCAGGCCGGGCGAAGTGATCGGCCTCGTTGGTGAAAACGGCGCCGGCAAATCGACGCTGATGAAAATCCTCGGCGGCGTGACGACGCCGGACACCGGCACGATCACCGTCGACGGCGTGGCGCATCACGGACTGACCGTCGAAGCCAGCCTCGGTTCGGGCATCGCCTTCGTCCACCAGGAACTCAACCTGTTCGAAAACCTCGACGTCGCCGCCAATATCTTTTTCGGCCGCGAACCGCTGCGCGGCGGCCCGCTCAGGCTGGTCGACCGGGCAAAACTGCGCTCCATGGTGGCGCCGTTGCTGAAGCGGGTGGGCGCCAATTTTTCGGCCGACACGCCGGTTTCGTCACTGTCGCTGGCGCAGCAGCAAATGGTCGAAATCGCCAAGGCGCTGTCGATCAAGGCGCGGCTGGTGATCCTCGATGAGCCGACATCGAGCCTGCCGCTCGCCGAAACCGACAAATTGCTCGATGTCATTGCAGCACTCAAGGCCGACGGCATCAGCGTCATCTTCATCTCGCACCGTCTGCACGAGGTCGAGCGGGTCGCCGATCGCGTCGTCGTGCTGCGGGACGGCATGCTTGCCGGCACCTTGCCGAAGAACTCGATCAATCACGACCAGATGGTCAAGCTGATGATCGGCCGCATGCTGAAGGAGCGCGAAAAAGCCTCCGAGGCGGCGCGCGCGCCCGGTGCCGTTGCCCTGTCGGCCAAGGCCATCCGCACTCCAGCCTATCCCAGCCGGCCGGTCGATCTCGATGTTAGGCGCGGCGAAATCCTTGGCCTTGCCGGGCTGGTCGGCTCCGGCCGCACCGAATTGGCACGAGTATTTTTCGGCATTGACAGCCGCCTTGGCGGCACACTGGAGCTCGATGGCAAGCCACTTGTCCTCGGCTCCGCAGCGGAAGCTGTCGCGCAAGGTATCTTCCTGGTGCCGGAAGATCGCAAGCTGACCGGCATCCTGCTCGACCTGTCGATTGCACAGAACATTTCGCTGCCTAACCTGCCAGCGCATGCCAAACGTTCCCTGGTTTCCGCCAGCACTGAGGCCGCCACCGCCGAGAAGCAGAAAACCAATCTCGGCATCAAGGCACCGTCCGTGCAGACGCGCACGGGCACGCTGTCGGGCGGCAACCAGCAGAAGGTGGTGCTGGGCAAATGGCTGGCGATGGACCCCAAGGTGATGATCCTCGATGAGCCGACGCGCGGCATCGATATCGGCGCCAAGGCGGAGATCTACGGGCTGATGCGGGCACTGGCCGATGCCGGCGTCGCGGTGCTGATGATCTCCAGCGACATGGAAGAGGTGATCGGCGTTTCGGACCGCATCGCCGTCATGCATGAGGGCCAGATCTCGGGCATTCTCGACAAGGACGATTTCAGCCAGGAAAACGTGCTGCTGCTCGCGGTCGGCAAGAAGCCGAATTAGCGGGTACTGGGGAGAAGACGATGAGCAAGAAAGATCTCGGCCTGCTGATCCTGATCCTGGTGGTGGGAACGGTGGTGGCGATCATCAACCCGCGCTTCCTGTTGCCGATCAACCTTGCCAACACCTCTAACCTGATCGGGCTGTTCGGCATCCTGTCGATCGGCCAAGCGTTCGTCATCATCACCGGCGGCATTGAATTGTCTGTGGGATCGGTGGTTGCGCTGCTCGGCACACTGTTCATCGACTTCATCGCCGTGCGCGGTTTGGGATGGCCGATTGCGCTGCCGCTGATCCTGGTGCTCGGCGCCATCATCGGCCTGGTGCATGGCTGGCTGATCACGCGGCTGAAATTGCAGCCCTTCGTGGTGACGCTCTGCGGCCTGCTGATCTATCGCGGCGTGGCGCGCTTCTACACTGCCGACGGCACGGCGGGCTTCGGCTTCGGGCAGAATTTTCCGGAGCTCGAATTCCTGACGGCGGGCCGATCCTGGGGCGTGCCGAACAGCTTCATCGCGCTGATCGTCATCGCCATCGTCATGTGGGTGGTGCTGCACCGCTCGGTTTTCGGCCGCTATCTCTACGCCATCGGCAAGAACGAGGAAGCAGCCAAATATTCCGGCATTAGGACGGGGCGCGTCGTCATGGCGGCTTACGTCATCTGCGGCGTGCTGACGGCGCTGTCGGCGATCTACTTCGCCATGTACACACGCTCGATCTCGCCGGCGAGCCACGGCCAGTTCTACGAGCTCTATGCCATTGCCGCGGCGGTGCTCGGCGGCTTTTCGCTGCGCGGCGGCGAAGGCTCGCTGATCGGCGTGATCCTCGGCACGGTGCTGCTGCAGGAATTGCAGAACCTGGTCAACCTGCTCGGCATCCCCTCCTCGCTCAACTTCGCGGTGATGGGCGGCGTCATCCTGATCGGCGTGCTGGTCGACCAGCAATGGGGCGTGTTCCGGGCGCGGCGGCTGATGATGGACGCCACCCGCAAGAGCGTGGCGGGCGCGGCGGCGGAGTAGCTGCTCGCAGCGGGCTAAATCATCCCCGACATATCGGAAAAGGCCATCGCCTTGCGCAGCACGTCGGCGAAACGTTCGCCGGCCGCCTCGCGCGGACCGCTGTTGTCGATCGAGGTCACGCCAGGCCCAGACAACGTCACATTGGCACTGCGCGCCAGTCGCGCCAGCACTTCGCCGCGCGATTCGCGGCCGCGCATTGCCAGCCGCTCGGCCAGCACCTCCGGCGAGGCGGTGATCTCGACGATGGCCAGATTGGCGTAGCGCTCGCGCAGCACCGGGATGATGGCGCGGGAGACATTCGCGATCGCAACACGTCCATTGGCGACGGACCAGTCGACATCGACCGGGATGCCATAGCGCAGGCCATGCGCTTCCCAAGAGACGGCGAAGGCGCCGTCGGCTTCGGCCTCGACAAAGGCGGCGTCGGCCAGCGTGTCGTGGTCTTCGCTGGTGATGTCGCTCGGCCGGGTGATGACCCGCCGCACGAATTCCAGCCGCGTCTCCTCGGTGAAGCAGGTGCGGGCGTAGCCGATCACCGTGTCCTTGCCGGCACCGCTTGGGCCGACAACAGCGACGAAGACGCCGTCGCGGATCGGAAACGTCTCGGCGGACAATTCACGCTCGATCAATGCCGACACCATCATGCGACCCGGCGTCCCTGCCGCCAGACCGTGCGGACGACCGGCACGTGGTCGTCGACACGCACGCGAACCAGATCGGCGCGCCGCCCCAGTTCGATGACGCCGCGGTCGGTGAGACCAACCGCATCGGCCGGATTCTTGGAGACCATGGCCACCGCCTGCGGCAAGGAAATGCCCTCGACCACGTCGCCGAGGAAGAAGGCGGACTGGATCAGGCTGAACGGAATGTAGTCGGACGACAGGATATCAAGCAGGCCTTCACCGGCAAGCGTGCGGGCCGAGACATTGCCCGAATGCGAGGAGCCGCGCATGACGTTGGGCGCGCCCATCAGCACGCCGAGGCCGGCGTCCTTCGAGGCCCTTGCGGCTTCCTCGGTGGTCGGGAATTCGGCGACGCGCACACCTTGCTCGATCGCCTCGTCGACATGGCCTGCCGTGGCGTCGTCATGGCTGGCCAGAACGATGCCGCGCTCATGGCAGGCGGCGGCGATCACCGCCCGGTTGGGGGCCGAATTCCGCGCCGATTCCGCCATCCGCTTGTCGCAGAACAGCTTGAAGTCGCGGTCCGTCAGCTTCAGCTTGCGCTGGTAGTAATAGGCGTAGGTCTCAAGATTGACGAACTGGCGCTGGCCGGGCGCATGGTCCATCAGCGACGCCAGCTTGACCCGTTCGTCGCCGTCGAAATGGGCGAAGGCGGCGAGGCAATCGGGCGCGGAAACCTCGCAGCGCAGATGGATGAAATGGTCGGCCCGCAGCCGGTCCTGCTGGACGCTGTCCTCGATAGCGTCGGCCAGCTTGCGGATGTCCAGGGATGTCAGGTCGGCATCTTCGTCCATGCCGACGCGCAAGGCATCGAGCACGGTGGTGATGCCGGCGGTGGCCACCTGCGCGTCGTGAGCGAGCACCGCAGCGATCGGATTCCAGCGCACCTTGGGCCGCGGCGCATAGTGGCCTTCGAGGTGGTCGGTATGGAGTTCGACCAGGCCGGGGATGATATAGTCGCCGCCCATATCCTCGCCGGTTCGCCCAGCGCCGGCCTCGATGCCGGCGATGAAACCGTCGCGCAGCACGATCGAGCCTTCGACGATCTCGTCGGCAAGGACGATGCGGGCATTGTTCAGAACGGTCTCGGCGGTCATTGCAGGCAGTCCTTGCTAGTTCAGCGTCAGGCAGTTTTTCTGGCGGCGCGGCGCCCGAGCGCGTGATGGGAAAGCACCATGAACGGGGCGCCGGGTTCGGTTTCGACAAACAGCGTCAGCGCGTCGACCGGCACCGGCTGTTGCAGCACCTGCGCAAACAGGCTGTCGATTGCTGCGCGCAAACGGGGGCTTTCCTGTGACCCGGCGCGGCCGGACAGCGTCATGTGGAAGCGAAAGGTCTCGAAGACGTAGGGGTAGCCCCACTGGCAGAGATTGCGGAACTCGGCCGGCTTCAGCGAATCGGGGCTGCGGCGTTCGATTTCCGCTTCGGTCAGCGGCGCGCGAAAACGGTCGAAGCCGAGCACGACATCGTCGGCGAAGCGGTTGAGCGCCGGCAGCGGTCCTTCTGGCACCAGCGCGAAGAAACTGTCGATCTGGCTGACGACCAGGCGGGGGATGGTCACCACCTGGGTCGCTTCGGCAAAAGCGTCAAGTGCCGCGCGAAGCGAGGCTTCCGTCTCGTTGGGGGTCAGCCGGAAGGGTGCCTTCAGCGTCGCATGAAAACCGTAGCGGCGGGCCGACGCGGTGTGGAAGGCGACTTCCGCCGCAGAAAGGTCGGCAACGGCCTCAACCGGGCGGGTGGCGGCACCGAACGGATCGCGGCCGAGCCAGTTGGCGGCGATCCGCGCCAGCGGCTCGTCCTGCCTTGGGGTGAAATAGATGGCGTAGCGCATGAGAAAAACCTCGTCAGCCCGCTGCCATAGGTGATTTCCATGACGGATTGACGAAGCTTTGAAGGGTTTTCGATGGCAAATCGACCCAGAAGGTCGTTAGCCGACGATTTTTCCTTGCTGGACCAATGGCTTCAGCCGATCAGGCCTTCATCAGCCATTCGTGCTCGGGCGCGTTGTGGAATTTCCACGTCCGCTTCGGTCCGGCCATGACGTTGAGATAGTAGAGATCATAGCCGTGGCAGGCGGCACAGGGGTGGTAGCCCTCGGGCACCAGCACGACATCGCCGTCCTCGATCGCCATCGCCTCGTCCAGCGCCCGCGCGCCATTCTTGTCGGCATCGGTGTAGACGCGCTGGAAGGCAAAACCCTGCGGCGGGTTGAGGCGGTGATAGTAGGTTTCCTCGAGGTAGGATTCGGCAGGCAGATTGTCCTGGTCGTGCTTGTGCGGCGGGTAGCTCGATGTGTGGCCGCCCGGCGTGATGACCTCGACCACCAGCAGCGAATCGGCCGGCTTGCCCTCCGGCAGGATGTTGGTGACATAGCGCGTGTTGGTACCCTTGCCGCGCACTTCCTGGCCGAGATCGTCGGGCGCGATGACACGGACAGGCAGGCCGCCGCCGAGGCCGGGCGCAGAGCAGACGGCGAGTTCGAGTTCGGTGTCTGCGGTCACCGACCAGTCGGAGCCCGCGGGCACATAAACCGACCACGGCTTGCCTTCGAAAGGCGACATGCGCTCGCCAAGCAGGCCGAGCTCCTTGCCGCCGGCGCTGGCTTTGCCCTTGCCGGTGACGAACACCAGGCAGATTTCCCGGTCGCCCGTTTGCCCGGAGGCGCTCTCGCCGGGCTTCAGCCGATGCAGGTCGAAGCCGACATAGGTCCAGCCGGCGCTTTTCGGCGTGACATGGGCGACGCGGCCATGACCCTTGTTGGCTTTGACGAGCAGTTTCGACATCTGGTCTATTCCTTCGGTTCGGCGTCGGTCGATGCCTTGTCCTCATCGACCGGCTTGTAGAGGTAGAAGAACTGCCAGACGGCGTAGCCGGCGAAACCAAGCGCGAGCACGCCCCAGAATGGCGTGCCGGTGGCAAATTCGATCACCGACCAGGCGAGGCAGACCACGACAATGGCAACGCGCCGCCACAAGGGCCGGAAGAACGGGTGCTCATAGTCTTTCATCGGGCCAATCCGGGTTTCACCAACTGGGCATCAGATAAGCTGCCCGCCGCCGGGAATCCAGCATTCATGCGTTTGGGAAACCTTGCGTTTCAACCGTGTAGCCAGCGGCGGTCATCACCCGCATCAGTTCCTTGTAACCAACCTGCGCCATCTTCAGCGGCGGATTCTTCTTCGGATCCTGCTCGGCCTCGACCACGAACCAGCCTTCATAGCCATGGTCCGCCAGCTTTTGCACGATGGCGCCAAAGTCGAGCGAGCCGTCGCCCGGCACGGTGAAAGCGCCAAGCGCGACGGCATCGAGGAAGGATTGTTTGGTGCGGTCGAGCTTGTCGATCACGCCCCTGCGCACATCCTTCACATGGACATGGCTGATGCGCTTGTGGTGGTTGTCGATGGCGCGCAGCACGTCGCCGCCGGCAAAGGCGAGGTGACCGGCGTCGAGCAGCAGCGGGATGCCTTCGCCGGAATGGCGCATGAAGGCATCGAGCTCCGGCTCGGTCTCGACCACGGCCGCCATATGGTGGTGATAGGACAGCGGCATGCCTTGTTCGGCGCACCATTCGCCGAATTCGGTCAGACGCCGGCCATAGGCCTTCATCTCGTCGCCCGAAAGTTTCGGCTTGGTGGCGAGCGGCTTCGAGCGGTCGCCCTGGATGGAACGGCCGACCTCGCCATAGACGATGCAAGGCGCGTTGACCGCCTTGAACAGGTCGATCATCGGCTGGATGCGATCCTTGTTCTTTCCCATCTCCTCGTCGACCAGCGTGCCGGAGAACCAGCCGCCGCACAGCGTGACGTCGGCCTCTCTCAGGATCGGCAGCATGACTTTTGGATCGTTGGGGAAACGGCGGCCCATTTCCATGCCGGTGAACCCGGCTGAACGCGACTGGCGCAAACACTCTTCCAGCGACACGTCATCGCTGAGTTCCGCAAGATCGTCGTTCCACCATGCAATCGGGGACATGCCCAGTTTGGCTTTCAAGTCGTCACTCCAGTTTTAGTTCGTATCTACCTTCCCCTTGTGGGGGTCCGAAGGACGGGCGAGACCCATGGCTCGCCCCGGCAAGTCGCTGCGAAGCAGCGGGGTGGGGGTGCAGCGCCAGACCCCCACCCGGACCTTCGGTCCGACCTCCCCACAAAGGGGGAGGCAGGGGGCAGCGCTGACTTAGCATCAATCGCCGATGGTCTGCATCTGCCGCTTTTCATCATAGGCCTTGCGCGCCGCCTTCACCTGGCTGCGCGCGCTGACCTCGGGTACGGCGACATCCCACCATGTGCCGCCGGCATCGGTTGAAACCAGCGGGTCGGTGTCGATGACCAGCACCGTGGTGCGGGTGTTCTTCTTTGCCTTTTGCAGCGCATTTTCCAGGCCTGCGATCGACGGCACTTTCTCGGCAATGGCGCCAAGGCTCGCCGCATGCGCCGCGAAGTCGATATCGGGGAGAACCTCGTGGCGCGAGTCCTTCAAGAGATTGTTGAAGTTGGCGCCGCCGGTCGCCATCTGCAGCCGGTTGATGCAGCCATAGCCCCTGTTATCGAGCAGCACGATGGTGAGCTTGAGGCCAAGCATCACCGAGGTCGCGATCTCGGAATTGAGCATGAGGTAGGAGCCGTCACCGATCATGACGACGACGTCCTCGTCGGGCTTGGCCATCTTGACGCCGAGCCCGCCGGCGATCTCGTAGCCCATGGTCGAGAAGCCGTACTCCGCATGATACGAGCCAGGCGCGCCCGCTTGCCAAAGCTTGTGCAACTCGCCCGGCAGGCCGCCGGCGGCATGCAGCAGCGTCACGCCCGAGCCCATGGCGCGCTGCACGGCGCCGATCACCTGCGCATCCGAGGGATAAGCGGCATTGGTCGAGGCCGTCACCTTGCCGGCATCGGCCTGCCAGTCCTTCTTGCCCTTGGCCGCATTGTCGGTCCAGCTGGCAGGCGCCTTCCAGCCCTTCAGCGCGGCACCCAGTTCGGCCAGCCCTTCGGCCGCGTCGGCGACCAGCGGCAGCGCCCGGTGCTTGCCGGCGTCGAAAGGCTGGACGTTGAGGCCGATGATGGTCTTGCCGGAATTCTTGAACAGCGACCACGAACCGGTGGTGAAATCCTGCAGCCTGGTGCCGACCGCCAGCACGACATCGGCTTCCTCGGCCAGCCGATTGGCGGCCGAAGTGCCGGTGACACCGACCGCCGCCATGTTGAGCGGATGATCGTCCGGCAGCGAGGATTTGCCGCCTTGTGTCTCGCAGACCGGAATGCCGGCGCCTTGCACGAATTTGGCCAGTTCACCGGAGGCCTGCGAATACAGCACGCCGCCGCCGGCGATCACCAGCGGCTTCTTTGCCGCTTTGAGCGCTGCCACTGCGACAGCCAACTCATGGCGGTCCGGGCGCACACGGCGCTGGTGCCAGACGCGTTCGGCAAAGAAGCTTTCGGGATAATCATAGGCCTCGGCCTGAACGTCCTGGCAAAGCGACAAGGTCACCGGCCCGCAATCGGCGGGATCGGTCAGCACCTGCATGGTCCGCGCCAGCGCCGGGATGATCTGCTCCGGCCGGGTGATGCGGTCGAAATAGCGCGACACCGGACGGAAACAGTCGTTGACCGTCGCCGTGCCGTCGGAGAAATCCTCGGCCTGCTGCAGCACCGGATCGGGGATGCGGTTGGCAAAGACATCGCCGGGCAAAAACAGGACGGGCAACCGGTTTACGTGAGCGAGCGCCGCGGCCGTCACCATGTTGAGCGCGCCGGGACCGATCGAAGAGGTCGCCGCCATGAAGCGGCGGCGGAAATTGGCCTTGCCATAGGCGATTGCCGCATGCGCCATCGCCTGTTCGTTGTGGGCGCGGAAGGTCGGCAACTCGTCGCGCACCTGATAGAGCGCCTCGCCGATGCCGGCGACATTGCCATGGCCGAAGATCGCCCAGACACCGCCGAAGATCGGCACTTTCGTGCCGTCGATCTCGGTCATCTGCCGGCCGAGAAAGCGGGTCAGCGCCTGCGCCATCGTCAGGCGGATTGTCTTGGTCATTTTGTTTTCCTCCGCAGTCCTATGCCCGCGTCTTTATGCTGCTTTACGCCCACGCGCGGCAAGCCACGCCTCGGTCAACTTCTCGAAGCGAGACGCCATGTCGGCCACCGCCTCGTCGTCCGTCATCTTGCCCGCCAGCCATTGTTCGGCGGCGTTGATGAAGATGGTGCGACCGACGGCAAAGCCCTTGACGATGGGCGCCTTGGCGGTGGCAGCAAAGGCGGCTTCCAGTTCGTCCTGCGGCGCTTCCAGGCCGAGCAGCACGACGCCGCGGCACCACGGATCGTGCTTCAGGATCACGGCCTCGATCTTGGCCCAGGCGCCGGCCGAAGCCTGCGGCTCGAGCTTCCACCAGTCGGGCTTGATGCCGAGCGCATAGAGTTCTTCCAGCGCGCGCGGGATCGTCGTGTCGTCGAGCTTGCCGTGCTTGCCGGCGATGATCTCGATCAGCAATTCACGGCCGACCTTGCGCGCGGCCTCGAACAGAGCGCGCAGCTTCTGCTGCTGCTCTTCCTTCAGCGCCGCCGGATCGTCCGGATGATAGAAGCACAGGCATTTGATGCAGTGGTCGACCGGCCATTCGACCAGCTGCGAGCCGATGTCCTGCGAGAATTCGAAGCGCAGCGGTCGCGAGCCCGGCAGTTCGACCGGCCGGCCAAGCCAGGCGAAGGAATGGCGGGCGTATTCGAACATGGCGTCGCGGCCGTATTTCTCGTCGAGCAGCATGCCGTAGCCGGCGCGGCCGGCCGCGACCTTGGCCGCGGCCTTGACCGTAAGCACCTTGAAATCCTGGATGCGCGACGGATCGGCGCCGGCCTTGGCGGCGACATCGTCGAGCTGGATGCGGTGGTCGCAGGCCAGCGCCATCAGCGAGGGAATGTCGCGCCGGCGCGTCGTCGCCCAATGGATGTGGTTGATCGCCTCGTCCTTGCGTAGCGCCAGATGCTTGCTGCCGTTCTTGAGGAAGAACTGCAATTCCTCGAAGGTCGGGTATTCCGGCGCGCAGAGCAGGCGCGACACGGCGAAGGCGCCGCAGGCATTGGCCCAGGTCGCCGCCGTTGCATGGTCTTCGCCACCCAGCCAACCGCGCAGGAAGCCGGACATGAAGGCGTCGCCGGCGCCGAGCACGTTGTAGACCTCGATCGGAAAGCCACTGCCGACGATGCCGTCCTCGAGATCGTCGCTGATCGGTCCGTCATAGACGATGCAGCCCATGGCGCCGCGCTTGAGCACGATGGTGGCCGAAGACAGCGAGCGGATCGTCTTCAGCGCGCTCAGGCAATCATCGGCGCCCGACGCGATCATGATCTCTTCTTCGGTGCCGACGATGAGGTCGCAGTCGGGCAGCACCGTCTTCAACTGGGCTGAGACCCGGTCGGATTTGACATAGCGCTCGAAACCTTCGGCATGGCCGGCGAGGCCCCAGAGATTGGGGCGGTAGTCGATGTCGAACACCACCTTGCCGCCCTTGGCCTTGATGATGCGGATGGCCTTGCGCTGCGCGGCATCGCTGTTGGGCCGCGAAAAATGCGTGCCGGTAACGACGATTGCGCGGGCCGAGGCGATAAACGCCTCGTCGATGTCCTCCTCCGAAAGCGCCATGTCGGCGCAGTCCGAGCGGTAGAAGATCATCGGCGAGACGCCCTCTTCCTCGACCGACAGCAGCACCAGCGCCGTCAGCCGGTCCGGATCGGTCTTCAGGCCGTCGACGCAAACGCCCTCGCGCTTCAGCTGTTCACGGATGAAACGTCCCATCTGTTCGTTGCCGACGCGGGTGAGCAGCGCCGAGCGCAGGCCGAGCCTGGCGGTGCCGACGGAGATGTTGGCTGGACAGCCGCCGACGGACTTGGCAAAGGAGGTGATGTCTTCCAGGCGTGAGCCGATCTGCTGGCCATAGAGGTCAACGGAGGCACGGCCGATGGTGATGACGTCGAGCGGCGCCTGTTTCGCGTCCACGGCTTCGCTCATTGGAACCTCCCATCGGCCTTGTTGTCTTTGATAGCACGCGCGAGCGGCAGCGTGGCGCCCCCAATATGAAATAATAATTCCAATCCATAGTCAATATGGAATGAGCATTCCTTGGCTGAAAAGTGCCGCCAAATTCACAAATTCACCAGGCAAGCGCGCCGTCGTCGCTGAAATACCCGGCGGTCGGACCATCGGCGTCGAGGGTGGCAAGGCGGATGACAATCTCAGCCGCCTGCTGCACCGTGCGGTGGCCTTTGAACCCGTTGAGATCGGTGGCGGTGTAGCCGGGCGCCGCAGCGTTGATCTTGATGCCTTGCGGCGCGAGCTCCCTGGCGAAGGCCACGGTTATGGCGTTCAGGGCAGTCTTGGAGCTGCCATAGCCCATCAGGTTGACGGCAGAATTGGCCGTGGCGGGGTCGAGCGCGCGTCCGATGGAGCCGGTGGAGCTGCTCACCATGACGATGCGGGCGGTCGGCGCTGCAAGCAGCAGCGGCAGGAACGCCTGGGTCACGCGGATGGGACCGAAGACGTTGACGTCATAGGTGGCCTGGATATCGGCAACACGCTGCTGGCTTGGCGGCGGATCGTAGTTGATGGCGACGCCGGCGTTGTTCACCAGCACGTCGAGGCAGGAGCTGTCCGCGCTGACGGTTGCGACCGCGGCCGCAACACTGTCATCCTGTGTGACGTCGAGCTCGAGCCAGTGGACGTCCAGGCCTTCGACACGCAAGGCTTGCGCCGCCGCCATGCCGCGTTCGGCGTCCCTGGCGCCGAGCCAGACCTTGAAGCCCATCGTCGCCAGCCGCCGGGCGATTTCGCGGCCGATGCCCTTGTTGGCGCCGGTCACCACAGCGCTTCTCGTTGCCGTCATGTCTGTGTCTCCTGGGTTGGTGCGGAAGACATCCATTTGGGACAGCACGGGGAATTCCGCGCGCCGAAACCTCTCCCGCTCTTGCCTAATCCTCTCACGATGGTTGCGTGGCGCGTGGGGATGCGCGATGTTCGCGCCATGAGCGAGGCCCTACGAGAGCTGATCGATATCGCCGGCCGCCATGCGCGCGGGCGACGAACAGCAACGGCTATCCCCCGCGTTTCGATCGGCCGCAGCGAAGTCACCACGGCACCGGTGGCGGGCGTGTGGGGTTCGGGGATTCTGTTCGTGCTGCAGGGCGCGAAGACGGTTCTGATCGGCGACCGGGCTCTTCGTTACGATCCCGCCAGCTATTTCATCTACACTGTCGACACGCCGACCATCAGCCAGTTGGTCGAAGCGAGTGCTGCCCGTCCCTACCTGGCCATCGGCTTCACCCTTGACCTGCAGGCTGTCGCCGCGCTGCTCGTCGAACACGAGCCGGCCCTTAGCGGCGACGGTTTCTCCACCTCTCCGGTCGATGACGAGCTGCTCGATGCATTGCGTCGAATGATGCGGCTGCTTGACCGGCCAGCCGAGATTCCCGTGCTGGCGGCCATGCTCGAACGCGAGATGCTGTTTCGGCTGCTGCAAGGCCCGCAGGGCGGGAAGCTGCGCCAACTGGCGCGCACCGATGGCCATTTGTCCAGGATACGGCAGGCGATCGCCTGGATCCGGATGCATTGCCATGAGCAGATCCGGGTCGAGGACCTGGCCGACATCGCGCATATGAGCAACGCTGCGTTCTACCGCCACTTCAAGGCGGCGACGGCCATGAGCCCGATCCAATACCAAAAGCAGATCCGGTTGCTGGAAGCCCGCCATCTGCTGGTTGCCCAGCCAGGCAACGTGGCACAGGTCGCCTTTGCCGTCGGCTATGAGAGTGCTTCCCAGTTCAGCCGCGAATATGCGCGTCAGTTCGGGTCACCGCCCGCACGCGACGCAGCGCGGCTTGTGGCGGGAGGCGAAGCGGCCGTAGAGGCCATCTAGGCCTTGCGCTTCTTGCCTGTGTCGCGCCGCTTCTCGCCCACGGCAACGGTCAGCGCCATGGCCAGCGCCATCGTCGCCGACAGCGAGCGGAAGCCGGCAAAATCGGCCTCGGCGACTTCGAACCAGACCTTGGCGAACTTGGCCAGCGGCGAAAAGGCGCTGTCGGTGATCGCCACGATCGGAACGCCATGTTCCGAAATGGTCTTCGCTTCCTCGATTGTCGCCGGCGCATACGGCGAGAAGCTGATGGCGATGACGGCGTCCCGGGGCGTGGCAAAACCGATCATCTCGGCATTGAGGCCAGCGGCGGATTCGATCAGCTGGTTGCGGATCTTCAGCTTGCCCAAGGCATAAGCGATGTAAGACGCGACCGGATAGGAGCGGCGCTTGGCCAGCACATAGATGGTTTCGGCCTTCGCCAGCAGGCCAATTGCCTCTTCGAAATGCGGTTCGTTGAGCGTGCGTGAAATGTCGTTGAGCGAGGTGCTGGAGGCGGCGACAAAACCGTCGAAGATCGCACGGTGGCCGGCGCCCTCCTCGGCTTTGGCGCGCAATGCCAGCAGCCTTTCATCATAGGACGAATTGCGCTCGCGCAGGCGTTCGCGAAACACCGACTGCAGGCTGGTGAACCCATCGAAGCCGAGCTGCTGGGCAAAACGGATCAAGGTTGAAGGCTGGACGCCGGCCGAGGCAGCGATGCTGGCGGCGGTGCCGAAAGCGATATCGTCGGGATTGTCGAGTGCGTAGGCAGCGATCTGGGCGATGCGCTTGGGCAGGCTTTCGCGCCGCTCCAGGATCGTTGCCCGCAGCGTTTCAAAATCGCGAGGTACCCGTTCGTCCATCGTCGCTTTGCCCAGGCTCATTGGTCGGCACCCTCTCTGCCTCATCATAGCGAGCCTGCGCAAGAACACCATAAAAAATGAGGCAGGCGTTCCATTCCTGAGAAAAATGGACTAATTCATCCGCCAAGACTTTTCAGTCAGCGGAGACAAGGGAAATGGTCGGAGTCGGTCTTATCGGTACGGGCTTCATGGGCAAGTGCCATGCCATTGCATGGAGTGCCGTCGGCGCCGTCTTTCCTGATGTGGCCAAGCCACGACTCGTCCATCTCGGCGAGGTCAATGAGGAGCTGGCCCGGCGCAAGGCGGACGAGTTCGGCTTTGCCAAGGCGTCCGGCGACTGGCGCGCCGTCGTCAATGATCCCGAGGTGGATATCGTCTCGCTGACCACGCCGAACCAGTTCCATCCGGAAATGGCCATCGCCATCCTCGCGGCCGGCAAGCATCTGTGGTGCGAAAAGCCGATGGCACCGAGCTTTGCCGAGGCCGAGGCGATGGCGGCAGCGGCGAAGAAGTCGGGCAAGGTGGCCGCACTTGGCTACAACTACATCCAGAACCCGGCCATCCGTCACATCGGCGCGCTGCTCGACGAAAAGATCATCGGCGAGGTCAACCTTGTGCGCATCGAGATGGACGAGGACTTCATGGCCGACCCGGAGGCGCTGTTCTTCTGGAAGCATGAGGCATCGTCCGGCTATGGCGCGCTCGACGATTTTGCCGTGCACCCGCTGTCGCTGATTTCGGTGCTGTTCGGCCGAGTCGGCCGCGTCATGTGCGACATGGCCAAACCCTATGCCGACCGCAAGGTCGCGACCGGCGGCCGGCGCGCGGTCGAGACCTACGATATTGCCAGCGTGCTGATGCATCTGGAAAACGGTGTGGCCGGCACGCTGCTGGTCAACCGTTCGGCCTGGGGCCGCAAGGGCCGCATCGCCATCCAGATCTTTGGCTCAAAAGGCTCGATCCTCTACGACCAGGAGCGGATGAACGAGTTCCAGCTCTATCTCACCGCCGACCGGCCGACCGAGCAAGGTTATCGCACCATCCTGGTGGCGCCGCACCACAAGCCCTATGACAGCTTCCTGCCGGCGCCAGGCCATGGCCTGGGCTTCAACGATCTCAAGATCATCGAATGCCGCGAACTGTTGACGCGCCTCGCCGGCAAGCCGGCGCGCATCATCGACTTCGACCAAGGCCTCGAGATCGAGCGCGCCGTGCATGCGATGGCGCGCTCGTTCGAGGAGAAGCGCTGGGTGGATGTGCGGTAATATCCGCTCGTCTCAGCCGCTGGCTGCCGGGGTCTCCCAACCGTCCACCCATATCTGCCGCAAGCGGTCGCCTTCGCCCTTGAAGCGCAGCCCGGTCGGCTGGCAATCCTCGATCCGGTCGCTGCGGAAATTGCGGATCGCCTGGCGCAGTTCGCACCAGGCGACGATGTTGGCTGTCTCGGCGTAGTAGATGAGCGCGATCGGGCGGATCAGGCGTTCGGAGGCACGGCCCATTTCGTCGCGATAGGAGAGGTCGAGCTTCTCCTCGTCGCGGATGGCGCGGCGCACCAGCGCCAGATCGACAGCACCGATCGATGGCGCGGCAAAACCCCAGACATGCAACGCATTGGCGTCGAACGCCTGACGCAAGGGCGGCGGCACTGCACCCGCAACCTTGGCGCTGACGCGCTTGGCCGCCTGCTTGAGCTCGCTGTCGCCCGTGCGCTCCAGCAGCGCCAGCGACAGCACGATCGCCTCCATCTCCTCGATCGAAAACATCAATGGCGGCAGGTCGAAACCGGGGCGCAATATGTAACCGATGCCGCGCCCGCCTTCGATCGGAACCCGCATCGCCTGCAGCGCGGCGATGTCGCGATAGATCGAGCGCCCCGTCACTTCCAGCTGTCCGGCAATCATTGCTGCCGTCACCGGCTGTCGTGCCAGCCGCAGAATCTGGATGATCTCGAACAGGCGCGACGCCTTGCGCATTTCCTCACCCGCCCGAACGCTACTGACACATCCCCGTCAGTTGGGGTGACTTATAGGGCTGCCTATCGGATTGAAAATCAACAGATACCTCGGCAACACGCCGGCAGAAGGCGATAGGTAACTGACATGAGCTACGCGGAAAATCTCTGGCTGTTTTTTCTCCTGTTGTTCGGCATCATCGTCGTGCCGGGCATGGACATGCTGTTCGTGCTCGCTAATGCGCTGACCGGCGGGCGCGACCGGGGGCTCGCCGCCACCGGCGGCATCATGGTCGGTGGCATCGTGCACACGCTGAACGGCGCCATCGGCGTCGGCCTGCTCATGCATTTCGTGCCGATCCTGTTCAAGCCGCTGCTGATCGCCGGCGCCGCCTATATGGCCTTCATCGGCATCACGCTGATGCGCAGCTCCATCACGGTCGGTCAGGATGGGCCGGCCGGCAGCCGCTCCGCCTGGAAGGCCTTTCGCCAGGGTTTTGTGACCTGCCTGATCAATCCGAAGGCGTATCTGTTCGTGCTTGCCGTCTATCCGCAGTTCCTCAAGCCGGCCTACGGCCCGATCTGGATGCAGGCGACGGTCATGGGGCTGCTGACGGTGCTGACGCAGGCCGCGATCTATGGCGGGCTAGCAATCTCGGCCGGCCGCAGCCGCACGGTTCTGGTCGCCAACCCGCGCGCGACCGCTTTTGCCGGCCGCGCGGCTGGATTGCTGCTCTTCGCGGTTGCGGTGTTTACCGCCTGGGAGGGGCTGAGGGCGGCATGATCGCTGCAAGCACCGCCCGCCCGCCCTTGAGTGGCTTCCGCGTCAAGCCGCTCCCGGCCGGCTCTCCATCAAGGTGCGGCGCGCCGAGCGGCGCCATTCGACGGCGCCGGCAAGGCCGTGCAGCACGGTTTCGGTGGTCGCCCAGTCGATGCAGCCATCGGTGATGCTCTGGCCATAGACGAGCGGCTTGCCAGGCACGACGTCCTGGCGGCCGGCGACGAGATTGCTCTCGATCATGACGCCGATGATGTGCTCGTCACCGGCCGCGACCTGGCCGGCCACGTCCGCGGCCACCTTGGGCTGGTTTTCGGGCTTCTTGGCCGAGTTGGCGTGGCTGACATCGATCATCAGACGGGGCGCAACGCCGATGCGGGCGAGTTCCGCCGAGGCCGCCGCGACGCTTGCTGCGTCATAATTGGGCTGAACGCCGCCGCGCAGGATTACGTGGCAGTCCTCATTGCCGGTGGTGGTGGCAATGCCGCTGCGCCCGCCCTTTGTCACCGCCATGAAATGATGCGGCTGGGCTGCGGATTTCACCGCCTCGGCGGCGATCCGCAGATTGCCGTCGGTGCCGTTCTTGAAGCCGACCGGGCAGGACAGGCCGGAAGCAAGCTCGCGGTGGATCTGGCTCTCGGTGGTGCGCGCGCCGATGGCGCCCCAGGCGACGAGGTCGGCGATGTATTGCGGAATGGTCATGTCGAGGAACTCGGTCGCTGCCGGCAGCCCGAGATTGTTGACGGCCGACAAGACGTTGCGCGCCATGCGCAACCCTTTCTCGATGTTGAAGCTGCCGTCCAGGTCGGGGTCGTTGATCAAGCCTTTCCAGCCGACCGTGGTACGTGGCTTCTCGAAATAGACCCGCATGACGATCTCGAGCCGGTCGGACAGGGTCTCGCGCAGCGCCGCCAGACGGCTGGCATAGTCAACGGCCGCGACCGGATCGTGGATCGAACAAGGGCCAACGATGACAAGCAGTCGATCGTCGGCCCCCGTAAGGATGGAATGGATCGCGTTGCGCGCAGTGGCGACGGTGCGCGTCGCCGTCAGCGTGCGCGGTATCTCGCGCATCACCTCTTCCGGCGCGCTCAATGCTCTGATTTCGGTGACCCGAAGGTCGTCTGTGGTGGTCAACACGGCTTTCTGCTCCTGTTTGGGAGACCTGCCGGCTGAAACAAAAAAGCCGCCAAGTCTGGCGGCTGTTCGGACTTGTTGCTGCAATCTTCAGATCGAGCGCAATCCTCCCGCCGCCAGCGAGCTGCTAAAGTACCAATACGTGGCGGTCAGGTTGATCATGAGGCTCATATAGTCGAAGCCCGAGCGTTTGTCACTACTCGCCGATCACCCCGGCAATGTTCTGGTCGTAGTCGACCAGCGATCCGGTCATGACGCCGGACTGCGGGCTGACCATGTAGCTGATCAGCCGGGCAAGCTGCGCCGGCTTGACCAGCTGGCCCATCGGCTGCGCGGCCTCGGCCTTTGCCAGCCAGTCGTCCGGCGCATCGTGCCATTTCTTCTGCACGATCGCCTCGCCCTCGGTGTCCATCCAGCCGGGCAGCACGGCGTTGCAGCGGATGCGATTGCCGCGATAGGCGTTGGCGACATTCTTGGTCAGCGTCATCAGCGCGCCCTTGCTGGTCGAATAGGGGGTGAGGAAGGACTGGCCGGCATGCGCCGACATCGACAGCACATTGACGATCGAGCCCGGCGCCTTGTGCGCCAGCAGATGCGCCACCACGCCTTGCATCAGGAAAAACGGTCCGCGCACATTGGTGGCGAAGATGGTGTCGAAAAGCTCTTCGCTGGTTTCGACCAGCGAACCGCGGGCCGACGTGGCGGCGGCATTGACCAACGCGTTGATGGTGCCGAAATGCGCGACCGCGGTTTCGACCGCGCGCTTGCAGTCGGCCACCTTTGAGACGTCGGCGCTGATGAAAATGGCGTCGACGCCCAATGTCTTGAAATGGGCAACGGCCTTGTCGCCCTTCTCCTGCGAGCGGCCAATGAGCGCCAATGCCCGGCAACCCTCGTCCGCCAGCGCCTCGGCAACGGCAAAGCCGATGCCTTGCGCGCCGCCGGTAACGATGGCACGCGTTTCTGAATTGCGACCGGCTGATGCACTCATCGCTTTGCTCCTGGGTTGGATACCAAAATTAAGGTGTGTTTCAGATTCAGGCCAGGCCGAGTCGAAAATGACGGTTTTCGAGAACCGGAGCGGAGCGTACTCTTAGGTACGTGAGCACCGGAAGCGCAGGAAGCCGCCAGGCCGGCCTCACCTGAATATCAACACACCTAGTCGAGACGGACGGTCTTGCCTGTGGTCGCCGACTTCAGCGCCGCGTCCGCCAGTTTCAACGCCACGAGGCCGTCGGCCCCGCTCGGCGCCGCCTTCTTGCCGGTGGTTGCCGCGGTGATGAAAGCGGCGATCTCGATGGCATAGGCGTCGAGGTAGCGGGTCATGAAGAAGTCGTGCAGCGGCGGGCGGGTATAACCCTTTTCGTTGGCCAGTTCGATCGACACCGGGCGCTGGTTCTCGGCAGCGACCATGCCCTTCGAACCGTGCACCTCGATGCGCTGGTCGTAGCCATAGGTGGCGCGGCGCGAGTTGGAGATGACGGCCTGCTTGCCGGAAGCGGTTTCGAGGATGACGCTGACCGAGTCGAAATCGCCGGCCTCGCCGATCTTCTTGTCGACCAGCACCGAAGCATGGGCGCTGACCGCGACCACCTCTTCCCCGAGCAGGAAGCGCGCCATGTCGAAATCATGGATGGTCATGTCGCGGAAAATGCCGCCCGAACGCTTGATGTAGTCGATGGGCGGGGCGCCCGGGTCGCGCGAGGTGATGGTGACCATCTCGACGGTGCCTATGGCGCCGTCGTCGATCGCCTTGCGCACGGCGGCGAAGTGCGGATCAAAACGGCGGTTGAAGCCGACCATCAGCGTCGCCTTGGCCTTTTCGACCACGGCCAGGCACTTCTCGACGCGCTTGACGTTGAGGTCGATCGGCTTCTCGCAGAAGATCGCCTTGCCGGCCTTGGCGAAGCGCTCGATCAGATCAGCATGGGTGTCGGTCGGCGTGCAGATGACGACGGCGTCGATGTCCTTGGATTTTTCGATGGCGTCAATGGTGCGCACTTCGGCGCCATAGGCCGTCGCCAGTTCGGTCGCCGCTTTCTCGAAGGCGTCGGCGACGGCAACCAGTTTGGCCTGCGGATTGGAGCCGACGGCGCGGGCGTGGACCTTGCCGATGCGGCCGGCACCAAGAAGGGCGAAGCGGAGAGTCATGGATATTTCCTCTAAGGGATGGTTCGAGAGAGTTGTGTCCGTACCTTCCCGTCAGGAAAAGACGGCAAGGTGATTTTCTTGGCGCGGCAGATCGTCCCGGAACCGGGTGACCCGCGCCAGGCCTAGGCCGCGAGTTCCGCCTCCCCGGTCTTGGCGCCGGTGATGTAGGAGACGATATCGTTTCCATCGGTGTCCTGCTTGCGCAGATTGGCGACGATCTTGCCGCGGCGGAAGACGACGATGCGGTCGACCAGGTCGAAGACCTGGCGCATGTTGTGGCTGATCAGGATCAGCGGCTCGCCATTTTCCTTCAGCGTGCGGATGATGTTTTCGACCTGCGCCGTCTCCTGCACGCCAAGCGCTGCCGTCGGCTCATCCATGATGATGAGCTTGGAGGCAAAGGTTGCGGTTCTGGCGATCGCCACGCACTGGCGCTGACCGCCCGACATGTGGCGGATGGTGCTGGACAGATTGGGGATCTTGACCGCCGTGCGGACAAGAGCCGCCTCGGTCGCCTTGCGCATGAACTTGCGGTCGAGGATCGAGAACGGCCCGAGATTGAACAGCACCTTCTCGCGGCCGAGAAACAGGTTGGAGGGCACGTCGAGATCGTCGGCCAGCGCCAGATTCTGGAACACGGTCTCGATGCCGGCCTCGCGCGCCTCGATCGGGCCGGAAAAGTTCACTTCCTTGCCGTCGAACCAGACCTTGCCGTCGGTGCGCTGCTCGACGCCGGTGATCTGGCGCACGAAGGTCGACTTGCCGGCGCCGTTGTCACCCATGATGGCGACATGCTCGCCCTTGCGCAGTTCGAAATTGGCACCTTCGAGCGCATGCACGCCGCCATAGCGCTTGGTCAGGTTTTCGGTCTTCAGAACGATGTCCGACATGATCAACCTCCTATCGCGCGGCGACGCTGGCGCCATTGGTCGAGAACCACCGCGCCGACGATGATCACGCCCTTGACCATCTCCTGGTAGTAGGCATCGAGGCGCAGGAAGGTGAAGCCGGAGATGATGACGCCGAAGATCAGCGAGCCGATGACGGTGCCGATGATCGAGCCGCGGCCGCCCGACAGCGAGACGCCGCCGATGACCGCCATGGCGATAGCGTCGAGTTCGTACATGACGCCCATGCCGGATTGGGCGGTCAGGTTCTTGGAGCACAGCACCACGGCGGCGAGCGCGGCGAGGATGCTGGCGATGGCATAGACGAGGATCTTGTGGTTGGCGATCTTGATGCCCGACATGCGCGCGGCATCCTCATTGGAGCCGATGGCATAACAGTGCTTGCCGTATTTGGTGTAGGTCAGGATCAGCTGGAACAGTATCGCCAGCGAAATGAAGATGACGACCGGCATCAGGCCCTTGCCAATTGCCGCGAAACCGTCTGTCGGAAACGAGATCGGCTGGCCCTTGGACCACCATTTGGCGATGCCGCGCGCCGTCACCATCATGCCGAGCGTGGCGATGAAGGGTGGGATGCGCGTGTATGCGATCAGAAAGCCGTTGACCAGGCCAGCCAGCAGGCCGCAGCCGATCGCGACCAGCACCGGTACGATCACCGGCAGGTCGGTCCAGCCCTGCGCGAGGAACATCGCCTTGGGGTTGGGGTTGCCGTTGACCATCGCCACCTGGGCGAAGCTCATGGAGATCATCGCAGTGGCACCGACGATCGAGCCTGAGGACAGGTCGATGCCGCCGCAAATGATCACCTGCGTCACGCCGATGGCGATGATGCCGACGATCGACACTTGCAGGATGATGATCTCGAGCCGCTGCTGATTGAAGATTGCGTCGACATTGTCGCGGGTGTTGAACAGGAAACTGTCGCCGAGGAAGACCCGGCCGATCAGTTCGAAGGCGCCGACGAGGATGACGAGCGCCAGGAAAACGTTGAACTCGGCCGGCCATGCGCGTTTCTTCGCATCGTAGGTGAGCCCTCCGACGCCATGAGATGTCTGTGCCACGTCTTCTGTCCTCCGTCGGCCGCGTTCGCGCTCCCGCCACCCGCTCGGGCAAATCGGGAAAGGAGGAGCGGCGCTGTCTCACGCCGCTCCAAATCGGTCCGAAACTCAGTTCTTCTTCAGGAACTTGTCGATGTTTGCCGGCGTCACCAGCTGGAAGGGGACGTAGACCTTGTGTTCGACCTTCTCGCCCTTGGCCAGCTTGAGCGCAGCGTCGAGAGCACCGGCACCCTGGCCGGCGGCATCCTGGAATACCGTCGCGTCAAGGTCGCCCGCCTGCATTGCGGCAAGCGCGTCCTGGGTGGCATCGACGCCACCGACGACAACCGTCTTCATGTCGATGTTGGCGGCCTTCATTGCCTGGATGGCGCCGATGGCGCTTTCGTCATTGTTGGCAATGACGCCATCGAATGGCTTGTTGGTCGACAGCCAGTTGGTCATCAGGTTCTGGGCCTGGTCACGGTCCCAGTTCGACGTCTGCTTGTCGATGATCTTGATGAAGCTGCATTCCGGCGTGGCGATCACCTCTTCGATGTCCTTGGTGCGCTGCACGGCGGCCTGGTTCGACAGCTCGCCCATGATCACATAGACATTGGCTTCCTTCTTGCCGGCTTCCGTGAACAGGCGGCAGACTTCCTTGGTCTCAAGCGTGCCGGAATCAGCCTCGTTCGAAGCGACGAAAGCCTGGTTGTCCGGCAGCGTGTCGACATTGACCGGCTCGCGGTTGACGTAGACCAGCGGGATCTTGGCGGCGGCGGCTGCGTCGGACATCGCCTGCGTGGCCGAGGTGTCGACCGGGTTGACGATGATCGCGTCGACGCCCGAGGCGGCGAAGTTCTTGATCTGGTCAAGCTGCTTGGCGACGTCGTTCTGCGCGTCCTCCACCTGCAGCTCGACGCCGCTCATGCCCTTGGCCTGCTCGATCATGCCGTTGCGCAGGACGGTCAGGAAGTTGTCGTCGAATTTGGCCATCGACACGCCGACCTTGGCAGCGAGTGCCGACGAACTCATCAGCGCCGCAAAGGCGACGCCCAAAAGCAGTTTCTTCATTTTCGTTCTCCTCCACACATTGGTGTCCGGCTGCACCGATTTACCCGGAATCCCCGATCTCCCAGGGAATCTCTCCCGATTGCTGGTTCAGCTCCGGATGGCGTTTTCCCTGCAATTGGAACGCCAGGCGTTCAGTTTGAAACAGATGTTCCGGAACGAAAGAACCAAAATACCCAGTTGGTGAAATTTTTATTCCATTTTCCGCTGCGACGTCAAGGGTGATTCCGCGGTCGGATGGCGGATTTTCGGCTCACTCTGATAGATTCTATCATTTCCGGGGCCGACTCTCGCCGGCGAGGGTCAAATGTTTTCCGGGAGATAGATGTCGAAAGGCAGAAAGGTCTGGCCCGGCGCGTTGGCGGCGCCGGCCTCGATGGCATGCGCCATCAGCCCGACAAGCTCGCGGCACAGAGCGGCTAGCGGCGTCGAGATCACCATGGTCAGGATGTTGTCGGCGAGTGCTGCGCGCGATTCGGCGTTGATCTCGTTGCAGACGACCACCGGCATGTGTTCGGGCTTTGCTGCCCGCAGCGCCGAGACCGCACCTTCCATGCCGCCGCCGGCGACGTAGCAGCCGGCAAGATCCGGATAGCGCGCCAGGAGATCGATCATCGCATCGTGGGTCACCTGATTGGCTTCCAGATTGACCAGCGTTTCCATCACCGTGAACTCAGGCGCATGTTCGCGGAAGAAGGAGCGAAAGCCGATCTCGCGCAGTTCATGGCCGTGGAAGCGATGGCTGCCGACGAACAGCGCGACCTTGCCGGGCTTCGGCGCCGCCTTGGCGATCATCCAGGCCGCGGTGCGACCGACCTTGCGGTTGTCGAGGCCGACATAGCCCTCGCGGATGCCGGCGGCAAAGTCGGACAGCAGGGAGAAGACCGGCTGCCCCCTCGCCTTCAGTGCCTCGACGGCCGCCGTCAGCGTCGGATGGTCCGGGCCGACAACGGCGATGGCCCTGGATTTCGCCGCCAGTCTGCGCATCTGGACGGCGATCTCGTCGGCGGCGAGCGAACTGGCGAAGTCGATGGTGGCGACGCCGCGGAAGCGCTGCGACTGCGCGACCGCCACTTCCAGCTCCCGCGCGAAATCGCCGTAGAAGACATCATTGCCGCGCAGCAGCAGAAAGCCGAGGCGGTATTCCGGCAATTCCTGGCGCATCCGCTGCTTGATCAGCCCGGCGGCGTGATAGCCGATGCCGGTCGCGGCCTCATAGACGCGGCGCGCCGTTTCCTCGCGCACCGGCAGCCGGTTGTTCAGCACCCGGTCGACGGTGGCGACGCTGACGCCGGAGATGCGCGCCAGATCGGTGATGGTGGGCCGCTTTGCCATGGATCCTCCACTAGATGCGGGCTGAGATTACCTCATTCTGATATGAAATGATAGAAACTATCTTTGTGATATTGAGACTATCATGGCTTGGCGCTATTTTGAAATCCGACGCCAGCCATTGCGCCCGAGCTTCCGTTATGGGCTGATCGCAAGGCGCGGATGGAGGAACCTCGATGACGGCAGTGATGGACGCAGCACCGTCCCGGCGCGACTACAGTCTGATCGGCCGCGACGCCAAGCTCGCCGTCGAGACCGGGCTGTCGGCAGCCGAGTGGTATCACACCGATATTCCGCGCAAGCAGATGAAGGAGCTGATGCAGCGCTCCGACCAGCCGGCGATCCGCGACACCATCATCTGGCTGGCGGCCCTGATCCTCAGCGCGGCAGGCGGCGCCTGGTTCTGGGGCACATGGTGGTGCGTGCCGTTTTTCTTCGTCTACGGCACGCTTTACGGCTCGTCGACCGATTCACGCTGGCACGAATGCGGCCACGGCACCGCATTCCGGACGCAGTGGATGAATGATGCGATCTATCAGATCGCCTGCTTCATGATTATGCGCAATCCGGTGACCTGGCGCTGGAGTCATACACGGCACCACACCGACACCATAATCGTCGGCCGCGACCCGGAGATATCGGTCATGCGGCCGCCGGACCTGCTGCGCGTCATGCTGGCGTTCGTCGGCGTGCTCGACGCCTGGCATGCAATGAGCGACATGGTACGCAACGCCGCCGGCATCATCAGCCCGGCGGAAAAGACCTTCATCCCCGAGCAGGAGCAGCCGAAGGCGATCCGCGCTGCCCGCATTTGGACGGCGATCTACGCCGCAACCATCGCGCTGGCGCTTTATTCGGGCTCGTTCCTGCCTTTGATGCTGGTCGGACTGCCAAGGCTCTACGGTGCCTGGCACCATGTGATGACCGGCCTGCTGCAGCATGGCGGCCTCGCCGACAATGTCATCGACCATCGGCTGAACAGCCGCACCGTGCTGATGAACCCGATCAGCCGCTTCATCTACTGGAACATGAACTACCATGTGGAGCACCACATGTTCCCGATGGTGCCCTACCACGCGCTGCCGAAGCTGCATGAGCTGATCAAGCACGATCTGCCGGCGCCGACGCCGTCGATCCTGGCCGGCTACCGCGAGATGATACCGGCCTTCCTGCGCCAGTTGCGCAATGAGGATTATTTCGTCAAGCGCGAGCTGCCGCCGACGGCCAGGCCCTATCGTGACGAATTCCACAGCGACCATGCTGCTGCGAAAGCAGCGGAGTGACAGCAGCCCGCAACGGGGCAGCTGACGGGCCAAAATTCTACCGGGAGAGATCAATGAGCGACTGGGTCGAGGCCTGCGCGGCCGGAGACATCGACGAAGAGGATGTGATGCGGTTCGACCATGGCGGCCGCACCTTTGCCATCTATCGCAGCCCCGACGACGACTATTTTGCCACGGATGGGCTGTGCACGCATGAGAAGGTGCATCTGGCCGACGGGCTGGTGATGGACGACATCATCGAATGCCCCAAGCACAATGGCCGCTTCAACTACAAGACGGGGGACGCCAGGGGCGCACCGGTCTGCGTCAATCTGAAGACCTATCCGGTCAAGGTCGACGCCGGCAAAGTGCTGATCCAGATCGGGTGATGGCAATGACAAAGGGCATGGTCATCATCGGCGCCGGCGAATGCGGCGGGCGCGCGGCGCTGACGCTGCGCCAACTCGGCTATGTCGGGCCGGTGACGCTGGTCGGAGACGAGCCGCATTTGCCCTATGAGCGGCCGCCGCTGTCGAAAGACGCAATGGTCAGCGATGCGCCCGAGATCAAGGCGATCGCCAGCGAGGCGTTGCTGGCCGAAAAATCGATCCGGCATATCCATTCGGTCCAGGCAGTGGCGATCGACCGCGCCGCGCACAGCGTGCGTCTGTCGGACGGTTCGGTGCTGGCTTACGACAAGCTACTGCTGGCAACGGGCTCGACGCCACGCAAGCTGCCGATGCCAGGCCTTGGGTCGCGCTGCGTCTATCTCAGGACTTTTGCCGACGCGCTGGCCATTCGCGCCCATCTGCGGGCCGGCAACCGCATCGCGATTGTCGGCGGCGGCTTCATCGGCCTCGAGCTCGCCGCAGCAGCGCGCAGACTGCGCGCCGATGTCACCGTCATCGAGGCGCTCCCGCGCATCCTGATGCGTGGCGTGCCGGCCGAAATCGCGCAGGTGATCCACGCGGCGCATGAGGCCGAAGGCGTGACCATCCTTTGCGGTGACGGCATCGCGGCGATTGCCGACGACGGTGCGCAGGTGCGCATCACGCTGGCCGGCGGACGCGCCATCGTCGCCGACCTCGCGGTGATCGGCATTGGCGCCGTGCCGGTGACCGCACTTGCCGCGGAGGCGGGACTGACGATCGACAATGGCATCGCGGTCGATGGCGAGCTGCGCAGCAGCGATCCGGACATCTTTGCCGCCGGCGATTGCTGTTCGTTTCCGCTTGCCGTCTATGACGGAAGGCGGGTGCGGCTGGAAGCCTGGCGCAATGCGCAGGAGCAAGGTGACCTGGCGGCGAAGAACATGCTTGATACCGGTGAGGCGCATGCGGCGGTGCCATGGTTCTGGTCGGATCAATATGGCCTCAGCCTGCAGATCGCCGGCCTGTCGGACGAGGGCCGCAGTGTCGTGCGCCGCGATCTCGACGACGGCGCCTTCATCCTGTTTCATTTGGCCGGGGATGGCAGGCTGGTAGCGGCGAGCGGCATCGGTCCCGGCAATGCGGTTGCCCGTGACATCAGGCTGGCCGAGATGCTGATCGGCAAGCGGGCAAAGCCGGCGCCGGAGGCGCTCGGCTCGCAGGCCGTCAAGCTGAAGTCGCTGCTGGCGGCGTAAGGGCTTAGAACAGCGCCTTGAGCTCGGACAGTTTGTCGTTGACCAGCCAGCCGTAATAATTCTCCTCGGGCAGCTTCACCGGCTCGCCGGCGGCGCGGCGCCTGTCGTTCTCGAGCTTCAGCTCATAGGCGTGCTGCTCGGGATTGCCGATGTTGTAGAGCGTCGAGGTGACGCCGGGATTGCCTGAGATGTCGAAGCCGGCAATGCCCTTGTAGGCGTCGATCGATTTTTTGATCGTCGCCGCGACATAGGGCAGCGTCAGGTCCGGATCCATGATGGTCTTGTAAACGGCGTTCGGATCGCTGACGTCGAGCTTCGGCAGGCCGGACACCTTGTGCACGAGATCGCTCATCTGCAGCGCGGTCAGCGGATTGAGCTGGCCGAGGCCAAAGGTCTGGCCGGCATAATAGGGCTGGAAGAAGGTGGCGCCGAAGCGGTCATTGGGGAAGCTCTCGCCGCCGACGCTCTTGCCGCGGAAGGCATGGTTCCAGACCTGCTCGCGGCATTCCCACAGATCGTAGCTGTCCGACTTGGCCGCGCATTTGGCGAATTCCGGCCGCTGCACGAAATCGGTGATGTCCTCGCCGTCATAGGCGAAGGAGAGCTTGCTGGAGAGATAGGAGATCGCCTTGACGTAATAGGTCTGCAGCCGGTCATAGGCGTCGACATTGTAGGTATGCTCGCCGACGATGGCGCCGACGATGTGCATCGGGTCGATGCCATAGGCGGAAGCCGCCTGCTTGATCTTGCCGCGCAATTCGGCGTCGCTCTGCAGCAGCGCGTAGACCTTGCGGTATTTCGCCTGGAAAGTGGTGTTGGTGGCCTGGGTGCGCCGGCTGGAAGCGCCCGGTATGTCGGGCTGCTCGACGTTGCGGTTTCCCGGCGGCACCATGGTTGCCGCCTGGGCGGCGAACATGGTTGTCGCCAGCGCCAAGCCGAGAATGACGAAGATCAGTTTTTTCATGCACCGCCGCCTAAATAGTCGGGGGGCAAACTAGGTAATGCTCCAAGGGGAGTCGATAGACCCCTTGGCCCGGCAGGTCGAAAGCTGGCCAGATGCTTCCATTTGGCCACACCTTCGCAAATCCTGCCGGCAATGTGTGCCGCCGCCCGCGCCGGGATCGACCCGGCCCACCCTTCACAAGATGAATTGCCCTTTAAAGGATGAATCGCGACAAATCTGTGTTTCTGGAGAGGTCGCCGACATGCTTTTCCACATAGGCGGCGTCGATGGTGACGCTGGTGCCGTTGCGGTCTGGCGCATCATAGGAAATCTCGTCCAGCACCCGCTCCATCACCGTCTGCAGCCGCCTGGCGCCAATATTCTCGACGCTGGCGTTGAGGTCGACGGCAATACCGGCAAGCGAATCGATGGCATCGTCGGTGAAGGTCAGGTCGACGCCCTCGGTCTTCATCAGCGCGATATACTGCTTGATAAGGCTGGCCTCGGTCTCGGTCAGGATGCGGACGAAATCGTCCTTTTCCAGCGCCCGCAACTCGACGCGGATCGGCAGGCGGCCCTGCAGTTCCGGCAGCAGGTCGGACGGCTTCGAGACATGGAAGGCGCCGGAGGCGATGAACAGGATATGGTCGGTCTTCAGCGGTCCATACTTGGTCGCCACCGTCGTGCCTTCGATCAGAGGCAGCAGGTCGCGCTGCACGCCTTCGCGCGAAACGCCGGCGCCCATGCCGCCTTCGCGCGAGGCGATCTTGTCGATCTCGTCGAGGAAGACGATGCCGTCATTTTCCGTCGCATCGAGCGCCCGACGCACCACCTCGTCCTGGTCGAGCAGCTTGTCGGACTCGTCGTTGACCAGCAGCGCGTAGGATTCCTTGACCGTCGTCTTGCGGGTCTTGGTCTTCTTGCCACCCATCGCCTTCGACAGCATGTCGTTGATGTTGAGCACGCCGATATTGGCGCCCGGCATGCCGGGGATCTCGAAGCCGGGCATACCGCCAGTGCCGGTGTCGGCCACTTCGACCTCGATCTCCTTGTCGTCCAGCTCGCCGTCACGCAACTTCTTGCGGAAGCTGTCGCGGGTGGCCGGGCTCGCCGTCTTGCCGACGAGGGCTTCCAGCACCCGTTCCTCGGCATTGATGTGGGCGCGCGCCTTGACGTCCTCGCGCATCTTCTCGCGCACCAGGCCGATAGCGATCTCGACGAGGTCGCGGATGATCTGCTCGACATCGCGGCCGACATAGCCGACCTCGGTGAACTTGGTCGCCTCGACCTTGACGAAGGGTGCTCCGGCCAGGCGTGCCAGGCGGCGCGAAATCTCGGTCTTGCCGACGCCGGTCGGTCCGATCATCAGGATGTTCTTCGGCATCACCTCTTCACGCATCTGACCTTCAAGCTGATGGCGGCGCCAGCGGTTGCGCAAGGCGATGGCCACGGCGCGCTTGGCGTCCTTCTGGCCGATGATGAAGCGATCGAGCTCCGAAACGATTTCGCGGGGAGAAAATGTCGTCATGTCACTATATTCCACTTTGCCACTGCTTGATGGCCTCGAACGGATGCAGCAGCATGATCACGTTGAGTGTCAGATTGTCCCGGATGAGATAGCCGGTACCCAATTCGAAGATGATGGCGAGGCTGACGATCACCCATATAGGTAGCCTTCGCGCCATCACAAATCCCAGCACCATGGCCAGTGTGTCGGACACGGAATTGATGATCGAGTCGCCGTAGTAATCCAGCGAGATGGTGCCGGCGCGGTAGCGGTCGATGATGAACGGGCTGTTCTCGAGCAGTTCCCAGCCGCCCTCGATGAGGACGGCGAAGGCCAGCCTGAGCCCGATCGGCGAGCGCGGGAACAGGAACCTTGCCAGCGCATAGAACAGGAAGCCATGGATGATGTGCGAGAAGGTGTACCAGTCGGAAATATGCTGGGAATTCTCCGAACTCTGCACGACACCATGCCAGAGTTTGACATAGCCGCAGGTGCAGATCGGCGTTCGGCCCATGCCGTACAGCGCCCCGGCCTGGAAGATGATCAAAGCGAGGACGAGCAGCAGCCCCATCCGCCAGCTATCATAGGCCGAATAGTTGTTGTCCTTGACCGGTGTCGTCATCAGATCATTCCCCCTCTTCCGCGTCGCCCTCTTCGGCATCGACGGCCATCAGAACGACGTCCCCATATTCTGAGTGTCTGCGATCGATGGCTCTGAAACCGGCCTTCTCATAGGCGCGGATGGCGCGGCCATTGTCGGGATGCGGGTCTATGATGACGCGCGGCGCGCCTTCCTCGAACAGCTGCTCGACGAACTGGCGGACAATGGCCGAGCCATGGCCGGCCCCGACAAGCTCCGGCACGCCGATCGACAGATCGATGCCGAGCGTGCCGAATGGCTGGTCGGCATAGGGATGGCCGTCCTCCAGATGCGGGTCATAGCTCTGCAGATAGCCGATCGGCTTGCCGTTGAGCTCGACGATCAGCGGTTCGACGGAAATCGAGTCGATATGCTCACGAATCTCAGCGATTTCCGTTTCGGGATCGTCCCACCACTGCGCGACATGCGGCTCTGCGAGCCATGCCGCAATCATCGGCAGGTCCTTCTCGGTTACCGGCCGAAAATCGTAGAGCACGACTGCCTCAACCGGCATCGAGCGTTTCGATGACGAAATTGTTGTTGGTGTAGACGCAGATGTCGGATGCGATCTGCATCGCCTTGCGGGCGATCTCCTCGGCATCCTTGTCGGTGTCCATCAGCGCGCGCGCCGCGGCCAGCGCATAATTGCCGCCGGAGCCGATGGCCATGACGCCATGTTCGGGCTCGAGCACGTCGCCATTGCCGGTCAGCGCCAGCGAAACCGACTTGTCGGCCACCAGCATCATGGCTTCGAGACGGCGCAGATAGCGGTCGGTGCGCCAATCCTTGGCGAGCTCGACACAAGCGCGCGTCAGCTGGTCGGGATATTGTTCGAGCTTGGCTTCCAGTCGTTCCAGCAGAGTGAAGGCGTCGGCGGTGGCGCCGGCGAAACCGGCAATGACATTGCCGCCCTTGCCGATGCGGCGCACCTTGCGTGCATTGCCTTTCATGATGGTCTGGCCAAGGCTGACCTGGCCGTCGCCGGCGATCACCACCTTGTTGCCCTTGCGCACCGTCACGATGGTCGTGGCGTGCATGGTCAGTTCATTCGACATTTCCTGGGCTCCGAGCAGCACCATCCCAAAAGGCGATTGGCGCGTTACGAGTGACTTGATCGGCCATATGTATGCATAGGTCGAGCGATTGCAAACCGGCCTCGACGCCGGGCTCGATACCGCTTGGGATGGCAACTGGCAATCGCTGGATCATGCTGCTAGAAGGCTCTCGTTTTCAAGCATCTTAGGGCTTGGAAAGCCTGTAAACCCTGAGACAAGGACAAGGTCATGCCGACCCGTTCCGCGCAAGCAAGCCGCACGACCAAGGAAACCGATATCTCGGTATCGGTCCATGTCGACGGCTCGGGCAAGTCAGACATTGCGACTGGCGTCGGCTTCTTCGACCATATGCTGGACCAGCTGTCGCGCCATTCGCTGATCGACATGACGGTCAAGGCCAAGGGCGACCTGCACATAGACGACCACCACACGGTCGAGGACACCGGCATCGCGCTTGGTCAGGCGCTCAGCAAGGCGCTGGGCGAACGACGCGGCATCATGCGCTATGCCTCGATCGATCTGGCCATGGACGAGACGCTGACGCGGGCGGCGATCGATGTCTCCGGCCGCCCTTTCCTGGTGTGGAATGTTGCCTTCTCGTCGCCGAAGATCGGCACCTTCGACACCGAACTGGTGCGCGAATTCTTCCAGGCGCTGGCGCAGAATGCCGGCATCACATTGCATGTGACCAATCACTATGGCGCCAACAACCACCATATCGCCGAGACCTGCTTCAAGGCGGTGGCACGGGCGCTGCGCGCTGCCCTTGAACCCGACCCGCGCCAGCCGGACGCGGTGCCCTCCACCAAGGGATCGCTGAAGGGATAGCACCATGGCCATCTATGTCGTGATGGAGCCGCCGGGCCGCAGCGAAAAGGCAGATACGACCTTTGTCCGCGACGGCTTTTCCTGGCTCGGCTTCCTGGTGACGCCGCTATGGCTCGCCTGGCACCGGCTGTGGGTCGAGGCGGCGCTGGCCTTTGTCGCCATGGCCGCGCTGTCGATGCTTGGCGAGAAACTGGGTCTCGAATGGGCCGGCTCGGCGCTCTCGCTGCTGGTCTCGCTCTATGTCGGGCTGGAGGGGCAGGGTTTGCGGATTGCAGCACTTCGCCGCCGCGGCTGGCAGCAATGGGGCGTCGTCGAGGCCGATGGGATCGACGATGCCGACACCCGCTATGCGCTGGAAACCGAGGCACCGTCAGATGAAGGCGCGCCGGTGCATCGCATCGTTCCGGACGCCGCCCAGGCGCGCCCGGCGCAGATGGGCATGGTGCTGGGGCTGACCCACATTCCGGGAAAGACCTGAGATGCGTGTTGCCATCATCGACTACGGTTCGGGCAATCTGCGCTCGGCCACCAAGGCCTTCGAGCGCGCCGCGCATGAAGCCGGCATCGCCGCGGCGATCGAGCTGACCGCCGATGCCGAACGAGTACGCACCGCCGATCGCATCGTGTTGCCCGGCGTCGGCGCCTATGCCGATTGCGCGGCGGGCTTGCGTGCCGTCGCCGGCATGTGGGAAGCGGTGGAGGAGGTCGCCATCGCCAAGGGGCGGCCGTTCCTCGGCATCTGCGTCGGTATGCAGCTGATGTCGGAACGCGGCCTGGAAAAGACCATTACCAAAGGCTTTGGCTGGATCGCCGGCGACGTCAAGGAGATCACGCCGACTGACGCGGCGCTGAAGATTCCGCAGATCGGCTGGAACACGATCGACCTGGAGCGCAAGCATCCGCTATTTTCCGGCATTCTTACCGGACCCAAGGGGCTGCACGCCTATTTCGTGCATTCCTACCACCTCGATGCAACGAAACCGGCCGAAGTGCTGGCTGTCGCCGACTATGGCGGCCCGGTGACGGCAACCGTCGCCCGCGACAACCTGGTCGGCACGCAGTTCCATCCCGAAAAGAGCCAGGCGCTGGGTCTTGCCCTCATCACCAATTTCCTGCGGTGGAAGCCATGAGCAAGAAGGGCTACTGGATGGCGATGATCGAGGTGACCGATCCGGAAAACTATCCGCTGTACATCGCCGCCAACAAAGCGGCTTTCGACAAGTACGGCGCAAAATTCCTGACCCGTGGCGGCCAGTCGTCGAGCCCGGAAGGGCCGTCCGGCAGTCGCCACATCATCATCGAGTTCGAGAGCTACGCGGTCGCACTCGCCTGCTTCCATTCCCCCGAATACCAGGCGGCGCTGAAACTCCGGCGGCTTTATTCGACGTCGCATTTCGCCATTGTGGAAGGGGCGTGAACCGTGATCCTTTTTCCGGCCATAGACCTCAAGGACGGCCAGTGCGTGCGGCTGAAGCACGGCGATATGGCGACCGCGACGATCTATAATGACGATCCGGCAGCCCAGGCCAGAGCCTTCGAAAGCCAGGGATTCGAGTGGCTGCATGTCGTCGACCTCAACGGCGCCTTCAAGGGCCAGAGCGTCAACAGCGCGGCGGTCGGCGCCATCCTCAAGGCGACGAAGAACCCGGTCCAGCTTGGCGGCGGCATCCGCACCCTGGAGCAGATCGAGGACTGGCTCGACCGCGGGCTCGCTCGTGTCATCCTCGGCACCGTGGCGGTGCGCGATCCCGACCTGGTCAGGCAGGCCTGCAAGGCGTTTCCGGGTAAGATCGCCGTCGGCATCGACGCCAAGGGCGGCAAAGTCGCGGTCGAGGGTTGGGCCGAGGCCTCCAGCCTCGGCGTCATCGAACTGGCAAAGAAATTCGAGGGCGCCGGTGTCGCTGCTATCATCTACACCGACATCGACCGCGACGGCGTGCTGACCGGCATCAACTGGGATGCCACGATCAGCCTCGCCGAAGCGGTGTCGATCCCGGTCATCGCCTCGGGCGGCCTGGCCTCGATCGCCGACATCGTGCGCATGACCATGCCCGATGCACAAAAGCTCGAAGGTGCGATCTCCGGCCGCGCGCTCTATGACGGGCGCATCGATCCGGCCGAGGCCCTGACGATCCTGCGCGGCAAGCCGATGGCGGAGGCGAGACCGTGAAAGTCTCGATCATCCTGGCCTCCTATGACAGCGGTCACTACCACGGCGGCATGGGCCAGGGACCGGACGCGCTGATATCCGGCGGGCTGGTCGAAGCCCTGACGCTGGCCGGCCACGACGTTGCCGTCGAGGACATCGGCAAGGTCGGAGATGAGCAGGAACGCGAGATCGCAACAGGCTTTGCCGTCTGCAACGCCGTCTCCGGCGAGGTGCGCATCGCTCGCGACCGCGGCCGGTTCCCCATTGTGCTCGCCGGCAATTGCCTGACATCAGCCGGCGCGGTAGCCGGCGGCGACGCCGATTCGATCATCTGGGCCGACCAGCATGGCGACCTCAACACGCCCGAGACATCCGTTTACGGCTTCCTCGACGGCATGGCGTTGGCGACGGTTCTGGGGCTCTGCTGGCGGCCGATGGCAAAAGCCATTCCCGGCTTTCATGCGATCGATCCGTCCCGCTGCGTGCTGGTCAACGCCCGCGACCTCGATCCGGCGGAAAAGCTGCTGCTGGAGACATTGCCGGTCATTCGAACGGAATGCCCGGACGGGGCAAAGGCGGCCGGAAGACTGAAGGCCACCGGTGTCAAGCGGACGCATATGCATCTCGACCTGGATGTCCATGACCCCAACGAATTGCAGGCCAATCGTTATACGCATTCGGGCGGGCCGCGACCGGCCCAGTTGCGCCAGGCGGTCTGCGGCATGGCCGGCTTGCTGCCGATCGTCGGCATCACCATCTCTGCCTATGATCCGGCGTTCGACGCGCAAGGCGATGTTCCGCCGCTGGTCGGCCAATTGCTGACCGATCTGCTGGCTACGGTGGAGAAGAGCTGATGCTGAAAGCCCGCGTCATCCCTTGTCTCGACGTCAAGAACGGCCGCGTCGTCAAGGGCGTCAATTTCGTCGACCTGATCGACGCCGGCGATCCGGTGGAGGCGGCCAAGGCCTATGACGCGGCCGGCGCCGACGAACTCTGTTTTCTCGACATCACCGCTTCGTCCGACAACCGCGAGACCATCTTCGACGTCATCGCCCGCACCGCCGAGCAATGCTTCATGCCGCTGACCGTTGGCGGCGGCGTGCGCCAGGTCGCCGACATAAGAAAGCTGCTTCTGGCCGGCGCCGACAAGGTGTCGATCAACACGGCGGCGGTGAAAAACCCGGATTTCGTCGCCGAAGCGGCCGACAAGTTCGGCAACCAGTGCATCGTCGTCGCCATCGACGCCAAGAAGGTGTCGGCGCCCAGTGAGGCCGACCGCTGGGAGATATTTACCCATGGCGGCCGCGAAAAGACCGGCATCGACGCGGTCGAGTTTGCGCGGCAGATGGTCGATCTCGGCGCCGGCGAGATCCTGCTGACGTCGATGGACCGCGACGGCACCAAGGCCGGCTACGACATCGCGCTGACCCGCACCATCGCCGACGCGGTACGCGCGCCGGTCATCGCGTCGGGCGGCGTCGGTACGCTCGACCACATGGTCGAAGGCATTCGCGACGGCCATGCCGGGGCAGTGCTGGCAGCATCGATCTTCCATTTCGGTACCTATACGATCGCGCAAGCCAAGGCGCATATGGCGCTTGCCGGGCTGCCGATGCGCCTGGACTCGCCGTTTCATTCCAAACCACAAAGGCTGTAGGCTGCGTCATGGCTGAGTTTTCGCTGTCCGACCTGGAGAAAACCATCCGCGAACGCGCGCAGTCCGGCGATCCGGACTCGTGGACGGCAAAGCTGTTCGCGCGCGGCATGGACAAGGCGGCGCAGAAACTCGGCGAAGAGGCAGTCGAGGCCGTCATCGCCGCCGTCAAGGGCGACAAGAAAGCTCTCGTTTCGGAAAGTGCCGATCTTCTGTATCATTGGCTCGTCGTTCTCGGCATCGCCGAGATTCCGCTGAGCGACGTGTTCAAGGAGCTCGAAACCCGCACCGGGCGCTCGGGCATCGCAGAAAAGGCGTCTCGGTCCTGAGACGCTGACCGGTGAGGAGGGCAGGAAACTCGATGGACCAGCTCGCTCCCACCGAGAAATATTCACCCTTTCGTTTCTTCTCGGCCGAACAATGGTCGCAGTTCCGCGCCGACACGCCGCTGACGCTCGGCGAGGATGAAATCAACCGGCTGCGTTCGCTGAATGACCCGGTCGATCTCGAAGAGGTCAAGCGCATCTACCTTTCGCTGTCGCGGCTGTTGTCGGCGCATGTCGAGTCGAGCCAGCTTTTGTTCCGGCAGCGTCAGGTCTTCTTCAACGCGCTGGACGTGGTCAAGACGCCGTTCATCATCGGCATTGCCGGTTCGGTCGCCGTCGGCAAGTCGACCACGGCGCGCGTGCTGAAAGAGCTGCTCGCGCGCTGGCCGTCGAGCCCCAAGGTCGACCTCATCACCACAGACGGTTTCCTGTTGCCCAACGAGGTTCTGCGCCGCGAAAACCTGATGGAGCGCAAGGGCTTTCCCGACAGCTACGATGTCGGTGCGCTGCTGCGTTTCCTGTCGGGCATCAAATCGGCGCAGCGCAATGTCCGCGCGCCGGTCTATTCGCATTTGACCTATGACGTCATCCCCGGCGAGTTCGTCACCATCGACCGGCCGGACATATTGATCTTCGAAGGCATCAACGTGCTGCAGCCGGGCAAATTGCCGAAGGACGGCAAGATCGTACCGTTCCTGTCGGACTTCTTCGACTTCGCCATCTATATCGACGCCGACGAGAAGCTGATCCACCACTGGTACATCGCCCGCTTCATGCGGCTGCGCGAGACCGCTTTCCGCAATCCGGATTCCTTCTTCCACCGCTATTCGCAGCTTTCGGAAAGCGCGGCACGCGCCATTGCCGAAGGGTTGTGGGCCAACATCAATCTGAAGAATCTGCGCGAGAACATCGTGCCGACGCGAGCGCGGGCCGATCTCATCCTGCGCAAGGGCGCCAATCACCTGATCGAGGAAGTGGCGCTCAGGAAGCTGTGACCGCGGCCTCGGGGCGGTTCAAGATACCGGTCGACGGGCCGTCCTGCGTCGGTAGCCGCAAATAGGGCCGATCCGCGGGGACGAGTTTACGCGCCACGGCATAGACCACGATCGCGACAGCGGCGGCGGCATAGCCGTCGATCGCATAGTGCCAGGCCAGATAGACCGAACTGACGGCGACAAAGGCCACATAGACGAACGCTACCGCGCCGAGACGACGACTGTACTCCCGTACGAAAAGGGCGTTGAGCATCGCCAGGCCGACATGCACGCTGGGAAAGGCCGAAATGCCTGAGCCGAAACCCGTCTGCCTGGCCTCATGCAGCGTCCACAAATATTGCTGATAGGAAACGGCGGAGTTGGGGAATCCGGCGCCGTGGGCCAGGAATGCCATCTGTTCGCCAAATCGTGCCGTGTCGCCCGTGACCGCACCGTAGAATGCCGGACCGGCTGACAGGAACAGCCCAGCCAGGATGTTGCCGACGACAACCCAGACCACCATGAAGCAGGCGACATAGCGTGTTCGAACCGACGCCGTCCGGGGCGATGTCACGATGAAGAACAAGGCACCGAAATTGAGGGCGAACCACAAAACGTTGTAATTCCACTCGACGGCTATCCGCACGAAATCGTTTTCAGCGACCATGTAGAGCCAGCGCCACGGATCGGCGCCGAAATGCAGGAAGGCGTCGATGTCGGCATGTGTCACGTCGAATGAAAAGCCATCCTGCCAGACCGGCATGCCGTTTTTCACGGAGGTGAACGTGCCCTGAAAGATCATGAGCGCCATCATGAGGCATAGACCCGAGAGCGAGTATGCCAGCCGCGATGTCGAAAACACATGTTTCGCCGCCAGACGGCGCCTGCCATCGAAGCGGTGCATGAGCAGGCTCACATCGACAAGAATGGCGAAGGCCGACGGCATCACGCAGTTCAGCAAGGTCCAGCGCCCGAAATATACCGAATACGCGCTGCGGTCGGCCGCGCCGATCGCATGCAGAAAAACCAGTCCGGCCAATGTGTAGCCGACGATGAACAGATAGAGGCCGGAATCCCGGCGAACCAGCGGGATTGCTCCGTTGGTGACAGTCCACAGTTGACGCAGGATTACACTGCTGTCTGTCATAGCCCCCGTGCCGACGTTGCAATGCCCAGGCACGTTTATGAGAAAAACCTGTAGAATTGGTTAGTGTACCGCCCGCGTTACCCGCCGCAGCGTCAGGTTGATGCGTCCGCCGTTCTTCAGCAGCGCCGAGGTCGAGGGATAGATGCGGTCGACGCCGTGGAAGCAGAGGCGGCCCTCGCCGCCAAGCACGACGACATCGCCGCTTTTCAACCTGAATGACTTGGTCGCCCCGTCGCGCGTAGTCTGGCCGACCCGAAACAGGCAATCGTCGCCGAGCGAGACGGAGACCACGGGCGCCGAGAAATCGACCTCGTCGCGGTCCTGGTGCAGGCCCATTTTGGCGTCCTGCCCATAGAAATTGACCAGGCAGGCCTCTGGCGGCTGCGGATAGGCCGAGACCTCGCGCCACAATTGCAGGAGCACCTCGGGGATCGGCGGCCACGGCGTTCCAGTCACCGGATGGGTCGGCTGGTAGCGATAGCCGTGCTCCTTGTCGGTGACCCAGCCAAGCGCGCCGCAATTGGTCATGCGCACGCTCATCTCCTTGCCGGTGCGCGGCATGGCGGGCACGAACAAAGGGGCTGCCTGCACCACGCTTCTCACATCCTCGACCAGCGCCTCCTGCATGGCGCGCGACAGATAGCCGGGCATGTGGCGAACGCCTTTGGGCAGGACGAGCATCAGATTGGCCGCTTCATTCGCTTCATCCGGCAACAATGCCATCGCCAGGCAAAAACGGCGACCCGAAAGCTGCCGTTCTTCAATTCCGCCGCTCCGACCAGAGGGGAAAGACGAGCCGCACTCAGTCGTCGCCGACCCGGCCGCGCAATTTCTTGATTGTCCCGCGCCCGGCCTTGGTCTTCAGCCGCCGCTCGACCGCGCCTTTCGACGGCCTCGTCTTCTTGCGCGGCGGCGGTGGCGGCTCGGCCGCCTTGGCGACCAGCGCCGTCAGCCGTGCGCGCGCATCCGCCCGGTTCTGCTCCTGCGTGCGGAAGCGCCCGGCCTCGATGACGATGACGCCGTCCTTGGTGGCGCGCTGGCCGGCAAGCTTGATGGTCCGCTCGCGCACGCGCTCAGACAGGCCTGAGGCGTTGGCGGCATCGAAGCGCAACTGCACGGCCGTTGCCACCTTGTTGACGTTCTGGCCGCCCGGCCCGGACGAGCGGATGAAATCCTCGTGCAGGTCGCCCGGGTGGATCACGGCTTCGTCGGCAATGATGATGTCGTCTATCGGCATGCCGCAGTCATGGCGCGGCGGCGGACAAAAGAAAAGGCCCGATCGAGACCGGGCCTTTCAAGGATGGGACGACTATTCCGCTGCTTCCTGCAGGCGCGGCGCCGCGCCCAGAACGTTGGCGTCGACATGCGGCTCGAATTTCTCGAAGTTGACGGCGAACATGCCGACCAGCCTTGCCGCCTGTCGGTCGTAGGCAGCCTTGTCGGCCCAGGTCGAGCGCGGATCGAGAATGGCACTGTCGACGCCGGCAACCGCCACCGGCACGTCGAAACCGAAATTGGCGTCGGTGCGGAAATCAGCCGCCTTCAGCGAGCCGTCGAGTGCGGCGGCAAGCAGTGCCCGCGTCGCCTTGATCGGCATCCTTTTGCCCGTGCCGTAGGCGCCGCCGGTCCAGCCGGTGTTGACCAGCCAGCAGTCGACGTCGTGGCGGGCGATCAGCTCGCGCAGCAGATTGCCGTATTCCTTGGGGTGGCGCGGCATGAACGGCGCGCCGAAGCAGGTCGAAAACGTCGCTTCGGGCTCGGTGACGCCCTTTTCGGTTCCCGCCACCTTGGCCGTGTAGCCGGAGAGGAAATGATACATCGCCTGCGCCGGGGTCAGCCGCGCGATCGGCGGCATGACGCCGAAGGCGTCGGCGGTCAGCATGATGATGTTCTTCGGGTGGCCGGCGCGGCCGCTCTTCGACGCATTGGGGATGAAATCGAGCGGATAGGCGCAGCGTGTGTTTTCGGTCAGCCTTCCGTCGTCGAAATCCGGCACGCGGTTGGCGTCGAGGATCACATTCTCCAGCACCGTGCCGAAGCGCCGCGTGGTGGCGAAGATTTCCGGCTCGGCTTCGGCCGACAGCTTGATCGTCTTGGCGTAGCAGCCGCCTTCGAAATTGAAGATGCCGTGCGGGCCCCAGCCGTGTTCGTCGTCGCCGACCAATGTCCGCGACGGATCCGCCGACAGCGTCGTCTTGCCGGTGCCCGACAGGCCGAAGAAAACCGCCGCGTCACCAGCCGGGCCTTCATTGGCCGAGCAATGCATCGGCATGACGCCCTTTTCCGGCAACAGATAGTTGAGCATGGTGAACACCGACTTCTTCATCTCGCCGGCATAGGAGGTGCCGCCGATCAGCACGATCTTGCGCGTCAGATCGACCGCGATCACCGTTTCGGTGCGGGTGCCGTGGCGGGCCGGATCGGCGCGGAACGACGGCAGGTCGATGATCGTCATCTCGGGTACGAAATGCTCGAGCGCGGCGGCTTCAGGACGGATCAGCAGATTGCGGATGAACAGCGAGTGCCAGGCCAGTTCGGTGACGACCCTGGTCGTCAGCTTCAATCCGTCGTCGGCGCCGCCGACCAGATCCTGCACATAAAGGTCCTTGTCCGCCGCATGGGCACGAAAATCGGCAAGCAGCGCCTCGAACTGGGCCGGCGAGATCGCCTTGTTGTTGTCCCACCAGACATGCGGCGCGGTCGCCTCGTCGCGCACGACGAATTTGTCCTTGGGCGAGCGGCCGGTGTGCTGGCCGGTCTCGGCGACAAGCGCGCCATGTGCGGTCAGCCGGGCCTCGCCGCGGCCGATTGCCTGCTCGTAGAGGTGAGCCGCGCCGAAATTGTAGCGCACCACGCCTGTTGTCAGGAGGCCGATCCGATCGATCGCGCATGCGGGATTGCGTTTGCCGGCTTCCAACATGGGTGTCCCTTCTTCGATTTGCCGCGTCTTGCAGGCGAATTTCCGGAGCGCCCCTTGCCGGGGCTTAAAGGGTCAGAACCAGAAAACCCGAATGATATCAAATCATTAATCGATTTAAAAATTTTAAAAGTTGTTTAAATCGTTTATATGTGCAAAAAGTCGGGTGGTTGCCCAAAGGATTGGCAGTTTTTGTTCGTCCAATCCGTGTAGTGGTGTGATTGTGGCCGCCGGCATGCCGCTCGTGACAGCGGTCTGAGCCTATGCCACATTTTGTACCTAATTTGTCCTGCAAAAGCCCCTTCTCTACGAAAGAAGGGACAGCTCATGAGGGAGCCGCTTGAAATGGCAACGATCGCGCTTGTCGATGACGACCGCAACATTCTGACTTCGGTGTCGATTGCCCTCGAATCCGAGGGCTACCGCGTCGAAACCTACACGGATGGGGCGTCAGCGCTGGAAGGCCTGGCGGCGCGCCCGCCGAACCTCGCCATCCTCGACATCAAGATGCCGCGCATGGACGGTATGGAGTTGCTGCGCCGCATGCGCCAGAAGTCCGACCTGCCGGTGATCTTCCTGACCTCGAAGGACGACGAGATCGACGAGCTCTTCGGCCTCAAGATGGGCGCCGACGATTTTATCCGCAAACCCTTTTCGCAGCGTCTTCTGGTCGAACGGGTCCGCGCCGTGCTGCGCCGGGCCAGTGCCCGCGAGGCAGCAGCCAAGACACCCAGCCAGCAGGCCCGCTCGCTCGAGCGCGGCCAGCTTGTCATGGACCAGGAGCGCCACACCTGCACCTGGAAGGGCGAGCCGGTGACGCTGACGGTGACCGAGTTCCTGATCCTGCACTCGCTGGCGCAGCGTCCCGGTGTGGTAAAAAGCCGTGATGCGCTGATGGATTCAGCCTATGATGAGCAGGTCTATGTCGACGACCGCACCATCGACAGCCACATCAAGCGGCTGCGCAAGAAGTTCAAGGCCGTCGATGATGACTTCGAGATGATCGAAACCCTTTACGGAGTCGGATACCGGTTCCGCGAAGCTTAAGGTAGTGCATGTCGCCCAAAAGTGGTCCCGGTTTTGGGACAACGACATGCATTAAACCAAAGACTAGGCGGGAGCTGCTATTCGATGGCAGTTGATGTAGAGCGGAGCAGACGAACCGGCGCTGTCAGGCGGTCGCGGATTCTGCCCGCATTTCTGTCGAGGCTGACGGTGCCGATGCGCCGTTTCCTCGGCCACCACATCTTTTCCAGCCTGACCCGGCGCATCCTCTTCCTCAACCTGGCTGGCCTTGCCGTCCTGGTCACCGGCATCCTCTATCTCAACACGTTTCGCGACGGGCTGATCGATGCCCGCGTCGAGAGCCTGATGACGCAGGGCGAGATCATCGCCGGCGCGATTGCGGCGTCGGCGACGGTCGAGACCGATTCGATCAGCATCGACCCGGAGAAGCTGCTTGAGCTGCAGGCCGGCGAAAGCCTCGGCCCCGGCTCCGACCAGCTCGACAATCTGGATTTCCCGATCAATCCGGAGCGGGTCGCGCCGGTGCTGAGAAGGCTGATTTCGCCGACGCGCACCCGTGCCCGCATCTACGATCGTGACGCAAATCTGCTGCTCGATTCACGTCACCTCTATTCGCGCGGCCAGATCCTTCGCTACGACCTGCCGCCGGTCGAGGAAGAAGAGCCAGACCTTGTCGAGCGCGTGCAGAAATTCGTCTTCGATTTCTTCCGCAACACCGAACTGCCGGTCTATCACGAACAGCCGGGCGGCAATGGCGCCGCGTTCCCGGAGGTGGTCAAGGCGTTGACCGGCAGCCCGTCGACCATCGTGCGGGTCTCGGAGCAGGGCGAGCAGATTGTTTCGGTGGCCGTGCCGATCCAGCGCTTCCGTGCCGTGCTCGGTGTGCTGATGCTGTCGACGGAAGGCGGTGACATCGACAAGATCGTCGCTGCCGAGCGCAAGGCGATCCTGCGCGTCTTCGGCATCGCCGCCCTGGTCACCGCCATCCTGTCGATGCTGCTGGCCTCGACCATCGCCAACCCGCTGCGCCGGCTGTCGGCGGCGGCGGTGCGGGTGCGGCGCGGCGTCAAGAACCGCGAGGAAATCCCCGACTTTTCCGACCGGCAGGACGAGATCGGCAATCTGTCGATCGCCATCCGCGACATGACCAATGCGCTCTACGCCCGCATCGAGGCGATCGAGAGCTTTGCCGCCGACGTGTCGCACGAATTGAAGAACCCGCTGACGTCGCTGCGCAGCGCGGTGGAAACGCTCCCCTTGGCGAAGAACGATAATTCCCGCGCGCGTCTGATGGAGATCATCCAGCACGATGTCCGGCGGCTGGACCGGCTCATCACCGACATCTCCGACGCGTCGCGCCTTGACGCCGAGCTGGCGCGTGAAGATGCCGGAACGGTGGATCTGAAGAAATTCATCACCGACCTCGTCGCCGTTTCACGTGAGGCGACGCGCAACAAGAAGGCGGTCGAGATCGAGTTCAAGGTCGCCAAGCTGCCGCAAGGCGTCAAAGGCTACTTCGTCGTCGGCCATGATCTCAGGATCGGCCAGGTCGTCACCAATCTGATCGAGAATGCCCGTTCCTTCGTTCCCGAAGAACACGGCCATATCGCGATTTCCCTTGCACGCGCGGGCAAGTTCAACATCGTCACCATTGACGACAACGGCCCCGGCATCAGGGCCGACAACATCGACCGTATCTTCGAGCGCTTCTACACCGACCGCCCGGCCGGCGAGGCGTTCGGCCAGAATTCGGGTCTTGGCCTGTCGATATCGCGGCAGATCGTCGAAGCCCATGGCGGCACGCTGACCGCCGAGAACATCCCGGGTACCAAGCCCGGTGAGATCAAAGGCGCGCGCTTCGTGGTGACGCTGCCGGCCGAAGGCTGATCCGTGAAAGCTGAAAACATTCACGGGACGGCGCTCCTGATCGGCGAACGCGGTGTTCTCATCACCGGACCGTCCGGCGCCGGCAAGACGACGCTGGCGCTGGTGCTTATCGACCATTGCCGGGCGCGCGGACTGTTTTCACGGCTGATCGGGGACGACAGGCTGCTTGCGGCCACGTGCGCCGGGCGGCTGGTCTGCCGCGTACCCGCCACCATTGCAGGCCTCGCGGAAGTGCCAGGATTCATGCCACGGCCGCTGTCGTTCGAGCCAGGCGGGGTGATCGACCTCCATATCCGGTTGGTCCCTAGGCATGAGAGGGACCGCTTTCAGGAAGATCTCAGCGAGCCGATCGCGGGCTGTCCGGTGCCGCGGATCGATCTCATCGAGCGCAACGTTGCGACGGCCCTGCCGGCCGTAATGGCGCGGCTCTCGATCGCGGCTTTCGCATGATCCGGTTTCGATTTTTTGTTGCAATGCGTCAAAATGGCGTAGGTCGGCGCAATTTTGGGCTTGTCAACGCGCCTCGCGTCGACAAGATAGCGCTCCCGCCGCCTGGAATGGCCGGCGAGCATAAAATGCGCCTGTGAAGCGGCGATGACGGGAGCCACCAAAGAATGATCGGACTCGTGCTTGTAACGCACGGTCAACTGGCCACCGAGTTCCGCCATGCCGTGGAACATGTCGTGGGGCCACAAGACAATTTCGAAACCGTGGCGATCGGCGCCGATGACGATATGGAGCAGCGCCGCAGCGACATCGTCGAAGCCGTGGCGCGCGTCGACACCGGGTCGGGCGTCATCGTTTTGACCGATATGTTTGGCGGCACGCCGTCCAACCTCGCCATCTCGGTGATGGAATCCGGCCGTACCGAGGTCATTGCCGGCATGAACCTGCCGATGCTGATCAAGCTGTCGAGCATTCGCAAGGGCGACAATATGAGCGCCGCGCTCGACGAGGCGCAGGCCGCCGGGCGCAAATACATCAACGTCGCCAGCCAGCTGCTGAGCAGCAAATGAACGCGCTGTCGCCGGAAAAGGACCACATCGTCCGCGATTTTCCGATCGTCAACCAGCGCGGCCTGCACGCGCGCGCTTCGGCCAAGTTCGTCCAGCTCGCCAGCGGCTTCGACGCCGCGGTCCATGTCGAGAAAGACGGCGTCAAGGTCGGCGGCACCTCGATCATGGGCCTGATGATGCTGGCGGCAAGCCCAGGCTATTCCATCCGCGTCACTGCCAGCGGGCCTGAGGCCCTGGAAGTCATCGACGCGCTGGAGCAGCTGGTCGCTTCGCGCTTCGGCGAGGAGTCATGATGGGCACCTCCAAAGACATGCACGAATAAAGATTTCTTTATATCCCATTGTCGTACGGCCGGTGATCTGCTAGTCAGGCCGGCAATCCGCGCCCTTCGACGCGCCTTCCGGCGTGGGCGCATCCCTGAGATTTTTCACATCGGAGCACTGCCATGACGGGTAGCAAGGACTATGTGGTCGCCGACATTTCGCTTGCCGACTGGGGCCGCAAGGAAATCGAGATCGCCGAAACCGAAATGCCGGGCCTGATGGCCTGCCGCGAGGAATTCGGCGACAAGAAGCCGCTGAAGGGCGCGCGCATCACCGGTTCGCTGCACATGACCATCCAGACGGCGGTGCTGATCGAAACGCTGAAGGTGCTCGGTGCCGACATCCGCTGGGCCTCCTGCAACATCTTCTCGACCCAGGACCACGCCGCCGCCGCGATCGCCGAGGCCGGCATCCCGGTGTTCGCCATCAAGGGCGAGTCGCTCGAGGACTACTGGGACTACACCGACCGCATCTTCCAGTGGACCGATGGCGGCACCTCCAACATGATCCTCGACGACGGCGGCGACGCCACCATGTACATCCTGATCGGCGCCCGCGCCGAAGCCGGTGAAGACGTGCTGTCCAACCCGCAGAGCGAGGAAGAAGAGTACTTCTACGCCCAGGTCAAGAAGCGCCTGAAGGCCTCGCCCGGCTTCTTCACCAAGCAGAAGGCGGCGATCCGCGGCGTTACCGAAGAGACGACGACCGGCGTCAACCGGCTCTATCAGCTGCAGAAGAAGGGCCTGCTGCCCTTCCCCGCGATCAACGTCAACGATTCGGTGACCAAGTCGAAGTTCGACAACAAATATGGCTGCAAGGAATCGCTGGTCGACGGTATCAGGCGCGGCACCGACACGATGATGGCCGGCAAGGTCGCGGTCGTCTGCGGCTATGGCGACGTCGGCAAGGGTTCGTCGGCCTCGCTGAAGGGCGCCGGCGCCCGCGTCAAGGTCACCGAAGTCGATCCGATCTGCGCGCTGCAGGCGGCGATGGACGGTTTTGAAGTCGTCACGCTGGAAGATGCTGCGCCCACGGCCGACATCATCATCACCACCACCGGCAACAAGGATGTCGTCACCCTCGACCACATGCGCTCGATGAAGGACATGGTGATCGTCGGCAACATCGGCCACTTCGACAACGAAATCCAGGTGGCTGCGCTGCGCAATCTGAAATGGACCAACGTCAAGCCGCAGGTCGACCTGATCACCTTCCCGGATGGCAAGCGGATGATCCTGCTGTCTGAGGGACGCCTGCTCAATCTCGGCAACGCCACCGGCCACCCGAGCTTCGTCATGTCGGCGTCGTTCACCAACCAGGTGCTGGCGCAGATCGAGCTCTACAGCAAGCCCGGCCATTACGAGAACCAGGTCTATGTGCTGCCCAAGCATCTCGACGAAAAGGTCGCGCGCCTGCATCTCGACAAGCTGGGCGCCCGCCTGACCGAACTGTCGGGCGAACAGGCCGCCTATATCGGCGTGACCCCGCAGGGGCCGTTCAAGCCGGAACACTACCGCTATTAAGCAAAGCGGAAATTACCACTAGATATTGTAGCCGGGCGATTGACTTTTCGCCCGGCTTTATTTTTGCGCTGATTGATTCTTCACGCCGATTCGCGCAAGCGCTATGGTGCTGATTCGCGGTCCGGGGACGAGGACCGACGAACGCATTTGGGCGGTCTTGCATTCAGGCGGCGAAAAGGACCAAGACATGCCGGGGGAAAACCCGCCTCGCGCGGGACAGGCCGTTTCCGGCGGCCGCGACGATTCGGGTGTCACCGGTACCGCCGTCACGGGCGGCAGCCTTCCATGGCGCCTTGGCGCACGCGTCGGCTTATTCCTTGCCACCTCCGCACTGGCCGGCCCGCTGCTTGGCTTTGCGGCGCATGCCGAGCCCGGCATTGCCCAGAAAGCCGGACTGTCAGTCAGCACGGTCGAGGTCATGCAGCTGGCGATGTTTGCCGGCGTCATGGGCGCAGCACTTGTCTCGGCGATCTTCCTGATCCGCGAACGGGCGCGCACTTCGGCGCAGAATGTCGAACTCAGGGCCCGCATCGCCGACGTCAACGCTGCGCTGCAGCGCTCCGAAGCGATGCTCAATTTGCGCGACCAGCGCGTGATCGTCTGGACGTCGGAAAACAAGAAGCCCGAGCTGATTGGAACGCTGCCGCTGGAAAGCGGCGCCCCGGACGACCGCGCTGCTTTCCTGGCTTTCGGCCGTTGGCTGATGCCGCGTTCGGCGGCAGCGCTCGAGAATGCGGTGGCGGGATTGCGCGAAAAGGCGAAGTCCTTCGATCTGGTCATCGAATCGCAGGCCGGCGCGCCGCTCGAAGTGCACGGCCGCAAGAGTGCTGCCCATGTGATCGTGCGTTTCGTCTCGCTTTCGGAAACGCAGCGGAGCCAGGCCAGGCTGAAGATCGACAACCAGCGGCTGGCCGCCGACTATGACACGATGATCGGGCTGCTCGATGCGCTCAAAATGCCGACATGGCTGCGCGCCGCCGACGGACGGCTGAAATGGGTCAACCGCGCCTATGCCGAGGCGGTCGAAGCGAAGGATGCCGAGGCCGCCGTTCGCGACGCCAAGGAATTCCTCGGCGGCCAGGCACGCGATGCGATTACCGAGCAGCACAAATCGCGGCCGGTGTTCGAACAGACGCTGTCGACGGTGATCGAGGGCGACCGTCGCATGTTTGCGGTGACCGACTTCGCCGGCACCGATGGTTCCGCCGGCATCGCCAGCGACACCAGCGCCATCGAAACCATTCGCGGCGAGTATGAGCGCACGGTGAGAAGCCACGCCGACACACTTGATCAGCTGAACACCGCCGTTGCGATTTTCGATACCGACGAGAAGCTGCGCTTCTTCAACCAGGCCTTTCAGAAACTGTGGAGCCTCGACAGCGGCTTCCTGCACAGCGCCCCCGACAACGCCCTGCTGCTCGACCGGCTGCGCAGCGAAGGCAAGATCGCCGAGCAGCCCGAATGGCGGCGCTGGAAGGAAAGCCTGCTCGGCGCCTACCGCGCCGTCGAATCGCAGGAGCATTGGTGGCATCTGCCCGACGGCAAGACAATTCGCGTGGTCGCCAACCCGCAGCCGAAGGGCGGCGTGACCTGGGTGTTCGAGAACCTGACCGAGAAGATGGACCTCGAAAGCCGCTACCAGACCGCGGTGCGGGTCCAGGGCGAAACGCTCGACAATCTTGCCGAAGGCGTGGCGGTGTTCGGTCCGGATGGACGGCTGCGCCTGTCCAACCCGGCCTTTGTCGCGCTGTGGGGGCTGGGCGCCGATATCGTCAAACCCAACGTCCATGTCTCGGCGATCCGCGATCTATGCGACCAACGCGCCGCCGGCAGCCCGTGGGGCGGGTTTGTTGCCGCCATCACCGGTTTCGATGACGAGCGCCGCGACCGCCACGGCCAGACCGAACTCAACAATGGCAATGTGCTGCGCTATGCCGTCATCCATCTGCCCAACGGGCAAGTGATGATGACCTTTGTCGACGTCACCGACAGCGTCAATGTCGAACGGGCTCTGAAAGACAAGAACGAGGCGCTGGAGAAATCCGACCAGCTGAAGAACGAGTTCGTGCAGCACGTGTCCTACGAGTTGCGCTCGCCGCTGACCAACATCATCGGCTTCACCGAGCTTCTGTCGCTGCCGACAACCGGGCCGCTCAGCCCGAAACAGCGCGAATATGTCGAGCATGTCGGGTCGTCCTCGTCGGTGCTGCTGACCATCGTCAACGACATACTCGACCTGGCGACAGTCGACGCCGGCATCATGCAGCTCGACATCTCTGAAGTGAGCATCGACCGGACCATCGCGGCTGCGGCCGACCTGGTCGCCGACCGGCTGGAGGAGCATTCGATCAAGCTCAGCATCGATGCGGCTGCGGCGCCCAAAAGCTTCCACGGCGACGAGATCCGCATCCGCCAGATCCTCTACAATCTGCTCAGCAATGCCGCCAACTATGCGCCGGAGGCGAGCACCATCACGCTCGCCTGTCGCCCGCTGGCGCAAGGCGTCGAGTTCTCCGTCCATGATGACGGCCCCGGCATGCCGCCGGACCTGCTCGATTCGGTGTTCCGCCGCTTCGAGCCAAAGACCAATGGCGGCCGCCGGCGTGGTGCCGGACTCGGCCTGTCGATCGTCAAGAGCTTTGTCGAACTGCATGGCGGCAGCGTCCGCATCGAGACCGGCAAGGACAAGGGCACCACCGTAATCTGCACCTTTCCCGACGCCCCGTCGGGCATTCGCGCCGCGGCTGAGTAGCGCCCACCATGGCAGGCGTGGTGCTGGAGCGTTTTCTCGCTGACGAAGCTGCGACGGCAAGGCTCGGCGAGGATCTCGCCATGGCGCTGCGGGCCGGTGACGTGCTGGCCCTCAAAGGCGATCTCGGCGCCGGCAAGTCGACCCTGGCGCGGGCGCTGATCCGGGCCCTGGCCGACGATGCCGGGCTCGACGTGCCGAGCCCGACCTTCACCCTGGTACAGAGCTACGACACGCGCATTCCCGTGCATCATTTCGATCTCTACCGCCTGTCCTCAGCCGGCGAAATCGACGAACTCGGTTTCGACGACGCGCTGCTGCAAGGTGCTGCCCTGGTCGAATGGCCGGAACGGGCAGAAGCCTATCTGCCGAAGACTTCTGTCCTGATCGAACTCGTCCATGATGGCGACGGCCGTCTTGCCAGGCTATCCGGGCAAGGTGCGGCCTTCGAACGCGCCGAGCGATCGCTGGCCATGCGCGACTTTCTCGACCAGGCCGGTTGGGGTGATGCGCAAAGGCGGCATTTCGTCGGCGATGCCTCCGCCCGCTCCTACGAAATCGTCTCGCTTGCCGGCCATGCGCCGCGCGTGCTGATGAACTCGCCGCGGCTGGTGCTCGGGCCGCCGGTCCGCGACGGCAAGCCCTATGCCTTGATTGCCCACACTGCCCAATCCGTTTCCGCCTTTGTCGCCATCGACCGCGCCTTGCTGGCCGGTGGCGTCAGTGTCCCGGAGATCCACGCGCAGGATCTCGATCAGGGTTTCCTGCTGATCGAACATCTCGGCGCGGAGGGTTTCCTTGACGGGTACGGCGAGCCGGTGGCCGAACGCTACGCGGCGGCGGCCGAATTGCTGGCGATGATGCACGGCAAGACATGGCCTGCCCGCATGGAGGCAGCGCCCGGCGTCTTTCATGACGTGCCGCCCTTCGACCGCGACGCTATGATGATCGAAGCCGATTTGCTGGTCGACTGGTATGTGCCGATGGTCACGGGCAGTCCGCCAACCGACGCCTTGCGGGCCGGCTACCACAAGGAATGGAACGCCGTGCTCGACCGGCTGGCGGCCAGTGAATACACGCTGATGCTGCGAGACTATCATTCGCCCAACATCATCTGGCGTGGCGACCGTTCCGGCCACGACCGCCTCGGTATCGTCGATGTCCAGGACGCGCTGATCGGCCCTTCAGCCTATGATGTGGGGTCGCTCGCCATGGATGCCCGCGTCACCGTATCGCCTGACATCGAGGCACAGACGCTCAAGGCCTACATCGCGGCGCGCCATGCGGCAGGCGCCTTCGACGAAGCATCCTTCCGGGAGGCTTATGCGATCATGGCTGCGCAACGCAATTCGAAGATCCTCGGCATCTTCGTCCGGCTCGAAAAGCGCGACGGCAAGCCCTATTATCTAAAACACCTGCCGCGCATTCGCGACTATCTGCGGCGGGCGCTGGCGCACCCGGCCTTGAGCGGGCTGCGCGACTTCTATGTCGCCAATGGCCTGCTGGAGGAACGGACATCGTGACGGCAAAGCCCAGGACCGCGATCGTGCTCGCCGCCGGGCTTGGCAAGCGCATGCGGCCGATCACCGACACCATCCCCAAGCCGCTGGTCAAGATAGCCGGCAAGACACTGCTCGACTGGGGCCTCGACAGCCTGGCCGCCGCCGGTGTCGGCAAGGCCGTGGTCAACGTTCATTATTTTCCCGAACAGATCGTCGCCCACGTCGCCGCACGCCGCACGCCGCACATCGTGATTTCAGACGAAAGTGCACAGCTGCTCGATTCCGCCGGTGGTATCGTCAAGGCCTTGCCGGAGCTGGGTGAGCAGCCCTTCTACATCCTCAACGCCGACACCTTCTGGATTGACCACGCTCCGCTCAACCTAGATCGCCTCGCCCTTGCATGGGACGCGACGAAAATGGATATTCTGCTGATGCTGGCTGATCTCAATCAGGCAACCGGACATTGCGGCAGCACCGATTTCCTGGTGGCGCCGGATGGAGGCTTGCGGCGTTCAAAGGGCGATCCGGCCGGGCTGATCTATGCCGGGGCTGCCATCGTCCATCCGCGCCTGTTCAAAAATGCGCCGGCCGGGCCGCACTCGCTCAATGCCTATTTCGATACGGCAATCGCCGCCGGGCGCCTGTTCGGCATGCCGATGCACGGCCACTGGATCACCGTCGGCACGCCCGACGCCATTGCGCTGGCGGAAGCAGCGGTTGCCGGCGCGCTCACCGAGTCGCAATGAGCGGCTCCCGCCGCGCTTTCTCCATCCCGCCCGGAGCGCCGTTTCTGCCGACGCTGGCCGATGCGCTGCTTGCCGGCAGGCTGGTTCCCGGTTTCCGTTTCGACGGCGACCCGCTGGCGCTGGCCGACGTCACCATCTATGTGCCGACACGCCGCGCCGCCCGCGCGCTGCGCGGCGCTTTCGTCGACAGTCTGGGTGGCCGCTCGGCGATCCTGCCGGTCATCCGCCCGCTCGGCGAATTTGACGAGGACGAGGCGGCTTTCGAGGCCGAAGCGTCCGCCGCAATCGACCTGGCGCCGCCGATCTCGGCAATCGAGCGGCTTTTGCTGCTGGCGCCGCTGGTGCGCGCCTGGAAACGCAATTTGCCGGCGCATGTCGCTGCCATGTTCGACGAGGAGATCGTGGTGCCGGCGTCAGCCGCCGACGCCATCTGGCTGGCGCGCGACCTTGCCCGGCTGATGGACGAGATCGAGACCGAGGATTCGGACTGGACCCGGCTGGCCGATCTGGTGACCGGGAACCTCGCCGGCTGGTGGCAGGTGACGCTGAGTTTCCTCGGCATCGTCACCGACGCCTGGCCGAACTTCCTGGCAGAGCGCCACCGCTCCAACCCGGCCGCGCACCGCAATGCGCTGATCCGGCTCGAAGCGGCACGGCTGAAGCGCAATCCACCCGCCGGGCCGGTGATCGCCGCCGGCTCGACCGGGTCGATCCCGGCCACCGCCGAATTGCTGGCCGTGGTCGCCAGCCTGCCCAATGGCGCCGTCGTGTTGCCGGGCCTCGACCGCATGCTCGACGAGGCATCCTTTGCTGCGATTGCAGCACCGGGCGCGCGGCCGGCCTTGCTTGGCCATCCGCAATACGGCCTGGCCAAACTGATCGGCAAGATCGTCGTGCTGCGGGCCGATATCGATGAGGTCGTTGCCGCCGAGACGCCGCTTGCCATCCGCGCGGCTCTTGTCGGCGAAGCGCTGCGGCCGGCCGAAACCACCGAGCTTTGGGCCGAAACCCGCGCGCGGTTCGACGCCGCCGATATCGCCGAGGCCTTTGCCGAGGTGACGCTGGTGGAAGCGGCCAGCGAGCGCGACGAGGCGGTGGCGATTGCCGTGGCGCTGAAGACCGCCGTCGAACAGCCGGGCCAGCGGGCAGCTTTGGTCACCGGCGACCGCGCCCTGGCGCGGCGGGTCTCGGCCGAGCTGTTGCGTTTTGGGGTTGTCGCCGACGATTCCGGCGGCACGCCGCTCGCCAACACGCCGGCGGCCAGCTTGCTCAGACTGGCGCTCCAGGCGGCGTTCCGGCCCGGCGATCCGGTTGGCCTTTTGTCGCTGCTCAAGCACCCGCTGCTTGGTCTCGGCCTGGAGCGAGCAAGCGTGCGCCATGCGGCCGAGCTCATCGAACTGGTGGCGCTGCGCGGCGGTACCGGTCGTCCCGATGTCGTATCGCTACCGCAATTGTTCGAGGCCCGTCTTGCCGGGCTCAGCAGCGACAAGCGCCAGCCCTTCTGGTTTTCCCGGCTGACCGTTAGCGGCATCGAAGGCGCGCGCGATCTGCTGACCCGTCTAACCGACGCGTTGGCGCCACTCACCGCCTATCGCGGGCAGGACGATGCCGATCTGGCCGAACTGACCCGAACCAGCATTGCCGCGCTGGAAAGCCTCGGCCGGGCGGCGGATGGCAATCTGAGCGAACTCTATGCAAGCGACGCTGGCGAAAAGCTCGCCGAGCTTTTGCGCGGGCTGGTCGCCGCCTCGGCGTCGTTCACTTTCGCGGGTCAGGAATGGCCCGACGTGATGGATGCATTGATCGCGCCCGAAACGGTCAAGCCGGGGCAAGGCACAGACCGCAACATCGCCATCTGGGGCGCACTGGAAGCCCGGCTGCAGAGCGTCGACACGCTGGTCATCGGCGGCCTCAATGAAGGCGTGTGGCCGCGCAAGCCGGAAAGCGATCGCTTCATGTCGCGGCTGATGAAGACCGGCATCGACCTCGAACCGCCGGAAAGGCGCATCGGCCTTGCCGCGCATGATTTCCAGATGGCGATGGGGGCAAGAAAGGTGGTGCTGGCGCGCTCTGCCCGTTCCGGCGACGCGCCGGCGGTGCCGTCGCGCTGGCTGCAGCGTATTCTTACGTTCGTCGGCAAGGACCACGCGGCGGTGCTGCGCCGGCGTGGCGATGAATTGCTGGCCTGGGCGCGCACGCTCGATGCCGGTGAGAAGGAAAATTTCGCGCCACGGCCGCAGCCGAAGCCGCCGCTCGATATCAGGCCGCAGCATTTCTCGGTCACCGAGATCGAGACGCTGCGCCGCGACCCCTACGCCGTCTACGCCAAACGGATTCTTGCCCTGATGCCGCTCGATCCGGTGATCCGCGATCCGGGTGCGGCCGAGCGCGGCACGCTTTTCCACGCCATCCTGCATCTGTTCTCGGCGCGCGTCGCCGACCCGCGCGCGCCGGAGGCATTGGAGGGTCTCATCGCCGCCGGCCGGGCCTGCTTTGCCGAGGCAGCACTTCCCGCCGATGTCGAGGCGGTCTGGTGGCCGCGCTTCGAAAAACTGGCCAGCAGCATCATCGAGTGGGAACGCGGCCGCGCCGCTGCCGTGGCACGGCGGCACGCCGAGGAGCGCGCCGAAAAGATCGTCGTCGGCCAATCCGGGGTGACGCTGTCCGGTTATGCCGATCGCGTCGACCTGTTGGCCGGCGGCATGGCCGACATTCTGGATTACAAGACCGGCTCCTCGCCATCCAAGGCGCAGGCGCACACGCTGCTGGCGCCGCAACTGGCGCTGGAGGGCGCGCTGCTCAGGCGCGGCGCCTTCAAGGGGCTGGGCGCGCGCGAACCATCGCAGCTGGCCTTCGTCAGACTGAAGCCGAATGGCGAGGTGTTCGAGGAATCCATCCTCGAATACAACCGCAAGCCGCGCACCGCCACCGATCTCGCCGAAGAGGCCTGGGCGCGGCTGGAAAAGCTGCTGATCCACTATGCCGACCCGGCGGCCGGCTACCTGTCGCGGGCGCTGCCGTTTCGCGAGGGCGAGACCGACGGTGACTACGACCATCTCGCCCGCGTGCTCGAATGGTCCGCCGGCGGCGACACCGACGACGAGGGCGGGGAGGCATGAAGAAAAACTACCCCATTCCGAGCGACACCGCGTCCAGTCAGGCGCGCGCATCCGATCCGCAAAATTCCGCCTGGGTGTCGGCCAATGCCGGATCGGGCAAGACCCATGTGCTGGCCCAGCGCGTCATCCGGCTTCTGTTGCGCGGCACCGATCCGTCAAAAATCCTGTGCCTGACCTACACCCGCGCCGCCGCCGCCAACATGTCGAACCGGGTGTTTTCGACACTGTCGGAATGGACGGCACTGGGCGACCCCGACTTGGCGGCAAGGATTGAAGCGCTGGACGGCCGTCGGCCGGATCGCGAAACCATGCGCCGGGCGCGGCGCCTGTTCGCCGAGGCACTGGAGACGCCGGGCGGCTTGAAGATCCAGACCATCCACGCCTTTTGCGAATCGGTGCTGCATCAGTTCCCGCTGGAAGCCAACATTCCGGCCCATTTCGAAATGCTCGATCCGCAGATGGAGGCGTCGCTGTTTGCCACAGCCCGCCGCGACATGATTTCGGGCACCACCGCCGGCGACATGGAATTGGCCGAGGCCTTCGCCGCCGTGCTGGAACGCAGCGGCGAGGCTGGGCTCGACGCGCTGCTGGGCGAGATCGTGCGCAAGCGCGACGGCCTGCGCGCCTTCATCGATGCTGCCGGCCGCGACCGCTTCCAGGCGCTGTTCGACGAATTCCAGTTCAGCGCCGGCCAGACCGCTGAGACCATAGCGGCGTCCGTCTGGCTGCTGCCGGGCTTTTTGCCGGATTATTTCGCCGGCTTCGCCCGCGCCGCCGAGGACGCCGACGCCCGCATCGTGTTGAACAACATCCTGCCCTATGCCCGTTCTGCCTTCGCCGAGGCCGATCCCATCCGCCGGCTGCAACTGCTGGCCAAGGCCTTGCTGAAGGCGGATGGCGACCCCTACGATCCGGCAAAGGCGTTCAAGAAGGCGTTGCTCGACCGGCTGCCCGATCTGCCGGAACGCTACCTCTCGGCGGTCAGTGCTATTCTCGAGATCTCCGACCGGCTGGCGCTGTTTCGAATGCTGGAAGGCACGCGTGCTGCGCTGACCATCGCCGACTGGCTGATCGCCCGCTACGAGACGCTGAAGCGCGGCCGCGGCTTTCTCGATTTCAACGATCTCATCACCCGTACGGTCAATCTCCTGGCGCGGCCCGATGCCGGCCCCTGGGTGCAATACAAGCTCGACCAGGGCATCGACCACATCCTGCTCGACGAGGCGCAAGACACCAGTCCCGACCAGTGGGAAGTGGTGAAGCGGCTGACGGAGGAGTTCTTTGCCGGGCAGGGCGCGCGCGACACGACCCATCGCACGGTGTTTGCCGTCGGCGACGAAAAACAGTCGATCTATTCCTTCCAAGGAGCAGCACCGGACTCCTTTGCCGACAGCCGGCTTTTGTTTGCCGATCGCGTGCGCGATGCCGAAGCCGCGTTCGCCGATCTCAAGCTGACCTGGTCGTTTCGCTCCACCGACGACGTGCTCGCCGCCGTCGACCGCGTCTTTGCCGAGCCGGGCGTGCGGCGCGGCATCAGCCATGATCCCGATCCGCTCGACCACAAGGCGATCCGTACCGATGCGCCGGGCTATGTCGAAGTGTGGCCATCGATCGGCACCGATGCCGTCGACGAGCCCGACGATTGGACGCAAGCAATCGACCATGCCCATGCACCAGCGGTGCGGGTTGCCGAAAACGTCGCCGCGACCATTGCCGGCTGGATCGGCAGCCGCGAGATCATCGAAGGCCGCGGCCAGAAACTGCGGCCCGGCGATGTGCTGGTGCTGGTGCGCAAGCGCGACCGCTTCGTCCATGCGCTGACGCGGGCGCTGAAGCGCCGCGATATCCCTGTCGCCGGCGCCGACCGGCTGAGCCTGCCCGGACATATCGCGGTGAAGGACCTGATCGCGCTCGGCCATTTCCTGATCCAGCCGCAGGACGATCTGTCGCTGGCCGCCGTGCTGCGCAGCCCGATCTTCGACGTGTCGGAGGAGACGCTGTTCGCGCTCGCAGCGGAGCGGCCTCTAGGATTGTCGCTGATCGCCTCGCTCAGGCAGCACGCCGGCGAAAATACTGCGCTGGCTAATGTCGTCAGCCGCCTCGACGGCTGGGCTAATGAAGCGGCGTTCAAGCCGGTGTTCGAATTCTATGCCGGCGTGCTGGCGCGCGATCGCGTGCGCAAGAAGATGATCGCGCGGCTGGGGCCGGAAGCCGGCGACATATTGGACGAATTCCTCAGCTTCTGCCTGGCCGAGGAGCGGACCGGCCTGCCAGGGCTGGAAGCCTTCCTGTCGACGCTGGAAAACACCGGCCCCGAGATCAAGCGCGAGATGGACCAGACCCGCGACGAGGTGCGCGTCATGACCGTGCACGCGGCCAAGGGCCTGGAAGCGCCGGTGGTGTTCCTGGTCGATGGCGGATCGGCGCCGTTCAGCGACCAGCATCTGCCGCGGCTGATGCCGTTCGACGGCTCGGGCAACAACTGGAATGGCAAGGGTTATCTGTGGCGCGCCGCCAGCGACGTCGCCAACGGTTTTTCGCGCGCCGCCGCGGCGCGGGCGCGGGAGTTGGCCGACGATGAGTACCGCCGGCTGCTTTATGTCGGCATGACGCGGGCCGAGGACCGGCTGATCGTCTGCGGCTATCATGGCAAGCGCGCGCCCAGTACCGGCACCTGGCATTCGATCGTCAGCCGCGCGCTGATCGGCGCGCCTGAAAGTACTGAGCGCCGGCACCCCGCCATAGACGAGCCCGTGCATCGCTTTCGCATAACCAAGCTGTCGCCCGTCGCGCTGGTTTCCGGCGAGGACGCCCGGCAAAAGGAGATCTTCAGGCCACTGCCGGCGACCTTGTTCCGGCCACTGCCGCCTTATGAGGACTTGCCGCGGCCGCTGTCACCGTCCGGCGCTTCGGCGCTGATCGACGAGGCCAAGGAAGCGGTGGTCGATACACGCTCGCCGGTGCTGGACAGCGAGGCGGAGCCCGGCTTTGCGGTGATGCGCGGGCTGGCGCTGCACAAGCTGCTGCAGATGCTGCCCGGCCTTGCCGAAGGCGAACGCCGGGCGGCTGCGGAGCGCTATCTGATCCGCGCGGGCGCGGAATGGCCTGCTGCCGAGCGCGACAAGGCGCTGGCCTCGGTGGCGGCAATCCTCGCCAACAGCCGCTTCGATCAGCTGTTTGGGCCGTCCTCGCGGGCCGAGGTGGCGATCATGGGCAGCCTGGAGGTGAAGGGCAAGAAACGCTCGATCTCCGGCAAGATCGACCGGCTGGCGGTGACGCCCGACCGCGTGTCGATCGTCGACTACAAGACCAACCGGCCGGCGCCCGCCAACCTTGCCGATGTTCCGCCGGCCTATGTCCTGCAGCTTGCGCTCTATCGCGCGCTGCTGCAGCCGCTTTATCCCGGCCGCGAGGTCCAGGCCGCTCTGCTGTTTACCGAAGCGCCGCGGCTGATCGAGCTGCCGGCGGCGGCCATGGATGCCGCCCTTGCCCGACTCACGGGAGCGTGACACAACACCTGCTTGAAGAAGGGCTCGATCACCACCACATTTGGTGGGACAAAAACTTTCGAAAGGAATTTTCCATATGGCCACCGTCAAGGTCGACAAGAGCAACTTCCAGACCGACGTGCTCGACGCCAACGTACCGGTCGTCGTCGATTTCTGGGCGGAATGGTGCGGCCCGTGCAAGATGATCGCGCCGGCGCTCGAGGACATCGCCACCGAGCTGGGCGCCAAGGTGAAGATCGCCAAGCTCAACATCGACGAGAATCCCGAGCTTGCCGCGCAGTTCGGCGTGCGCTCGATCCCGACGCTGATGATCTTCAAGGGCGGCGAAATGGCCGACATGAAGGTCGGCGCGGCGCCGAAGACCGCACTGTCGCACTGGATCAATGGAAACCTCGCCTGAGCGGACCGACATTCCCGGCAAAAGCCCGGCCATCGTGCCGGGCTTTTTGTTGGCGTCATCGCTGAGCCGCTCTGGCCCTCGCGTCGGCGCACGCCATGTCTTCTGTTTTGACAAAACAGGAGAAGCGACATGACCGGATCTGCCAAGGCCACCGTCTTCATCGACAATGAGCGTGTCATCGTCACCGAATATCGCTTCGCCCCGGGCGACAACACCGGCTGGCACCGACATGGCCACGACTATGTCGTCGTGCCGCTGATGGACGGCAAGGTGAAGCTGCTGACCAAGGACGGCGAATCCTTCGCCGAGATGAAGAAGGGTGCGCCGTACTTCCGCAAGGAGGGCGTCGAGCACGACGTCATCAGCGCCAATGAGGGCGAGTACGCCTTCATCGAGATCGAGCTGAAATAATCCACCAAGGCCGCATCGGGTGCGACTACCAGTCGGCGATGCGGTCGCCGCCGGTGAATTGCGCGCTTTTTACGGTATATTCGAACAGCTCGATCTTCACCCCGTTGGGATCGCGGATCCAGGCCTGGAAGGTGTCGTCGCAGGCATGCTTCTTGGCTGTCACGTCGATGCCCTTCGAGCTGATATGGGCGATCGCCGCGTCGATATCTTCCACCTCAAGGCAGAAATGGTTGATCTGGTTGAGCTCGCTGAAGCTCGTGCCGTCCTTCTGGAACACCTCGACATGGCTGCGTCCGCCGCAATCGAGGTAGAAGCCGAAAACCGTGCCGTCGCGCAGGAAATTGAATTTTATGTCCATGCCCAGCACGTCCCGGTAGAAGCTTCGCGTCGCTTCCAGATCATGCGCGAAGATGCAGGCATGGGCGAGCTGCTTGACCTTGATCATGTCGGCGGCGTGCCGTTTTCGGCCAGCACCGCGCCGACGAAATAAAGCGATCCGCCGATCAGGACGCGCGGCGGCGGTCCGTCCCAGGTGTCGCGCAGCAGCATCAGCGCGCTGGCGACGGAACTCACCGGTTCGGCTGTCAGCCCGGCCTCCGTGGCGCGGATCGCCAGTTCGTCATTCGCCACGCCGGCTTCACTCATGCTCACCGGCACGGTGTAGACATGCCGGACCAGCCCCTTGAAGGCACTGAAATAGCCGCTCTGGTCCTTGGTGTTGATCATGCCGGCGATCAGGAACAGCGGCCGCGGGTGCTTTTCCTCCTGCTCGGCCAGCGCTTCGGCAACGACGATGCCGGCGCCTGGATTGTGGCCGCCGTCGAGCCAGATGTCGGCGCCTTTGGGCGCCAGATCCACCAGCCTGCCCTGCGACAATTTCTGCATCCGGCCCGGCCAGACAACGCTCGTCATCGCCTTTTCGGCGGCGCGGTGGCTGATCTCGAAACCCGCCGCCTTGACCGCGGCGATCGCCGCCGCCGCATTGGCGAACTGGTGGCGCCCCGGCAGGCGCGGCGGCGGCAGGTCCATCAGACCGTCTTCGTCCTGATAGACCATGCGGCCGTTTTCCTCATAGGCGAGGAAGTCCTGGCCATAGACAAAGGACGGACAGTCAAGCCGCTCGGCGGTTTCGATGATGGCCTGCAGCGCCGGCTCGCTTTCCTGGGCGCCGATGACCACCGGACAGCCGCGCTTGATGATGCCGGCCTTTTCGACCGCGATCAGCTCAACCCGATCGCCGAGATAGGCCTGATGGTCGAGCGAGACCGGCATGATCACCGAGACGGCCGGCTCGCTGATGACATTGGTGGCGTCAAGTCGGCCACCGAGGCCGACCTCGATGATCGCCACATCGGCCGGATGTTCGGAAAACAGCAGGAACGTGACCGCGGTCAAAATCTCGAAAACGGTGATTTTTTCGCCGCCATTGGCCTTGGCGACGCGGGCGATGGCATCGGCGAAGACCTTGTCGTCAACCAGCTTGCCGCCGCCATCGGCGGCCAGCCGGTAGCGCTCATGCCAGTTCACCAGATGTGGCGAGGTGTGGACATGGACGCGGTAGCCCGAGGCTTCGAGCAGCGCGCGCGAAAAGGCGGCGCAGGAGCCCTTGCCGTTGGTGCCGGCGATATGGATGACCGGCGGCAATTGGTCCTGCGGATTGCCCAGCCGCTCCAGCAGCCGCGATATGCGGCCAAGCGAAAGGTCGAAGCCCTTCGGGTGAAGCGCCATCAGGCTTTCGATTTCGCGGTCGGCGGCAAGCGTGGTCATGGACGAATCCTAGCGCATGACCCCGAAAATCGGAATCGATTTTCGGAAAGGATCATGCGCAATCAAGAAGCTAAGCGCGTCGCAAAGCGCGCGCAATCGCGGTTCGCGGCTAACGATGTCGCGTCAGGCCTGTGGCCGGGCTTCCGGCGGGATCAGCGCCGGCGGCAGGATTTCCGGCTCCAGCGGCTTTTGTTCTTCCGGCAGCTTGAGCAGCATTTTCAAGAGCCTGGAAATTGTCCCGCGCAGCTCAAGCCGCGACACCACCATGTCGACCATGCCGTGCTCCATCAGATATTCGGAGCGCTGGAAGCCGTCGGGAAGCTTTTCGCGGATGGTCTGCTCGATGACGCGCGGGCCGGCAAAGCCGATCAACGCGCCGGGTTCGGCAATGTGGACGTCGCCCAGCATGGCGTAGGAGGCGGTGACGCCGCCGGTGGTCGGGTTGGTCAGCACGACGATGTAGGGCAGACCGGCTTCCTTCAGCCGGTCGACGCCGACGGTGGTGCGCGGCAATTGCATCAGCGACAGGATGCCTTCCTGCATGCGGGCGCCGCCGGAGGCCGCGAACAGGATCAGCGGCCGCTTGCGCTGCAAGGCGACCTCGAAGCCATGCACGATGGCGTCACCGGCGGCCATGCCGAGCGAACCGCCCATGAAGGCAAAGTCCTGCACCGTCACCACCACCGGCAGGCCTTCGACTGACCCAACCGCGTTGACGATGGCGTCTTCCAGGCCGGTCTTGGCCTTGGCGTCCTTCAGCCGGTCGGTGTAGCGCTTTTCGTCGCGGAACTTGAGCGGGTCCTGCATGACCTTGGGGTTCTCAAGCTGCTCGTATTTGCCGTCGTCGAGGAAGAATTTCAGCCGCTCCTTGGCCGAGATCTTCATGTGATGGCCGGAAGACGGGATGACGAACTGGTTCTGTTCCAGATCCTTGTGGAACACCATCTCGCCTGTCTCCGGATCCTTGATCCAGAGATTTTCGGGCATGTCGGTGCGCCGGCCGAGCATCGAATTGATCTTCGGGCGAACGTAGTTGGTGATCCAGTTCATCGCTTCGGCTCCTGTCCTGACGAAGACGTAGGAAGATTATTCGGCGGCAGCAAGGCGGGCCGAGCGCACGCCTTGCGCAAGGCCGCTGACCAAAGTGGCGACGGCTTCGGCCGGATCGGCGGTCTTTTCGCCCTTCGGCCCCAGCACGTTGGCCACCGCGTTGACGATCGCGGTGCCGACGACGACGCCGTCGGCATTGGCGCCGATGACGCGCGCCTGCTCGGCGGTCTTGACGCCGAAGCCGACGCAGACCGGCAGGTCGGTGTGGCCCTTGATGCGCTTGACGGCGGAAGCCACCTTGCCGGTGTCGGCCAGTGCCGAGCCGGTGATGCCGGTCATCGAGACGTAGTAGACGAAGCCCGACGTGTTCTGCAGCACCTTGGGCAGGCGCTTGTCGTCGGTGGTCGGCGTCGCCAGCCGGATGAAGTTGATGCCGGCCTTCAGTGCCGGAATGCAGAGTTCCTCATCCATCTCCGGCGGCAGGTCGACGACGATGAGCCCGTCGATGCCGCTGGCAATCGCGTCCCTGAGGAAGCGGTCGACACCGTAGATGTAGATCGGGTTGTAGTAGCCCATCAGCACGATCGGCGTTTCATTGTCACCGGCGCGGAAGTCCGCCGCCATCTTCAGCGTCTTGACCAGCGTCTGGCCGCCTTTCAGCGCGCGCAAACCGGCCGCCTGGATCGCCGGGCCATCGGCCATCGGATCGGAAAACGGCATGCCGAGCTCGATGATGTCGCTGCCGGCGCCGGGCAACGCCTTCATGATCGACAGCGAAGTGTCGTAGTCCGGGTCGCCGCCCATGAAATAGGTGACGAGCGCCGGGCGGCCTTCGATCTTCAGTTTTGCCATGCGGCGGTCGATGCGGGTGGTCATGATCAGATCTCCATGCCCAGCATCGAGGCCACCGTGTGCACGTCCTTGTCGCCGCGGCCGGACAGGTTGACGATGACGATCTGGTCCTTGTCCATGGCAGGCACGATTTTCACCGCATGGGCGATGGCGTGCGCGGATTCCAGCGCCGGTATGATGCCTTCGACCCGCGTCGTCAGCTTGAACGCCTCCAGCGCCTCGTCATCGAGAATCGGCACATACTCGACACGGCCCGAGTCGCGCAGCCAAGAGTGCTCCGGACCGACGCCGGGATAGTCGAGCCCTGCCGAGATCGAATGGCCGTCCATGATCTGGCCGTCGGCATTCTGCAAGAGATAGGTGCGATTGCCGTGCAGCACGCCGGGCGCGCCGGCACTCATCGAGGCGCAATGCTCGATGCCGTCAAGGCCGCGGCCGCCGGCTTCGATGCCGATGATGCGGACCTCCTTGTCGTCAAGGAAGGGATGGAACATGCCGATGGCGTTCGAGCCGCCGCCGACACAGGCGATGATGGTGTCCGGCAGCCGGCCTTCCTGCTCGATGATCTGCGCGCGGGCTTCCGAACCAATGACCGACTGGAAGTCGCGCACCAGTTCCGGATAGGGATGCGGGCCAGCGGCGGTGCCGATCAGGTAATAGGTATCCTCGACATTGGTCACCCAGTCACGCAGCGCCTCGTTCATGGCGTCCTTCAACGTGCCGTGGCCGGCAGTCACCGGGCGCACTTCGGCGCCCAGCAACTTCATGCGGAAGACGTTGGGGCTTTGGCGGGCGACGTCAGTGGCGCCCATATAGACGACGCAGGGAAAGCCGAAGCGCGCCGCAACCGTGGCCGATGCCACGCCATGCTGGCCGGCGCCGGTCTCGGCGATGATGCGCTTCTTGCCCATGCGCTTGGCCAGCAGGATCTGGCCGAGACAGTTGTTGATCTTGTGCGAGCCGGTGTGGTTCAGATCCTCGCGCTTGAAATAGACCTTGGCGCCGCCGAGATGTTTGGTCAGGCCTTCGGCGAAATACAGTTTTGACGGCCGCCCGGCATAGTGGGTCGACAGGTTCTGCAGCTCGGCCTTGAACTCCGGATCGTTCTTGACCTCGTTCCAATGCCGTTCCAGGTCGAGGATCAGCGGCATCAGCGTCTCGGCGACGAAACGGCCGCCAAAGATGCCGAACATGCCCTGTTCGTCGGGTCCGGTGCGGAAGGAATTGGGTGTCGCCGGCTGGTCCATCGCCGATCTCCTGGTTCGAAAAAATTGTTCAGGCGGCGCGGTTGTCGCGTGCTGCCCTGACGGCCCGGAAAAACTGTTCGATCAGCGCCGGATCCTTGACGCCCGGCGCGCTTTCCACGCCTGAGGAAATGTCTATTCCGGGCGGATTGGCAAGCCGAAGGGCGTCGCCGATGTTGGCGGCGTTGAGCCCACCGGAAAGCATGTAATCGACGCTTGCGTCAAGGCCGGCCAGAATATGCCAGTCAAAGGCGACGCCGTTGCCGCCCGGCAGTTGCGAACCTTTCGGCGGCTTGGCATCGAACAGGAAGCGGTCGGCAATGCCGATGAAGGGTTTTATCCGCTCCAGATCGGCAGCCTCGCTGACCGACAGCGCCTTCATCACCGGCAAGCCATAGCGCGCTTTGACCTCGGCCACCCGCGCAGGCGTTTCCGAGCCGTGTAGCTGAAGCATGTCGGGATGCATCTTGTCGACGATCTCATCCAGAAACGCATCGCTGGCGTCGACGGTGACGGCGACCGCTATGGCCTTGCCCTGCGCCGCCTGGCGCAAGCGGCCGGCTTCAACAGGCTCGACATAGCGCGGGCTCTTGTCAAAGAAAATAAAGCCGACATGGCTGGCGCCGCCGGCCAATGCCGCAGCCAGTGCCCCGTCGGTCTTCAACCCGCATATCTTGATGTCGAGCGCCATGGCGCGGGGATTGGCACGAAACGGCAAAAGAGTCGAGAAAAAGCATCCTGTTTGCCGCCGGGGCGGAAAGCGCTACCTTCGTTCAGACAACAGGCGGGAGCATATGGCCATGGCAGACGAAACCGCTGCGGAACTCAAACAAAAGATTGCGCAGGCCCGCGAGGTGATCGCGCATCTGATGGACAAGGCGGCCTTCAACGGCGCCGAGGCGCACCGGGCGCTCGACTATTTCGGCGGCGACGCGTTCGAGAAGAACTTTTTACCGTGGCCGCGCCATGGCGATGAAGGGCTGCGGCCTGAGGATCTCAACGCGGCGAATGATGACTGATAGGGCCCAGCCACAACTGAGCCGACCGGCTCTACTCGAACACGATCGCCTGCAGCGCGCCGCCATTGCGCTTCAGCCAGTCCTTGCAACGGTCGGTGTCGGGGCAGAGTTTTTCACACAATTTCCAGAATTTCGGGCCGTGGTTCATCTCCTTGAGATGCGCCACCTCATGCGCCACGAGGTAGTTTATGACCGGCTGCGGCGCCATCATGATGCGCCAGGAAAAGGACAGATTGCCTTCGGACGTGCATGACCCCCAGCGGCTGGACGTGTCCTTGTAACGGATCGCCTTGGCGCGCTTGCCGAGCGCCTCGGTGTGTTTGATCACCAGCTTTTCGATTTCCTTCTTGGCCTCGCGCTTCAAGAAATCGGCGATGCGGCGCGGCAGATGTATCCGGTCGCCATGCACGATGAGGAGCGGGCCACGCTCGTCGCGCGACAGGGAGACGTTGCCGCGTTTGGCGGGTTCATGGACGATGCGATGCGGCACGCCGCGCAGCGGTATCTTGATGCCGGGCCGCACCTGCGGCCGGTTGGGCACCTTGGCCAGACGCTGCTCCAGCCAATCCTGATGGCGATGCAGGAACTTTTCCACCTCGCCGCGGCGCAGGCCCGGCGGCACGGTGATGCGCAGCCCACGGCCACCGGAATCGATGCGCAGCGTCAGCCGCCGCGCCCGGTCGCTCTCGACGATCTTGAGCGGCAATGAGCGGCCGGCAACAACATGCTCACGCTCTTCAACAGGGGAAGGCGTGGGTTTCGTCAGGTTGCGGAAGAAGCCGAAGGACATGGCGGAACGATACGCGATTCGAGGAAAACGACCAGAACAAAAAAGAAACGGCGCCGCTTGCGCGACGCCGTTTTTGCATGCCGAGCCCTGTCGCTGGGGCTCAGTCGTCGAGAAGGTTCGAACCCTTGCCGCGCTTGGCCGGCTTGCTCGGCTCGGTCGTCGTCGTCGGAGCCGTCGCCTTGTTGCGGTTGGCCATGAAGCGGTCGAACTCGTCCTGGTCCTTGGCGCGGCGCAATTCGCGGGCGTACTCGTCGAACTGGGTCAGCATCTCGTCGAGCTTGTTGCGCTCTTCATTGAGACGCTCGAGTTCCTTTTCGCGCCAGTCGTCGAAAGCGACGTTGCCGGTGCGAGCCGAACCATGGCCCCAGCGGGCGGCCTTGTCGGAACCGCGGCGGCAGCCGGCGAAGATGCCGTCGGTGGCGCGGTTGACGTCGCGCTTGAAGCCGTCGAGCCGGTCGCCCCAGATGATGTAGGCGAGCATGGCGAAGCCGAGCGGCCAGAACACCATAAAACCAACCACCATCAACGCGATGGTCGCCGGCGTCCACGCCGGACGGATCAATGCAGATGTGTTCATTTTCTCCCAATCCTTCAGTTGGAGACAGCCAAGATCGGGCTGCGTGGATTCGAAATGGGATGGGAAAAACGGCGATTCAAGACAATGTCCGCTAAAACCGGACAAGGTCCTGAAATGATTATCGCTTTTTGAGCATTTCCAGGAAAAGCACGACCAGTCCGGCGATCAGGCCCCAGAAGGCGGCGCCGACGCCGAACAGCGTCAACCCCGACGCGGTGACGACAAAGGTGACGGTGGCAGCCATGCGCTCGCCCTCTTCCTTCAGCGCGATCGACAGCGCGTTGGCGAGCGACGCCATCAGCGCCAGGCCGGCGACGAGCACGATCAGGCTCTGCGGCAGCACGGCGAAGATCGCCACCAGCGAAGCGCCGAACATCGCGAAGACGAGGTAGGCAAGCGCATAGAACGGGCCGGTCTTCCAGCGCTCGGCCGGGTCCGGATCGACGTCCGGCCCGGTGCAGATCGCCGCCGAGATCGCCGCCAGATTGGTGGTCGAGCCGCCAAACGGCGCCGATAGCAGCGAGAACAGGCCGGTGACGCCGATCAGCGGGCCGGGTTCGGGATGATAGCCGGCGGCGCGCAGCACAGCGAGACCGGACAGGTTCTGCGAGGCCATGGTGACGAGGTAGAGCGGCAGCGCCAGGCCGATGATCGCAGGCAAGGTGAAGTGCGGCATAATCAGCGTCAATGTCGACAGTTCCGGCGTCGGCAAGCCGCCAACGCGGCCGGTGAGGAAAGCGGCAAAACCGCCGCCGATCAGCACTGCCAGCACCGACAGCGCCGGATTGAACAGGCGGATGACGAAGAAGGCCGCGATCAGCGGCAGGATCAGCCATGGATCGACGGGAACGGTCTTGACCGCATTCAGCGCGAAGGTGACGACAATGCCGGCCAGCATGCCTGAGGCAACGGAGGGCGGTATCCTTGAAATCAGCTGCGTCAGCGGCCGAAACAGGCCGGTGGCGATCAAAAGGATGCCGGTGACGATAAAGGCGGCGACGGCCTCACCCATCGAAAAGCCGCTCGATGCCGCAATCAGCGCCAGGCCCGGCGTCGACCAGGCGGTGATAACAGGCATTTTCGTGCGCCATGACAGCCACAGGCTCTCGATGGCCATCGCCAGGCAGATGGTGGTCACCCAGCTCGCCGTCTCTGTCTGCGTCGCGCCGACCGCCTTGGCTGCGGCAATGACAATGGCCAGCGTGCCGCCGAAACCGACAATCGCCGCGACGAAGGCGGATACGGGAATGGAAATGCGCATTTTCTACCCTGCCTGCTGGACCATGGCGCCCACGGCACGAACCAGCATGTCGAGATCCTGTGGTCTGGACAGGCGGTGGTCGCCCTCGGGGATGAGCGATAGCGTCACGTCGTCGGCCGGCAGCAGGCCGACCAGCTTCAGCGCATGGCTCGCCGGTACATCCGCGTCGGCCAGACCCTGCAGGATGTGGACGGGACAGTGGGTGTCGATCGGCCCTGTCATTGTCAGGTTGTTGCGGCCATCTTGGATCAGCGCATGTGTGTAGATGTAAGGCTCGGCGGAATAGTCCGACGGCTCCTCGAAGAAGCCCCTTTCCGCAAGGTCGTGCTTCTGCGCCTCGGTCAGAGACGGCTCGACCAGTTCGGCGGTGAAATCCGGCGCCGGCGCCAGCAGCACCAGGCCGGCAATGCGCTCCTCGCCTGCCTTGCGCAATTCCTGCACCATGCGCAGCGCGATCCAGGCACCCATAGAGGAGCCAACCAGGATCTGCTTGCCTTGCGTGAAATGGCGCAAGACCGCGAGGCTTTGCGCCAGCCATTTCGAGATGGTGCCGTCGGCGAAGGCACCACCCGATTCGCCATGGCCGGAATAATCATGGCGCAGGAAGGCGCGGCCTTCCCGGTCTGCCCAGTCCGACAGCGTCTGCGCCTTGGTGCCCAACATGTCGGATTTGTAGCCGCCGAGCCAAACGATGCCGGGCTCGGCACCTGCCATCTGCCTAACGGCGATGGCTGTTCCCTCAACGTCCAGAAAAACCGGGGGACTGACTATCATGGCTTGTTCCTTCGCGCCGGTCTCGTGGCACGCCGGTCTTTTGGCACAGCCGGGGGCTCAACGAAAAGTGCTTGGCGCGTTTCTTCGCTTGGCGCAGCCGAAGGTGGCGGACGCAGGGTGATTTCCTGTCAGCGCTGTGCTATTGACTCCGCCCGCGCGCTCACCACATTGGCGCGTTCACCGATTTGCACTGAAGAACCCTGAACGAAACGGCTCAAGGAGACCACGACCATTCGCAGACCTTTCAAAGCAGCGGCGCCCACCAAGGATGGCCCGCGCTCCAACCGTGATATCCGGGTTCCCCGGGTCCAGCTCATCGACGCCGAAGGCCAGAACCGAGGCGATGTCTCCATCAACGACGCATTGCTGCTCGCCGAAGAGGCCGGGCTCGATCTGGTCGAGATATCGCCCAATGCGGTGCCGCCCGTCGTAAAAATCCTCGATCTCGGCAAGCTGAAATACGCCAACCAGAAGAAGGCGGCCGAGGCGCGCAAGAACCAGAAGGTCATCGAGATCAAAGAGATCAAGATGCGCCCGAATATCGACAGCCACGACTACGAGACCAAGATGAAGGCCGTTCGGCGCTTCTTCGAGGAAGGCGACAAGGTCAAGCTGACCCTGCGCTTCCGTGGCCGCGAGATGGCGCATATGGAACTCGGCATGCAGCTTCTGAACAAGGTCCGCGAGGAGGTGGCGACCATCGCCAAGGTCGAAGCGGAACCGAAGCTCGAAGGCCGCCAGATGATGATGGTGCTGGCTCCCCGCTAGATCACGATAAGTTCAGCGTGGTGATGGCGCTCTAAATCCGCCTTGATGATATTCCACGGCGTCCCGGCGATCGGCGGGACGCCTGTTTCTTGTCCAGATGCTGCGATCGCCGGCAAAGCTTTTCGACGATCGGATTCCGACATGGTCAATGAGGTCAAATACGAGACGGGCGACTATCAGCACACGCGCAGGATGGTGCTGGCCGTGCTCGTCGTCGTGCTGTTCGCGGCGCTGCTGTTCGGGCAGTCGACGTTTCCCCCGGATACACCGGTGCACGAAACCATCGAGATGTTCGGCGTGCTTTTGATCTTCCTCGGCGTCGTCGGACGCTTGTGGTCGACGCTCTATATCGGTGGGCGCAAATCCTCCGAGGTGGTGACCGGTGGACCCTATTCGATCACCCGCAACCCGCTCTATGTCTTCTCGAGCATCGCTGCCGCCGGCGTCGGCGCGCAGATCGGCTCGATCACCGGCACGATCGGCTTCGGGCTACTCTGCGCCGGCGCCTTTCACATCGTCATCCGGCACGAGGAGAAAGTCCTCAAGGAGGCACTTGGCGCGCCATACAAGGCCTATCTGGCGAAAGTGCCGCGCTTCTTCCCGAAGCTGTCGCTTTACGAGGAAGGCGATACCGGCAGCTTCAAGCCGCGCCTGCTGCTGACCACGCTGCTCGACGGCCTGGTGTTCCTGGTGGCGCTGCCGGTCTTCGAAACCATCGACGGCGCCCAGCAGTCGGGGATTCTGCCGGTGCTGTTCCGAATCCCTTAGGGCCTGTCGATATTCAGGTGATGCCGGCCTGACCTGAATCTCACCAGACCCTGGGCAACCGGCGCGACTTATAGCCCCGGACAGAGCGTCGCATCCCTTGAGGTGTTGCGCACCAGCCTGCTTTGACGTATAGGACCGCCGTTCCAAGAAAACCGCCCGGCAGGGCATGCCGTGGCGGTTTCATTTGCTTTTCGGGCTTTGGTCGCCTGAAGCGAACAAAAAGCGCGATCGTGCGCACATAAACGGAGTAGCAAAATGCCCAAGATGAAGACCAAGTCGGCCGCCAAGAAGCGGTTCAAGATCACAGGTACGGGTAAAGTCCTGTCGGCTGCGGCCGGCAAGCGTCACGGCATGATCAAGCGTTCCAACAAGTTCATTCGAAATGCCCGCGGCACGATGGTTCTGGCTGAACCGGATGGCAAGAAGGTCATCAAGAATTTTCTGCCGAACGGCCTCTGAGGCATTCGGTCCGGACACGCATTTGTTTTACGCAATTCCGAACGGAAAGCCGCCAGGCACCTGGAATTGCTTTTAAGGAGATCATGACATGGCACGCGTAAAGAGAGGCGTCACCTCGCACGCCAAGCACAAGAAGGTCCTGAAAGCCGCGAAAGGCTTCTACGGCCGCCGCAAGAACACCATCCGCATCGCCAAGCAGGCGGTGGAAAAGTCGCTGCAGTACGCGTATCGCGACCGCAAGAACCGCAAGCGCTCGTTCCGCGCGCTGTGGATTCAGCGCATTAACGCCGCGACGCACGAGCATGGCCTGACCTATGGCCGCTTCATCGACGGCCTCAACAAGTCGGGCATCGAGATCGATCGCAAGATCCTGTCGGACATGGCCATCCACGAGCCACAGGCTTTCGCAGCCCTGGTTGCCAAGGCCAAGGTCGCGCTCGAATATCTGAAGAACACCACGCCGAACGCTTTTGAAAGCGCTGTCGCTTAAGACCAGCGCTTCCCAAGCATTCGAAATTCTGATTTGGGGAACCCGCGCTGGCACGGCTGGCGCGGGTTTTTCTTATGCCTGATGTAACCAAAATGGTGACGACGAACCAAAATGGTGTCGGTCGCCCGATCGAGAGAGCTTCGCCGTGAACGCCACCGCTGGAAATCTTGAAGCCCTGGAAGCTTCGCTGCTTGCCGACATAGCGTCGGCCGCGGACGAGGCCGCTATCGAAGCCGTGCGGGTTTCGGCCCTTGGCAAGAAGGGCTCCGTCTCCGAGATGCTGAAGACGCTCGGTGCGATGAGCGCCGAAGAGCGCCAGTTGAAGGGGCCGGCGATCAACGGCCTCAAGAACCGCGTCACCGACGCGCTCACCTTGCGCCGAGCCGAATTGAAGGACGTGGCGATCACCGCCCGCCTGGCCGCGGAAAAGGTCGACGTGACGCTGCCGGTGCGGCAATCGCCGGCCGAGCGCGGCCGCATCCACCCGATCAGCCAGGTCATCGACGAGATCGCGGCGATCTTCGGCGATCTCGGTTTTGCCATTGCCGAAGGGCCGGATGTCGAGACCGACTATTACAATTTCACCGCGCTGAATTTCCCCGAGGGACATCCGGCGCGCGAGATGCACGACACCTTCTTCTTCCAGCCGGACGAGAAGGGCGAGCGCAAGCTTTTGCGCACCCACACCTCGCCGGTGCAGATCCGCACCATGGAGACGCAGAAGCCGCCGATCCGCATCGTCATCCCCGGCAAAACCTACCGGCAGGATTCGGACGCCACCCACTCGCCGATGTTCCATCAGGTCGAGGGGCTGGTGATCGACAAGACGGCGAACGTCGCCAACATGAAGTGGGTGCTGGAAGAATTCTGCAAGGCGTTCTTCGAGGTGCCGCAGGTGAAGATGCGCTTCCGGCCGTCCTTCTTCCCGTTCACCGAGCCAAGCCTCGAGGTCGACATCCAGTGCGACCGTTCGCGGCCGGGCGAAGTGCGCTTCGGCGAAGGCTCCGACTGGATGGAAATCCTCGGCTGCGGCATGGTGCATCCCAACGTGCTGCGCGCCGGCGGCCTCGATCCCGACGAGTATCAGGGCTTTGCCTGGGGCATGGGCATCGACCGCATCGCCATGCTGAAATACGGTATGCCGGATCTGCGCGCCTTCTTCGACGCCGATGTGCGCTGGCTGTCGCATTATGGTTTCCGTCCGCTCGACATGCCGACGCTGTTCGGAGGCCTCTCCGCATGACAGCGCCCCATACCGGCGGCTGTCGTTGCGGCGCCGTGCAGTTCGAGGTTTTGGCCGAACCGCACCATGTCAGCTATTGCCATTGCGGCGATTGCCGGCGGGCCAGCGGCGCGCCGGTGTCGGCCTTTGTCGGCTTCCTGACCGAGCAGGTCGCCTTCACCGGCAAGGCGCTGAAGATGTTCGAGAACGGGCCGGTAACGCGCTCGTTCTGCGGCATTTGCGGCTCGCCGATCGCCTATGTCGACGAGCGGCTGGAAGACCATATTTATTTCACCCTCGGCGCCATGGACATGCCGGCCGATTTCCCGCCGACGCACCATGCCCATGTCAGCGAACAGCTGCCCTTCCTGCACATGCCGGACGACTTGCCGCGCCATTTGAAAACAAGCGTGCCCAGACCACACGGAACAGAACCATGAAATTCACCCTCTCCTGGCTCAAGGATCATCTCGAGACCGACGCCACGCTCAACGAGATCGTCGAGCGGTTGACCTCGATCGGCCTCGAAGTCGAACATGTCGACGACAAAGCGAGCCTGAAACCCTTCGTCATCGCCAAGGTGCTGACGGCGGTGCAGCATCCCGACGCCGACCGGCTGCGCGTTCTGACCGTCGACACCGGCGACGGCAAGGCGCCTGTGCAGGTGGTCTGCGGGGCGCCGAACGCCCGCGCCGGACTGATCGGCGCCTTTGCCGCGCCCGGTACCTACGTGCCCGGCATCGACGTGACGCTGACGGTCGGCAAGATCCGTGGTGTCGAAAGCCATGGCATGATGTGCTCCGAGCGCGAGCTGGAACTGTCCGACGAGCATAACGGCATCATCGACCTGCCCGAGGATGCGCCGGTCGGTACCAGCTTTGCCGCCTATGCGCATCTTGATGATCCGCTGATCGAGATCAACCTGACCCCGAACCGGCCGGACGCGACCAGCGTCTACGGCATCGCTCGCGACCTGGCGGCGAGCGGGCTTGGCCGCCTCGTCGGTGGCGCCATCATGCCCCATGTCGGCAGCGGCATGTGCCCGGTCAAGGTGACGATCGAGGCGCCGGAGCTCTGCCCCGGCTTCGCGCTCAATCTGGTCAAAGGCGTCAAGAACGGCCCGTCGCCGAAATGGCTGCAGCAGCGGCTGATCGCGATTGGCTTGAGGCCAATCAGCGCGCTGGTCGACATCACCAACTACGTCACCTTCGATCGTGGCCGTCCGCTGCATGTGTTCGACGCGAAAAAGGTCGCCGGCAATCTCGTCGTGCGCCGTGCGCGGGACGGTGAGAAGGTGCAGGCGCTCGACGGTCGCGAATACACGCTGACGCCGGAAATGTGCGTCATAGCCGATGACAATGGCGTCGAATCGATTGCCGGCATCATGGGCGGCGAACATTCCGGCTGTGACGAGAACACCACCGACGTGCTGATCGAATCCGCCCTTTGGGACCCGATCACCACGGCGCGTACCGGACGCTCGCTCGGGATCATCACCGATGCGCGCTATCGGTTCGAGCGTGGCGTCGACCCTGAATTCATGGTTCCGGGCGTCGAACTGGCGACCAGGCTGGTGCTTGATTTCTGCGGCGGCACGCCGACGGAGATCGAAGTCGCGGGCTATGCCGGCCACAAACCCAAGATCGTCTCCTTCCCGCTGTCGGAAGTGAAGCGGCTGACCGGCATCGAGGTGCCTAGGGATGAGAGCCTCGACATCCTGTCGCGCCTTGGCTTCAAGCCCAAGGGATCGGGCGATGTCGTGAAAGTCGCCGTGCCATCCTGGCGGCCGGATGTCGATGGGAAGGCCGACCTGGTCGAAGAGGTGATGCGCATCCACGGCGTCGACAACATCGTGCCGCAGCCGCTCGGTGCGCATGACGCGGTCAATTCCAAGATTCTGACCACGCTGCAGGTTCGCACCCGCACGGCCAAGCGCGCGCTTGCCGTGCGCGGCATGATGGAAGCCGTCACCTGGTCGTTCATTCCGGCCAAGCATGCCGAACTGTTCGGCGGCGGGCAGGCGGCGCTGAAGCTCGCCAACCCGATCGCCGCCGACATGTCCGACATGCGGCCATCGCTGCTGCCGGGGCTGATGGCTGCCGCGCAGCGCAATGCCGACAAGGGCATCGGCGATGTGGCGCTGTTCGAAGTGTCGGGCACCTATGAGGGCGACGGCGCCGACCAGCAGCGGCGGGTGGCCGCCGGCGTGCGGCGCGGCACCGCCAAGCTCGACGGCTCCGGCCGCAATTGGGCCGGCAATTCCCAGAATGTCGGCGTGTTCGACGCCAAGGCCGACGCGATCGCAGCGCTCGAAGCCTGCGGCGCGCCGGTCGAGCGGCTGCAGATCGAGGTCGGCGGGCCAGCCTGGTATCACCCCGGCCGCTCCGGCACGATCAAGCTCGGGCCGAAGACCGTGCTCGGCACGTTTGGTGAATTCCATCCGAAGACGCTGGAAGGGCTCGATGTTTCCGGACCGCTCTGCGGCTTCGAAGTGTTCGTCGATGCCGTGCCCGAGCCGAAGGCCAAGCCGACGAAGACAAAGCCGAAGCTGGAGCTGTCCGCCTTCCAGGCGGTCAAGCGCGACTTTGCTTTCGTCGTCGACAAAGCGGTCGAGGCCGGCACGCTGGTGCGCGCTGCGCTCGCCGCCGACAAGAAGCTGATCACTGCGGTTTCAGTGTTCGACATCTTCGAAGGTGCGTCACTGGGCGAAGGCAAAAAATCGATCGCCATCGAAGTGTCGATCCAGCCGGTCGAAAAGACGCTTACCGACGAGGATTTCGAGGCGCTGGCCAAGCGCATCGTCGAGAATGTCGGCAAGCAGACGGGTGGCGCGCTGCGCGGCTAAAGACTTGCGAGCAGATGGCGAATCGCCCTCCAAAGGGCGATGGACCATCTGCGCTATTCCGGCCTGCCTTTCGAAACCCAACGTGCGGCGTTTCTCGACATCGTGTCGAGAGACGCGCTGATCGGTGAGGCGCTGGCTCGGGCAAGAAGCCTTGCCTTGACCGACTGGCTGATCGTTTCCGGCGCGCTCTACAACAGCATCTGGAACCAGCTGACGGAAAAGCCGTCGGGTTACGGCATCAAGGATGTCGACCTGTTCTATTTCGATGAAAGTGACCTGTCCTACGAAGCCGAGGACGGTGTGATTGCCCGCGCCGCTGCGGTCTTTGCCGGCCTGCGGCTGCCGGTCGAGGTGCGTAACCAGGCGCGGGTGCATTTGTGGTATCCGCAAAAATTCGGACGACCCTGCCCCCGTTATACGAGCTCCAGCCACTCGCTCGGCTTTTTCGCCTCGAGGACCCACGCAGTTGGCGTTCGCTACGGCGCGGATGGGCAGCTTGAGCTGGTGGCGCCGTTCGGTCTCGACGATATCTTTTCGTTTCGCATCACGCCGAACCGGGTGATGGACAACCAGCAGACGCATGAGGCGAAGGGGGCTCGGGCGAGAGAGACTTGGCCCGAGACTACGGTGGTGCCTTGGTAGGAAATGTCGGCGGGACAGCGCCCCCCTCTACCCTGCCGGGCATCTCCCCCTCAAGGGGGGAGATTAACAGCTTCGCCGTCCTACCTCTCTTTCAACGTTGGCGATTAGCGAAAGCCGAGGCGACATCCAATCTCCCCCCTTGAGGGGGAGATGTCCGGCAGGACAGAGGGGGGTGTCTCGCGCCAACGTTTCGTCTCCTTCTTCCCAGCATGAGATACAAAAAAGGGGCGCCGAAGCGCCCCTTCCTCTGTTGATCATCGCTCACCCATTGACCAGCGCCAGCAACTCCTCGGTGTAGCGCTTGCCGGTGACCTTGTCAGGCGACAGCGCATCGCCGATCGCAGCGACCTCAGTCGCGCTCAGCTCGATCCCGGCGGCTGCCGTGTTCTGCTCGAGATGGCGTACCTTTCGCGCACCCGGGATCGGCACGATGAAATCGCCCTGGTGCAACACCCAGGCCAGCGCCAGCTGCGCGGAGGTCACGCCCTTTTGCGCCGCCAGCTTTTCCAGCGTAGCGATGACAGCGGCGTTGGCGGCCATGGCGTCGGCCTGGAAGCGCGGCAGGCCGCGGCGCCAGTCGTCGTCACTCAAGGCCTCGGGCTTGGCGATGGTGCCGGTCAAAAGACCGCGGCCGAGCGGACTGTAGGGGACAAAGCCTATGCCGAGTTCGCGGCAGACGGCGAACACCTCGTCTTCGGGATCGCGGCTCCACAGCGAGTATTCGCTCTGCACGGCCGATATCGGATGCACGGCATGCGCCCGGCGGATGGTCGCGGCACTGGCCTCCGACAGGCCAAGTGCCCGCACCTTGCCCTCTCGCACCAGCTCGGCCATGGCGCCGACCGTGTCCTCGATCGGCACGTTGGGGTCGACGCGATGCTGGTAGTAGAGGTCGATCACATCGGTGTTCAACCGCTTCAGCGAGGCCTCGGCCACCGCCTTGACGTGCTCGGGACGGCTGTCGACGCCGGCCATGCGTTCGATGCCGGTGCCCTCCTCCAAAATCTTGAAGCCGAACTTGGTGGCGATCGTCACCTTGTCGCGCACCGGCTTCAGCGCCTTGCCGAGCAGAATCTCGTTTTCGTAGGGGCCATAGACTTCGGCCGTGTCGAAGAAGTTGACGCCGATCTCGACGGCGCGGTGCAAGGTGGCGATGGCGTCGGCTTCCGGCTGGCCGCCATAGACAAAGCTCATGCCCATGCAGCCGAGGCCGACGGGGTAGACGTTCAACTCAGTTCCTAGCTTGCGGGTTTGCATCACGCATCTCCTCGTTGTGATGCAGCAGAGATAGTGCCTTGCCTTATGTTCGATAATCGGTTCCCATTTGCACGGCCTGTTCTAGAAAATAGATCAATGAATCGAACTCATCTCTCCCAATTGGCTGTATTGGCGACAGTCGCCCAGTGCGGCAGCTTCCGCGGCGCAGCCAGGGAACTGGCCATCGCGCCCTCGGCGGTCAGCCATGCGGTGTCCAGCCTGGAGGCACAGCTTGGCGTGCGGCTGCTGGCCCGCAGCACACGCAGCGTCGCGCCGACCGAGGCGGGCGCGCAGTTGCTGGAGCGGCTGCGGCCGGCGCTGTCGGAGATCGATCTGGCACTGGAAACAGCGATCGAGGCGCGCGACCGGCCAGCCGGCAATCTGCGGCTGACCGTGCCGCGTACCGCAGCCCACCTGACGCTGACCCCACGGTTCGGCGCCTTTGCATCCGCCTATCCCGACATAGTCCTGGAGATCGTCATCGAGGATCGCTTCACCGATGTGGTCGAAGGCGGTTTCGATGCCGGCGTGCGGCTTGGCGAGAGCCTGCAACGCGACATGATCGCCGTGCGCATCGGGCCTAATCTGCGCGGCGCCGTGGTCGGCGCGCCGTCCTATTTCGCGACCATGCCCAGGCCATCGCATCCGCATGATCTCGCCGATCACCGCTGCATCCGCTTCCGCTTTTCCAGCGGCATTCTCTACCGCTGGGAATTCGAGAAGGACGGCGAGGAGATCGAGTTTGCCGCGCACGGCCCGCTGATCCTCGACGAGGATCATCTGATCGCGCAGGCGGCGGTCGACGGTGCTGGGCTGGCCTTCGTGTTCGAGGATTATGTGCGGGCGCCGCTCGCCGACGGCAGGCTGATCCGCGTGCTGGAGGACTGGTGCCCGACTTTCGACGGTTTCTTCGTCTACTATCCCAGTCACCGCCAGATGCGGCCGGCGCTGCGCGCCTTTGTCGATTTCTTCAAGGTGGGTGGGTAGCTCACCCTCCCCCTTGTGGGGAGGGTCGATCCGCGCGGCGGATCGGGGTGGGGGTCCTCGTAGGGTGCTACCCCCACCCCGTCGCTTCGCGCCGACCCTCCCCACAAGGGGGAGGGTGGAAGAAACTCGCCCTGCCATTCGTTCTTCCCCCATGCAGTCCATCACCAACAGCACCACCCGCTATGGCTGGGCGATGATCCTCGTTCACTGGCTGATCGCAATAATCTTCATCGGCCAGTTCGGGCTTGGCTTCGTCATGGTGCGGCTGACCAGCCAGCGCACCGCCTTCGAGCTGATCCAGCTGCACAAATCCTTCGGCTTTGTGCTGCTCGGCCTGGTCATCCTGCGCATCGCCTGGCGTCTAAGCAATGCCACGCCGGTGCTGCCGCGCTCGGTCGGCGCCCTGGAGCGCCGGACAGCGCCGCTCGCGCATTTTGCTCTTTACGCGTTTCAGCTTGCCTTGCCCTTGTCCGGCTGGGCGCTTGTCTCGGTGTCGATGCTGGAGATCCCCAGCATGCCGTTCAACCTGTTCGTGATGCCGAACCTGCCGCTGGCAGAATCGGATGCCAGCGAAAGGTTCTGGACGGCAGTGCACTGGTATCTCGCCTATGCCGGTATCGGACTTGTCGTCCTGCATCTCGGAGCTGCGCTGCGCCATCATTTCTGGCTGAAGGATGCGGTGCTGACGCGCATGATCACACCTTCGTCAGATCCGGAATAGAGCGGACGGCTCATTCGTTTGTTGGGTGAGGACGCGAAAGCGTTGCCTCCAAAAAAGGAATAGTCCCATGTATGCGCGCATCCTCGGATTCGCGGCTGTTGCCGCTTGCCTTGCCATGCCTGTCTTCGCCGCGGTGGACCTCGGAAACGCCGCCGGCAGCTACACGATCAACCCGACCAGTTCCAGCATCCGCTTCACCATCGGCAAGGTCGGTGGCGGCGGGCTCAACGGCGCCTTCGGCCGCTTCAGAGGCTCGATCCGCATCGACAACAGCGATGTCGGACGCTCGCAGGTCAATTTCACCATCTTTCCCGAAAGCGTCGGCACCGGCCAGGGCCGCATCGACGCCTTCCTGCGCTCCGACGCCGTGTTCGACGCCGCTAATAATCCGGAAATCCAGTTCCGCTCGACCAGCGTCACACGCACCAGCGACACGTCAGCCCTGGTCACCGGCCGGCTGACGGCGCGCGGCAAGACGTTTGCGGAAAAGTTCACCGCCGAACTCGGCGGCCTCAAGGCCGGCACGATCAAATTCCATGTCACCGGCAAGGTGCTGCGCTCGCGCTACGGCATGGATGTCGGTACGCCGATCTATTCGAATGTCGTCGATTTCGACATGACGCTGACGGGGAAGAAGGGCTGAGCCTCGCTTGGGTTCCTCGCCCCCGCGGAGCGGGGGGTCCGAAGGACGGGCGAGACCCGTGGCTCGCCCCGGCAAGGTGGCGCGGCGAAGCTGGGACGGAGCGGGGGACAACGGTCGCGACGGCAGAGCCTTTCGGGAGCCACGTGTACATGCGACGGCCGCCTTATTGGCAAGCCCTGGCACTCTACGAAGGCCCCTCTCCGTCCCGGCTTCGCCGGGCCACCTCTCCCCACTTCGTGGGGCGAGGAAACTAGCGCCGGTCGCCAATTGGCTTTTCCGTCGATTTCGGGCAAACCTCGTCGCCTGTAATCGAGATGGAGAAGCGTGATGTTCCGATGGGGTGTTTTGTCGACGGCCAAGATCGGGCGCGAGCAGCTTCTGCCCGCAATCGTCGATGCGGAGAACGGCGTGCTGTCGGCGATCGCCAGCCGCGACCTGTCGAAGGCCAAAGCGCTGGGCGACCGTTTCGGCGCCCGCCATGCCTTCGGTTCCTATGAGGAATTGCTTGCTTCCAAGGACGTCGACGGCGTCTACATCCCGCTGCCGACCTCGCAGCATGTCGAATGGACGGCCAAGGCCATCGAAGCGGGAAAACATGTGCTGGTCGAGAAGCCTCTGGCGCTCGACGCCAAGGATATTTTACCGCTGATCAAGCTGCGCGACGCCAAGAAAGTGCTGGTCTGCGAAGCCTTCATGGTCATCTACCATCCGCAATGGATCAAGGTGCGCGACCTCATCGCCAGCGGCGCCATTGGCCGGCTGCGCCATGTGCAGGGCGCGTTCTCGTACTACAATGTCGACCCCAACAACATGCGCAACCAGCTCGACCTCGGCGGCGGCGCGCTGCCCGACATCGGCGTCTACCCGACGGTGTCGACACGCTTTTCCACCGGCAAGGAGCCTAGCCGTGTGCAGGCGACGATCGAGCGCGACAAAAAATTCGGCACCGACATCTATTCCTCGATCCGCGCCGATTTCGGCGACTTCGAACTGTCCTTCTATCTGTCGACGCAGATGGCGGCGCGGCAGGTGATGGTGTTCCACGGCGAGAAGGGTTTCATCGAGGTGTTCTCGCCCTTCAATGCCGGGCTCTACGACCATCACCGGGTCGAGCTGCACAACCAGAACCACACCGAGGCGCAAGTGTTCCGCTTCCCTGGCACCCAGCAATACCGGCTGGAGGTCGAGACTTTTGCGCGGGCGGCACAGGGCGGCAAGGAGCGCGTCTTCACGCTGGAAGAATCGGTGCTGAACCAGAAGGTCATCGACGCCATCTTCCGCGCCGGCGGTAAGGACGGCTGGGAAGCGGTCTGACGACTTTATCAAAGCCCGGGGGAGCAAACGATGGCTGACGACGCGGATGTGATCATTGTCGGCGCCGGCCTCGCCGGGCTGGTTGCCGCTGCCGAGCTGACCGGGGCCGGCAAGAAAATCATCATCGTCGACCAGGAGTCGGAACAGTCGCTCGGCGGCCAGGCCTTCTGGTCGTTCGGCGGCATTTTCCTCGTCGATTCGCCCGAACAGCGGCGCATGCGCATTCGCGATTCGTATGATCTGGCGCTCGAGGACTGGCTGGGCACCGCTGCTTTTGACCGGCCAGAGGATTTTTGGCCACGCCGCTGGGCCGAGGCCTATGTCGGCTTTGCCGCCGGCGAAAAGCGCTCGTGGCTGGTGCAGCGCGGCCTGAAGTTCTTTCCGGTGGTAGGCTGGGCCGAGCGCGGCGGCGGCAATGCCGTGGGACACGGCAATTCGGTGCCGCGCTTTCACGTGACGTGGGGCACCGGTCCCGGTGTGCTCGAACCGTTTGTTCTGCGGGTGCGCGAGGCGGAAAAGCAGGGGTTGATAAGCTTCAGGTTCCGCCACCGGGTCAACGAACTGATCCGGACGGGCGCCGTCGTCACCGGCGTGCGCGGCGACATCTTGCAACCCAGCTCTATCGAGCGCGGCCAAAAAAGTTCGCGCGAGGTCACCGGCGATTTTGAACTGAAGGCGCAAGCGGTCATCGTCGCCTCCGGCGGCATCGGCGCCAATCACGAGCTGGTGCGCAAGAACTGGCCGCAGCGGCTGGGAACGCCGCCGAAGCGCATGATCACCGGCGTTCCCGACCATGTCGACGGCCGCATGCTGGCGATATCAGAGGCGGCGGGCGGTTCGATCATCAACCGCGACCGCATGTGGCACTATGTCGAGGGGATAAAAAACTGGGCGCCGATCTGGACCGACCATGCGATCCGCATCCTGCCCGGCCCGTCGTCATTATGGCTCGATGCGCGCGGCAAGCGCCTGCCGGTGCCGCTCTATCCCGGCTTCGACACGCTGGGCACGCTGAGCCACATCATGGCTACTGGCTTTGACTATTCCTGGTTCATCCTGACCAAAAAAATCATCCAGAAGGAGTTCGCGCTGTCGGGCTCCGAACAGAACCCCGATTTGACGGGCAAGAGCTGGCGCCAGGTGATCGGCCGCGCCACGTCGGGCATTCCCGGCCCGGTGAAGGCGTTCATGGAGAAGGGCGAAGACTTCATCGTCGAGGCCGAGCTGCCGGCGCTGGTCTCGCGCATGAATGCGCTGGCCGGCGGTGAACCGCTGCTCGATCTCGCACAGGTCGAGCGTGAGATTCGCGCCCGCGACCGCCAGCTCGACAACCCGTTCTCCAAGGACATGCAAATCACCGCGCTGCGCGGCGCGCGTGCCTATCTCGGCGACCGGCTGATCCGCACGGCCAAGCCGCACAAGATGCTCGACCCCGCGAATGGCCCGCTGGTAGCGGTCAGGCTCAACATCCTCACCCGCAAGACGCTGGGTGGCCTGCAGACCGATCTCGACAGCCGCGTGCTGGGCGCCGACGGCCAACCGGTCGAGGGGCTCTATGCCGTCGGCGAAGTCGCCGGCTTCGGCGGCGGCGGCGTGCATGGCTATGCCGCGTTGGAAGGCACGTTCCTTGGCGGCTGTATTTTTTCGGGCCGCAGCGCTGGTAGGGCGGCGGCCGCTGCGGTTGCCTGAGAAGGAACGGCGCCCGGACGCTCTCGCTCTCTCAAATTGCGACCGGGAAGAACCTCACGCGCCGCTGAGTGCCCGGTGCAAGGTCTCGGCAAACCGGTCGGGATAGGGCGCAAAGCCCATATGGTCGCCGGGGAAAGCGACCCGCTCGGTGCCGAGTTTTTCGGCCAGCGCCTTGCCCATGCCATCGATCGGCTGCCCGATGGACTCTTCGCCAATGCCGACCACGACCGGGGCGCCGCGCAGCGCTTCGACGGCGGGACGGTAAAGCGACAGCGGCATGAGGCCATGCGCGAGCCAGTATTCGAAATTGCCGCTGACCCGGGTAAAGGTCTCAGCTTCTTCGGGCGTCGGCGCGAATTGCGGCTGCGCTTTCTGCGGCCTGGCTTCTTCCTGCTCCGGCCCTGCGGACAGGCCGTGGTCGCTGAAGAATTTCTGCATCGCCGCCTCGACACCATGGCTGCGATAGGTGTCATGCAGGTCGCACATGCCGGCTAGCGCCTGTGACGGGTCTTCGAGCAGCATCATGCTCGGCGGTTCATGCGCCACCAGCACACGCACGCGCTCGGGATGGCGGGCGGCGAGATTGAGCCCTATCTGGGCGCCGCCGCTGGTGCCGAAGACATAGGCCGGCCCGGCGCCCAGCGCCTCGATCAGCCGCGCGGCATCATCGCCATGGACATCGAGATCCTGTGCTTCGGGCTGGCTGTCGAAGATGCTGCGAGAATTGCCACGCGGGTCGTAGGCGACCACCGTATAGCGGCCGGCGAGAAGGCGCGCGACATCGGCGAAGACGCCGGCATCCTGCGGCCCGCCAGGGATGATCAGCAGCAGAGGTCCAGTGCCCCTCGTCTCATAGTAGAGGCTGGCGCCCGGCACTTTCAGCGTCGATGCCGTCATATCCTCCGGGGTCGCATGCTTCGGGCTCGCGGTTTGGGGGCTCATCGCATTTCTCCTCTAGGGTTTGAAACTGAGTGGTCAGGGTTCGGTGCGGCTCAGCCGCTGCGGCCGAGTCCGCTCATCGGCTGGCGACCACCATGCGGTTGCCCTCGCTGTCGCGGAACTCGGCGACGGTGCGGCCCGGTTGCCACGGCGCTTCCTGCGGTTCGGTGACGATCTCGACGCCACGCGCCTTCAGGGATGCGACCGTTGCCTCGACATTGTCGTCGACCAGAACCAGCACCGGCTCCGCACTTGGTGCTGCGTCGGCCCGCCTGACGAAATGCAGGTTGGTGACCGCGTGGGGGAACGCCAGCTCAATCCAGCGCCAACCACCGTCGCCCATCGGCTGATCGGCTATGACCTGGCAGCCGAGGTGATCGGTGTAGAAGGCCTTGGCGCGGTCCTGGTCGATGACAGGCAATTCGGCAAACTGGATGTGCATGACATGTCTCTCCTGCTCTTGATGGCCGCGGCGCAGCCCCCACGCGTGAAAGACGATGCGGGTGGTCAAAAAGATTCTCAGGCGTGCGAGAATCTTTCCGGCACCGCGAAACGTCCTTTGAGCAGACCAACCAAACAGGAGACGGACGATGGGCTACACATTCATTCGCTACGGCGTGAAGGACACCAGCCTGGCGGAGAACCGCGCGCTGGTGACCAAGGTGTTCGAGGCGCTCGCCGAGGCGGCGCCGCCAGCCGTGGGCTATCTCGTGCTCGAACTGGACAATGGCGAGTTCATCCACATCGTCGGCCACGACCAGGACAGTTCCGCGATCACCGGGCTGGCGGCCTTCAAGGCCTTCAGCACGGATCATGAGGATCGGCGCGCGACGCCGGTTGTCAGATCGCCCGCCAGGATCATCGGCAATTATCGTATGCTGGCTGAACACTGAAGTCGGGATCAACCGCGTGGGAATGACGATGAGCACAGCAAAACTCGACCGGCCGGTCCTGGAAGCGATGCTGGCCGGGCTGCGGCCGAAGCTGCATCGCTATTGCGCGCGCATGGCCGGCTCGGTGATCGACGGCGAGGACATTGTGCAGGAGACGCTGGTGAAGGCGCTGCAGGCGATCGACGGCGTTGCCGCGGTCGAGCGCCCCGAGCAATGGCTGTTTCGCATCGCCCACAATGCCGCGCAGGATCATCTGCGCCGGCGCAACCGGGAGAGGTTGCGCATCACCGAGGCCGACATGACGACGATCGAGGACCCCACCAGCAGCGCCGACGCCAGGCTCGCCGCGGCGACCGGCCTGCGCAGCTTCATACAGCTTTCGGTGCCACAGCGCAGCGCCGTGATCCTGGTCGACGTGCTCGGCCTCAGCCTGCACGAGACCTGCGACGTCTCCGGCGCGACGCTTGCCGCGACCAAGGCGGCACTGCATCGCGGACGGGCGCACCTTCGCCTGCTGGCGTCGGCGCCGGACGAGGTCCCGGTGCCGAAGCTCGATCCCGACGACGAGCGGCGCCTGCGCCACTATGTCGATCTGTTCAACGCGCGCGATTTCGACGCCGTGCGGGCGCTGATCGCCGAGGATATCCAGCTCGAAGTCGTCAACCGCACGCGGCTGCATGGCAAGGCGCAGGCATCGACCTACTTCGGCAATTACGACCGCGTCACCGACTGGGTCCTGTCGCTCGGCTTTGTCGAGAGCCGGCCGGCGATCCTGATCCGCGACCCGCGAGCGAAGGACGCCGCCGTGCGCGGTTTCATGCTGGTCGAATGGCTGGACGAGCAGGTCATCGCGATCCGCGATTTCCGCTATGCGGCTTATTGCGTTGTCGATGCGGATGTTCGCTTCATCGACGGGTGAGCCGAAACGTCTAGCCGTTGAACTTCTTGATCGCTTCGGCGCTGACCGGCGTGAAGAAATTGATCAGATTCCCGTCGGGGTCACGAAACAGCAAGGAGCGGTTTCCCCATGGCATGGTTGTCGGCTGCTGGACAAATTCGCTGACGACCTTGCCCAGTCTCGCAAAATCCTTGTCGACGTCATCGACGCGGAACTCGATGATGCAGCTGTGGTTGGCGGCAGGGCGCGCGGAGCCGGCGCCGAACAGAGCCACGGTGCGCTCGCTGCCAATTGCCAAGGTACAGGCCGGCGTCGCCAACTCGGCAAAATCGTCCGTGTAGCGCGTCGCCGACAGGCCTGTGATGGCTTCGTAGAATTCAACGAGGCGGCTGACGTCGCTGGTAATTATGCGCACCGAGAGGAAATTCATGGTGTTCTCCTTCTGCGGGTGATGTTCCCGACTTTGCGTCGCGGGGTGCGGCGCTGGCCGGCTTGTGGCAGGGTCCTGCTGACAGCTTCCCGTCAGCAGCGAGACCGACATGCGCCGAGCCGACCGCCTGTTTCAGATTATCCAGATCATGCGGCGCTCCACCCGCCCGGTCACCGCCGGCATGCTGGCCGAAGAGCTGGAGGTGTCGAAGCGGTGCGTCTACCGCGACATGGCGGATCTGATCGGGCAAAGGGTGCCGATCCGCGGCGAGGCTGGGCTCGGCTATGTCCTCGACAGCGATTTCGACATGCCGCCGCTGATGCTGACGCCAGATGAGATCGAAGCCGCGGTGCTTGGCGCGCAACTGGTCGCCGAGCGGGGCGACCCTGTGCTGGCGATTGCGGCGCGCGACCTGATCGCCAAGATCGCCACCGTCGTGCCCCAGCGACTGCGTCCCTTTATCGCCGAACCGGCCACCGGGGTGGCGCCGGCCAGGATGCTCGCCCCTGACGTCCTGGACATTGCGAAAGCCCGCTTGTGGATCCGCAGCGGGCGCAAGATACGGATCCGCTATCGAAACCAGGAGGCGCAAGACAGCGAACGCGTCATCTGGCCGGTGATCATCGGCTATGCCGAAACGGTGCGCCTGCTGGCGGCCTGGTGTGAGCTGCGCCAGGCGTTTCGCAACTTCAGGACAGATCGCATTGTCGCCGCCGAATTTCTTGACGAGAACCACGGCAATCGCCTCGGCGAACTGAGAAACCGATGGAAACGCCATATGGAGACCGAGCGCGGCGTGCGCTTGACGTGACGGGTGGGTTCGGCACGCGCGCTACAGTGCAGGGCGTTTCGTCCCGCTATCTCAACTGTCACATGTGCACTCAAGGTCGCTGCAACGCACGGACAGCCGTTCACTCCGGCAACCCAGCGAACCGCATGTGTTCGATCCAGCGGTCGAGGCTTCCGGGTGCGGTCCAAATCTTGTCCCACTCCCCGCGTTCCTTACTGATGGATTCACTGGGAGTGTTCTGGAGGAAAACCGCAAGCGCTTCCTTTGCCTCTCGCTTGTTTCCCAGGCAGGCGTGGATCCCCGCGAGCATGCGCTGTGCGCCGCTCGGGATTCTGGACATTTTCCGCATCGCCGCCAGCGCCGCTCCACAATCATTCTTTTCCCAGAGCGCCCAGCCCATCTGCCAGTGGAACCAGTCAGGGTGGAAGGGATCGATGCCCTTGGCCCGCTCGATCCGATCGATCGCTTCGTCGGCGCGGCCAACATACAGCAGCACGTCCGTACTCATGACGAGCATATGCGAGCTGCTGGGGTTCAAGGCGATCGCCTGATCGTACTGGGCAAGGGCCTGCTCGACCTCTCCGGCTTCGGTGTGGATGCTGGCGCGGACCTCATGCGCTTCAGCGTCATCAGGGGCGAGCAGGATGGCCTTGTCGGCGTATTCGGCAGCGCGTTTCAACGCCTCGTCCCGGTTGTGTTCCTGCGCGCGCCACCCGAATACCGCGTCGTTGCGATAGGACCAGGCCAGCCCGATATAGCCGAACTGGGAGTTCGGATCAGCTTCGAACGCCTTGAGGCTGAACTGCCTTAACAGCTCAGTCCCCTCGGCTGTGATATTGTCTCCGATCAAGGCCCTCCCCGTCAGGTAATAGCTGAGCGCGCTGACCTGCGCGGCATCGCTGTGTGGCAAGGGTCGCTCGATCCTCACTCCGACCCGATCCGCAAGCGTGCGGATGATTTCCTCCTGGACGACGAAAAGATCGCCGATCTCCCGGTTGTAGGAGTTGGCCCAGACATGTGATCCGTCACGCGCATTCAGCAACTGGGCGGACACTTTCAGCCGGTCTCCGACCTTCTGCTGGCTGCCTTCGAGCAGGTAGTCGACACCGAGTTCATCTCCTATCTGTCTGGCGTCGATCGGCTTGCCGCGGTACTTGAAGCTCGAGTTCCGGGCAATGACGGCATAAGTCTTGCTCCGCGCCAGCGCGGTGATGATGCCCTCGGCAACGGCATCGCTGAGATATCCCTTGTCCGCACCTGCACTCATATCGTCGAAGGGAAGGATCGCAATCCTCGGCATGTCGCTCGAACGAACCGGGGCGGCTCGCCACGTTTGCGCGCCGTAGTATGCGCCGATCACTGCCGCGACGAGAACGATCGCAGCAAGAATGAACCCGCGTTGCGAAAACCGTGCCTTGGCTCGTTCCATAACGGCCGCGGCGTTTGGGTCGGCTGCGTCCGATGGATCGGCATTCAGCCGGTAACCTCTCCTGGGGAGGGTTTCCACCATCGCATGCGCGTCGTCCCCCAAGGCGCGGCGAATATCGGCAATGCATTGGGTAAGGCTGTCGTCCGTCACGAAGGTATCGGGCCAGACCGCCTGCATCAGCGCATCCTTGGACACGATCTCGCCCGGTCGCTCCGCGAGCACGGAGAGCACCTCGGCGGACTGGCTGCGGAGATCGACCGCTTTGCCTTCAACCCTTCGGAGTTCGTTGATTCTGGTCAGGAAAACAAAACCGCCAAACGTGATCGTTTCGGCAGATTTCGGGTCAATTTCAGGAGCCTTTCGGGACATTTCACCCTCATGGCGCGCTCCCTAGCCTAGCCCATTCGGCCGCCGCATCCAAGCGATCCTGGCGGCGCTGGATTGGACAGGAGGCTGACATGAAACGGACCAGGTTCATCATCGCCCTCGCTCTCCTTTTGACAGCACAAACGGCTGCAAAAGCGGACTCCCATAGTGTGAATGCAACCGCGCATGTTATTTCGCTTACATTTGTAAATGGCGGTATTGAAGAACGGCGAGAACAGAAACCCTTCGATACATACGCCCTCTGTCTCGCATGGAAACATCAGCAGGAATTCCTTCCGCCGGATCCGCCTGCTTTTCTTTCTTTCGTATATTGTGCGCAAACAGAGGCGACGCCCGCATCATCCTGAGCACGAATGACTGAGGCGACGTTTCGCGGGGTGGCGCGAATGTTTGGTATGAGCTGAGGCGGGCGCCCCAGCGAAGAAACCCAGACGAGAATAGACGACTGGGCAACTGCGAACTGATGTGCCCGGTTTTATTCCCGGGGGCCCAGAAGGCTTCCAATGTCAAATCAGTGAATTGCGAAATGGCGCGCCCGAAGAGATTCGAACTCCTGACCCCCAGATTCGTAGTCTGGTGCTCTATCCAGCTGAGCTACGGGCGCGCAACAGGCCATGCTTGGCATAGCCCCGCGAACCGATCCTGACGACCGGCCGCGACAAGACGTGTTCCCTAGCGACTGAATTTCCGAAAAGCAAGCCGATCCGGCAAAAGTTTTGTTATTCGCGCGCTGCGGCTCTTTGCCCTCGGGCAATCGCGGACGGAGCCTGCCCCATGCTTTTCCTGAAATTGCTCGGGATCAGGCCGAGCGGCGCAGGCCGTTGCGGGCCTGGTCGAGCCGGACCGGCTGGTCGGGAATGGTGACGGCGAAGGTGGTGCTGCCGCCGATCGATTCGACAAGTTCGACCGTGCCGCCATGAGCACGGATCAATTCATGGGCGATCGCCAGGCCAAGGCCGGTGCCGCCGCTGCGGGCCGAACCGCGAAACGCCGCGAACAGGTTTTCGCGCGCTTTCGGCGGCAGGCCGGGGCCGGTGTCGCTAACGGCGATGCGGCTGACGCTGCCCAGGCGCACGGCCGACACGGCCAGGCGCCGCACCAGCGCGCTTTCGGTGTCTGCCGCCATCGCCTGCACGGCGTTGCGGCAAAGGTTGGTGAGGACGCGGAACAGCTGATCGGAGTCGGCGTCGACCTCGAAGGTCAGGTCGACGGCGTTGACGAATTCGATGCCGTCCTCGATGTCGAGCAAGCCGTGCACCTCCTCGACCAGCTGGCGCAGACGCAGCCGGCGGCGCGACGGGGGCGGCTCCTGGGTGCGGCCATAGGCCAGCACGCCTTCCGAATAGGAGACGGCGCGGTCGAGCGCGCGCAGCAGTTTCGGCGCGAAGGACTGGACGGTCGGATCCTTGACCTGGCGCAAGCGGTCCGACATCAGCTGCGCCGAGGCCAGGATGTTGCGCATGTCGTGGTTGATCTTCGACACGGCGAGGCCAAGGTCGGCCAGATGTTTCTGCTCTGACAGCATTTTCTGCAGCCGCTCCTGCATCAGCGACAGCTCGCGTTCGGCAACGCCGATTTCGTCGGCGCGGGCGGCGGGGTGGATGATGCGCCCGGGGTCGTCGGGCGCCTCGGAGAAGGCCAGCATCGAGCGCGTCATCGTCCGGATCGGGCCGATCATGATCAGGTCGATCGCGGCATAGACCAGCATGGCGGTGAACAGCGAGATCAGCAGCGAGACGAAGGCGACGTTGCGCGAATAGACGAGCATGGCATCGCGCAGGCTGCGGTCGGGCATGATCAGCTCGAATTCCTTGTCGCTTTCGCCAACCGGCCCGAACACGCGCAGCATGCGCCTGCCGCCGAAAAACAGCGTGTCGAGCGCGCCGGTCATGCCCTTGATCATGCCGACACTGGCGATATCGATGTGTTCATCGACCTGCGGCGGCATCTCGGCCACCACCAGAAGCCGCGAGACGCCGCCGTCACGCACGGCAATCGCCTTGGCGCCGATCGCCATCAGCACGTCGTTCTGGGCGGCGCGGGAGAGTGAATTGGGTTCTCCTTGCACCAGCACGATCGACACCGCCGCCGCGGTGCCCAGCCGCTCCTTCAGCCAGCTCAGCCGGTAGCTGGCAATCCAGGGCAGGAAAATCAGAACTTCGGCCAACAGCACGAAAACGATGGTGAGCAGCAGCAGTTTGGTCGACAGGCCGCGCGACAAAGGCACCGTGCGCACGGCGGTGTTGGCCGGGCCGGTCCTTTCATCCACGGGTGGGACTTCGCTCATTGAGACCTGTCTTCACAATCCCTTGATCGCCCGAGACTAGGCGATCGCGGCTTTTTTGCCAATTTCATCCTTCGTCGCACAGCGGCAACGGCGCAAGAATCCGCGTCCATCCGCCCGACAGCGCCGAGACAAACTGCTAGTTCGCGCCGTGACGAACTGGCAGTTCGCACTGGATTGACTCCCAAAAGCCTTCTTTCTATAAGCCGCTCACGCTCGGGCCATTCGTCCCGGCGCGGTTTCGATCGCGCCAAAGCCGGCCCGGCAAAGCTCCTGTTACAAAGTGACAGAATCAAGAAGGGCCGCACCCCGCGGTATTAAAACAAATGAAGCGTACCTACCAACCGTCTAAACTCGTCCGCAAGCGCCGGCACGGTTTCCGTGCCCGCATGGCCACCAAAGGTGGTCGCGGCGTCGTCGCAGCCCGCCGCAACCGCGGTCGCAAGCGGCTGAGCGCCTGAACGGAAGACGAGATCGTTGCCCGCAACCGGCAAGCCAGTGGGACCACATCCCAAGCGGCTTCTGAAGCGCGCGGAATTTCTGGCCGTCCGCCGCGGTGAAAAGCGGCGCGGGCGGCTTTTTCTCGTTGAGGTTCTCGACCGCGGCGACGGCCTGTCGCCGCGCGTCGGCTATACCGTCACCAAGAAGGTCGGCAATGCGGTCGTGCGCAATCGCGTCCGGCGGCGGCTGAGAGAGGCCGTGCGCACGCATGCGGCCAGTGACATGGCGCCTGGCAATGACTATGTCATCGTCGGGCGCGAAGACGTGCTGACCATTCCGTTCGGCCAGTTGAAGGCCGAACTCTCCCGCCGACTGCGCGGAACACGATAGGCCAAGGGCTTTCGATGGAAAACAACCGGAACTTCTTCATCACCATCGCACTGTCGGTGCTGATCCTGGGGCTGTGGCAGTATTTTTACGTGCTGCCGCGCAGCGAGCAGCAGCGCGAGGCGGCCCGCATCGAAGAGCAACGGGTGGCGGAGCAGAAGAAGGCCGCCGAAGGCGCCAATCCCGGCGATACCACTACGCCGGCAGCGCCGGGCGCCATTCCCAACGCGCCGGGCACCGACGCGGTGACGCCGGCCGGCCGCGAGCAGGCGCTTGCGACCAGCAAGCGCGTCAAGATCGACACGCCAAGCCTGGAAGGTTCGATCAACCTGACCGGCGCGCGGCTCGATGACCTCAGGCTCAAGCACTACACCGAGACGGTCGACAAGAACTCGCCCGAGATCAGCCTGCTCAACCCGGCGGCGCTGCCCAATGGCTACTATGCCGAGATCGGCTTTGTCGGCAACGACAAGACCGGTGCAGTGCCGGGTCCCGAGACTGTGTGGGCCGTCGACGGCAATGCGACACTGACGCCGGCAACACCGGTCACGCTGACTTTCACCAACGACAAGGGCCTGACCTTCAAGCGCACCTTTTCGGTCGACGAAAACTACCTGTTCACCGTTTCCGATACGGTGCAGAATTCGGGCGCGGTCTCGGTCTCACTGTCCAACTACGGTCGCGTCACCCGTTTCGACAAGCCGGCCGTTGCCAGCACCTATGTGCTGCATGAAGGCCTGATCGGTTTCACCGGTACGGAAGGCCTGCAGGAACACAAATACGCGTCCATCGAAAAGGACAAGCAGTTCACGCCGGGCAAGTCGACCGATGGCTGGCTCGGCATCACCGACAAATACTGGGCGGTGACGCTGGTTCCGACCGAGAAACAGCCGTTCCAGCCGCGCTACGCCTATTTCGAGGACGGCCGTCATCGTTACCAGTCCGACTTCCTCACCGACCCGATCACGGTTGACGCCGGCCAGTCGGCGACGGTGGAGAGCGAAATCTTTGCCGGCGCCAAGGAGGTCGGCAAGATCAACGCCTACGCAGAAGACCGCCACATCAAGCGGTTCGACCTGTTGATCGACTGGGGCTGGTTCCACTTCATCACCAAGCCGATGTTCTGGCTGATCGACACGCTCTACAAATTGTTCGGCAATTTCGGCCTGGCCATTCTGGCCACCACCGTCATCGTCAAAGCCCTGTTCTTCCCGCTCGCCAACAAGTCATACGCGTCGATGGCGAACATGAAGAAGGTGCAGCCCAAAATGCTCGAGATCCGCGAGAAATACGCGGACGACAAGATGGCGCAGCAAAAGGCGATGATGGAGCTCTACAAGACCGAGAAGATCAATCCGCTGGCCGGCTGCTGGCCGGTGGCGCTGCAGATCCCGGTCTTCTTCTCGCTCTACAAGGTGCTCTACATCACCATCGAGATGCGGCACGCGCCGTTCTTCGGCTGGATCCAGGATCTGGCCGCACCCGATCCGACCTCGCTGTTCAATTTGTTCGGCCTCGTTCCGATCACGCTGCCGCATATGCTGATGATCGGCGTTTGGCCGTTGATCATGGGCGTCACCATGTTCCTGCAGATGCGCATGAACCCGACACCGCCGGATCCGACGCAAGCCGCGATCTTCACCTGGATGCCGATCATCTTCACCTTCATGATGGCGAGCTTCCCGGCCGGCCTGGTCATCTACTGGGCCTGGAACAACTCGCTGTCGATCCTACAGCAAGGCGTGATCATGAAGCGCCAGGGCGCCAAGATCGAATTGTGGGACAATCTGGTGGCATTGTTTCGAAAGAAACCGTCGCCGGCCGAATAGAAGGCGCCCCTTTTTGGCGAAATCAAAAAGCCCCGGTCGTCCGGGGCTTTTTTTGTTGGGCGAGCGATCGATCACGTTCCCGTGAGCCGCGAAACTAGCGCCCCGCGAGCCGCGTGACTGCCTCTGACTTTCACGGGCGCTCGAAATCGCTCAGCCCCCATCCGAAGACCGCTTCGTTTTGATCCGATAGCCTCGCGGCTTGCGTCGCGGGGACGCTGGCCGTGGGCGGGTGATATTCACCTAACTATTTGGTTTTATTATATTTTTTCGTCCTCTTGCGGAAACTATCCTTTCGCCGCCGCGTAACTCTCTCCGACAATCGAATCAACAATTGTCGCATCAGAAGGGTTCTCCAATGGCAAAGTCCATCCTCAAGGCATTCTGCATTTCCGCTGGTCTCGCGCTGTCCGGTCTCGCCGCCACCACGGCCTATTCGTTCGCCAACCCCGCCGTCGGCGGCGCTGCGATGCTGACCTCGAAGAACATCGTCGAGAACGCCGTCAATTCGCCGATCCACAAGACCCTGGTCGCAGCCGTCAAGGCAGCCGGGCTGGTCGAAACGCTGGAAAGCGCCGGCCCATTCACCGTATTCGCGCCGACGGATTCGGCCTTCAAGAAGCTGCCCGCCGGCACCGTCGCCACGCTGGTCAAGCCCGAGAACAAGGCCCAGCTCACCAAGATCCTGACCGCCCATGTCGTGGCCGGCAAAATCTCTGCCAAGGACATGATGACCAAGGCCAAGGCGATGGGTGGCAAATATGAGATGAAGACGGTGAGCGGCGACACGCTGACCGCCGAAGTCAAAGGCGGCTCGCTCTACATCGTCGACGAGTCCGGCGGCACCGCCAAGGTTACGGTCGCCGACGTCAACCAGTCGAATGGCGTCATCCACGTCGTCAACAAGGTGCTCTTGCCGAAGTAACGGTTCCGAGAACGGAAAGGGCAGCTGTCCCGTCGGCTTTCTGGGACCCTGACTTTTCGACCTCATGAGAGGTCAAGTCTAAGGAGCCGTTCCGGCATGGCCGGGGTCCTGCAGTCCCTCGCAGGGCCCCGGTTTTCAGCTTCGAAGAGACCCCGGTTCATCCGGGGTTTTGTTTGCCGGGTCACCTGTCTGAGCATGTTCTTTTCCGAAAACCGGTTCCCACTTCTAGGGATCATGCTCTAGCCGGCGAAACTTTGGCCTGCCCCGAGCCGTAGCTGCGTCGTTAGCGCGGTAAACCATCGCGTGTTTCGCGACGCCGGCGAGATACCCTTGCCATAACGGCTTCCGGCGCACAGGCGCCGGTGTTTGGGAGGCCGTGGCGGCAGACCGGGGTCCTGAAGGTCCTTCTCAGGACCCCGGTTTCTCGGCGAAACCGGGCGACATCCGGCATTTCGTGCGGCTTCAAGGCAACGCGCCACGGCGGTAGACGCGGCTGCAGCCCATCCCTATACACTGCGTTTCGTTTCAGGAGCGCTTCGTCGATCAGAACCAGGGTTGATCCGTTCCGCACGCCGTTGGTGCCGCCGGGCGGATCGCGCTATTTTGACCTTGCCTGTTATTGACGGAGCCAGACCATGATCGCACCCAACCCCAACATCAAGCATCCGATCCCGATGCATATACGCGTCGGTTTCCTGAAGGGCCTGGTGACGGCGCCGAACATCGAGATCGGCGACTACACCTATTACGACGACCCCGACGGGCCTGACAAATTTGCCGAGCGATGCGTGCTGCATCACTACCCGTTCATCGGCGACCGGCTGATCATCGGCAAGTTCTGCGCCATCGCCGAGGGCGCGCGCTTCATCATGAACGGCGCCAACCATGCGATGTCCGGTTTTTCGACCTATCCGTTCAACATCTTCGGCCACGGCTGGGAGGACGGTTTCGATCCAACGACATGGTCGAAGGAATTGCGCGGCGACACGGTGCTCGGCAATGATGTATGGATCGGCATGGAAGCGGTTATCCTGCCAGGCGTGACAATCGGCGACGGCGCCATCATAGCTGCAAAATCGGTGGTGACGCATGATGTGTCGGCCTATGCGATCGTCGCCGGCAATGCGGCCAAGGTGGTGAAGATGCGCTTCGACGACAGGACGATCCGGCGGCTTTTGGCGGTGGCCTGGTGGGACTGGCCGGTGGAAAAGGTCAGCCGTAACCTCAATGCCATTCGTGGCGCCGACATTTCCCTTCTGGAGGCAGCGGTTTGAACGCGTTGAACAAGACTGTGATCGGTACCGAACTGTTTACCCGCGCCTGGATCTTCATACGCGGCGTGCCGGCGATGAAGTTCCTGCCGCCGGAAGGGCCGCCGGAGATCGCCTTTGCCGGCCGCTCGAATGTCGGCAAGTCGTCGCTGATCAACGCGCTGGTCAACCAGAAAGGGCTGGCGCGCACCTCCAACACGCCGGGGCGCACGCAGGAGCTCAACTATTTCGTGCCGGATGGATTTTCGGGCGAAGGCGCCGACCTGCCGCCGATGGCGCTGGTCGACATGCCGGGCTACGGCTACGCGACCGCGCCAAAGGAAAAGGTCGACGAATGGACCAAGCTGGTCTTCGACTACCTCAAGGGCCGCGTTACGCTGAAGCGCGTCTATGTGCTGATCGACGCCCGCCACGGCATCAAGGCCAAGGACGAAGAAGTGCTGTCGCTGCTCGACAAGGCGGCGGTGTCCTATCAGATCGTGCTGACCAAGACTGACAAGATCAAGGCGGCCGGCGTGCCGCGGCTGATCGAAGAGACGCTCTTGAAAATCAAGAAGCGGCCGGCCGCGTTTCCGTTTGTGCTCGCCACGTCGTCGGAAAAGGGCGAGGGCCTCGAGGACTTGAAGGCCGCGATCGTGCTCGCGGCCAATGGCGGGTAGAGCTGTTCAGTGCTTGGTAGAATCGCTGAACCGCTCTAAGTATTTGTTTTTACGCAATTCCGGACGGAAAACCGCTGCGCACTTTTCCTGGAATTGCTCTAACCCCTTGCCTCCAGGGCAATCCTCGGGTGGCTTTCTTCCGCAGCAAGAGCTTCGGTGCCGTAAGCCTTCAGGAACATGCTGACGCCTGACCTGACGACGTGGTCGATTTCATCCTCGCTCGGGGCTTCCGTGCGGTAGGCGAAGATGCACTGGCGGAAAAGGCCGGCCAGGCACAGATCGGTGAACTGATAGGCGGCAAGATCGACATCGTCGATCTTGAGCAGGCCGCGCTCGATGGCGGTATTGAGAAAGACCACGAACTTGTCATGGCCGCGTTTGGGGCCGCGCTCGTAAAAACGAGCGCCCATGTCGGGTATCCTGTCAGAGGCGCCGATCACCGTGCGCTGCGCCTGGATGACCTTGGCCGAGGTGATCTTGAGGGACAGCACCTTGCCGAACTTCACCAGCGTCTCGTGCAGATCGTCGGCGCGATCCAGCACGTCGTACATGTTCTTGAAGATGGTGCCGCGCTCTTCTTCGATCAGCGCTTCGAACAGCTCTTCCTTGTTGGCGAAATAGACATAGATCGTGCCCTTGGAGACACCGGCCTCGCGGGTGATGTCGTTCATCGACGCGGCTTCGAAGCCCTTGTCGATGAAGACGCGACGGGCGCCGTCGATGATCTGGCTGCGTTTGAGCGGATCCTGTCCCGCTGCCGGGCGGCCGCGACGCAGGCTGTCCAGAACATCGCACTGTTCCTCGCCGGCATCGGGTAATATTTCGGCCATAAAAGTCACACCTCGCAAAATAATTCGAACCGATCGGTTCGATTGCCCTTGATATGGGCCTCTCTCCGCGCTAAGTCAATGTCCGTATCGAACCGAACGGTTCAGTATAACAGATTTTCCTCATATAGACCTGTTGAGAGATTACCATGTCCTCGAATGCGCCCGCCACTGCCGAAGTTCGCCCTTTCCCCAATGCCAAGGTCGCTCCCGCGACCGAAGCGCCGGAAGTGCCCGTCCGGCCCGCAACCGCCACGCCCGTTGAAGCGCCGGCGAAGAAGAAGCGTTCGGTGCGCTCCTTGCTGCTGCCCATCATCGGGCTTGGCTTGCTGAGCGCCGGCGGCTGGTATGGCTATGATTACTGGATCGATGGCCGTTTCATGATCTCGACCGACGACGCCTATGTCCAGGCCGACATGGCGTTCATCTCGCCCAAGATTTCCGGCTATGTCGACCAGGTCAAGGTGACCGAGAACCAGCTGGTCAAGGCTGGCGACCCGCTGCTGGTCGTCGATGATGGCGACTACAAGATTGCCGTTGCCCAGGCCGAGGCGCAGATCGCCACGTTGAGCAAGACGCTAGACCGCATCGACGCCCAGACCGAAGCCGCGCGCGCCTCGCTCAGCCAGGCGCAGGCGCAGAAGACCGCCGACCAGGCCGCGGCCGACAACGCCGCCCGGGCCCAGTCGCGCGCCGCGCAATTGCTGAAGACACATGTCGGCACGCAGGCGCAGCTGGACGACGCCCAGACCGCGGTCGACCAGGCCAATGCAGCCCTTGTCGGCGCCGATGCGCAGATCGCGGCAGCGCAGGCCAATATCGGCGTGCTGCAGGCACAGCGCGCGGAATCGGCAAGCACGCTGGCCTCGTTGCAGCTTGGCCGGGACAAGGCCGTGCGCGACCTCTCCTTTACCGTGCTGAAGGCGCCTTATGACGGCGTCGTCGGCAACCGCTCGGTCGAGCAGGGCGACCTGATCAGCCCCGGACAGAAGCTCGCCGTCATCGTGCCTATGGACAAGCTTTATATCGTCGCCAATTTCAAGGAGACGCAGCTTGCCCGCCTGGTGCCTGGCGAGAAGGTCAGGATTTCGGTCGATGCGACCGATGGCCAGGATTTCGAGGGCACCGTGTCGTCGCTGGCGCCGGCCTCGGGTGCGGTGTTCTCGATGCTGCCGCCCGAAAACGCCACCGGCAACTTCACCAAGGTCGTGCAGCGCGTTCCGGTTCGCATCGACGTTCCGGCCGACGTGCTGAAGACCGGCAGGCTGCGCGCTGGCTTGAGCGTCGTCGTCGCCGTCGACAGCCGCACCGCACCTTCGGCGTCGAAGTAAGCGGAACCCGGGAGCAAGGGTCATGGCGACCGCAACCCTGACAGCAGGATCGGTGCCGGCGGCAATGCCGGCCATGCCGACCACCATCTCGACGCGGCGCGTCATCGCCTTCCTGGCGATGGTGTTCGGCATGTTCATGGCCATCCTCGACATCCAGATCGTCTCGGCCTCGCTGGCCGAGATCCAGGCCGGCCTGAGCGCCAGCTCCGACGAGATTCCGTGGGTGCAGACCGCCTATCTGATCGCCGAGGTGATCATGATCCCGCTGTCGGGCTTCCTCAGCCGGATGCTGTCGACGCGCGTGCTGTTCACGATTTCGGCGGCAGGCTTCACGGCGGCGAGCGCGCTTGCCGCAACCGCCACCAACATCGACCAGATGATCGTCTACCGCGCCATCCAGGGCTTTATCGGCGGCGGCATGATCCCGAGCGTCTTCGCCGCAGCCTTCACCATCTTCCCGCCGTCGCGCCGCGCCGTGGTGTCGCCGATGATCGGCCTGGTGGCGACACTGGCGCCGACCATCGGTCCGACCGTCGGCGGCTATATCAGCCATGCGATGTCCTGGCACTGGCTGTTCCTGGTCAACGTCGTGCCGGGCATCATGGTGACGGTGGCCGCCTGGTCGCTGATCGACTTCGACAAGCCGAACCTCAAGCTGTTCAGCAAGTTCGACTGGTGGGGTCTCGCCGGCATGGCAGCCTTCCTCGGCTGCATGGAATATGTGCTCGAGGAAGGCCCCAACAACGACTGGCTGCAGGACCAGGCGGTGCTGATCTGCGCCATCATCATGACCGTTGGCGGGGTGCTGTTCTTCTGGCGCGTGTTCACCGCCGAGGAGCCGATCGTCGACCTGAGGGCGTTCAGCAATGTCAATTTCGCCTTCGGCTCGCTGTTTTCCTTCGTCATCGGCATCGGCCTCTATGGCCTGACCTATCTCTACCCGGTGTTCCTCGGACGCATCCGCGGCTACGATTCGATGATGATCGGCGAGGCGCTGTTCGTCAGCGGCCTGGCGATGTTCTTCACCGCGCCGATTTCCGGCATCCTGTCCGGCAAGATCGATCCGCGGCTGATGATGATGATCGGCTTCTTCGGTTTTGCCACGGGCACCTGGTGGATGACGCATCTCACCGCCGATTGGGATTTCTATGAACTGCTGATCCCGCAGATCCTGCGCGGCTGTTCGATGATGCTGTGCATGGTGCCGATCAACAACATCGCGCTGGGCACATTGCCGCCCGACCGGCTGAAGAACGCGTCCGGCCTGTTCAACCTGACCCGTAACCTCGGCGGCGCCGTCGGCCTTGCCGTCATCAACACGGTGCTGATCGACCGCAATGCCTTCCACTATGCAAGGCTGGCCGAGCATGTGGAATGGGGCAGTGCCGCGGCACAGCAGAAGCTGCAGAACATGACGCTCAATTTCGAGCAGACTGCCGGCCTCGACGCCACAAGTGCTGCGATCTCCAAGCTGTCCGCCATGGTCCACCAGCAGGCAGCGCTGCTGTCCTTCATGGATGTGTTCTTCATGCTGACGGTGCTGTTCGCGACGCTGGGCCTGTTCACCATGGTGATCCGCAAACCCGTCGCCGCCGGTGGCGGCGGCGGAGGTCATTGAGGCTGTCGGAACCCCCCTGGCGCCCTCACGCATGACCCGGAAATTGGAAACGATTTCCGGGGTCATGTCTTATCAAGCCGCTACATCGTCACGACTGTCCGAACCAGCTGGTCAACGCATCGGTCAACCCCGCCGTTTCAGGGTCGCCGACCCAGGCGACATAGCCGTCGGGCCGGACCAGCACGGCGCCGGGAGCCGTGACCGCACCCAGCACCGGAAGCTCCCAGGCGCCATCGCATCTGGCGTCGACCTGCCGAACCTGATCCGCCCAGGGGCCGATGTCGAATGCGCCTGATGGACTGAGGTTGAGCAGCAGCGGCCGCGCGTCGTGCAGGAGGGCGAAGACCCGCATGGGGCCGTCAGCGGTGATGAGGTCGAGATCCGGGATGCGGCGTCCGAGCAGCTCGTGCCCCTCGCCAAGGTCGTAGTGGATGTCCAGGCCGGACAACATGCCGGCAAAGCGCTTGCGCGGCTCCGCCATGGCGAGAAGCTCGGACATCGTGTCGCGCAACGCCTTGGTGCGGTCGTCTTCGCGGCGGAGCGCGACCGACGCCATGGTGTTTTTCAACACACGCGCGGCAACCGGATGACGCTCGGCCTGGTAAGTGTCGAGCAGGCTTTCCGGCGATGTTTTCTCGATCACCTGGGCAAGCTTCCAGCCAAGGTTGACGGCGTCCTGCACGCCGGTCTGCAGGCCCTGTCCGCCGTCCGGCGGATGCACGTGCGCGGCGTCTCCGGCCAGCAGCACCCGGCCCTTGCGGTATGAAGCCGCCTGCCTTGTCATATCGGTGAAGCGGGCCAGCGACGTCGGATTGTGAACGCCATAGTCGGTGCCATAGACGGCAATGAGCGCCTCGCTGAGTTCATGCAGCGTAGGCTCTCCGCCAGCCCCGACCTCGCGCTCGGTCACCAGCACCCGCACCGTTCCGTCGTCCAGCCTGCCAAAGCCGTGAATGCCGATGGCGTCGCGGTGGAGGACACCCCATTGCGGCTCTCCAGACAGTTCGACCTCGGCGATCAAATTGCTGACGGTCGGATCCGAGCCCGGGAACTCTATCCCGCTTGCCTTGCGTACGAGGCTTCTACCGCCGTCGCAGCCGACGAGATAATCGGCACGAAGCGCCCGGCCATCGCTGAGCGCGACATCGACGCCAACGTCATCCTGCACGAAGCCCGTCACCTCGCGGCCACGGTAGACGGTGACGCCGCGCTCATCGACCCAATCGGCAAGAATGCGCTCTATGTGCTTTTGCCAGAGCGCCAGTCCGTAATTGTGGCGGGTGGGAAAGTCGCTGATATCAAGGGTAACGCCGGCGAAGGATGCGACCTGGGCGGTCTTGCCTTGCGACAGGAACCGATCGGCAATGCCGCGCTGGTCGAAGACCTCGATGGTGCGTGCGTGCAGACCGCCCGCACGCGTGCCGGTGATTGCCTGGCTGTCGCGCCGCTCGACGACGGCGACATCGATGCCGGCCAAGGAAAGCTCGCCGGCCAGCATCAGCCCGGTCGGGCCGCCTCCGGCGATCACCACTTGATGGGAGATCTGCGACCGGCCGGCATCAACGCGGCCGGTCGATTGGCGTTCGCCTTGGCGAGCGCGTTCTTCGGTTCTTTGCATAGGTTCTGGCCCTCTCGATCAGGGCTGCGAAATCTACGCATAAAAAGCCGTTTGCCAATTCTTGAATTTGACTGTTTTGGCCCCATTTCTAGGGTAGGCGAGGCAGTCAAGCCGTAGCCGAAATTCCCCGCACGCCGAGAAACTCCAGTTCGCAGGCTCACAGGCGCGTAGCCGGCGAGGACGTTGTCGCCCAAGCCGCCGGAAAACGACCCATACGTTCGACCGTAGACCTGGCTTTGCCTGCAAGCCGCTGCTGGCGGGCAGCTGTTGATCCATGCCAAATCGCAAGATCGGTCGAGCGCAGCATACCCGGAAGGGCCTAGCTGGTGTCGCCACGGGGAAGAGACGATGAAGGCGGCGCTTGAAAACTACCATGCCCGGATGCAGCGGGTGCTGGACCATATCGACCAGCACCTGGACGACGATCTGGGCCTGGAAGCGTTGAGCGGCGTCGCGGCGTTCTCGAAATACCATTTCCACCGGCAGTTCATGTCGACCTTCGGGTTGTCCGTGCATCGCTATGTCCAGCTCGCCCGTATGAAGCGCGCTTCGTACCGGCTGGCCTACAGGGACGCCGAAAGCGTCACGGATATTGCGATGGATGCCGGTTACGATGCACCGGATGCCTTCGCCCGCGCCTTTCGGCAACGGTTCGGGCAATCGCCTTCGTCGTTCCGGAAGTCTCCCGACTGGGAGCCGTGGCTTGCGGCCTTCGGGCCTCTCGACAACGCCAGGAGCAAGCTCATGCAGAAGACTTTTACCACTGACGACGTGACGATTCGCGATGTGCCCGCCACGCCGGTGGCGATCATGGAGCATCGGGGCGATCCGGCGACGATCGGCGCCACCATCCAGCGGTTCATCGCATGGCGCAAGGCCGCTGGCCTGCACCCCAGGACAAGCCCGACCTTCAATGTCTGGCGTTCCGAGCGGCGTCCTGCGTCGCCCGCCGATTATAGCCTCGACCTTTGTGTTGGGACCGACCAACCGATCGAGGCGAATGGCGAGCAGATCAAAGCCGGCGAGATCCCTGGCGGGCGCTGCGCGGTGCTGCGCGTCGTCGGCAACACGCACAATCTGGAGCCCGCCGCGCTCTACCTTTATCGCGACTGGCTTCCGGCCAGCGGCGAGGAAGCACGCGACTTCCCGATCTATTGCCAGCGGCTGAGCTTCTTCCCGGAGGTGCCGGAGCACGAGGTAGTCGCCGAACTCTTTTTGCCGCTGAAATAGCGCCCCCCTGAAGGCGCCCTATCCGGCGCCGTCAGGCCGACGCCGGCTTGAAGGTCAAGGCGACGCCGTTGATGCAATGGCGCAGGCCGGTCGGGGCCGGACCATCGTCGAAGACATGGCCGAGATGGCCGCCGCAACGGCGGCAGTGGACCTCGGTGCGGGTCATGCCGAGCGACCGGTCGGTGGTCTTGCCGATGCCATTGGCGATCTCCTGCCAGAAGCTCGGCCAGCCGGTGCCCGAATCGAACTTGGTGTCCGAGGGATAGACCGGCAGGTCGCAGCCGGCGCAAGCGAAAATGCCCTTGCGATGCTCGTTGAGCAGCGGGCTGGTGCCGGGATATTCGGTACCTTCCTTGCGCAGCACATTGAAGGCTTCATCAGACAGGATGGCGTGCCACTCGGCGTCGGTCTTGGTGACTTCGAATTTTTCCGCTGCCCGTGCGTCCTGGGCTCCGCCCATGCGCAACATGGCTGCCGTGCCCGCCAGCAATGCCACAGCGGCGGCACCGCTCCAAAGAAAGTCGCGACGGTTCATGACCATTTTCTCCTGTCGTCCTTTGCCAAATTCGACCGTCACAGGGAAATCAAATGCCAGTGACGATCATGCCCCCTGAAAACGGACACTCCGCAACGGCTCCGCATTGGAGCGGACGGTGCGGAGTGTACGCTGGTCGATTGCGCGGGTCACGAGGGGACGGTAGCCGCGCAATCTACATGGAGCCTTGGTCGTAGCTTCGCTGGCAGCGAAGCTTTTGTTACATCTTCGGCAGAAGAACCTTGTCGATGACGTGGATGACGCCGTTCGACTGCTCGACATCGGCGATCGTCACATTGGCGACGTTGCCGTTCTCGTCGGTCACCGTGACCTTGCCGCCTTCGGCCTTCAGCGACAGTTCGCAGCCGCCAACGGTCTTGACCTTGTGCGTGCCGCCATCGGCCTTGGCCATCGCGGCGACGTCCGCGCCCATCGCCTTGGCGCCGATGACGTGGCAGGTCAGGATCTTGGTGAGCTTGTCCTTGTTCTCAGGCTTGAGCAGCGTCTCGACGGTGCCGGCCGGAAGGGCTGCAAAAGCCTCGTTGGTCGGTGCGAAGACGGTGAACGGACCGGCGCTCTGCAGCGTCTCGACCAGGCCGGCTGCCTGGACGGCGGCGACCAGCGTCGTGTGGTCCTTCGAATTGACCGCATTCTCGACGATGTTCTTGGTGGCAAACATGGCGGCGCCGCCGACCATTGGATTTTCGGCATAGGCGACGGTGGCGAGTGCAGAAACAGCGATCGTACCGGCAAGCAAAAGGGTGGCGAATTTACGCATGATGTCGAACTCCTTGGGGTTATCGTTTCCCATATTTGGGACGCGAGGGAGTTACGGGATAGAAATGTGCAAGTTTCACCAAATTAGGAGATTTTTTATTTTTACACGCCGGCGCGCAGAATTTTTCTGCATTGCCTTTGCCGGCTCATATGCTTTTTGCATACGCGCGCATCTAGGCAATGAGCCAAAATATACTTTCCTTTGGAAACTGGCGCCGAGAGCCTATCAGATGCTCTTCAGATCGCCCGCCGCGACCACCGGTCCGGTTGGCTGACCGGTCGGCGAACCGCCGGTGGGCTCGACGCTGACCGCCAGCACGGCGCCTTGCGCAAGCTTTGCCTGCACGGCCGGCGAAACGATCAGGTGTGCGGCCCCGCCAGCGGGGATGACGCCCATCGAGACCGGGTTGTTCTTGCCTTCGATCATCCACAGCTCGAAGTCCTTGCCGGCGGCGCGTTCGCCGGAGACATGGGACAGGCTGACATCGTGATGGGCGGCGTCGTAGACGACCAGATATTTGACATCGCTGCCTTCGGCGCCCAGCGAAGCGACGAGGCGTGTCTGCGGCTGCTCGACCGGCGGGTTGATGTAGGGCACGGCAATGTAGATCGCCAATGCCGCGACGGCTGCGGTGGCAAGACCTCGCCAGAAGGCAAGGCTGGCCCAGAGACCGGCGCTCGGTTGCGCGGTTGTGGTGGAGCTTGTCGCGGTCGAGGAGAACAACCGGCGGTCGACGGCGACCTTGACGGTCGCCGGAGGTGCGACTTCCGGATAGGCGGACGCCAGCGGCGAAAAATGCACTTCCCAGCCGTCGACAAGACGGGCGAAGCCGGTTTCCGCATCGATACGGCTGGAGGCAATCTGGCGTTCGTCCGCTGCCAGGACGCCGAGAACGTATTCGGCGGCGAGCAGGTCGTCGCCTCCACGTTCCGGTCCGTTGTCTTGTGCCAGCGTCATCTTTCCAGACATTCTCTAAGTTTCAGCAGACTGCGCCGCAGCCAGGTCCGCATCGTGTTCAACGGAACGCTGTGGCGCTCCGCCAATTCGGCATAGCTTTCGCCATTGAGATAGGCGCCCCGGACAGCCGCTGCCCGATCCTTTTCCAACTCATCGAGACATTGATAGATGCGTTCGGATTCACCACCCGCCACAACCATAGCCTCAGGTCCCGGAGCCGGATCGGCCACGTCGAGCGCGGCATCGATATCGGCAGCAGGCTTGCGCCTCGCCCTGATGCGATCGATCGCGTGATTGCGCGCGATTGCCACCAGCCAGGAGATCGGACTCAGATCGGAAACAGCGAAACGATCTGCCTTCGTCCATACTTTGACGAAGACCTCTTGCAGCGCTTCTTCCGCATCTCCCCGGTCATGCAATACACGAAGGCAGACACCGAAAAGTTTCGCACTGGTCTGCCGATAGAGCAGATCGAACGCGGCCCGATCCTTCATCGAAGTCCGGACAATCAGCGTGGTGATGTCCTGCGGCGTCATGCTGACAAATTAGGTGATTGCCGTGTATTTGCAACGGTGGAAACGTTGTTGTCCACGCAAACCGTTGTTGCGCCCGGCTCGCCAGTATTTCCTATCGATTGCCAAAGAAATCGCCGGCCGCTAGCCTTCTTAGAGGTGGAGGACTTCCGAAATGTCGGTTGAACGGGTTCTGTGGGAACAAGATGCAACCGGCCTCGCCGCTCTTGTGCACAAGGCAGAGATCTCGCCAGAGGAGCTTGTCGATGCCGCGATTGCGCGCGCCGAGGCGACCCGTCCCGACATCAACGCCATCGCCGAGACGCTCTATGACGCGGCCCGGACACGCGCCAAAACCATCGACCGCAAGCTGCCGCTTGCCGGCGTGCCGTTTGCGCTGAAGGATCTCGGTATCGCCATCAAAGGTGTGCCGACGCATACGGGCAGCCGCATCCCGGCTTTCACCGCCGATTTCAACTCGGTGATGACCGAGCGCCATCTCGCCGCCGGGCTCATTCCGATCGCCACCAGCACCACGCCCGAACAGGGGTTGAGGCTGATGACCGAATCGGCCGCCTTCGGCATCACCCGCAATCCGTGGAACACGGCCCATACCAGCGGCGGTTCTTCCGGTGGCGCAGCCGCGCTCGTTGCTGCCGGCGTGGTGCCGGCGGCGCATGCCTCGGATGGCGGCGGCTCGATCCGGGTGCCGGCGGCCTGCAGCGGGCTGGTCGGCCTGAAGACCTCGCGCGGCCGCGTGCCGCAGACGCCGCTGGTCAGCGAGAGCTGGTACGGCATGGTCGTCGAGCACGCCGTCACCCGCTCGGTGCGCGATTGCGCCTTGCTGCTCGACCTGACGCACGGCCCCGATCCGCTGGCGCCCTATGCCGCGCCGACGCCGCAAGGCAGTTTCGTCGCCGCGGCAGGGCGCGATCCGGGCAAACTCAAGCTCGCCGTCTACCGGGGATCGCCGCTTGGCCTGCCGATATCGGCAGAGACGCTGAAGGCGTTGGATATCGCCGTGGCGCTGTCCCGTGAAGGCGGCCACACGGTGGAGGAGATCGACCTGCCCTATATCGATCGCGATTTCATGGCCGATTTCGCCAGGTCGGTCGCCTCGGCGGTGGCCGGCACGATGCGCAGCGAGGCCTTGCGCGTCGGCCGCCCTGTCCTGGGCGACATCGAACGCGCCACGCGGATCATCGCGCGCTTCGGCGAGATCGTCTCGGCCGGCGACATCTATGCCGGCCTGCAGCGGCTCAATGCGACATCGCGCCGGCTGATCGCTGACACCGTCCGGTATGACGCCGTGCTGATGCCGATCATTGCGCATCCGCCACTTGCCTGCGGCGCCATGGATCCCAAAGGGGCCGACGAGTTCATTGAAAACGTGCTCGACAAACTGCACCTCACCCGGCTCTTGAAACTCAAGCCATTGCTGGGGCAGTTGATGGACAAGAGTCTGTGGTTCACCCACTGGCCGGCGATCCAGAACATCACCGGCCAGCCATCGATCGCGCTGCCTGTCCATGTCACCGATGCCGGCCTGCCGCTCGGCATCCAGGCCGTAGGACGGCCGGGCGACGAGGAGACGCTTTTGTCGCTGGCCGCGCAGATGGAAAAGATTTCGGGCTGGTTGGCGCGGCGGGCGCCACTCAAGGTGCCAGGCTAGATCTCGCACACTCCCAGATTTCATCATTGTGATAGCAAAGCCGTTTGCGGCCTGCCCCAATTCCCGCTAAGACGCCGCCGTTCATGCCAAGCTGGGAACCATGCCGATGACGGAGATCACCGCCACCGCCGAAATGCAGGCCGCCCTGCTATCGCGCGCGCTGCCCTATATGCAGCGCTACGAGAACAAGACGGTGGTGGTGAAGTATGGCGGCCACGCCATGGGCGACATCGAACTCGGCAAGGCTTTTGCCCGCGACATCGCGCTGCTCAAACAGTCGGGCGTCAATCCGATCGTCGTCCATGGCGGCGGCCCGCAGATCGGCGCCATGCTGGCCAAGATGGGCATCGAATCGAAGTTCGAGGGCGGCCTGCGCGTCACCGACCAGAAGACGGTCGAGATCGTCGAGATGGTGCTGGCCGGCTCGATCAACAAGGAGATCGTGGCGCTGATCAACGCCGAGGGCGAGTGGGCGATCGGCCTGTGCGGCAAGGACGGCAACATGGTTTTTGCCGAAAAGGCGCGCAAGACCATGATCGACCCGGACTCCAACATCGAGCGGGTGCTCGATCTCGGTTTTGTCGGCGAGCCGGTCGAAGTCGACCGCACGCTGCTCGACCTTCTGGCACGGTCGGAAATGATCCCGGTGCTGGCGCCGGTGGCGCCCGGCCGCGACGGCCACACCTACAACATCAATGCCGACACCTTTGCCGGCGCCATCGCCGGCGCCTGCCAGGCGACGCGCCTTTTGTTCCTGACCGACGTGCCCGGCGTGCTCGACAAGAACAAGAAGCTGATCGACGAATTGACCGTGGCCGAGGCCAAGGCGCTGATCAAGGACGGCACGGTGACGGGCGGTATGATCCCCAAGGTCGAGACCTGCATCGAGGCGATCGAGCGCGGCGTCGAAGGCGTCGTCATCCTCAACGGCAAGACGCCGCATGCGGTGCTGCTCGAGCTGTTTACCGAGCATGGCGCCGGAACGCTTATAGTTCCTTGAGCAACGAAGGCCGATAGCGCCTCAGGCGCTCGGCGAAATCCCGATAGCGGGCTGGGCCGGCTTGCGGGCCGGGCGCGCGAACACCATCGATTCTTCCTCGGCGTCCTGCGGTGCGCCCCAGAACTCGGCCAGCGTCGGGCCGTCTTTCACCCTGATGTCGCGGGCCAGAAAGCCCCAGACTTCGCGGAACCAGACGCGGCGGCCCATTTGCGTGTACCAGCGCATCGAATGGCGCTGTTCCGGGTCCCTGTGGAAAAGAATGCGTGCCAGCGCCTTGGGCCGCGACTGCACCGCGACCTCGATCAGCTTGACCGAGAAGAACAGCATCCAGGGTTTCAGCCGGGTCATCTGCAGCACCTGGTGCTTGTAGTCCCACAGGCGGGCGTCCCGCTGGATCACCTTGCGGTCGCGGGCGATGCGGAAGAACGGCGTCCAGCGATGCGGGGTGACATAGAGCGCCTGGATCTGGTCGGGATCGTAGGCAAGCAGCTGGCGCAAGCCGCGCCACAGGTCGCGAAGGGTCTCGTCCTCAAACCCGGCCACCCAGGTCGCCATCGACAGGATACCGTGCAGGCGCAGCAGCCGGATCGCCTCGCGGTCGGATGAGGTGCTGCCGCCCTTGCGGATCAGTTGAAGTGTTTGTTCGTCGGTGTTTTCCATGCCGAGCAGCCAGCGGATGACACCGGCCTTGCGGTAGAGATGCAGGATGTCGGCGTCGCGCACGATGTCGTCGGCGCGGGTGGAGCCGACGATCAGCACCGGCACGTTCTCGGCAATCAGCGCATCGAGAAAGGCACGCCAGGCCTTCTTCGAAACGGTCGGGTTCTCGTCGGCGAGATTGATCAGTTCGACGCCATGTTCGCGGTGCAGCCAGGCAATCTCCTTGGCAAATTTCACGGGGTCGCGATGCCGCCAACGGGTCCAAAAGCCACGCTGGCCGCAATAGTTGCACAGATGCGGGCAGCCGCGCGAAAACTGCATGACCACGGCGCGCTTGCCGCCCCAATAGCTGTAGCGCCTGTGATCGATCAGTTCCCAGCCGACGCGATAGTTGTCGAGGTCGGCGATCGTCATCGTCGGCCCTGTGGCGAAGGGACGGCGCAAATCGTCGCGAAAGGCGATGCCGGCGACTTCCGCCAGCGGCTGGCGTCTCGCCAACGCCTCGACCAGAGCGACGATGGTCGCCTCGCCTTCACCGCGGACGATGAAATCGAAGACATCGGTTGCGCAGAGAATATCGCGCCAATGATAGGTCGGGAACACGCCGCCATAGATCACCATCGTTGCCGGTTCACGCGCCTTGACCATCCGTGCGATCTGCAAGGCCGTCGGATGCGCCGAGGTCGAACCGGAGTGACCGATCAGGATGCAATCGGGATGATCGCTCAAGGCATCGCGGACGAGCGTGGCGAGCGGCATTGGCCCGAATTCGGCATCGACGAGGCGCACGGCGTGACCGGCATCGATCAGCGGGCCGCCTACCGCAAGCAGGCCGAGTGGCGGCAGATGGTCGTCGGGTACGCGGCTACCGATGGCGGTGTGCGGCGGATTGATCAGGACGATTTTCATGACGGACCCTTCGCAATGGCGGTCCGCATGTCGTAGCCGGCGATTCAAACTTGGAATTGGGCTCTGTTCAGCAGTTTGTGTGCAGCTTTTCCGCAGAAATGCTTAGCGCCTCAGATGCCCGAGCGGCACGTGGCCCGGCCCTTTGATGTTCTGCAGCACGAGCTGGGTGTGGACGTCGCGCACGCCGGCGAGCCGCATCAGCCGGTGCATGACAAAGGCGTTGAGCTCGTCGACCGAGGGCACCATGACATGCAGCAGGAAATCGTGGTCGCCGGTCATCGTCCAGCACGACGACACTTCGTCCATGCGCTGGACGGCGGCGATGAAGGCTTCGGGCGAGCCATCGCTGTGGCTGGTCAGCCGCACCTCGATGAACACCTCGACCATCAATCCGACGGCGCGGCGGCTGAGCACGGCGGCAAAGCCCTTGACGATGCCGGTGTCCTGCAGCGCCTCGAAGCGCCGCGCGCAAGGTGTCGTCGACAGGCCGATCTCCTGCGCCAGCTCGGACACCGGCTTGCGTCCATCGCGCTGCAGGATGTCGAGCATCTTGATCTCGAACTCGTCAAACTGAGGCATTTTCACTCTCCTGTGGCATGGATTGAGTGAATATTATCTCGAATACCCCGTTTGAGCCATCATCAAAACCGATTTGCCTCGGCAAATCCGGTTAGCCTTGCGGCAGAATTCGCCATTGATGATTTGCGAGGAGAACAGCCATGACGATGAGTGTTGCCGACTACGCCCGCGACTGCGCGGCACAGGGCCTGCGCGGCGACTATTCGGTCTGCCGTGCCGATTTCACCGTGGCGCAAGGCTACGACTACTCTGCCAGCGAACAGGCGGTGTGGCGCACGCTGTGTGACCGCCAGACGAAGCTGACGCAGCAGCTGGCGCATCATTCCTATCTCGACGGCGTTGCCGCGCTTGGCCTGCTCGACCGGATCCCGGATTTCGGTGCGGTCAGCGACAGGCTGCGCAAGCTTACCGGCTGGGAAATCGTCGCCGTGCCGGGGCTCATTCCCGCGGCGCCGTTCTTCGACCATCTCGCCAACCGCCGCTTCCCGGTCACCAACTGGCTGCGCACGGAGCAAGAACTCGACTACATTGTCGAGCCGGACATGTTCCACGATTTCTTCGGCCATGTGCCGATCCTGACGCAGCCGGTGTTTGCCGATTTCATGCAGATGTACGGGCAGAAGGCCGAGGCTGTGATCGCGCTTGGCGGCGACGAGATGATCACCCGCCTCTACTGGTACACCGCCGAATACGGGCTGATGCAGGAGCCGGGCCAGAAGCTGAAGGCGTTCGGCGCCGGGCTGATGTCGTCCTTCACCGAGTTGCAGTTCGCCGTCGCCACCAAGGATGCCCACCACGTCCCCTTCGACCTGGAGACGGTGATGCGCACCAGTTACGAGATCGACAAGTTCCAGCGCGCCTATTTCGTGCTGCCGTCCTTCGACGTGCTGCGCGACGCCTTCCAGACCGCCGATTTCAACGCGATCGTCAACCGCCGCAAGGGACAGCCGGCGCTCGACCCGGCGACGGTATAGCAATCCGGGACCAGTGTTTAAGGCGCTCCGCCCGGCCTGCATAAGACGAAAACCCAAAGCGCGTCGCATGAATCCGTTTCAACGCGACGCGCTTTGGATCCGCCTGGCTACTGCATGGCAGACGGGTTCATCCACAGCAACTCCCAGACGTTTCCGTCCGGGTCTTCGATGTGGCGGTTGAACATGAAGCCGAGGTCCTGCGCAGGGTTGGGATCGGCGCGGCCGCCGGCCGCCACGCCCTTCTCGATGACGGCATTGACCTCGTCCTTGCTGTCGGCGGTGAGCGCGATCAGCATCTGGCTTTCCCGCCTGGGGTCGCCGATCTGCCGCGCCGTGAACTGGCTGTAGTGCTGGTGCGTCAGCAGCATGACCCCAATGGAGTCCGAGAACATGATCGAGCTGGCCTGGTCGTTCGAGAACTGCGGATTGAGCGTGCCGCCGATCGCGAGATAAAAATTGGTCGCTGCCTGCAGATCGCGCACCGGCAGATTAATAAAGATCATCTTGGTCATCGGTCTAAGCCTTGCCTTCGTTGACAGGTACTAGTCAGTCCAGTACCGTTTTCATGGCTACCATGTGGGAACGGTACCGTCTAGTACTTGTTTGAGGGCATCATGAAAATCGACGGTGAGACCAGATCAGAACGCAAGGATCGTGAAATCATCCAGGCGGCCACGGCGGCGTTCGTCAGCAAGGGTTATGACGGCACCAGCATGGAGGAAATCGCCACCAGGGCGGGGGCTTCCAAGCAGACCGTCTATAAACATTTCACGGACAAGGAGACGCTTTTCGGCGAAGTCGTTCTGGCAACCGCTGCCCAGGCCAACGATATTATCGAGTCGGTGACGACGCTGCTTTCCGAGGCGAAATTCATGGAAGGCGGTCTGCAGCAGCTTGCCCGACGTTTGATATCGGTGCTCATGGATGAAGAGCTGTTGAAGCTGCGGCGCTTGATCATCGCCAACGCGGATCGAATGCCGCAGCTTGGCCGCAGCTGGTACGAAAAGGGCTTCGAGCGCATGCTTGGCTCAATGGCTTCCTGCTTTCAAAAGCTCACCAGCCGAGGACTTATACAAACCAGTGACCCCTATCTGGCCGCCAGCCATTTTTTTGGGATGCTTCTTTGGATCCCGATGAATGAAGCCATGTTCACTGGAAGCAACCGGCGATCCAAGGCCGAACTTGAACGGCACGCGGATGCCTCGGTGGAGGCGTTTCTCGTCGCCTATGGGGTCCAGCCGAAATAGTCGCGCTCTCTGCCGACGTTTGCGGTGAAGCCGCGAACGCAACGTCCCCCTATCGCCCGTTTGGGATGTCCGGCCCCTCGGCCTTCAGCCGCGCCAACTGGTCGCGCTGCAGGTCGAGCGCGGCGCGGACGAAACGCGATATGGTGGCCAGCTCCGCATCGCTGAAGGTGGCGATGACCTTTTCGCCCTCCCGCGCAATGGCGCCGTAGTAGCGCGCCGACAGGTCTCGCGTCGCCTCGGTGCCCTCGATCACCACCTTGCGTCTGTCCTCCAGACTGCGCGTGCGCGTGAGCAGGCCGCGCGCCTCCAGCCTGTCGATCAGCGCCGTCACCGCGGCCGGCGTCAGGCCAGTTGCGGTGGCGATCGCACCAGCCGATTGCGGGCCGCCATAGAGCAGCCCGATGCAATGGCGTTCCGCCATGTTCAGCCCAAGCCTGACCCCCACGGCTTCGTCATAGGCCTGCGTCGCGTCCTGCCATTGCATGATGGCCAGGCCGATGGCCGTCGTCATTTCGTGGCGATTCTCGCTTGACGAATTTAGTTCGATCATCTAACTATCAATCTGTCTAACATTTAGACCGTAACAACAATATGCGGCTGCAGCTCAGACATAGCAAGGGCCGGCCGCCGACAAGGAGTGAAAAATGAGCTTGATCCAACAGCGTGCGCCCCTCTCCCACGAGGAAGAGTTCAAATACGCCAAGCTGGCGATGGAATGGTATGGCTGGGGCTCTCCCATCGGCCTCGGCATTCTGCTCGTATCGCTTGCGGCCGCCTCCGTGCTGGTGCGCATCGCCGTCTACGGCTTTTAACGCCTCTTCCATCTCGATGGACTCGGGATGGGGCCTCCGTGTTTTTCCGAAAACCGGTTTCGGGATCATCTTTTAGGAGGCCAGATCAGAATCCACCCAAAGGCGCGCCAGGGCGGCGCCGGTAGCGATCACTGCTGCCGGCGCCGCCGGCTTTTTGGTGGTAAGACGGGCGACGACTTCGTCGCGCCGGGATGACTTCGTCACACCGGTGATGATCTGCGTCACACGGCAATGACTTTGCTGAGGTGATCGCCGAGCCGACAGGCCAGGGCGGTGATGGTCGTCGTCGGATTACACTCGCCCGACGTGCAGAACACCGAGGAGCCGCCGATATAGAGGTTCTCCATGCCGTGCACCTTGGAGTTGGCGTCGACGACGCTCTTGGTGACATCGGTGCCCATGCGGGTGCCGCCCATGTGATGGTGGCCGGCCAGTTCCTCATTGGTCGGATAGTCCTCGCCCTTGGTGAGCCAGTCGGCGATGCGCACCCGGCCGAGATCCTTCTGCACCAATGTCGTGCCGAACAGCCGCAGTCCCTCAAGGATGGTGCGGCGTTCCAGCTCCGATTTCTTCCAATGCAGTTCGATGCGCGGCACGCCGGCATGGTCGACGTCGGTCCTCGACAGTTCGATCTGGTTCGAGGCCAGTGGCACCTGTTCCCAGGCGACATAGAGCTGGGCGGCGCAGCGCAGGTTCTGGCTGAGCTGGTAGGCGACCCATTCGGCCGCGTCGGGCGCGGTGCAGGCGAGGTCGGCGATCAGACCCTTGACGCCGGCATAGGGCGTCTCGATCAGCCGGATGCCGAAATTCATGATCTGCAGGCGCTCCATCGCGGCAAGCGTCGGCGAGAAGAAGGCCTCGTTGACGGCGTCGACCTGGAACTCGCCATAGTCGGCCAGGATGGCATTGCCGCCTTCGAAGGTCGGGTGCTCCATCCAATAGCGGCCGAGCGCGGTCGCATTCGGCACCACGCCGCCGTTCGAGCGCTGGTTCGACCACAAAAGCAGCCGTGAATTTTCCAATCCGCCGGTGCAAGAGATGAAATAATCGGCAGTGAACGAGCCGGCATCCTGGCCGTTCGACCAGATCTTGGCGCCGGTCACCTTTTTGCCGTCACCGGCAAGCTCGGTGGCATAGGTGTTGAGCACGACGGCGATGTTCTTGCTCTTGTCGAGCTCATCGGCGAATTTTTCGCCAAAGCGCACCGCCGGGCTCTTGATCAACTGCACCCAGCGGATGTCGTCCGAAATTGGCACATCCGGCTGAAAGGCCGGCAGTTCCAGAATATCGTGCACTTCCGACAGGTAGGGCTCGATATCGGCGCGGCTGATCGGCCAGCCGGTATCGGGCGCCCAGGCCTTGGGCTCGAAATCCTGCTTGTCCAGCACGCGGCACCAGCCGGCCCAGTGGTTGGAGCTGCCGCCCATGAAGCGCAGCCGGGTGATGTCGAGATCGAAATAGGGGTCGCCGACCGTAGTGCCGCGGTAGAAATCCTGCGAATCGTCGCTGAATTCCCGCGAGCCCGCCTCCAGCACGACAACCGGAATGCCGGCGGCGCCAAGCTTCCTGGCGATCGTGGTGCCGGCAGGCCCCGAGCCCAGGATGCAGACCTTGGCGGCAAAATTCGAGGCTTTGAACGTCTCGTAGTTGTCGAAGATCATGCCAGATCGCTCCGCTTCAGGATCCAGCCATTGACCTCGACGATCTCATTTGGGTCGGCGTAAGGGGGTTCGACATCGGGCCGTCGGCGCAGCAGCGACAGGGCCGGCAACGCAATCAGCGCCTGGACGATCGCGCGGCGCGATATTTTCTTGACGAAGAAACTCATGACACATCTCTCGATGGAACTTCGATCCCACATGGCGTTCTCTGAACGGCACACGTGCCCCAGCGATATGCCAATCTCGTGCCAACCTAGCCGGAACCTGATTTCAAGCGGGTAAACGGCATGGTTGAGTGAAAACAAGGTTAGCAATTGCTTAGCAAGCGCGGGGCGCTTGAGCGGGACTTCAGGCGGCTTCGGAAATGTCCCGGTCGAGGATCGACAGATTGCGGCCGCGATGCTTGGCCTCGTAGAGCCGCCGGTCGGCGGCGCGCATCAGCTCCGACACGTTGACGTCTTCGCCGCAGGTGGTGCCGCCGATGCTGACGGTCAGCGGAACCGTTCGTTCGTCGACCGGACGGAAGCGGATCAGTTCGACTTCGCGGCGGATGCGCTCGGCGACGCGCTTGGCTTCCTGTTCGGTGGCGCCGACCAGGAAGGCGCCGAATTCCTCGCCGCCGATGCGGCCGAGCACGTCGCCGCTGCGCACGCCGCGCTCGATGGCGCTGGCGATCAAAAGCAACGCGTCATCGCCGGTCAGGTGACCGAAACTGTCGTTGATCGCCTTGAAATGGTCGGCATCGATGATCAGCAGCGCGCCGCGATCGGATTTGCGCCGGGAGCTGTCGAGTGCGGCAAAAAAGCTCTCGCGATTGAGCATGCCGGTCATGTCGTCGCGGCTCGCCTTTTCCGAGAGGCGCCGGTGCGCGGCGGCGAGCTGGGCGTGGGCGCGAGCGAGTTCGCGATGCGCGCTTTTCAGCCTGTCGCTCTGCCAGAACGTGCTGGCGCTGGCGATCCAGGCGAGGGCCAGCGGACAGACCGTCGAGCTCAGCCAGATGGTGCGGCTGATCGGGAATCCCATCGCGGGAACGACGATCAGCGTCAACAGAAGCGAGGCTGCTACGGAGGCGAAAGCGACGGCGGCGGACTTTAGAAGTATGCTGTTCATCGCTAGCTCCCACTGAACCGTCTCTGTGCCAGCAAGCCCTAAAGGTCACCTTTCGGCGATGGCTAAAATTTGAATCGTGACACCACTTTCGTCACTTTCGACGCGTATAAGTTGTGGATAAATCCCCCTGTCAGGGAAATCTTTTCGTGCCATAAGACGCGTATGACCACGCTCCCTGATCCCGCCCGCTTCGCTCACGTCACCGACTGGGTGTTCGACCTCGACAACACGCTCTACCCGCATCACTCGAACCTGTTTTCGCAAATCGACGTCAAGATGACCGCCTATATCGGGGAGTTGCTGACGCTGCCGCGCGACGAGGCGCGCAAGCTGCAGAAGGAGCTCTATCAGGAATACGGAACGACGCTGAACGGGCTGATGACGCGCCATGGCATCGACCCCGACGATTTTCTCGAGAAGGTCCACGACATCGATTATTCATGGCTGGTGCCCGACCCGGTGCTCGGCACCGCGATCCGCCAGCTTCCCGGCCGCAAGTTCATCTTCACCAATGGCGACCGCCGGCATGCCGAACGCACCGCGCGCCAGCTCGGCATACTCGACCATTTCGACGACATCTTCGACATCGTCGCCGCCGGGCTGAACCCCAAGCCGGCGCGCCAGACCTACGAGAAGTTTGCCGAACTGCACGCCGTCACCGGTCACAATGCGGTGATGTTCGAGGATCTGGCCCGCAATCTGGCCGTGCCGAAATCACTCGGCATGACCACGGTGCTCATCGTGCCGCGCAATTTCGAACCGACCTTCGCGGAAATCTGGGAACGCGATCCGGCCAATGAGGACGACGTGGATTTCGTCACCGACGACCTCGCGACGTTTCTCACGGCGATTGTGGAGGGGGTAGAGGAATTGAAGAACTGAGGAATTGAAGAACTGGGGAACGGAGGAACGATCCGGACCCCCTTTTTCCTCAATTCTTCAATTCCCCATTTCCCCACCCTACTCCCCTAATTTGTAGAAGCGCCTGATGATCCCCCAGGCTTCGTCGGCGGTGTCGACGAAATCGATGATGTCCTGGTCGCCGGGCGTGATCGTGCCTTGCTCGGCGAGGAAATCGAGATCGATCGCCCGCTTCCAGAACGACTTGCCAAACAGGATCACCGGAACGCGCTCCATGCGGCCGGTCTGGATCAGGGTCAGCGTCTCGAAAAATTCGTCCATCGTGCCGAAGCCGCCCGGAAACACTGCGACGGCCTTGGCGCGCATGACGAAATGCATCTTGCGGATGGCGAAATAGTGGAAGTTGAAACACAGCTCCGGCGTCACATAGGCGTTCGGCGCCTGCTCGTGCGGCAGCACGATGTTGAGGCCGATCGACGGGGCGCCGACATCATCGGCGCCACGGTTTCCGGCCTCCATGACGCCCGGCCCGCCGCCGGTCACCACGACGAATTCGCGGTAGTAGGAGGCAGCCGACTGCTGCGAGCAGAGGCGGGCGAATTTGCGCGCCTCCTCGTAATATTTGCTGTTTTCCTCGAGGTTCTTCTTCTGCGTTTCGTTCTTGGCCGCCCAGGCTTCACCGCCTGGTTCTGGAATGCGCGCGCCGCCGAACAGGATCACCGTCGAGCGGATGCCGCGCTCGGCCAGGATCATCTCCGGCTTCAGGAGTTCGAGCTGTAGCCGCACCGCGCGCAATTCGCGCCGCGTCATGAAATCCGGGTCGTTCCAGGCGAGACGATAGGTTTCGGCGCGTGTCTGCGGCGTGTCCGGTACGCTTTTCGACCGCTCCAGATCCTCGTCCGAATGCGGCAGCGGCGTCCATCCCGCCTTTTCCATAGGTGTCATATCAGTTTACCCGTCCAAATAATTCACTTGCGCCGTCCCGTGACGCAGCCGCGATTGACCCTCCCCATGCCTTCACATAAGCAGGTTCCGCAAAAGTGTCCTGCGGTTTTGCGACAAGAACCTGCTACATGCAAAGACCCAAGCAGACAAAGCCTGCCCAGGGTCCGCGCGACTTTCGAAACAGGTTAAGGCGCTGCCCCTTAACAGCTTGGTAATGGAGCGAATTCATGTCGAAGCCCGATCTGGCGAGCCTCGAAAAGACCATCGAAAAGGCCTTCGAGGAGCGCGATACGATTTCGACCGCGACCCGCGGCGAGACGCGCGACGCCATCCAGTCGGCGCTCGACCTGCTTGACCGGGGTGCCGTGCGCGTCGCCGAGCGTCAGGCCGACGGCAAATGGCACGTCAACCAGTGGCTGAAGAAGGCGGTGCTTTTGTCCTTCCGGCTCAACCCGATGGAGATCATCAAGGGTGGTCCCGGCGAAGCCGTGTGGTGGGACAAGGTGCCGTCGAAGTTCGACGGCTGGAGCGCGGTCGATTTCGAGAAGGCTGGCTTCCGCGCCGTGCCGTCGTCGATCGTGCGCCGCTCCGCCTATGTCGCGCCGGGCGCCGTGCTGATGCCGTCCTTCGTCAATGTCGGCGCCTATGTCGATAGTGGCACCATGGTCGACACCTGGGCCTCGGTCGGCTCATGCGCCCAGATCGGCAAGAACGTGCATCTGTCGGGCGGCGTCGGCATTGGCGGCGTGCTGGAGCCGATGCAGGCCGGCCCGACCATCATCGAGGACAATTGCTTCATCGGCGCGCGCTCCGAAGTGGTCGAAGGCTGCATCGTGCGCGAGGGCTCGGTGCTCGGCATGGGCGTCTTCATCGGCCAGTCGACCAAGATCGTCGACCGCGCCACCGGCGAAGTCTTTTATGGCGAAGTGCCGCCGAATTCCGTCGTCGTCGCCGGTTCGATGCCGGGCAAGGCTTTCCCGAACAACGAGCCGGGCCCGGGCCTCTATTGCGCCGTCATCGTCAAGCGGGTCGACGCCAAGACGCGGTCCAAGACCTCGATCAACGAATTGCTGCGCGATTGACCTTTTCCGACAATGCGAGCGTTCCCGATTGACCGATAGACCGCAACTTCCCTGGCTCTTCTTCAGCCTCTCGGGCCGCGTCAGCCCGAGCGCGTACGTGCTTGCGGGTTTGCTGCTGCTGGTCGCGCAGTTTTTCCCGCTTTACCAGTTCGCCAGACTGGAGCCCGGCACTCAAAACAGTCAGATCTGGGCGGTTGTGTTCTGGTCCGTCCTGCTGATTTCGACATGGTCCAGCTTCGCCGTGACCGCAAAGCGCTTCCATGATTTCGGCAAGCCGACCTACTATGCGTTGATCTCTCTTGTCATTGGCCCCATTCTTCTCATCATCCTGGCGTGTTTCAGGAGCGATCCTGGGCCCAATCGCTACGGCAAACGCACCAATGCACCGGGTGAACCCTGAGCGCCGATCGGACCTCTCGTCATGCGCTACCGCACGCTTGATCCGAAACTGATCATCGACACCGCCGAGCGGCTGGAAAGCCGCGTCGCCGAGCGTTTTCCCGATGCCGGCTTGCGCGGCGTCGCCGCCGAACTGGTGTCGCTGTCGCGCGACCTGACCAAGGCGGCCAAGGCGCTCGAAGCGCCGATCTGGTGGCTGCGCGGCATCATCGCCGCGGCCGTGGTCGCCGGCGCGCTGATCTTCCTGTTCGTCGGCACCATCCTGCCGCTCATTCACATCTCCCAGGCCGACGATGCGGTGCAGTCGGTGCAAGGCATCGAAGCCACGATCAACATGATGATCCTGGCCGTGCTCGGCTTCCTGGCGTTGATCCGCACCGAGGAGCGTCTCAAGCGCAAGCAGGTGTTTCGCCAGCTGCACGGGCTGAGATCGCTGATCCATGTCATCGACATGCACCAATTGACCAAGGATCCGGCGGCGCTTTCGGCCAGTTTCAAACCGACGTCGCAGTCCCCGGCCCGTATCACCAACGCCGCCGACCTGGCGCGCTACCTCGACTATTGCTCGGAAATGCTGTCGATCACCGGCAAGATAGCGGCGCTGTTCGCGCAGTCGGTCAATGACGACGTGGTCATCGACGGTGTCAACGACATCGAGAACCTGGCGTCCAACCTGTCGCGCAAGATCTGGCAGAAGATCACGCTGATCGAGAACCACCCGGCCGCGCAACCTGCTCCGGCGTCAGGCCCGGCGAGCCAATCTGCGCCGCCTCCGCCGCGCGCACCAAAGCGATAACGCTGTTCAGCAGCGGCGCCGGCGTGCCCGCCTTTTCAGCGAGGCGCACGACCGCCCCCTGCAGTTCGCCGATCTCGGTCGGCCGGCCGCGCTGCAGATCGTCCCACATCGACGAACGCGCTTGCGGGTCGATGGCAAGCATGCGCCGCGCCAGGCGCCTGAACAGCCAGTCCGGCAGCCTCAGCACCTTTGGCAGCAGCGCGGGCCGCAGGCCGGCGATGCGCGCCGGCTTGATGCTCAGCGCCTTCATGGCTGCCAGCGCCTCGTCGATCTGACCGGCCAGGATCAGCCGCCAGCGGCGATCGGCAAGCTCCGTCGCCAGTGGCAGGCCGGACAGCGCGGCAAGCGCGTTGTTCAGGTTCATCAGCAGCTTGCCCCACAGCGCCGCCGTCATGTCGGCATGGGTTTCGAGGGCAAGCCCCTCGACATCGAGGCGCTCGGCAAGGTCGGCCATGCCGTACTCGATCATCACCTTGCCCTCGCTGGCGCGGTGCACGCGAAGCGGCAATAGCCCGTCCGGGGACTGGACGACGTTGAACGGCACCATGCCGGCGAGCACAAGCCGCTGGCCAAGCCCGGCCCGCAATATGCCGGCATTATCGACGCCGTTCTGCAGGCTGACCAACACCGCGTCCGGACGGGCATGGGCGGCAATCAGTGCGGCCATCTCTTGCGTCGCGCCGCTCTTGACCGTCACCAGGATTATTTCGGCGTCGTGCAAGGCGACCGCCGGGTCGACAGTCACCGAAACCGCCTCTGGCTCGATCAAGCGGTCGCGGCCGTCGAGGTCGGTGATGCGCAATCCGCCTTGCCGCAAAGCCGCGTCGATGCGTGGCCGCGCCAGCAGAATCACCGGCCGGCCGGCGAGCGCCAGGCACCCGCCGACGTAGCAGCCAATGCTGCCGGCGCCGGCAATGGCGATTGTTTTTTCCCCGTTGGCCATCCGATAATCCTGCCGTGACCTGCAACTATACGACATGAAAACCATAATGTCGGCGGCATGGTCGGTCTTCATGTCAGGCCGTGACAGGCCTTTCGCTTTCGACTATCGCTTTGCCCATGACGCTGCCGACCGACCCCGCCGCAAACCTCGCCGCCCTCATCCGCTGCGCCTCCGTAACCCCCGCCGAGGGCGGTGCGCTGAGCGCGCTGGAAGATATGCTGAAGCCGCTCGGCTTTTCCGTCGAGCGTCCAGTGTTTTCCGAAGGTGGCACGCCGGACATCGAGAACCTCTACGCGCGGCGCTCCGGCAACGGCCCGCATCTGATGTTTGCCGGCCACACCGATGTGGTGCCGGTCGGCGACGAAGCCTCCTGGACCCACCCGCCCTTTGCCGCCGAGATCGCCAAGGGCGAGATGTACGGCCGCGGCGCCGTCGACATGAAGGGCGGCATCGCCTGTTTCATCGCCGCGGTGGCGCGCCATGTCGAGCAAAAGGGCGGCCCGAAGGGCTCGGTCTCGCTGCTGATCACCGGCGACGAAGAAGGGCCGGCCATCAACGGCACGACGAAGCTGCTCGATTGGGCGGCTGGCAAGGGCGAGAAATGGGATGCCGCGATCGTCGGCGAGCCGACCAATCCGGACGCGCTCGGCGACATGATCAAGATCGGCCGCCGCGGGTCGCTCTCCGGCAGCATCACCGTCAATGGCCGCCAGGGCCACGTCGCCTATCCACAGCTTGCCGACAACCCGGTGCGCGGGCTGATGAGCCTGGTCGACGCCTTGCTGCACCCGGTCTTCGATAAGGGGACCAAGGACTTCCAGCCGACCAATCTGGAAGTGACTTCGATCGATGTCGGCAATCCGGCGACCAACGTCATTGCGGCGAAGGCGACAGCAACCTTCAACATCCGCTTCAACGACACATGGACCGCCGAGACCGTGCAGGCGGAGATCCACAACCGCCTCGACCAGGCATCCCGGCGCAAGAAGTACCGGACGGCCAAGACGCCGGTCGACTATGAACTCGTCTGGCGCGACCGGCCGAGCCATGTCTTCCTGACCCGCGACGACCGGCTGATCAAGACGCTCAGCCAATCGGTCAAGGCGACGATCGGCAGAAAACCGGGGCTGTCGACCTCCGGCGGCACCTCCGACGCACGCTTCATCAAGGACTATTGTCCCGTGGTCGAGTTCGGGCTGGTCGGCAAGACCATGCACATGGTCGACGAACGCGTCGCGTTGGCCGACCTTGAAACGCTGACGCAGATCTACCTGCGCTTCATCGAAGACTGGTTCGAGCGGGGCGGCGCGTAGATGCTTTCGGCGGACGAAACCTACACATCGCTGACCGGCGCCTGGCGGCTGATGCTCGGCAAGGCCGACGGATTGCGGCTGCTCGACCTGTCGGCGGACGGTTTCTGGAATTCCTTTTTCGCCCTCGTCGTGGCGGCGCCGGCGCTGATCGTCGGTTGGGTCGGCATTGCCAATGTGATCGCCGATCCCGAGGCCATAGCGGGTCGCTTCGGCATGCTCACCCGCCTTGCGACTGTCGAGATCGGCGGCTGGGTGCTGCCGCTTGTCGGGCTTGCCCTCATCGCACCGCGAGTCGGCATTGGCGGGCGATTCGTCCATTATGTCGTCGCCTACAATTGGGCGATGGCAATTGCTGCCTGGGTATCGCTGCCGTCAGCGTTGCTCAGCCTCTTTGTGCCCTTCACAGATCAGTTCGTCCTGTTGACGATGCTGGCGCTGTTTGTGTTCTCGCAGGTGCTGATCTGGCGGATGACCAATGCGGTCATCGGCAGGGGAGCGGCAGTCGGCAGCGCCGTCTTTTTGGGCATGTTTGTCGCGTCGCAGCTTGTGTCCTACGGGCTTCAGGTGCTGCTCGGCATTTCCATGCCGGATGTGTCCGTCTCCGGATAATCGACGCCGATGAGAAAAAGCCCGTCGGGCGGCGCCACCTGGCCGCAAGCAGCGCGGTCATGCGCGTCGAGCGCGGCCTTGAGATCGGCAATCGTCCAGCCGCCTTCGCCGACGCGCTTCAGCGAGCCGACCATCGAGCGCACCTGATTGTGCAGGAACGAGCGCGCCGAGGCCCTGATTTCGATCACATCGTCGACCCGGCTGACATCCAGGCGGTCGAGCGTTCGAACCGGGCTGTCGGCCTGGCACTGGGTCGAACGGAAGGTGGTGAAATCATGCCGCCCGAGCAGCACTTTTGCCGCTTCGTGCATGGCAGCGGCGTCGAGGCGCTTCGGCACCCACCACACCTTGCCCTTGTCGAGCGCTGCCGGCGCGCGGCGATTGACGATGCGGTAGAGATAGTGACGGCCGATGGCCGAGAAACGCGCGTCGAAGCCATCCGGAACAGCGGCTGCCCTAAGGATGGCGATGCGGGCGCCGGCCATTTGCAGATGGGCGTTGAGGGCGTCGCGCACCTTGTCGTTTGGCCACGCCTTGACGAGGTCGACATGCGCCACCTGGCCGGTGGCGTGGACGCCGGCATCGGTGCGGCCGGCGCCGCGCAGCGAGACCTGCTCGCCGCAGAAGCTCTCGATGGCTTTCTCTATCGCCTGCTGCACCGTGGGTTGGTCGGCCTGGCGCTGCCAGCCGGCAAACAGGCTGCCGTCATATTCGACGTCGAGGCGAAAACGCGGCATCCCCTGCGGTTACTCTCGCCTAGGCGGCGAGAGCGGAACTGAAGGCCGAGGCGTAGACCAGCTTGCCGGCCTCGGGCGCCTCGCCCCAGGTCAATGCCTGCAGCGCTTCGCCCTGGTATTCGCTGTCGAACTTTTCGGCACGCGCATGGGTGTAGCCGAAGCGGCCATAGTAGGCGGGGTCGCCGAGCACGACGGCCAGCGTCTCGCCGGCGTCCTTGAGGCGGATGTGCGCCTCGCGGATCAGCGCGCCGCCAATGCCCGAGCCATGGAAGGACGGCTCGACCGCCAAGGGCGCCAGCGCAACGGCTGCAAACTGCTTGCCGCCGTTCTGGACGAACAGCCTGGAAAACAGGATGTGGCCAACCACTTGCCCGTCTTCTTCCGCCACGAGTTCGACGACGGCATCGCCGCCGGTGACCAGTGCGTCGACCAGCCCGGCCTCCGCCTGCTGGCCGAATGCATGTTCCTCGACGAGGCGGATCGCCTCGCGATCCCGCGGCATTGCCGCGCGTATCGACATCATGCTCATGAGAATTTCATTCCTTTTTCGAGCTTGGTCCCGCGCAGAAACTCCTGCACGGCAGCGGGCCTTCCGCCCGCGCGTTGAACTTCGACCAGCCTGATTGCGCCTGACCCGCAGGCGACCGTCAGTCGGTCATCGAGAATTCCTCCCGACTCGCCCAAATTTTCGGAAAGCGACAGGCCATCCGAAAGCGTCGAGCGAAGCAGTTTCAGCCGTTCTGTGCGGCCACCAATTTCAGTTTCGCACCATGCGCCGGGAAAGGGCGAAAGGCCGCGAATGTGATTGTGAACTTCGCCGGCAGGCCGCGTCCAGTCTACGCGCGTCTCCGATTTATCTATTTTTCGGGCGTAGGTCACCCCCGCAGTCGCCTGTAGGGTAAATGTCAGACAATTTGTCGCTAACTGCCCGAGAGCTTCCACCATCAGCGAGGCACCGATCGCCATCAGGCGGTCATGCAGATCACCGGCCGTCATATCGGGTTCGATGGCGCATTTTTCAACCATTGCCACCGGGCCGGTGTCCAGACCCTCCTCCATGCGCATCACCATCATGCCGGTCTCGCTGTCGCCAGCCATGATGGCGCGCTGGATGGGGGCAGCGCCGCGCCAGCGCGGCAAAAGCGACGCGTGGCCGTTCAGGCAAGCGAGCCGTGGCGCGTCGAGAATGGCTTTGGGCAACAGCAATCCATAGGCGACGACGACGACGACATCGGCCTGCAAGGCGCTAAAGGCCTGTTGCTCGGCCTCGCCTTTCAGCGATACCGGCGTGTGGACCTCCAGGCCCAGCCGTTCCGCCTCGCGCTGCACCGGCGACGGCGTCAGCTCCAGCCCGCGGCGGCCGGCGGCACGCGGCGGCTGCGTGTAGACGGCAACGATCTCGTGTCCGGCCTCGGCGATTGCCCGCAGCGTCGGCACGGAGAATTCAGGTGTGCCCATGAAGATGACTCGAAGGGGCATTTTCCGACCCCTATCCCACCAGCTTGCCTGGCACCTTGTCCCTGGCGAGCTTCTTGAACTTCTTCACCACCATGTCGCGCTTCAGCTTCGAGATGTGGTCGATGAACAGCACGCCGTTGAGATGGTCGATCTCGTGCTGCAGGCAGGTCGCCATCAGCCCTTCGGCCTCGAGCTCCTGCGACTTGCCGTCGCGGTCGAGATATTTCACCCGCACGGCCGCCGGCCGCTCGACCTCGGCATAATAGTCGGGGATCGACAGGCAGCCTTCCTCGTAGACCGAGCGCTGGTCGGCGCTTTCGAGAATTTCTGGATTGATGAAGACATGCGGCGCCGGCGTCTCGTCTTCCTTGGCGAGATCGATCACCAGCATGCGCAGCGGTTCGCCGATCTGGATCGCCGCCAGACCGATGCCGGGGGCGTCATACATGGTGTCCAGCATGTCGCCGGCCAGTTTGCGCAAGGCGCCGTCAACGCGCTCGACCGGCTTGGAAAGCTGGCGCAGGACGGGATCGGGAAGGATGATAAGCGGCTTGATCGACATGCGTTCTCACCTAAGACCTCGCGCGAAAAGCGTCAACCGGGGCGCTTGCGGTGTCGTTCACGTTTTGATCTGTGCCGATGGGCCGAATCATCTATGCTGCCCAAATGAATGATCTGACATCAATCCTTTCCGAGCCTGTTGCCCGGCTCGGCGCCACGACGATCACGCTCGGCCACGCGGTGGCGTTCGGCGCGATGCTGTTTCTTGGCCTGTTCCTGACGCTGGTGGTTGCGCTGTGGCGGTCGGCCAAGGCGCGGACCATCGCCGCCGCGGAGGCCGCCGACCATGCCCGCGACGCCGAGGCGCGGATGGCGGGCATCCTGCAAAGCCAGGCCGAAATGCAGGGTCGCATGGGCGCGATCGCGGAGGTGTTCGGCGCAAGACAGGCCGAACTCAACCAGTCGATCGGTCAGCGGCTCGATGCGATGACCGGCCGCCTCGGCCAGACCATGACCGAGCAGACCAAATCGACGCATGAGAGCCTGGCCAAGTTGCAGGAGCGGCTGGCGGTGATCGATACCGCGCAAGGCAACATCCAGTCGCTGGCCGGCCAGGTCGTGCAATTGCAGGCGATCCTGTCCAACAAGCAGACGCGCGGCGCCTTCGGCCAGTCGCGCATGGAGGCGATCGTCGCCGACGGCCTGCCGATGGGCGCCTATGAGTTTCAGGCGACGTTGTCGAATGGCAGCCGGCCCGACTGCCTGGTGAAGATGCCGAACGGCGCGCCGTCGCTGGCCATCGACGCCAAATTTCCACTGGAGGCCTGGAACGCCATCCGCGCCGCCGACGGCGCTGATTTGCAGAAGGTGGCCGCGCAAGCCTTCCGCCGCGACATCGAGATCCATGTCCGCGATATCTCGGAAAAATACCTGATCCAGGGCGAGACGCAGGACACCGCCTTCATGTTCGTGCCGTCGGAATCGGTGTTTGCCGAAATCCACGAGAATTTCGATGCGCTTATCCAGAAGGCGCACCGCGCCCGTGTCATCATCGTTTCGCCATCGCTTTTGATGCTGTCGATCCAGGTCATCCAGGCGATCCTCAAGGACGCCCGCATGCGCGAGCAGGCGCATCTGATCCAGGGCGAGGTGATCCGGCTGATGGAGGATGTCGCACGCGTCGACGAGCGGGTGCGCCGGCTGCAGACGCATTTCGGCCAGTCGGCCAAGGACATTGACGACATTTTGGTGTCGACGTCGAAGGTGACCAAGCGCGGCCAGAAGATCGAGGCGCTGGAGTTTGGCGAAAGCGAAGTTGAGCCGCGCGGTGGACCGGCCAAGGCCGAGCCCGGGGTGCGGGTGGCGGATTCCAAGACCGGGCAGTTGAGGCTGCGGGTCGTCGAAGGCGACGACTGAGAAGGCCCCGCGCCGGGGCTACTGTTCTTCCACGACGCTGATCCCCTCGAATTCCGGAAGCCAGTGCTGCGCCGATCGGTGCCACTTCTGTTGTGTCGGGACCAGATCCTCGCGCTGCCGTGCGGTCCCCGCTCTGATTCCGTAGACCTTCGGGCCGTCGCCAACCGACGTTGCGTAAAGGTGCGAACCGCAGTCGCCGCAAAAGCCCTGCGCGCGCTTGGCGCCGCTCGACCCTGTCTTGATATAGACCTTGGGCGTACCGCTGGTAATCCGGTACTGGCTCTCAGGCGCGGGAACGGTGACGCGAAAGGCCGTGCCGGTCAGTTGCTGGCAATCCGTGCAATGACAGATAGAGGTCTTTTCCGGATCGACCTCCGCCTCGTAGGTGATGGCGCCGCAATGGCAACCGCCGTCGATTTTCATGCTGGTTCCTCCGAAATCCGTCCTGCGATCTTAGCGCGGCGGGGTCGTCAGGCAATGGCTAGCGGCTAGTCCAGAGCCTCTCCGGATGCTGCCTCGACCGCCTTGCGCCGCCGTTCCCAGGTCCCGGTCGTCTGCGGCTTGACGAACAGTCGCGTGATATCAGGCATTTCCTTTTTCAGCCGCGCTTCGATGCGCTCGACGCAGGCCTCGATCTCAGGCGCCGCCAGATGATCCTCGAACTCGATGCTCAAGCCGGCAACGATTTCCTGCGGACCCAAATGCAGCGTCAGCACACCGTTCGCGCGCTGCACCGCCGGGTCCTGCTGGGCAATGGCCAGCACTTGTCTCTGCACTTCGGGCGACGCCGGTTCGCCCAGCAGCAGGCTCTTGCTTTCACGCGCCAGGAAGATCGCGGTGGCGCCCAGGATCAGCGCGATGCCGATCGAGGCGGCGCCGTCGAGCTGCGGCATCTCCAGCAGCTCCGCCGCCAGTATGCCGACGAAGGCGACGATCAGGCCTAGCAGGGCGGCACTGTCCTCGAACAGCACGGTGTAGACGCTGGGGTCCTTGCTGCGCTGGACCGCTTCGAGCCAGCCGAGCCTGCCCTTTTCCCGTCGAAACTCCTTGAGCGCCACCCACCAGGAACTGCCTTCGAACAGGAATGACAGGCCAAGCACGATGTAGTTCACCATGGCATTGGCGACCGGCTCGGGTGCGAGGATGTGGATCACGCCTTCGTAGAACGACACGCCGGCACCGAGCGCGAAGACCAGCAGGGCAACGATGAAACTCCAGAAGTAGAGCTCGCGGCCGTGGCCGAGCGGGTGCGTACGGTCCGGCGGGCGGGCGGCGCGGTGCATGCCGTAGAGCAGCAGGCCGCCATTGCCGGTGTCGACCAGCGAGTGCACGCCTTCCGACAGCATCGCCGAACTGCCGGTGAAGAAGGCGGCGGCGAATTTGGTCAGCGCGATGGCGAGATTGCCGGCGAGCGCCGCGTAGATGACCTTTTTCGACCCGCCATGCGCCGCCATGGTGTGCTGTCCCGGTTGATGTCAGGAGGTTAGCCGAGCACCCGCCCAAGCTCCACAGCCTTCACAAGGCGCAACCTGGCCCGCCGTTCAGGGACGGCGCCTACTCGACGATTTCGTCGGTCCATACCTTGAAGCCGGTGAGCAGGCCCGGACCGAAAATATGGGTCAGCGGCACATCGGCGGCGTCGCGGCCGGAGGCGATCAGGATGCGGCCGATGCGCGGCGCATTGTTGCGCGGGTCGAAGACATGCCAGCGACCGCCGAGATAGACCTCCATCCAGGCGGCGAAATCCATGCTCGACCACGGTTTTGGCGTGCCGATGTCGCTGATGTAGCCGGTGCAGTAGCGGGTCGGAATGTTGAGGGCGCGGCAGAAAGTGACGGCAAGATGCGCGAAGTCGCGGCAGACGCCGCTTTGCTCGCGATAGGCTTCTGCGGCGGTGCGCGTCGGCCGCGCATTGCCGTAGTTGAAGACGATGTGGTTGTGGACGAAGTCGCAGACCGCCTGCACGCGCGCAATGCCGAGCGGCGTGTGGCCAAACAGCCGCCAGGCTTCACTGGCCAGCAGGTCGCTCTCGCAAAAGCGGCTCGGCAGCAGGAACAAAAGCGTATCCGACGGCAGGTCGCGCACCTCGTGCTGCCAGGCCATCAGGTCGCCCATCTCGAAGGTGCCGGGGTCGCGGATCACTGCATCTGTGCCGAAGGTGAAGCGGCCGGGCGGGGCGACAAAACGGTTGCACCAATTGCCGAAACTGTCGCGATAGCTCTGGATCGGTACCGGCGGATTGGAGGTCAGGAAATCCGGGCGTTCGAGATCGGATGCTCTGCTATAGTGGACGTTGAGCATCGCGATCAGCGGCGTTTCCTGCGGAAAGTCGAAGCTCATCTCGCAGCCGATGTGGATTCGCATCTTTGTCCTGACCGGCCTGCCTGATCATCACCCGGCGAAAGCACGGGCCGATGCTGCAGTGCGAAAACAACCATGACACGGACCGACATGGTTTACGAGCAAATTAGAAACCGGTTGAAAGCGGGCGGCTGGCGGCGGTGGCAGGCGCTAACCTCTTGCAGTCGGGCGTTTCTCTTGTTTCACTTGCCGTCTCGCAATTGGAGGAACGAATCATGGCTAAAGGTGCGATGAAGGCGGGCAAGGAAGCCCGCAAGCCGAAGAAGGACGCCAAGAAGCCCGCCGCGGCTCCGGCCCTGAAGGCACCGCCCGTCAAGGCGATGAAGCTCAAGGAGCGGTAGGCCTCGGCCATTCGTTTCGGCAAAGGTTTTTAGCCGGCGGCACCCGATGCCGCCGGTGTAGTCATTGATTGGGCGCTCGCAAGTTTCTATATCTCGCCCGACGAAGACGACTTCGCGCTTTCCCCGAAAACGGCCGGGACGACCCGCCCTTGTTTGATTGAGCATCGATCCCGCGAAAACCGGATTCCAGTTTTCGGTCCGATGCCCTGATGGAGCGCTCCGATGTCGTGGACACTTCTTTTCTTCGCCGGCCTGTTCGAGATCGGCTGGGCGATCGGCCTCAAATACACCGACGGATTCTCAAAGCCGCTGCCGACCGTGCTGACTGTCGCCTCGATGATCGTCAGCCTGACCTTGCTCGGCCTGGCGCTGAAGACGCTGCCTGTCGGCACCGCCTATGCGGTGTGGACCGGCATCGGCACCGTCGGCACGGCGCTGCTTGGTATCTGGTTGCTGGGCGAGCCGGCGACCGCGATCCGGCTGGGCTGTATCGCGCTGATCGTCTGCGGCATCATGGGGCTGAAGCTGGCAGCCTGACCATACCTGCGGACAAACACATTCAGGGCCGCTGCGAAGCGACCCTGATCTCGAAGCAGATGCTTCGTAGCCTTGAGGCTAGCGGGCGGAGAAGCCCGGAGGCGTCCTGCCGGTACGCTGCTTGCGCGCCGCATAGCGCGCGTCGCGCTTGGCTTTGCGTTCAGCTTCGTCGGCGAGCAGACGAGCAATGCGCTCGTTCTCTTCGGCTTCCCGGATCTTTGCTTCCGCCTGCGCCGCTTCTTCGGCAGCAATACGCGCCGCTTCAGCTGCTGCCTCGCGCTCGGCCTTCTCGACCGCCTCGCGTGCCAGCTTTTCCTGCTTCAGCCGGGCCTTTTCAGCCTCGCGGATTTCGCGGGCCTGGAGGATCGCCTTGCGTTCGGCCTGTCGTGCCAGCACCGCGGGATCGTCTGCCGCCGGCTTTGACTTGAAGCGCTCCAGAAGCGCCTTCTTTGCCTCGTTTGCGGCGTTGCGCCGCTCGAAAACGTCTTTTTCCCTGTAAATAGCCAAGTCCACTTCCCTGAAGTCAATTCGCGACGCTTACATACGCGCGAAAACCGAGAGTTCAAGCGCCAAAACGGCATGGCAGCCATGAAATTCCTGGCTGTTGCAGCCGGGAGACGCCTTTCGAGGCGAAACCGACATGCACTGTTCACCGTCCGCCCCTCTGGCGGCGGGGCGGGCGCATCGCTACCTCTAGCGCAACAATCAAAACATTGGATGACAACTCATGGAACTCGGTCTCTATACCTTTGCCGACGTCAGCCCGGAACCGGGCCCCGGCGCAATCGGCCCGCATCAGCGATTGCGCAATCTGATCGAGGAGATCGAGCTCGCCGACCAGGTCGGGCTCGACGTCTTCGGTCTGGGCGAGCATCACCGCCCCGACTATGCCGCCTCGGCACCAGTCGTTGCGCTGGCCGCAGCTGCCGAACGCACCAAGCACATCAAGTTGACCAGCGCCGTCACCGTGCTGTCGTCCGACGATCCGGTGCGTGTCTTCCAGCAGTTTGCGACGCTCGACCTTCTGTCCGGCGGCCGCGCCGAGATCATGGCCGGGCGCGGCTCGTTCATCGAATCCTTCCCGCTGTTCGGCTACAATCTCGAAGACTATGACGAGCTGTTTGCCGAGAAACTCGACCTGCTGCTCGCCATCCGCGATCATGTCAAGGTGAGCTGGTCCGGCAATCTGCGGGCAGCGATCAACGATCGCGGCGTCTACCCGCGCCCATTCCAGGACAAATTGCCGATCTGGATCGCGATTGGCGGCACGCCGCAATCTGCGGCACGCGCGGGTGTGCTCGGCCTGCCGCTGGCGCTGGCCATCATCGGCGGCGAGCCGGCGCGGTTCGCGCCGCTGTTCGACATCTACCGCGACGCCGCCAAACGGGCCGGCACCGATCCGGCCAATCTGGCCACCAGCATCAATGTGCACGGCTTCATCGCCGAGACCACCGGGCAGGCGGCCGACGACTTTTATGGACCGCAAGCCGAGGTGATGAACCGCATCGGCCGCGAACGTGGCTGGGGGCCGACGTCGCGGGCGCATTTCGACCAGTCGCGCGGCCCCAACGGAGCCTTGTTCGTCGGCAATCCCGAGCAGGTGGCCGAGAAGATCGTCGCCCAGCACAAGATCTTCAACAATGACCGCTTCCTGCTGCAGATGGCGATCGGCACCATGCCACACGCCAAGATCATGAAAGCGATCGAACTCTACGGCACCAAAGTGGCGCCGATCGTGCGCAAGGAAACGGCGACGGCCGTTCCCGCCATCACAGCATCGGTCGCCTGATCCGAGGCTGAGGATTGCCGGACAAGGCTCACACGAGCCTTGTCGCTGCCGGCTAAAGGAACTTTGAGGATGCACCGGCGTTTTCGCCGATCGGCTGCACCAATTGCGGTGCCCGATCGAGGGAACCAGAATGAAAGTCGAACCCGCCGCTTTGGGCGCAGCCGAAAGCCCGGATCCGCGCGTGGAGGCGCGCGCGGACACACGGCTGATGCGCTCGCTGCTCATCGGCATCTTCATCCTGATGACCATCTACGCGCTGTATTTCGCTCGCGCCTTCTTCATGCCGGTTATCCTGGCTTTCCTGCTGACACTGACGCTGACGCCGATCGTGCGCTATTTGCGAAAGCATGGCGTGCCCGACGTGGTGTCGGCGACCCTGTTGGTGCTGCTGTCGGTCTGCCTCTTTGCCAGCGCCGGCTATCTGCTCAGCGGCCCGGTCATCGACCTCGTCAACAACAGCTCGTCGATCGGCCAGCAATTGACCGAGCGACTGGCGCAGTTGCGTCGTCCTTTCGAAAAGATCATGCATATCTCGCATGAGCTTGAGGGGCTGACCAACACTGGCCAGGAGCCCGGCATACAGAAGGTGGTGATGTCGCAGTCCGGCATCCTGTCGCAAGCCGCCGGCAACATACTTTCAGCGGGAACCAGCCTGACCATCATCTTCGTGCTGTCGCTGTTCCTGCTGGCGTCAGGTACGATGTTCTATGAAAAGATCATCCAGTCGTTTGCCAGCCTCAGCGAAAAGAAGCGGGCGCTGCGCGTCGTCTACGACGTCGAGCGCGAGATCTCGAACTATCTGCTCACCGTCGCTCTCATCAACGCCAGCCTCGGAACGGTCATCTTCCTCGGCCTGTGGGGGCTCGGCGTGCCCAACCCGCTGGTCTGGGGGGCGGCGGCAGCGCTGCTCAACTTCCTGCCCTATGTCGGGGCGCTGATCACAATACTGCTCGTCGCGGTCATCGCGCTGATCAGCTTCGATAGCATCTCCTACGCGTTGCTGGCGCCCGCCTTCGTGCTGTTGTGCGACATCGTCGAAGGCCAGTTCGTGACGCCGATGGTGGTTGGCCGCCGGCTCGAGATCAACGCGGTGGCGATCTTCATCGCCATCGCCTTCTGGTCCTGGCTGTGGGGTTTCGTCGGCGCGCTGATGGCGGTGCCGCTGCTGGTCGTCATCAAGGTGTTTTGCGACCATTTCGATGGGCTGAGCCATGTCGGCAATTTTTTGGCGGCACAGCAGACCGTTGTCGTCGAGGAGGAATCAACCGAGGCTGTCGAGAAGGCCTCGACATAAACCGGCGCACAGTTTGCGGCTCCCGATCCGAGTGCCTATATCGAGCCGGTCAAGCCGGACTCCTTTTCATGACCGACGCCTCATTTGATCTCGATGCCTATTTCGCCCGCATCGGCTACACCGGCGCGACAGATGCTTCGCTGCCAACGCTGAAAGCACTGCATCTCAAGCACCCGCAAGCGATCGCGTTTGAAAATCTCGATACGCTGCTGGGCACTCCCGTTCATCTCGACCTCGCCTCGCTGCAGGACAAGTTCTTCGCGCGGGGTCGCGGCGGCTACTGCTTCGAGCACAATCTGCTCCTCATGCAGGCGCTGAAGGCGCTGGGTTTTACCGTCAGCGGCCTTGCCGCGCGGGTTCTGTGGGGCCAGGCAGAAGACGCCATCACCGCGCGCAGCCATATGCTGTTGCGGGTCGAGCTCGATGGCCGAACCTACATCGCCGATGTCGGCTTCGGCGGTCTGACGCTGACGGCGCCGCTGCTGCTCGAGCCCGGTCTCGAGCAAACGACACCGCATGAAACCTTCCGCATCGTTGAAGCCGGCGACCATTTCCGCCTGCAGGCCAATCTCGGCGGCGACTGGCGCACACTTTATCGTTTCGACATGCAAGAGGCCTACGAGGTCGATTATGCGGTCGCCAACCATTTCGTCTCGACCCACCCGACCTCGCATTTCCTGTTCTCCATCATTGCCGCCCGCGCTTTGCCGGACCGGCGCTACGCGCTGCGTAACAACCGCTTGTCGATCCATCATCAGGGCGGCCGCACCGAGCAGCGCGAAATCGCCACAGCAGCCGAGCTCGCAGACGTGCTGGAAGGCGTGCTCGACATCACCATTCCCGACCGTGCCGCCTTCGAGGCCAAGGTGCGGCAGAAGAATATCGTAGGAAGCTGATCATGACCGCTCTTTCCGTTCTCGACCTGTCGCCGATCATCGAAGGCAGCAATGCCTCGCAGTCGCTGGCCAATTCGCTCGACCTTGCCCGCCACGCCGAGCGTCTCGGCTACAAGCGCTATTGGCTGGCCGAGCACCACAACATGCCGGGCATCGCCAGTGCCGCCACCGCGGTCGTCATCGCCCATGTCGCCGGCGGCACCAGGACGATCCGCGTCGGCGCCGGCGGCATCATGCTGCCCAACCATGCGCCGCTGGTCATCGCCGAGCAGTTCGGCACGCTGGCGGCACTGCACCCCGGCCGCATCGACCTCGGGCTTGGCCGCGCGCCCGGCACCGATATGGGCACGGCGCGGGCGCTGCGCCGTAATCTCGAGGCCTCAGACAATTTCCCGCAGGACGTCGTCGAGCTGATGGGCTATTTCCGGCCGGCCGAGGATGGCCAGCGCATCCGCGCCGTGCCCGGCGAGGGCCAGCAGGTGCCGGTGTGGATCCTTGGCTCCAGCCTCTATGGCGCGCAGCTCGCCGCCATGCTCGGCCTGCCCTACGCCTTTGCCTCGCATTTCGCGCCGGCCGAACTCGACCACGCGCTGGAGATCTATCGCTCGCGCTTCCAGCCGTCGGAACAGCTGGAAAAACCCTATGTGATGCTCGGCCTCAACGTCTTTGCGGCCCCCACCGATGCCGAGGCAAAACTGCTGTTCACCTCGCTGCAGCAGGCCTTCGTCAATCTGCGCACCGGCCGGCCCGGCCGCTTGCCGGCGCCAGTCGAGGGTTACGAGCGCGACCTCGACCCGATGGCGAAAACCATGCTGAGCCAGGCGCTGTCCTGCGCCGTCGTCGGCTCGCCGGAAACGGTCCGGCAAGGCGTCGATGCCTTCATTCGCCGCACCGGCGCCGACGAATTGATGGTCACCGCGCAGATGTACGATCATGCGGCGCGGGTGCGGTCGTTCGAGATCCTGGCCGAGGCCCACAAATCGCTGTCGCAAGCCGCGTGAGTGGTTGGCTTTTGCCTGACATGTGCGTCTGCTAAGGGCAGACTCCTCTTTTGTTTATTCGCAATTCCGGACGGAAAAGACGCTTTACACTTTTCCTGGAATTGCTCTCAAGCGCGAGCTCTCCCGTGACCCATGATCTCGACCAGCGCATGCGCTTTGCCATCGACCTTTCGCGGCGCGCCGGCGAGCTCGGGCTAAGATATTTCCGCGACCTCGACAGCCTGACCATCGAGAGCAAGGGGCATCAGGACCTGGTCTCGGAAGCAGACCGCGAGGTTGAGCTGTTTGTCCGCGCCGCCATCGCCGCCAACTATCCGCAAGACGGCATTGTCGGCGAGGAACATGCCTCGGTGGGTGGCTCCACAGGATATGTCTGGGTGATCGATCCCATTGACGGCACCGCCAATTTCGTCCGCGGCATTCCGGCCTGGTGCGTGGTGATCGCTTGCGCCAGGGATGGGGAGACCGTTGTTGGCGTCATCCATGAGCCATCGACCGGCGAGACCTTTCATGGCCGGCGCGGCGGCGGCGCCTTCATCGACGGCAAGCCGATCAAGACAACCACCACCGGCAGCCTCGAGGAAGGCTCGGTCGGAACCGGACTTTCAAACCGCGCCAGAACCGAAAATGTCGCCGTGCTGGTCCGCCTCATCCTGGCGGAAGGCGGCGTGTTCTTCCGCAACGCGTCAGGCGCCCTGATGCTGGCCTATGTCGCCGCCGGCCGGCTGCTTGGCTACGTGGAAGAGCACATGAATGCCTGGGATTGCCTGGCCGGCATGCTTTTGGTCGAAGAAGCCGGCGGCACGATCGTAAAGCCAGACCCGAAGACCGTGCTGCGGGACGGAACGCTGGTGATTACTGCCGGCAAGGCTATTTTTCCTAAATTGCACACGCTTTGTTCAGAGGCGTTCAGGTTCTGATCCGACGCGTGACAATTGGTCCGTTCTCCACCGACCAGTATGGCGGTGGACGCCTTGCGCAGAATGCTTGCGCCCGATGCAGCCTGTTCTTATATACGCGCCAAGCCGTTCGGTGCCGGAATGCCGGTTGCCGGAGCGGAATTTCTTGTGAACAGGGGCTTTCGTTGGAACGCCTGTAACGGGTCCTGAGAGCCTGCTTAGCGGAGAGACTAGAAAAATGGCAAAAGTAATCGGTATCGATCTGGGAACCACCAACTCCTGTATCGCCATCATGGATGGCAAGGAGCCGAAGGTTATCGAGAATGCGGAAGGCGCGCGCACGACCCCTTCCATTGTCGCCATCTCGGGCGACGGCGAGCGCCTCGTCGGCCAGCCGGCCAAGCGCCAGGCGGTCACCAATCCTGAAAACACCATCTTCGCGGTCAAGCGCCTGATCGGCCGCCGCTATGACGATCCGGTGACGGAGAAGGACAAGAAGCTTGTCCCCTACAAGATCGTCAAGGGCGACAATGGCGATGCCTGGGTCGAGGCCGGCGGCAAGAAGCAGTCGCCCAGCCAGATCTCGGCCATGATCCTGCAGAAGATGAAGGAAACGGCGGAAGCCTATCTCGGCGAAAAGGTCGAGAAGGCGGTCATCACCGTTCCGGCCTATTTCAACGACGCCCAGCGCCAGGCGACCAAGGATGCCGGCAAGATCGCCGGTCTGGAAGTGCTGCGCATCATCAACGAGCCGACCGCGGCAGCGCTTGCCTATGGCCTCGACAAGAAGGAAGGCAAGACCATTGCCGTCTATGACCTTGGCGGCGGCACGTTCGACATTTCGGTGCTCGAGATCGGCGACGGCGTGTTCGAGGTCAAGTCGACCAACGGCGACACCTTCCTCGGCGGCGAGGATTTCGACATGCGCCTGGTCGAATATCTGGCGGCCGAGTTCAAGAAGGAACAGGGCATCGACCTGAAGAACGACAAGCTGGCCCTGCAGCGCCTGAAAGAGGCGGCTGAAAAGGCCAAGATCGAGCTGTCGTCGACGACGCAGACCGAAATCAACCTGCCCTTCATCACCGCTGACGCGACCGGCCCGAAGCACCTGACGCTGAAGCTGACCCGCGCCAAGTTCGAGCAGTTGGTCGACGACCTCGTCCAGCGCACCATCGACCCTTGCAAGGCGGCGCTCAAGGATGCCGGCCTGAAGGCTGGCGAGATCGACGAAGTGGTCCTGGTCGGCGGCATGACCCGCATGCCCAAGATCCAGGAGATCGTGAAGCAGTTCTTCGGCAAGGAGCCGCACAAGGGCGTCAACCCCGATGAGGTCGTCGCACTGGGTGCTGCCATCCAGGCCGGCGTGCTGCAGGGGGACGTCAAGGACGTTCTGCTCCTCGACGTGACGCCGCTGTCGCTCGGCATCGAGACGCTGGGTGGCGTGTTCACCCGCCTGATCGAACGCAACACGACGATCCCGACCAAGAAGAGCCAAGTGTTCTCGACGGCCGAAGACAGCCAGTCGGCGGTGACCATCCGCGTCTTCCAGGGCGAGCGTGAAATGGCCGCCGACAACAAGGCGCTCGGCCAGTTCGACCTGGTCGGCATTCCGCCGGCGCCGCGCGGCGTGCCGCAAATCGAAGTCACCTTCGATATCGACGCCAACGGCATCGTCAACGTCTCGGCCAAGGACAAGGGCACCGGCAAGGAGCACCAGATCCGCATCCAGGCTTCGGGTGGTCTTTCCGACGCCGACATCGAGAAGATGGTCAAGGACGCCGAAGCCAATGCCGAGAGCGACAAGAAGCGGCGCGCTGTGGTCGAGGCCCGCAACCAGGCCGAGGCGCTGGTGCATTCCTCGGAGAAGTCGCTGAAGGAATATGGCGACAAGGTCTCGGAAGCCGAGCGCACGGCGATTGCCGATGCGATCACGGCGCTGAAGGCTGCCGCCGAAGGCGACGACGCGGCCGACATCGAGGCCAAGAGCCAGGTGCTTGCCGAAGCGTCGATGAAGCTCGGCCAGGCCATGTACGAGGCCTCGCAGAAGGAAGCCGCGGAAGCCGATGCCAAGGCGGACGCCGCCAAGGACTCTGACGTGGTCGATGCCGATTTCGAGGAAATCGACGAGGACGACGACAAGAAGAAGTCGGCCTGACCGTCTGACGGCAGAACAAGCGAAAAGCCCGGCGCAAAGCCGGGCTTTTTTGCAACCCTTGGCCAAAAAAGTGCGAGCCCGGCCGAAAAAACACGGACAAACCGGTGTCGACACTGGCATCCCGGCCCCATCGCACCTAAATCGACACAACGTGCCGGCAAGCGACGCATAAAGCTTCAAGACGTTGAGCATCCGGACTGCGGGAAAAGATGAAAGCTGATTTCTACGAAACGCTGGGCGTGCAAAAGGGCGCCGACGAGAAGGAGCTCAAGAGCGCTTTCCGCAAGCTCGCCATGCAGTTCCATCCAGACCGCAACCCGGGCGACCATTCCTGCGAGCACAAGTTCAAGGAAATCAATGAAGCCTACGAGACGCTGAAGGACCCGCAGAAGCGCGCGGCCTATGACCGTTTCGGCCACGCCGCCTTCGAACAGGGCGGCATGAATGGCGGCGCACAAGGCTTTGGCGGCGGCGGCTTCGCCGATATTTTCGAAGACATTTTCGGCGACATGATGGGCGGGCGCCAGCGCCGCTCGTCGGGCGGCCGCGAGCGCGGCGCCGATTTGCGCTACAATATGGAAATCTCGCTGGAAGAGGCGTTCGCCGGCAAGACCGCGCAGATCCGCGTGCCAGCCTCGATCTCCTGTTCGGAATGCTCAGGGACCGGCGCCAAGCCGGGCACGCAGCCCGTCACCTGCGCGATGTGCAACGGCCACGGCAAGGTGCGGGCGACGCAAGGTTTCTTCTCGATCGAGCGCACCTGCCCGCAGTGCCAGGGCCGCGGCCAGACGATCAAGGACCCGTGCCCGAAATGCGCGGGACAGGGCCGGGTCGTCGAGGAGCGTTCCCTGTCGGTCAACATCCCGGCCGGTATCGAGGACGGCACCCGTATCCGGCTTGCCAATGAGGGCGAGGCCGGTCTGCGCGGCGGCCCGTCGGGCGATCTCTATATTTTCCTGGCGGTCAAGCCGCACGAATTCTTCCAGCGCGACGGCGCCGATCTCTACTGCAAGGTGCCGATCTCGATGACGACGGCCGCCCTTGGCGGCTCGTTCGAGGTGGCGACGCTGGACGGCACGCAGACCAAGGTGAAGGTGCCGGAAGGCACCCAGAACGGCCGCCAGTTCCGCCTCAAGGGCAAGGGCATGCCGGTGCTGCGCCAGCCCAATGTCGGCGATCTCTATATCCAGACCGCGGTCGAGACGCCGCAGAACCTGTCGCGCCGCCAGCGCGAATTGCTGGAAGAGTTCGAGCAGCTATCGTCACAGGACAATTCGCCCCAGTCGAGCGGCTTTTTCGCCCGCATGAAGGATTTCTTCGAGTCCTTCGGCGAGCACTGATATCTATCGCTCCAAAGCGAGAGCCGGTTTGGGGCATCCAGCGCGAAACCAACGATGCCCGCGTTGAGTCCGTGAAAAACGTCGCGCCTTGAGACGCGACAAAAACTATCTTATCCACGCCATTGGCGCGACCGCGCCTTGCCTTGGACTGCCTAGGTGCTAAGTAGCGTCAGGGAAGCCTTCAGGAGAACTTGCATGGCACGTGGTCCGGGATTGCGGAAAGCACTGGCGGAAAAGTTCGACGACGAGCTGAAGTTCTTCAAGGGCTGGATCGACAAGCCGAAGACAGTCGGATCGATCGTCCCGACCAGCTCCATCACCGCCCGCAAGATGGCCTCGATCGTCAATCCCAAGTCCGGCCTGCCGGTGCTCGAAGTCGGCCCCGGCACCGGTGTCATCACCCGCGCCATCCTGGCGCTCGGCGTGAAGCCTGAAGATCTCTACGCGGTCGAATATTCCACCGATTTCGTCCGCCATTTGCGCCGCATCTACCCGGGCGTCCATGTGATCGAAGGCGACGCCTTCAATCTCAACGCCACGCTCGGTGACAAGAGCGAGATGGTCTTCGATTCGGTCGTCTCGGGCGTGCCGCTGCTCAACTTCCCGGTGGCACAGCGCATCGCCTATATCGAAAGCCTGCTCGACCGTATCCCGGAGGGACGGCCGATCGTGCAGCTGACCTACGGTCCGCTGTCGCCGATCCCGCCCGGCCGCGGCGACTACACGGTCGAGCATTTCCACTTCGTCATCCGCAACATCCCGCCGACGCAGCTGTGGATCTACCGCCGCAAGGCGCATTAGGGTATGCCGATATTCAGGTGAGGCCGGCCTGCAAATGGCAGCTTCCTGCGCTTCCGGTGCTCACGTACTTTGAGTACGCTCCGCTCCGGTTCTCGGTATCAGCCATTTTCGACTCGGCCTGACCTGAATCTCAACACACCCTGAAGCGGTCCGCTTCCTCCGGATGCCAATGGCAGTAACCCCGAAAATCCTCGTCTTCGCCGGCTCGATCCGCACCGGCGCCTTCAGCGGCAGGACCGCCGATGTGGCGCAGAAGGAGCTGGCCATGCAGGGCGCCGAGGTGACCCGCATCTCGCTCGCCGACTATCCGCTGCCGATCCTCGACGAGGACCTGGAAAAGGAAAAGGGCGTTCCCGACAACGCCGTCAGACTCGCCCGACTGATCGCCGCCCATGACGGGCTGCTGATCGCCACGCCCGAATATAACGGCTCCATCCCACCACTGCTCAAGAACAGCATCGACTGGGTAAGCCTGGTGCGCAAGGATGGCGGCGGCTCGTTCAGGCCGCTTGCCGGCAAGGTCGCCGGCCTCTGTTCGTCTTCCAATGGACATTTCGCCGGGATACGCTGCATCAACCATCTGCGCGCCGTGCTGGTGCGCTGCCAGATGGAGGTGGTGACGCCTGAGTGCTCGGTGCCGGAGGGCGGCAACGCCTTCGACGACAGCGGCAATTTCAGGGACGCAAGACTGCATAAATCGATGGAGCATCTATGCCGCACGCTGATCGAAACCTCGCGTCTCCTGTCGACCCGGATCGAGGCATGATCCACGCGCAAGAGACGATGCGCGACAGGCTGATCGTCGGCCTCGATGTGCCGACGCTGAAGCAGGCCGAGGACGCGGTGCGCGAGCTCGAAGGCGTCGTCTCCTTCTACAAGATCGGCTATCAGCTGGCCTTCGCCGGCGGGTTGGACTTTGCCAGGGAATTGGCCAGCGGCGGCACAAAAGTCTTCCTCGACATGAAGCTGCTCGACATCGACCACACGGTGGCCAAGGGCGTCGAGAACATCGTCAAGATGGGCGTCAGCATGCTGACCATCCACGCCTACCCGAAGGCGATGCGGGCGGCGGTGGAAGCCGCCAGGGGCAGCGAGCTTTGCCTGCTTGCCGTCAGTGTGCTGACCTCGATGGACGAACAGGACATGATCGATGTCGGCTATGAGTATGACCCGCATACGCTGGTGCTGCGGCGCTCGGAACAGGCACTGCATGCCGGCATGGGCGGTATCGTCTGCTCGGCCGAGGAAGCCGAAGCGGTGCGCCGCATCGTCGGGCCGAACATGGCCGTGGTGACGCCGGGCATCCGGCCCAAGGGCAGCGACCATGGCGACCAGAAGCGCGTGGTGACGCCGGCGCAAGCGATCCGCAACGGTTCCAGCCACCTCGTCGTCGCCCGCCCCATCGTCGCGGCAAGCGACCGGCGCGCGGCGGCGGAAGCCATTCTTGATGAGATGCGCTCGGCATAAACGTTCCCACGAACAAATTTCGGAGAAAAGAAATGCCCAAGGGATACTGGATTGCCCGCGTCGAAGTGCGCGACGCCGAAGGCTACAAGGAATATGTCGCCGCCGCCAAACTGGCCTTCGACAAATTCGACCTAAAATTCCTGGCACGCGGCGGACCCTACGAATTTGCCGAAGGCGCCGGCCGCGCCCGCAACGTCATCATCGAGTTTCCGTCGCTTGCCGCGGCGCATGATTGCTACCACTCGCCGGAATATCAGCGCGCCGCGGCCATTCGCCAGAAGGTGGCCGACGGCGAAATCGTGCTGGTCGAAGGGGTCTGAAGTTCGTCTTCTAGTCGGCCGTTGAGCGTTCGCCAACGGCCAGCGCCTCCGCCTGATGACGGTGTCCGAGCATTTCGTAGCCGACGACGGTGACGGCCGGCGCGAGCATGAGAATGACGAGGCAAACCGCGATGTCGACGCTGGCAAGCGCCGCGAAAACGGCTGACACAACCACCCCCGCGGTCGCGGTCAGCAGCCAGACGTGCAGGGGATCGAAGCGCGGAACAAGATAGTAATAGAGCGCATAGATCAATCCCAGGAAACCACCCACCGGAATAGCCGCGGTGAGCAGCGTCGCAAGCGGGCCGATATGCGCCTTGTGCTCGATGAAATAGGCCGCGACGTGCAGCCCGGCGCCGGTCGCGACGATGGCGGTGACGATCAGCATCTGCCCATAGCCCCAGATGAAAGCGCGGTTGCGATGCGCGTGAAGTATCGGCGCTGACGGCACTATGTAGTAGACCCACCACATGCCGAAGGTGAGCCCGGTGCCGGCGATGCCGACAAGGGCCGCATCGAGGTTCCAGCCCTGCTCCTCGACCACGGCCGAAAGCGTCGCCAGCGTGCCGACAACCCCTTCACCCAGCGCAATGATGGCGAACAGGCTGTAGCGCTCGGCCATGTGGTGAGCGTGCCAGGGCGTGCCGCCATCCTTGCGCTCGGCGATCACCGGCCCGGCGAGTTCGATGACAAGCAGGGCAGCGCCGAACAGCAAGCTCGCCGACAAGGAGAAATCGACCAGGATTTGCACCACCCAGCCGATCTGCGCCACCGAGATGGCCGTGGCATAGGTCAGGCAAGCACGACGCCGGGCGGGATCCTGCCTCGCCGCGCGCAGCCACTGGAATATCATGGCGACGCGCATGATGACGTAGCCGAGCACCATGATGGAATTGTCGAGATGCCCGCCGTGCTCGATCGAAGCGAACATGCGTGGCAGACCGATCGCCAGCACCAGCACGCCGATCATCTGCACCATGGTGACGAGGCGGAAAATCCAGTCGTCGGTGTCGTAGGCCGAGGAGAACCAGGAGAAATTGATCCAGGCCCAGCAGATGGCGAAGCTGGCAAAAGCGAAGCCGAGCAGGGCGGCGGCATAGTGGCCTTCGGCCAGCGCATGGGCGAGTTGGGAAGACGCGAGGCTGAAAGCAGTCACGAAGGTCAGGTCGAACAGAAGTTCGAGCGGGGTCGCGACACGATGCCCCTCATGCGGATCGCGTCCAGCCATGCGCCTGACATGATGGTGGAGGGTTTCGGGGCTGACGGGCGTGGTGTTCATCGCGCGGCCTTCGCTAGGGGTCGTCAGCCGACACTAGAGGCAAGGCGGCAAGCGTCAAGCGCGCGGCCAGAACCTGCACGTCGCCAAAAAGCCTGGCGGTTTCGGTTGCGCCGTCTATACGCGACTTTCCTGGCCGACCAGCCGGTTTGCAGCGGTCTCGGCCATCGCATCGGCAAGGCTCATCCCCCATTGCGAGCGGCAATAGGCGCGGAAATCGAAGCAGGGCAGGCCGGGGCAGACCTCGAACTCGATGAGATGGACATGATCGTCCGCCTCGACCCGGAGATCGATCGAAAACACATCGCGCAGGCCGAGCCCGCTGATCAGCCTCTCAGCAATGCGGCGGATTGTTGCGGCGGCTGCCGGCTGGGTGTCGGCGACCGGCAGCAGCGCAGGCTCGGTGTAGTGTCCTGCCGCCTTGGCCGCCTCGCCGGTATCGCCATAGAGCGCCAGGCTGTCTGCCATGGTCTGGAAATCGGCGCCTGAATCGACAAAGACGATGCCGAGCGCCTCGGCGCCGGTGTCCGGCTTCAGGCCGAGGAAACTGGCCCGCACATTGCGCCCGGCAACATAGGGCTGCACGACGACATCGTCGCGATAGGCGGCGAAAACACGCCGGCTAAGTTCCAGCGCGTGGCCGAGATCGGTGCAGCGCGAATCCGGCCAGATGCCGATCTTGGCGCCGAGACGGTTCGGCTTGACGAACCAGCCGGCAGAAGAGGCCGGTGGCTCGGACAGCCAGTGGCCGTCGCGGGCGAGGCCGGCCGCCGGCACCGGCAGGCCGAGTGCCCCAAGCACGGCGCCGGAGCGGAACTTGTCCTGGCAGAGTGCAAACAGCGCATCGTCGGCACCGATGGTTTTCAGGCCGTTCAGCCTTGCCAAAGCGGGTACTGCACCACCGCGGAAATAGGCGATGCCGTCGGTCAGTGTCCAGACCAGTGTCGTCTGCGGATCGGCCTTCGCCAGTGCTACCGCGGCATCGTCGAGGTCGACCGGTATGAAGATTAGGCCGCGCCGCTCGCAAGCCGCGGCAAGCTCATCGAATTCAGGCGCAAGGTCGGTCGACTGTGCCAGATAGGACGAGATTTCGAGCGCACGTTTGGCCGGAAAGCCGTCGGCGACCAGCCGGTCGAGACAGGCCTTTTCCGGCTCGTGGACGAGGATCAACGTCGGCGTTTTTTGCGGCATCTGATGCATCGCTCTATTTCAATTCGTGCGCCACCATCGCACGGCCGAGGCAATCGGCTTGCGGGAAACCGACCGGTCCGGGCGATTGAGTAACAAGGCGTCGACGACTCGGACCGCGGATGGAGATGAAGGTTCAGGAATGATCGCGGGCCGAAAGACAGCCATTGCGCCCTAAGGTTCCGCTCTTTGCCAACAGGTGAAGCGCATTGTTGCCCAGGACGATCATCTCGTTGCGAAGAGGGATGATACCTTCGCTTCGAATGGAACCTGGACCAACAGCGTTGCGGCCGCCAGACACCTCGCTTACGCGCGCCTCGGCATCGAGTGTGAAAATCCCCGCACGGGAGAAGATCACCACTACCTTCAATGGCGGGAACTCGGCGACATCGGTGAGGTTCTGCCTTGTCGGATCGAACGGCAAAGCGATAGGGGTAAGGCGATCCCCTTCTCGCTCCCACAATCCTGTTGGTTTCCACACCAGGGTCTTCCCGATGCTCGCCACACTGATAGCCCTGCCTTCCGAAGAATTGCCGGCCCCTGGTTGTGGCCGTGGACGCACCAGATGCGCATCGACCGGCTCTTCGAAGGCGCCGTCTACGTGCCTTGGGGGCAGCTCCACGGCGAACTCGTTCCAGTAAGTCTTGATCGCGATCGAGGTGCCCTTCGATCCCACCGTGGTGCCAGTTACAAAGTCCCACTTTTCCAAGGTCGCGATGAGGACGAGCCTGCCGTCATCGAAGCGCAGAAAAACACGGTCACCGGCACTTATCAGCAGGGCGTTTATCTCAGGTAGATCGAAGACCTCACCCGGCCCGCCATAGTTGGCAGGAGCATCCACCGGCAGCAGCGCAAGCCGCATCCGACGATCAAGGAGGTAAAGCCCAGTTGGGTCAGGAACAACAAATCCATCGAGGCGCGGCACGAATGTCGGAGCTCCAGGATGGTCTAGCGACGCCTCTTTGCCCAAAACGATTTGCTCGAAGCGCGTCGCACCCGCATCGATTTTGAACAGGCCGTCGAAGCTGTTTGTTCCAACGACGCGCTTTGTGGAGGGGTCGCGTGCGAAACGATCATGAATTTGGTTGGATGGGAACTTGCCGCCAAACCGCACATAGCTGCCTGTCTCATCTATCGTCCATACTCCCGAGCGGTTGGACGGATAGATGATGGGCCGAGGAATGTCCGGAAGCAAGACGACCCTGAACACCATCCGCCAGGCGTCTCCCTCGTCCGCTTCCGTTGGCTGGCCGTCAGCAATCGGGACGATGCACAGTTGCGGTGATGGTTGGCCCGACGTGTCCGCGCCGAATGCAACCATTGCCAAGAAGAGGCCGGCCAGGAGCAACTTCGCATACAGGCGCGAGGCCGCGGCTATGATTACCTTGGAGACCCGCACGACCAGATCGGGCGAGATTCTCAACCAGTGCACCAACATGAGCATCGATAGACAGTGCTCTCTCCTGCGGAGCAGTTCAACACAGGCAGCGCTCTGCTTGGCGGTATGGTTGCCCGACACCTAAGGACCGGCACCGAGCCGTCAGGCGATCAGCACGCGCGGCTCGAAGCGGCCGTTGACCTCGATATCGAGAAGGAAGGTCATGCCGCCCTGCGGATCGAGCTTGCGCTGCTTGTCGTCCTTGCCCTTCCAGGCCGAGGTCACCGCCAGCCGGTTGGCCTTGGCGCCGACAAAGGCCGGGCAGGATGGTTGCGTCACCGGCATGGCGACCGAGCGCAGGAGCTTGCCGTCGGGGCCATAGGCTTCGATGACCTTGCCGCCCCAGACGGCGTTCCACAGCACGCCGTCGCGGTCGAGCACGGAGCCGTCGATGTAACCCTTGGAAGCGCGGTGATCGACGAACACTTTCGGCTCGTCGGATGGCAGGCCAGTCGCTGGATTGCAGGCGACGCGCATCAACAGCCCGGTCGAGGTGTCGGTGTAATAGGCGATGGCGCCATCCTCGGAAAAACAGATCGAGTTCGACACGGTGATGTCGGAGAATAGCTTGCGCAATTCGCCCTTGAAGAACCAGTAGATCGAGCCGGCGCCTTTCGCCTCGCTTTTGCCCATCGTGCCGACCCAGAAGGCGCCGCAAGGATGGACGCGCGAATCGTTGGAGCGGGTGAGCGGATTGTCGGCCTCGATGGCGGTGTGCAGCGTCAGCTTGCCGGTCGCCACGTCGCGCACATGCAGGCCCGTCTCGGTGGCGATCAGCTGGCGCTGGTCGTCGATGATGGCGATGGCGCTGGCCATCTGGCCAAGCTCATGGATCTTCAGCACACCGCCGGAAAAGCGCTTTTCCAGAAGCTGACAGTTGACGATGTCGAACCAGTAGAGCGTATCGGTGGCCGGATCGTAGCTTGGCCCCTCGCCGAGATGGCAGACATGGTCGGAAAAGACGGAAACGATGGTTTCGTTCATGAGGCCGCTCCGAAGGCTGCATCCCAGGCAGCAACGGCGGCCTGAGCCCGCGCGGCCACCTCGTCAACGCTCATGCCCGGCTTGAATAGGCTGGAGCCGAGGCCGAAGACGCTGACGCCGGCCACTTTGTAGCCGGCAAAGTCTTTTTCCGAAACGCCACCAACGGCGCCGACCAGCGTCTCAACCGGCAGCACCGCGCGCATCGCCGAAATGCCCGCCGCGCCGAGCACGCTTGCCGGGAAGAATTTCAACGCCGAGGCGCCGAGCCGGATCGCCTGGAAGGCTTCGGTCGGGGTGAACACGCCGGGCATCGTCACCATGCCGTGCTGCATGGCGCGACCCATGACTTGCGCATCGATGTTGGGGCTGACCAGCAGCCTGCCGCCGGCCTCGTGCAAGCCATCGACATCGTCCGGTGTCAGTACGGTCCCGGCGCCGACCAGCGCCGAGCCGGGAAGCGCTCTGACAATGCTGGCGATCGACGCGAACGGCTGCGGCGAATTGAGCGGCACTTCGATGGCTTCGATGCCGGCTTCGAACAGCGCCCGGCCAACAGCCACCGCCTCCTCCGGCTTGAGGCCGCGCAGGATGGCAACCAAACCACGCCTAAGCTTTGGGAAAGGTGCGGTCTGGTTCATGCGATAACTCCGTTGATGGCGATCATGCCTTCTCGATCAGTCACGTTCGGCCGATCATGCCGTTTTCGCGCGCGGCCTCGATCAGGCCGGCACGCACCGCCTCGTCGGCGTCGACAACCCTGACCGCAAGCCCAGCAAGGCCGAGCGCCTCAGTATAAAGCGTGCCCAGCGCGCCTGAGGCAACCAGCACGACGGGCGCGGCATTTGCACCATAGCGCCGGTTAGCCGAGGCGATCTCGCCGCCGATCAGCAGGCCGGAGAGACACGCAGCGGCATCGTCGGGCTTCAGGTCCTGCAGCAGGCCGGCGGCGCGGATCGAAAACAGTCTTGAGGTGACATCGCCGCCCTCAGCCAGCGCCTTGCGGCACCAGTCCTGGAAAAACGGGTTGTCTGATGTGACCGGCTTTGGTTGCTCGCCCAGCGAATGACGCAGGATCGAATGCGCGGCCAGCACCGAAAACAGCTCGCCGGTCGGCCAGGTGCCAAAACCGCCGACAGCGCCGTCCTCGACCAGCACCCATTTCGAATGCGTGCCCGGCATGCAGACGAGCTGGCGGCCCTTTGCCGGCAAACCAGCGCCGGCAAGCTGTGTTTCCTCGCCGCGCATCACATCTGGCGCGTCGAGAGCTCGCTGGGCGAGGCCCGGCACGATGCGGATGTCGCGGCGCTGGCCGGGAACTTTGGCTGCCCCGGCAAGGATGGCATCGAGCGGCGACGGCACGGTGACGTAGGGCGCCTCGAGCCAACCCTGGCGGGAACCAGCCATGCCGCAGATGATGATGGGCAGCGCTTCCGGCGCGCCCATGGCCGCCAGATGGCCTTCGAGAATGGTCGAGAAGCCTTTTTGCTGCGCGGTGATCAGCCCGTCATCGCCGCGGCGCTCGACAAGAACCTTGCCGGCATCGTCGACGAGCCAGACCCGCATGCGGGTGGTGCCCCAGTCGACGGCGGCGACAGCAGGCACTTTGCTTCCCGGAACCTGGCTCACAGGAAGCCTCCGTCGACGATCAGCATCTGCGCGGTCAGCATGCGCGAAGCGTCCGACGCCAGGAACAGCACCGTTCCAACGATGTCTTCCGGCTGCATCACCTGCTTGATGCACTGCTTGGCGACATGGGCGGCTAGCGCCTGTTCGGTCACCCAGAGTTCCTTCTGCCGCTCGGTGATCACCCAGCCAGGCGCGATGGCGTTGACGCGAATCCCGTCAACACCAAGCTTGCCGGCGAGGCCCTTGGTGAGACCCAGGATACCGGCCTTGGCGGCGGTATAGGCCGGCATGTCGGGGTGGTTGATCAGGTAGGAGGTCGAGGTGAAGTTGATGATCGAGCCGCCGCCGGCCCGTTTCATGCCCGGCGCCACGGCTTGCGCGGTGAAGAAATGCGGCCGCAGATTGATGGCCTGGTTGTTGTCCCAGAATTCGACCGTCACGTCTTCGACGGCGTGGCGTTCGTCCCACGCGGCATTGTTGACCAGCACGGTGACATCGCCATGCGCCGCCGCAGCGCTGGCTGCCGACGTCCGCAAGGCCTCGACGTCGCGCAAATCGGTCTTGAAGTAGAGCGGCCGAAAGCCAGTTTGCTTTTCGACGCTATCGGCAAGCGCTGTGCTTGGCCCGTCGGCGATGTCGATGAAGGCGACTTTCGCGCCCTGGCGCACGAAGCCTTCTGTCAGTGCCGCGCCAATGCCGGAGCCGCCACCGGTGATCAGCACCGAGGCTCCCCTAAGGTCGGCAAAATCCGCCGATGGCATCATATCTGTTCTCTCCCAGCCTGACCGGCGCGCATCCTAGCCAGACACGTCGTGTGGGCAAGGGCGAAACGTCGGATTTGCGGGCATATGTCAGACAAAACGACAATGCGCCGCACCGGGCGTGCGGCGGGAATGCTGACTGCGTCGAGATCGCCGGTTCAGACTGCCTTGGCGTGCAAGGCGCCGCGATAGGAATCGCGGAGGTAGCCGAGCGTGGCGTCGGCATCGACCGGCCTGCCGAACAGATAGCCCTGGCCGCCAGCGCAGCCGAACTGGACGAGGCGGTCGGCCTGCGCCTCCTGTTCGATGCCTTCGGCGACCACGTCCATACCGAGCCCCTCGCACATGGCGAGGATGGCGCGGATGATGTGTTCCGACGGCCGGTCGTCGAGAATGGAGGAAACGAAGGCGCGGTCGATCTTGAGCTTGTCGAAATGGAACTCGCGCAAGCGGCCGAGCGAGGACTGGCCGGTGCCGAAATCGTCGAGCGAGACGCGGATGCCGACGCGGCGCAGATCCTCGACGATCTTCTCGGCCGAGGCCGGATCGTTCATCAGGCCGGTCTCGGTGATCTCGATCTCCAGCCGGCGCGGATCGAAACCGCTGCGGTCGAGGATGGCCAAAATGTGCAGGCCGGTGTTCTGGTCGACGAGCTGCGACGGCGACAGGTTGAAGGACAGGAACAGGTCCTTGGGCCAGCTCCGGGCCGCTTCGGTGGCCTTGCGCAGCACCAGCTGCGAGAGCGGACCGATGATGCCGCGCTCCTCGGCGATGGGGATGAAGACCGTCGGCGGCACCGAGCCGAGGTCGCGATCGGTCCAGCGCGCCAGCGTCTCGAAGCCGATGGTGCGGCGGGTGTTCAAATCGACGATGGGCTGGAAATGCGGCTCAACCTCGCCGGCGGAGACGGCGCGGCGCAGCGCCTGCTCGATGCGGGTGACGCGCTTGGCGGCCTCTTCCATCTCGCGGGTGTAGACGACAACCCGGCCGCGGCCCGAACGCTTGGCATGATAGAGGGCCGTTTCGGCCTTGTTGACCAGGATTTCCGTGGTCTCGTCGCCAGAGTAGAACAGCGAGCAGCCAACCGAGGCCGAAAGCCTGGCGGTGCGTTCGCCGACATCATAGGGCGCTGACAGTATCTCGATCAGCATGCGCGACTTTTCAGCCGCGGCGTCTTCTGAGAACACCATCGGATAGAGGAAGGCGAATTCGTCGGCGCCGATACGACAGACGGTGGAATAGCTGTCCATCGAGGCGCGCAGCCGCATCGCCACCTGGATCAGGATATCGTCGCCGGCCTTGTGCCCGAACAGGTCGTTGATCGGCTTGAAGCCATCAAGATCGAGAATGCCGACCGTGAACGGCGCCGGGTCCTCGGAGCGATCGCTGATCAGGCGGTCGACCTTGTCGAAGAAGCGGCGGTGATTGCCAAGTCCGGTCAACGGATCCGTGAAGGCCTGATCCGAGCTTTCCCTGCTTGCCTGCCCGGTGCCAAACGTCGTTTGCATCGGTGTCCCTGTTTTGAATATCGGAATTTATGGCCAGACTGCCAGCAAACCCTTTAGGAAACGTATCGCGAAATCGATTTTTTCGTCGGCTGAAGAAAAGCTGCCGATGGCATGAAATGTCCGACCCTTTTCAGGGACGGATGCCTTCAGGCACCTTGCCGGACACGATAGAGTTCGATGGGGGCTCCCTTGGTTTCCAATACCGGCTCGAGCCAATCCGGCACAGTGCCTTGCATCAGCCCGGCAAGAAAGCCTTGCGGCGCCTTGGCGGCGAGAAGCTTGCTTTCCGCGCTGCCACGGCACAGCGCCACCAGGCCGACATTATGCGCCGCCACAATTGCCCTGGCGTCAGCGGCTGATCCCAGGAAAGCATCGAGCGCAAGCAGATCGCCGGCGATGTTGCGGTGATAGGGTCCGGCGAATGCGCGGTGTCCGGAATAGGCCAGGATCGGCGAGCCGAGGTTGGAAATGGCGAGCACGGTGGTGTCGGGCTGCCGCGCCAGCGCTGCGAACGATGCCTTGGCCTCGCACACGGCGTCTATACCTGCGTCCTTGGTAGCAACCTTGTTGGCGTCAAAGGCGATCGAGGTCGCGGCGGCGGCGCCGGTCCAGACGGCGTTCATCGACACCAGCCAGACTGCGGCCATGCGCAGCGACACGCTGCGTGAGGGACTGGTTTGCGCCCGCTCACGCCATTTGGCGATCCAGGCAGAAAGTGGGATCACCGCAAAGGCAATCGAGAATGTCGAACCGCGAACCTGCCAGGCGCTGACGATGAACGCCACGACAAGAAGAGCGCCGACAAGGCTGTCCTGCCGGCGCCAGCCGCTGCGGCCGCGGCCGAGGCGAAGCGCCATCAGGACGATCGCCACCAGCGGGGTGACATAGCGCGCCACCACCCTGGCCGGATCGTAGACGAAGAGTTTGAACAGCGACTGCGCCTCGTCGATGTGATCGAGCCACAAATCCTTGAGGCGCGGATCAAGGTTCGCATAAGGAGCTACCAGGCATTGCGGGAACAGCGCCACCACGACAGCGCCCAGCACGACGGCAAGCAGGCCGAGCGAGATCAACCGCCGCCGGCGCGTGCGGCCGGTCGCGTCGACCGAAACGATGGCTGCAAGGCCGGTTCCGGCGAGTGCCGCGACCACGAACTGCACGGTCGAGAACGCGTCGCATTGCGCCTGGCCCCAGGCCGAGATCGGGATGGTCGTGACGAAGACGAGCGCTGAAACCCCGGCAAAGCCGAGGCCGAAATCCCTGGCGATCAGCCGTTCGCCGCCTGGGTCGACGACAAAGAGCAGCGCGACGCAGGCACCGATGGTGGCGACATAGGGTGCAGTTTCCATGCCGACGGCCAGGGTCAAGGCAGCACACAGGCCGGAAAAAAGTGCAGCCCACCGGCGCACAGGTGCCTCGAGCAGCAGGCTGAGGCTGGCGATGGTCAGCGTCAGCTGGACATTGTGGTGATCAAGGGCCCCCGGCAAAAAGATGCCGATGAAATGCAGCGCCGCCGCACCGACGACGATCGCGGGCAGCACGGCGCCCGAGCCGCCGAAACTGCGCGCCGCGCGGGCGATGAAAAACACGGCCACACAGAAGAGCAGCGCCGGCCAGAGCACTTGCGCGACGTTTTCGGCGACAGCCATGCTGCCGGTCAGGGCCTTTGCCGCCAGGATGATGCCGACAAGCGGCGCATCGACCAGCCGCGACCAGTGCATGACGAAACCACCTTCCGGCCCCATCCTGTATTGATGCAGATCGAACCAGCCCTGGCCGGCCAGCATGTCGCGAACCTCGACCATGCGCAGAAGGCTGTCGTTGTCGCCGCCGGCATTGGCCAAATGCGGGAAACCCGTCCAGGCGTTGACGGCAAACGCCACCAACGTGGCAAGCAAAGCCAGCATGACATCGGGCTTCCAGGTGGAAGCGCCATCCTTGACTGTGCTCATCTTCATGACCTTTGGGGGAATGCGAGGCGGTTTAAACCTAGCCTTAACAGCTTCAATAAATAGTAAAGCCGCCTGAGCGCAGCCGACATTCGGCGCGGCCATGGAGCGCCAATTGGCATCCGGAGACGAAAATGCCGCACGAAGTTCGCTATGAACCCACCATCGCCGTGCTCCTGCCTTGCTACAATGAGGAGTTGACGATCGCCGAGGTGGTGCTGCGTTTTCGCGAAGCCCTGCCTGCTGCCGCCATCTATGTCTACGATAACAATTCCAGGGATCTCACGGCGCTGAAGGCACGCGCCGCCGGCGCCATCGTCATCCGCGAGCCGCGCCAAGGCAAGGGCAATGTCGTGCGCCGCATGTTCGCCGATGTCGACGCCGACATCTACCTGATGGCCGACGGCGACGGCACCTATGCGCCGGAGGACGCGCCGCAGCTGATCAACACGCTCTTGACCGAACGCTGCGACATGGTGGTCGGCACCAGGCGCGGCGTCACCGACGATGCCGGTCGCTCCGGCCATGCCTTCGGCAACCGCGTCTTCAACAGCCTCTACAAGCGCCTCTTCGGCACCGACTTCACCGACATCTTTTCGGGCTATCGCGTCTTCACCCGACGCTTCGTCAAAAGCTTCCCAGCCGTTTCCGGCGGCTTCGAGATCGAGACCGAAATGTCGGTGCATGCCTCGCAGCTCAAATTGCCGGTCAGCGAGATCGCCCTCGACTATGGCCGCCGGCCGGAAGGTTCGTCGTCCAAGCTGTCGACCTTTCGCGACGGCGCCAGGATCCTGTGGATGTTCGCCATGCTGATGAAGGAGACGCAGCCGCTGCGCTTCTTCGGGACATTCGCGCTGTTCTTCCTGTCGGCCAGCATCGGCCTGATGATACCGGTGCTGATCGAATTCGCCGAGACCGGCCTTGTACCGCGCATGCCGACCTGGGTGCTGTCGGTCGGCCTGCTCCTGCTTTCCATGCTGGCGGGGGTGACCGGTGTGATCCTCGATTCGGTATCGCGCGGCCGGGCCGAGCAGAAGCGCATCTTCTATCTGTCGATGCCGTCGGGCCGCGTCGAACGCGCCGGCCCGCACGCAAACGTGAAGGCCGAGCCGGGCAAGACCCCCCGGGCGGCCTAGAGCCTGTCGTGAACCGCCTCGTCCGCTTCCTCTTTGCCGGCGGCGTCGGTTTCGTCGCCGACGCTGCGGCACTTTGGCTGCTGCTGGCCGTCACGCCGCTTGGGCCGTTCGTCGCCCGCCTCCTCTCGATCGGCTTTGCGCTCACCGTCACCTGGCTGATCAACCGCCATTTCACCTTCTCGCCGTCAAGCCGCGGCATCGCAAAAGAGGGCGCGCGCTATGGCGGCGTCGGCATCGCCACCAGCATCGTCAACTATCTCGTCTACTCAGCCATCCTGCTTACCTTGCCGGCGATGCCGCCGCTGGCGGCGCTGGCGATCGCCTCGCTGATCGCCATGGCGCTGTCCTTCCTTGGCTACTCCAGGCTGGTCTTCGACCGCTGAGGCGCTGGTCCGAGGAAGGTGACCCGCGGAGCGCATGACCCCGCGCGCCGCATTGACTGCATGAGCCTACGCTGGCGCAAAGCCCGAAGATGCCGCCGCTCTTACGTCCTGCAAGGATCGCATCTGACGGCCATTGACGAAATTGTCGGGGGACAGCCAGGCATCAAATGCCGCGCCGGCGACCGACCATTCGCGTGCCAGCATCGAATACATGCAGATATCGCGTGCGTGGCCCTTCAGCACCAATCCGTGGCGCAATATGCCCTCAAAGACAAAGCCCAACCTGTCGGCCGCTCGCCTCGATTTCGCATTGTCCGTAGTGCACGTCCACTCCAACCGCCGATAGCCGAGGTCGTCGAAGATGTGTCGCATGATCAGGAAGAGAGATTCGCTGGCCGCGATCGTCCGTTGCAGCGCCGGCGAGAAGAGCACGTAGCCCAGCTCGATCACCCTGTGCGCCGGTCTGGCCTCCATCAGACAAAGCCAGCCGACCGGTCCCACCGCCGCTTTGGTGCGTAGCGTCAGGAATGTGCGCGATTGGTCGTTGAGTATGCTGCCGACATGAGCCCGGAAAGACTCGATCCCGTCGAATGGTCCAACCTTCATTTCAGCCCAGATTTCGTCGCGTCCGCGGGCGTGGGTGAGCCGAAAGATATCCTCCGCATCTTCAAGGCAGAGTGGGGCGAGGCTGATGTGGTTTCCGGTCAGCGTTGTCGCCGAAGGCAAAGTAGCGCCGGCTGCCGAATCCGACATTGCATTCCAGTTTTCCTGCGTGGCCATCTCCCCTCCTGTTCAGACTTGGATCTGCCCCTGCCTCGTCGCCCCTGGCTTTGAGTGTCTGCACGACGCGTTTGTGAAGCGATGCCTGGTAGCTGTCGGCGAGCGGGTGTGCGTAGACGACATTGACTTTCATTCACGGTTCCCCCGGCGTAAGCGTATATTAGCCAATACTCAATCAAAGGAAATTGGCTAAGGGCCGAACCGCGCTGCCTTGGCAGTCGTCAGCCGGGCCAGGTCGTCGAACCCGACAAAGGGGGATGAGATGCGTATTGCAGTGATGGCCGCCGGCGCCATCGGCGGATATTTCGGCTCGCGGATGGCAGCAGCGGGGCACGATGTGTTCTTCGTCGCGCGAGGTGCCAATCTCGAGGCACTCAAGGCGAACGGATTGAGGATCCAAAGCGTTCTCGGCGATCTGCACCTGCCGAATCCGAATGTCACCGACAACCCTGCCTCGATCGGCCCGGTCGATATCGTGCTTTTCGCGGTGAAGCTCTGGGATACCGAAAAGGCGGCCGAGCGCGCGCGTTCGCTCGTTGGGCCCGCCACGCGCGTAGTTACCCTCCAGAACGGTGTGGACAGCATAGAGCGACTGAGCCCGATCCTCGGCGCCGGGAATGTGGTTTCGGGCTGCGCCTATATCGCGGCGACGATCGCCGCGCCTGGCGTGGTGGCGCATACAAGCAAATTCGCGCGCCTCATCTTCGGGCGTGCGGACGGCAAGCCTGACGCAATGCTGAAGGCCTTTGCCGATGCCGCCTCGGCAGCGAGGCTCGACGGCGCATTGACCGACGCGATTGAGCGCGAGAGGTGGCAAAAATTTGTTTTCCTGATCGGGCTTTCTGGAGCGACCGCAGCGACCCGCAAACCTCTTGGCGCGATACTTGGAGATTCCGACACGCGCGCTTTCTTCTACAATCTCATGCGCGAAGTGGTGGAGATCGGTCGCGCCAAGGGCGTATCGCTACCGGCTGATTTTGCTGACGACCGGATGAAGTTCGGCGAAGCCTCGCCACCTGGCTTCAAGGCATCCATGCTGCATGATCTGGAGCACGGCAACCGGCTTGAACTCGATTGGCTCGCGGGCAAGGTGGTTCAACTCGGGCGGGAGTTCGGGGTGCCAACACCAGCGAACGATGCGGTTTATGCGGTGCTCAAACTACACCGCCAGGGCAGATTTGCCGCAGACGACACGCATTAGGGCTGGGCCAAGCAAGCGCGATTGGCAGACGCCGCCGAGTTCCGTATATCGGCACCTTGCCTTGCCGCAATTCCGGACGCTACGCGCTTTTGCTGGAATTGCTTGATCCCGCTGGAGACACGAGATGCCGCTGAAAATCGCCGTCCAGATGGACCATGTCTCCACAGTGTCGATCGCCGGCGACACATCCTTCGCGCTGTCGCTGGAGGCGCAGCGGCGCGGCCACCAATTGTTCCACTACACGCCCGACCGGCTGTCGCTGCGCGACGGCAAGGTGTTCGCCCGCATCGAGGCGATGCAGGTGCGCGACGAGAAGGGCGACCATTTTTCGTTGGGCGAGAAGGTGCGCACTGATTTGTCGGAAATGGACGTCATCCTGCTGCGCCAGGATCCGCCCTTCGACATGAACTACATCACCACGACACATATTCTCGAGCGCATCCACCCCAAGACATTGGTGGTCAACGACCCGGCCTGGGTGCGCAACAGCCCCGAAAAGATCTTTGTCACCGAGTTTTCCGACCTGATGCCGGACACGCTGATCACCAAGGACCCGCAAGAGGTCGCCGCTTTCCGCAAGGAGTTCGGCGACATCATCGTCAAGCCGCTCTACGGCAATGGTGGCGCCGGCATCTTCCATCTGCACGAGGCCGACCGCAACCTCGCCTCGCTGCTCGAAATGTTCGGCCAGATGTTCCGCGAGCCCTATATCGTGCAGCGCTATCTCAAGGACGTGCGCAAGGGCGACAAGCGCATCATCCTGATCGACGGCGAGCCGGTGGGCGCCATCAACCGGGTGCCGGCCGAGCACGATTCCCGCTCCAACATGCATGTCGGCGGCCGCGCCGAGAAGACCGAACTGACGGCGCGCGAGCGCGAGATCTGCGCCCGCATCGGCCCGTCGCTGAAGGAACGTGGCTTCATCCTCGTCGGCATCGACGTCATCGGCGACTACATGACCGAGATCAACGTGACCTCGCCGACCGGCGTGCGCGAGGTCAAGCGTTTTGGCGGTGCCGATATTGCCAGCCTGTTCTGGGACGCGGTTGAGGGCAAGAGGCGGCGCTGAATGCCGCCCCACGCATTTAGAACACGAGAAAGTCGTCCGCGGTGAGCCATGTGCCCGGGCCTATGGCGGCGAACTTGACAGCCGACACGCCGCCCGCCCCGTCCACATCGAACAGCAGATCGCCCGTCGCGTCGTCATAGAGAATGTGGTCGCTGGCATCGACGGCTTTGTTGCCTATCGCGAAGACCGCAGCCAGAAGCGGGCCGGCCGACAGCCCGACGAATACGGAGCTGTCCAGCCGGAACACATCATCTTGCGCATCGAAGTCGACGATACTGTCGTAGTTCGCCGGTCCAAGCGCGTCGAACACGAAGACATCCCTGCCCGCGTCGCCGGCCAGCCGGGCGCGGCCGGCACCGCCATTGAGGATGTCGTCACCAGCGCCGCCCCGCAGGTCGTCGGAGCCGGCGCCGCCGTCGAGGAAATCGTCGCCCGCGTCACCGCGAATGCCGTCCGTGCCCGCACCGCCGCTGATCTCGTCATTGCCGGCGTCGCCCTTCAGCCAGTCGGTCCCCGCGCCGCCGATGATCGTGTCGGCGCCGGCGCCGCCGAACAGCTGGTCGTGGCCGGCGCCGCCGTCGAGCGTATCGTTGAATGAGGTGCCGGTGATGCGGTCGCCGCCCCCCAGCGCGTCGATGAGCACGGCACGATCATGGCTTCCATAGTTCACGGTGTTCGTCGCGTCGGTCAGCGTGACGGATTCGGCCGGTGGCGTGACCGTGATCGTAATCGTCGCCACATTGCTGTTGCCCTGGCCGTCCGTGGCGTAAACCGTAAAACTGTCGGTGCCGACGAAGCCGGCCTCGGGCGTGTAGTCGAACAGATTTCCGCTCAGAAAGTCCGCATGATAGTGCAGGCTGGTGCCGACGTGACCTTGGTGAAACGGGTAGTGGTTGCCGTCGAAACGCGTGCTCTGCTCAAAACTGCCGTGGTCCGGCCCGTCTACAATGATAAAGCTCAAGAGATCGTAGTCGGCATCGGCCGCGCTGAATTTGACGTCGTCGAGAAATTGCCCCTGCGAAACCGACACATTCAGGTTGGCGGCTGAGGGCGCATGATTGACGAAGGTGTCGGGCTGAAGCGCGCCGCCGGCCAGGATGATCTGATGCTGGCCGTACCGGGTGTTTTCGCCACCGAAATAGTCGTTCGCCCCGATCCATGTCACCGTGATGCTGTCTGGGCTGTCGGCGTTGACCGAGACGATCCGGGCCGACAGGAAGGCCGCCTGGTCGGACACGGTGCGGATAAGATTGCCTTCGTTGTCGAAGACCTGCGTTTCCACCGTCGTCCAGGTTTCGGTCCTGCCCTCATGGGTGAAGCTGGTGATGGTGAAGAAGCCGTCGAAGACATCGACGGAAGCGAGATCGATCCCACCGAACGGGAAATCCGGCTTTGCCCCTATCGGTCCGATGACGTCGCCGTCGGTTTCCGCAATGCTGAAAAGGACCGTGTCAGGACTTGGATTGGGATTGTCGGGTTCTTTCCATACGGTGAGTTCACTTCCATTGCTTAAGGTCGGCATCCTGGTCTTCCTCGCCTTTGCGCCTGGACGCGCTGCGGATGTCCCCCGATCCAACGATACCATGGTAAGCGAGTCGGATCGGTGACAAAGCCAACTGGCTTTTGCCGTTTTCCAATGTGGTTAATTCTGTCTCCCGGGTGGGGCGTGTGAAGCTCGGCCTCGCTTGGTGCCGCAAAAGCCGTGCGCTGTCGGAAGGTGGCCTGGCGGCCGCGGGCGCTCCTATGTTCCCGTAATGTTCTTGCCTAACCCAAAAATCTATGCTTGTCTTCCTTTGACGTCGCTCACGGCCCGGTTGCATCGGCTTTGAGCGAGCCTGTATCCGGGGGCAGAGAAAATGGTGGCGCGGGTTCGCACGGTCGCTTTCCAGGGCATCGAGGCCGTGCCGGTCGACGTGCAGGTGATGATCGCGCCGGGCAAGGTCAACATGCATATCGTCGGCCTGGCCGACAAGGCGGTGGCCGAAAGCCGCGAGCGGGTGCAGGCGGCATTGCATGCTTCCGGCCTGTCGATGCCGTCGAAGAAGGTGACGGTCAATCTGGCGCCGGCTGACCTGCCAAAGGAAGGCAGCCATTACGATCTGCCGATCGCGCTCGGCCTGATGGCAGCCCTCGGTGCCATCCCGGGCGACATGCTGGCCGGCTATGTCGTGCTCGGCGAACTCTCGCTCGACGGCACCATTGCCGCAGTGGCCGGTGCGTTGCCAGCGGCGATCGGTGCCAATGCCGAGGGAAAAGGGCTGATCTGCCCGTTCGGCTGCGGCCCGGAGGCGGCCTGGGCCGGCAAGGATTTCGACATATTGGCGCCGCGCAGCCTGATTGCGATTGCCAATCATTTTCGCGGCACGCAGGTGCTGTCGCGGCCCGAGGCCGGCATCCACGCCTCGGCGCGCGACCTGCCTGACCTCTCCGACATCAAGGGCCAGGAGACCGCCAAGCGGGCGCTGGAAGTGGCGGCGGCCGGTGGCCACAATCTGCTGATGGTCGGCCCGCCAGGCTCAGGCAAGTCGATGCTGGCGCAGCGGCTGCCGTCGATCCTGCCGCCCCTGGCGCCGAAGGAGCTTTTGGAGGTCTCGATGATCGCCTCGGTGGCCGGAGAGCTAGGCGAGGGCAAGCTGACCGACCGGCGGCCGTTCCGCGCGCCGCACCATTCGGCGTCGATGGCGGCGATGGTCGGCGGTGGCCTGAGGGCACGGCCGGGCGAAGTGTCGCTCGCCCATCACGGCGTGCTGTTCCTCGATGAATTTCCCGAATTCACGCCGCAGACGCTGGATGCGCTGCGCCAACCGCTGGAGACCGGCGACTGCATGATCGCGCGCGCCAACCATCGCGTCACCTATCCGGCGCGCATCCAGCTGGTGGCGGCGATGAACCCGTGCCGCTGCGGCATGGCCGGCGAGCCCGGCTATCGCTGCCTGCGCGGCGAGCGCTGCCGCACCGACTATCAGGCGCGCATCTCCGGCCCGCTGCTCGACCGCATCGATCTGAGGATCGAGGTGCCGGCAGTGTCGGCCGGCGATCTGATCCGGCCTGATAGGGCGGAGAAGAGTGCATCCGTTGCGCTGCGCGTGGCCCGCGCCCGCACCATCCAGCGCGAGCGTTTCGAGCGGCTAGGCGTCACCAGCGCCACCACCAACGCGCATTGCTCGCCTTCGGTCATCGAGGAGATCGCGATGCCGGATGCCGCAGGCCTGTCGCTGCTCAGGGATGCCAGCGAAAAGCTCGGCTTTTCGGCACGCGCCTATCACCGGGTGCTGAAGGTGGCGCGGACGTTGGCCGATCTCGAGGCCAGCGAAGCGGTCGGCCGCATTCATCTGGCCGAAGCGATTTCCTATCGCATGATGTCGGAGCGCGTGGCGCAGGCGGCATAGTCAAAGGGCATTTGAAGCTACACGCCAGGTCCGCTTCTCCCGGCCGATCCTCTTTTACCCAGCTCAATCGGTCGCGGGAATCAACTTCTGAAGCGTCGGCGTCAGGATCATGCCGAAGGTCAAGACATCGCCATAAGCGCGCGCGGAAAGCATTGCGCCATGCACGGTCGCCATGAAGGCCTCGGCCTCAACGCGTGGCGAAGCGGAAATAGACAGCGTGCCTTTCTCGGCACCGCGCTCGATGACGCCAGTCAGCCATTTCGAGAGAAACTGAAAATACGCCCGCACTTCCATGCCAACCTCCGGCGGAAGGGCCGGCAGCTCGCTGGCAAGCAGCGCGCAGACGCAGAACGGTATGCTCGCGTCCTCGATGCATCGAGCCCAGATGCCGGCATAGGTTCGAAGCAACTCCGGCGGCTCGGGGACATTGCGCTCTAGCCCTCCCATGCCCGTAACGGCATCCTCGAGGTAACGCCTGAGCAGGGTCTGCACGAGGTCGACCTTGCTGGGGAAATGGTGATGGATGCTGGCTTTGCGGATGCCGATCACTTCGGCGATATCGGCGTAGCTGAAGCCATTGTATCCGCCGGCGACGATGAAGGTTCGCGCGGCGGCCAGGATCTCATCGGCGGTGTTTGAAGGCTTGCTCATAACTTGCTCCGCAGAGGGCTCCTCCCTACTTAGCGGGTCACCGTTTTCACGCAAACAGTGACCCGCTTTAGATTAAGTCTTTGTTTTGTTTTGACGCGATCCCGGACGGAGGCGACTGCGAAGTCGCCGAGCCCAATCGTTCGCGCTTTTCCTGGAATTTCTCTAGCTTGCGACCCGCGGCGACTTGCGAAGGACGTCGCTGACCGACAGCCACAAGGCGGACACGAGGAAGTAGAAGGCGCCGAAAGCTGCATAGGGCGCAACATTGGCGATGCCAATGATCTCTGTGCCGCCGGCCATCTTGACGAAGAAGAGACCTGCCACCGCCGATTGGGCGCCGCTCAGGATCATCGCCCATTGCGCACCGTTGGTTTTCCAGCGCCGCGCCGCGGTCAGGAGCTGAAACGCGCCGGAGACAACGGCCCAGACGCCGTAGACCGAGAGCACCGCGTTCATGCTGTGGCGAAGCGCGATGGCAATAGCGATCGCAGTGACGATGCTGGCGACGAAATTGAGCAATTGAGACTTGTTGCGGCCGAGCCCGCCGGTGCGCTGAGCGTCGATGTAATTCGCCAGCGCGTCCCATGCAGGGTAGGCAACCAGCATGGTGGCAGCGAGCGGTGGGCTGCTTTTCGCGACGGTGAAAGCCGCCGTAACCCAGGCTGCCGATACGGCAAACCGCAGATAATAATAGCTTTTGAGCCACCCGTCTGATGACGGGGCACAGCTCTGATCATTCATTTGTCCAAGCATGACGGGATCTCTCGTTTCAACTGCCTACCAACTAGTAGGTAGACAGCTAGTCGTCAAGCCGCCCAAGACCGATCGCCGATCACCTCGACATCTCATTTATGTGACCGGCTTTCGCGTCGGGGGGCCGCGCGTGCTATGATCGCGCAGATCCGCGGGGGCTTGGGGGATGATTTCAGTGTCGCCGGCGCGCAGCGCCGAAGACTTCGAGACCTTGGCAGGGCTCTGTCGCAAGCTTGCGCAATGGGATGTCGACGCTTCGGCGCCCCACGGCGTCTCGGAGGAGGATGTCAGGACCCTCTTCCAGCCGGAAACAAGCGGCCCCGAGCTGGCAATGCAATTCGGCGTGCCGGGTGCCATGGCGTTCATCGGGCGATCGGAGAGCCGGCCGGCAGGCTGCCTCGCCTTCGACCAGTTCACCGACACCACAGTGGAGCTTCACAGGTTCTTCGTCGACGCATCCTTCCGCGGACTAGGGATAGGTCGCGAGCTGATGGGCGCTGCATTGGCGGAGATCGAGAAAGGGCCGGCCCGCACGGTGCTGATCCACACGACCTTCTATATGGAAAACGCTGTTTCGCTGTACGAGGCGTTCGGCTTCAGGCCCTGCGCGCCTTTCCGCGAAACTCCGGCGCATGTCAGGCATACGGACGTCTTCTTGTCACGCTCGATCCATCGCGTGTGAGGCCACCGCAACCGGCGACCACATGCGGATCCCGCCTCAGATGCGGAGCGGCCGGTAACAGCAATCACCTCCGGCCGGGCTGATTCAGGCCTTCTCCCGCGCCTTCAGCTCCAGCCGCCGCCTGTGCAGCACCGGCTCGGTATAGCCATTCGGCTGTTCGCGGCCCTTGAACACCAGGTCGCATGCGGCCTGGAAAGCGACGGAATTGTCGAAGTCGGGCGCCATTGGCCGGTAGTGCGGATCGCCGACATTCTGGCGGTCGACGATGGCCGCCATGCGCTGCAGGGAATCCATCACCTGGATGCGCGAGCAGACGGCGTGGCGCAGCCAGTTGGCGATGTGCTGCGAGGAGATGCGCAGCGTGGCGCGGTCTTCCATCAGGCCGACATCGTTGATGTCAGGCACTTTCGAGCAGCCGACGCCTTCCTCGATCCAGCGCACGACATAGCCCAGAATGCCTTGCGAATTGTTGTCGAGTTCGCGCTGGATCTCGTCGGGCGTCCAGTTCGGACGCACCACCACCGGCACCGACAGGATGTCGTCGAGCTTGGCCTTCGGCCGGCTCTTCAGCGCCGCTTGCACGGCGTGGACATCGACCTTGTGGTAGTGCGTGGCGTGCAGCGTCGCCGCTGTCGGCGACGGCACCCAGGCGGTGTTGGCGCCGGCCTTCGGGTGGGCGATCTTTTCGACCAGCATCGCCGCCATCAGATCCGGCATCGCCCACATGCCCTTGCCGATCTGGGCGTGGCCGGCCAGCCCGCATTCCAGCCCGGTGTCGACATTCCAGGCCTCGTAGGCGGAGATCCAGGCGGCCTGCTTCATGTCGCCCTTGCGCAGCATCGGCCCGGCTTCCATCGAGGTGTGGATCTCGTCGCCGGTGCGGTCGAGAAAACCGGTGTTGATGAACACGACGCGGTCTTGTGCCGCGCGGATCGCCTCCTTGAGGTTGACGGTGGTGCGCCGCTCCTCGTCCATGATGCCCATCTTGATGGTGTTCTTGGCCATGCCGAGCAGCACTTCCACGCGATCGAAAATCTCGACGGCGAAGGCGACCTCTTCCGGGCCGTGCATCTTCGGCTTCACCACATACATCGAGCCGGCGCGGGAGTTTTTGCGGCGGCCGTTCGGGCCGACATCATGCAGCGCGATCAGCGCCGTCATCGCCGCATCCATGATGCCTTCCGGCACCTCGTTGCCGTCGCGGTCTGTTATCGCCGGATTGGTCATGAGGTGACCGACATTGCGCACCAGCATCAGCGAGCGGCCAGGCAAGGCAAGCTGGCCGCCATTGGGCGCGCTGTAGCTGCGGTCGGGATTGAGTTTTCGGGTAAAGGTCTTGCCGGCCTTGGTTATCTCTTCCACCAGATCACCCTTCATCAGGCCGAGCCAGTTGCGGTAGACCACGACCTTGTCGTCAGCATCCACGGCGGCGACCGAATCCTCGCAGTCCTGGATGGTGGTGAGTGCCGATTCCAGCACGACATCGGCAATGCCTGCCGGATCGGTGCGGCCGATCTGGTTGACGCGGTCGATCAGGATTTCGATGTGCAGGCCGTTCTTGACCAGCAGGATCGCTTCAGGGTTTTCAGCATCGCCGCGATAGCCGGCAAACTGTTTTGGATCAGCCAGCGTGGTGCCGCCGGCGCCGGCGCCGAGCCGCAAGGTGGCGCCCGAGACCGTCAGACCGTTGACGCCGGCCCATTTGCCCAGAGTGAGCGGCACCGACTCGTCGAGAAAGTTCTTGGCCCAGGAGACGACCTTGGCGCCACGCGCGGGGTTGAAGCTCTTGCGCTTTTCGGCGCCGCCGCTCTCGGGAATGGCATCGGTGCCATAGAGCGCATCATAGAGCGAGCCCCAGCGCGCATTGGCGGCGTTCAGCGCATAGCGCGCGTTCATCACCGGCACCACCAGCTGCGGCCCGGCGACGACAGCGATTTCCGGGTCGACATTTTCGGTCGCGACGGAGAAGGCCGGGCCTTCCGGGACGAGATAGCCGATCTCCTTCAGGAAGCTCTTGTAGGCCTCCATGTCGCTCGGCGCGCCATTGTCGCGGTACCAGGCGTCGATCTGCTCCTGGATGGCGTCGCGTTTGGCCAGCAACGCCCGGTTCTTGGTGCCAAGATCATGGACGATGGCCGAGAAGCCGCTCCAGAACGCATCCACTGCTACGCCGGTGCCCGGCAGCGCTTCGTTGACGACAAAGTCATGAAGCGCGCGGGCAATCTGCAATCCGGCGATCTCGACGCGATCGGTCATCAGGGCTTCTCCAGATGAAAGGCTTAAGTCGGCCTTTGGCATGTCAGGGGTGCAGGGTCAATTCAGCTTAGGGTGAAGGGGGGATTTTCGCGAATTGGCGCAGCTGCCAATCTCCCCCCTCGTGGGGGAGATGCCCGGCAGGGCAGAGGGGGGCGTGAAGGAACGCGAACCTCTCTGCGACCGATCGAACAGACCCAAGCCGTGGGGTTGAGCACCGTTGAGAGGCTGGCGGGACAGCGCCCCCCTCTGGCCTGCCGACCATCTCCCCCACGAGGGGGGAGATTGCTCTTCCTCACACAGCAATCCTCGGCCGGCCCGAGGCGACCGCCACCACATGCGCCTCGATGAACATGCGCTGGGCTTCGACAGTGGAAACCTTGAATTCAGTGGCGACTTCGATTTCAGCATTGTCGGTGCCGGCATCCTTCGCACGCAGGGCGACAATGGCGCGGACGTCGGCTTCGGCCGCCGCGATCGCTTTCCCCTCGTCGGTGAAATCGCGCACGGTTTCGCCCGAGGCCAGACGGAACAGCCCTTCCTGGGGTTGACTGACCCGCGCCTCGGCCGAGACCCGGACCTGGCCGACGACGGCGCCGAGCGCGTTGGCGACGTCAGTATCCTCCGGCACCACGCAGTCATTGCCGACCAGCTCGGCGAGGCCGGCATAATGCAGCGGCGCCGAGGCGCCAAGACCGATGACCGGGCGGTCGAGCGCGACGCTGAGCCTAGCGATGCCGGGATGCGAATCGACGGCGCGCTGCACCAGCGCATGCGCCACAGTCGCCGCGCCATCCAGCCCGTCCTCGGCAAAGGCGGTTTCGAGGATATATTCCGCCGACCAGCGCGTCAGCGTCACCAGCACACGTTCGGAAATGACCTCGGGCGAGGCGGCGATGTTCTGGCCGCGGCCGTCGCGCTTGCGGGCAAACAGTTCAGCACCGAGACGGGCCGCGACCGGATCCCAGTTGGCCTGCTTGCCCAGCACATGGGCGGCGTCCGAGGGTGTAAAGCCCGAGATATGCACCAAGCCGCGCGACACCAGCCGGTTCAGCGTGGCGTTCTGGGCGTTCGAGGTCAGCAGCCTATCAAGGGCGAGAGGGACAGTGCCGATCTGCTCGTAGAGTTTGGCTTCAGGCGCGGTCAGGCCGGCGGCGAGCCTGTCCGGCACGCCGGTGCGCAGCGCAAAGCGGCCATCCATGCGTCCGGGGTTTGGCGCGCGCAGCTGGCGCTCGAGCTCCGACGTCACCGCCTCGCGATGCACCATGCCGGCCAGGGCGAGCGGCACCAGGCGGCGCGGGCCGAGCAGGATTTTTGGGTTGAGCGCGCCATCCTCCAGCGCCACTTCGGAATCGCCGCCGAGGCCAAAGGTGCGCATGGCCACCGCCTCGACCATGGTGCGGAAGCCGCCGACAGTGGCGCCTTCCGGATCGAGCCGCGGGCGGCCACCGTCGAGCACGGCGACGTCGGTGGTAGTGCCGCCAATGTCGGAGACCACGGCATTGTCGAGCCCGGTCATGTGGCGGGCGCCGACGAGGCTGGCGGCCGGGCCGGAGAGGATGGTCTCGATCGGCCGCTGGCGGGCAAACGCCGCCGAAACCAGCGCGCCGTCGCCACGCACCACCATCAGGGGGGCGACGATCTTGCGGGCCTCCAAAAAGCCTTCGGTCGCCGCCACCAGCCGGTCGATCATCGAGATCAGCCTTGCGTTGAGCAGCGTCGTCAGCGCCCGGCGCGGGCCGCCGAGCTTGGCCGACAGCTCGTGGCTGGCGGTGACCGGCAGGCCGGTTTTTTGGCGGATCAGGTCGCGCGCGGCGAGTTCATGCGCCGGATTGCGGGTGGCAAAATAGGCGCAGACGGCAAAGCCGGACACCGAGGCGCCGAGTTCCGGCAGCGCGGCCTCCAGCCCGGACAGATCGAGCTTGGCCGCATTGCCGTGCACATCGTGGCCGCCGGGACAAAAGACCACCGGGTCGGTGCCGAGCGCTGCCTTCAGCCCGTCGCGGGCGAGATCGCCTTCGGTAAAGCCGATCATCACCAGTGCCACGCGCCCGCCCTGGCCCTCGACCAGCGCATTGGTGGCGAGCGTCGTCGACATCGACACCAGTTTGATGGCGGCCGGGTCGGTGCCGGCCTTCTGCAGCACGGCGTCGACCGCGCCGGAAATGCCGACGGCGAGATCATGGCGCGTGGTCAGCGCCTTGGCCTTGGCCAGCACCTTGCCGTGCGGCCCCTCGGCTTCCGACCACAGCACCGCATCGGTGTAGGTGCCGCCGGTGTCGATGCCGAGGAACAGGGGAGAGGGTTTTGGCTTGGCGGTCATAAAGGTGGGTCCGGAGATTTCGCAGTCCCCGCCCTTAGCCGATAGCGGGCTGGGGATAAAGGCGGGAGAGATGGGCCAGTGGAGGAGTTCGATCTCCCCCCTCGTGGGGGAGATGGCCGGCAGGCCAGAGGGGGGCGCGAAGGATCACCTACTTTGCCATGACCTAAGGCGCACCCTCGAGTCCGGCCGCAATCACAATATGCTGGCAGACATTGTCGATGTCGCGGAGAATGTCGTCGTTCCAAAAGCGCAGCACGCTCCAGCCATCCTGTTCCAGACGCACCGTCCTTGCATCATCGCCGGCGACCGCATCCGCATGCTGGGAGCCGTCGACCTCCACGACGAGTTTCTTATCCGGGCACGCGAAGTCGACAATGTACCCGGCAACAGGAAATTGGCGCCGAAAGCCAAGCCCCATCAGCCGGTGGGCGCGAAGCTCGTTCCAGAGCTTCAGTTCGGCATCGGTCATGACCTTGCGCATCGACCTGGCGTTTGCGCGATGTTTTGGCGGCAATGGCGTGTGGGGCATTGTCGATGCTCGGTGGTTGGGGAGTTGGCGCTCTACGGCGCCCCCCTCTGTCCTGCCGGACATCTCCCCCACTTGGGGGGAGATTGGCAGCTCGGTCGCCTACCCGACAAACCCCACCTTCTTATGCGAATTGTCGCAAAACGGCTTGTTGGCCGAATGGCCGCAGCGGCAGAGGAAGGTGCGCTGCGTGCGGTCGATCGTGTGGCCGGTGCCGGTGACGATTTCGACATTGCCTTCGAGCTTGAGCGGGCCGTTGGTGGTCGGCGTGACGGTGAGCGGGCCGTCCCGCGCCTCCAGCGCCGGCGTGTCCTTCAGCGGCGGTTCGCCGGTGGCGGCGAAGCCGGCCTTGATATGGCTGTTGTCGCAGAACGGCTTGTTTTGCGAGGCGCCGCAGCGGCAGAGCGTGGCGCGGTAAAAGGTCTCGCCGTTGAGCACGATCTCGGCATGGACGGCCAGCGGGCCGTTTTCCCTGATACGCACGGTGTTGACCGCCGGAGGCTTTTCCTGCGGCCCGCCATCCTTGCGGAGATAGGTGATGGCGCCCGACGGGCAGCTTTCGGCGATGGCCACCACTTTTTCGACGCTGGCCGCATCGGGGTGGATCCACTCGCCCGCCGCGTTGGGCACGAAGACGTGCGGGTTGCCCAGCACGCAGTTGCGTGAATGGATGCAGCGTTTGCCGGAAAAACCGACGTCGACCTTGTCGCTTTGAACCACTGCCATCGCCATGCTCCTGTTTTTCGCCGGCAGGCTATGGCTGTAGCCGGAAGCGCGTCAAGCTAGCTGAGAGGCTGGGCGCGACCTTTGCGATGGGCGAAGGCCAGGGTGACAGCCAATCTCCCCCCTCGTGGGGGAGATGTCCGGTAGGACAGAGGGGGGCGCGAAGGATCGCGGCCCTGCTGTCGTTCGGGCAGGCAAAATTCCCCAAGGCGGGGCTGGTAGGTTGAGACGTCGGCGGGACAGCGCCCCCCTCTGCCCTGCCGGGCATCTCCCCCACACGGGGGGAGATCAGCAGCGTCACCGCCTCACGGCACCAGTTCGATTTCCTCGGTCTCGCCGCCGGTGCAGGTGTAGCAGCAGTCTTCGCACTTTTCCTTGTTGCCTGGGCCGACGCCCCAATAGGTCTGCTCGTCGCCGTCGACCCAGGCGCCGTAGCAGATTGATTCGCCGTCATTGCACGACAAAGGGATCGACTTGGTCTCGCCGTCGTCGAGATAGAAATCCTTGCCATCGCCCGGCCAGACATAGTCGCGGTCCTGGCTGTAGAGCTCGACGCGCATGGCGTTGGGATGGCTGTTCTTGATTTCGAACGTGACATCGCCGGCATGTGCCGCCGGCGCGAACAGCGCGGCAAGCGAAAGCGCGAGAACGACGCGGCGCGTGGTGGCAAAAAACATGGCAATCTCCCCTGGATGAGAATCGGCCCCCGGCCGTGGGAGGAATCATTACATGATGTGCGGAGGGGCGGAAGTCAGGATCGGCTAATGCGGTCCTGATTTGTGCGTCGGTGCGATTGGCGAAAGCCGGGGTGACGGCCAATCTCCCCCCTCGTGGGGGAGATGTCCGGCAGGACAGAGGGGGGCGCTGTCCCGCCGGCATCTCAATCGAATACAACTGTGCCTTCACACTGTTTTGCGCGGTCGCAGGGCGCGAGTTTGGCGATCCTTCGCGCCCCCCTCTGCCCTGCCGGGCATCTCCCCCACGAAGGGGGAGATTGGCAGCTCGTGCCCTCCGCTATGGCTCCGGGCGTTCGTCGCTTCAATCGACAAATCGTTGTCGATTGATCGGCCTATGGCCGACCGCTCCTCACTCCACCAGATCAATCGTCTCCGTCGTCTTCTCCACGCAGATGAAGCAGCAGGTATCACAGGGCTGGTCATTGTCCGGGCCGACGCCAGCCGAGATGCTGTCGTTGCCGTTGACCCAGGCGCCGTAGCAGATGTTTTCGCCCGGATTGCAGGAGATCGGCACCGATTTCTGCGAGCCCGGCTCGATCATGAACACCTGGTCGTCGCCCGGCCACACCGTCTTGCGGTCATGGCTGAACAGCTCGACCGCCACCGATTGCTGCCGCAGGTTCTTCACGAAGAAGGCCATGTCGGCGGCGTGGGCGGAGGTGGTGAGGAGAAGGGCGGCGAGGGTGAGGCGAATCATGATGGCGGGTTCCCTGAGGGGCGCAGTAGAGCACGGGCGGAGGAGCGCGTAATCTCCCTCTTTGAGGGGGAGATCAGCGCGTCACCGCCACATGCGGCGCGAACTTCTGGATCGCCGCGATGATGTCGGCGCCGCTCATGTCGAGCGAGGAGACCTCCATATGCACGGTGTTCTGGCCGAAGGGCAGCATCAGGTTGAGCGCGTTGGCCAGCGCGTATTTGATCTCGTCGGGCGGCGCCTCGGCCAATTCGAAATTGACCATGCCCGACCCCTTGCCGGAGGTGAGGCGCACGCTCTGCACCTTGTCCCAGGGCACCAGCACGTCGCCGAGGCGACGGTCGCGAAAGCCCTTTTCGTCGAGCACGACCTTGACCGAAGTGTCGAAGGCGCCGCGCGCGAGGAAATAGCCGAACCCGAGGAAGCCAAGCGCCAGCATCGCCACCAGCAGCACCCGCCCGCCATCGGCGCCGGTGACCAGCCCCTTGAGCGTGTAGAAGCCGAAGATCGCCGCGAACAAGAGCGCCCCGAAGGCGGAAGACATCTTGCCGGTGGGACTGTTGCGGAGTTCGACGGGGGCGGACATGCGCTCAGCGTTCGGACTTCAGCAAGTTCCAGATCCAGCCGACGAAGGTCAGCACCAGGAACGGATAGCCGGCGGCTGGCAAGGGCGAGGATGTCGGCAGCAAGGGCGCGCCCCAGAGGATTTTGCCAACCGACACGGCAAACAGAAGGGCCGCAATGAGGCCGGTGAGACGCATCCACAAGGCGAAGGTTTTTGGCGCGCTGATCAGGACCAGGGCTGCCGCCCACAGCGAGATACCGCCAGCATAGGCGGGAACGCTGGCCTCGAGGCCTGCCGCATTGCCGGCCAAAAGCAGGCTCTCGCCAGCGACGAAGGTCAGGAACCCGGCGGCGACGCAGTCATTGCCCTGCCGCTGATACTTCATCGTCAACAGGGCAGCTGCCACCACGAGGGCGACGCCATCGATCGCCCACAGCGTTTCGCGCAGTTCCGCGCTGGCCACAAAAGTGCCGGCAAGGCCAAGAGCGCCGCCGATGGCGAGGCCGATCGCGGCGACGATATCCAGATTAGAGCGCATCGAAACCTCCCCTAAGCCGGGCTCAAGGATAGTTCAGGATGGGAGGTTCTCCAAGCGGCGCGCGATGAGGAGGGTGCGAGGCCGTCGCAAAGCAAAAAAGCCCGCCCCGGCATGGCCGGAGCGGGCTTTGACTTAATTTGCCGCAGCCTTGTGATACGGCACAAACAAATGCTGCCACCGCCGAAAGCTTCTCGCGCTTGTTCAGCGTCGGCCTTACACAAACCTTTTCACACCATTCCGCTTAGCCCCAATGGCCGGGGCCAAAGGCGCCGATATTTGTGCGATGCCAATGCACAGAGGCGTATTGCATCAAGCGTTTCGATGCCCGGCCAGCCAAACTGCAAGGAAAAGCAGAGGCACACCGCACAGCACCATCAGAAAAGATCCATATATACTTAGCCATCGTCTCCTAAGTATGCTCTTCACGTCCGCATCAGTGACAGCTTCATAAACATTCCGCTTGCTCGTCTTAAACACGTCGAAATCCAAGGGATCGTGATTGAATTTGTATTTGTCCACGATCGCATCATATCGCTTGACCTGATCCGACAAGTCTACCTGCGCAGCCCCACCGCCCATCTCGATAAGGGCCTCAGCCTCATGATAGATGACACTTATCTCCCGAGCACAGGAATGCATCGCCTCTGCATGAGCGACGAGATTTTTGCCCCCTTCGATCAAACTCAGAAAAATGAGAACAACTGAAATCACTATTGATAGTATGTTTATCACTTTATAATCATCGACCGAAAAAATATTTAGGTTTAATATGCTAATAAGAGAGAACAATATAACATAGGCAGAACCTGTGGCGATCGCATAGTTCGTCCATATGTTTGTCTTCGTAAGCCGTTCATGGCAAGCAAAACGCGCACCTCTGGTTTCCCACATCCGATTTAAGCTCGGATACTTGTTCCATTCTATCATATCAGTCTAGCTCCAATAGCGCCCAGCGCTGTTGTAATCAATGTGTCCGGCTCAGACAATATTCGACGTCTAGCCAGCCCAGCTAGATGTCGCTTTAACCTCGAGTCGTTCGTGTGCGACATGACCCACAAAACACCAATCCAATCACTCAAACGAAAGCGAAATTTCGCATCAAACATGAATGCCAAAAACCCCTTGGTAAACGCAGAATACTGCTGGATCTGTCGAACGAACTCCAACGTATCTACGCTCTGCGCGCTCGGTATGCGCCCTATTCGAGAAATCATTATTGAAAAATCGACGCCATTCATCTGCCTAAGAATCAGAATGTAATTCATAGCGCAGGGAATAAATTTCTCGCGTTGTTGAGCTCGTTCGACTGCTCTCAGCTGGACGCCGCTCAGGCGCCACTTCGCTAGGTACCGTATCGCCGCGAGCTTCAAATTATAAGAGTTGTCTCCATTTATTATCTGGATACACCGTCTGTAAATTATGGCGCTTCTCTTGGTCATATAGCGGCAGGCTTCAAGCAACGTGCACTCATGATACTCATAGATATTCGCATCACTCGATAGATATGAATATATCTGCGCCATATTATATGAAAAATTTGGAAAACGCTTGGCGGTTCGAACAAAAATTTCGGAATAGCGCGGATCGGCGTTCTTGACGATCACGTGAGTTAGAATCCCGATGTAGGCTGTGGACCCATAGTACATTAGGGAATTCATCCACATTCGGGTAGCTCTCTCTAGCAAGCCTGTCCGGTTCTCGAAGCGTCGAGCTAACGCCTCACCGCTGCCAGTGCTACTTCCGACTCTGGCGAGTTTGGCGACGGCGATGGACGTCGCAAATGTTGGCGCGGGATGGGCAGCCCTAATCGCCTTTATCTGATCGATTCTACTATCAAAAAGGAGTTCTTTGATTTCAACTTGGCCGAGAACCTTTGTTTTTGCTGACTGAACACTAAGATGTATCTTCCTGAGCTCGGATTCCAATAGAAGTATGGCTTTGATAGCGTCGTTTTTGTTTTTACAGAAAACGCGTATATCGTCCATGTATCGAAGATATACGATCCCAGAGGTCCAGGGATGAGATGAGATAGCCTTATCCACAGGCATCAGAAAGATATTACCTAGGAAACTGGAGATACCACTTCCTTGAGGTATACCACGCTTAGGGCGGTGGCCCGTTGGCGTTGCCACGGTCCATGAACACAGGGCCTCTATCAACATGTTGACAGTTCGATGATCCTGTGGATGGAATTTAAGTAAGAGATCCCTAAGTATGTCTAGGTTAATATTCTCGAAGTAGGCCGATATGTCGGTCACAGCTAGGTATTTATGACCACTGTCGAACGCCTTCTTTGAGAGCGCATCAAACTCTCGCCAGTTGTAATACCATGAAGAAAATGGAGATATCCTACTATTTACGAAAGAGCCCTTTAGGAAAGGGATGGCTATCTCGTCGATTTCCTCGAAAAAGTCACCGCTGCGGTAAGGGCGTCGAACCCGATAGCTAAGCACTCCGTCGACGAGAGCAGCGTCTAAAGCTGGTGCCAGAAGGGTAGTAATCGCCCAAAGAGTAACTCGATCTCGAAGTGCGATAATCGATCCAGGCCGCGTGCCGTGTGGACCCTTCGGGATAGAAATAGGCCTTATTTCAGAGAACCGATATTCGCCCAGCGCAAGCGAGCGCGTGGTATCAGCGATATGACTCGAAAGATTCGAGGCGAAGCACTCCATCCCTAGGTCGTCGAGGTAAAAATCCTTTAGGACGTCGCGCCGTGTAAGGTGCCACCCAGCTAAGAGAGTTCTGGGCCGTAATAGTCGCTCAAATAGGAGATCTTCTATGGCCAAAATAATTGCGCTGGAGCGGGAGTGGTATAAATTCAGATGCAATTAGGGATAGCACTTGATTCTGGCACCAGAATCAAGTGCTGCCCGAAGCACAAAGCGCCCTAGGAATTTAGGCTTCCTGCATTAATTATGCTTCACTAGATGAGGTGTAATACGTTGCACGGAGGCTGACTATCATCTCGGCAGACCCAGCAGAAGATCGGTATTGGGCATCCGCAACCGAAGAGCTGCGATAGATTTTGCCGATTGATGAATTCGTAGAGCTGGCCGCGATACCGACTAGACCTGGCCGACTATCCGTTTCCTGAACTGCTACCCTTTAGTCTCCCATTTTCAAGGCCTGAATAAACGCCTCCTGCGGGATATCCACCTTGCCGAACTGGCGCATCCGCTTCTTGCCCTCTTTCTGCTTGTCGAGCAGCTTGCGCTTGCGCGAGACGTCGCCGCCGTAGCATTTGGCGGTGACATCCTTGCGCAGCGCCGAGATCGTCTCGCGGGCGATGACCTTGCCGCCGATGGCGGCCTGGATCGGGATCTTGAACAAATGGTGCGGGATCAGCTCCTTCAGCTTCTCGCACATCTGGCGGCCGCGCTTTTCCGCCGCCGTGCGGTGGACCAGCATGGACAGCGCGTCGACCGGCTCTTCATTGACCAGGATCGACATCTTCACCAGGTCGCCTTCCTTGTAGTCGGTCAAATGATAGTCGAAGGAGGCATAGCCCTTGGAGATCGATTTCAGGCGATCATAGAAGTCGAACACCACTTCGTTGAGCGGCAGATCGTAGGTCAGCATGGCGCGCTTGCCGACATAGGACAGGTCGGCCTGGACGCCGCGCCGGTCCTGGCACAGCTTCAGGATGCCGCCGAGATAGTCGTCGGGGGTGAGGATGGTGGCGCGGATCCACGGCTCCTCGATGGCGGAAATCTTGACCACGTCGGGCATGTCGGCGGGGTTGTGCAGTTCCTTCATCGAGCCGTCGCTGAGCAGCAGCCGGTAGACGACTGAGGGGGCGGTGGCGATGAGGTCGAGGTTGAACTCGCGCTCCAGCCGCTCCTGGATGATTTCCAGATGCAGCAGGCCAAGGAACCCGCAGCGATAGCCGAAGCCGAGCGCCGCGCTGGTTTCCATTTCATAGGAGAAGCTGGCGTCGTTGAGGCGCAGTTTGCCGACGGCGGCGCGCAGATCCTCGAAATCGGCGGCGTCGACCGGGAACAGGCCGCAGAACACCACCGGCTGCGCCGGCTTGAAGCCGGGCAGCGCCTTGGCCGTCTGGCGCTTGTCCTCGGTGATGGTGTCGCCGACGCGGGTGTCGGCCACTTCCTTGATCGAGCCGGTGAAGAAACCGAACTCGCCGGGGCCGAGCTCGTCGACATTGATGCGGGCGGGCGTGAAGACGCCGGTGCGCTCGACCAGGTATTTGGCGCCGGTGCCCATCATGCGGATGGTCTGGCCCTTCTTCAGCACACCGTCGATGATGCGGACCAGCACGATGACGCCGAGATAGGCGTCGTACCAGCTGTCGACCAGCATGGCCTTCAGCGGGGCGGTGGCGTCGCCCTCGCGCGGCGGCGGCAGCTGGTGGACGATGGCTTCGAGCACATCGGGAATGCCGAGGCCGGTCTTGGCCGAGATCAGCACGGCGTTGGAGGCGTCGATTCCGATGACTTCCTCGACCTGCTCGCGGATGCGCTCGGGCTCGGCGGCCGGCAGGTCGACCTTGTTCAGCACCACGACGATCTCGTGGTTGTTGTCGATGGCCTGGTAGACATTGGCCAGCGTCTGCGCCTCGACGCCCTGCGAGGCGTCGACGACCAGCAGCGAGCCCTCGCAGGCGGCCAGCGAGCGCGACACTTCATAGGCGAAGTCGACATGGCCGGGGGTGTCGATCAGGTTGAGGATATAGTCCTCGCCATTGTTGGCGCGGTATTTCAGCCGCACCGTCTGCGCCTTGATGGTGATGCCGCGCTCGCGCTCGATGTCCATCGAGTCCAGCACCTGCTCCTTCATGTCGCGCAGCTCCAGCCCGCCGGTGGACTGGATCAGCCGGTCGGCAAGCGTGGATTTGCCATGGTCGATATGGGCGACGATGGAGAAATTGCGGATGTGGTCGAGGGGCGTGCTCATGTCGCGCGCTTTAGCAGGGGCGGGTTGCAGGGGCAAGCGGGGCGGGGGGTGGCGGCGCCTCTTGCCTTCTCCCCTTGTGGGAGAAGGTGGATCGGCGCGCAGCGCCGAGACGGATGAGGGGTGTTCCAGCGGAGTGAGGCGTTCGCTATTCTGACGTCATGCCACATCAACCTGTCCCACCCGCCAAACGCAGCTTTGCCCGTGCGCTCAGGCGCGAGATGACGGAGGCAGAAGGCAAGCTGTGGAGTGAATTGCGCGACCGCAGGCTCGACCAGATCAAATTCCGGCGCCAGGTGCCTGTCGGTAAATACGTCGCCGATTTCGCCTGCCTGGAAGCCGGGCTGATCGTTGAGATCGACGGCAGCCAGCATGCGGAATCTGATTCAGACCGGACCCGAGAAGCTGAGCTAAAGGCGAGAGGCTTTCGCGTGCTGCGGTTTTGGAATGACGACGTCCTGAAAGACATGAACTCGGTTTGCGACACGATCATCGCCTATGTGCGCGATGTGAACTTGCAGCCGTGGCGGTAGTGGCTCCGTCTTGCCTTCTCCCCTTGTGGGAGAAGGTGTCGCCGAAGGCGACGGATGAGGGTGTTCCAGGAAATGCCAGCGTCTCACTCCGCTGGAACACCCCTCATCCGTCTCGGCGCTGCGCGCCGATCCACCTTCTCCCACAAGGGGAGAAGGGAAGAAGCACCTACCGCCCGCAATCACAAACCAGTGAACGATGTAACGAAGCCTCCGCCGGCGGCGAAGTGGGAGATGAACCCCGCCGCAGGAGACTCCCCCAATGTCCGGATCGAAAACCAAACGCAGCGCGCTGCTGGCCGCCCTGATGGCGCTTGCCGCGACGGGTGCTGCCGCCGCCCAGCCGCTCACCGTGGTCGAATTGTTCACCAGCCAGGGCTGCTCGTCCTGCCCGCCGGCCAATGCCAATCTGATCAAGGTCAAGGACCAGCCGGGCGTGCTGGCGCTGTCGTTCAACGTTACCTACTGGGACTATCTCGGTTGGAAGGACACGTTTGGCAAACAGGAATTCACCCAGCGCCAGGTCAGCTACGAGCCGGCGCTCGGCCGCTCCGGCCCGTTCACGCCGCAAGTGGTGGTCAATGGCGATGCCGACGCGGTGGGTGCCGCACCGGGCGAAATCGAGCAGCTGATTTCCTCGAGCAGCCGCGCCAAGGGACCCTCGCTGTCGCTTGACGGCGGCAAGATCAGCATCGGCGCTGGTGCTGCGCCCGGCGGCAAGGCCGATGTCTGGCTGGTGCAGTACAAGCAAGGCGTCGTCGAGGTGCCGGTGGCACGCGGCGAAAACACCGGGCGCACGCTGCCGCACGCCAATGTCGTGCATGCGCTGCAAAGGATAGGCAGCTGGAGCGGCGATGCCACCACGCTGCCGCTGCCGGCGGCGTCTGGTGGGCTCAGCACCGCGGTGCTGGTGCAGACGCCGGGTGGCGGACCGATCCTGGCCGCCGCGACCAACTGATTTCAAGATTTGCGCAACGCCGCATGAGCGGCGCCGCACTGCCGGCCGCATCCGCGCGCCACCAACCCAAGGAGACTTCCATGACCAATTCTCGCCTGACGCTGCCGGCCCTTGCCCTGGCGCTGTGTTCGACGGCGCTGTTTGCCGGCGGCATCGCCCGCGCCGAAGATGCCATGAAGCCGGCCACGCCGATCACCACCGACGCGATGAAGCCGGCCACGGACGCCATGAAACCGGCGACCGATGCCATGAAACCCGCCACGGATGCGATGAAGCCCGTCGATCCGATGGCGACCAATGCGATGAAGCTAGCGACGGATGCGATGAAGCCGGCAGTAGCGCCCGCGGCCGATGCGATGAAACCGGCGGATGCGATGAAGCCGGCGGACGCGATGGCGCCCGCGCAATAGGTGCTTAGGCCGGGGCCTGGCCGCCCGGCGGCCGGGCCAGCGCACGGCAATTTGAGAAACCAGGCGGGACGATCTGTCGTATAGTCTTCGCCACCATCAAGGAGATCAGACATGACCGGCATTGCAAAGACGAGATCGCCGAGCTTCGCCAAGGGCGCGCTCGCCGCCCTCATCCTGGCGGCGGCAGGTGCCGCCTTCTGGCAGAGCCCGGCCGTCTCGGCCGAGGACGCGGTGGTGATCCCGCCGCCGGCGATGGACGAAAAGGCAGCCAGCGGCACAGAAACGGCGATCTTCGCCGGCGGCTGCTTCTGGGGCGTGCAAGGCGTGTTCCAGCACGTCAAGGGCGTGACCAAGGCGGTCTCGGGCTATACGGGCGGCGACAAGGACACCGCCGTCTACGAGACCGTCGGCAGCGGCCGCACCGGGCACGCCGAATCCGTCGAGATCACCTATGAGCCGTCGAAGGTCACCTATGGCCAGCTGCTGCAGGTGTATTTCTCGGTGGCGCACAACCCGACGCAGTTGAATTATCAGGGGCCCGACAGCGGCACCCAGTACCGCTCGACGATCTTTGCCGAAAGCGACGCGCAAAAGAAGATCGCGCAGAGCTACATTGCCCAGCTCGACCAGGCCAAGGTGTTCGCCAAGCCGATCGTCACCACGCTGGAGACCGGCAAGACCTTCTATCCCGCCGAGAACTACCACCAGGACTTTCTGACGCTGAACCCGACCTATCCCTACATCGTCTACAACGACCTGCCCAAGCTGGCGAATTTGAAGAAACTGTTCCCGTCGCTGTACAGCGACAAGCCGGTGCTGGTGCTGGCGAGCAATTGAGGTTTGGCTGAGCGCTGGGGGTTGGAAGAGGAGCGAGGGCAGCGATGCCCTCCCTCCCTTCGTCATCCTAGGGCGGAGCAAGGAGCGTAGCGACGCAGCGCAGACCCTAGGATCCATGCCGTGACCGTAGTGCAGTGCTCCGGCGGTGCAAGAAACCGAGCGCCTACCAACCGGTTCCGCGAAAGAGCTCGAACCACTCCGGATTGGCCTTTTCGATTGCCTCGATCTTCCATTGCCGCGGCCATCGCTTCAGAGACTTCTCGCGCTGAATGGCATCCGTGATGTCGAAGAATTCCTCGTACCAGACCAGCCGTTGCACACCGTATCGGCTGGTGAACCCCACACCCTGGCCGGATTTGTGCTCTGGCATGCGCCGACCAAGATCGTTGGTGACACCGATGTAGATCGTGCCGCGCTTCTGGCTCGCGGTCATATAGACGTAGCCGGTCATGGTTTCAGGGTAGCGAGCGTCGGTGCGTGGACAAGAGCCATTCTGTTCCGTTGCATTCTACGACAAACTTCACGGCATGGATCCTAGGGTCTGCGCTGCGTCGCTTCGCTCCTTGCTCCGCCCTAGGATGACGAAGGCGCGAGGACTACGCCACCTTATTCGCCAACGCCCACCTCACCTCTCAATCATACGTCAAATCCGTCGCCTTCCCCCCAAACACGCGGTAGGCATAGAACGAATAGAAGATGATGACCGGCAGCACGACGACCGTGCCGGCGAGGATGATGGCGAGGCTTTCGGGCGCTGAGGCGGCCTGCCAGATGGTCAGCTTGTCGGGCACCACGAACGGGTAGAACGACCACGCCAGCCCGGCAAAGCCGAGCGTGAAAATGGCGGCGAGCGTCAGGAACGGCGTCAGCGCGTGGCGGTCGTCGGGCTTCGGCAGATGGAAGGTCTGCCGCCACAGCCAGGCAAACAGCAGCGCCGAGAGGATCGGCAGCGGCGACAGATAGAGCATCTGCGGCCAGACGAACCATTTGGCGAAGATGCGTGGGCTGGCGAAGGGCGTCGCCAGCGACACAGCGGCCATGCCGAGCGCCGCCAGCACCAGCGCCGTGCGCAGCCACAGCACCGCCTTCTTCTGCAACGCGCCTTCCGTCTTGTAGATCAGCCACGCCGCGCCCATCGCCGCATAGGCGGCGGCAAGGCAGAACGCCACCAGCGCGCCAAAAGCCATGCCGCCAATGTCGACATCGAGGCCGAGCACATAGACGCCGAGCATATAGCCCTGCGCCAGCGAGGCGATGATCGAGCCCAGGAAGAAGATGCGGTTCCAGCGGTGCTTCTTGCCCGCCGGCACCTTGGCGCGGAAATCGAATGCGACGCCGCGCAGGATGAGGCCGACCAGAAGCACGAAGACCGGAATGTAGAGCGCGGTGAGGATGGTGCCGTGCGCCATCGGGAAGGCGACCAGCAGCAGGCCGACGGCCAGCACCAGCCAGGTCTCGTTGGCATCCCAGAACGGGCCGATGGCGGCGATCATCGTGTCCTGTTCGGCGTCTTCGGCGGCGGCAAAGAGAATGCCGATGCCGAGGTCAAACCCGTCGAGGATGACGTAGATCAGAATGGCGAGGCCCATCAGGCCGGCGAAGATGAGGGGGAGCGCGGTTGGCCAGTCGATTGTCATCTTCTTACTCCCCAGCAGCCGGTTGCGACATGGCTGTCTTCATGACACCCGGTAGCAGCGAGTTGTCGCCCTCCTTCGCCGCCTTCAGCGCCAGATGCACCAGCACGCCGAGATAGGCGATCAAGAGCAGCACGTAGAGGATGAGATAGACGGCAAGCGTGAACGCGACATGGCTGCCGGCGACCGGACCGACGGCGTCGGCCGTCTTCAGCACGCCGGTGACCAGCCAGGGCTGACGGCCGATCTCGGTGGTGTACCAGCCGGCCAGCGTCGCCAGCCAGCCGGACAGCGCCATCGGCACCATCAGCAGCGCCAGCGGCTTGGGCAGGCTGTGGCGGCGCTTGAGGAAGAAGGCGGCTGACCATGAGACGATGAGCATCAGAATGCCGGTGCCGACCATGATGCGAAAGCCCCAGAACACGGGGAAGACCGGCGGATGGAGACCGGGATAGTCGTTGAGCCCCGGCACGACGCCGCTGGCCGAGTGCCGCAGTACCAGGCTGGCGCCGTCGGGGATGGCGATCTCGAATTTGTTCTCTTTCGTCGCCTCGTCGGGAATGGCGAACAGCACGAGCGGCACGTTGGGGCCGGTGTTCCAGTTGGCCTCCATGGCGGCGATCTTCTGCGGCTGGTGTTCCAGCGTGTTGAGACCATGCTGGTCACCGGCAAAGATCTGGATCGGGATCAGGATGGCGGCGGTGAAGACGCCAGTGCGCAGCGCCTTCCACATCGATTCCGAACGGTCGCCAGTGAGATAGCGCAGCGCCGACAGGCCGGCGATCAGGAACGACACCGTCAGGCCGGAGGCAAGCAGCATGTGGACCAGCCGGTAGGGCATGGACGGGTTGAAGACGATCGCCCACCAGTCGACGGCATGGGCGACGCCGTCGCGCATCTCGAAACCGGCCGGTGTCTGCATCCACGAGTTCAGCGCGATGATCCAGAAGGCCGAGACGGTGGTGCCGCCGGCGACCAGCACGGTGGCCAGCGTGTGGATGCGGTTGGAGACGCGGCGGAAGCCGAACAGCATGATGCCGAGGAAGGCCGCCTCAAGGAAGAAGGCTGTGAGTATCTCGTAGGCGAGCAGCGGCCCGGCGATGTTGCCGACGGTCTGCATGTAGCCCGGCCAGTTGGTGCCGAACTGGAAGCTCATGGTGACGCCGGTGACGACACCCATGGCAAAGGACAGCGCGAACACTTTTACCCAGGTGAAATAAGCGCGCATCCAGGCGCTGTCGCCCGTCGTGTTGTAGCGCAGCTTGAAGAACAGCAGCACCCAGCCAAGCGCAATGGTAATCGTCGGAAACAATATGTGGAACGAGATGTTCGCGCCAAACTGGATGCGCGACAGGATGAGCGGGTCCATGGCGGGCTCCAGCTGCTTCTTATGCCCTGAAGAATAGGCGCGAAGCGCGGTCTGGTCAAAGCGGCGTGGCGTCACGCGGGGCGCGTTGTCGCAGCACTTTGGGCGAAAGCGTCAGCACCCCGGACGAGCGGCATGGGTGGAACGATTGTCTACATTTGTCAGGAGCGGCATTGACTTCCAGCCGCGCGCACCGACATTCAGCGCAATAATAATCCCCAGCCTCTTTCAAGCAGTTGTTTTCCCGCCATGCCATCGATCATTTCCATTTCCGGGGTCACCAAGACCTACGCCACCGGTTTCACGGCGCTGAAGGAGATCAACCTCGACATCGAGCGCGGCGAGATCTTTGCGCTGCTCGGGCCGAACGGCGCCGGCAAGACGACGCTGATCTCGATTGTCTGCGGCATCGTCAACCGCTCGTCGGGCACGGTCACGGTCGACGGCCACGACATCGGCAAGGACTATCGCGCCGCGCGCAGCCTGATCGGGCTGGTGCCGCAGGAACTGACCATCGACGCCTTCGAAAGCGTCTGGGCAACGGTCAATTACAGCCGCGGCCTGTTCGGTAAGCCGGCTAACCATGCCTTCGTCGAGAAGGTGCTGCGCGACCTGTCGCTGTGGGACAAGAAGGACGCCAAGGCGATCACGCTGTCGGGCGGCATGAAGCGACGGCTGATGATTGCCAAGGCGCTGTCGCACGAGCCGCGCGTGCTGTTCCTCGACGAGCCGACCGCCGGCGTCGACGTCGAATTGCGCCAGGATATGTGGGCGATGGTGCGCCGGCTGCGCGAGGACGGCGTCACCATCATCCTGACCACGCACTATATCGAAGAGGCCGAAGCGATGGCCGACCGCGTCGGCGTCATCAACCGCGGCGAGATCATCCTGGTCGAGGACAAGGCCGAACTGATGCGCAAGCTTGGCCGCAAGCGGCTGGTGCTGGAGCTGCGCAGCCCGCTCGCCGCCATCCCGGAGACTTTCTCACACTATGCGCTGGAGCTGTCGCCGGATGGCGGACAACTGACCTACACCTATGACAACCAGGCCGAGCGGCCAGGCGTCGCCTCGCTGATCCGCGACCTCGAGGCATCAGGCATCCAGTTCCGCGACATCGACACGCAAAACAGCTCGCTCGAGGAGATTTTTGTCAATCTGGTGAGGAAAGACGCATGAACCTTCGCGCAGTTTGGGCAATCTACCGGATGGAGATGGCGCGCGCCCTGCGCACCGTGCTGCAGAGCATCGTCTCGCCGGTGATTTCGACATCGCTGTATTTCGTCGTCTTCGGCTCGGCCATCGGCTCGCGCATCACCGAAATCGACGGCATCAGCTATGGCGCCTTCATCGTGCCCGGGCTGATCATGCTGTCGCTTTTGACGCAGTCGATCTCCAACGCCTCCTTCGCCATCTATTTCCCGAAATTCGTCGGCTCGATCTACGAGCTGCTGTCGGCGCCGGTGTCCTACCTCGAAATCGTCATCGCCTATGTCGGCGGTGCGGCGACCAAATCGATCATCCTCGGGCTGATCATCCTGGCGACGGCATCGCTGTTCGTGCCGCTGGCCATCCTGCATCCGTTCTGGATGCTCGCCTTCCTGGTGCTGACGGCGGTGACCTTCAGCCTGTTCGGCTTCATCATCGGCATCTGGGCGAAAAGCTTCGAGCAGTTGCAGCTGGTGCCGCTGTTGATCATCACGCCGCTGACCTTCCTTGGCGGCAGTTTTTATTCGATCAACATGCTGCCCGGCGTCTGGCGCACGGTGACGCTGTTCAACCCGGTGGTCTATTTGATCAGCGGGTTCCGCTGGAGTTTTTATGGCAAGTCCGATGTCTCGGTCGGCATCAGCCTCGGCATGACAGTCGTCTTTCTACTGGTCTGCATCGCGATCGTCGCGTGGATCTTCAGGACTGGTTACCGGCTGCGCAACTGACGCGGCTTCGCAGAGCCTAGATCGCCTTGACCAGCCGCAGCAGACCCAGCATCTCGACATAGGTCCCCTTGCGGAAGGCGATGTAGACCGGCTCCTCGACGCCGTGAAAGCGGCGCTTGAAGGCCGCCTGGCCCTGCAGGTTGAACCTGCGGCGGTTGATCCATGGCGAGCCGTAGGCGCGCTGGAACGCATTGCGCCAGAAATCGCTTTCGAGAAAGCCGCTCGGCTCGATGTCGAGCATCGGCGACAGGCCAAGGGTGACGACCGAGATGCCCTCTTCGCGAAAACGGTCGACGGCGAATTTGGTCAGGCCGATCTCGGCATGCGGTGAGGCGTCGATATGCTTGCGCTTGAAGGCGGTGGTATAGCCGATGACCTTGCCGTCGCGAAACAGCGGATCGAAGTCGAGCAAGGCGACAAGCTCGCCCTCTGGACCGTGCAGGACGAAGCGGCGCATGTCGACGCCAAGATGATCGGCGAAAGGGCGATTGAGAAAGCCCATCTCCCAGCGCTTGACGATGCGGTCACCGCGCCAGTTCTCGGAAAGCCGGGCGATCTCGTCGAGGAAAATGGTCCGCTTGTCCTCGGCAAAGGAAAAGCCCTTTTTCAACAGCCAGCGTTCTGAATAACGAACGGTCTCGTTGCGCTTTCCGGAAAAATCGTGACCGGGCAGGACAAGCCTGGTGTCGATGCCGAGGCGGTTGACCTGATAACCGAGGCCTGCGAGCACGCGCGCCGTCTCCGCGCCGATCTGCACGAACCAGGGGCCACCGGCGGCTTCGACGAAACGCTTGATGTAGTCGGGCCGATCGGCTGAGTGAGCCACCGGGTCGCCGAGGGCGAAGTGGTGCTTCATCTTGGTGCCGAAGGCGATGTAGCCGTCGGCATCGCCGAAATAGGACAGTTTTTGTTGCGCGGCGGTCGAATAGGCGAGCGAAAAATCGCCATGCCGGCGAACCAGTGCCAGGCGCTCGACATGGCTCAGCTCCTGTCGCGCAACCTTGGGCGCGGCGCCTTCAAGCAGTCGGTCGAAATAGATGCGCAACGAGGGCATGGTCGAGCTTTCGCGTGCCGTGGGGTATGGAGGCCAGCCCAGGGCCTCGAATCAGTCGTATTGACGCGACCTGATTATCGATCATATCGCGCAAGTGCCATATAGGGCGCACTCGGCGCCCTGCGGCGCCCATGGAAGGGAATCTCGACGGAATGACGGCAACGACAAACGAACCGGTCATCGTCATCGGCGCCGGTGCGGCCGGGTTGGCTGCGGCCGATGCACTGGGCCGGCTCGGCGTGCCTGCCATCGTCTTGGAGAAAGAGATGCGGCTGGCCGAACCCTGGCGGCGACGGCACGAGCGGTTGCATCTGAACACGCACCGCGCGCTGTCGGCGCTGCCGGGGCTTGCCTATCCGCCGCGCACCGCCGCCTTTCCGCACAAGGATATCATCGTTGGCCATCTCGAGGCCTTTGCCCGCGAGCGCGGCCTTGCAGTCGAGTTCGGCGTAGCGGTCGAAGGGATCGCGCACGATGGCCAACGCTGGCTGGTGCATACCAGCGCGGGTCCGCGCAGCGCCGCGCATGTGATCGTCGCCACCGGCCGCGACCGCTTGCCGTGGATGCCCGACTGGCCAGGGGCCGGATCTTTCCAGGGCAAACTCATCCACGCCGCCGACTTCGGCACGGCGGACCACTATTCGGGCAAAAGCGTGCTGGTAATCGGCGCCGGAAATTCCGGCTTCGACGTGCTCAACCATCTCTCAGGCGTCGACACCAAACATGCCTGGCTGTCGGCAAGGCACGGCCCGTCGCTGCTGCCGAAGCGGATCGGCAAGGTCGCCGTGCACCGCTTCGCCGGCTTGATGGCGCAACTGCCGACGCCCGTCGTCGATAGGATGATCTCGGCGACGCAGCGCCTCGTCTTCGGCGATCTCACCCGCTTCGGCCTGCCGCCGGCGCCGAAGGGCGGCGCCAGCCGGCTCGGCGCCGAGCAGATCGCCATTGCCGTCGACGACGGTGCCGTCGCCGCGCTCAAGGCCGGCCGCATCAGCGTGGTGGCGCCGGTGGCAAGCTTCGATGGCGCGGCTGTCCGGCTGAGTGACGGCACGATGCTCGAACCGGATGTGGTGATCGCCGCGACCGGCTATCGCACCGGGCTAGAAACCATGGTGGGCGAGCTGGGCGTGCTCGACCAAAAGGGTGTGCCGAAAGCCAATGGCGGCACGCCGAGCGGCCAGCCCGGCCTATGGTTCATCGGCATGCGGCCGAGCCTGACCAGCTATTTCCACAGCGCCGGCCTGCAGGCCCGCGATATTGCGAGGCAGATCGCCAGGGGATCGTAGCGGCGCCTCGGACCTTCGTCATCCACGGGCGAAGCAGCCGCGCAGCGGCGTCGCGAAGACCCGAGGATCCATTCCGTGACATTGGTCTTAGAGTGCAGCGGAGCAGACCCTGCACTGCAGCGTAGTTCAGAAGTCGCGGCATGGATCCTCGGGTCTGCGCTGCGTCGCTACGCTCCTTGCTCCGCCCGTGGATGACGAAGGGATGGGCGCTTCGGCCACTCGCCAAGGTCCAGCTAATCGCCAAGGCGCGCTCTTGACCTCGTTCCTTGCCTTGTTATATAACTTGTTATGGTTATGCGGTGAGCCCACCATGGAAGACGTTCTGCGATCTCTTGGCTACCTCGCCCTGGGCAGCCGGCTGAAGCGTATCGGCGAGCAATTGCAGGCTGATACGCAGCGTCTGCTCGATCGCCTGGAGGTACCGGTGCAGTCGAGCCAATACCCTCTGCTGGCCGCGCTCGACAGGCTGGGGCCGCTGCCCGTCGGCGAACTGGCGCAATCTCTGGGGATCACGCAGCCGGGCGTGACGCGAAGCGTGTCGCTGCTGGCCGATCTGGGACTGGTCGAAGTGATCCAGTCGGACGGTGACCAGCGGCGCAGGATGGTCTCGCTGACGAAGAAGGGTGAGCGCCTGGTCGATACTGGCAAGCGAGATGTGTGGCCGCGCATCGAGAACGCCGTCGCGGATCTGTGCAAGGACCTTTCGGGGCCGCTTCTCGATCAGTTGGCCGCCATCGAGGACGGGTTGGCTGCTTCCTCGCTCGATCGCCGTGTGGAAAAAGCGCAATGAGGCACGTGCTCGATCGCCCTGTCTGGAGCGCGCTGGACACAAAACATCAGGCCTTCGCGCAAGGCGGCGCCCTTGCCCGGCGCTATCCCTCGTCGATCGTTCCTTTTGCGGCCAGCGCCGCTGACGACGCCGAAAGCCTGCAGGCGCTTCAGGCGCTCGTAGCCGCAGGCGAGAGCATCATCATGCTGCAGGCGGACGCCATCGTGCTTCCCGCGGGACTGGCCGCGATCTCGACCGCCTCCGGCGTCCAGATGGTTCTCGAGACGCCCTTGCAAGCTGTGTCGGACGAGCGCGTGCAGCAGCTGACGCAGGACGACGCGGCCGAGATGCTCGCTTTGGCCTCGCTGACCAAGCCCGGCCCGTTCTCGCTCAAGGCACTCAGCCTCGGCGATTTCTGGGGGGTGAAGATCGATGGCAGACTGGCGGCAATGGCCGGCGAGCGCATGAAGCAGCCCGGCTATACCGAACTCAGCGGCGTGTGCTCGCATCCGGATGTTCGCGGCGGTGGCCTAGGCCGGCTGCTATCCGTGTTTGTGGCCAATCAGATCGCGGCGCGCGGTGAGGTTCCGTATCTTCACGCCTATGCCACCAACGCCGCGGCCATAAAACTGTACGAGTCCATCGGCTTCAGCTTGCGCAGCCCGATGCATGTGGCCGTCGTTCAGCGCGCAGGATAGGCGCAAACCGTCAACTTCGGGCCTCAGGCCGATTTCGGTTCGAGCCGCCGGAAACCGACGGCTTCCATCAGCATCTCTTCTTCGACCATGCCGGCATTGTGCAGGGCGAGCAAGGTGAGCGCGATCTCGCGCGCCTCGGCCGAATCGGGATGCGCTTCGCGCCGCTTGCAGGCTTCATCGAACACGCGCTGCAGCCTGGCGATGTCGGCGGGTTTGAGCAGGCCACGGTCATAAACGGATTTTGTCATGGCAGTCTCCTGGTACTGACCTAGGGCGCCACGTTTAAATTGCCAATCTTTCCCGAGGCTTGAATGGATCTCAAGGCGAAGCAAAGATGCGGATCCGTGCCGACTGATCGTCCCGGGCCGCGATCTTGCCACCGCCCGGCTTTGCGATGACGACGACAGCCGGCCAATTTCCGACCCGATTTGCTGTCCTTGATCGCCCCCGCTTGACCGCGACCAGCGGTTCGGAAACAAGGATTGCGACACCCGCGACAAGGGTCATGGTCAAGGAGCAGAAATTGAGTTTTTCGGGATTGCTGCAGCTCGGCTTTTCAACGGTGATTTTTCTACTGGCGGCGACGGCGGCGAAGCAATGGGGGCTGGCGCCGAGCCTCGGCAAGATCGTGCTGACGCTGGCGCTCTATTCGCTGGGCAATCTGATCATGCTGCGGCTGATCCGCGAATTTGGCATGTCGGTGTCGTTCAGCCTGTCGGCTGTCATCCAACTGGTGTCGGTCAATGTGGTGGCGCTGGTCTTCTTCGGCGAGCGCGTCAACGCGCTGCAGGCGGCCGGCATCGTGCTGGCGATCGCCGCGGTGGCGCTGATCACACTCGGGCCCTATCTGCAGGGGCGGATGTAACGGGGCGAATTGCCGATGAAGAACGCCACGAACGCCCTGCTTAACTGGATCGAATTCCCGGTGCTGCTGGCCGGGCTGGTCATCGCTGGCGGGCTGTGGGGGTTCGAGGAGCTGATGGAGGTGGCGCGCGCCACCACGCCGCACGCCTTCGACACCGAAATCCTGCTCGCCTTCCGTCAGCCGGGTCAACCGGGACTCCCGATCGGTCCGCCCTGGCTGGAAGGCGCGATGCGCGACATCACCAGCCTCGGCAGCGCCAGCGTGCTGGTGCTGATCGTAACGGCGGTGATCGTCTATCTCTTGCTGATCCGCCGGCCGGCAACGGCGCTGCTGATCTTCGTGGCGGTGGCCGGTGGCCAGGTGCTGTCCAGCCTGCTGAAGGCCGGCATCGACCGGCCGCGGCCGGAACTGGTCTCGCATCTCGTCGACGAGACGTCGCTGTCCTTTCCGAGCGGCCACGCCATGCTGTCGGCGGTGACCTACCTGACGCTCGGTGCACTGGCGGCACGCTTCCTGCCCGGACGAACGACGAAGATCTATGTGCTGGGCCTCGCGATGCTGACGACCCTGCTGGTCGGCATCAGCCGCATCTATCTCGGTGTCCACTGGCCATCGGACGTACTGGCCGGCTGGTGTGCCGGCTTCACCTGGGCGATGCTGTGCTGGCTCGCCGCCCGGGCGTTGCAGCGCTGGCACGGGCAGCCCGACGGCGGCTGACGCCTCGCAAGACCGGGCCTTGAGCCAACCCGTGTCCGCACGTGCAGCGTCAGATCATCCTGTTGATCACGTGCCCGCAGCCCGCGAGCAGGAAAATCGTCGACAGCACACAGGCCGATGTCATCAAAGCCTTCAAGAGTCTCAACGGCTTATCCCCTCAATGTTGTCGATGAAACGGGATCGCCGTCGATTTTTTGCAAACGACGACAATGCGGTAGGCTAGCATGAATGTCATACGCACCACCATCGCGCCGACAAGAGCAAAGCCCATGTTTCACATATGCATACTGATGGTTGAAACATCATCATGATTGTATTATGCATTGATCCCGCAGACTCAGACGGGGGTTTTGGCCGATGATCACTGCCGCGCAGATGCGCGCCGCGAGGGCGCTGGCCGGCATCGATCAGAAGACGCTCGCCGAGCGCGCCGGAGTTTCGCTTCCAACCATCCAGCGCATGGAAGCGAGCGACGGCGTGGTCAGGGGCGTGGTCGATACGCTGATGAAGGTCATCCAGGCTCTCGACGAGGCCGGGGTGGAACTGATCGGCGAGAACCAGACCAGCGAGCGCGGTGGCAGGGGCGTGCGCCTCAAGCCGGTCGCGCAGCGCTAAAGCCTCTCCAACCTGAGCCGGCACAGATAAAGTCGCGACGCGACCGCCGACATTGCTGCCGACGATCCCGCCGCCTTCACGGAGCGGAAGGCACATTCATGGACCATCAGGCAAGCCGCCATCCGGCACGGCCGACATTTTCCGAATTGTTCACGCCAAAGCTGGTGACGGTCTGGCGCGAGGGCTACCACCTGCCGCAGTTCAAGGCCGACTTCATGGCCGGGCTGACCGTCGCCATCGTGGCGCTGCCGCTGTCGATGGCGATCGCGATCGCCTCGGGGGTGACGCCGGAGCGCGGCCTGTTCACCGCCATCGTCGGCGGCTTCATCGTCTCGGCGCTCGGCGGCAGCCGCTTCCAGATCGGTGGCCCGGCCGGCGCCTTCATCGTGCTGGTGGCGGCGACGGTGCAGCGCGAAGGCTTCGACGGGCTGCTGCTGGCAACAATGATGTCCGGCGTCTTCCTGCTCGCCATCGGCTATCTCCGGCTCGGCACCTACATCAAGTTCATTCCCTATCCGGTGACGGTCGGCTTCACCGCCGGCATCTCGATCATCATCTTTTCCGGCCAGATCGTCGAACTGTTCGGGCTGAAACTGGCGGGCAAGGAGCCCGGGCCACTGGTGCCGAAGCTGATGGCGATCGGTGACGCCGCCGGCACGTTCAACATCTCCGCGACGCTGGTGGCGGTGCTGACCATCGCCACCATTGTCGCAGTGAAACGCTGGCGGCCCGGCTGGCCGGGCATGCTGATCGCCGTCGGGCTGGCCTCGCTGGTGGTGGCGCTGCTGGCACTGCCGGCGGAAACGATCGGCACGCGCTATGGCGGCATTCCGCGCAGCCTGCCGTTTCCGGCGCTGCCGGCGTTCAGCCCCGACAAGGTGGTCGCGGTGTTGCCGGACGCCATTTCCTTTACCCTGCTCGGCGCCATAGAATCTTTGCTGTCGGCCGTGGTTGCCGACGGCATGACCGGGCGGCGGCACCGCTCCAATTGCGAGCTGGTGGCGCAAGGTTTCGCCAACATCGCCTCCGCGCTGTTCGGCGGCATCTGCACCACCGGCACCATCGCCCGCACCGCCACCAATGTGCGGGCCGGCGCGCACGGACCGGTTTCGGGCATGCTGCATTCACTGTTCCTGCTGGTCTTCATGCTGGTAGCCGCACCGCTGGCCAGCTACATCCCGCTTGCCGCCCTTGCCGGGGTGCTGGCCGTGGTCTGCTGGAACATGTTCGAAAAACAGGCTTTCGCCACGTTGCTGCGCGCCTCGCGCGGCGACGCGCTGGTGCTGATGGCGACCTTCCTGATCGTCGTCTTCCGCGACCTGACCGAAGGCATCGTCGTCGGCTTCGTGCTTGGCTCGATCCTGTTCATCGACCGCATGGCCAAGTCAATTGCGGTGGAGGCGGATCTGCCGCTGGTGCAGGAAGATGTCGCCGACAGCCCTAGTGCCTATGATGCCGGCGAGTCGAGCGACGCCGACACCGTCGTCTACCGCATCTCGGGCGCGTTCTTCTTCGGCGCGGCCTCCACCGTCGGCACCGTGCTCGACCGCATCGCCGACCAGCGCAAGAACTTCATCCTCGATTGCTCGGCCGTGCCATTCTTCGATTCGACGGCGGCCAATGTCATCGAGGGCGCCGCCCACAAGGCAAAGCGCGCCGGCGTGCGCTTCATCATCTCAGGCGCCTCACCGCAGATACGGCGCACGCTGATCAACCACGGCGTCAAGCGCCCACTGGTGACCTACGCCGCCTCGATCCGGGATGCGCGGGCGCAGCTCAACGGAAAACTGGAGACGGAATAGCCGACCGCGGCTACAACATCAGGATAATGTACCTAATTAGAATATTTAATTGCATATATTCTGAACATGGAACGCCCGCCGGTTTAGGCCGCGTTTGACCCGGATCCGGCACATTTTTCCACGGCGCGGATGGGCGCAAAGCGCGTCATATCCGCCAGTAACGAAGCGGACATTACCGGCGACCGCGCTGGCGGTCGGGGGTGCGCCAATTCCAGTCAATCGCAAGCCATCCTCCAGACCTAACATGGCAACCCAGCGGTCAGAATTTGAACCGCTACTCTGCAGCATTGCTAGTCGCGGTTCGGGTTCCTCCGTCGAAACCTCGTGGATCTCATCCGCAGTCGACTTGATCCGGAACCACGCATGGAGCGCGGGAAGGAAGAGCAGGATCAACACCGTGCCGGCCGATGTTCCGCGCCTGTCTTCTTCTAGATCGGTTGGGCCGGCGCATGCTCTCACGCAATAGGCGGCTTGGCGGCTTGGTTATCAGCCACCCGCAACTCTTCAGCGTGCGCCTTGACGAAGTCGGCCATGCTGTCGAAGCGGAAATCCACCGTCGGTGCGTCGCCGGGGTTCATCGTGGCGCCGAAGCCCTGATCGGAATGCCGGCGATAGATCCAGCACGATGTAAGACCGAAGCGGTTGGCGGGAGCGTGATCATGGAACATGCTTTCCGCGGTGTGTAGAATCTGTCGCTTCTCGACTCCGATTGTATCGAGCTTTTCGAGCATGTAGTCGAAGTTCCGGTTGGAAGGTTTGTAGGAGCCGATATCTTCCGCCGTGTAGACAGCATCGAAATCAACGCCGAGCTTCTTGTTGCTGAACGAAAAGTTCTCGTTGTCGACGTTGGAGAGTATGATCAGCTTGTAGTGCTTTCTGAGGTATTGCAAGGCGTCCGCGGAGTCGGCAAAGGCCGGCCAATCCTTCACGCTTTCGCCATACGCCAGGCATTCCTCTCGGGTTGCGATGACACCCCACTCCTCCGCAAGTCGCTTGTAAACGACCGGCAGAAGGTCGCGGTAACGCTTCCCTGGAGTCCATTTTTGCTGACTGGATTCGTGCCGGGCATGCGCCTCCAGTATCTCGTTCCGGCTCAAGCTGCGGGCAGCCCTTTCTGTCAGCGGCTTCAGACTGTCGATCATGCCGGATTCCCAATCTATGAGCGTGCCGTAGCAGTCGAAGGTCAGGGCTTTGAAATCTGTGAGCTTCATGGGTTCTCCTCCTTGATGTCCATGATTGAATCGACGCCGCCGTGGATCGCGGTCAATCATCTCGATTTCGCTCTCGGTGATAAATGAGCGTGCGCTAAGCCACCGGCGCGAGGTGTGGGTTTCAACTCGGGTACAAAGCCTACTGGGAAAATGCCCGGTCCATCGCACGAGCCGTCATCGACTGACTACCCGATGCGCTGCTGACTGAGCTCGAAGTCCTTAGACGTGCGCTGCGCGACGACGTGAACCAAACACCGAACAGTGTCACCGCAAGGCCAACGAACATCGCCGTCGAAAGCGGCTCGCCGAACATCGACCAGCCCCACAGCATGGTCACCGGTGGGCTGAGATAGATCACACTACTGACCTGTGAGGCCGTGTAGAGGCGCAGGCTCACATAATATGTGCTGTAGCAGAAGAACGTCGAAAACAGCACCAACCAAGCGATGCCGAACCCGAAACGGGTATCGAGGGGCGGCATCAGCCCGCCATTCCATTCGGCGCAGACGGCGAAAAGGATCGCCGCCGTCAGGCATTGAATGCATAGGCTTTGATGGATGGGCATATTGAGCGTCCCCATCCGCTTTTGCACCACCGTTGCCACCGCCAGAACCATCATGGAAGCGATTGTCAACATATATGCCCAGGCCGGGGCCGTCCCGAGGGTCAGGCTGTCCACCGACACGAGGATCACGCCCGTCACTCCGAGAGCCGTGCCGATCCATTGTCTCCCGGTCAATCGGTGTCCCAGGACCGGCTGCGACAAGGCTGCGATGGCTAGAGGCACAAGATCGGAAATCAGCGCGACAAGGCCAGTCGGCACGCGCTGACCGATGGCAAGCGCGAATCCGCCTAGATAGAGGAACATCATCGCCACGCCGAAGACCATCTGCTGGATCAAGGCACGCGCGTTTATGCGCGGTCCGATCAGGAGAGCAAATGGCAAGAGGATCAATCCGGACATCAAGGTTCGCCAGAACAGCACCAGCATGACATCGGCATTCTCGCTGGCATAGCGAATACCGACGAACCCGGAACTCCAGCTTACGACCAGGGCCGTCGCCATTATTGGCCATACGAGGCGATGGGTTTTGGTTTGCCGGAGCGTCATGTGATCTCTTTGTTCAGTTGCGCCCATGATCCGGAGGTGGATCACGACCAACGTTGGCGCAGACTATTGCCAACACGCATGCTCGTTTGCACATGACAAATTTCGATACGTTCATGAAATCCCCACGAAAATCAGCATACCATGTTGCCTGAAACGCATCTGAAGATCAGAAATAGACGCGTAGCTTCGATTTGGAGCGGGAGTTGTCATGGCTGGAGTGATGAGCCGCCGCCTGGATGTCGACGCCTTGCGCGCACTGGTTGCGATCGAGAGGCACGGCGGTGTCACGCGCGCGGCCGAGATTCTCGGCCTGTCGCAGTCGGCCGTCAGCCACAAGATCAAGAGACTCGAAACGAGTCTCGACTGCGAAATCCTCGCCCGGAAAGCAAACGCGCCGGTGTTCACCACGGCCGGACAGGATTTGCTTGGCTATGCGCGGCGCATTCTGGGCATCCATGATGAGGCCGTTCTGAGCCTGTCGAAAAGCACGTTGCAAGGCAAGATCGCGCTGGGAATGACCGAGGATACGACCTGCACGGACCTTTCGCGCATTCTTGGTCGGTTTCGCCGGCTCTACCCGGATGTAACCGTCCGCACGCAAGTGCGCATGAGCCTCGTCTTGCAGGAGCAGCTCAGCCAAGGAGCTCTTGATGCCGCCATCATCCAGGTGTTCCAGCACGAGGTCCGCCCCGCTGACATCCTCCTGTTCCGCGAGACGCTGCATTGGGTGAAATCTCGAGACCTGTTTCTGTCGAACGGGGCACCGGTCCCATTTCTTTCCTTCGATGAAAATTGCTTTTACCGGCGCTGGGGCATCGACGTCGGGCAGGACGAGGATACGGTGTTCGAGACCGTGTTCGAATGCTCCAGCGCAGCCGGAATCATTGCAGGCGTAACCGCGGGGCTCGGGGTCGCACTCTTGAGCCAGCGGTACCTGCAGCCCAATATGGAGATTGTCGACAACAAATTCCCCAAGCCTCCAGACTTAGCTTATGTAATCAGGCGCGCGCGCAACCCCCGAAACCCCGCGCTAGAGACCTTGGTCAGGGAGATCGAGGCTGAAGTAAAGCGTTACGGGGCGCTTCAAATTGCCGTCTGAGCCCGTTTCGGACTGCGATCAATGCGCGCCGTTTGCAAGCCAAGCACTCGGCAATTGCACCTACCGGCGAACGAGTGGCACCCACCGGCAAATTTGACCAACAGCACCTTCGAGATCGATTACGAGCCGCCTCGGGTGCGCTCACCTCCCCTTTAGGTCAAGTCACGACGATGCCCACGCCAACCTGAATGTCCGCTCTTGAAGATTCGCGACTCGAAGCTGCCGGTTCGCTCTCGGCCCGCTCCGGTCATTCGAGAAACCGGCGGCGAACGACCGCTCTGGCGCTTAGTGGTCCTTCTGAGCCGCGACCGCTGCTCTCCGTTTAATCAGCCACAATGTCAGCATGGGGTGGCCACCTTCCTTCGCCGATGCGGTCGTGAGAATGTGCTGTTGCGATCCATCGCGGGCTCTGAGGCTTAGGCCAGGATAGCCTCGAATGGTCCGGCTGGGAGGCAGACCATGACAAAACTGCGTGACGTCTCGTTTGTGGCCCTTGCCGCATTTTCCGCAATGTTGGGGTTAGCCGGCAATTTGGATGCCGAGGATGCACCTCCGACAATCGTCACCCTCGGCGACAGCTACATCAACAGCTATGGAGTCGCTGCCACCGAGACCTTTGCAGCCGGGCTAAAGTCTGCGCTGAACGCTGCCGGGCACCCAGTGACAATCGTCGAGGTGGGGTATATGGCGACCAGCAAACGGGGTCTCGCTTGGCTGACGGAATCCAAGGACGGCCTTGAGCTGCAGGCGCGCCCTGCAAACCACGTTGTCATCGTTGAATTGGGTCAGAACGATTGCGCTCGTATCGACCTGGATCACACGCGAGCAAACCTCGACCAGATTCTTGGTATCCTCGCCCAGAAGCGCGTTCCAGTGCTTGTGGTTGGAACCGCGGCCTATGGCTATTGCTCGTCTATCCTCTCTGCTGGGCACGGGGCTGACTATGCCGAGCCGTTTTCAAAGATGTTCTCCGAGCTAGCGACCAAGCATGGAGACTTGCTCTACGCCGACTTCAAGGAGGGCGTGACTGGGCATCCGGAGTTGCTGCAAGCGGACAACGACCATCCAAATGCAGCGGGTGATGCGATCATCGTTAGAAACATGCTCCCTATGATTGAGGCGCTGCTCGCGCAGGTGCAACCGCGTTGAACAACGAACGGCGTGAGTTGTGGAAAACCATTGATCGCGATAACCGTGTCCCGGGCTGCCTCATCGCAGCCATCTACTATGGGCAGAAGAGTTCTGTGTACTCTCCAAAATGCTTCAGGAAGGCTCGGGATGAGACTTGCAATGTTGGTCGCGTTGGCCGCGACATTGGCGGGGTGCGTGACCTCTCCGGTCGACTATGGAGCGTCGCTTTCGCAGCAAGATCCGAAATGGCTGTCGCCGGAATGCCAGCAAGCGCGCATGGCGGCTTCGACCTATGAAGCGCGCGAAAAGGAGCACCCGGGATGGGGCTTCGGCGTCATGCTTGGCCCGTACTCACTGGGGCTCGTGGCAGCCATCAAGGAGCATGAGCAGAAGCAGAGAAAATTGTTTTCCCGCGAGGTGCATCTGCAGTGCTCAAGTCTGCCGCTGCCAAAGGATTTGCAGGGCGACACAAGCCTTCAGGACGCGATCGCAAATCGGACAAAGTATCCATGAACAGCATGGCTACCCTCAGCCGGTCGAGGCGGCGGTGAACACCGCCAGTTGCGCCTCGAAAGCCCGTTTGTAGGCAGGCCGCGCTTCGCCGCGGGCGATATAGGCGGAGAGGGTTGGATAGTCCTCCAGCATGCCTGATGTGCGCAATCTAAGCAGCACCGTCACCATCAGCAGGTCGCCGGCGCTGAACGCGCCTTCGAGCCAGTCGGCATCGCCAAGCCGGTTGGAGAGTTCGTCCAACCGCTGACGGACGCGTCCGTCGAGCATGGGCATGCGCTCCGCGTACCAGGGCTTGTCGCGCTCCACGATCATGGGCATTGTCCGTTCCAGGATGGGCGGCTCGATCGTGCTGAGCGCGGCAAACATCCATGTGATGGCGCGCGCCCGGGCATTCGCATCGTCCGGCAGCAGGCCGGCATGGCCCTGCGCGATATGGAACACGATGGCGCCTGACTCGAACAGAGCGAGATCGCCTTCCTCATAGGTCGGTATCTGCCCGAAAGGATGCAGCGCGCGATGCGCCGGCTCCTTCATCTCGCTGAACGAAACAAGCCTGACGTCGTAGGGTTGGCCCACTTCTTCGAGCGCCCAGCGAACACGCATGTCACGTGAAAGTCCCCTGCCGCGGTCGGGCGAGCGTTCAAAGGCTGTGATGGTGGGGGTCATTGGAGCTCCGGGTGGTTGGTCAGATGTCCAGTTCTTTCGATGTTCATCCTAAGGACGAACGACCAATGTGACTCCCGACACCCTACTCGTTTTCTTGGCCATGGGCTCGCAGTCCGACTCTTCGGCGCGCTCCCTGTGTCGCCGGATCATTCGCCACGTTTGCGCACGCTGGGCTGAACCCGGCCGCTCGTGCGGCGGCGCTTGAGGACGTGCCCGCTTTCCTCGCCGTGTTGAAGCAGTAGGCGGCTTCAACAGGCGGTCATCAGCGATGCCCTCGAGGGCGATAGTGTGCGGCTGCTCAAACTGTCGCCTCGATCGGCTCGGCAAGCTTCGGGTTGGCGCGCGCGGCGATCAGGCAGCCGGCGACGATCAGGCATGCTCCTGCCAGCGTCGTCCAGGCCAGCGCCTCGTCGAAGAAGAACCAGCCAAGCGCGATCGCCCAGATGAAGGCCGAGTATTCCGTGGGGATCAGATATTGCGCTTCGGCGCGGGCGTAGGACCAGCTCATCAGGAATTGGCCGCTGAGCGACAGCATCATCACCCCGACCAGGGGAAGCCAGAGATTGGTCGGCAAAGCGACAGCCAGCCACGGCGCGGCGAGGCCGAAGAAGATCGCGACAAACAGGTTCTGGAACAGCATGATCTCGATCGGCTTGGCGACCAGCGCCTGTTGCCGGGAGAGGATCAGATTGTAGCCGTAGAACACCGTCGAGACGAGCACCGCCACCGTGCCGAGCAGCGTGTCCTGCGAAGCGCTTGCCTGGCCGAACTGGCCGGTCAGTATGATGGCGACGCCGGCTATGCCGGCCAGCGATGCCCAGATCGCCTGCCGCCGGATACGTTCGCCCAGCAACAGCGCGGCAAGGAAGAGGGCGAACAAGGGCGCGACGAAGCTAAGCCCGATCGCTTCCGCCAGTGGCAACCTGGCGAGACCCCAGAAGAAACAAAGGAGAACGATGCCGACAATTGCGGCACGCAGCGCATGCAGCCGCAGCACCGCAAGGGTTGGCCTTGAGCGCGGCCCCGCCGACCATGCAGCGCCGGCGACGACGGTCGCGACCATGCTGCGCCACAGCACCGTGTTGTAGACGCCGACGGCGATCACCAGCGTCTTCATCGCCGCGTCCATCCCGGACAGCAGGCAGATTGCCAGCGCGCAGACGAGCACCGGGATCATCGGGGAAACGGCCCCGGTCAGGCTGGATGTCTTCACGGCGGCACTCATGTGCTGCCGCGTATCCCAGAGCAAAGAGCAGAGCCAGATGGCAGCACCGTCGATGTGGAGGGCCAATACGATTGGAGGCGGCGCCCCTATCCGTTGAGCAATCTCGGACCGCTGACGAACGGGCTGCCCTTGAGATAAAACCGCAGCAGGCGGTCCGCATCTTTCGAAATACCGATCCTGATGCTCTGCCCGATATCACCGGGCTCATAGTCATCGCTTGCGAGCCATAGCGGACCTTGCCGGCAGAGATCGAGGCCGTCGAGCGAACGATCGATCAGCAACGCCTTGGCGAGCCGTCCCGGTCCGCGCGCCAGGTCGCGCAAGCGCTCGACGCCGCGGTTGAGCCGCATGATGGGGATGCCTTCGAGCGGCTCGAGCGCCCTGATCAGGACGCCGGTTCCGATCCCCTGCACCTCGCTCGAGACATTCAGCATGTAGGACACGCCGTAGGCGAGGTAGACATAGGCGTGGCCGCGTTCGAGAAACAGTGAACGGTTGCGCTCCGTCATCCCCCGGTAGCCATGCCCGGCGGCGTCGCCGACGACATAGGCCTCGGTCTCGACAATGCGGCCGCTGAGGACGCCCTCCGGCAACTCCCGCACCACGAGCTTGCCGATGAGGGTGCGGGCGAGAACGGCGGTGTCAGCCGGCAGCTCCAAACGAGCCAGCGGCGGATGATCCTTGTGGCCGGGGCCCACGATACAGGCTCACCGCCACCCCAACGCCGGAGCGACATGGGTCAGGATCGCCTCGATGACATGCGCGTTGTAGTCGACGCCGAGCTGGTTGGGCACGGTGAGCAACAGCGTGTCGGCTTCCGCGATCGCCTCGTCGCCTTTCAGCTGCTCGATCAGCACGTCCGGCTCGGCGGCATAGCTGCGTCCGAAGACGGCGAGTTTTTCGGGCTCGATATAACCAAAATGATCCTGGCTGTCGCTGCGGCCGAAATAGGCGCGGTCGCGATCATCGACCAGCGCGAAGATGCTGCGGCTGACCGACACTTGCGGCTCGCGTGCATGCCCGGCCTCCTTCCAGGCGGCGCGGAACAGGCGGATCTGCTCGGCCTGCTGGATGTGAAATGGTTTTCCGCTCTCGTCGAACTTCAGCGTGGAACTCTGCAGGTTCATCCCCCGTTTCGCCGCCCATTGCGCCGTGGCGTTGGTGGCGGCGCCCCACCAGATCCGCTCGCGCAGCCCTTCCGAATGCGGCTCGAGACGCAGCAGCCCCGGCGGGTTCGGAAACATCGGCCGCGGGTTGGGTTGGGCAAAGCCCTGGCCCCTCAAAATGTCGAGGAACACATCCGTGTGGCGCCGGGCCATGTCGGCGTCGCTCTCGCCTTCGGCCGGCGCAAAGCCAAAATAGCGCCAGCCGTCGATGACTTGCTCGGGCGATCCACGGCTGATGCCGAGCTGGAGACGCCCGCCGGCAATCAGATCGGCAGCACCGGCGTCCTCGGCCATGTAGAGCGGGTTCTCATAGCGCATATCGATCACGGCGGTGCCGATCTCGATGCGGCTGGTCTTGGCACCGATCGCGGCAAGCAGCGGAAACGGCGAGCTGAGCTGGCGGGCGAAGTGATGCACGCGGAAATAGGCTCCGTCGGCGCCAAGTTCTTCGGCGGCGACGGCGAGATCAATGGATTGCAGCAGGGTATCGGCAGCAGAGCGTGTCTGCGACTGGGACGAGGGCGTCCAATGTCCGAATGACAGAAAGCCGATTTTTTTCATGAGGGGAACCGCGTTGGCGTTGGAGGTGAGCGTCATCTAATGGCGCAAGCGCCGATTCGCCAGCAGACACCGCGATTGGCTCCGTTGGCGACTGGTTTCCAGGGTTGAGAAGGGCGGACGGCGACCTATTTTGCAGGAGCGGAAGGGCAATCGAGAGGAGCACGCATGCCGAAGAACACGATTTGCGTCTGGTACGACAAGGAGGCGGAGGCTGCGGCCCGCTTCTACGCCAAGACCTTTCCCGATAGCGCGGTCGGCGCGGTCCACCGTGCACCGAGCGACTTTCCGTCAGGCAAGAAGGGCGACGTGTTGACGGTCGAATTCACGGTTGCCGGCATTCCTTGTATTGGCCTCAACGGCGGTTCCGTGTTCAAACAGAGCGAGGCCTTCTCGTTCCAGATCGCCACCGACGACCAGGAGGAGACCGACCGCTACTGGAATGCCATTGTCGGCAATGGCGGCGAGGAGAGCGTGTGTGGCTGGTGCAAGGACAGATGGGGCGTGTCGTGGCAAATCACGCCGCGCACACTCACCGAGGCGATGGCCGCCGGCGGCGACGAAGCCAAGCGGGCGTTTGACGCGATGATGGACATGAAAAAGATCGACGTCGCGGCAATCGACGCGGCGCGGCGGGGTTAGCGCCGCGCCATCGCCGACGCGTTATTCCAACGCTCAGTCGAGCTTGATCGCCGCGACCTCACCTTCGTCCATCAGCGGCACATAGATCGTCGACTTGCCGTCGGTGCCGATATCGGCGCTGCCCGGCTTGAAGGTCGCGATTGCCTCCGGTGCGCCACCTTGCTTGTAGCGGTAGAGCGTGCCGGTCATGTAGGCGGTGGCGTAGATGGTGTCGCCAATGGCGATGACGCCATCGAGGTCGGCGAAATTTTCCGCGCCGGGCAATGGCGAGATCGCCTTGCTGGCGAGATCGACCGCCAGCAGGCCACCCGGCTCGGCGGTGCTGAAGTCAGCCTTGATGCCCTTGCCCCAAGAGGCGACGATCAACCTGCTGCCATCAGCGAAGACGCCGTTGGGCGAAGCAAGGGTCGCGTCCTTGACGAACAGTTCCGGTGTGTCGCCGTCGATGCGGTAGATCGCGTCGGCCAGCATGTCGGTGACGTAGGCCTTGCCGGAGGCGTCCGCTGTCATATCGTTGAGGAAGACGGCATTCGGCACATCGATGCTGGCGACGAGCTTGCCGCTGGCGAGATCGACGACGCGGACCTTGGTGATGTCGGCGACATAGAGTTTTCCGCCCGAAATCGCCATGCCCTTGGGCGCGTCCATGCCGTCGGTCCAGTGCGGGGTGATCACCTTGCCGTCCAGCGACAGCACCGAGAGATAGCCGTTGCCGTCGGCTTCGCCTGGGTTGCCGACGATGTTGGAGACGATGATGCGCTTGTTGGCGGCATCGAACAGCGCCGATTCCGGCTGCTCGAGACCTGTCGCGCGCCAGATTTCGCCGGCCTGGGCACCGGGCATGATCGCCATAGCGACGATGGCGAGGAATGTGGAAGTGATGAGGGCTTTCATAACTGGTCTCCTTAGGTGATGGCGGAGAGCTAGGCTTTTCGATACTTTTGCGGAAGGCCGATTGCCGCTAGTATCGGATACCGATACGAAATCGCGCAAAAGAGGTGCATCTCATGAATGGCCTGATCTTCGAGGCGCTGAAGCGGACGCTGAAGGCGAAGGGCGTCACCTATCGCGTGCTGGCCGAGCGCATGGGCGTTTCCGAGCCGACGGTGAAGCGGATTTTTCACGAACGCAACTGCAAGCTCGACCGGCTGGTGGAAATCTGCTCGGCAGCAGGCGTGGACTTGGAAAACGTGCTCGGCTCGATGAGCCGGGGGCCAGGGCCGGCCAACCGCGTGGCACCGGAAATCGAGCTCAAGCTCGCCGGCCGGTCGGCACTGCTGTTCATCTTCGTCATGCTGTCGGAAAAATTCACCCCCGAAGGCATCATGCGCTCGCACGGCTTGAGCGAAGCCTCGATGTTCCTTTATCTGCGCGACCTCGAGGAGCTGGGGCTGGTGGCGCTCGGCCGCGGCCTCACGGCCAGGCTGCTGGTCGAAACGCCGATCCAGTGGAATTTCGAAGGGCCGCTGCGGCCGCTGTTCGAAATGACCAACAAGAACTTCATTGGCTGGGCCATCTCCCATATGGAAAAGGAGGCGACCTTCGTCAGCTTCTCCAGGCGGATGCGGCCGGAGACGGCGGAGATGGTGCGGCGCGAGGCGGAGGAACTGGCGGAGCGCGCCAAGCTGCTTGCTCATCACGACCAGCACACGACGCCCGAGGACGGGCTCACCGGCTACAAATGGACCTTCGCCTTCGGCGCGACGCCGTTCCCGGCGATCATGCCGATCGGGCCGCACCCGCGCGACGCCGGTGCGCGGCCTGCAGTGGCTGCGAAGGGACGGCGGCCGCTGCCGGCCTGACACGGCCAATCAGATCCGGCACTAACACGGTATAGCCTCTGCAGCCAGGCGTTCCGCCATGCCGCCCAGCGCCGACCGCGGGCCGAACGCATCCATGTGGAGAATGACGCCGGGCGCTGCGATTCTTGGTGACCTGAACAGGGGAGCCTCCGCCTGTCCTCTTCGGTTTTCACGATGATCTTTTGTCTGGACTTTTTTGCTCTTTGCAGCCGCGTTTCAAAAATGAAACCACATTCATGATAGAGTTCGCGCACTGATTTGCCAGACTGTAGAGGGCGGGTTTGCCCAATGCGTGACACCTCCCCGTGAAATCGAAGTGATCCCATGCCGACCGCGCCAACACTTGAACTTCGCCGCTATTCGCGCCTGAAAAATTTGCGGGCGCGCGCAGAACGCCAGGGTGCTGCACTGCAGTTCTGGGCGCGTACAGCATCGCTCGCCGTGATCTCCTGCTTCTTTTCATTGATCAGCCGCTGGGATGCCTCGCTGCTCTTCGTGCTGGCGGGCCTTGTGCTGTTCCAGCTCGTCGGCCTGATCCAGTTTCTGTTTGCGCGCCGTCGCACGGCTCCATGGTGGATCGGGTACCTCGTCGGTACGCTGGACATCATTCTGTTGACCGTTCTGCTGATAACGCCCAACCCGTTTTCCCTGGAGGTCGCGCCGGCCGCGATGCAACTTCGCGAGGGCAGCTTCAAATTCCTGCTGATTTTCGTATGCCTTGGCGCGCTGACCCTTTCGACACGATTGGCGCTCTATCTCGGCGCGCTCGCGGCCTTGACGTGGGCGATCGGCGTGGGATGGGTGATTTCTTATCCGGGAACCGTCATTCCGGCGAAGAACCTCTATTCGCTGCCGGTGACAGAGCGACTGAACCTCTACCTCAACCCCAATTTCGTCGATACATTCGCGCAGGCGACCAACGTGTTGGTTGTGCTGATTATCGGCGCGATCATGGCGCTGGTCGTCTCTCGTTCCCGACATCTGTCGGAAGACTATGTCAAGGCAGAGCGCGCCCGCGCCAATCTCGCCCGGCATTTTTCGCCCAATGTCGTCGACCAGCTCGCCACGGATGACGAGCCCTTCGGCCCGGTCCGCCGGCAGGATATCGCGGTGCTGTTCGCCGACATCGTCGGCTTCACACACTATTCCGAGGATCATCCGGCCGAAGCCGTGTTCGAACTTCTGCGTCAGTTCCACCGTCGCATGGAGCAGGTCGTTTTCGACCACAATGGCACCGTCGACAACTATATCGGCGATTGCATCATGGCGACATTCGGGGTTCCGCAAGCCAGCCATGACGACGCGACTCGGGCCATCCAGTGCGCTGAAGCGATGGTCGCCGCTCTCCAAGACTGGAATGTGCAGCGGGTGTCCAGGGGATACCCGCCGCTGGACGTTCGGATCGGTGTACAATATGGCGCAGTCGTCATCGGCGCGGTCGGCAGCGAGCGCAACCTGTCCTTCGCCGTGGTGGGCGACACTGTCAACGTCGCCAGCCGTTTGCAGGCGCTCTGTCGTGAGCTTCACGCGAATATTTGCTTTGGATCACGACTGATTGAGGCCGCGCAGGCGGAATCGCCCACGACACAGTTGAATGCGCGCGATCATGGACCGGTGAGCATCCGCGGCCGGGACGAACCGGTCCATGTCTGGGTCGAACGCAGAGCCGAAAACCAGGGCGCTCTTGCGGTTTCGGCATGATGTAGGCCGCCATGTGAAACGCCTGCACCTCGGCCGGATAGCGGTAGGCCGCGCCATCGGGACATATCCTGACCCAGGCCGAAAGCCATCACGTGTCTGAGGCGATTGCTCCAGCCTTCGCGGCTGCGACGTCTGTGCCTGCCTTGTCGTCCCATGTCACCGCCCGATAGTCGAAACCGAATTCCAGCGTCGGTTTGACGATGCGGAAAAACGGCGACAGGTCGAAGTCGCGCGGCGTGTAGAGCGAGTGGTGGCGGATGTGCAGGATTTCCTTGCGCATATAGGTCGACTGCGCCGAGGCGCGGCCGGGCGCGCGGGTGATCTCGGGCAGGATCGGATAGCGGATCTGGCCATAGGCCTCGGCGATCAGCGTGGAGCAGATAGCGCGCGTCGGGTCGCCGGAGCCGAAAGCCAGCATGCGGCGGCGCCACCGCACCGGCACCGGCGGCGTCGGCAGGAAAAAACGCAGCATGTCAAAAATGTTCTTGAGATCGTATTTGAGGCCGAGCTTGCCGATCATGAAGGCGACGACCTTGTCGCGATCTTCCGGCGCCAGGCCGCTGGCCCGGCAAATGCGCGTGTTGTAGGTGCGATAGCGCGACAGCGGCACGGCGACGCAACCTTCGCCGAGCGTGACCTCGATCAGCCGCCGCCGCTCCGATCCGTCCTCGGGTTCAGCCAGGGCGTCGCCGACATAAAAGGCGGCATGCGACCAGGTCGACTGGGTCAGGTATTTGATGGCCGCCGAGATCTTCTGGTTGCCCTCGACAAGCAGGATGTCGCCAGGCTCGAGGGTGCGGCGCAGCGTTTCGGCGTCGGACGGCGTGTAGGGCTCATAGCCGGAGGATTCATCCTGCAGCCTGCCGGCAAGCCAGCGGCCAAGGCGATCGAGAAGCGTTTCGGCGGGCGCAGTCATCGTAGAGCGTGACTAGCACGGCGTGGTGGGCGAGGGCCAGCGGCGGCCTTGTCCCCTGCGAGGGCAGGGCTGCCGCATATGGATTCTTGCGAAGGAGGACCCCCACCCTAACCCTCCCCACAAGGGGGAGGGAACGCTGCCGCGCGCCATGTTAGAGCGCTGACGCAACCAATCTGCCGAGTTTCAGCGCCTACGGAGTCTCCCTCCCCCTTGTGGGGAGGGATTAAGGGTGGGGGTATTCGTAAAGCGCAGAACTCCGCCACCATCGTGTGCATGAGTCAGCCGGCCGTCGCGTTCGTGTCTTCCTGCGCCGCCGCGCCGACCAGATCGTCGCGCACCTTGCGCGCAAGCTTCCGTGTCGAGCGCTTCGGGCTGTCGCCGAACAGTTCGGCGGCTTCGGCGAGACAGGATTTTTTCAGGCTTTTCTCCGAGCGCTTCAGCAGCTTTGCGAGAAGTTTCGTGTCCTGCGGCTCGCCGAGAGGCTGGTCAGCGGCCTCGAGCAGCGCGCGCATGACAAAGACATCATGCAGTTCGCCCAGCCGCTCGCCCAGTTCGTCGACCGCCTTGCGCCGGGTCTTGATCGGCGTCGGCCACAGCCTGCCGAGCAGCGACAGATGCATGCTGTGGGTCTTGGCAGCTTTGCGCAGGTCGTGAAAATCATCGGCTTCGCCGCGCGATCCGGCCTTGTCCAGCGCCTTCCTGGCGCGGCGCAAGGTGATGCGGGCGCCCTCAGCAAGCACATCGGCGGCCTGCTCCGGCTGGTCGGGCAGAGCAAGCTTTTCGACGCGCGCGAGACCCTCTTCGCAAGCGGCAATCGCTGCCCCGATGGCAGCGCCGAGACCGGCGCCGCCATGCATCGCGTGCTGGCGCGCGACGAGCGTGTCGCGCACGGCATCGAGGCCGCCGCTGGCGCTGTGTTCGGGGAAGCTTGCCGCCAGGCGGTCGATCGTTTCGACCAGCGCGGTCGCCTCGCGCGGACCGGCCAGTAGGGCCGCCACCTCACGGTAACAATGATTTTCGGCGTTACAGAACGTTTCGTCCCCGGAACGGACCAGGCGCAGCAAGGCACGCGCGCTCTTCAACCGCTTGCGGCATTTGTGCAGCGCCTGCTCCGGCCGGCTGTGCGCGACGTCGAGATGGGCCAATGCCTTGCCGATCTCTTCGGCAAGGATGCGCCTGACCTCGCCGGTCAGCGGCAGACGTGGATCGATACGAAAACTCATGCGGCGATCTCCGGAACCCCCCCAAGGGCGAGCGACGCGTTGTAAAATCTGGACTCGCCGGTGACTTCGCGGCCGAGCCAATCTGGCAGCATTTCGTCCGGCACGTCCTCCGGCGTCTCGAGCTCAGCGACCACCAAGCCAGCCAGCATGCCGCCGAAAACATCGACTTCATAGAGATAGCCGCGGTGCCTAACATGGTGACGTGTCTTCTCGATGACACGCCCGATGGCGAAAGCCAGCATCTCCTGCGCCTCCGCCAGCGGGATCGAATACTCGAATTCGTCGCGTTCGCGGGCCGTGCTGCCGAATTTGAGCGTCAGCTTGGCCGAGACACCATCGCTGATGCGCACGCGCACGGTGCGGCCCGGTGCTGCGGCAAGATAAAACTGGCGAATGCGGATATCCGCCTCAGCCAGCTCCAGCCATTCGGCACTGGAGACCAGGAATTTACGCTCGACTTCCTTGCCCATGGTCGCGCACTAAAGCGCGGCGGCCCGGATATGGCAAGCCATCTCAGGTTGCCTTCGACCACGTGCAACCAAACCACGCAAATCCAGGTCAGCACGCAAGGACTTGACATTTAATCAATCGATTGATTAAATGATGGGCATGAGCAAGAATCCGAACGCCTCCCGCCCCGACATGACGCGCGCCGCACTCGTGCACGCGTCGCTGAAGCTGTTCGGGCGGCAAGGTTATGACGGCACCTCGACGCGCGAGATCGCAGCCGAGGCGAAGGCCAATATCGGCTCGATCGCCTATCATTTCGGCGGCAAGGAAGGGCTTCGCGCGGCCGCGGCCGACTACATCGTCGACACCATCCAGACCATTGCCGGCCAGGCGATGGGCAGTCCGCCAGCGGCCGGCGACCCGGAAGCGGCGCGGGCGCAACTCTTCGCCGCACTGGAGCGGATGGTCACCTTTATTGTGGCCAGCCCACAGGCAGGCGAGATCGTACAGTTTGTACTTCGCGAATTGTCGCATCCGACCGCAGCCCTCGACCGCATTTATGACGGCGTGTTCGAGCCGACGCATCGCCGGCTCTGCCTGATCTGGGAGCAGGCGACCGGCGAGCCGGCCGAAAGCGAGGCGACAAGGCTCACCGTGTTCACGCTGATCGGCCAGGTCATCTATTTCCGCATCGGCCGCGAGGCGGTGATGCGGCGCATGGGCTGGCACGACATCGGCGCCGCCGAGGCGGCCAAGGTGGTGGCGGCGACATCGAGCAATCTCAGCGCGATACTGGCCGCAAGGAAGGGGCAAAGACTATGAGCTTTCTCTGTTCGCTGCCGCTCGCCGCGCAGCTGTTCGGCGCCTGCGCGCCGGCCGCGCCGCTGGCCGTCGGCTATGTCGAGGGCGACTATGTGCTGCTGGCGCCGATCGAGGTGGCGCAGGTCGAGACAGTCGCGGTCAAGCGCGGCGACCGCGTCGTATCAGGCACGCCGGTGGTGACGCTGGAGAGCGCCGACGCCAAGATTGCCGTTGCGCTGGCAGAGGCGGGCCTCGCCCAGGCGCAGGCGCAGCTCGCCGATTTGCAAGTTGGCAAGCGGCCGGAAGAAATCGCGGTGCTCAAGGCGGAAGTCGACATGGCGCGCGCCCAAGCCACCGACGCCAAGCGCAGATACGACCGCGCCAGCGATCTGTTCAAGCGCGGCACCGGCACGCAGGCCGATTTCGATACGGCGTCCGCCACGCTGGAGACGGCCAATGCGCAGGTCGGCCAGGCCGAGGCCAATCTCGCCGTCGGCGGCCTGCCGGCACGGCCGGAGACGATCAAGGCCGCCGACAACCAGGTCAAGCAGGCGCAGGCGACGCTGGAACAGGCTGAGTGGCGGCTGTCGAAGCGCGTGCTGACGGCGCCCTCGCCCGGTCGCGTCAATGACGTCATCCGCAATCCCGGGGACACCGCCGGGCCGACAGCGCCGGTCATTTCGATACTGCCGGACGGCGCGGTGAAGCTCAGCGTCTACATACCGGAAAGCGCGTTTTCGTCGGTCAAGGTCGGCACGCTGCTCGGCGTCCATTGCGACGGCTGCGGCCCGGAGGTGAAGGCTCGCGTCAGCTACGTTTCGCCGGACCCGGAATTCACGCCGCCGGTGATCTATTCGCTCGAGAACCGGCAGAAGCTGGTCTACCTGGTCGAGGCACGGCCGGAGGGCGACGCCAGCGCCTTGCAGCCGGGGCAGATCGTCGATGTCGATCTGATGGACGCGGACAAATGAACGCCATCGACGTCCATGGCCTGGTCAAGCGCTTTGGCGACAAGACCGTCGTCGACCATGTGACGATGACGGTGGCCGAAGGCGAGATCGTCGGTTTCCTCGGCCCGAACGGCTCCGGCAAAACAACGACCATCCGCATCATGTGCGGCCTGCTGACGCCGGATGAAGGCGAAGGCACGGTGCTCGGCTTCAACATCCGTACCGACAGCCTGCGCATCAAACGCGAAGTCGGCTACATGACGCAGAAATTCTCGTTCTACGAGGATCTGACGATCGGCGAGAATCTCGAATTCGTGGCGCGGCTCTACCAGCTGAAGCCGGTTGCCGAGCATGTCGCCCGAACGCTGGAAGATCTCGGCCTGACCTCGCGAAAAGACCAACTGGCCGGCACGCTGTCCGGCGGCTGGAAGCAGCGGCTGGCGCTGGCCGCCTGCATCATGCACAAGCCGAAATTATTGTTGCTCGACGAACCGACGGCGGGCGTCGACCCAAAAGCCCGCCGCGAATTCTGGGACGAGATCCATCGTCTCGCCAATGGCGGGCTGACGGTGCTGGTGTCCACCCACTATATGGACGAGGCTGAGCGCTGCCACCGCATCAGCTACATTTCCTACGGCAAGATGCTGGCCACCGGCACGGTCGACGAGGTGGTGAAAAATGCCGGGCTGACGACCTTCGTCGTGCAAGGCCCACGCCTCGACCAGGTTGCAGCGGCGCTTGTTGGCCGCCCCGGCGTCGACCAGGTCGCGCCGTTCGGCGCGACGCTGCATGTCGTCGGCTCCGACAAAAAGAAATTGCAAGCAGCACTCGCCGATGTCGAGAAGGAGCACAAGGGCGTGACGGTGACGCCGGGCGAGACCAGCCTGGAAGACGTGTTCATCCAGTTCATGTCCGGCTCGAAGGACAATATGGCATGAACAGCGTGTTTTCCTTCGCCAGGCTTGGCGCGCTGCTGATCAAGGAGTTCATCCAGATGCGGCGCGACCGCATCACCTTCGCCATGATGCTGGGTGTGCCGCTGATGCAGCTGGTGCTGTTCGGTTACGCCATCAACAACGATCCGAAGAGCCTGCCGGCGGCCCTGGTGGCGACAAGCAGCGACCCCTACACGCGGGCCATGGTGTCGGCGCTGCAGACCACCGGCTACTACCGCTTCGACTATGTCGCGCAAAGTGCCGCGCAAGCCGAGTTCCTGATGTCGCGCGGCGACGTCGCCTTCGTCGTCACCATCCCGGCCGATTTCGCCCGCCGTGTCGAGCGCGGCGACAGCCCGCAGATCCTGATCGAGGCGGACGCCACCGATCCGGCGGTGGCCAGCGGCGCCATCTCGACGCTCGGCACCGTCGCCAACCAGGCGCTGCTCAGGGCACGCGGCACGCAGGAGACGGCAGCCGAGGCGGCCAGGGGCCAGCTCGAAGTGGTGGTGCACCGGCGCTATAATCCCGAAGGCATCTCGCAATACAACATCGTGCCCGGCCTGCTCGGCGTCATCCTGCAGATGACGATGGTGATGATGACCTCGATCGCGCTGACGCGCGAGACCGAGCGCGGCACGATGGAGAACCTTCTGGCGATGCCGTCCAGCCCGCTCGAGATCATGATGGGCAAGGTGCTGCCCTATCTGGCGGTCGGCGCGGTGCAGGTGGTGGTGGTGCTGGCGGCGGCCAAGCTGTTGTTTGCCATTCCCTTCACCGGCTCGATGTCGCTGCTGCTCACCGCCGTGCTGATCTTCGTGCTGGCGCTGGTGCTGCTCGGCTACACGATTTCGACCATCGCCCGCACGCAGATGCAGGCGCTGCAGCTGACCTTCTTCTTCTTCCTGCCGTCGATCATGTTGTCCGGCTTCATGTTCCCCTATCGCGGCATGCCGGGCTGGGCGCAACTGTTCGGCGAGATCCTGCCGCTGACGCATTTTTTGCGCATCATCCGCGCGGTCATGCTGAAGGGCGCCGAACTGCCGGCGGTGGCGACGGAGATCGGCTGGCTGCTGGTGTTCGTGGCACTGTTTGCGGGCGTGGCGCTGGTGCGGTTCAGGCGGACGCTGGACTAGGTCCAGGAAAAGCACCGGACGCGTGTCGGAGCTGTGCTCGGCACGGGAATTGGATAGAGTGATGACTTCTAATGCATCGTCAGGCGGGCCGCTTCCATGAGAGTCGTCGATACGGCGGAGGTCATCTTTCTGGTCGACAACGCGACCGACAGTCTCTCGTCGAATCCTGGTTTCGTCGAGACCGAGTTCGCCCGCCTGCGTCGCCGCGGGATGCCATGGTTGACCGGGAAATGCCTGTGCTGCGCCGCGCACGGGCTTTCCTGCTTGATTACCGCCCGCACCGCGTCCGCCAGCCGCACGCTCCTGTTCGACACCGGGCCTGAGGAATGGGTGTTCGAGCGCAACGTGGTCAGGCTCGGCGTCGATCTCGGGGAAGTCGGCGCGGTGATGCTGTCGCATGGTCACTGGGATCATGCGGGTGCAATGCCACGCGCCCTCCAGATGATCGCGATGGGCAATGGCGGGCAGCCCGTCCCGACCTACATGCATCCCGATATGTTCGCCTTGCGGGCGACCAAATCCGCCGATGGGCAGTTTCGCCCGATGGAACTGGTGCCGAGCGTGGAAGTCCTGTCCGGAAATGGCGCCGATGTCGTCGTTACCCGGGACGAGCAACTGCTTTTTGACGAGACATTCTATATCAGCGGCGAAATCCCTCGCGTGACCCGATTCGAACGCGGGTTTCCCGGCCAGTATCGCCAGACCGCTGCAGGCAGCTGGGAACTGGACGAGATTATGCCGGACGAGCGCTATGTGGCGATCCACGTGGCCGGCAAGGGGCAAGTCGTCTTCACCGCCTGCTCGCACGCCGGCCTGATCAACGTTCTGACGCACGCCCGGGCACGGTTTCCGGATATTCCGCTCTATGGAGTGTTTGGCGGCTTCCACCTCTCCGGGATCACCGAGCCGATCATCCAGGAGACGGTCGAGGCGCTGGCGCAGTTTGACCTGCAATTGATATCACCCGGGCACTGCACGGGCTGGCGCGCCGTGAGCGCACTTGCGGCCGCCTATGGCGAGAGGGTCGCTCCATCCGCGGTCGGCAAGACGTTCGCGCTTTGACCGCTCCCGTGGGGCAGAGTGGCCTAACGCCCTCTCATCCTTGCTGGAGTGGAAAGACCCCGAACTGGCGCGCCATCTAGGCGGCCGCCATGATCTCGGCATAGGTGCCGAAATCGACATTGCCGCCCGACAGCACCACGGCAACGCATTTGCCGGCGAGATCGATCTCGCCCGATGACAGCGCCGCCAGCGCGACGCAGCCGCCGGGCTCGACCACCAGCTTGAGATAGGCCATGGCATCGCGCATTGCCTGGGCTGTCGCCTTGTCGGAGACGGCAATCGCGCCGGCCAGATTCCTGCGGTTGATCGCGAAGGTGATTTCGCCCGGTTCGGCGGTGAGGATTGCGTCGCAGATCGAGCTGTGGCCGGGTTCGTTGGAGACCCTTTCGCCCTTGACGAGCGAGCGGCGGGTGTCGTCGAAATGCTCGGGCTCCACCGCCCAGACGGCGGTATGCGGCGAAGCATCCTTGACCGCGACCGAAATGCCGCTGCTCAGGCCGCCGCCGCCGCAAGGGATAAGGACCGCGTCGAGGCTGACGCCGAGCGCCTTGGCTTGAGCCATCAGCTCAAGGCCGATCGTGCCTTGGCCGGCGATGATGGCCGGGTCGTCGAAGGGCGGCACCAGCACCATGCCTTTGTCCATGTAAGGCCGCACCACGGTCATGCGGTCATCGCGAAAGCGGTCGAACGGCACCACTTCGGCGCCCATCTTGCGGACATTGCCGATCTTCATCGCCGGCGCGTCGGCGGGCATGGCGATGACCGCCTTGACGCCGAACATGGCGGCGGAAGCGGCGACGCCTTGCGCGTGGTTGCCCGACGAGAACGCGACGACGCCGCGGCTGCGCTCCGCCTCGCTCAGCGACGACAATTTGTTGTAGGCGCCGCGGAACTTGAACGAACCGGTGCGCTGCAAAGTCTCGGGCTTGAACAGGATGCGGGCGCCAAAGCGCTTGTTCAGTTCAGCCGATTCGATCAGCGGCGTTTCGACGATCAGGCCGGAGAGTTTTGCTGCGGCGCTACGAATGTCGGCAATGCCGGGAGGGGTGGTCATGGTGAAGTCCTGCGGAAAGACATGTTGCCTTTCATGATGCCCGCAAAAGGCCGCTGCGCACCATGGAAAAGATGTGACCGTTACAAAATCGGTTGGCGGGGAATGAACGGATGCACCGTCTGCAGCGCCACGCCCGTCACACCCCCCTCTGCCCTGCCGGGCATCTCCCCCTCAAGGGGGGAGATTGGCAGCTTCGAGGTGTCGCTCATCTCTGCAAGGTTGGAGATTTGGCGACGCCGGCGGAGCGCCTGATCTCCCCCCTCGAGGGGGAGATGGCCGGCAGGCCAGAGGGGGGCGCTGTCCCGCCGACACTTCGCAAGTTCACCCTAGCAACGCCCTCTGCCTCTTGCTGCCACCCAACTTCCGCCAGTTGTTGAACCGATGCGTGGCGGCGGCGAAGGAGATCTTCATCTGCTGGGCCACCGAATAGCGCGACTTGCCCTCGTCGAACATGCGGTAGCAGCACTCGACGCCCTCCTCGGTCAGCTTGCCGTCGGGGGCCTTGTTGTGCGGGTTGGCGGGATCGAATTTTTCGACCTGCTGTTCGACAAGGCCCTTCAGGCGCTGCAGGTCGGCCTCGATGCTGGCGATGAGATCGAGAACGGGTTTCGGGTCAAATGTGTGGGCGTGCGGTTTTGCCGTCATCTCGAAGGGGTCCCTTTATCTTGGCTTAGATTCAGCTATATAGGTGAACCTTCATCAATAATGAAGGGCGCCTGCCGGATTTCCGGTTCAAATAATTTTGACCGCCGGGCGACGCGCGCGGTTGACCCCGAGAACACCAAACCCTAGTTTAGAACAATTCTAAACTAGGGTGAATTTGTCATGCTTTCGCGTGTTTTCGGCTTTGGCCGCCGCTCCTTCGAATCGCTCTCGGAACAAGAGATCCTGGCGCTGGCCATTTCGTCCGAAGAAGATGACGGCCGCATCTACCGCGCCTATGCCGACGGGCTGGCGGACACCTTTCCGCAATCGGCAAAAGTGTTCGAGGCGATGGCGGAAGAGGAAGACGGTCATCGCGACGCACTGATCGAGCTTTTCCGCAAGCGCTTCGGCGAACGCATTCCGCTGATCCGCCGCGACCATGTGAGGGGCTATTATGAGCGCAAGCCCGACTGGCTGGTGCGGCCACTCGGCATCGAGCATGTGCGCCGGCAGGCCGAGGCGATGGAGCGGCAAGCCTATCTGTTCTATGTCGAGGCGACCAAGCGCACCACCGATGCCTCGACCAGAAAGCTGCTCGGCGATCTGGCGGCGGCCGAACAAGGCCATGAGAGCTCGGCACACCAGCTGGAACAAAAACATGTTTCGGGCGAGGTCAAGGACGAAGAGGCGGCGGCCGAGCAGCGCCAGTTCATCCTGACCTATGTGCAGCCGGGGCTGGCCGGACTGATGGACGGCTCGGTGTCGACGCTGGCGCCGATCTTTGCCGCTGCCTTTGCCACACACGATACCTGGCAGACGCTTCTGGTCGGCCTCGCCGCCTCGATCGGCGCCGGCATCTCGATGGGTTTCACCGAAGTCGCGTCCGATGACGGCAAATTGTCCGGTCGCGGCTCGCCGGTGAAACGCGGACTAACCGTCGGCATCATGACGACGCTGGGCGGCCTCGGTCACGCACTGCCCTATCTCATCCCAAGCTTCTGGACGGCGACCGGTGTGGCCGCGGTGGTGGTGTTCTTCGAATTATGGGCGATCGCCTTTGTGCAGAACCGCTACATGCAGACCCCATTCCTGCGCGCCGCCTTCCAGGTGGTGCTGGGCGGCGCACTGGTGTTTGCGGCCGGCGTGCTGATCGGGAATGCTTAGCGCTGCCTCTTCCTTCCCCCTTGTGGGGGAAGGTGGATCGGCGCGATAGCGCCGAGACGCCTCACCCATTCACCGCCTTGCTATCCGCCGGCGCCTCTTCCCTTTCGCTCAAGCCATAATCACGCACGACGTGCGCGATGCGAAGACGATAGCCGGCAAAGATACCGCCGCGGCCGGCCTGCTGCGCTTGCCGGTGCTCCTCGGTGTTGCGCCAGGCTTTGACTGCTTCCTCGTCGCGCCAGAACGACAGCGACAGGACCCGGTTCGGGTCGGCCAGGCTCTGGAAGCGTTCGATCGAGAGAAAGCCGTCGATGCCATCGAGCAGCGGGCGCAGCTGGGCGGCGATGCCGAGATAGGCATCGCGCTTGCCGGCCGCCGGCTCGACCTCGAAGATGACAGCGATCATGTTTTCACCAAGGGCGCGTGTGGGCCTGAAGCCAGCTTCAGGAAGATGCGGTCTTCTTTCAAGATGAATTTTTCCCGCCTGGCGAATTCATAGTTGGCCTTGCCAGCCGGATCGGCGGCGAGCCGGGCGCGGTAGGCCTCGTAGGCGGCCAGGCTGTCGATGTTGTACATGGCATAGGCCGTGGTGGCTGACCCCTCATGCGGCGCGTAGTAGCCGATCAAATCGGCGCCGCAGCGCGGAATGGCCTGGCCCCAGTTGCGGGCATATTCCTCGAACGCCGCTCTGCCGAACGGGTCGATCTCGTAGCGGATGAAACAGGTGATGGCCATTTTTGTCTCCTTGACGATTGGGTATTTCTTGCGCGGACAGTTTGAGCAGGGTCGAAACGTTGTGCGGATCGATGTGCTAGGCAATTCCCTCGCTGGTCATGTCTGCCAGAAGGATTTCGCACATTCGCGGCGCACGTCTTCAGCTGTCAGGCCAAGGTCGCGCAACAGATGATCGTCGATCTCGGCGAGGTCGAGACGCTGCCGATGGCGGTCGTAGCAGCGGGCCAGGAGGCGCAAGCCCAGCCGGTACAAAGCGATGAACGGGAACGGCAGGCGGGCGACAAGTGCGGAGGTGGAAGCGGCTGTTGTTGTCATCGTCGTCTCCTTGAACTCAGCCCAGAATAGTGATTATCTGACAAGAATGCTTCGATGAGGGACGAACTATGCGTGAAGGACCCGACATAGCCCGCATCGCCAGCCTGGTCGGCGATCCAGCGCGGGCAAACATGTTGAATGCACTGATGGGCGGGACCGCGCTAACGGCGAGCGAACTGGCGATGGAGGCCGGCGTGTCACTGCCGACCGCCTCTTCGCATTTGGGCAAACTGCTGGAGGGCGGGCTGCTGACGGTGGCGAGCCAGGGTCGGCATCGCTATTACGGTCTCGCCGGCCCGCAAGTGGCGGGCATGATCGAGGCCATCACCGGCGTCGCCGCTTCGGTCGGGCCGCAGCGGGTGCGGCCAGGACCGCGCGATGCGGCCATGCGCGTGGCGCGGGTCTGCTACGACCACCTTGCCGGCGAACAGGCGGTGGCGATGCTTGACCGGCTCGTCGACAAAAACATCCTGCTGCGCAGGACAAGGAGATCCGGGTCGGGCCGGCGGCCGCTTCGCATTTCGCCGCGATCGGCATCGACGTCTCCGCCAAGCCGCGACGGCCGGTGTGCCGCGCCTGCCTGGACTGGAGCGTGCGGCGCTCGCATCTGGCCGGCACGCTGGGCGCCGCCATCCTCGACAAGATCATCTCGGAAAAATGGGCGCGACGCGAGAAGGACAGCCGCGCCGTGGTGTTTTCGCCGGTGGGCAAGCAGGCGTTCGAGAGGGTGTTTTTAGGCTAAGAGGTCGGCGGGACAGCGCCCCCCTCTGTCCTGCCGGACATCTCCCCCACACGGGGGAGATCGGACGTCACGCCGGCCTTCGCTAATCTTCTACGTTGCAAGAGCAGGCGCCATCAGCGGAACTGCCAATCTCCCCCCTCGTGGGGGAGATGTCCGGCAGGACAGAGGGGGGCGCGAAGGATCGCTGCGTGCGCAGTGGTCACCCCCTTTTCAGCACCTTCCCAAGCTTGAAGAAATCCGCCCACGGATCAGCCTCCTCCAACCGCTTCAGAGTCGTGGCATCGCCGATCGAGAAGGCGTTCGGTGCCAGGCCGGCTTCGATCTCTGCCCAGGTCACCGGCATCGACACCGTGGCGCCCTTCTTGGCGCGCGAGGAATACGGGGCGACCGTCGTCGAACCCCTGCCGTTGCGTAGATAGTCGACGAAGATCTTTCCGGTGCGTGCCTTCTTCGACAGCGTCGCCGTGTAGCGGTCCGGTGCCGCCTGTTCCAGGGCGCGGGCGAAATCATGGGAGAAGGTTTTTGCCTCCTCCCAATCCGCCGACGGTTTTAACGGCACGACGACATGGTAGCCCTTGCCGCCCGATGTCTTGACGAGGTTGGGCAAGGACAATTCATCGAGCCTCGCGCGGATGTCGAGTGCGGCCTCGCGCACCGCCTTGACGTCGACGCCTTCGTCCGGGTCGAGATCGAAAACGATCTGGTCCGGCTTTTCCAGCTCGTCGATGGTGCAGCCCCAGATGTGGACCTCGACCACGCCGTTCTGGACCAGAGCGGCAAGGCCGTCGAAGTCGCGGATGAACAAGATCTCCTCGCCATCCGTCGGATCCTTCATCCTGGCGATCTTTTCATGCATGCCGGCCGAAGCGTGCTTCTGGAAGAAGCGCGGGCCGTCAATGCCGCCCGGCGCCCGCACCAGGCTGAGCGGCCGGTTGACGACGAATTGCTGCATACGCGGCCAGACCAGCGCGTAGTGGTCGAGCAGGTCCTGCTTGGAGATTTTTTCCTCCGGCCACAGCAGCTTGTCCGGATGCGAGAGCTTGACGACGATTTTCGCGGTGACGGACCCGCTCGAGGCGTTCTGTTTTTCCTGCACGACTTCCTCCGCCGCTGCGCAATCCTGGAACGAGGCTCGACCTATTATAGGGTTCGATGTCCTGCTGCGGAACTCCACCCCGCCGCAGCCGGTTTCCTGGCTCCTGACTTTCCGGCGGCGCGAACGGAAATTTCGTGGCGCCGGCGAATATTGAAACAGAAGCGCGCCCAAGCGACATTCAGGCGAAACATATGTGATGCAAAAGTCACATTGGGCGAAATGCCGACGAACTGCACCGAAAGACCCCGAATCAGCCGCATTCCGGCCACGAACCAGGGCCTTTTCGACCAGAGATTAACATCGTGTTCACCGACTATTCACGCCTCGACGCTATGATGCCCGTAATTCGGAAGGGACATCCGAAATCGGGACAGGGACCAAGTAAAATGAACTTCTGGCATCACATCGCTGGCTATGCCGCCGCCATCCGCGAATTCGTCGCGCCGAGCTATCGGCCCGAGCGCTATTACATGCGCGGCCCGGGCCCAGCCTGTGCACGTCGTGGCAACTCGCTCGGCGTCAGCGCGCACTGATCATGACGTTCGAGACCCGTCACAACAGCCGGATCTGCAGACCGGGCGCAAACCACCGCGCAACCACCTATCGTGTCGAGCGCCCTGTGCTCGCCAACAGACGACGTGCGACAACGCCGAGGCTTTAAAGCCGCCGCCGGCAGGTTCGGCGTGAGCACAGCCGGTGTGGGTTACATGTGGCTGACCCGCAGCCAATATTGGCCGTCAAAAGCGTCGCCCGGAATTTCCTGCACGCGCAGCCCCCGTCTCTGACATTGTTCCGCGATCCAAGGCAGCGCATGCCTGATCACGCCAGGCGTATCGGATTCGTGGCTGGTTCCGACCCAACGGTCTCCCTGGTAGTCGTCATTCGTATTGAGCGCCGGGAGATAGGAGGGGAGAAAGACGCTGGTTGGAATCGAATCTCGAAGAAAGGACTCGAGCGTCGCTTCAATCTGCCGTTTGCTGGCGTGCGTCCAAATCGACCCCGCCAGGAAATAGTCGAACCTGGTGGCGAAAACCGACGAGTCGAAATGCGGGTTGAAATCGAACCGAGGTTGTTTGGCTGCCAGCAATTGAGGTGAAAACAGGTGCTGAAGTCCATACTCGACTCGAGAGAGGGCCGGTTCGATACCGTGATAACAGCCGGGATCGAGGAAGCGTATCAGCCAATACGCCGTGCGCAGACAACCGCAGCCAATATCAAGAACCTTTGACTCCGGGCAAAGACCCTCACCGAGCAGCGCGACGAATTGCCTGCGCCCTGCATCCTCGAAAGTCTCGACGGGTACGCCCAGGAATCCGTGCTGAGCCATCATTCCCGCTGCGCGGGTTTGAACCTGTGACATTGTCCATTCCTTGAATGGTAAGAATTTGAAAGCCGTTCGAACGCCAGTGGGTTCTCCTTGGGACCACCGCGCCCGATCCTGGCCCTTGGCGGAAGTTTCGTGGACCGATCCGCAGAACGTCGTTTAAGTAGCACAAATGTCATTGCGCGAAAGCAGCCGGGCCAACATGACCCACCCGCCCGAACCGAACCATCCCCAGGAAAATACCGTGTTCGGCGAGAACCGGGCGCTGATCGTTTTCGACGGCGTCTGCGTTTTGTGCTCAGGCTTCGTGCGCATGGTGGTGAGGCTCGACCGCAAGAGCCGCTTCCGCTTCGCCACGGCGCAGTCGGCGTTCGGCGAGGCGTTGTTTCAAAAATACGGGCTGCGCACCGACAGCTACGAAACCAATCTCGTCCTCATCGACGGGGCGGCCTTCATGCGCCTCGAGAGTCTCGTTGCCGTGATGGCCGAACTGGGCTGGCCGTGGCGGGTGGCAAGGGTCTTGCTCCTGCTGCCGCGCCCGCTTCGCAACTGGCTTTACGATCGCATCGCTGGGAACCGCTATGCGCTGTTCGGCAAGAAGGACAGTTGCGACATCCCGTCGGCCGAGCTGAGGGGGCGGTTGATTGGCTAGGATGCAAAGCCGAGGTGAGCCGCGATGAAAGTCCTTGTCGTCGGCGGCTATGGCATCTTTGGCGGCCGCATCATCGAATTGCTTGAAAACGAGCCGCGGCTGACCCTGTGTGTCGCCGGCCGCTCGCTCGCCAAGGCCGAAGCCTTCTGCAAGAGCCGAGGCCATGCCGTTGCTCACCTCATTCCCACCCAGTTCGATCGCAATGGCGACCTCAACGCGCAATTGGCGTCGCTGCGGCCCGACATCGTCGTCGACGCCAGCGGCCCGTTCCAGGCCTATGGCGAGGGACGCTACCGGCTGATCGAGGCCTGCATCGGTAACGGCGTAAACTATCTCGATCTCGCCGACGGTTCGGATTTCGTCGCCGGCGTTTCCGCCTTCGACGTGGCGGCGAAAGTGGCTGGCCTGTTCATGCTGTCCGGTGTCTCCAGTTTTCCGGTGCTGACGGCAGCGGTGGTACGCCGCCTGTCCTCCAAGATGACGCGCGTCGACAGCATTCGCGGCGGCATCGCGCCGTCACCCTATGCCGGCGTCGGCGAAAACGTCATCCGCGCCATTGCTGGCTATGCCGGGCAGCCGGTCCAGCTCACGCGCGACGGCCAGCCGCGCCAAGGCCATCCGCTGACCGAACAGATGCGCACCACCATCGCGCCGCCGGGCCGTGTACCGCTGCACAACACGCTGTTCTCGCTGGTCGACGTGCCGGACCTGCGGGCGCTGGCCGACCTCTGGCCTGCGGCAAAGACCATCTGGATGGGCGCTGGACCGGTTCCCGAGGTGCTGCATCGCGCCTTGATCGGCCTCGCCTGGCTGGTGCGCATTGGACTGGTCCGCTCGCTGTCGCCGCTCGCCCCGCTGATGCATTTTGCGACGAACCGGCTGCGCTGGGGCGAGCATCGCGGCGGCATGTTCGTCGCGGTGGAAGGGGCCGACCAGGCGGGTGCCGCGGTCAAACGCTCATGGCACCTTTTGGCGGAAGGCGATGACGGGCCGCTGATCCCGGCGATGGCGGTCGAGGCGCTGGTCCGCAAGACGTTGGACGGACAAAACCCGGCGCCAGGTGCGCGGGCGGCCGCACATGACCTGGAACTCGAGGATTACGAAAACCTGTTTGTCGGCAAGACCATCTACACCGGCTTCAGGGACGATGCCGCCGACCGCGAAAAGCCGCTCTATGCCGCCTTGCTCAGCGACGCCTGGCAAAGTCTGCCAAAAGAGATCCGCGCCATGCACGACCACGCCACGACGGCGCAAGGGCGCGCCAACGTCGAGCGTGGGCGCACTATCCTTAGCCGGCTAGCGGCCTGGCTAGTCGGCTTTCCCGCCGCGAGCTTCGACACCCCGGTCCGTGTCGATTTCGAAGCCGACAAGGGCGAGGAAACCTGGACGCGGACCTTTGGTGAGCACCGTTTTTCAAGCCGCCAGTTCAGAGGCCGTGGCCGCTCGGAGCGGCTGCTGTGCGAACGCTTCGGCCCGCTGAACTTCGCCATGGCGCTGGTGGCCGGGGACGGGCGGCTGTCGCTGGTTTTGCGCCGCTGGAGCCTTTTCGGCCTGCCGCTGCCAATGTTTCTGTGCCCGCGCTCGACATCGTATGAGGCCGTGGAAGACGGCCGATTTCGTTTCCATGTCGAGATTTCACACCCGCTCACCGGCATGATCGTGCGCTACCGTGGCTGGCTTGAGCCGGCCGGCTCGCAAGGCTCCAGACAGAACCTGGAGCCTGTAGCGCTGGGCAATTAGCGCCAATAGCGAGCTTGTGTGTTGCGCAACGCGCCGCCAGGGACGAAGATTTTTCGAGCGCCTGTCGAAATCGGGCGTGGTCGCGCGACATACGTTCGGCCCGCACCGATGCGGCCCTGTAACCACGGGAGATGACCATGCAGTATCTGCTTCTTATCTATTCCAACGAAGCCGCAATGGCAGCCGCGCCGAAGGATGCGGCGGTCCAGATGAGCGCCGCCTATGGCGCCTATACCGAAGCGATGAAGAAGGCCGGCGTGTTCCTGGCCGGGGAGCGGTTGAAACCGACGAAGATCGCAACCACCGTGCGGGTGGCCGGCGGCAAGACCAATGTGATTGACGGCCCCTATGCCGACACCAAGGAGCAGCTCGGCGGCTACTATTTGATCGAGGCGGCTGACATGGACGCAGCGATCTCGTGGGCGGCGCGCTGCCCGGGTGCCGGCACCGGCACGATGGAAGTGCGGCCGATCTGGCCGATGGCAGAATACATGCCAGCATACACTGCGTGACAGCCGGCAGACCAGACACTGCACGGGCGGCGGCGGAAGCTGCTGCCCGGCAGAGCTACGGCAAGCTGGTTGCCTATCTTGCCGCGCGCACGCGCGACGTGGCTGGCGCCGAAGACGCGCTGGCCGATGCCTTTGCCGCGGCGCTTGAGCGCTGGCCGCAAACCGGCGTGCCCGAAAAGCCTGAAGCCTGGCTGCTGGCGGTGGCGCGGCGGCGCAGCGTCGACGCCGTCAGACGCAGGCTGACCAGCGAGGCGAGCCGCGACCACCTCAAGCTGATCGCCGAGGAAATGGAGGCGCGCATGACCGACGAAGACCTGCCTGACGAGCGGCTGCGGCTGATGTTTGCCTGCGCCCATCCGGCGATCGAGGCCGGCGTGCGGGCGCCGCTGATCCTGCAGACCGTCCTGGGCTTCGACGCGGCAACGATCGCTTCCGCTTTCCTGGTGTCGCCGGCGACGATGAGCCAGCGCCTGGTGCGGGCCAAGTCGCGCATCCGCGAGACCGGCATACCGTTCCGCGTGCCGGAGCGGGCAGAGCTCGGCGAGCGGCTGGACACGGTGCTGGAGGCGATCTACGCCGCCTTTGCCGAAGGCTGGTCCGACCCGGCCGGCACCGAGACCCAGCGGCGCAATCTCGCCACCGAAGGCATATGGCTCGGCCGGCTGGTCGCCTCGCTGATGCCCGACGAACCGGAGGCGCTGGGGCTGCTGGCGCTGATGCTGTTTGCCGAAGCGCGGCGCGCGGCGCGGCGCAACGCCGAGGGAGACTATGTGCCGCTCGCCGAGCAGGATCTAGCGCTGTGGGATGATGCCCTGATCGACGAAGCGGAGGCTTTGCTCAGGCACGCCGCCTGCAAAGGCGTCATCGGCCGCTACCAGCTCGAGGCGGCTGTGCAATCCGCCCACACGACACGGCGGCTGACCGGCCGGACCGACTGGGTGGCGATCCGGGAGCTCTACGATGCCTTGTCGGTGATTGCCGGTTCGCCGGTGGTGGCGATCAACCGCGCGGTGGCGATTGCCGAGGCCGAAGGTGCTGCGGCAGGGCTGGCGGCGCTTTACGTGCTGGGTGACGACAAGCGGCTTGACGACTACCAGCCCTATTGGGCGGCCCGCGCCGGTCTGCTGGCCAGGCTCGGCAACATACCGCAGGCCAGCGAGGCCTATGACCGGGCGATCGGCCTCGAACGCGACCCGGCGGTGCGCCGGTTCCTGCAGACAAAGCGCGCGGCGCTGAAGAATTGAGGCGGCAAGTAGCGCCTCGCTGCCGGCAATTTGTTCAGGCCGAGTGCGGCCGCCGCAACGAGCCGCCGCCGCCTGGACGCGTATGAACGCCATTTTGCCTGGGTCTGGTCTTGCAACTGGTGCCAGTTTGCGCAAACCTCGGCCTCAACAGAACGGTCATCCGGTGGACGCCTGATTGCCTGAACCTGGGGGGCGAAGTGTTCGGCGAGCCCATTACCGTTCTCATGGTCAATGAGTATCCTGACTACATTGATGCACAAGTATGGGCTGCTGGGCTGAAAGCCCGCGTGCCACAGCTGGAGTTCAGGCTTTGGCCAGACGCCGGGAACAAAAGTGACATAGATATTGTGCTGATCGACAAGGGCGCCAGTCCTGGCTTTTTTGACGCCATGACGGGGCTAATCGCCGTCGTCTATTTGGGGGCCGGGGTCGAGGGTATTGATCTTCAGAGCTTCCCCAAGGGTGTTCCGCTCATCAGGCTCGCAACGCGTGAGCAGGCTTCGGAAGTGGTGCAGTACATCGTCCTTCGCGTTCTCTGCCAGCAACGGCATGTTGCGGACTACATGCGTCTGCAAGCCGGCAAGTTTTGGAATCCGCTCGCGCCGCGGAAGATCTCCGAGACAAGAATTGTTGTGCTGGGTGCAGGCCGGATCGGTGGCTGGGCCGCAAAGCTGTTTGCGGACCTGGGCTACGACACGGCAGTCTGGTCTCGCCATCAAAAGACGCTTCCTGGCATACATAGTTACTTTGGTGGTGCCCAGCTTGCGGACGCGCTCACAAGTCGGGACTACGTTATCTGTTCACTTCCCCTGACTGGTGACACTCGTGGGATACTCAACTCCAGTGCCTTTGGAAAAATGAAGCGAGGTGCCTACCTTGTGAATGTCGGCAGGGGCGCGCATGTCAACGAAGCCGACCTGATCCGCGCTCTCGACGAAGGTCAGCTTTCTGGTGCTTGTCTTGACGTGTTTGAGCGTGAACCCCTGGAGTCTTCATCGCCGTTGTGGACTCATCCCAGGGTGACCATCACCCCTCATGTCGCGAGCTTCTGGGTGGATTCTGGAATCGACCAGGCCGCCGATCTGTGCGGTCAAGTCGCAAGAGGAGAGCCTCTGTCCAACAAGATCGACCTCGAACGGGGTTATTGAATCGAAGCCGTGGCTTCGTCGCTCCGCTCAATCCTGCAACGCTGGCGATTGGCGAAAGCCCGGATGACAGCCGATCTCCCCACTTGTGGGGGAGATGCCCGGCAGGGCAGGAGGGGGGGCGCGAAGGATCGCGACGAATCCAGCCCTGCCTCCCTCGTCGCGAAACCTACGACCCCAGCCCCTCGAACAAGATCGTCGACAGATAGCGTTCGGCGAAGGACGGGATGACCACCACCAAATTCTTGCCCTTGTTCTCCGGCCGCGAGCCGACGACGATCGCGGCCTGCAGGGCGGCACCCGACGAGATGCCGACCGGCACGCCTTCGAGGCGGGCGACGAGGCGGGCATTGGCAACCGAATCCTCGTTCGAGACCCTGACGATCTCGTCATAGATCGTGGTGTCGAGGATCTTTGGCGCGAAGCCGGCGCCGATGCCCTGGATCTTGTGCGGGCCGGGCTGGCCGCCGGACAGCACCGGCGACGCTTCCGGCTCGACGGCGACGACGTGGACCGACGGCTTGCGCTTCTTCAGCACCTGGCCGACGCCGGTGATGGTGCCGCCGGTGCCGATGCCGGCGACGAAGATGTCAACCTCGCCATGGGTGTCGTTCCAGATTTCCTCGGCCGTCGTGGTGCGGTGGATCTCCGGATTGGCGGGATTTTCGAATTGCTGCGGAATGACGGCGTCGGGCAGCGTCGCGGCCAGCTCGTCGGCCTTGGCGATGGCGCCCTTCATGCCTTTCGGGCCTTCGGTCAGCACCAGCTCGGCGCCGAGCAGCGCCAGCATTTTGCGGCGCTCGACCGACATGGTCTCGGGCATGGTCAGGATCAGCTTGTAGCCCTTGGCGGCCGCGGCGAAGGCAAGCGCGATGCCGGTATTGCCGGAGGTCGGCTCGACCAGCGTGGTCTTGCCGGGCGTGATCCTGCCGGATGCCTCGAGCGCTTCGATCATCGCCACGCCAATGCGGTCCTTGACCGAGGCGATAGGGTTGAAGAATTCGAGCTTGGCCAGAAGATTGGCGACGACGCCCTTTTCCCTGGCGAACTTGTCGAGCCGTACCAGCGGTGTGTCGCCGATCGTCTCGGTGATCGAATTGTAGATGCGGCCGCGGCCGGGCACGCGCGCTGAGGTGACGGGCTTGTTCATTGGTTTCGCTCCCAGGATTTCAGGCAAGGACTCTAGGCGTCAGGGTATGGCCGGCAAGATAAGCTGTCGACCGGAAATATCCGAGTGGGGTGCATGCTGAAGATGCCGTTGCACCGGAAAGGCATTTCGCGAAAGGCCATACAACAGGAATGGTTTGGCTGAAACCAGAGCATGATGAGATCAGGACTGATCGCACACCAAGGTGTGTTGAGATTCAGGTCAGGCCGAGCCGAAAATGGTTGATACCGAGAATCGGAGCGGAGCGTACTTTTCGTACGTGAGCACCGGAAGCGCAAGAAGCTGCCATTTGCAGGCCGGCATCACCTGAATATCAATACAGCTTATTGGCGGGCGGCAATCGCTGCGGCCGCCCCAACCATGAAGCCGGCGGCGGTGCGGTTCAGCGCTTTCAGCGCGCGCGGCGACTTCAGGAACCAGCGCGCCTTGGCGGCCAGCGCGAGATAGGGCACCAGCACCACCAGCAACACGACGACGGTGAGCGCGACGAGGATGCCGTAGTCGACGAGCGTGATGGTCTTCAGGTCGACGATGGTCGGCGTGATGGCGAGGTAGAAGATCATCGTCTTCGGATTGCCGAGCGTGACGGTGAGGCCGGCGATGAAGCTGGACAGCAGTCCGCCCTCGCCCTTTTTCGCCTCGACCGTTTCGGGCGTGATGCCGCTGGTCCAGAAGCGCCAGCCGAGGAAGGCGAGATAGGCGACGCCGAGCCATTTGATGGCGAGAAAAACCATACCAAAAGTCTGGGCGACGAAGGCGAGGCCGAGCACCACGGCGGTCAGATAGGTGAGGTCGCCGAGCATCAGCCCGAACGACATGGCCAGCGACGAGCGGAAGCCGGAGCCGAGCGCCCGCGCCACCAGTGCGGTGACGCCGGGGCCGGGAATGGCGGCGGCGATGCCGAGAGCGGCACTGTAGGCGAGGAAGCCGGTAAGGGTCATGCTCCAGCTTTAGCGCAAAGCCGGATGCGGGTGAATTCCCTCAGGGCAGGATTCGATTGCACCAGTAGGTCAGGACCCACCATAGGTGATGCGCCAGATGGTGCCGTTGCCGTCTTCAGTGACGATCAGCGCGCCATCCTTGGCCACCGCCACGCCGACCGGACGGCCCCAGACCTCGTCGTCCGAGATGACGAAGCCGGCGATGAAGTCCTCATATTCGCCCGTTGGCTTGCCGTCCTTGAACCGCAACCTGACCACCTTGTAGCCGGTGCGGATGCCGCGGTTCCACGAGCCGTGCAAGGCGACGAAGGCGTCGCCCTGATAGTCGGCCGGGAAATTCCCGCCGGTATAGAAGGCGATGTTGAGCGGCGCCGAGTGCGCCTGGATCAGCACGTTGGGGATGGTTGCCTTGCCGGCGAGATCGGGGCGCTCGCCCTTGTGGCGCGGATCCTCATTGTTGCCGATGTAGTACCAGGGCCAACCGTAGAAGGCGCCGTCCTTCACCGTCGTTGCATATTCGAACGGCACGTTGTCGCCGAGCGCGTCGCGCTCGTTGACGACGCACCACAGCGCGCCATTGGCCGGCTGCACGGTCATGCCCGAACAGTTGCGCAGGCCGGTGGCGACGATGCGGCCATTCTTGCCGTCAGGCGAGAAGGCCAGCACATCGGCGCGGCCGTCCTCGGCACCCCAGGCAGCGCCAAGCGGCATCGACTTCGCCCAGGCGTCCAGGCCGCCCTTCGGCCGCTTGCCCATGCCCTCGGCGACATTCGAACCGGAGCCGACCGAGAGATAGAGCGTCTTGCCGTCAGGCGAGAAGGCGATGTCGCGGGTCCAGTGGTGGGTCGAAGGAATGTTGGCGACGACGGTTTCCGGCTGGCCGGAAGCCTCGAGGTCGCCGTCGCGATAGGCAAAGCGAACGACACTGTTGCTGTTGGCGACATAGACCCATTGCGGACTGTCACCCTGGGGATAGAAGGCGATGCCGTAGGGCTGGGTCAGGCCTTTGGCGAAGATCGCTTCCTCGGCAGGCTTGGCGCTGCCCTGCGTCAGACGATAGACGCGGATCTGGTTGGCCCTGCTGTCGGCGACGAACAGGTCGCCATTGGGCGCGACGCGCACGACGCGCGGGCTGGCGATGCCCGAGGCGATCATCTCGGCCGAAAAGCCCGGCGCCATGATCGGCTTGGCGCCTTCCGGCCGGTCCGCCAGCCCGGCGCCGTTGGAAGCGGATTCGGTAAAGAAGGGCGCCTGCAGATCCTCAGGCCGGATCAAGCGCCGTACGCCCGGCCTGTCGTCCCTCCAGTCGCCAAAGGCGGCTGCGCCTTTCAGCAGCGGCTGATCGGCCTGGGCAAATGCCGCCATGGCGAAAAACAAGGCAGCGGAAATGGCCGTCAGACCGGCAAATCGGATCATACTGACCTCAAGGTGGCGTCGAAACGGTTGAACGAGCCGGCCCGACAATCGTTCCGCCTCAACGTTTGGTGCGCGGTATCGGCAGCTCAGGTCCCGGCGGCGTAGAAATCGTCATCGAGGCGCTTTTCCAACTCGACCAGGTCGGCCGGCAGCGGCAGGCCCATGGCGCGCATTTCCCTCAGCTTCTCGCGCAGCTGTTCCTGCACCTCATGCTGATCCTCCGGCTGGTTGACCATCTCTTCGAGCAACAGGCTGATCTGCGCCTTGATCTCTTCGAAAGCCATTCTTTTTCTCCTTGCGCAGCCTGTTCTTCGATTTGGCACGAGGTGTGTTGAGATTCAGGTCAGGCCGAGCCGAGAATGGTGGTCTTCGAGAACCGGAGTGGAGCGTACTTTTGGGTACGTGAGCACCGGAAGCGCAGAAGACCGCCTTTCGCAGGCCGGCATCACCTGAATACCAACACACCTAGCGCAGCATGCGGGAAATAAGCTGCGCCGTATAGTCGACCATCGGCACGATGCGGGCGTAGTTCAGCCGGGTCGGACCGATGACGCCGAGCGCGCCGATGACGCGGGCGTCCTTGTCGCGATAGGGCGCGACGACCAGCGACGAGCCCGACAGCGAAAACAGCTTGTTTTCCGAACCTATGAAGATACGTACGCCGGAGCCCTCCTCGGCGAGGTCGAGCAGCTGGATCAGCCCATCCTGCGTCTCCATGTCCTCGAACAAGTGCCTGAGCAGCTCGATATCGGCGTGGGCGGTGACATTTTCCAGCAGATTGGCGCGGCCGCGCACGATGAGACGCGCCGGCAGGCCGCTGTCGGCGCCGGCCCACACCGCCAGGCCTTTTTCCACCAGATCCTGCGACAGCGTGTCGAGTGCTGCCTTGGTCTCTTCCTTGATGCGGGCGATCTCGACCCGCGCCTCGGCCAGCGTACGGCCGCGGATATGGGCGTTGAGGAAGTTGGAGGCTTCATGCAATTGCGAGACGGTGACGCCGGCGGGCAGGTCGATGACACGGTTCTCGACGTCGCCGTTCTGCGACACCAGCACCGCCAGCGCCTTGGTCGGCTCCAGCTGGATGAATTCGATGTGCTTGAGCGCCACTTCGTTCTTGGCGGTCAGCACCAGGCCGGCGCCGCGCGACATGCCGGACAGCATCTGGCTGGCCTCGGTCAGCATGTGTTCCAGCGTCGCGCCCGAGCCGGAGGCGCGCACCTGCGCCTCGATGATGCGGCGCTCCTCGTCAGAGAGATCGCCGAGTTCCATGAAAGCATCGACGAAAAACCGCAGCCCGGCCTGGGTCGGCAAACGGCCGGCGGAAATGTGCGGGGCGTAGATCAGGCCGAGATGCTCGAGGTCGCTCATCACATTGCGGATGGTGGCCGGCGACAGCGACGACGGCAGGATACGCGACAGGCTGCGCGAACCCACAGGCTCGCCGTCCTTCAGATAGGAATCGACGATGCGCCGAAAAATATCGCGCGAGCGCATGTCGAGCGACTGCAGCGCGGGTGACAGCAAACTGGGTTCGGCGACTGCCTTGGTCATTCGAGCCAAAAACCTCCGGCTAAAGGATATAGACTTCACCGGCGCCCGCGCAACCCGGTGTCTGTGTCAGATCACCCGGTGTCTGTGTCAGATCACCCAGCGTCTGTGGTCAGGTCGTCCGGCCATTTTCCTTTGCGCCATGGGCCCCATGCGGCTACAAGCCGGCCACGATTCCGAAAAACATAGGAAAACAGCCTGAATGCGCCCTTCCAAACGCCAATTCGACGAAATGCGCGCCATCTCCTTCGAGCGCGGCGTCTCCAAGCACGCCGAAGGCTCGTGCCTGGTGAAGTTCGGCGACACGCATGTGCTGTGCACGGCCAGCCTTGAGGAGAAGGTGCCGGGCTGGATGCGCAATTCCGGCAAGGGCTGGGTGACGGCGGAGTATGGCATGCTGCCGCGCTCGACCGGCGAGCGCATGCGCCGTGAAGCCTCCGCCGGCAAGCAAGGCGGCCGCACACTGGAAATCCAGCGGCTGATCGGCCGTTCGCTGCGCGCCGTGGTCGACCTGCAGGCGCTGGGCGAGCAGCAGATCACCGTCGATTGCGATGTCATCCAGGCCGATGGCGGCACCCGCACCGCCTCGATCACCGGCGGCTGGGTGGCGCTCTATGATTGCCTGCGCTGGATGGAAGCACGGCAGATGGCCAGCGTCGCCAAGGTGCTGAAAGACCATGTCGCGGCGATTTCCTGCGGTATCCATGACGGCCAGCCGGTCATCGACCTCGACTATGTCGAGGATTCCTCGGCCGGCACCGACGCCAATTTCGTCATGACCGGCAAGGGCGGCATCGTCGAGATCCAGGGCACCGCCGAGGGCGAGCCTTTCTCCGAGGACCAGTTTGCGGCACTGATGGGCCTGGCCAAGAAAGGCATTCAGCGGCTGGTCAGCCTGCAGCAGATGGCGGTCGCATAGGTTTTCCATGAAACCTTCCGCCATCCTCGAATCGGCCGTCTACGTCACCGATCTGGCTGCCGCGGAAGCCTTCTACACCGACATCCTCGGCCTCGACCTGCTCGGCAAGGTCGACGGCAGGCACATCTTCTTCCGCTGCGGGCCGGGCGTGCTGCTAATCTTCAACGCCGAGGCGACCAAAATCCCGCCGGCACCCGATGCGCGGCTGAAGGTGCCGCCGCACGGCACGGTTGGCGACGGCCATCTCTGCTTTGCGGCCAGTGCCGACGAGATGGTCCGCTGGAAGGCGCATCTCGAGGCGAAAAAGATCGCAATCGAAAGCGAGTTCGAATGGCCGCAAGGCGGCCGCTCGATCTATATTCGCGACCCCTCGGGCAATTCGATCGAATTCGCCGAGCCAAGGATCTGGGGCCTTTGATGCATTCTCTCGATGGCAAGAAAATCGTCGTTGCCAGCCATAACGCCGGCAAACTGCGCGAATTCGCCGATCTGATGGGGCCGTTCGGCTTCGAAGCGAAATCGGCCAAGGCGTATGGCCTGCCGGAGCCGGACGAGACCGGCACCACGTTCGAGGAAAATGCCTATATCAAGGCGCTGGCCGCGGCCAAGGCGACCGGCCTGCCGGCGCTGTCGGACGATTCCGGCCTGTGCGTCGATGCGCTCGACGGGGCGCCCGGCGTCTACACCGCCAACTGGGCTGAGACACCTGACGGTTCGCGCGACTTCGGCATGGCCATGCAGCGCACCGAAGTGGCGCTGCAGGAAGTCGGCGCCGCCTTGGCCGAACAGCGCAAGGGCCGCTTCGTCGCCGTCATTTGCCTGGCCTTTCCCGATGGCGAAGCAGAATATTATCGCGGCGAGGCCGAAGGAACGCTGGTGTGGCCGCCGCGCGGCGAGCTCGGCTTCGGCTACGACCCGGTGTTTTTGCCCAATGGTTTCGACAAGACTTTTGGCGAGATGAGTGCCGAGGAAAAACACGGCTGGAAGCCCGGCCAGGCGACCGCATTGTCGCACCGCGCCCGCGCCTTCCAGAAATTCGCCCAAGCGCGACTCGGTTCGGAATGATTGGGCCCGGCATGACTATGCCCCTCGACCGCAGCCCCGGCTTCGGCGTCTACATCCATTGGCCGTTCTGCGCGGCCAAGTGCCCGTATTGCGACTTCAACAGCCATGTCCGCCACCAGCCGGTCGACCAGGAGCGTTTTGCCCGCGCCTTCGAGACCGAGCTGGCGACCATGCGCGAACGCACTGGACCGCGCGACGTCACCAGCATCTTTCTCGGCGGCGGCACGCCGTCGCTGATGAAGCCGGAGACGGTGGCGGCGGTGCTGGACGCGGTGGCCAAGAACTGGACGGTGCCCGCCGGCATCGAGGTGACGCTGGAAGCCAATCCGTCCTCGGTCGAGGCCGAGCGCTTTCGCGGCTATCGCGCGGCCGGCGTCAACCGGGTGTCGCTCGGCGTGCAGGCGCTGAACGACAAGGATTTGCGTTTTCTCGGCCGCCTGCACAATGTCGACGAAGCGTTGCATGCGATCGGGCTCGCGCGGCAAATATTCCCAAGGCTGTCCTTCGACCTGATCTATGCCCGGCCCGGCCAGACGCCGGAGGCGTGGCAGACCGAGCTCGAACAGGCGATCGGCCATGCCGCCGACCATCTGTCGCTCTACCAGTTGACCATCGAGGAAGGCACGCCGTTCCATGCGCTGCATGCGGCGAAGAAGTTTGCCATTCCAGACAATGACCACGCCGCCGACCTCTATGCGCTGACGCAGGAGGTCACCGCGGCGCACGGGCTGCCGGCTTACGAGATCTCCAATCACGCCAGGCCGGGCGCGGAAAGCCGGCACAATTTGACCTACTGGCGCTATGGCGAATATGTCGGCGTCGGTCCCGGCGCGCATGGCCGCTTCATCGAAAACGGCCGCCGCACAGTCACGATCGCCGAGAGAATGCCGGAGACCTGGGCCAATCTGGTCGAGGCCAAGGGGCATGGCGTCACCGGCGGCGAGATCCTGACGCGCGCCGAAGAGGCCGACGAGTTCCTGCTAATGGGCTTGAGGCTCGCCGAAGGCATCGACCTCTCCCGCTACGAAGCGTTTTCCGGCCGCAGCCTGTCGAGCGCGCGGCTGACGGTGCTGCAGGAAGAAGGGCTGGTGGCACCGATCGGCAACGCCCGGTTGCGCGCCACGGCAGCCGGCATGATCGTGCTTGATGCCGTCGTAGCGGATTTGGCGAGATAACCCCTTTGAAGAACGTCCTCTTCGTCTGCAGCCAGAACCGCTTGCGCAGCCCGACTGCCGAGCAGGTGTTTTCCAAGCGCCAGGATATCGAGGTGGCGTCGGCCGGGACCAACCACGATGCCGACAACCCGCTGACGCATGAGCTGGTGGCGTGGGCCGACATCATCTTCGTCATGGAAAAGACGCACCGCACCAAACTGCAGAAGAGATTCAAAACCAGCCTGAGCAAGGCTCGGGTGATCTGCCTCGATATCCCCGACGACTACGAATTCATGGACCTGGAGCTGATTGAGCTTCTGAAGGCGCGGGTATCGCGGTATCTCGGCTGACTATGTCGTCCGGTGCGCAACACCTACGCGTTCGTCATCCTCGGGCGAGGATCCATGCCGCGACGTTTGCTCAGGAATGAGGCGGCAGGATTCTGAACCGTTGCAACGCTTTGAAGTCACGGAATGGATCCTCGGGTCTGCGCCGCGTCGCTGCGCTCCTTGCTCCGCCCGTGGATGACGAAGGGAGGACTGTCGCTGTCTATCGAGAAAGTTGCGGCAATCAGGCGTCGTGCTTGAATTGGCGCTTGGCGCGGCCCTTCTCGGCATGCGTCTGTCCGGTTCGGGCCGGCTTGGCATCGGCCTTGTCGCGGCGGACGCTGTGCTGGTCGTTCATCGGATGCGGCGGCACGCCATCCCGTGCGCTTTTCGTTTCAAGACGGGTGATGAAAATATCGAAGCGATTGGGCATCGTCCGGTCAGTGCTCCGTCGTGCTGTCTGGTTTGTTGTCGGAAAGCCGGACGTTCGTCGGCAAGGCGATCGCGACCCGCTCTCTGGTGAGGCTGTTCTCGGTCTTGGCAAACAAGCGTTTGTCCCTGGGCGCGGCAACACGGTTGCGGCCGGCATAGTAGGGCTCGAAAACGTCCTGGATCTTCAGGCTGTCCATCCTGTCCTCCTCCTCAGAGACTCAGGCATAAATTCGCCGGGCTTGGTTTCGTTCCCCACTGTGGCAAAGGCATGGCGGCCACATTACATCGCCGTCACGTTTTGCAACCGGACCGGCGCCGTGCCAAACAGGGTAAACGCATTCGAAATGTTGGAGCGTCCCTTGCGCATCCGATGGACGCGCGGCGCTCTAACGGAGACGTATCGGTGACCGGCGACAAACGCAGCTATGTGATCGGGCAGACCGAGATTTCAGTGCGGCCGCTGGAGCCGGCGCTCTATCTGGTGGCAACGCCGATCGGCAATCTCTCCGACATCACGCTGCGGGCGCTGGAAACGCTGGCCGCCGCCGACATGGTCGCTTGCGAGGACACGCGGGTTTCGCGCGTGTTGCTCGACCGCTACGGCATCCGCCGGCGCACCACGGCCTATCACGAGCACAATGCCGGTGAGGCCGGACCGAAACTGATCGCGGCCTTGCAGGCCGGGCAGAGCGTGGCGCTGATCTCGGATGCCGGCACGCCGCTGATCTCCGATCCGGGCTACCGGTTGGTCGGCGAGGCCATCGACCACGGCATTCGCGTCGTGCCGATCCCCGGCCCGTCGGCACCGCTGGCGGCGTTGACGGCATCCGGCCTGCCGTCGGACGCCTTCCTGTTCGCCGGGTTTTTGCCTGTGAAAACCGGGCAGCGGTTGACCAAGCTGGAGACCTTCAGGGCGGTGCCGGCGACGCTGATCTTTTTCGAATCGCCGCGCCGGCTGGCCGAGACGCTTGTCGCCATGGTGGAAGCGCTGGGCGGCGAGCGGAAAGCCGCGATCGGCAGGGAATTGACCAAGACGTTTGAGGAGATGCGGACCGGAACGTTGCAGGTGCTGGCCGACCACTACGCGGCCGCCGATACGCCGAAGGGCGAAATCGTCATCTGCGTCGGCCCCGCCGAGGCCAAGGCCGACCAACCCGCCGACATCGACCGGCTGCTGCTGTCGCTCGCCGCCGAGATGCCGGCCTCGAAGGCGGCGGCGGAAGCCGCCAAAATGACCGGCGGCCAGAAGCAGGCGCTTTACCGCCGGCTGCTCGAACTCAAGGACGGCGGCGGAGAAAGCAGCGGTGGCTGAGCGCCCCGCCGCCAGCCGCCAAAAAGCCTATCGGCGCGGCCATCGCGGCGAATGGCTGGCGGCGGCAGCGCTGATGCTGAAAGGCTACCGTATCCTGGCCCGCCGCTACCGCACGAAACTCGGCGAGATCGACCTGATCGCGCGGCGCGGCAATCTGGTGCTGTTCGTCGAGGTGAAGGCACGGCGCACGCTGATCGAGGCGATGGAGGCCATCGCTCATGAATCGGAGCGCCGCATCGAAGGCGCCGCCGATCTGTGGCTGATGCGGCAGCGCGACTACGGCAAACTGTCGATGCGGTTTGACATGGTGGCGGTGCTGCCCTGGCGCTGGCCGGTGCATGTCGAGAATGTGTTTTATGGGCGGGATTAGCAGAGGTCAGCGCCCTTCCTTCGTCATCCTAGGGCGAAGCAGTCGCGAAGCGACGTCGCGGAGACCCTAGGATCCATGCCGCGACCTACCGGCGCTTCTGCGGTGCAGAATCTGGAGGACTAAGCAGGGTGCCTGGCGGGCTATTCGCGATCGCTGTACTCTCCGATCGACGTCACGGCATGGATCCTCGGGTCTGCGCTGCGTCGCTACGCTCCTTGCTCCGCCCGTGGATGACGAAGTCGCGGAGGTTGCGGACCACTCACCCCCAAACGAACAACGCCGCCAGCCCGACAATACCCACCACCAGCCGCCACCAGCCGAACAGTGAGTAGCCGTTGCGCGAGACGTAATCGAGCAGGAAGCGGACGACGATCAGGGCGGTGACGAAGGCGGCGACGAAGCCGATGGCGATGATCGGCAGGTCGGCGCTCGACAGCACGTTGCGGTTCTTGAACAGGTCGAAGGCGAAGGCGCCGACCATGGTCGGGATGGCGAGGAAGAAAGAAAATTCCGCCGCTGCCCGCTTGTCGACGCCAAGCAGCAACGCGCCAACGATGGTCGAGCCGGAGCGCGACGTGCCAGGGATCAGCGACAGGCACTGGAACAGGCCGATCTGCAGATAGAGCCGGGTCGGGAAGCGCTCGACATCGCGGTAGACCGGCTTGAGGTTCATGCGATCGACCAGGAGCAGGATGACACCGCCGATGATCAGCATGATGCAGATCAGCCTTGGCGATTCGAACAGCACCGTCTTGATGAAATCATGCGCCAGGGCGCCGATGATGGCCGCCGGCAGGAAGGCGATAAGGATGCCGATGACGAAATGCCGCGTCAGCCGGTCATGCGGCAGGTCGAGCAGCATCTGCCACAGGCGGCGGAAATAGACGCTGAGGATGGCCAGGATGGCGCCGAGCTGGATCAGGATCTCGAAAGCCTTGCCGGTCGAATGGAAGCCGAGAAAATGGCCGGCGAGCAGGATATGGCCGGTGGAGGAGACCGGGATGAACTCGGTCAGCCCCTCCAGCAGGCCGAGCAACAGGGCTTCGACGATGGTCTGGCTTTCCATGGCAACCTCGGCATTGGGTGAGCGCTTGAGAAAACGGCTTGCGAAAGGGCTTGCTTGTCACGGCGCGGAAGTCCCCCTATAGGTCGCAACACCCTGACGGCCCGGTATCCGGGCGGCCAAGACTTACCGGCGCCGCCGGCGATTCGCCAGTGCGCCTTATTATCGCGGGACCATGCTGACGCTTTTCCACCACCCCATGTTCGCCACCTGCCGGTTCGTGCGCCTCGCCTTTGGCGAGTATGGCGAGGAACTGGCGTTGATCGAGGAAAAGCCGTGGACGCGGCGCAAGGAGTTTTTGGCGCTGAACCCGGCCGGAACCTTGCCGATCCTGCTGGCCGAAGGCGACGTACCGATCGTCGGCGCCATGGTGATCGCCGAATATCTCGACGAGACGCGCGGCGTCTTGAAGCGCGACAAAAGGCTGTTTGCCGAAGACCCGATGGAGCGCGCCGAAATCCGCCGTCTCACCGACTGGTATCTCACCAAGGCCGAAGGCGAAGTGACAAGGCATCTGGTGCGCGAACGCGTGCTGAAGCCGGTCATGCCGGAAACGGCGGGCGGCGGCTCACCCGATTCGGCGGCGATCCGTGCGGCGCGCGCCAACATCCGCCAGCATATGAAATACACCAACTGGCTGGCCGGCACCCGCCACTGGCTGGCCGGCTCAAGGGTCACCTATGCCGACCTCGCGGCGGCGGCGACGCTGTCGGTGCTGGATTATCTCGGCGAGATCGACTGGCGCGAACACACGGCAGCGCGCGAATGGTACACGCGGGTCAAATCGCGGCCATCGTTCCGGCCGCTTCTGTCCGACCGGGTGCGCGGCCTGTCACCGGTGTCGCATTATGCGGACCTCGACTTCTAAGAGCGAAACCCTGCGGGCGCTGATCGACCGTGAAGCGCGGCGCGCCGGTTTCGATGCGGTCGCCGTGACCACGCCCGGTGCGATCCCGCTGGCCCCGGCCCGGCTCGCCGAATTCGTCGCCGACGGTTTTCATGGCTCGATGGACTGGATCGCCGAGACGCTTGCGCGCCGAAGCGAACCCTCGACGCTATGGCCGGAGGTGCGTTCGATCATCGTGCTGGCGATGAACTATGGTCCCGACAACGATCCGCGCGCGCTGCAGGCCAGGCGCGACCGGGGGGCGATCTCGGTGTATGCGCAGAACCGCGACTATCACGAGGTGATGAAGGGCCGGCTGAAGGAGATCGCCGGCAAGATCGTGGCGCGCGCCGGCGGCGACGTGAAAGTGTTCGTCGACACCGCGCCGGTGATGGAAAAGCCACTGGCCGAAGCCGCGGGGCTCGGCTGGCAAGGCAAGCACACCAATCTGGTCAGCCGCGAACACGGCTCCTGGCTGTTTCTCGGCACCATTTTCACCACGGCCGAACTCGAACCCGATACCGCCGAGATCGACCATTGCGGCTCCTGCCGCGCCTGTCTCGACGCCTGCCCGACCGACGCCTTTCCGGCACCCTACCGGCTCGATGCGCGGCGCTGCATTTCCTATCTCACCATCGAGAACAAGGGGCCGATCCCGCACGAATTCCGCGAAAAGATCGGCAACCGCATCTATGGCTGCGACGATTGTCTGGCCGCTTGCCCGTGGAACAAGTTTGCCAGGGTGGCCTCGGAGGCGAAGCTTGCCGCGCGTGCGGATTTGCGCGAGCCGCCGCTGGCCGAACTGCTCAGCCTCGACGACGTCGCCTTCCGTACTTTCTTTTCCGGCTCGCCGATCAAACGCATCGGCCGCGACCGCTTTGTCCGCAATGTGCTGATCGCCGCCGGCAATTCCGGCGATTTTTCGCTCCTCGATTCGGTACGCACGCTGCTCGATGATGCCTCGCCGCTGGTGCGCGGTGCGGCCGTATGGGCGCTGGCGCGGCTGGTGCCTGAGAGCGAATTTGCGGAACGTGCCGCCACGGCGGTCAAAACAGAAAGCGAAGAAGCCGTGCGCAACGAATGGCTTCTGGCGTTGCCCCCTCCAATCGAGACGCATGCATGACAAGCAAGAAAGTTCTGATATTCGGCGCCGGCTATTCTGCCATGGCGTTCGCGCGCGCAAATAAGGATTCGGGCACGAAGATCCTTGGGACCACAAGGTCTCCGGAGAAATTCGAAGCGCTCAGGCAAGCGGGCATCTCGCCTATCAATTTCGACGCAATCGATATTTGCAACGAGATAAGCGATGTGACCCATCTCATCGTTTCGATTCCACCCGATGAAACGGGAGCTGATCCCGGGCTCACATACAGCGAGCCAATAGAGCAATGGACGAACAAGCTCGAATGGATGGGCTATCTTTCAACTGTTGGGGTTTATGGCGACCACGGTGGTGCTTGGGTCGATGAGACTACGGAGTGCCGACCGGTGTCGAAGCGCTCTACCATGCGCGTTGCCGCTGAAAAGAAGTGGCTTAAGCTCGGCCGGAAAGTCCACGTACCGACTGCGATCCTGCGCCTGTCCGGCATTTACGGGCCGGGCCGCAATGCACTGGTCAATCTGGACAACGGCTCAGCTAGACGGCTGGTCAAGCCCGATCAGGTGTTCAACCGCATCCATTGCGACGACATTGCCGGTGCGCTGTGGCACCTGGCAGAGAGCAATACAGGCGGCATCTTCAACGTCACCGATGACGAGCCGGCGCCGCCGCAGGATGTCGTTACCTATGCCGCCTCGCTGATGGGTGTCACGCCGCCGCCGGAAATTCCGTTCGAGACCGCCCAACTTTCGCCCATGGCGCGGTCCTTCTATGGCGAGAACAAGCGTGTCGCCAACACGGCGATCAAGGCGGCGGGCTATCGCTTTCGCTTTCCGGACTACCGCGCCGCCTTTGACCATATGTGGGCCAGCGGCGACTGGCGCGACGGCGAGGCGCGCAGCCCGATGAAGCGCTGATCGAAGCGTCGTGCGTTGCGTGTTATGATTCGAGCTTGCGGTGGGGATCCGGTTTCATGAAGACAGCGATGCGATCATTGCCCGGCAGGATGCCGCTTGTAGCGGCATTGGCGGCGCTGGTCCTGTCCGCCGCGCAGCCGGCGGCGGCCGAGGAACGGGCAAAAGATCTGTTCGGCGCCAAGAAACTGCCGGCGGCGGTGGCGGCGCAATCGATCGGCTTCTATTCCAAGGGCTGCTTTGCCGGCGGCGTCGCCATTCCCATGGACGGTCCGAACTGGGAGGTGATGCGGCCGTCGCGCAACCGCCGCTGGGGCCATCCCACGATGATCGCGCTGATCGAGAAACTGTCGCGCGATGCCGCGGCCGACGGCTGGCCGGGCCTGTTGATCGGCGACATCTCGCAGCCGCGCGGCGGCCCGATGATGACCGGCCATGCCTCGCACCAGATCGGTCTCGACGCCGACATCTGGCTGACGCCGATGCCGGCGCAAAAGCTTTCGACCGACAAGCGCGAATCGATGAGCGCCACTTTGCTGGTCGACGAAAAGACCCATCTGGTGAAGGACGCGCTGTGGACGCCGGCGCATATGCGGCTTCTCAAGCGCGCGGCGAGCTATCCGGAAGTCGAGCGCATCCTGGTCAATCCGGGGATCAAGAAGAAGCTCTGCGACACCGTCACCGGCGACCGCAGCTGGCTGCAGAAGATCAGGCCGTTCTGGGGCCACGACTATCATTTCCATATGCGCATCGGCTGCCAGCCGGGCTCGCCCAATTGCAAGGCGCAAGAGGCGACGACGCCGGGCGACGGCTGCGACAAGTCGCTGGCCTGGTGGTTCACCGAGGAACCGTGGCGCCCCAACAAGAACCCGGATGCGCCCAAGGCGCGCGACATCATGACGATGGCGAACCTGCCCAAGCAGTGCCAGGCCGTGCTCGACGCGCCGGCGCCGGCCTCGGCGGAAGCCGCCACCTATCATGGCGGCGACGTGCCGATCGCGGCTGCGCCTGCTCTTGCCGATGCAGAGCCGGCCCCGCCAGCCGAAAGCCCAGGAACGGTGCTGCCGGCTGCGGCCAATGCCTTCGCGGCGACCCCCGAGGTCCACATTCCGCTGCCGCGCCCGCGGCCGGGCAACTGACGCCAGAGGAACGCCCCGGTTTCAATGCTGGAGACGTCCTGGTCGCCGATGTCGGGTCTGGATGGGTAAAGGCCAACTGACGCGGAAGCGGCTTTCCCTTTCCGAAGTCATGCGCTAGTCACGATAAACAGCGGCGAACTGCCGGAATGGGGACGACCAAGAGCCATGCAAGGTGACGACGACACGGTGCTGCGGTTTCCGATCCTGATCGGCGATATCGGCGGCACCAATGCGCGCTTTTCGATCGTGCTCGACGCGAATTCCGAACCGAGCGAGCCGCAGATCGTGCAGACGGCCAATTTCAACACCATCGACGAGGCGATCCAGGCGGCCGTGCTCGACCGCTCGTCGGTGCGGCCGAATTCGGCGGTGCTGGCGGTGGCCGGGCCGGTCGACGGCGACGAGATCCAGCTCACCAACTGCCCGTGGATCGTCAAGCCGAAGCAGATGTTTGCCAATCTCGGCCTGAGCGACATCGTCGTGCTCAATGATTTCGAGGCGCAGGCGCTGGCCGTCGTCGCGCTCGGCGAAGAGCATATGGAAAAGATCGGTGGCGGCACGCCGGAACCCAATGCCGGACGGGTGGTGCTCGGCCCGGGAACCGGGCTCGGTGTCGCAGGGCTGATCCACGCCCTCAATCACTGGATACCGGTGCCCGGCGAGGGCGGCCATATGGACATCGGCCCGCGCACGGCCCGCGATTTCGAGGTGTTTGCGCATATTGAGAAGCTCGAGGGCCGCATTTCCGGCGAACAGATCCTGTGCGGACGTGGCCTCGTCAACGTCTACCGGGCGGTGGCCAAAGCCGACGGCAAGCCAGCGCCTTTCACCACGCCGGCCGAGATCACCGCCGCCGCACTGGCGAAAACCGACCGGATCGCCGAAGAAGCGCTGTCGATGTTCGTCACTTGTCTCGGGCGCACCGCCGGCGACCTGGCGCTGGTGTTCATGAGCCGCGGCGGCGTCTTTCTCACCGGCGGCATCGCGCAAAAGATCGTGCCGGCGCTGAAAGCCGGCAATTTCCGCGCCGCTTTCGAGGACAAGGCGCCGCACAGCGAGCTGATGCGCTCGATGCCGGTCTATGTCATCACCCACCCGCTGGCGGCGCTTCTCGGCCTTGCCGCCTACGCCAGAAACCCTTCCCTGTTCGGCGTGCAGACGGCGGGGCGGCGCTGGCGCGCTTAGGCCACAGATACGTCCGCGACGAAGTTTCGCCACCCCCGGCCATAGGCAAGCCGCCGTCATGGCGTTAAGAGGGGTGCCAAATTGCGCCCTTGCGGCGCCCATGAACCGAAATCACGGAATGCCCCCGACTTGACACTTCAGCCGCAAAACCGGAAGGCGCGACCCGACGAGATCATCGCGGTCATTCGCCGTATCCTTGAAGAGAACAGCCGCGAGTATCGCGGCACCTATGTTTTCGCGATCGTCTGCCTGATCCTGGTGTCGCTGACGTCCGCCTTCACCGCCGCGGTGATGAAATACGTTGTCGACGACATCTTCTACAAGCAGCGCGGCGATCTCATCGTTCCGATCTGCCTGGGTGTGCTCGGCGCTTTCGTGCTGCGCGGGTTCGCCACCTATGGCCAGGCTGTGAGCTTGGCCAAGATCGGCAACAATCTGGTGGCGCGCTACCAGAAGCGCATCTTCGACCATCTGATGAAGCTTGGCGTCGATTTCTTTAGCGAAACTCGCTCCGGCCGGCTTGCCGCGCAGATCAACGAGAACGTCAACAGCATCCGCGATCTCCTCAGCCTTACGCTGACCTCGCTGGCACGCGACGCCGTCTCCTTGATCGCGCTGGTCGGCGTCATGGTCTACTACGATCCGCTGCTGTCGGTCATGTCGCTGCTGATCGGTCCGCCGCTTATCTACACGGTGGTGTATCTGATGCGTCGGGTGCGAAAGATCACGCGCGAATCAGTTCAGATCAATTCGCGGCTGATCGGCAGCATGCAGGAGGCGACGCAAGGCATCGCCATCGTCAAGGCTTTTACGATGGAAGACCAGCTGTCGCAGCGGGTCAGCAAACTGGCTGACGACGCGGAACAGCGGTCAAACAAGATTGCCCGCGTTTCCGAACGGTTGAGCCCGGTGACCGAACTTCTCGGCGGCTTCGCCTTTGCCGGCGTCATCGCCTATTCCGGCTATCGGGCGGTCGCGCTGGGAGAGCCGCCCGGCTCGGTTTTTGCCTTTATCACGGCGTTGGGCCTTGCCTTCGATCCGGCTCGCCGTCTGGCCCGGGTGCAGGTCGGCATGGAGCGCGCGCTGGTCAATGCGCGCATGATCTACGAGCTTCTCGATATCGAACCGAAGCAGGGCGACGTACCAAATGCGGTCCAGGCCACTGTGACCACGGGCGAGGTGCGCTTCAACAATGTGTCCTTCCGCTATGTCGAGGAGGCACCGGTCCTGCAAGATTTGAGTTTCGTCGCCGCTGCCGGCAAGATGACCGCTATCGTCGGTGCGTCCGGCGCCGGCAAGTCGACGCTGGTGGCGCTGCTGCAGCGCTTCTACGATGTCGACAAGGGCAGCATCACGGTCGACGGCCAGGACATTTCGCAGGTGACCAAGCAGTCGCTGCGCGGCTCGATCGCCTATGTCTCGCAGGCGCCGTATCTGTTCGAGGGCACCATTCGCGACAACATCCGCTACGGGCGGCCCGACGCCAGCGACGCCGAGATCGAGTTGGCCGCGCAACAGGCGGCGGCCGACGATTTCATCCGCCAGCAGCCGGAAGGCTATGACACGCCTGTCGGCGAAAACGGCGTCACATTGTCGGGCGGCCAGCGCCAGCGCGTCTCGATCGCTCGCGCCATCGTGCGCAATGCGCCGATCCTGCTGCTCGACGAGGCGACCTCGGCGCTCGACAACGAGGCGGAAGCGCGCGTCCAGCAGGCGCTAACCCATGTCATGGAAGGGCGCACCACCATCGTCATCGCCCACCGGCTGTCGACGGTGGTCAATGCCGACCACATCATCGTGTTGGAATCGGGCCATCTGGTCGAGCAGGGCACGCATGCCTCGCTGATGGCCGACCCGCACAGCGTCTACGCCCGCTTCCACCGGGTGCAGGGCAAAAAGGGGCTGGGGCTTGTCGATGACAGCAAGCCAATCCAAACTCCGCTGCCGCGCACGCGTGGAAAGAAGGTGAACGTATGAGCGAAACGGGCGACATGGGCCTGGTGGTGGTGGGTGCGGCCGGCCGTATGGGCCAGGCGCTGATCCGCGCCATCCACACGATCCCGGGCGCACGCGTCGCCGGCGCGGTCGAGCGGGCCGGATCGCCCTATCTCGGACAGGATGCCGGCGAGTTGGCCGGCATCGGCATCATCAATGTGCCGATCGGCGACGACCCTCTGCCGGTCTTCGCCAAGGCTGATGGGGTGCTCGATTTCACCGCCCCGGCCGCAACCGTCGAGTTCGCCGGCTTTGCCGCGCAGGCGCGCATTGCCCATATCATCGGCACCACCGGCTGTTCGGCGCAAGACAATGAAAAAATCGCGGCGGCTGCGCGCCACGCGACGATCGTCAAATCCGGCAATATGAGCCTCGGCGTCAATCTGCTGGCGGTGCTTGTGGAGCAGGCGGCGCGGGCGCTCGACGCCGACGATTTCGACATCGAGATCCTGGAAATGCACCACCGCCATAAGGTCGATGCACCATCGGGGACAGCGCTGCTGCTCGGCGAAGCCGCCGCCGCTGGACGCGGCATTCCGCTTGCCGGCAACGATGTCAGGGTGCGCGACGGCCACACCGGAGTGCGCAAAACCGGCTCGATCGGCTTTGCCACTTTGCGCGGCGGCTCGGTGGTCGGCGACCATTCCGTCATTCTGGCCGGCACCGGCGAGCGCATCACGCTGTCGCACCATGCCGAGGACCGGGCGATCTTTGCCCGCGGCGCGGTCAAGGCCGCGCTCTGGGCGCGCGGCAAGAAGCCTGGACTCTACTCAATGCGGGACGTGCTCGGGCTCGCCTGACGCGTCCATATCCCTGATTTTTGAAGGAGCAAACATGTCGGGAACTCTCGTGCTCGTGCGCCATGGTCAGAGCGATTGGAACCTGAAGAACCTGTTCACCGGCTGGCGCGACGTCGACCTGACCGAGCAGGGCCATGCCGAGGCCAAGGCGGCCGGCCAGAAGCTGAAGGCGCGCGGCCTGAAATTCGACATCGCCTTCACCTCGGCGCTGATCCGGGCTCAGAAGACCTGCCAGCACATTCTCGACGCGGTCGGCCAGAGCGATCTGAAAACCATCCGCGACCAGGCGCTCAACGAGCGCGACTATGGTGACCTCTCCGGCCTCAACAAGGATGACGCGCGCAAGAAGTGGGGCGAGGAGCAGGTGCACATCTGGCGCCGCTCCTACGACGTCTCGCCGCCCGGCGGCGAAAGCCTGAAGGACACCGGCGCCCGCGTCTGGCCCTACTATCTGCACGATCTGCAGCCGCACGTGCTGCGCGGCGAGACCGTGCTGGTCGCCGCGCACGGCAATTCGCTCAGGGCGCTGATCATGGCGCTGGACGGCAAATCCGGCGAGGAGATCGTCAAGCTGGAACTCGGCACCGGCGTGCCGGTCATCTACAAGCTCAATGCCGATTCCACGGTCGCTTCCAAGGAAGTGCTCGAGGGCTGAGGCCGTCGCATTGGCCTTCACTTATCAAGCCGGCGCTGCCCCTCATTGCCCTGCCGGGCATTTCTCCCCGGGGAGAAAGGGCTGGCCGCAGCGTCGGCGCTCTTCTTGCAACGTTGGCGATTGACGAAATCGTCGATGACAGCGACCCCTCTCCCCGTCACTATACGGGGAGAGGATGCCGGCAGGCAGGTGAGCAACCGTGCTTTCATATCGATGCGGGGTTCCAGGATTTGTTGGTACGCATCATGGCGTTGAGGGTGGTGATAAGCTTGCGCATGACGGCCACAATGGCGACCTTTGCTTCCTTGCCTTTGGCCCGTAGGCGCTGGCGAAAGGCGGCGAAGATGGGGTTATGCACTCCGGCGCTGAGCGCAGCCATGTAGAGGACGTTGCGGACCGACT
>NZ_JBFUFZ010000003.1:0-756620 GCF_056403175.1 Mesorhizobium sp. P3_A10 | reverse complement strand
CGGCTGGGTGCCTTACAAGGTGCTGACCGAGGCGCTGGTCGAAGGCATGCGCATCGTCGGCGAGGATTTTCGAGACGGCATCCTGTTCGTTCCCGAAGTGCTTTTGTCCGCCAACGCGATGAAGGCCGGCATGTTCATCCTGCGGCCGCTGCTCGCCGCCACCGGCGCACCCAAGCAGGGCAAGATGGTGATCGGCACCGTCAAGGGCGACATCCACGACATCGGCAAGAACCTCGTCGGCATGATGATGGAGGGCGCCGGCTTCGACGTCATCGACCTCGGCATCAACAATGCGGTCGAGAAGTATCTCGACGCCATCGAACAGCATCAGCCCGACATCATCGGCATGTCGGCGCTGCTGACCACCACCATGCCCTACATGAAGGTCGTCATCGACACGATGAAGGAAAAGGGCATTCGCGACGACTATGTCGTGCTGGTTGGCGGCGCGCCGCTCAACGAGGAATTCGGCAAGGCCGTCGGCGCCGATGCCTATTGCCGCGATGCGGCCGTGGCGGTCGAAACCGCCAAGGACTTCATGAAGCGCAAGCACAATGTGCGGGTTTGAGCATAGCAGTTCGATCCAACGCCGTCATGCGCGAGGATGGCAAGAAGGCCGGAATCGCTTGGCTCGGAGGGGGCTGAGGTCTGTATGCGTATCGAGTCGATCAAAGTCTATCAGGTGCTTCTGCCTGTCAAAGGCGGTGCCTACAGCATGGCCAGCGATACCGTGCAGGATCTGGACAGCACGCTCGTTGAAGTGACCACCGAGGACGGACTGTCTGGTTGGGGTGAGACTTGCCCGGTCGGCCCTGTCTATCAGCCCCAACATGCTCTGGGTGCGAGGGCGGCAATTGCAGAAATGGCGCCCGGCCTCGTCGGCGAGGACACCACATCCATGCGCCGCCTCGCGAAAAGAATGGACGAGCGGCTGAATGGTCACAACTATGCCAAGGCGGCCTTGGACATAGCTCTCTTCGACCTCGCTGGGCAGCGGCTGGGCGTTCCGGTTTCAACCCTTCTGGGCGGAGCGCTCACCGATCGTGTGCCCTCATACTACTCGACCATTGTCGGAGCACCGGACGAGACGGCGCGTATTGCCGTCGACAAGGTCAAGGCCGGCTACCCTCGGCTTCAGATCAAGATAGGCGGACGGGATCTCGAACGGGACGTCGCCACCGTGCACAAGGTATGGGAAGCGGTTGGCTTCAAGGCCCGGATAGCGGTCGACGCCAATCGCGGCCTCACCACCGTGGCGGCGCTGCACATCGACCGGCTTTGCCAGGCAATCCCGTTCGTGTTTGAACAGCCCTGCAACACCATGGAGGAAGTCGCGAGCCTCAAGGGACGCGTTACCCATCCGGTCTATCTCGATGAGAATACCGAGGATTTGAATGCTGTCCTGCGGGCAGTGTCTTCAGGTATCGCGGACGGATTCGGATTGAAGGTCACCCGGCTTGGCGGCCTCACCAAGATGGCAACGGTCCGTGACCTGTGTGCGATACGATCGCTTCCGCACAGCTGCGACGATACCTGGGGAGGGGACGTCATCGCCGCGGCATGCGTGCACCTCGCCGCGACCGTCGAGCCGAGACGTTTTGAGGGTGCCTGGATCGCGCAGGAGTACATTGAAGGGCATACCGATCCCGTAAATCCCATCGTCATCGAAAACGGGCATATACGCGTCCCGCAGATGCCAGGGCTCGGTGTCAAGCCCGAGCGCTCCCAACTCAAAGCGCCTGTCGCGGCTTTCGGCGGCTGAGGATCCTGTGATGTTCGCGGCGATTGTACCTGGCCAGTATCGTCGGCGATTGCCAACCTCCAGAACGTTTGGCAGGGCATCTGAGGCTGGCTCTCCGGGGCTTCATGAGCCGCAAAAAAGTCGATATGCAAGCTGCGTGGTGTCGACCTTGCCATTTTTGCTGCTGAACGCCCGGAGATCCTCGATGAGACCGATAGTGCTGGCCGCTGTCTTTTCCCTTGCCGTGCCCGCCGTCGCCCTGGCGGGCCCGGCGTCCAACGTCGTGAAATTCTTCTATGTGCCCGAAGTGAAATTCGAGGCCGATGCCAAGTATCGCGACCGCTTCACCGAACCGGTGACGAAACTCTTCGATCTCAACGACCAGGCGCAGATGAACAAGCCTGACGAGGTCGCCTGCATCGATTTCGATCCAGGCCTCGACGCACAGGACTTCGACCAGAAGACCGTGGCGAAGACGCTGAAGCTCGCCGAGGCCGTCAGCGGCGATACCGCCGAAGTCACCGCAACGTTCAGCCTTTTCGCGGAAGGCGACGATTCCAAGCGCGAAATGCTGTGGTCTCTGAAGAAAGTCGACGGCAAGTGGAAGGTCGCCGACATCACCTCGAAGACCAGCAACTGGACGCTGAGCGCGCTGGAATGCATGCCCGACAAGGCACCGGAGTGACGTCATGCTTCGTTGCCGTCTTCTGGTCCTTGCGACTGTGTGCCTGCCGATGGTGAGCGCCGCCGCTGCTCAGGGCCTGCTTGGGGCACCCCCGGCCAACGCGCCAGGCGGTGCGTCGGAACCAGCAACGCCACCGCTCGCAGCCCCTCCAGCCGACAGTGCGCCAGTGCCGATCCAGCCGGGATCGCCGACGGCGGTGGTCAGGCCATTTTACGATCAGGTCGGGCTGGAGATCGATCCGGCACAGCGCAGCCACTTCGTCGACCCGGCGAAGACCGTGCTCGACAAGAGCGACGCGCTGCGCAAATCGGGGCAGGGCGAGTGCCTCGACCCCAACATGGCGCTCGACAATGCGGACTACGACAAGGCCGCGATCGACAAGAGCCTGAGGACGATTGAAGCGGTCAATGGCGACCAGGCCAAGGTAATCGTCGCCTTCGTTGTGTCAGGCAATCCGCATCGGCTGGAATGGAAGTTCAAGAAGGTCGACGGCGACTGGAAGATATCAGACCTTTTGTCGGTGACCGGCGAATGGGCGCTCAGCCAATATCAGTGCGAATAGGGAACCCATGAAGATCACCAACATCCGCGTCACCCATGTCAATGTCCCGCTCGACGCGCCGTTCTGGTGGACGGCCGGCCTCTATGGCGGCGCCTCGAAGTCGATCATCGAGGTCGAGACCGACGAAGGCGTGGTTGGCCTCGGCGAGGCGCCGTGGTGGCACTTCGGCGAGGTGATCAAGGCCGAGATCGCGCCGGCGCTGATTGGTGCCGATCCGCTCGACATCGCCGATTGCGAGGCACGCTGCGTGCCGCCCTGGCAGATCACCGCCAACACTGGCGAGAATGCCGCCTCCGTGGCGTTCGGTTCCGTCGAACTGGCGCTGTGGGACATCAGGGGCAAGGTCTTCGGCATGCCGCTCTACAAGCTGCTTGGCGGCGCGGTACGCAAGGACATTCCGTTCTCGGAATATTTCGCCTTTCGCCCCGAGCAGGACGGGGCCGGCGGCCAGATGACGCCGGAAGCCATCGTCGACTATTGCCTCAAGATGCGCGAGGAGCATGGCTCGACGATCTTCGAGGGCAAGCTGATCATGGGCGATCCCCAGCTCGAAATCAGGGCCGTGCGCATGCTGCGTGAGGCGCTGGGCGAAAAGGCGCAGATCAAGCTCGATTCCAACATGCAATGGTCGCTGACCACGGCGCGCTGGGTGCTGCGTGAAATCGAGCCGTTCAACATCCGCAACTATGAGGATCCGGTCGCCACCTTCGAGGAGATGGCCGCACTTCGCCAGCACTCGCGCATTCCGTTTTCGACGCACACTCCCGATCTCAGGCGGGCCGTTGCGCTGGGTGCGCCGGACTATTTCGTCTGCAATTTCGCCGCCCTCGGCGGCCTGTCCAAAACCCTGAAATTCATCGCCGCCTGCGAGGCGATGGGCAAGGGGTTCTGGTGCTACTCGAACGATCTCGGCATCATGACGTCAGCCTATCTGCATGTCGTGGCGGCGACGCAGTGGATTACCGAGGCATCGCAGTCGCTGTTTGCTTGGCAGATCGGCGACGTCATCAAGGATGGTCCGTTCCGGCAGGCCAACAACACGGTGCGCGTGCCGGACGGCCACGGGCTGGGCGTCGAACTCGACCCCGCGGCGATGAAACGCTGGGCCGCGCATTTCGCCGAGCACGGCCCGATGCACCATTTCAGCGATCCGAACCACCCCGGCCGCTACAAGCGGCTGCCGCTCAACTGATGCAACGCGCCGGGCAGGATATGACCGAGCGATGAGACGAGGTGTTCTGCTCGCGGCGGCCCTGGCGGGAGTTTGCGTCGCCGCTTGCGCTGTCATCTGGGAGGCTGGAAGCCATGCGGTCGCCCGCGGCCCTCGGCAAAGTCTCGTATTGCCTGCCGGGTTGCCCGTGGAGCGCGTTGTCCTCAAGCAGGAGGACGCGCCCAACCTTGCCGGCTGGGTGGCCTATCGAAAGGGCAGTTGCGGCACGATAGTGCTGTTGCACGGGCGCGGCTCCAACAAGGCCGCCATGGTGCCAAGAGCGAAACTGCTTTTTGAAACAGGCTATTCCGTTGTACTGTTCGATCTGTCGGGACATGGCGAGAGCGACGGCGATGTCCGTGGCTTCGGCTATGCCGAACGACGGGACGCCAGCCGTATCCTGACCTTCGCGCGGCAACGCTTCGCCGGCTCCAAGATCGCGGCTGTCGGCTCGTCACTCGGTGCGGCGGCCTTTGTGTTTGCCGCGCAGCAGGAGCGTGCCGACACCTATGTGCTGGAGCAGCTTTACGCGACCTTGCGCGAAACCACGGCGTTGCGGGCGCCGTTGCCGATATTGCGCGAGGCGCAGGCGGCCGTTTTGCTGGCGCAGATGCCGCTGCGCCTTGGCTTTGGTGGGGACAATGTCAGGCCGGTCGACCGCATCGGCGCGATTGATCGGCCGATATTGCTGCTGGACGGCAGTGCGGATCCCTTTGTCGATCGCGGCCAGACCCTGGCGTTGAAGGATGCTGCCGGCGCTGACGCTGAACTGGTCTGGTTCGATGGCGCGCGGCATGTCGATCTCTATCGCTACAACGAGCAGCTTTACCGCGACACGGTGGTGCCTTTCCTGGCGAAAAACCTGTGTCTGACCGAGGCTAAATGAGCCGCACCGCCCAATCAGCCGCGCCCGCGATAAGGCGCGACACCGGTGTCGGGCAGCCAGGCGCCTTCCGGCGGCGCGCCGGTCTGCCAGAACACGTCGATCGGAATGCCGCCGCGCGGATACCAATAGCCGCCTATGCGCAACCACAAGGGCTTGGTAGCTGCCACTATGCGGCGGCCGATCATGACGGTGCATTCTTCATGGAAGGCGCCATGGTTGCGGAATGAGGTCATGAACAGCTTGAGCGACTTCGATTCCACCAGCAGCGTATCGGGTGCGTAGTCGATGACGATATGGGCGAAATCCGGCTGGCCGGTGACCGGGCACAGCGAGGTGAATTCCGGGCAGACGAAGCGCACGATGGCCGGCGGGCCATCGCCACGCGAAAACGGCACGGTCTCCAGGACCGCTGTTTCTGGGCTCTGTGGCGGCTCGACATGGGCGCCGAGCTGGGTGAGGGTTTTGGTATCAATCATCGGCGGGGTTCCTTGGATTTTGCCGCTCATTAGCATCGGACCGAAAAGTGCGCAGCGGTTTTCGGAAAAATCCGATGCGTGAAATAGAAGCGGGAGCAGGACGCTGCTTCCGCACAATTTGAAACGACAGGAAGACGATGGCCAGCAACGATCCGCTTCTCCAGCCCTATCAGCTCAAACATCTGACGCTGAAGAACCGGGTGATGTCGACCAGCCACGAGCCGGCCTATTCCGAGGACGGCATGCCGAAAGAGCGCTACCGACTTTATCACACCGAAAAGGCCAAAGGTGGCATGGCGCTGACCATGACCGCCGGTTCGGCCATCGTCTCGCGCGACAGCCCGGCGGCCTTCGGCAATCTGCATGTCTATGATGACCGCATCGTGCCGTGGCTCGCCGAGCTGGCGGATGCCTGCCACGAGCATGATTGCAAGGTGATGATCCAGATCACCCATCTCGGCCGCCGCACCGGCTGGAACAAAGCCGACTGGCTGCCGGTGCTGTCGGCGTCGCCGGTGCGCGAACCGGCGCATCGCGCCTTCCCGAAGACCATCGAAGACTGGGACATCGAACGCATCGTCGCCGACTACGCTTCGGCTGCCCAGCGCTGCCAGGCGGCCGGCCTCGACGGCATTGAGTTCGAGGCCTACGGCCATCTGATGGACGGCTTCTGGTCGCCGGCCACCAACCAGCGCGACGATGATTTCGGTGGCTCGCTCGACAACCGGCTGCGTTTCACCAACATGGTGCTCGATGCGGTACGGGCGGCGGTCGGCGACAAATTCGTCGTCGGCATCCGCATGGTCGCCGACGAGGATTTTGAGAAGGGCCTGTCGAAAGAGGAAGGCGTAGGCATCGCCAAGCGTCTGGCCGGCTCCGGCAAGGTCGATTTCCTCAACATCATTCGCGGCTCGATCGAGACTGATGCAGCGCTGACCAGGGTTATCCCGGTGACCGGCATGCGCTCCTCGCCGCATCTCGATTTTGCCGGCGAGGTGAGGGCGGCGACGAAGTTCCCGACCTTCCATGCGGCGCGCATTTCCGACGTCGCCACCGCACGCCATGCCATCGCCACCGGCAAGCTTGACATGGTCGGCATGACCCGCGCCCATATCGCCGATCCGCATATCATCAAAAAGGTGATGGAGGGCCGCGAGCACGAGATCCGCCCCTGTGTCGGCGCCACCTATTGCCTCGACCGCATCTATGAGGGCGGCGAGGCGCTGTGCATCCACAATGCTGCGACCGGGCGCGAGGCCGAGATTCCGCACATCATCGCCAAGACCCAAGGACCAAAACGCAAGGTGATCGTTGTCGGTGCCGGTGCCGGCGGGCTGGAGGCGGCGCGTGTCGCGGCAGAGCGCGGGCATCAGGTCACGGTGCTGGAAGCGTCGAGCCAGGCCGGTGGCCAGGTTCGACTGGCGACGCAGAACCCGCGCCGCAAGGAGCTGATCGGCATCATCGACTGGCGGCTGGCGGAGCTCGAGCGGCTCGGCGTCGAGATCCGCTATGACACCTGGGCCGAGAAGGACGAAGTGCTGGCGCTGTCGCCCGACGTGGTGGTGGTTGCCACCGGCGGCTTGCCGCAGAACCCGCCGCTGGCGGCGGGCGACAATCTCGTCACGTCGAGTTGGGACATCATGGCCGGCAGCGTCAAGCCGGCCGAGAACGTGCTGCTCTATGACGACAATGGCGGCCATCAGGGCATGGGCGCGGCCGAACTGATCGCCAACAGCGGCGCCAAGCTGGAACTGGTTTCGCCCGAGCGTTTCTTTGCGCCGGAAATGGGCGGCATGAACCATGTGCCCTATATGCGCGCGTTCCAGGAAAAGGGCGTCACCGTCACCATCAACACGCGGCTGCGTTCGGTGCGGCGCGAGGGCAACCAGCTGGTGGCGGAGCTGGCCTCCGACTTCGCCGATGGCTGGCGCGGCGAGCGGCGGGTCGACCAGGTGGTGGTCGAGCACGGCACGCTGCCGCTCGACGATCTTTATCTGACGCTGAAGCCGCTGTCGAAGAACGCCGGCGCCGTGGACTACGAGCGGCTGGTCAATGGCGGCGACATTTTTCCGGCGCGCAATGCGGAAGGCGGTTTTGTGCTTTTCCGCATCGGCGACGCGGTCGCCTCGCGCAACATCCACGCCGCGATCTATGACGGCATCAGGTTCGGTCTCAGGATCTGAGCGTCCGCTCGCGGGCAACGCCCCGCTTGGACTGGACTTGTCCGGTCATATTGGTAACTTTCCGCGATCCGGCTGATCCAGGCGGGAAGAGCAGACACAATTCTGTACAGGAATCCCGACGCCGATCGCTTCCGCAGCGAGAAGTTGACGGCACGTCAAACGAAGTCGGGGGGCCAATTTGACCAAAGAAGAACTGTTCGTTCCGCGCCAGACCAACACGGCGCTCTATATGCAGCTTTACGAGCTTGGGCACCCGGTCGCCGATATCCTCCGCGTCCAGAACGCTTACCGTGTCGGTTGCGCCATGTTCAACGGCCGCTACCGCAAGACGGCGCGGCCTTTCATCTGCCATGCGGTGGGTGCTGCTTCATCGGTCGCGCATTTCGATAGAAACCTCGATCTTGTCATCGCGGGGATGTTTCACGCCGCCTATGACAGCGCACAATATCCGGACGGCAGATCCAGCCGGCGCAGCGATACGCACCGGAAGTGGCTGCAGCAAAAGCTCGGACCGACAGTGGAAAATCTTGTGGCACGGGTTGACGCAATGAAGTTCGACACCGGAGACCCAGAGCGCCTTGTGACGGAAGGTGTGCCGGCGGGTGACGAGGACATTCTGTTTCTGCGGCTTGCGCACGAGGTCGATGACATGGCGGACGGGGGAATGGCATTTGCTCCCAAATACGGCCAATCGATAGAGGCGCGGATCGAGGCCTGTGCCATACTGGCCAGGCGCTTGGGTCGTGAGAGTCTGGCCACGACGATAGAAACCTATGGCAGCCTTTACCAGACGCAGGCGTGGGCGGCCGCGCTGCAGGACGCCAAGCTGAAAGGTTTTCGAATCGCGCCGAACTTGCGCACATATATCAAGCTGCGCTGGGAACATTGGCGCGGCGGTTCGGTCGAGGTGCTTTAGGGCACGTTGCCAATGCCTCGTGCGACACAACGAATTCGTGTCCTTTGCCGTCCGAATTTGGTGGCGCGCAGCCGAACCGCCGTACGGAGAGCCATCAGGCACGTCGGTCCGGTCTGCGCGCCGCGCACGTCGCCGACGTGTCGCCGGCAGCGTACGACCCTTTGAGCTGCGACTGCGGCAGCGCCGCTCAAAACATTCTGGCCACGGCCATGCAGAGCACGGTGATGGCCAGCAGCCCGGCGGCAATGCGTTCGCCCCTGGCCATTCTCGTGCGCAGCTGCGCTTCGGTCGCCGCATCCGCGCCGGCAAGCTGTCGGCTGGCGGGGCGAACCAGGGCGCTGAGAACGCCGGCGGCCGCAAAGGCGGTGACGATGCCCAGCGCCAGCACCCGCTCCATCGAGCCGAAATAAGCGCCGTGGAAGAAATACCAAAGCAGCGCGCCGGTCAGGAAAACCATGCCGGCCGCGCCCATTTGCGGCTGGATGAAGCGCTCCGCCCTTATGTCGGGGTCGCGGGCCAGCGTGATGGTCGTGCCGGCCCAGAACACGCCGGCCATGACATGAAGACCGAGAACGACGATATAGACATATTGCATGACCGCATTCCTCTTTTACCTGCTGCAGACCACAAAGTTAGATATCTAATGATTAGATGTCAATGTTTGTGACCGGGCCAGTTCCATCCGCATATCCATTGTTCTAGTGTCTGCTCATGACGCCTTTTGACCGCCCGCCAGTCGGCATGAATCTCGGCCGCACCGCCAAGCTTGTCGCCCAGGCCTTCGACGCTGCCTTGGTCGAGGCCGGCGGCACGCTGCCGGTCTGGCTCACTCTGCTTTCGGTCAAGTCGCGGGAACTGGCCAACCAGCGCGAGCTGGCCGGCATGATCGGCATCCAGGGCGCCACACTGACCCACCATCTCAACGCGATGGAGACGCAAGGCCTGCTGCTACGGCGCCGCGATCCTGCGAACCGACGGGTTCATCTGGTCGAACTGACCGCGGCCGGAGAGGCGATGTTCGAGAGGCTGCGGACGGCCGCGCTCGCTTTCGACAAGCGACTGCGGGCGGGATTGCCGGAGGACCGGCTGGCGGAATTCGCCGAGATGCTGGCAGCACTTCGGGCCAACGTCGCGCAGGCGAAATGACCCGCGCTATGCTCCAGGGTGTGTTGAGATTCAGGTCAGGCCGAGCCGAAATGGCCGATGCCGAGAACCGGAGCGGAGCGTACTGCAGTACGTGAGCACCGGAAGCGCAGGTGTCGGCTATTTGCAGGCCGGCCTCACCTGATTATCAATACACCCTAAGCCAGGCTGCCCTGCAGCACCTTCAGCTTGGCCTTTTTTTTCGGGGCGCGGGCCACCAGCCATTCGCGCGCCTTGTCCTGCGGCATCGGGAAGGCGATGGAATAGCCCTGCACCTGGTCGCAGCCGATCGCCATCAGCGAATCGAGCTCGGCTTCGGTTTCCGCACCCTCGGCGACAATCGAGATGCCGAGGCCGCGCGCAAGTTCGGTGATGGCGCGCACGATCTTGGTGTTGTCGCCGTTCTCGTTGATGTTCTGGACGAAGCGGCGGTCGATCTTCAGCCGGTCGATCTCGTTCGGGTTGACGTGGCTGAGCGAGGCGTAGCCGGTGCCGAAATCGTCGAGTTCGAGGTGGACGCCGGCCGCACGGATGTGCCGCAGCTTCGCCGCGATCCCGGTCTTCTCGTCGTCGAGAATGACGGATTCGACGATTTCGAGCGACAGTTTCTGCGGTGCCAGCCCTGCCTTCTCCAGCGTGGCGAACAGGAACCGGTCGAAATCGGGCTCACGCAGTTCGGTGCCGGAGACGTTGACGGCAAGACGCCCGAAAGCAATGCCGGCACGGTCCCATTCGGCTGCCTCGTTGATCGCCTTGGCGATGACGATGCGGCCTATCTCCGGCATGAAGCCGCATTTTTCGGCGACCGGAATGAATTCGCCCGGTGCGATCATGCCGCGTTCGGCATGCTTCCAGCGCACCAGCGCCTCGATGCCGCTGATCGTGCCGTCGGTCAGCGAAACCTGTGGCTGGAAATAGACCTGGAAGGCACTCTCCGAAATGGCGACCTTGATGTCGTGCTCGAGCTGCTTGCGATAGTCGAGCTCGCGCCGCAATTCCTCGGAGAAGAAAGAGAAGCTGCCACCACCGAGCTTCTTGGCCGAATAAAGCGCTAGATCGGCGTGGACGAGCAGATCCTGCGCATTGTCGGCGTCGATCGGATAGACGGCAATGCCGGCGCTGGCGCCCGGAAGGATGGTCGTGCCCTGGAAGGTGATCGGCTCGTTGATCTGTTCCAGGATGCGCCTGGCGACCATGTTGATGTCTTCGGTGCCGCCGGCGCCATTGAGGATCATCACGAACTCGTCGCCGCCGAGACGCGCGCACAGATCCGAAGCCCGACAGGCGTCTCGCATGCGTTGCGCGGTGACGACCAGCACATAGTCGCCGGCTGCGTGGCCGAGCGTGTCGTTGATCTGCTTGAACCGGTCGAGGTCGAGCTGGATCACCGCCAGGCGCTCGCGCCGTCGATGCGCGCCCTTGATCAGTGTCTCGAAATGATCGGTCAGGAAGGTACGGTTGTGCAGGCCGGTCAGCCCGTCATGCACGGCGATGAAGGCCATCGAATTGCGCGCATCGACCAGTTCATGCGTCTTGCGCAAAATAGCTTTCGACATCGGCCGGAAGATGAACAGCGCCACCAGCACGATGACGCCGATGGTGGAGTAGAACAGCGTGCGGTGGAGATCGAGGAGCTTTTCCGACCGCTCGTCGGCATAGGCGCTGATGCGCTGGCCGAGGGCCGCATAGCCGGACAGCGTCGCGTTGGCGACGGAGGCGTCGAGATTGACGCGCTCGCCGCCGCCCTTGTAGCCGCCATTGCTGGCCAAGGTGAGCTGGGATTCAAACGACGAGATCAGCCGTTGGCTATTGGCGATGAGCCCGACCGAGAAATAATCGAGGTGAAACGGCTTGGTGTAGAGCACGTTCTCGATCGATTTTGGATCGGACCGTGCCGGCGACAGCGGATCGGCCCCCGTCTGTTCGAGCAGGAGATCGTAATTCGTCTCGAATTCCACGGTCGCCTGCTTGAGCGCGCTAACCAGCGCCGGCTGCTTGTCGCGTGAGGCGGCGCCTGTTGCGCTGGCAAGGAAGACGATGCGCTGCGACAGCGCTTTCTCGGTGCTGACGATATCGAGCAGCGTATGATTGTGCTGCTGGGCCGCCATCATCTGCTGCAGCAGGATGAAGGAGGCCATCACCATGGCCGCGATGATAATCAGCGCCAGCCAGTAGCCGCTCTTGATCACCATAATCAGCTTGCGCGAAACGCTATGCACTGGCTGCTGCGACATTTCTGGGTGACCCTCCGGTCAACGGATTCCTGCCATAGGTTCCGGGCGAGAAAACCATTGGCGTGAAAGGGTTAACAGGTACGGAAGCCGCCGCGCTGGCCAGCGAAGCTGTCGAGGAAAGCTGCGGAAATGGTTATCATGTGCTTTCACGGCTGCGCTGCATTTGGCCCTATGCTACCCCAGAATGCTGGCCATGTGGTTGCTTCGCGTTGCGGTTGAGCTTTGGCCGTGCCACCGAAGCGGTCGCTTTTGCGATGGATTTTTCGCACCGGCGGGGCGACAGTCCTGCGCACTCTCAAAAGGGCCCGATCATGACCGCTTCATTCCTCTCCCATATCGACAGCGAGCTCGCTGGGCTGAAATCGGCCGGGCTCTACAAATCCGAGCGGGTGATCACCTCGACACAGTCAGCCGAGATCGAGGTCGGCGGCGACAAGGTGCTGAACTTCTGCGCCAACAACTATCTCGGCCTCGCCGACAGCGCCGATTTGCGCAATGCCGCCAAGCAAGCGCTCGACCGCTACGGCTACGGCATGGCGTCGGTGCGCTTCATCTGCGGCACGCAGGAGGAGCACAAGCAGCTCGAATCGACGATTTCTTCGTTCCTCGGCATGGATGACACCATCCTCTACGGCTCCTGCTTCGACGCCAATGGCGGACTGTTCGAAACGCTGCTCGGCGAAGAGGATGCGATCATCTCCGATGCGCTGAATCACGCTTCGATCATCGACGGCGTGCGGCTATCGAAGGCAAAACGCTTTCGCTACGCCAACAACGACATGGCCGATCTGGAAGCGCGGCTGAAGGAGGCGAAGGACTGCCGCTTCCGGTTGATCGCCACCGACGGCGTGTTTTCCATGGACGGCATCATCGCCAATCTGAAGGGCGTGTGCGATCTCGCCGACAAATACGGTGCGATGGTGATGGTCGATGACAGCCACGCTGTCGGCTTCGTCGGCGCAAACGGCCGCGGCTCGGCCGAGCATTGCGGCGTCGAGGGCAGGGTCGACATCATCACCGGCACGCTTGGCAAGGCGCTCGGCGGCGCGTCCGGCGGCTACACATCGGGCAAAAGCCAGGTGGTCGACTGGCTGCGCCAGCGCTCGCGGCCGTATCTGTTCTCCAACACGCTGATGCCGGCGATCGCCGGCGCCTCGATCAAGGTGTTCGAACTGGTCAAGGACGGTGATGGTTTGCGCAAGAAGCTCTACGACAATGCCGCGCGGTTTCGGTCAGAGATGGGGAAGCTCGGCTTTACGCTGGCTGGCGCCGATCATCCGATCATCCCGGTGATGCTGGGTGACGCGACGCTGGCGCAGGAGATGGCGACGCGCATGCTGAAGCGCGGCATCTATGTCATCGGCTTTTCCTTCCCGGTGGTGCCGAAAGGCCAGGCGCGCATCCGCACGCAGATGTCGGCAGCGCACTCCAGCGCCGACATTGACCGCGCGGTCGAGGCGTTTGCCGCCGTCGGCCGCGAACTCGGGGTCATTTCCTGAAAGGCCGAAATCGAAAAGCGATTCCGGATCAAGAGATTCAAGGGACAAAAGCATGTCGAACATGATGAAGGCGCTGGTCAAGGCCAAGGCCGAACCGGGCATCTGGATGGAGGAGGTGCCGGTGCCGGAAATCGGCCCCAACGACGTGCTGATCAAGGTGAAGAAAACCGCGATCTGTGGCACCGACGTCCACATCTACAATTGGGACCAGTGGGCGCAGAAGACGGTGCCGGTGCCGATGGTGACCGGCCATGAATTCGTCGGCACGGTCGCGGATTTCGGCGCGGCGGTGACCGAGTACAAGGTCGGCCAGCGCGTTTCCGGCGAAGGCCACATCGTCTGCGGCCATTGCCGCAACTGCCGCGCTGGGCGAGGGCATCTCTGCCGCAACACGCTCGGCGTCGGCGTCAACCGTCCCGGCGCCTTTGGCGAGTATCTGGCGATCCCGCAGCACAATGTCGTGCCGATCCCCGACAATGTGCCGGACGAGATCGCCGCGATCTTCGATCCCCTGGGCAATGCCGTCCACACGGCATTGTCCTTCGATCTGGTCGGCGAGGACGTACTGGTCACCGGCGCCGGGCCGATCGGCATCATGGGCGCGCTGGTGGCGCAGTGTGTCGGCGCCAGAAAAGTGGTCATCACCGACATCAATCCGGTGCGGCTGGCACTGGCCAAGAAGCTCGGCGTCCAGCATGTCGTCGATGCCTCCAAGGAAAGGCTTAGGGATGTCATGCCGGCGCTCGGCATGACCGAGGGTTTTGACGTCGGCCTGGAAATGTCGGGCGCCGCGCCCGCCTTCCGCGACATGATCGACACCATGAACAATGGCGGCAAGATCGCCATTTTAGGCATCGCGCCGACCGGCTTCGAGATCGACTGGAACAAGGTCATCTTCAAGATGCTGCATCTCAAGGGCATTTACGGGCGCGAGATGTTCGAGACCTGGTACAAGATGATCGCCCTGGTGCAAGGCCCGCTCGACGTGACCGGCCTGATCACGCACCGCATCGGCATCGACGATTTCCAGACCGGCTTCGACGCGATGCGGAGCGGCAGTTCGGGCAAGGTGGTGATGGACTGGTAGGCGCCGAGGCACTGTTGTGAGGCGTCACCAACTACTTGAGCCACTCGTGGTCGCACTGGAACGGCTGGATGGCCGGTCACACGACGACATGAGGGCGATATTCATGGAAGTTGCCCAACGCCGGCCGGATTTGCTGGAACGATCGCTGTTTTCTGAACGCAGTCGCCGAACGACAGAAATCGAGAAGGTGCTGATTAAGACCATCGTTGAAATAGACACGATGGTCAGCAGTGGCACATTGCCGAATGGACTGGCCGCACCATTCTTAAGCCACTTGCGATATAATCATTCGAGCGGTCGTTTGCACATTGGCGTCGGTAGCCGATCCACGTTGCTGTTTTCGGAAGACTCAGGGACCTAACCCTTGTTCAGCACCGATTCCAGCGCGGTCACCCCGCCGGCGATTGCGGCGCGCTCGTTGGTGCTTAGCCTAGCCAGCAATTCCCGCTCGAACGCCTTCGCCAGCGGCACCATCTCGCGATAGGCGGCCAGTCCCGCTTTGGTCAGCGTCAAATGTTCGACGCGGCGGTCGTTCTCATCAGGCCTGCGCGTCAGCCAGCGCCGCCGTTCAAGCTCGGCGACGGCGCGCGAGACCTTGGTCTTGTGCATGGCCGACTGCTCGCCGAGAGCCGTCGCGGTCATGGTGCCGCGCTGGCCGAGTCCGGAAAGGGTGCGCCATTCGGGCCGGGTCAGGCCGTGGCGCTCCTTGTAGACGCGCGAGAATTCGCGGCTGACGGCGTCAGCAAGCCGATAGAGCCTGTAGGGCAGGAAGTTCTCCAGATTGAGAATGTCAGGCTCGTCGGAAGCTTCGCCCATGGTTGCCATTTTTCAAAGTCGCCATTGATGGTTACATTTTCGATGGTTACAAATGAAACCAGTTTGGTCAATCCGGGAGGATACCGTGGCCTTTTCCTACATGCCGGGCTTCGGCAATGACTTCGAAACCGAAACGCTGCCGGGTTCGCTGCCGCAGGGGCGGAACTCGCCGCAACGGCCGGCCTACGGGCTTTATGCCGAACAGCTTTCTGGCTCGCCCTTCACCGCGCCGCGCGGCACCAATGAGCGCTCCTGGCTCTACCGGATCCGGCCGAGCGTAAAACACACCGGCCGTTTCAAGGCTGCCAATTATCCGCTGTGGAAGACCGCCCCCAATGTCGGCGACCACGAACTGGCGCTCGGCCAATACCGCTGGAACCCGGTGCCGATGCCGAGCGAGCCGACCGACTTCATCGCCGGCATGCGCTCGATCACCACCGCTGGTGACGTATTGGGGCAGAGCGGCATGGCGGCCCATGTCTATGTCGCCAACCGCTCGATGGTCGACGATCATTTCTTCAACGCCGATGGCGAGTTGCTGATCGTGCCGCAGGTCGGCGCCTTGCGCTTTGTCACCGAGATGGGCGTCATTGAGCTCAGGCCCGGCGAGATCGCCGTGCTGCCGCGCGGCCTCGTCTTCAAGGTCGAACTGTTCGATGCCGAAGTGCGCGGCTATGTCTGCGAAAACTACGGCGCCAAGCTGACGCTGCCCGACCGTGGTCCGATCGGCGCCAATTGCCTCGCCAATCCACGCGATTTCAAGACCCCTTGCGCCTGGTTCGAGGAAAAGGAAACGTCGTGCCGGCTGATCGTGAAATGGTGCGGCAATTTCCATGTCACCGAGATCGGCCATTCGCCGTTGGACGTGGTGGCCTGGCACGGCAATTACGCGCCCTACAAATATAATCTGGCGACGTTTTCGCCGGTCGGCGCATTGCTGTTCGACCATCCCGATCCGTCGATCTTCACCGTGCTGACTGCGCCGAGCGGCGAGGAGGGCACGGCCAACATCGATTTCGTCATCTTCCCACCGCGTTGGCTGGTGGCCGAGGACACGTTCCGGCCGCCCTGGTACCACCGCAACATCATGAGCGAGTTCATGGGCCTGATCCATGGCCAGTACGATGCCAAGGAGGAGGGCTTCGTGCCTGGCGGCATCAGCCTGCACAATCTGATGCTGGCGCATGGGCCTGATGCCTCAGGCTTCGAAAAAGCCTCGAAAGTCGAGCTGAAACCGGTCAAGCTCGACAACACCATGGCCTTCATGTTCGAGACCCGCTACCCGCAGATGCTGACCCGCTACGGCGCCGAGCTGGAAACCCGCCAGGACAATTACATCGACTGCTGGGCCGATTTGAAGAAGCGTTTCAACGGCACGCCCGAGGGCGACTGGTCTTGAGCGCCCATTTGGTGGGAAACCGGCTGGTGCTTCTCGGCTCCAAGGGCGGCCCGGCGATCCGGCCGGGCGGGCCGTGGCCGAGTTCGTCGCTGCTGGAATTCGGCGGCCGCAGCATCGTCGTCGATTGCGGACTGGGCGTGACGCGCGGGCTGGCCGATACCGGCGTCAGCCTGAAGGCGCTCGACCTGATCTTCATCACCCACCTGCATTCAGACCACGTTCTGGAACTGGGGCCGCTGATCCACACCGCCTGGACGGCGGGGCTGGCGACGCCGGTGACGGTGTTCGGGCCGCCCGGCACCTGGCACTACTGGCAGCGCTTTGCCCAAACGATGGAATTCGACATCGACACCCGCATCGTCGACGAAGGCCGGCCTGACATCAGGGACATGGTTTCGATCGTCGAACTCGGCGAAGGCAAGGTGATCGAGGAGGGTGGGTTGAAGGTTTCGGCGCTGCGCGTCGACCATCCGCCGGTGACCGACTGCTTTGCCTTGCGCTTCGACCATGCGGGCAAAAGCGTCGTCTTCTCCGCCGACACCGCGTTCTTTCCGCCGCTGTCCGATTTCGCTAGGGGCGCCGACATCCTCGTCCACGAGGCCATGCTCGAACAAGGCATCGAGCGCCTGGTCGCCAAGACCGGCAATGGCGCGCGGCTGAAAGAACATCTGCTCGCCAGCCACAGTTTTGCCGCGGAAGCCGGTCGCATCGCCAGCGATGCCGGCGTGAAGAGATTGGTGCTCAATCACCTCATCCCGGCCGACGATGCCGAGATCGGCGAAGCCGACTGGACCACCGCTGTCAGGAAAACATGGGCCGGCGACTTGACGATCGCCCGCGACGGCCTTGTTGTGGAGTTAAGCAGCGCCAAAGCTGCACGAGGAGAGGAAACCGCATGAAGCTTGCCACATTGAAGGACGGGACGCGCGACGGAAAACTCGCCGTCGTCTCGCGCGACCTGACGCGCTTCACCGACGCCTCGTTCCTGGCGCGAACGCTGCAGGCGGCACTCGACGACTGGCGCAGGATTTCGCCGCATCTGGCGACGATCGCGGAGTCGCTGGAAAACAATGCGGTGCCCTCGGCCCGCTTTCACGAGCATGACGCCCATTCCCCACTGCCGCGCGCCTATCAATGGGCCGATGGCTCGGCCTATGTGAACCATGTCGAGCTGGTGCGAAAAGCGCGTGGCGTCGAAATGCCGGCGAGCTTCTGGACCGACCCGTTGATCTACCAGGGCGGTTCCGACTCCTTCATTGCGCCGCGCGATCCCATCCGCATGGCCGACGAGGCCTATGGCATCGACATGGAGGCAGAGGTCGCCGCTATCGTCGATGACGTGCCGATGGGCGCCAGTATCGAACAGGCACGCGCCGCGATCCGGCTGCTGATGTTGGTCAATGACGTCACATTGCGCGCGTTGACCGGGCCGGAACTGGCGAAAGGCTTCGGCTTCTTCCAGTCAAAGCCTTCCTCGGCCTTTTCTCCGGTCGCGGTGACGCCGGATGAACTCGGCGACGCCTGGGATGGCGGCAAGATCAGCCTGCCGCTGCTCGCCGATCTCAACGGCAAGCCGTTCGGTCGCGCCAATGCCGGCGTCGACATGACCTTCGATTTTCCGGTGCTGATCGTGCATGCCGCCCGGACACGACCGCTGGCTGCCGGTACCATCATCGGCTCGGGCACCGTCTCCAACAAGCTCGATGGCGGACCGGGAAAACTGGTCTCGGCAGGCGGCGCCGGCTATTCCTGCATCGCCGAACTGCGCATGATCGAGACCATTGAATCAGGCGAACCCAAAACGCCGTTCCTTCACTTTGGCGATACGGTGCGCATCGAGATGAAGAACAGAAGCGGAAACTCGATCTTCGGCGCCATCGAACAGAAGGTCGAAAAATACGAGGGGTAAGCCAATGACAGGCGAGACGTTCTATCTTCTGTGCGGTGTCTGGGCGCTTGGGATTCTGCTGGTCTTCATCCTGGCGATCCGGCTGAGCTACCGCATCGAGGCGCGCTCGCCTGATCTGACCAACCGAAGCGGCTTCCCGCGCAAGGCGATGATGTTCCACACCATCACCAACACGAATGTGGCACGGGATGAGGAAACACAAGCGCTGCGCCAGCGCATGAACAGGCTCTTGCTGATCGTTCTTGCCGGCTTCGCGGTCATGGCGGCCGGCATTGGCCTCGTCAGACGAATGAATTCGTGACCCTGCTCGATCATCTGCGCCGCATGGCCGGCAACAATCTCTGGTCGAACGACCGGCTTTACCGCGCCGTGCTCCAGCTCAAGCCCGGTGAATTCGAAGCCGAACGCACGAGCTTCTTCCCGTCGATCAAGGCAACGCTCAATCACATCCTGGCGGTCGATCATCTCTATCTGGATTTTCTCGAAGAGGGCGGCATCGGCGCGGCCGCCTATGACGACTACGTGCCATTCGATGAGCGTGAGGCGCTGTTTGCCGCCCAGGTCGCGGCCGACCGGCGCCTGATTGCCTTTTGCGAAAAGCTGTCGGAGGCCGATCTCGACCGCCGCGTCATCACCGACCGCCGCCAGGACGGCATGATCCCCGAAAAGATCGGCGACATCCTCGCCCACGTCTTCCTGCACGACATTCATCATCGCGGCCAGGTGCACGCGATGCTGTCGGGCACCTCGGTCGCGCCGCCGCAGTTGGACGAGTTCCTGCTCGATTATGATTTGAAGGTGAGGCGGGAAGAGGTCGCGCGGCTGGGATTGTGATCGACCAATCCCGATATTGGCGCCGCCCCTCATTGCCCGGCAGGCAGGTGAGGGGCAGCTCGACGTTGGTAATTTGGGCGGTGTTAAGCCGCCTTGCCGTCCACCTTGATCACGCCACGCTTAATCTGGTCCTGCTCGATCGATTCGAACAGCGCGCGGAAATTGCCTTCGCCAAAGCCTTCGTCGCCCTTCCTCTGGATGAACTCGAAGAAGATCGGGCCGATCACGGTTTTGGAAAATATCTGCAGCAGGATCTTGGTCATGCCGCCGTCGACCACGCCTTCGCCGTCGATGAGGATGCCGTGCTTCTTCATCCGCTCGATCGGCTCGTCATGGCCGTTCACCCTGGCATACGACATGTCGTAGTAGGTTTCGGGCGGGCCGGGCATGAACTTCAGCCCGTTGGTCGCCAGCCGGTCGGTGGCGGCGTAGATTTCGTCGGTGCCGACGGCGATGTGCTGGATGCCTTCGCCATTGTACTTCTTCAGATATTCGGCGATCTGGCTGGTCTCGTCCTTGGATTCGTTGAGCGGAATGCGGATCTTGCCGCAAGGCGAGGTGATGGCGCGGCTGACCAGGCCGGTGATCTTGCCGTCAATATCGAAGAAATGAATCTGCTTGAAGCCGAACAGCTCGCGGTAGAACGCCCACCATTTGTCCATCTGGCCGCGGTAGACATTGTGGGTGAGGTGGTCGAGATAATAGAAGCCGACACCTTCCGGCCGCGGGTCGCGCGCGCCGAGCCAGTCGAATTCGGCATCATAGGCCGAACCCTTCTTGCCGTAGCTCTCGACGAAATAGAGCAGCGAGCCGCCGATCCCGACGATAGCCGGCACATCCAGCGCCTTGTCGGCGCCTTCATAGGGCACAGCGCCCTTGGCGACGGCATGGTCGAAGGCATGCTTGGCATCGACCACCCGCCAGGCCATCGAGGCCGCGCAAGGCCCGTGCTTGTCGACGAACTTCATCGCATGCGAGCCCGGCTCGGCATTGACGACATAGTTGATGTCGCCCTGGCGCCAGATGGTGATGGCCTTGCTGCGGTGCTTGGCCACCGCGACATAGCCCATGCGGGTGAACAGGTCGGCGAGCTTATCCGGCTCCGGATGCGCGAACTCGACGAATTCGAAACCGTCGGTACCGGCCGGGTTGGCGGCGCTGATCTTTGCGGGCGGTGCGTCGTGTGGGAAGGGACCCATGGCATTGCTCCAAAAGCTGGCGGTGGCCGCGGTGGACCACGCATGAGCAATCATAGCGCGAAGCGGCTGCACAGTGCTTGCATTCAAGCGCTTGAAATGATCAGATCATGCGTGATTTGTGCACCGATGGATCAAAAACCATGGATGAGACGCGCATCGACCAGTTCGACCGCAAGATAATGGCGCTTCTACAGGGCGACGCGCGGCTGACCAACAACGACCTGTCGGAGCGGGTGAACCTGTCGGCCTCGCAATGCTCACGCCGCCGCCAGCGGCTCGAGGAAGACGGCTACATCAAAGGCTACCGGGCGGTGCTCGACCGCGACAAGCTCGGCTTTTCGCTGGTCAATGTCATCTCGGTGACATTGGCCACCCACAACCGCGACAATGCCAGGCGCTTCGGCGAATTGCTGGCGCGGCTGCCGGAGGTGCAGGAAGCGCACGCGCTGACCGGTGAGATGGACTATATCCTGAAAGTGGTGACGCCCGACCTGAAGTCGCTGTCGGAATTCGTCAACGGCGTGCTCTTGCCGCACGAATCCGTGCAGCATGTGAAGACGGCGATCGTGCTGGAGACGCTCAAGGAAACCGGCGCGCTGCCGATTTAGTTTCAACAGATTTGCAGGATACGCTGGCGGGACAGCACCCCCTCTGGCCCGCCGGCCATCTCCCCCGCAAGGAGGGAGATTGCCAGTTCTGGCCGCACCGCCCGGTCTGCGACGATGGAGATTGGCGAAAGTCGCGACAGCATCCGATCTCCCCCCTTGCGGGGGAGATGTCCGGTAGGACAGAGGGGGTGCGAAGGATCACCAACCTGCGGACTGCCCCAGGTCGGGCAGTGCGCTCACCCCTTCGACTGCTGGATCAACCCGTAAAGATTGGTGCAGCGCGCGCCGGAACGACAATAAGCGAACACCGGCCCATCGAGCTCTTCGAGCGCCTCGGCCTGGTCCTCGACATTCTCGGCGGTGATCTGGCCGCTGATGACGGGGATGAAGCGAAAGGCGAGGCCGGCGGCTTCCACCGCTGCCTTGAGCGTGTCGGCCGAGGGCTGACCAGGCTGCTCGTTGTCGGGCCGGTTGCAGATGACGCTCTTGAAGCCGGCTTCCTTGATGGCGGCGACGTCTTCGGGCTGGATCTGGCCCGAGACAGAATAGTCCTCGCTGATCTCACGATATTCCATGGCGGCATCCTCGCAATCTGGTTTGGCGGGAGTCTTGCCACTCCCTGACGGGATCGGCAACCGCGCAGAAAGAAATCCCACCTTGCAGATAGACATTTCCGCCGGAAAATCCAGCCGGGCTGGCCCGGCTGGATGGCTAGTATCAATCAGCTGCCGAGGATGGCGCCTTTGATCTGGGCGATGTTGTTGTGCATCATGTCGATATAGGTCGCGGCCGGGCCGTCGGGCTGCGACAGCGCATCCGAATACAGCGTGCCGCCGACCTTGATGCCGGTCTCGCTGGCGATCTGCTCGATCAGCCGCGGGTTGGTGATGTTCTCGACGAAGATCGCCGCGGCCTTGTCCTGTTTGACCTGGTTGACCAGCTTGGCGACGTCGGCGGCCGAAGGCTCGGAGTCGGTCGACACGCCTTGCGGGGCAAGGAAGGTCAGGCCGTATGCGTGCTCGAAATAGCCGAAGGCGTCGTGCGAGGTGATGACGACGCGCTTTTCCTCAGGGATCGAGGCGATCGCCGCTTTCACTTCGCCTTCGACCGCATCGAGCTTCTTGGTGTAGGCGGCGGCATTGGTCTGGTAACTGACGCAGCCTGCGGAATCGGCGGCGCAAAAGGCCTCGGCGATGTTCTTCACATAGATCTTCGCATTGGCGATCGACTGGAAGGCATGCGGATCGGTGACCGTCTTGCCACCGCCGGTGCCGGCACCTTCGCCTGCGTCGGCATCGGCGAATTCGGGTTTGAAGTCGATCGGCGTCACGCCCTTGGTCAAGGTGACAATCGAGGCCTTGGTGGCGCTGGCATCGACCAGGCGCTGCAGAAAGCCTTCGAAATGCAGGCCGTTGACCAGCACCAGATCGGCTCCGGCCATCGCCACCGCGTCGGCCGGGCTCGGTTCGTAGACATGGGCGTCGCCATCTGGCCCGACGATGGTGGTGATGTTGACCCGGTCGCCGCCGACATTTTTGGCGAAATCGGCAATGACGGTGAAGCTGGCCACCACTTTGAGCGGTGCCGCAAAGGCTGACGAGGCGCCAAAGGCAGTTAATGTTATAACGCTCATCGCCAAAGCAGCACGGATCGATTTCAGCATGGACAATTCTCCTAAGGGGCGGGGGGATCAGGCCGTTCTGTGACGGTGGTGGACGATGCGGGCGCGCAAAATGCCGCGCGCGCCAAACAGGATCGAGGCGAAATAGACGACGCCGGCGGACAGGATGATCGCCGGGCCGGATGGCAGCGAGGCGTGATAGGACAAAAGCAGCCCGGCAATGCAGGAGGCAAAGCCGATCAGCACCGCCAGCACGCACATCGGCTCGACGCGTGTCGTCCAGAAGCGGGCGGCGGCGGCCGGCAGCATCATCAGCCCGACCGAGAGAAGCGTGCCGAGCGCCTGAAAGCCGCCGACGAGGTTGAGCACGACGAGGCCGAGGAAGATGAAATGCACCGGGCTGCCGAGCCGGCTGACCGAGCGCAGGAACAGCGGGTCGAGGCATTCGGCGACCAGAGCGCGCCAGAAGATGGCGAGGCTGACCAGCGTGAGCAGCACGATGCCGCCGATCAGCGTCAGCGCTTCATTGTTGAGCGCTAGAACGGTGCCGAACAGCACATGCATGAGATCGACGCTGGAGCCGCGGACTGACACCATCAGCACGCCGATGGCCAACGAGATCAGGTAGAAGGCCGCCATCGAGGCGTCTTCGCGCTGGATGGTAAAACGCGAGACCGCACCCGCGCCGAGCGCGACGATGATGCCGGCAATCAGGCCGCCAATGGTCATCGGCAGGATTTCCAGGCCATAGAGCAGAAAGCCGGCGGCAGCACCGGGCAGGATGGCATGGGCCATCGCATCGCCGGACAGGCTCATGCGCCGCAGCATCAGGAACACGCCAACTGGGCAGGCGCCGAGCGACAGCATCAGTGAACCGAACAGCGCCCGCTGCATGAAGCCGAAATCGGCGAAGGGCGCGATGAAAAATCCGTAGAGCATGTCCATCAGGCAGCCCTCGGCCCGGAGCCGTGATGATGGTCATGGTCGTGCCCATGGGCATGATCGTGGCCGCTGTGATCATGCGCGTGGTCATGGCCGTCCGGCTCGCACCACGGCGCGTTTTCCTCCCAGGCTTCATGGAAGCGGCGGGCGCGCAGCAGGTTTTCCGGCCGCAGCGTTTCCCTTGTTTCGCCCCAGGCGATAGGCTGGCGCGCCAAAAGCAGCGTTTCCGGGAAATTCTGCCGCACAAGGTCGAGGTCGTGCACGACGACCATGATGGTGCGTTCCTCGCCATGCCACCGCTTGATCAGGGCGATCAGGTCGCCGACGGTCTTGCTGTCGACGGCGTTGAACGGTTCGTCGAGCAGGATCAGGTCGGCATCCTGCAACAGCACGCGGGCAAACAGCGTACGCTGCAGCTGACCGCCCGACAGCGTGTCGATCGGGCGCTTTTCGAAGCCGCCGAGGCCAACAGCCATCAGCGCCTGGCTGACCGAGTCGCGATCTTCCTTGGTGTAGCGGCCGAGCAGGCCGCGTCGTGGCCACAGGCCCAGCGAAACCAGATCGACGACGCGGGCAGGGAAGGAGCGGTCGAGCTCCGACTGCTGCGGCAGATAGGCGGCGCGGACGCCGGGCGCGCGAACCACGCTGCCCGCCATCGGCTTCAGCACGCCGACAATGCCCTTCATCAGGGTCGACTTTCCCGAGCCATTGGCGCCGACGACAGCCGTCAGCGATCCCTTGCGGATGGTGCCGTCGAGATGATGGATCGCCGGGTGGCTGCCATAGCCAAGCGTCAGGTCGCGGAATGTCAGGCAGTTTGTTGTCATTCGACGATCCGTGGGGGCGATACGGGCGGCTTGGGCAGCGGCCGATTGGATATGTGATGTTATTACATTAGTCAACAAGCCAATCCGGCGGAATTGCGGCGTAGCGGTCAACTTGCCGTGTGGCTCTTTTGAAGACGCGTTGGCTCAAAAGGATTCGCGTGGGCGACCTTGCCCGAAACCGGCGGCGACTCTAAAGAGGCGCAACCGACAAAAGGAAGGAAACATCCCATGAGCATTCGTCGCATCGATGTTGGCCCGCGCATGAGCCAGATCGTCATCCACGGCAACACCGTCTATCTCGCCGGTCAGGTCGGCACGCCCGGCGCAAGCGTTGGCGAGCAGACCAAGTCGATCCTGGCTTCCATCGACGAATTGCTGGCCAAGGCCGGCACCGACAAGACCAAGATCCTGCAGGCGATCATCTGGCTGGCCGACATGGGCACCTTCGCCGAGATGAACAAGGAATGGGACAAGTGGGTGCCGCAGGGCAACACGCCCGCCCGCGCCACCGGCGAAGCCAAGCTCGCCGGCCCGGAATACACCGTCGAGATTATCGTTACGGCGGCGATCTGAGGCGTTGAAACTGCCAATCTCCCCCCTCGTGGGGGAGATGCCTGGCAAGGCAGAGGGGGGCGCTGTCCCGCCAGCCTTGCAGCCAACCGGCGCCATGTCAGAAAATTCCAAGGAAGGCAAAATCAAGAGGCGGCGCTCTACGGCACCCCCTCTGTCCTGCCGGACATCTCCCCCACGAGAGGGGGGAGATCAGTCATCCCTGCGAGGGCGTGAACCTTGCCACCAGCGTGTGGCTCTCGGCAGCGTAGGTGAAGCGGACATGGGTCACCGGGTGCTCGGCGCTCCATGTCCTGCGCTCGACCACCAGGCACGGCGCGCCGGCTTCTATATCCAGTGCCGCCGCAATGTGCCTGTCGGCGGCAATGGCGCGGATGCGGTGTTCGGCGGCGCTCCATGGCACGCGGCCAATCAGCCATGGGCCGGGGGCGGTGGTGAGAAACTCTTCGCCCACTGCTTCAGGCACCGCTGCCAGATTGATCAGCCGCTGTTCGTGGGCGAACGGCCGCTTGCCGGCGAAATGCCGGCATTCCAGCGCCAGCACCGGCCCTGCGGCGCCGAGTTCCAGCAAGCCTCGATCATCGGTGCTGCTGCGCCGTTTCAGCCGCGCCACCCGCTCATAGCGGTAGGGCAGGCCGAGCGCCTCGACTTCGATCCGGATGTCGTGGATTTCCAGCACCGCGGCCTGCGACTGCGGCTGGCGGACAAAACTGCCAGAGCGACGCCGCCGCTCGATCAGCCCGGCCTTGGCCAGTTGCGACAGCGCCTTGTTCACCGTCATGCGTGAGCAATTGTACTCCGCCGTCAGCTCATGCTCGAACGGGATGCGGTGGCCGGGCGCCCAGGCGCCGGACAGGATTTTTTCGCTGATGTCGGACAGGATGCGCTGGTGCAGCGAGCCGCCGCCCTCCGCATCCACTGTCGCGATCATGCTCATGCCGCCAGGTCCGTCATCACCTTGCGAAAACGCGCGGCAACGGCATCGCGCCTTGCATGCCTGCCGCCGCTGACCTGTTTTTTCCCATGCACCCAAACGCAATCGACCTTGCTGCCATTGGCAAAAATCCAGGCGTCGAGCACGGCATCGCCGCTCTTGCCGGTCAGCGAGGGATGGTTGCCATCCAGCGATACAAAATCGGCCGAAGCACTGACAGCGATCTGCGACGGACCGGCGCCCAGCGCCGCACTACCGCCATCGAGTGCCGCATCGAACAGCGCGCGCCCGGTCGAGCCGCCGGCCACCGCCAGCACGTTGCGGGCTCGATGGGCGAGACGCTGCGAATATTCGAGCTGCCGCAATTCGTCGGGCAGGCCGATCAGCACGTTGGAATCGGAGCCGATACCGAAGCGGCCGCCATGCTGCGTGAACAAAGGTGCCGCAAAGGTGCCGTCGCCGAGATTGGCCTCGGTGATCGGGCAGAGGCCGGCGATGGCGCCGCTTTTGGCTATGCCAGTCGTTTCCGCGTCGGTCATATGGGTGGCGTGGATCAGGCACCAGCGCTGGTCGATTTTGGCGTTGGCGAGCAGCCATTCGACCGGTCGTGCGCCGGACCAGGCCAGGCAATCTTCGACTTCCTTGACCTGCTCGGCGACGTGGATATGGATCGGCCCATCGGGCGCCATCGCGGTCACAGCGGCGAGTTCATCCGGCGTTGCGGCGCGCAAACTGTGCGGGGCAACGCCGACGACAGCGTGATTCAACGCGCGAACCGATTCGCGGGCTTTCTCAAGCAGTCGTCCGAAGCGATTCACATCGTTGATGAATCGCCGCTGGCCTTCATTTGGGGCAGCACCGCCAAAGGACGAATGCGCGTAAAACACCGGCAGCAGCGTCAGGCCAACGCCGGTTTCGGATGCGGCAGCGGCAATGCGCTCGGCCATCTCGGCGATGTTGGCGTAGGGTTTTCCATCGCGGTCGTGATGGAGATAGTGAAATTCGCCGACGCGCGAAAAACCGGCCTCCAGCATCTCGACATAGAGTTGGGCGGCAACTGCCTCCACCTGGTCCGGCGTCATCGACAGCGCGAAACGGTACATCACCTCGCGCCAGCTCCAGAAACTGTCAGCGGAAGGGCCGCGCAATTCGGCAAGGCCGGCCATGCCGCGCTGGAAGGCGTGGCTGTGCAGGTTCGGCATGCCGGGGAGAAGAATGGCGTGCCGCTCATCGCCCGCCTGCGGCGAGGAGCCCGGCTCGACCGCGGTGACCCCACCATCGGTGACGACGATCCGCACCTTGTCATGCCAACCGTCAGGCAAGAACGCCTGTTCCGCAAAGATCGCCGTCACTTTTCTCTCCGGTTCTCTGTGTCTCATGCGATGATAGCACTTGCAGTGCGTTTTAATATGTATATACATAATCGTCATCCAATCAAACGGAAAAGATGATGGCTGCAGAAATCAAAGGCCGGGCAGGGGCGGTTTGCATCTGGCGCAATGCGCGCCTGGCAACCATGGCCGAAAATGCTGCCGGCCTCGGCATCGTCGAAAAGGGCGCGATCGCCGCCCGCGACGGCGTGATCGTCTATGCCGGTTCGGAAGCCGACATGCCGGCAGAACTTGGCAAGGGCGCCGCGACAGTCGATTGCGAAGGCCGCTGGATCACGCCTGGCCTCATCGACTGCCACACCCATCTCGTCCATGCCGGCAACCGCGCCAATGAATTCGAGATGCGGTTGGCCGGTGCCACCTATGAAGAGGTCGCCAGGGCCGGCGGCGGTATCGTCTCCTCGGTCAAGGCGCTGCGCGCCGCCAGCGAGGACGAACTGGTCGCCCAGTCGCTGCCGCGCCTCGATGCACTGATGGCCGAAGGCGTCACCACAGTCGAAATAAAGTCGGGTTACGGGCTTGATCTCGACAACGAGACAAAATCGCTGCGTGCCGCGCGGCAGCTGGGCAAAGGGCGCCCGGTAACGATCCGCACGACCTTCCTTGGCGCCCACGCGTTGCCGCCCGAAGCCAAAGGCGACAAGGACGCTTTTATCGATCTGGTCGCAAAGACGATTCTTCCGGCGGTCGCCGCTGATGGTCTGGCCGACGCCGTCGACGGTTTTTGCGAAGGCATCGCCTTTTCGCCGGAGCAGATGGCGCGCGTCTTCGATGCGGCGAAGGCGGCGGGCCTTCCGGTCAAGCTTCATGCCGACCAACTCTCCAACCTGCACGGCGCCGAACTTGCCGCGCGCTATGGTGCGCTGTCGGCCGACCATCTCGAATACACCGACGAGGCGGGAGCGGCGGCGATGGCCAAGGCCGGAACCGTGGCGACGATCCTGCCCGGCGCTTATTACTTCATCCGCGAGACCAAGAAGCCGCCTGTCGGCCTGTTCCGCCAGCACGGCGTTAATATGGCGGTCGCCACCGACAACAATCCCGGCACCTCGCCGCTGACGTCGCTGCTTTTGACCATGAACATGGCGGCGACCTTGTTTGGCCTGACCGTCGACGAATGCCTGGCTGGCGTTACCCGCGAGGCCGCGCGCGCACTCGGCCTGTTGGAGGAAACCGGCACGCTCGAGGCTGGAAAATCCGCCGACCTGGCGATCTGGAACATCGAGCGCCCGGCCGAACTCGTCTACCGCATGGGCTTCAACCCGCTGCATGCCCGCATCTGGAGAGGACAATGACAGAACTGACGCTCAAGCCCGGCAACGCAACGCTGGCCGAATGGCGCGCCATCTATCGTGGTGCCGTACCGAAGCTGGACGACGCGTGCCGTCCCAAGATCAAGGCCAGTGCCGAAGCAGTGGCGCGCATCGTCGCCAAGGGTGAGCCGGTCTATGGCATCAACACCGGCTTCGGCAAATTGGCCAGCGTCCGCATTCCCGCCGCCGACCTCGAAACCCTGCAGCGCAACATCGTGCTGTCGCATGCCGCCGGTGTCGGCGAGCCGATGCCGGTCGCTGTTTGCCGCTTGATGATGGCGCTGAAGCTGGCCAGCCTGGCGCAGGGCGCTTCAGGCGTGCGGCCGCAGACCATCGAACTTCTGGAAGCGATGCTGGCCAACGACGTCATCCCGGTGGTGCCGGCGCAAGGCTCGGTCGGCGCCTCCGGCGACCTCGCGCCGCTGTCGCACATGACGGCGGTGATGATCGGTGTCGGCGAATGCTTTACCCCGCATGGCCGCTTCCCGGCCAAGGTCGCCTTCGTCTCGCACGGGCTCGAGCCGGTGACGCTTGGCGCCAAGGAAGGCCTGGCGCTGCTCAATGGCACGCAGTTTTCGACCGCCTATGCGCTGGCTGCCCTGTTTGAGGCCGAAGTGCTCTACCAGTCAGCATTGGTCGCCGGCGCGCTGTCGACCGATGCCGCGAAAGGCTCGGACGCGCCCTTCGATCCGCGCATCCATCTCTTGAGGAAACACCCCGGCCAGATCGAAACGGCGGCAGCGCTGCGCAATCTCATGGCCGGCAGCGCCATCCGTGAATCGCATCGCGTCGGCGACGAGCGCGTGCAGGATCCTTACTGCTTGCGTTGCCAGCCGCAGGTGATGGGCGCCGCACTCAGCGTGCTGCGCCAGGCCGCCGACACGCTCGGCACCGAGGCCAACGGCGTCACCGACAATCCGCTGATCTTCGCCGAGGACGACACAGCACTTTCCGGGGGCAATTTCCACGCCGAGCCGGTGGCCTTCGCCGCCGACATGATCGCGCTCGCCGTCTGCGAGATCGGCTCGCTGTCGGAGCGCCGCATTGCCATGCTGGTTGATCCGGCGCTCTCAGGTATGCCGGCCTTCCTGACGCCGAAGCCCGGCTTGAATTCCGGCTTCATGATCCCGCAGGTGACGGCGGCGGCCCTCGTCTCCGAGAACAAGCAAAAAGCCTATCCGGCCAGCGTCGATTCCATCCCGACCTCGGCCAACCAGGAGGACCATGTCTCGATGGCCGCGCACGGCGCGCGCCGGCTGATCGGCATGGTCGAAAACGCAACGGCCGTCATCGGCATCGAACTCTTGGCCGCAGCGCAAGGTTGCGATTTCCACGCACCTTTGGCATCGAGTGCAGCCCTTGAGGCGGTGCGCAAGCTGGTGCGGGCGGAAGTGCCGCATCTCGACAATGACCGGCATTTCCATCCCGACATGGAAAAAGCCATCGCCATGGTGCGCAGTGGCGCGGCGGTGAACGCTGCCGGCACGATCGCGCTTCCATCCATTTCGGGAGCGGCATTGTGACCAGCTGGCTCACGGTGACGCGCGGCACGGCGCCCTTGCTGGTGTCGATCCCGCACACCGGCATCGATCTCGCCGGCCTCGAAAACCGGCTGGTGTCGCCGTGGCTCGGTCGTCGCGACTGCGACTGGTGGATCGACAATCTCTATGATTTCGCCAAGGACCTGGGCGCGACGGTGGTGCATACGGCGATCTCGCGCACCGTCATCGACGTCAATCGCGACCCATCCGGCGCTTCGCTCTATCCCGGCCAGGCGACGACTGGGCTTTGCCCGACCGAGACTTTCGACGGCGACCCGCTTTACCGCGAGGGCGAAGAGCCAGGACCGTCGGAGGTCGATGAGCGGCGCCAAAAGTACTTCATGCCCTATCACGCTGCCCTGCAGGCCGAGATCGACCGGCTGCGTAGCCTGCACGAAAAGATCGTCGTCTATGATTGCCACTCGATCCGCTCGGTGCTGCCTCGACTGTTCGAGGGCACGCTGCCGGTGTTCAATCTCGGCACCAATGACGGCAAGAGCGCCGACTCCGTGCTGCAAGCGATGGTCGGCCAGATCATGGCCGAGACCGGCGAGACGTCTGTCGTCAACGGCCGTTTCAAGGGCGGCTGGATCACGCGCCATTTCGGCCAGCCGCAGAACGGCGTCCATGCGCTGCAGATGGAGCTCTCCAACCGCGGCTATATGCGGGAGCCGGAAGGCAAGGGCGCGCCCGACAATTGGCCGGTGCCGTATGACGCCGAGTTTGCAGCACCCATTCGCGGGACGCTGAAGACAATTCTCGAAACCGCGATCGACTGGGCTGGGCGCTGATCAGCGGACTTTGGGAGGGACACAATGACCGGACGTGCCAGGACATTTCTTCTCGCCGTTGGACTGCTCGGTTCGGCTGTGGTCGTTCCGGCGGCGGCCACCGAAGTGGCCATGAAGGGCGCTGACATTCTCGCCACCTTGAAGGGCGCGCACGTCGAAGGCACGGACTGGTCACAGAGTTTCGATGATGGCGGCGCCACGCTCTACGTCAAGGGCAGCAACCAGTCGCCCGGCCGATGGGACGTTCGCGGCGACCAGTACTGTTCGCTGTGGCCGCCCTCCGACGTCTGGGCCTGCTACGCCATGACCATCGATACCTCCAATCCTGCCAATGAGCAGGTCACCTGGATCAGCGCCGACGGCCACCGCAGTGCCGCGCATCTCATTCGAAAGGGAAAGTGACGCCATGAACGATCCTCGCCACAACATCCGTGAAGTCCGCAGCCCTCGCGGCGACAAGCTCAACGCCAAATACTGGACCACAGAAGCGCCGCTGCGCATGCTGATGAACAATCTCGACCCAGAGGTCGCCGAAAACCCCAACGAGCTGGTCGTCTATGGCGGCATCGGCCGTGCCGCGCGCACCTGGAACGATTTCGACAGCATCGTAGCCTCGCTGAAGACCCTCAATGAGGACGAGACGCTGCTGGTGCAGTCCGGCAAGCCGGTTGGCGTGTTCCGTACGCACACCGATGCGCCGCGTGTGCTGATCGCCAACTCCAACATCGTACCCCACTGGGCAACCTGGGATAAATTCAACGAGCTCGATAAGAAGGGCCTGATGATGTACGGCCAGATGACGGCCGGATCCTGGATCTATATCGGCACGCAAGGCATCGTGCAGGGCACTTACGAGACCTTCGTCGAGGCCGGCCGCCAACACTACAACGGCAACCTCAAGGGCAAATGGATCCTGACCGGCGGTCTCGGCGGCATGGGAGGCGCCCAGCCCCTGGCCGCTGTCATGGCCGGCGCTTGCTGCCTCGCCATTGAGTGCAATCCGGACTCGATCGATTTCCGCCTGCGCACCCGCTATGTCGACGAGAAGGCCGAGACGCTGGACGAAGCGATGGAAATGATCGAGCGCTGGACCAAGGCCGGCGAGGCGAAGTCGGTCGGCCTGCTCGGCAATGCGGCCGAGATCGTGCCGGAAATGTTCCGGCGCGGCATCCGCCCCGATATGGTCACCGACCAGACTTCGGCCCACGACCCCATTAACGGTTATCTGCCGAAGGGCTGGACGATGGCTGAATGGCGCGAGAAGCGCGTATCCGATCCAAAGGCGGTCGAAAAGGCGGCGCGTGCCTCGATGCGCGAGCATGTCGAGGCGATGGTCGCATTCTGGAACGCCGGCGTGCCGACGCTCGATTACGGCAACAACATCCGCCAGGTGGCCAAGGACGAGGGTTTCGAAAACGCCTTTGCCTTCCCGGGCTTCGTGCCGGCCTATATCCGGCCGCTGTTCTGCCGCGGCATCGGTCCGTTCCGCTGGGCCGCGCTCTCGGGCGACCCGGAAGACATCTACAAGACCGACGCCAAGGTGCGCGAACTGACGCCGGGCAACACGCATTTGCACAACTGGCTCGACATGGCGCGCGAGCGCATCGCCTTCCAGGGCCTGCCGGCGCGCATCTGCTGGGTCGGTCTCGGCGACCGCCACAGGCTTGGCCTCGCCTTCAACGAGATGGTGGCCAAGGGTGAGCTCAAGGCGCCGGTGGTCATCGGCCGCGATCACCTCGATTCCGGCTCTGTCGCCTCGCCGAACCGCGAGACGGAATCGATGAAGGACGGCTCTGATGCGGTGTCCGACTGGCCGCTGCTCAACGCGCTGCTGAACACGGCGTCGGGCGCCACCTGGGTGTCGCTGCACCATGGCGGCGGCGTCGGCATGGGCTTTTCGCAGCATTCTGGCATGGTCATCGTTGCCGACGGCACGCCGGATGCCGCAAGGCGCCTGGAGCGTGTGCTGTGGAACGACCCTGCGACCGGCGTCATGCGCCACGCCGACGCCGGCTACGACATCGCCATTGCCTGCGCCAAGGAGCACCAGCTCAATCTGCCCGGCATTCTCGGCTGATTGGCAGAAACGATGCGCATCCTTCGTGCCGCCTCCTACCGCGTCATGCCGTGGAAGAATGGGGGCGGCACGACGACCGAGATCATTGTCTCACCTGACGGCGCCGGGCTCGACGATTTCGACTGGCGCGTGTCGATGGCGCGCGTCGCCAGTAGCGGCCCGTTCTCCGGTTTTGCCGGCGTCGACCGCACGCTGGCGGTGCTGGAAGGCGAGGGCATTGTCCTCGATATCGCCGGCCAGCCGGCGGCTGAACTGACCAAAGCGTCCGCCCCGCTTGCCTTTCCGGCCGATGTGCCGACGTCAGCCGCGCTGATCGGAGGTCCGATCACCGATCTCAACGTCATGACCCGCCGCGGGCGGATGACCCACACGGTCGAACGCCTGATGATTTCCGCCGCAACCGGGGTTCTGCCGGCGGCCGGTACGACCCTTGTCCTGTCTCTGGACAGTGACGTAACAGTGGCTGGCGCAGAAGCCGTCCGCATCGGGCCGCTCGACGCGCTGCTGCTCGAGCCCGGCGCCGGGAAATTGCGCCTGGAGCCGGCGGGGGAGACGACCCTGTTCGTCATCCGCATCGAGCGTGTTTCCGGCAACGATTAACGCCTGTTGCCAAACATGATCGCGACGCTGGCAAAATATAGCGTAAGCTGTTGGCCGGATCACGAAAAAGCCTGAATCCTTCCGTCGATCAAACGCGGACGGGAGCGTGGGGCGCTCGTCCTAGAGTTGTCGAGAGATGACGCCCTGTCGTGGTGCGGAGACAAACTTTCGGCCAAGTGTTGCGATGCAACCAATTGCATTTGAAACGGTTTTAGGGACATTGCCGTGGCGGTGACGCCGCACTGCGTCCCTCATGCGGAATTTTCAATGAATATTCAGACGAATCCGGCCCAGATCGAAAAGACGAGCGCCAAGTTCCCGGCCATCACCGAAGAGCCGATCCGCTCCAATTTCCTGCCGGAGGATCGTCTGCGCACGCTGGGCGTCAGCCTTGCCAAGGGCGACCTTACGGATCTGTTCGGCCTGACGCCGTTCGACTTCCAGGCCCGCATCCGCGACAGCGCCAAGAAGATTCTTGAGGTCTACCGCTCGACCAACGCAGCGCAGGCGCGCGGCGAAACCATCACGCCGGCAGCGCAATGGCTGCTCGACAACAATTATCTGGTCGAGGAAACCATTTTCCAGGTCAAGCGCGACCTGCCGCGCCGTTTCTACCGGCAGTTGCCGACCCTGAAACTGTCAGAAACCACTGTCGTGCCGCGCGCGCTGGCGCTGGCCTGGACCTATGTCGCACATTCCGACAGTTCGGTCTCGGCGACAATGTTCAAGTCGATCGTCGAGGGTTTCCAGTCCATCGAGCCGCTGAAGATTGGCGAGCTCTGGGCGCTGCCGTCGCTGCTGCGCTTCGTGCTCATCGAAAACCTTCGCCGCATCGCGGTGCGCGTCAATCGCACCCGGCAGATGCGCCAGATCGCCAATGAGGTCGCCGACCGCGTGCTGGCGACCGATGACAGCGCCGACCGCCAGGCGATCCTTGCGAACTACGGCGCCCATGCGCAGGACACCACTTTCGCCACCCAGTTGCTCTACCGCCTGCGCGACGGATCGCAGAATGCCGGCCGGGCGCTGGAATGGCTGGAAGGGGAACTCGAGAAGACCGGCTCCGACGCCGAGGAAATCATCATCGGCGAGCATCACACGCTGTCCAGCGGCAATGTCACCACCGGCAACATCATCCGCGGCCTACGGCTCATCAACGACGTCGACTGGACGGTGTGGTTCGAAGGCGTCAGCCGTATCGACACGATCTTGCGCGAGCGCACCGATTTCGCCGCGCTCGATTTCTTCTCGCGCGACCAGTACCGGACCTCGATCGAGCAACTGGCGCGCCACTCGGACCTGTCCGAGTTTCGTGTCGCCGAACGGGCGATCGAACTCGCCGGCCATGCTGCGCCAAGCGAGGCAGCCAGCGTTGATGCGGTCCAACCCGATGCCATCGCACAGGCTGACGTCGGCTTCTTCCTCGTCGGCCCGCGCCGGTTGGAGCTGGAAAGGTCGATCGGCTACCGGCCGACCATCAGTGAGAAGATCAAGCGGGCGTTCCGCAAGACCGGCTGGCTCGGCATCGTCGTGCCGGTGTTCGCGCTGACGGCCCTGCTTCTGGTCCTTTCCGGCAATGCGCTGGCCAATCTCGGCCTGTCGGTGCCGTCGATCGTCCTCATGCTGGTGCTGTTTGCCGTGCCGGCGAGCGAAGGCGCGCTCGCCTTCTTCAACACTGTCGTGTCGCTGTTCCTGAAGCCGACGCGGCTCATCGGCTATGACTACAAGCATGGCGTGCCGGCCGAAGCGCGCACGATGGTGGTGGTGCCGTCGCTGATCGGCTCTCGCGACGATGTCGAGGAAAGCATCCGCAACATCGAAGTGCATCATCTCGCCAACACGGCGGACGAAATCCATTTCGCGCTGCTTTCGGACTGGCCGGACTCGAAGACCGAGATCGATGCGGCCGACGTCGAGATCCTGCAATTTGCCCGCGACGAGATTGCCCGGCTGAACGCCCGCTATCCCACAGAGGGCGCGCCGCGCTTCTACGTCCTGCACCGCCGCCGGCTCTACAATGCCGCTCAAGGGTGCTGGATGGGCTGGGAGCGCAAGCGCGGCAAGCTGCACGAACTGGACCTGCTGCTGCGCGGCGACAGCGACACGACATTCCTGCCGCCCGGCGTGCCGTTGCCGGAGAACGTCGTCCACGTCATGACGCTGGACGCCGATACCCGCACCACCCGTGACGCCGTCGCTACGCTGGTCGGCAAGCTTTGCCACCCGCTCAACCGTCCGCATTTCGATGCCGCCAAACGGGTCGTGACCGCCGGCTACACCATCTTGCAGCCGCGCATCACCGCCTCACTGACCAGCGGCGACGACGCCTCGTTCTTCCAGCGTGTCTTCTCGGCCAATCGCGGTCTCGACCCTTACGTCTTTGCGGTGTCGGATCTCTACCAGGACGTCTTCGGCGACGGCTCCTTCACCGGCAAGGGCCTCTATCACATCGACGCCTTCGAGGCGGCGCTGAAAGGCCGCATCGAGGAAAACACCATCCTCAGCCACGATCTGCTCGAAGGCGCGCTGGCGCGCTCGGCGCTGGTTACCGACGTCGAACTGGTCGAGGATTATCCGACCCGCTATTCGGTCGACGCGTCGCGTCACCATCGCTGGGCGCGGGGCGACTGGCAGCTTCTCGGCTTCATCCTCGACCCGCGCTCGGACGTGCCGGCGCTGTCGCGCTGGAAGATGGTCGACAATCTGCGCCGCTCGCTGACGCCGATCTTCTGGGTGATGGCGGCGATCGCCGGCTGGACACTGCTGCCGTTCACGCAGGCCGCGCAATGGCAAGCACTGCTGATCCTCAGCCTGTTCATGGCGCCGACCTTCGACATCGTCAACGCCATCCTGCCCAAGAGCGGCGACCAGACGGCGCGCGGTCACTTCTCCGCTCTGGCGCGCGATGTCGCCTTCGGCACCGCCATGGTGGCGCTGAAGATCGTGCTGATGGCACACAACGCCTGGATGATGGGCGATGCCATCATCCGCACGCTCTACCGCCTGTTCGTCAGCCGTCAGAACTTGCTTGAATGGCGCACGGCGTCGCAGGCGCACAAGAGCGGCGACAACGATATCGGCTCCTACTACGGCATGATGTATGGCGCCGTGATCATCGGCTTCGTCGGGCTCGCCATACCGGTGCTGGCCGATTCCACCGGCGCCTTCGTCGCCTTTTTCTTCGCCCTGTTCTGGATCGGCTCGCCGGCCATTGCCGCCTGGATCAGCCGTTCGGCCGAAACCGAGGACCAGCTGCGCATATCGGCGGCCGACGTCCATACGCTGCGCACCGTTGCGCGGCGCACCTGGCACTATTTCGAAACCTTCGTAACGGCCGAACACCACAATCTGCCGCCCGACAATTTCCAGGAAAGCCCGGCGCCGGTCGTGGCGCCACGCACGTCGCCGACCAACATCGGCGTCTACCTGCTTTCCGTGGTCTCGGCGCGCGATTTCGGCTGGATCAGCCTGTCCGACGCCATCACCCGTATCGATGCGACGATGACGACCATCGAGAGCATGCCGCGCAACCGCGGCCATCTCTTCAACTGGTACGACACGACGACGCTGAAGCCGCTCTATCCGCTCTATATCTCGGCCGTCGACAGCGGCAATCTCGCCGGACATCTGGTGGCGGTGGCCGCCGCTTGCGCCGAATGGGCCGAAGCGCCGTCCGTGCATCTGCAGGGCGATTTCGAGGGCGTCCTCGACACGGTGACGATCCTCGACGAGAGCCTCGAGGAACTGCCCGACGACCGCCGCCAGCTCAGGCCGTTGCGCCAGCGGCTCGCCGACCGCCTCGAGGGCATGCGGCGCGCGGTGATGACGATCAAGGCGCAGCCGGAAATGGCGTCGATCCGCACCATCAACCTGGCGGTGCTGGCCGGCGAGATACGCAAGCTCGCCACCGCCATCCACACCGAGGCCGCATCGCCGCGCAGCGACGTCATCGCCGACTGGGCGGCGAGGCTGGAGGCGACCTGCGAGGCGCACGTCCACGATTCGCACAGCGACGAAAACGCCGTCGAAGCCTTGCGCGCCAAGCTGCTGGCTTTGCGCGAGCGCACGCGCCGCTTCGCCTTCGAGATGGAGTTCGCCTTCCTGATGCGGCAGGAGCGCAAGTTGCTGTCGATCGGCTACCGCGTCGAGGAACACCAGCTCGACGAAAGCTGCTACGACCTGCTCGCCTCCGAGGCACGGCTGACCAGCCTGTTCGCCATCGCCAAGGGCGACCTGCCGACCGAGCATTGGTTCCGGCTTGGCCGGCCGATCGTCGAGATCGGTTTCCAGGGCGCGCTGATGTCCTGGTCCGGCTCGATGTTCGAGTATCTGATGCCGCCGCTGGTGATGAAGGAGCCGCAAGGCTCGATCCTCAACCAGACCAGCAAGCTGATCATCAAGCGCCAGATCCAGTATGCGCGCTCGAAGAACGTGCCGTGGGGCATCTCGGAAGCGGCCTACAACGCCCGCGATCGCGAGCTGACCTACCAGTACACCAATTTCGGCGTTCCCGGCCTCGGGCTGAAACGCGGCCTTGGCCAGAACACGGTGATCGCGCCTTACGCGACTGTGCTGGCGGCGCAGTTTACGCCGCGCGAATCCGTGCAGAACCTGGCCAGGCTGAAGGCGATCGGCGCCCTTGGCCGGCACGGTTATTACGACGCGGTCGATTTCACGCCGCAGCGCGTGCCCGAGGGCACCGACCATGCCGTCGTCTTGAACTACATGGCCCACCACTCCGGCATGTCGATCGCCGCCGTTGCCAACGCCATTTTCGAAGGCCGCCTGCGCGACCGCTTCCACAGCGATCCGGTGATCGAGTCCGCCGAATTGCTGCTGCAGGAGAGGGCGCCACGCGACATCCCGACCGCCACCGTCAGGACCGAGGCCGACGAGCGCTCGAAGGACGAAACCGAGCTCGAAAGCCCGGATTCCCGCATCATCCTCGATCCGGCCAAGGCGCTGCGTTCAACCAGCGTCATGTCCAATGGCCGCTATTCGGTCATGGTCACCGCCACCGGCTCCGGCTACAGCCGCTGGGGCGAACTCGCCGTCACCCGCTGGCAGCCGGACCCGACCGAGGATCGGCTTGGCTCCTATATCTTCTTGCGCGATGCCGGCACCGGCGACTGGTGGTCGGCCACTTCGGAGCCGAAGCAGGCAACCGACGAGAAGGTGCAGACGCTGTTCTCCGACGACAAGGCGAGTTTCGTCAAATCGGTGGGATCGCTGCGTTCCGAAGTCGAATGTATCGTCATTTCGGAAGGCAATGGCGAGGGACGGCGGGTCACGCTCTTCAATGACGGCCCGACCGACCGGCATATCGAGGTGACCTCCTTTGCCGAGCTGGTGCTGGGCTCCGACACGTCGGACAACGCGCATCCGGCCTTTTCGAAGATGTTCATCGAAACCGAGATCGCGGCCAACAACGCGGCGATCTTCGCCACCCGGCGCAAGCGCGACAAGAACGAGCCCGATGTCACCGCGGTGCATTTCGTCACCGATCCGTCCGGGTCGGCGCGCGATGCCGAGGCGGAAACCGACCGCCGCGCCTTCATCGGCCGCGGCCGCACCATCGCCGAGGCGGCAGCCTTCGACCCGGGCGCCAAGCTCGGCGGCCATTCCGGCTTCACGCTGGATCCGGTCGCTTCGCTGCGCCGGCAAGTGCGCGTCCCCGCCAACAAGAAGATCTCGCTGACCTTCTGGACCGTCGTCGGCGCCAACCGTGCCGAGCTCGACGAAGCCGTGGCGCGGCTCGATCATCCCGAAAGCTTCGCCCGCCAGGCGATGCTCGCCTGGACGCGCAGCCAGGTGCAGACACGCCACCTCGGTCTCAGCCTGACCGACGCCGCCAATGTGCAGAAGCTGGCGCGCTACCTGATCTATCCCGATCCGTTCTTGCGCCTTCCCGCTGAATCCATCGCCTCGGGGCTCGGCAAGCAGTCAAGCCTGTGGCCGACCAGCATCTCCGGCGACTTTCCGATCTTCCTGGTCAGGATCGGCGACGTCGCCGATCTGGAGATCGTCGCCCAGGCGCTTCGCTTCCAGGAGTATATGCGCGCCCGCGGCATGATGATCGACTTCGTCGTCGTCAACGAGCAGGCTTCGTCCTACGTTCAGGACCTGCAGCGTGCCGTCGAGACGCTGTGCGAAAACAGCCGCCTTCGCGGCAAGGAACTCGGGCCGCGCCAGCACATCTTCGCCGTGCGCCGCGACCTGATGGACGAGGCGACCTACAAGACCTTGCTCGCCGTCGCCCGCGTCGTGCTGCACACCCGCAACGGCACCATCTTCGACCAGATCGAGCGCGCCGAGGCGGCAGCGCTGCAGGCGCGCGACGCCCTGCAGCCGCCGGCTACGGCAGCCCTTCGCGAACCGTCCTTGCCGGTGCCGAGCGCGACGGCGTTTCATGCTCCGGTCGAAAGCAGCGCCGACGGCAGTGGCCTCAGCCTGTGGAACGGGTTTGGCGGCTTCGAAGGCGACGGACGTCACTATGTCACGCGCCTTGCCGGCCGGCGCACGACGCCGCAGCCATGGATCAACGTCGTTTCCAACGCCTCGTTCGGGTTCCATGTTTCGGCCGAGGGCGCCGCCTTCACCTGGAGCCGCAACAGCCGCGACTATCAATTGACGCCGTGGTCGAACGACCCGGTCTCAAACCGGCCGGGCGAGGGCATCTACATCTACGACCACGCCAGCGGCCGGGCGTTCTCGCCGACGGCCGCCGTGGTGCGCGATCCGGCCATGACCTATGAAACATGGCACGGCCAGGGCTTTTCGACCTTCCGCTCCAGGCGCGGGCCGCTGTCGATGGACCTGACCCATGTCGTGGATCCGCTCGATCCGGTGAAAATCACGCGGTTGCGCATCCAGAATTCCGGTTCGGTGCCGGCGCGGCTGCGCATCTATGCCTATGCGGAATGGGTGCTTGGCGGCCATCGGTCGCGCACGGCGGCGACCATCGTTTCGTCAAGGGATGCCGCCACCGGCGCGCTGCTGGCGCAAAATCCCTATGGACTCGATTTTGCCGAACGGGTGGCTTTCCTGGCCGCCGATGGCGCCGTGCAGTCAGTGACATCCGACCGTGGCGAGTTCATCGGCCGGCAAGGCACCGCCGAACTTCCGCACGCCGTGCTAAGCGGCGCTGCCCTGTCGGGCCGGGTCGAGGCTGGCGACGATCCTTGTGCCGCCATCGCACGTGACGTCGACATCCCCGCTGGCGGCGACGTCACATTGGTTTGGCTGCTCGGCGACGCTGCTTCTCCCGAGGAGGCCAGCGCCCTGGTGCAGACCCATCGCGGCAAGGATTTCGATCAGCGGCTGGCCGACAACGAGCGCGAGTGGCGTGGCTTCCTCGACACCATTCAGGTCGAGACGCCGGACAAGGCGCTCGATGCCATGGTCAACCACTGGCTGCCCTACCAGAGCCTTGCCTGCCGCATCCGCGCCCGCTCCGCCTTCTACCAGGCGAGTGGCGCCTTCGGCTTCCGCGACCAGCTGCAAGACACGCTGGCCCTGCTGGCGCACGATCCGAAACTGGCGCGCGACCAGATCCTCAACGCAGCGCGCCGGCAATTCCCGGAAGGCGATGTGCAGCATTGGTGGCTGCCGCGCACCGACGCGGGCGTCCGCACCATGATCTCGGACGATGTGGTCTGGCTGGCGCACGCCACCGCACGCTATCTGCTGGTGACCGGCGACACCGCGATCCTGAAGGAGCAATTGCCTTTCATCGACGGGCAGGTGCTGGGTGAAGGCGAGCACGATGCGTTCTTCACTCCGGAAATCTCCAAAACCACCGCCACGCTCTATGACCATTGCGCGCGTGCGCTCGACCTTGCCGTCAAGCGCAGCAGCCCTGCCGGGCTGCCGCTGATCCTTGGCGGCGACTGGAACGACGGCATGAACCGCGTCGGCGAACAGGGCAAGGGCGAGAGCGTCTGGCTGGGCTGGTTCTTGCTGAAGACGCTGGGCGACTTTGCCGCTGTCGCCAAGACGCAAGGCGATAGCAAGCGGGGGCAGGCCTGGACCAGGCATGCCGACGTGCTGAAGCGGGCGCTGGAAAGCACCGCCTGGGACGGGCAATGGTATCGCCGCGGCAGCTTCGACGACGGCACGCCGCTGGGGTCGCACGATTCCGACGAGTGCAAGATCGACTCGATCGCCCAGTCGTGGAGCGTGCTTTCGGGCGAGGGCGATCCGGCACGCTCGACCAAAGCCATGCAGCAGGCGACAAAGATGCTCGTCGATGACGAGCTCAAGATCGTCAAGCTGTTCACTCCGCCCTTCTCCAAGACCGAGAAGGACCCGGGCTACATCAAGAGCTATCCGCCGGGTGTCCGCGAGAATGGCGGCCAGTACACCCACGCGGCGACATGGTTCGTCATCGCGCTCGCCGAAATGGGGCGCACCGACGACGCCTATCGCTGTTTCTCGATGCTCAACCCGGTCAACCATGCCCTGGATGAGGGCACGGCCGAGCACTATCGGGTCGAGCCCTATGTCGTCGCCGCCGACATCTATGCCGGCGAAGGCAAGGGCGGCCGTGGCGGCTGGACCTGGTACACCGGCTCTGCCGGCTGGCTGTACCGGGCTGCGGTCGAAAGCATCCTCGGCATCGAACGGCGCGGTCAGAGCATCCAGTTCAGGCCGAAACTGCCGGGGCATTGGGATGGCTATTCGGCGACGCTGAAGATGTTGGGCGCCGAAATCAAGCTTCGCGTCGTCCGCGACAAAAAAGCCAAGGCTATCTCGCTCGAAGTGAACGGGGTGAAGACAAAAACCTCGTCTTTCGAGCCCAAGGCCGGTGACAAGGCCGAGGTGGTCGTCAGGATTCCGGCCTAAAGCGCCGCATTCCAGAGCGCCGCGCGCCCCTTTTTGGGGCGCGCCATAGTATCCATTCGAAATCGGCACCGACTTTTCCCCATCTGACCTTCGTCGGGGAAGCCATGGCGTGTAGTTTCAATGGCTTGAAGTATCCCGGGGCGGTGCGGCATTCATCGCTTTTACTTGGCCCACGACAATCCTCGGCAAGCCGCCCGAGGCCTTCGGGGACCCGCGCAATCGCTTGCTGATTAAAATTGTGGCAGGGCCAGTCCGCTGCCATGATTTTGCCGCAAGGCTGGCATTTCACCTTTTATCTCAAACCGTTAGGTGATCACGCGAGATTTCGCACCGTAGCCATCTTTTGTTCGCGAATTGGGAACGGAAGGGGTAGAGGGGCATTGTTTTGCGACGCGTTAACCGATACGTGTCAAGAAATGGTGCAGTGCACAATGAATGTTTGGGCGGAGTAAGCTGAAGTGTCCCTTCTGCAAATCTACTGGAGAGCGCTGGGTTATCTCGCTGCCGACAGGAAGCGCGTCGCGCTGATCTGCGGTGCGAATGTCGCTCTCGCAGCCATCGCCATCCTTGAGCCGATCATGTTCGGACGGGTGATCGGTGCCATCTCGGAACGCGGCTCCGTCTTCCAGACGCTGGCGATGTGGGCCGGCCTCGGCGCCTTCAACATCGTCGCCTTCGTGCTGGTGGCGCGTGGCGCCGACCGCTTTGCCCACAAGCGCCGCAGCGAGGTGCTTTGCCAGTCGTTCGAGCGCGTGATCACCATGCCGCTTGCCTGGCATCATCAGCGCGGCACCTCCAACGCGCTGCACACGCTGCTGCGCGCGGTCGAGACCCTGTTCAGCCTGTGGCTCGAATTCATGCGCCAGCATCTCTCCACCGCCGTCGCCCTGGTTCTGCTGGTGCCGACCGCGATCAGCATGGATCTGCGCATGTCGCTGGTGCTCTTGGGCCTCGGCGTACTCTATGTCGGCATCGGCCGGCTGGTCATGCGGCGCACCAAGGAAGGCCAGGCGGCCGTCGAGCGGCACTACCATCAGGTGTTCGCGCATGTCACCGATTCCGTCAGCAACGTCGCCGTGCTGCAGAGCTACAACCGCATCGGCCACGAGACCGAAGCGCTGAAGCTTTATGTCAAGAACCTGCTCGATGCCCAGAACCCGGTACTCGACTGGTGGGCGATGGCCAACGCGCTGCATCGCCTGTCGTCGACTATTTCGATGATGATCGTGCTGTTGATCGGCTCCTATCTGGTGATGAATGGCCAGCTACGCATCGGCGACGTCATTGCCTTTACCGGCTTTGCCACGCTGCTGATCGCCCGCCTCGACCAGATGTCGGCTTTTGCCAACCAGATTTCCGAAGCCAGGGCCAAGCTCGAGGAGTTCTATCAGCTTGAGGACTCCGCGGCCGAATCCGCCGAGCCCGATGGCTTGCGCGATCTCGCCAATGTCACCGGTCACGTCCGGTTCGAAGATGTCGGTTTCGAATTCGCCAATTCGGGGCAGGGCGTCGTGGACGTGTCGTTCGAGGTCCAGGCTGGACAGACCGTCGCCATCGTCGGCCCGACCGGCGCCGGCAAGACCACGCTCATCAATCTTTTGCAGCGCGTCTTCACGCCGTCCAGTGGCCGCATCCTGATCGACGGCGTCGACACCCGCACGGTGACCCGCAAGTCGCTGCGCCATTCGATCGCCACCGTGTTCCAGGATGCCGGCCTGCTCAACCGCTCGATCGAGGACAACATCCGCGTCGGCCGCGCCGAAGCCACCTATGACGAGGTTCACGCCGCCGCCAATGCCGCCGCCGCGCAGGATTTCATCCTGTCGAAGAGCGCCGGCTACGACACGGTCGTCGGCGAGCGCGGCGGGCAGCTTTCGGGCGGCGAGCGCCAGCGCATCGCCATTGCCCGCGCCGTGCTCAAGGACGCGCCGATCCTGGTGCTCGACGAAGCCACCAGCGCGCTCGACGTCGAGACCGAAGACCGCGTCAAGGAAGCGATCGACGAACTGCGCCGCGGCCGCACCACCTTCATCATCGCCCACCGCCTGACCACCGTTCGCGACGCCGATCTTGTCGTGTTCATGGACAAGGGCCGGGTGATCGAGATGGGCGGTTTCGCCGAACTGTCGATCCGCAACGGCCGCTTTGCCAGCCTGCTGCGCGCCGGCGGCCTGCTCAACGACGAGGAGGTTCGCCGCCTCAGCCGCACCGTGCAGCAACAGCAGGAACAGGCCGCGTAAGCGGGAGCGCCTCTTCCTTCTCCCCCGGGGGAGAAGGGAACTCCCGCGCCTGCGACACCACCACTCGATTGCCCCTCATGCGCCGCCGGTCTATGTAGAGCCGCATGAGCGACACGACTTCACGCCTTGCAGGCTGGATGGATCTTGCCAACCCGACGCGCTTTGTCGGACTGGCCGACAGGGTCGTGCCATGGCTGGCGTCCATCGCCGCCATTGTGCTTGCCATCGGGCTTTATATGAGCTTCACCGCGCCGGAAGATTTCCAGCAAGGCATCACCGTGCGCATCATGTACATCCACGTGCCTTTCGCCTGGCTCGCCATGATGTGTTACACGGTGATGGCGATCTCGGCTCTCGGCACGCTGGTCTGGCGCCATCCGCTGGCTGACGTCGCGCTGAAATCCGCCGCCCCCATCGGCGCCGTCTTCACCGCCCTGGCGCTGATCACCGGTTCGATCTGGGGCAAGCCGATGTGGGGCACCTGGTGGGTGTGGGACGCCCGCCTGACCTCGGTCTTCATCCTGTTCCTGATGTATCTCGGCATCATTGCGCTGACCCGAGCGCTCGACGACGCCAGCCGCGCCGCCTGGGCCGCCGCCATCATCACTCTGGTCGGCTTCATCAACATCCCGATCATCAAATTCTCGGTCGACTGGTGGAACACGCTGCATCAGCCGGCTTCGGTGTTCCGCCTCGGCGGGCCAACCATCGACCCCAGCCTGCTGTGGCCCTTGCTGGTGATGGCTGTCGGCTTCACCATGCTGTTCTTCGCCCTGCATTTGATGGCGATGCGCACGGAAATCCGCCGTCGCCGCGTCATTGCCATGCGCCGTGTCGCGGCGAGGCAGGCGGAGCGGTAGTCGATTTAAGGCCCGCTGCGTCGGCGCACCGACAAATCAAGCGTCTGCCGTCTCTGAACGGCCTGTCATTTCTGCAGATTGTGAACCTCGAACGAAGTCTCCTGAGGCGGTGAGGTGAACCCACCCTTGATGCCCTTTTTCATTTGAGGCATCAGGACATCGTCCCGGAACTGCTCCCAATTCTTCTTGGATTCGTGAACCGCAACAATTGACCAGCCACCGGTCGACGGACCGGCAACATGGAAGACCTGGCCTTTTGGCAGGCTTTTTCCGTCTGCTGGATGCACCGCGGCGATTGACGCCTCGTATTGCTCCTTCGTGCCGCCAGGAAAATAATGCATGATTGCGTAAGCCATTTTGGTTCCTCCCGAGCAAAGCCGGACTCCATCCAATAGCCAGCTTGCTGAAGCCAGATTGACGTGGGGGATCGCAGGGGACAAGCCGGACCTTAGACAGGGGACGACCAGCGCCAAGCCCCGGACACGGGTCTGAATGTTCGCGTCAGCCGGTCCGCCCCCGCGCTGCTACCGGCAGCGTCTCCAGCACCTGTTCGCCCGCAATCAGATGCACCTGGTCGAACAGATTGGTCACCACGCAGCAATGGTCGGGCACGACGCGCACGCGCTCGCCGATGCGCAGTTTTGCCTCGCCCGAAAGCGTGACGTTGCCATGCTCTTCGCTGAGGCCGGTGACCCTGGCGCCGGGAACGCCCAGCAACTCGCCGAAATCGGCAAGCCCCAGCGTGTCGCTGGTCAGCGCCTTGCTGCCGGCATCGAGGATGGCGCGCGTCGGCGTCGGGTGGCTGACCACCGTCGACAGCACCGTCAGCGCGCAATCGTCAAGACTGCCGACGCCTTTGGCCACCTGATAGCGGTCGAGATAGATGTAGGTGCCGGGGCGGTATTCGGTGACGACGCTGTCCTCGCCGGAGCGCCACATATCCGGCGTGCCGCCGCTGGAGATGCGCTCGCAGGCTAGGCCCGACGCGGCCAGTGCCTGCTTGGCCTGAGCAAGCCAGGCCTCGGCCTCCGCGGCGCGGCCCGCTGCCGGGTAGGTCATCAGCCCGCCGAAGCTAAGCCCCTTGGCCTTGTCGATCTCTCTCGCCAGCGCGACCGCCTCGCTGGCCGACTGGACGCCGCAGCGCCCCATGCCGGTGTCGCATTCCACCAGCACCGGCAGCTTGTGGCCGGCATCGGTGAAGGTAGCAGCCAGCCCCTCGAGCGTCTCCTTGCTGTCGGTCGTCACCGAAAGCGTCACACGACCATGCAGCGCCAGCAAGCGCTCCAGCTTGGCGCGCCCGAGAATGTTGTAGGGCAGAAAAATATCAGCAAGGCCGGCATCGGCCATCACTTCGGCCTCGCCGATCTTCTGGCAAGTGATCCCGACGGCGCCGGCGGCGACCTGCTTCCTGGCCCAGTAAGGCAGCTTGTGCGTCTTGATGTGCGGCCTGAGTTTCAGCCCATGGCGGTCGGCATGGGCCTGCGCCCGCGCGATGTTGGCTTCGGCGCGGCCGGCATCGATCAGGATCGCCGGCGTATCGAGGTCGTCTATGCTGAGCATGAATGTCACCCTGGGAATTTGCCCAGACTTATGGCCTCGATCGCAGCCGATGTCATGGGGCCAGCATGCAGTTTACGTCGACACCGGAACGGTGTTCGGTTATGCGCTACAGGCACCGCCTGAAGAAGGGATCATGATCATGAAACGCTCCACCATCAACGACATCATCCGCGACGCCGACGCCTTCATCCGCTCCTTCGGCTACATCATGCCGCCCTTCGCCTACTGGAGCCCCGAAGAGATGAAGGCGCGCAAGGTGGACTCCGCGGCCGTCTTCAGCTCGCGGCTCGGCTGGGACATTACCGACTACGGCCAGGAGAAGTTCGACGAGCTCGGCCTGTTCCTGTTCACCGTGCGCAACGGCGTCTACGCCGACATGAAGAAGGGCATGGGCATGCTCTATGCCGAAAAGATCATGATCTCACGCAAGGATCAGCTGTCGCCGATGCATCGCCACAACATCAAGGCCGAGGACATCATCAACCGCGGCGGCGGCAAGCTGGTGCTCGAACTGTTCATGCATGATCGCGATGGCGGGATCGATCCGAAGGCCGAGGTCTCGGTGCCGGTCGACGGCACCATCCACAGACTGCCGGCGGGCGGGCTGCTGAAGCTCGATCCGGGCCAGAGCGTCACCTTGATGCCCGGGGTCTGGCATGCCTTCTGGGCAGAGGGCAAGGACGTGCTGATCGGCGAGGTCTCGACCGTCAATGACGATCTCACCGACAATGTCTTCCGCGAGCCGATCGGCCGCTTCTCCAACATCGACGAGGATGTGGCGCCGCTGCACCTGCTGGTGTCGGACTATGAGAAGTGGGTGGGTTAGGAGAGGCGAGCTCGCTGCCTTCTATCGATCGAGGAGCGCGCGTAGCCTGCGCACCTCGGCGATCAGGCGAGGGATATCCTGACGCGCGGCGGCCATGAAATCCTGATCCGCGATAGTCGCGCCGGTCATCTCGATGTCTTCGCCTCGATCCGATCCTTGGCCGGTTTGGATGAAATTCGATCCGCCAAGGAAATCCCGGCCCTCGACCCATGATTTCCACGGACCACCTTGGGCCATCACCACTCGGCCTTCCATCTCTTGAAGTTCAAGCTCGGATAGAGATGTGTTCATGGCGGCTTCGTTACCTGGGGTTGCTACCGCTGGTGCTTGTCGGCCTTGCGGGTGCCAAGCAGCAGCTTTCGTTCGAGATGCGCGCGTAGCTCTGCGTAATATGCCGTTAGGAACGCGCGGGCATCATGCGCTTGCGGCGTCGCCCCGATCTTGCGTCCGATCGTCTCGGCCACCGTCTTCAGTGCGAAATAATCGTCGCGGCGCAGAACCTCCTCCAGCTTATGCAGTTCGGCGATGCCATAGGCGTCGAGCTGGGCCTGGCTGAAGCGGAATGTTCCGGCGCCGGGATCCTTTCTTGTCGACAGGTCCTCGACCAGCGCCACCTTCGGCGCCTCGACCACCCAGGTTCCGGCCAAAAGGTCGCCGATGCGCATGCGGTCGCGGTTGAACAGCGGGAACAGCGCAAACAGCAGCGCCCAGACCAGTCCGAAGATCGTCGACAGCGTGTCGGCCAGCCCCATCTCGCTGCGGCCGAGGATGATCGACAGCGGCAGGAAGATCTCGATCTCGCGCATCAGATTGCGGGCGATGACCTGATCGACCGACAGGCCGGCGCCGCTGCGTGACGCCACCCGGATGCCGACCATCCGTTTGCCGGGCGTGGCCGCGCGCCGGCCGGCTTCGAAGGCGATGAAATAAGCGTTGCGCAGGAAGAAGATCAGGATGATCCAGACGATGAACAGCGGTTGAGCGCCTTCGCCGTTGAGGCCGGCCAGCCCGAACAGCGCGACGATCGAGATCACGATTGCGGTGACGATGATGATCACAAAGTCGAGCAGGAAGGCGGCGCCGCGTGTGCCGGCATCAGCGAGCTTAATCCTGAGATCGACGCCTTCGGGCGTGATCAGCGGCCGTATTGTCGAGACGGCAGCGCGCCTAGCTGTCGCCATGCCGCACCACCCTGAACAAATAGAAATAGCAAAGCCATAGCGTCAGCATGCCGCCGCCAATGGCGTAGCGTGTACCGTCGCTGGTGATCACCTGCCTGCCGATGCCTTCGAGCAGCCCGGCAAACAAAAGCATGATCGTCACCCCGACCATGGTGGTGGCGGCCACGCGCCCGGCATCGGCCGCAGCCGTCATCCGGGTCAGTTCGCCGGGGAAGGCGATGCGCGTGCCGATGCGCATGCCGGCAGCGCCCGCCAGCGCGATCGCGAACATCTCGGTGGTGCCGTGGATAGACAGCCATCCGCCGAGCTCCAGCCCGAGCCCCTTGGCGACATAGATCTGGAACATCGCGCCGAGCAGGCAGCCATTCATCAGGATCAACAGCACGCTCGGCACCGCGAAGGCAAAGCCGAGCGCGAAGGCTAGGATCGCCACCTGGACATTGTGCGTGAACAGATAGGCGGCGAAGCCCGACAGGAAGTTGCTGTCGGCGCCATCGTAGAGCACCTGGCGCAGCACTTCGACTGAGGCGTCCGGGTTGCGCCCGCCGGCAAGACTCGGCGGAATGATGGCATCGAACCAGCCCTTGTCTTTCGTCACCAGCCAGTAGCCGGCGGCGAAGCCGACAAAGGTCAGGACGACCGACAGCATGGTTTCGCGCCACAAATCGCGAATGGCATGCGGCCAGTCATGCAGGAAGAAATCGCCGATGCGCTGCCTGAGGCTCCGACGTGCGCCATAGAGGTAAAAATAGCCGCGCAGGCAAAGCGCCTCGAGATAGCTGACCAGCGCGTTGTCGAGCGAGGTCGCCCGCGCCACCGAAAGCGACGACAGCGCCGAGCGGTAGAGCAGGGGCAGCGACAAAAGCTCGTCTTCCGACAGCGTGCGCGGCGCGCGTTTCTCGACCCGGGCGAGCAGCGCCTCGAATGCTTTCCAGTCGGCCTCGCGCTCCGAACGGAAGCTCGCCAGCGACTGGCGCACGGCATCCTTGCCGACCAGCGCGTTCACAACAGATCCTCCCGCTTGAGCTCGAGATAGCGCTCGACCAGCGCCGGCCCGAGTCTCTGGTGGTCGGCCTCGATGACATGGGCGCCGAGCAGCCGCAGCCGCCCGATGACGACCTGCCTTTCGCGCAGCAATCCGCCGGCGACGACCGAGCGCGCCACGTCCTCCGGAGTGTCCGGCGGCATGTCGGCCAGCGTTTCCAGCTCGACGTCCTTCATCATCATGAACAGCACCAGATGCCGCTCGGTCAGCCGCCCCACGGTGCGCAGCATCAGCTCGGCGCTGATCGGATCGACGAAGTCGGTGAAGATGATCACCAGTGAGCGCCGGTCGAGCCGCGCTGCCAGCGTCGTCAGCGCCAGGGTGAAGTTGGTCTCTTCGGTGGAATAGTCGATCTCCGCCGCCCGCTTCTGGATCATGGCGAAGCTAGCCGAGCCGCGTACCGCGCCGCTGGAAACGCGAGGGCGCGCATCGAAGCCGAACAGGCTGACCATGTCGCCGCCCTTCAGCGCAATGAACGCCGATAGCAAGGCGGCGGTGACGGCGCGGTCGACCTTCGGCACGCCGTCGACGGGCTCGCACATCAACCGGCCGCTATCGATGGCCAGCACGATGTTGTTGTTCTCTTCGATGCGGAACTCGCGCGCCAGAAGCCTGCCGTGGCGGGCGGTGCGCTTCCAGTCGATCATGCGCCGGCCCATGCCGGGCTGGTAGTCCTTCAGCGCCTCGAATTCGCGGCCCTGGCCGGCGCGGCGTTGCGCATGGCCGTCGGGCAGCGCCTGGCGCTGCAAAAGCGTGATCGCCTCATCACGGGCGCTGCTGACGTCGGGCAGCACCGCCACCTTGCTGTCCATCGGCAGCACGACCTGGTTCCAGACCAGCCCGAACGGCCCGCGCCAGCGCACCCACAAGCGGTCGAACCTGGCCATGCCGCGCCGCAGCGCCTGAAATTTGAGGTCGAGCGAGGCGCTGCCGGCCTCAGCTGTCAACGCGCCGCCGGTGCCGCCGAGCGGCGCCAGCCGCTCATCATGGCCGAGACGCGCCTGCACCGCGCGCGGGCGTCCGCCAAGCCTGGCGGTGACATGGACGGTGAACTGGCCGCCGACGCTGACCTGCGGCGGGGCATGGATGCTGGCCTCCAGCGACGAGCGCCCGCGCCCCGCGGCCGCGTCCACCGCCAGGAAGGCGAGCAGCGCGCAGATCCACAGCAGACCGAGATACCACAGCGACGGCAGTGCAAGCGCGATCAGGAAGGCCGGTATTGCACCTGCCGCACCTGCCCAGATTGCCCGGCCGCTCGGATAGATCAACGTGGCGCTTCCGTCTGGTCGACAAGGTCGGTGACGATCTGCTCGACCAGGCGGCCGTCGATCTGCGCCGCCGGCGACAGGATCACCCGATGGCGCAACGCCGGCACCGCAAGCGCCTTAACGTCGTCGGGGATGACATAGGCGCGCCCGTCGAGCGCTGCCCGGGCACGTGCGGCCCTCGCCAGCATGGCGCCGGCACGTGGGCTGGCGCCAACCTCCAGATCGGGGCTGGCGCGCGTCGCCCGCACCAGCCTTGCGATATAGTCGACGACATCGTCGACAAGCGTGACCTCGCCGACCGTCGCCAGCGCCTTTTCCAGCGCCTTGCGGTCGGTTTGGGCGGTGATGCCGTATTGCTTGATATCGTGCGAGGCGGTGCCGCCGCCATGGTGGATGATGATCGCCTTTTCCTCTTCGGGGCCGGGGTAGCTCACCCGGTGCTTGAACAGGAAGCGGTCGAGCTGGGCCTCGGGCAGGGGATAGACGCCCTGGTGTTCGATCGGGTTCTGCGTCGCCACCACCATAAAATTCTGGCCGAGCGAATGGGTGGTGCCGTCAAAGGTGACGGCATGCTCCTGCATCGCCTCCAATAGAGCGGCCTGGGTCTTGGGCGGCGTGCGGTTGATTTCATCGGCGAGCAACAGATCGCAGAAGATCGGGCCGCGCGTCAGCGTGAATTGCCCGGTCTGGAAATTGTAGATGTTGGAGCCGACGATATCGCCAGGCATCAGATCGGGCGTGAACTGGATGCGGCCATAGGCGACGCCCAGCGCCTGGGCGAAGCAGCGCGCCGTCATCGTCTTGGCCGTGCCCGGTGGTCCCTCGAGCAATATATGCCCGCCGGCGAACAAGGCCGTCAGCATCAGATCGACCGTATCGTGTTGCCCGGTGATGGCCTTGGCCACCTCTTCCCTGATCTGTGTCGCCAGGGCCTTTACATCATCGACGTTCACCGAGCCTCCTTGCCGTCCAGTCGTGCAGCTGTTCGGCTGCCTCATGCATTTGTGTCAGGGTCTTTGCCGCGTCGGCGGCCTGCAGGCGGGTCGTGAATCCGCCGGGTTCGCCCTTATCGCGGGAATCGAGCCAGCGGTCGAGCGCTTCGCCCTGCAAACCGTGCGGTGCGCCGAGCAGCGCGCCGGCGCGCACCCGCGCCAGCGCGCCATAGCGATCCCCCAGTTCCTCCAGCCGGCCGGCACGGCGCAGCAGCGTCGCCGTGGTGTCGACCAGTGCCCGCTTGCCGAAGGCGATGGCGCGCTGATCGGCCCGCGGCGGTCCGAACCGGCCAAGGCCATGCAGGAACGCAAGTGCCGCCGCCGCCAGGATCGTCAGCGTCAGCGCCAGGAATGGCGGCTCGACCAGAAGCTTGGCCAGATCGTATTTCCGTCCCATGCCATGCAGCGTCAGGTCAAACATCACCGGACCTTCTTCGGGCTGCAGGAATTCGATCAGCTTGAGCGCCGCCGCCGCCTTATCAGGATCCTTGAGCCCGGCATTGTTGATCAGGTCGGGGTCGGTCAGAACATAGAATCGCTCATCCTCGACTTCGGTCAGCACGGCCTTGCCGTCGCCGGCTGCAATGAGGGGATGTTTGTCGGCAACCCATTGCAGTTGATCGGGAACGCTGACCGTCTGTCCCGCAATGTTGAGCTGCGAGGCAGCGGTTCCACCTTCGCCGACTTTTGCCTTGGCGATGCGGCCGAGCCAGTCGTCCACCATGACATTGGGCAGCCGCAGGATCTTCATCTCCCAGCCTTCGTGGCCGGCCAGCGGCATGGTTGCCCATTTGGGCAGCACGAACAGCGTATCGAGGCCCTTGCGGAGTTTGATGATGTTGGCAAGCGCATCGGGGTCGCTGTCGGGCGAAATGGTGACGATGAGGAGCATCTCGGTGCCGAGATCGCTGTCGGAACGCGCCATATCGGGCGCTTCGCCGGTCAGCTTCAGCCATTCCGCGAGGCCCGCATAGCCGATGCCGCTCTTCGACAGCGGCGTCGCGCCACCGACATTCGGCTGGCGGAAGTCGGGGGCATAGGTGGACAACAGGAAAAACCCTGCCGCGGCGAGCAGGCTGGCAAGGATGCCCCAGAACAGCGTCCTTCGGCTGAACGGTTCCTGTTGGGCGATGTCGTCTGTCGCAGCGCTCACACCCAGGCATCCCTGAAGACGAATCGCTCATAGGCGCCGCGCGCTTCCTGCCAGCCTTCCGGGCCGACCGGCCGGCGCGCGAACAGCGCCGCCTCGACGATGCGCGCGATCTGGGTGAAGGCACTGCGCGCCCGCGCCGGGAGCGAAGCAGCATTGGCGATGTCGCGCGCGGTCAGCGACGGGCGCAGGAAGTCGGGCAGGCGGCCGGCAATGTCGGCGACACTGCGGCGCAGCAGAAGATGCACCGCCTCGTCGTAATTGCCCTGCGCCGCCAGCTCATCGGCTTCCGACAACAGGATCTGCGCCGCAACGGTGTCCGGACGCCAGGTTGCTTCCGCCTCGGCCACACTCTTTTTGCGGCCCCAGGGCAGGCGCCAGGCGACGCCCTTTACTTCAAGGATAATCAGCAGCAGGACGATGGCGGCTGCTATGATCACCGCGCCCCAGAACAGGTAGATCATGTAGGGGCCAAGCTTGCCCAGGAACTCGACCAGCGGTTTCAGCCAGTCGGGTGTCTTGGGCGGGACATAGGCGGGCAGGCCGAACTGGATCGAATCGTCCGACAGCAACTGCTTGTGCAGCTTGGCCAGCCATTCGGCTTGCGCAGCGTCCGGCTGTGCAGCTGTCACCTCTTCGCCCCCCATGCAACCTGCGGTCGACACTGGCAATACGCCAAGACAATTGCAAGCACCTCCAACCGCAAGTATCAATATCCGACAGTTTGGGATTTTGTTCCATAAGCAGGGGGGAATATAGCATGGCGTCGATTGCCGAAGTCCGACCGGAAAAATTCCGCATCGGCAGCGCTTTCAGCAATACGTTTTCGGTTATCGGGCGTAGCTTCGTCCCACTTGCCGCCATCGTCGGCCTTTTTTCGACGCTGCCTGCGCTGCTGTACAACATCTGGAGCTTTGGACGGATTGCCAGGATGGTAGTACCCGGCGAGGGGTTCGAGCAATCGGCGATGGCAGGCTACGGTGCCGTTTCGATGATTGCCGGCCTGGTGCTTCTGATGTTGGCCTTTCTGGCGCAGGCGGCGCTTGTGCGAGCGACAATAGAAGATTTGAACGGCAAGCGCCCATCGATTGGCGATTGCATTCAAATAGCCCTGCGCAGCTTCCTCTCCACGCTCGGAATTGGCCTTGTGATCATCGTGGCAATTTTTCTGGTGGCGATGATTTTAACGATCATCACCATGGCTATCCCCATTGTCGGCGGCGTGATTGCACTTCTGTCGCTGATCCCCATAGCCATGTGGTTGATCAGCATATCGGTGGCCGTGCCCGTCGCCGTTCAGGAAAGGCCTGGCGTCTTCGCCTCGATTTCGCGAAGCAGAGCACTAACGAAGGGAAGCCGCTGGCGGATATTCGCGCTGTTTCTGGTCCTCGGCATTGTTGCGATAGGGCTACAAGTGGTTTTCACCTTGCTGTTTCAGGCTGCAATTGTAAGCGGCGGTATCAGCACCACCGGACTCATTGCCGCCGCCATCGGAAGCAGCTTGCTGTCGACAATCGTTTCGGCAGTGATTTCCGTGGCGATCGCCGTCACCTACGTCGAACTGCGTCAGGTCAAGGAAGGCACCAGCGTCGAAGAACTGGCGGAAGTCTTCTCGTAGGAAAGACGCCGCCGCGCAGAGGATCGGCCTGAGACATCAGGCCGATCCCGGCAGGTCGTAGCCATGGCACCAGGCATCCCCGGCACAGGGCGGACTGCGCACGGCTTCAATGACAGCAGCTATGCTCCGATTGCACGCTCGTCCTGCACAGGCATGATGAGGTGATTGCCACATCAGCCTTGGCCAGCGCCACATCGAGTCTGGCCTGCAGCCCCGGCAGCTCCACGGTCTCGCCGCGCCTTTTCAGGCACTCCACCACCCCATGCAGCGCCCAGACATTGTTAGGGTGCTGGGCGCAGCGCTGCACCTTGCCGCTCAGGCCGAGATCGTCACGGTAGACCTGCTCGGCCTCCTCAGTGTGGCCTTGGTCGAGCAGCAGCGCTGCCAGCGCATGGCGCGGCGGGTGCATCCACGCCCATGGCTCGGTGTAGGACAGGTTGTCGTCAAGCTCGACCGCCTGTCGCAGATGGCGATAGGCCTCATCGTGCCGCCCCTGGTGATAGGCAAGCTCGCCATCGAGCAGAGCAGCACCGACGGCGAGCGAGGCCCGCGTTGGATTGCTGACGAAACGCCGTTCCGGCGGGATGCGCGACAGGTGCTGATGGAACCGCTCGCGCTCCTGTTCACCTTCTGCGAAATTTCGTAGCGTCGTATGCGCAACACCCTTGGCGTAGTGCTGCATGGCAGCCGTCAGCACATAGAGTTGAGGCTCCTCGACCATCGGCTCGTCGATGATTTCCTGCCAGCGGCCGAAGCGCACCTGCACATGCGCGCGCATGGCGTCATAGCCCTCCACGGTCTGCGTCAGCTTCGGCCGGTCGGGGATGCTGACGACATCGCGGGTGACCAGGCTGCGCACCTTGTCGGCGGCCCATAGTGCCGGCTGGTATTGGCCAAGGAACATGCAGGTGAACATCATCAGATGCAGGTCGTGGCAGCAGCCGAGCAAATAGTAGGTCGGCTCATCCGCATAGGCGAGATAGAGGTCGTTGGCGCGCACCGCCTTTTCGCTGGCCAGCTTCGCCTTCTCATAGTCGCCGCACAGCACATAGATGTGGCCCGGCATATGGTTCATGTGCCCGGCATCGGGGCACATTTCACCGAGCAGATCCGCCGAGCGCATGCCGCGTTCCGGCATGGTCGACATTTCCAGCAGATGGATGTGCAGGTGCACGATCGCCGGATGCTGCGCCACGCCGGCCTCGTCGGCGAACCGGATTGAGCGCTCGCAAACCTCAAGCGCCTCGACGACATCGGAATTCGGCGCCGGCTTGCCGGTCTTGAGATCCCACAGACGCCGCACGGTGCGCATCATCAGCGCCTCGACAAACAGCGCCATCACATCGTGGTCGTCGGGAAAGCTTTGGTAGACGCGCCGCATCTCAGCGGCATAGGCATTGTCCCATTGCTCGAATTCCGGTGGCGTCACCGCGTGCGGTTTCTGGAAGCGCGAGGCCAGCGCCTCGATCAACCGCTTCTCCACCGCGCTGGCCGTTGCCGCGTTGGCACGCGCAAGCTGGACATGCTCAAAGCAGCGTTTGGTCGCCGCATGGGCTTCCGCCTCGCCGTGTTCCTTCCAGGTCAGATTGTAGAAAGGGCCGGCGGCATAGGCGATGCCCCAATGCACGAAGGCGCAATCAGGGTCCGTTTCCAGCGCCTTCTCAAAACACTTGATGCCTTCCTCGTGGTTGAAGCCGTAGCACCAGTTCAGCCCGATATCGAACCAGCGCTGCGTCTCGGCCGAGGCGGTGGAGATGGGGCGGCGATAGGTGCCGAGATCGAAATGATCCATGCCTGGTTGGTTCTCGCTCTGAGCCAAAGGTCGGTCAGGCGCAATCTGTGCCAAAATTCACCCACATGGCAAATAGCATTCGGCCGGCGCTGCCTGAGAGTTGCAGCGCCGGCCAGGTCGCCATCCTGGGAGGATCAGGCGTCCAGCCAGACCTTCTCAAAGTGTTGCTCGAGCGACTGGTGCTGCTCGCAGCCATGCACGCCCTTGCGATAGGTGCGGTAGACCGAACGCCAGTAGGGCTGGATGATGATGCCGCTATCGCGCAAATTCTGCTCGATCTTGGCCATGATCTCCTTGCGCGCCTTGGCGTCAGGCATCGCCAGCGCCTTGTCGAGCAGCGTGTCGAACTCGGGATTGGCATAGGCGCTCTCGTTCCACGCGGCACCCGATTTGTAGGCCAGCGCCAGCACCTGGACGCCGAGCGGGCGTCCCAGCCACTCGGTGGTGGAGAAGGGGTATTTGCTCCAGTCGTTCCAGAAGGTGGCGGCCGGCAGCACGGTGCGTTTGATCTTCAGCCCGGCCTCGCGCATCTGCGCGGCGATCGCGTCACCGGTGCTCTTCTGCCATTCGACATCAACGGAGATGAGGTCGAATTCGTGATCGGCCTTGCCGGCCTCGGCAAGCAGTTTCTTCGACTGGTCCATGTCACGCTTGGCCGGGCCGATATCGGCATATTCGGGGTGCATCGGGCCGACATGGTGATTGTCGGCGGGCTTGCCGCGACCACCGAGACCGAGCGCCAGCACGGCGGAATTGTCGACGGCGAGCTGGGCAGCGCGGCGCACCTTGACGTCGTCATAGGGCGCATTGCCGACATTGAAGCGCGCCACGATGGTTGAGCCGGTGGCGATCTCGGAATTTTGCAGGCCCATCTGCTCGGTCTGCGAGACGGCGTCCGAAGCGGTTTCGTGGTCGGTATCGATCTCGCCGGATTCGAAGGCCGACAGCATGGCGTTGGGATCGGAGCCGTAGTCGACCCATTTGATGCCGTCGAGATGGAACTCGCCCTTCCACCATGGCTTGTCCTTGCGCTTCACCTCGGCGCCGGTCTCGGCATCCCACTTTACCAGCTCGCACGGTCCGGTGGTGATCGCCAGCGCCTTCATCGGGTCGCCGTCGCCCTCATAGGAGCGGTGCATGATCAGCGCTGGATAGTCGGCCATGCCGGCGATCAGCGAAATATCGGGCTTCGGCAAATTGAGTTTGATGGTGAAGTCGTCGACCTTCTCGATGCCGCCATCGACCGCTTTCTTGGTGTCGGCATTGACCAGCGCGCCCATGCGCGCGGCGACCGAATTGCCTGCTACCGAGGCGTCGCACCAGCGGGTGAGGTTGTGGACGACGTCATCGGCGTTGAAGGCGTCACCGTTCGACCAGGAAATGCCCTTGCGCACATGCAGCGTCAGGGTCTTGGCGTCGTCGCTCGCCTCCCAGCTTTCGAGCAGCCAGGGTTCAAAAGTGAAGTCGGTGTTCCAGCGCACCAGATATTCGTTGCAATGGCGGGCGACGTTGGACATTTCGACACCGTCGAAGGTGCGCGGATCCTTGAAACCCTTGACGTTCATGGCGACGCGCAAGGTGCCGCCGCGTTTCGGTTCCTCGGCTTGGGCCGGAGAGGGAGCAAGGCCGCCCAGCGCCAGCGCGCCGGCGGCGCTGACTCCGAACGCGGCCATCATGGCGAGATATTCGCGCCGGTTCAGGCCGCCCTTTTTGAAATCGTCGGCGACGGGTTTTGCCTGCGGGTGCAGTTTTCTGTCGGTCAGCATGAACTTCATCGTCGTTCCCTCTTGTTGGGCGCCCCGCCGCAACGCCGATGCGGGGGCGGATGCGTTTCGCCGGGACGCCATTGCCTTGGGGCGATGATAGGGCGGGGTGACGCAGCGGAGTGTTCGGGTTTCCGCAGTTCTTGTGCGCTGTTCCGCAGTTGGGATGACAGCCAATCTCCCCCCATGTGGGGGAGATGTCCGGCAGGACAGAGGGGGGCGCTGTCCCGCCGACCTCTCAGCCAAGTTCAACTGAGCCCTCAAAGGATTTCGGATAGTCAGAGGATCGAAGGCTGCCGATCCTTCGCGCCCCCCTCTGGCCTGCCGGCCATCTCCCCCACATGGGCGGAGATTGGCGCTCCGCCGTTGGCTCTCAATAAGGCCACTCGCCTTTACCCAGCGCCGCAACCGCCGCGATGATGCGCACAAAGGCCTCGGCGGCACGCGGCACGGTCGTGCGGGCGCGCAGAAAGCTGTGCACCAGTCGCGGTTCCTCATGCCACCATGCCTTGCCGCCAGCGGTAACAATCCGGTCGCGATAGGCCTCGCCATCCGAGGACAGCGGATCGCACTCAGCGGTGATGATGACCGTCGGCGGCAGGCCGGAGAAATCGCTGTCGCGCAGTGGCGAGAATGTCGGATCATCCGGCGACTGGGCCGGGCCTGAGCGGATGGTGCGGTAGAATGCGATGTCGCATGTGGCCAGCAGCGGCGCCTCGCTGTGCTCGATGTAGGAGCCGGTGTTCTCGTCGCCGCCAAGGACGGGGTAGATCAGCACCTGACCGGCCACGGGGCGGCGGGCGTGCCCGCGCGTGGCATGAGCGACCGCGGCGGCGAGATTGCCCCCGGCGCTCTCGCCACAAAGCACGATCGGCAGATCGCTCGTTGCCGCGGCCCATTCGAACACGGCCAGTGCATCGTCAAAGGCGGCGGGATGCAGATGCTCGGGCGCCAGCCGGTAGTCGGCGGAATGCACGGCAAAGCCGGTGCCGGCTGAGATTTCGGCGCAGATGTCATCATGGCTATCGAGCCCGCCCAGCACGAAGCCGCCGCCGTGGTAGCAGACCACCATCGCACGCGGCGCCTTGCCGGCAGGCTGGTAGCGCCGGACTGGAATGCTGTGATCGCCGGCGACGATCAGGCCGTCACTGACGGATACTCCTGGCGGAGTGCCCTGGTGGAAGGCCCGGCACATCGCGTCATAGACATCGCGTTGCCTGTCGATAGGCAGTTCGGCAATCTCGGGTGGGTACCAGTCGTTGACCCGATCGATATAGGCCCACAAAGCCGGGTCGAGCCGCCGGGTATACTTCCCGCGCTTCGTCATCTGGTGGATCGTGCCCATCGCAATCCGCTTCCGGCGTCAGAGCTCGTCGTAGAGCCGCGCCGCGTTCTCATAGGTGAAGCGCAAAGGCACCGAGCCCTCGACCTGCCACGTGGTGACCGTGTCGCCTGCCATCAACCTGCAGGCATCAAGCGTATTGGTGACGGCGCCGCCATAGAGCCGGTTGGCGAGGTTGAGGATGGCGGTCTGGTGCATGGCGCTGCTCGCGCTGCCGCAGGCGTCCTTGACCAGCAGCACGCGAAAGCCGGATGCCACCGCATCCCTGACGGTGGCGTCGATGCAGGCCTCGGTCCACACGCCAGCCACGACGAGCCACTCGATGCCGCCGGATTTGAGGTCGCGCGCCGCCGGTCCCGAACGGAAGGCACTGGCCTCCGCCTTGATCAGAAACGCCTCGCCATTGGCGGGCGCCACCTCGTGGCAGATTTCCGTCAGGGGATCGCTCTTGTCGGAAAAGGCTGACTTGCCGTCGGCATCGAGCGGATGGAACGGCCGCGCCTTGGCGGTATCGACGATATAGGCCCAGTGATAGAGTGGCACGAAGTTGCGCCGCGCCGCCGCCTGCAGGCGCTGGACGTTGGCGAGGATGTCGTCAAAACCTTCGACCAGATAGCGCTTGTCCTGCCGATGCTCCTCCTGGAGGTCGATGAACACGGCGGCCACAGTGCCGCGTTTGATGGAGATGGGGTTTTTCATGCTGCGCCTCGGTCGGTGGTCGACACCATCCCGTTCGCCAAGCTGGCGCAAACGGTGGTGAATGGCCGGCGCCTCCACAGCTTCGTCATCCACGGGCGAAGCAGGAGCGAAGCTCCGTCGCGGAGACCCGAGGATCCATGCCGTGACGCTGGCCAGGGAACACAGCGGTGCAGAGTTTGCACCGTTGCGGCGCTCGGGAGTCCCGGCATGGATCCTAGGGTCTGCGCCGCGTCGCTGCGCTCCTTGCTCCGCCCTAGGATGACGACGGGATGGGCGTTCACGATGGTTGCCGAAGGATGCGAAACGACTCTCAAACCTGCTTCTCCAAAAACTCATCCTCATAAGGAAAGCGCGACAAAAGCTCCGTCCCGGTCTCGGTGATCAGTATCTCGTCCTCCAGCTTGACGCCTTCGCGGCCGCCTTTCTCGCCGATATAGCTCTCCACGCTCACGACCATGCCGGGCACGACAAAACCGTCGCGGCCATAGGTCTCGTAATCCATGGCATGTGCGATGAACGGTGTCTCGCCATGCATGCCGACACCGTGCATGACCGAGGTATAGCGCTGGTCGACGAAGCGGTCCGGTATCTTCCAGGCCTTTTCGGCGATCTCGCGAAACGCCATGCCGGGCCTGACGATCGAGATGTTGTGCTGAACCTGGTCGTGCGCCATGCGGTAGAGCGATTTCTGATAGTCGGTCGGCTTGCCAGGCCCGCAGCGAAAGGTGCGGGAGAAATCGGAATAATAGCCGTAGCAGCCGATCGTGTCGGTATCGAGCGCCAAAAGTTCGCCCGGCCGGATCTTGCGGCCGCTCGCCTCGTTGAACCATGGATTGGTGCGCTGGCCCGAGGTGAGCAGCCGCGTCTCGATGAACTCGCCGCCTTGGCGGATCACCTCGCCATACATGATGGCGAACAGCTCGTTTTCGGAGACGCCGGGCTTGATCGCCTCGCGCACGGCGTAAACGGCGGCTTCCGCGCCGGCCATCGACACCTGCAGGCATTTGACCTCCTCAGGCGTCTTGACCGCGCGCACCGCCAGGATCTCGCCCTGGCAATCCCGGACCTCGCAGCCGCGTTTTTCCAGGGCCAGAGCCTGCAGATGGCTGCAGCGGTCGAGGCCGAGCTTCATCGAGCCGCCGCCCTGCTTCTTCAGCAGCTCGGCAATCTCGTCGGCGAAGGGTCCGGCGGTCTCGTCGTCGCGTCCCGATACGGAAGACCAGACGAGCTTGGAAGGCCGCGCCTCGTCGATCGTGTCGAGCACCATCGAGACATGGTAGCTCTGCGGATATTCGAACAGCACGATCGGCCCGACGGTGGGGATAAAGAAATAACGGGTCGAATTGCGCAGGAAATAGCCGAACATGTTGCGCGAGCCGGTGGCGTAGCGCTGGTTGTAAGGGTCGAACAGCACAACGCCGCCATAGCCGGCCTCGCGCATCCAGCCGCGCAGTTTGGCGAGCCGGCCTTTGCGCAACGCATCCGCATCGATGAAGGACGGCTCGGTGTCGGACAGCCACATGCCGCCGGCCGGGTCCGCGGTGGCGGGGTGGCGCATGCGGTCCTTGAAGTCCACATCCTCGGTGCTGTCGGGGTCGAATACGACGATGCTCATGAGTGCCTCCTGAAGCCTCGACCATAGCGGGGCAGGGCGTCAATCTTGTGCGGCATTCCGCAAATGTCGTGCTGGATGCCGCAGGGTGGCTTAGCTAGAAGCGAGCAACGCCGCGATCCTTCACGCCCCCCTCTGTCCTGCCGGACATCTCCCCCACGAGGGGGGAGATTGGCCGTCGTTGCTGCTTCCGCCAACCACCAAAGTTGAAGAGGAGGCGCGGCCAGTGAAACTGCCGATCTCCCCCCAAGTGGGGGAGATGTCCGGCAGGACAGAGGGGGGCGCTGTCCYGCCAACGTTGCGCTGTGATAGCGCTAGACGCCTAATGCCGTCGCATCGCCTTCGGCGCATGCCCATGCTCTTCGCGAAACGCCCGCGCAAAACTCGACATCGAGGCGAAGCCGCAGGCAAGCGCCACGTCGCGCACCATCAGCGTTGAATGCGCCAAAAGGTCGGCGGCGCGCTTCAGCCTGAGCCGCCGGTAATAGCCGTTGGGCGAGATGCTGAGTTCTGAGCGAAAATTGCGCTCCAGCTTGTCGGAGGAGACGCCGAGCCGTTCCGCCAGTTCCGTCATGGCGAGCCGCTCCTCCACCGCGTCCTCCATGATGGCGATGGCCGACAGCACCAGTTCGTTCTGGACGCCGGTGCGCAGCCTGAGCGGCATCAGCTTGCGATCGACGCTGGAGCGCAAAGGGCTGTGCACGAACCATTCGGCGACGCCGGCCGCAAGCTCGGCGCCATAGTCGTTGGTGATGATCTCGAGCATCATGTCGAGGCTGCCGACTCCACCGGCCGAAGTGAAGCGCTTGCGGTCGATGACATAGAGATCGCGCCGCAGCTCAATATCAGGAAACGCCTCGGTGAAGGCGGCCTGGCTGGTCCAGTGCAAGGTGCAGGCATGGCCGTCGAGCAGGCCGGCTCGCGCCAGGAAGAAGGCGGCATCCGCCACCGCGCCGATATGGGCGCCACCCCGCAGGCTCTTGCGGATCCAGTGCATCGCGTCATCAGCCACGACATGGTCGGCATTGCCGCCCGAGCAGACGACGATGCGATCGACCTTCGGCGCATCGCCGGCGAAAAAGCCCGGCTGGATGACGACGCCGTTCGAGGCTTCGACCGGTCCTTCGGCGGCGCCGACGATCACCCAGCGGTAGCAGTCTTTCTTCGCCAGCACGTTGGCCGCGCGCAGCGGCTCGATGACCGAACTGAACGCCATCATCGGAAAGCCGGGAAACACCAGCACGGCGAAGGTGAGGGGCCCTGCGCTTGCCGTCGGCTGCGCGCGGTCGCGTTTTCCGCTGGTGGCATTCACGATGGTGATTTTCCCGGACGCGTCATGGCTGGCTGTCGCAAACTGTAGCGGGCAGTTGGGCGCGCTGGCAACGGAGACGACAAGCGATACCTGCGCCCGCCCGCTCGGCCAGCGAACCAACCGTTCACCAAACGGGATAGGAAAACCTTAAGCGGAAACAGCGAGACTGACAGCGGTCATGGCGATGGAACGCTGGCGGTGGAACTCAACTACGACTTCGAACTGCAATCGATTTTTCCGAAGGCCGTCTGGCTCGTCCCCGAGTGCAAGGATCTGCTGATCCAGGTCGGCATCGCCCACAACATGAAGGGCAATTACGTCGCGGCCTTTGTCGATCCTGCAACTTCCGTTGCGCTGTGGCGAGGGCCGGCCGAACTCAGGTCTACATTGATAAAGTCTGGCTGGAGCACGCTGCCATACGAAGGCGAGGCAGCGCCCGATAAGGCGCAATTCCTGATCCCGCAATTGATGGACATGCATGCCAAGCACAAAAGCGGCGCCTATGACGCACAGGCCGTCAAATATGCCGTTTGGGATATTTACCGCTTCACCAACCAGCTGACCGTGGGGGAGATTCTGGGCGCCGACGGCCAACCGACCTGTTCGCCGCTGACCCAGCAGAGAATGAAGAACGCCCGACCAACCTCCGCCTTCGACGCCAACAAAGCGGTCATGGCAATGGTGTCCGACACGCGAAACCATCCTTCAGCCGACAATGCAGCGCAACCAGCCCCATCAACCAGTGCCGGCTCCGGCCTGCTTGGGCGCGCTGCTCGCATCTTTGGCCGCCGGCCGAACTGAGCGCCGACCCGGTTCAGGGCGAGTGAACGGCTGAGCGCGGCCGCGCTTTCCGCCGGCAGCATCGCGATTGTGTATTTCCCAACCGCTGCATTGGTGGCAGACAGGCAGCCGGCGTTTCGGCACGCCGGCAACGGAGACCAGGCATCATGTTTGCGGCCAAGGCCATCGACAGCACCGACAAGGCAGCGTTCTACCGCGACCTCGCCGCTCAGTTGAAAGCGCTGCTCGACGGCGAACGTGACTCGATCGCCAACGCGGCCAACACGTCAGCGCTGATTTTCCAGATGGTGCCGGATCTCAACTGGGCCGGCTTCTATTTCATGGCATCAGAGGAAGAATTGGTGCTTGGACCCTTCCAGGGCAAGCCGGCTTGCGTGCGCATCGCGGTCGGCCAGGGTGTGTGCGGTACCGCGATCGATCTCGAAATGTCGATGCTGGTCAAGGATGTGCACGACTTTGCCGGCCATATCGCCTGCGACGCCGCCTCGCGCTCGGAGCTGGTCGTGCTGCTCAGGGACAATGACGGCGTCTTCGGCCTGATCGATCTCGACAGCCCGACGCCCGGCCGCTTCGACAAGGAAGACCAGACCGGCATAGAGCAACTGGCGGCGATCTATGTCGCGGCAAGCTCGTTCGAGGATTGAACGGCTTTAAGCGAACTTCACCAGCATCAGGCTGAAGCAGCCGATGAACAGAAACGCCGAGAAGGCGAGCACCAGGGGCCGCAGGCCGCGCGAGCGCAGCTGCGAAATGTCGGCCTGCAGGCCCATGGCGGCCAGTCCCATGGTCAGCATGATGGTGGTGCCGAGCGCCATGGCCGACTTCACTTCGGCCGGCACGGTGACCAGGCTGTTCAGCGCCACGACGGCGATGAAGGCGGCAACGAACCACGGCATCGGCGGTCGGGCAGCCGAGCGATCGTCGCTCGTCTTGCGGCGCGCCATCAGGCCAAGCGCGATGACCATCGGCGCCAGCATGGCAACGCGCGTTAATTTGGCCACCGTGGCGATCTCACCGGATTGGGCGCCGTTCTGGAACCCGGCGCCGATGACCTGCGCCACCTCATGGATCGAGGCGCCAGCCCACAGGCCGAACGCATGCTGGTCGAGACCAAACACCGGCGCCAGCAGCGGGAAGCCAAGCATGGCGACGGTGCCGAACAGGGTGATCGAGGCGACGGCATAGGTGACGTCCTCGTCGCGCGCATCGGTGACGATGTTGGTGGCAACAATGGCCGAAGCGCCGCAGATCGAGGTGCCAGCGGCAATCAGCTGCGCCAGCTTGCGGTCGACGCCGAGCAACCGGCCGAGCATAATGGTGAAGACGAAGGTCGCGCCAAGCGTGGCCGCGACAATGCCGACGCCGCCGGCGCCGATGGAGACGACCTGGCCGAGCGTCAGCTGGAAGCCGAGCAGCACGATGGCAAAGCGCAGCAGGCGCTTCTGCGAGAAGGCGATGCCGGCCTTGGCGTGGGCGGGCGTGCCGAGCACATTGGAATAGATCATACCGGCGACGACGGCGAGGATCATCGGGCTGAACAGCGCGAAGCCGGAGACATTGTGGGCCGAGAAAGCCGCGGCGGTGATCATCGCCACCAGCACGATGCCGGGGATAACGCCATTCCACACCGAATCGAGCCGCTTGCGGCCCGCCACCAGATCGGCAGAAATCGTGCTTTTCGGAATATCGTTCGCAATGTGGGTGGCGGCAGACAATGCAATTCTCCAGTCGACTACGCCGGAGGAATGCCATTCCTAAACCAATCTTCCAACGAATTGTTTTGGTTAGAATGATCGATTTTTACGAACGATCAGGTTAGGGCGCGGGGGCGCAGGCGCAGGGCAAGGGGATCGGCCGGCTGTTGCTGGAGCGCGCCGAGCAGAAGGCACGTGAGGCCGGCCGCCGCGAATTGCGCCTTCGAGGCCAATGTATCGCTCTACAGGCGGCACGGTTACGCGATCGACCGCGAAAGAGCCGTTCATGAACGGCACAACGGTCTATATGAGCAAGAAGCTGGCGTGATCGCCAACAAACAGGGAGGGTCGGATGGCAGTCAGGGTGCGGTTGAAGCCACTCTCGGGGCGGTATGCGGTTTCGCGCCTCGAAGCAAAAGAAAGCATTCCCGGCTGGGCGGACGGGCCGGGCTTCGTCAGCATCACCAGGAACGAGGACGAGCTTTCGATCGTCTGCCTGCAGGAGCGGGTGCCAGACGGGGTGAAGCACGACAGGGACTGGGTGGCCCTGAAACTCCAGGGTCCCTTTGCCTTTGACGAAACAGGCATCGTGCTGTCGGTAATAAAGCCATTGTCGGAAAACGAGCTCGGCATTTTCCTGGTATCCACTTTCGATGGCGACCATCTGCTGGTCAAGGCCACGGATGAAGCCGCGGCAAGGGGGCTTCTGGTGGCGGCCGGGCACATGCTTCTGTAGCCGTCTGGCTCAATTGCCCGCCCTTGCGTTTGACATCGGTCTTGCCGCATCGTTATCTCTGAACCGATACGACGATCCGCCGATCGCTCCCCAAACAGATCAGAAATCTCCCGAGGAGAACCATGTCTCACAATCTGCAGTTCTATATCGATGGCGCCTGGTTGGATCCGGTCGTGCCGAGGGTTCTCGACGTCATCGATCCGTCGAACGAGGACGCCTTCGCGCAGATCTCGATCGGCTCCAAGGCCGATGTCGACAAGGCGGTCGCCGCCGCCAGGCGCGCCTTCAACACGTTCGGCTTCACCGAAGTCGCCGAGCGGCTCGACCTGTTGAACCGCATCATCGAAGTCTACAAGGAGCGTAGCGCCGATCTGGCGGTGGCGGTGTCGCGCGAGATGGGCGCGCCGCGCCAGATGGCGATCGACAGCCAGGTCGGCATCGGCCTCGCGCATCTGACCAAGATGGCCGAGACGCTGAAGACTTTCCAGTTCCGCCACGTCAAGGGCAACCATCTCGTGGTCAAGGAGCCGATCGGCGTCGTTGGCCTGATCACGCCGTGGAACTGGCCGCTGAACCAGATCACCTGCAAGGTCGGTCCCGCGCTTGCGGCCGGCTGCACCATGGTGCTGAAGCCAAGCGAAATCGCCCCGCTCGACGCCATCATTTTTGCCGAAATCCTCGACGAGGCCGGCGTTCCCAAGGGCGTCTTCAACCTCGTCAATGGCGATGGGCCGGGCGTTGGTCAGGCGCTGTCCAGCCATCCCGATGTCGACATGATGTCGTTCACCGGCTCGACCCGCGCCGGCATTCTGGTGGCCAAGGCCGCTGCCGACACGGTCAAGCGCGTGCATCAGGAACTGGGCGGCAAGTCGGCCAACATCCTGTTCCCGGATGTCGACCTCGCCAACGCCGTCAGCAAGGGCGTCGCCGGCTGCTTCAGCAACAGCGGCCAGTCCTGCAACGCGCCGACCCGCATGTTCGTGCCGCGCGACCGCCATGACGAGGCGGCGGGCTACGCCAAAGTGGCGGCGGAAAAGTTCACCGTCGGCCCGGCCGATGCGGCCGGCACGAAGCTCGGGCCCGTGGTCAGCCAGATCCAGTACGACAAGATCCAGGAGCTGATCCAGAGCGGCATCGAGGAGGGTGCTACGCTGGTTGCCGGCGGCCCCGGCCGTCCCGCCGAACTCAACCGCGGCTACTATGTCCGGCCGACCGTGTTCGCCGATGTGACCTCGGACATGCGCATAGCCCGCGAAGAAATCTTTGGGCCGGTGCTGACGATCCTGCCCTATGACAGCGTCGAAGAGGCGATCGGCACCGCCAACGACACCGTCTATGGCTTGGCCTCCTACATCCAGGCCAAGGACATGAACAAGGCCCGCGAAGTCGCCGCCCGCATGCGCACCGGCAACGTCTACATCAACTACCCCACCTGGGACGCCGGCCTGCCGTTCGGCGGCTACAAGCAATCGGGCAACGGCCGCGAATATGCTGAATACGGGCTCGAGGATTTCCTCGAGATCAAGGGCATTGCGGGCTACGAGGCGGCCGAGTAGGGTTGACCCGCTTGAGGCCGGCGATGGGTGCCGGCCTCCGGCAAGGACGGCGGGCCGGCGGACCACTATCGCTGCCAAAAACCCACCTCCTTGTCTCAGCCGCAATGGAGGAGCTAAGGTCCCAGGGAATTTTGCCGGGGGGCAACTGGTTGTCGCAAATCGTTCAATACCAGGTCTTTGTCGATGACCACTTTCATTACCGGGATGAGAGCGAACGCTACCTGGACGCAACATTTCCGACTTACGATGAGGCCGTGGAGCGATGTCGAGCCATAGTCGACGCTGATCTCGAACACGCACTCAAGCCGGGCATGACCGCCGAGAAGCTGTTCGAGCTATACAGCCTGTTTGGCCCGGATCCGTTCGTCTTGGCAGAACCTCGGCAGAAGATCGATCCACCGTTCTCCGCCTGGGAGTATGCGCAGGCGCGAAGCAAAGTCTTGGCGAGCGCCTCAGCCGCCCCGCTGGGCTAGTCCGCCAGCTAGGCTCGGGAGTCGACTGCGCGTGAGGTCCGCCTGTCGCCTAGACTCCGATCCCAACCCTCCATGCCGCATTGCACAATCCGCCGGCTTCGACATATTGGAGCCATGGTCCGCTCCTCACTCGCCGTTCTGGTGATCGACGAAAACCGCATCCGTGCCTCGATCATCGAGGCCGGTTTGCGTGAGGCAGGGCATGAGCGGGTCACCGTCATCCATGATGTGTCGGGCATTGCGCGGCGCATCGCCGAGATCGAGCCCGACGTCATCGTCATCGATCTGGAAAATCCCAACCGTGACATGCTGGAAAACATGTTCCAGCTGTCGCGTGCGGTAAAACGGCCGATCGCCATGTTCGTCGACCGCTCCGACCAGGCTTCTATTGAGGCGGCGGTCGATGCCGGCGTGTCCGCCTATGTCGTCGACGGCCTGCGGCAGGAGCGCGTCAAGCCGATCCTCGACATGGCGGTCAGCCGCTTCAACGCTTTTTCACGCATGGCGCGCGAACTGGAAGAGGTTCGCGGCGAGCTCGAGAGCCGCAAGGTCATCGACCGCGCCAAGGGCATTCTGATGAAGTCGCGCGGCCTCTCCGAGGAGGCCGCCTACACGCTGCTGCGCAAGACGGCGATGAACCAGAACCGCAAGATCAGCGACATCGCCCAGAGCCTGGTGACCGCCGCCGGGCTGCTCGGGCCGTCGGAGGACGAATGAGCGCGACACATCAGATCACCGCCGGTTTCATGCCGCTCTTCGACAGCGCCGTGCTGGTCGCGGCGAGCGAACTGGGGTTTGCCGCGCGCGAAGGCGTTGATCTCACGCTGCACCGCGAGACCTCATGGGCCAACATTCGTGACCGCATCGCCATCGGCCACTTCCATCTCGCCCATATGCTGGGGCCGATGCCGCTCGCCTGCAATCTCGGGCTGACGCCGCTCGCTTCCGAGACCATCGTGCCGTTCTCGCTGGGGTTGGGCGGCAATTGCGTCACCATCTCCAACGCCGTCTGGGAAGGCATGGCGGCGCATGGTGCCGTGGCCGATCTCCAGCCTGCGCGGGCCGGCGCAGCCCTCGGTGCACTCATCCGCGAGCGCGCCGCCGCCGGCCGCGAGCCGCTGCGCTTCGCCGTCGTGCACCCGCATTCCGGGCACAATTACGAACTGCGCTACTGGCTTGCTGCCTGCGGCATCGATCCCGCGCACGAGATCGAGATCGTCATCGTGCCGCCGCCCTTCATGGCTGACGCACTGGCCGCTGGCCGCATCGATGGCTATTGCGTCGGTGAGCCCTGGAACAGCGCTGCGGTCGCCGCCGGCACCGGCCACATCGTCACCGTCAAGGCGCTGCTGTGGAAGAACAGCCCGGAAAAGGTGATCGGCGTGCGCAAGGCGTGGGCCGACGAAAACCCGGAGGCGCTGGCGGCATTGCTGCGCGCGCTGCATCATTCCGCCCGCTGGTGCCAGGATCCGGTCAACCATGGCGAACTGGCCGCGGTGATGGCGCAGCCTGGCTTCCTCGGCCTGCCGCCAGCCGTGCAGATGCCGATCCTGACCGGGCACCTCAGGCTGGGCGAGGGCGCGGAACTTGATATCGCCGACTTCTTCCTGCCCTTCGACAAGGCGGCGAACTTTCCCTGGAAGAGCCATGCGCTATGGTTCTACACGCAGATGGTGCGCTGGGGGCATGTCGCGCACACGCCGGAAAACCTCGCCATTGCCCGCGACTGCTACCGTCCCGACCTCTACCGCTCGGCGCTGAAGCCGCTTGGCGTCGCGCTGCCCGGCGCCAATGCCAAGGTCGAGGGCGCGCTGAAGGCCGCGACCCCGGTCGGTTCGGCAGGGGCAAGCCTCGTGCTCGGTCCCGACGGCTTCTTCGACGGCCAGATCTTCGATCCCGATGAGATCGACGCCTACATTACCGGCCAGAAATTGACCCGCGCTGAGGCCTGATCATTTCCGCGCCATTCTTGTGCATTGCACAAAAATTGTGCGTGCAACTGCGCTAATGAACAATCTTTGGCTCGCTCGCCCAGCGAGCCGGCGCACCGACGATTGTATCATATCATTGATTTAATTGATATTTATCATCCGTCCCGAAACTGGCACGGTTCCTGCTTTGCAATAGGCAGGCCCTTCTCGGGGTCACGCAACAGGCGTCCAATGGCGGGCGCTACAGGCAAAGCTGCCGCTCAGGTCAACACGCGATCCCGGATGGACGGACGCGCGCGGCCTGGCCGGCGGCTTTTTTGTTTTGATCGAAACGCAATCGATGGCGCGGACCCAAGCTGCGCCCAACCGGAGACGACGATGACGAAACGCATCAAGACTGAAGCCCCTCTCGAGGGCATGACTCGCCGCAACTTCCTGATGGCAAGTGCTGCCACCGCGGCAACCCTGGCGGCCGCGCGTGCGCTGCTGCCGTCTGGAGCCTATGCGGCGACCGCCGCTCCGGAAGTCACCGGCGCCAAGCTCGGCTTCATCGCGCTGACCGATGCGGCACCGCTGATGATCGCCAAGGAGAAAGGGTTTTTCGAGAAATTCGGCATGCCCGATGTCGAGGTGCTCAAGCAGGCCTCCTGGGGCGCGACGCGCGACAATCTGATGCTCGGCGGCGAGGCCAACGGCATTGACGGCGCCCATATACTAACGCCGCTGCCTTACCTCATGCACACCGGCAAGGTGACGCAGAACAAGCAGCCGATGCCGATGGCGATCGTGGCGCGGCTCAATTACGACTGCCAGGGCATTTCGGTCGCGCAGGAATATGCCGCCACCGGCGTCGGCCTCGACGCCTCCAAGCTGAAGGATGCCTTCGCCGCCAAGAAGGCCGAGGGCAAGGAGGTCAAGGCCGCCATGACCTTCCCGGGCGGCACGCATGACCTGTGGCTGCGCTACTGGCTGGCCGCCGGCGGCATCGATCCCGACAAGGACGTCTCGACCATCGTTGTGCCGCCGCCGCAGATGGTCGCCAACATGAAGGTCGGCAACATGGACGTCTTCTGCGTCGGCGAGCCGTGGAACGAACAGCTTGTCCACCAGGGCGTCGGCTTCACCGCCGCCACGACTGGTGAGCTTTGGAAGGGTCATCCCGAAAAGGCGCTCGGCCTGCGCGCCGAATTCATCGACAAGAACCCGAACGCCACCAAGGCGATCGTGATGGCCGTCATGGCGGCCCAGCAATGGTGCGAGGCCAAGGAAAACAAGGACGAGATGGCCGCCATCATCGGCAAGCGGCAGTGGATGAACGTGCCTGTCGCCGACATCATCGGCCGCCTCAAGGGCGACATCAACTACGGCAATGGCCGTGTCGCCGCCGGCACCGATCTTTACATGAAGTTCTGGAACGGCGGCGTGTCCTATCCCTTCAAGAGCCACGATACGTGGTTCCTCGCCGAAAACATCCGCTGGGGCAAATTCGCGCCGACCACCGACATCAAGGCGCTGGTCGACCAGGTCAACCGCGAGGATATCTGGCGCGAGGCGGCCAGGGACCTCGGCGTCGCGGCAACCGACATACCGGCCTCGTCGTCGCGCGGTGTCGAGACCTTCTTCGACGGCAAGACTTTCGATCCGGCCAACCCGTCGGCCTATCTCGACAGCCTGAAGATCAAGGCATCGGCCTAGGCCGGCGCAAACGGCGCGAAAGCGCCGTTTGTCGCGCGCAACCGCGCTTGCGCGGTTGTCGCCCAGCGCGATCAAAGCGCAAACGGCGCAAAGCGCCGTTTGTCGCCCAACGACCCAGGAGCCTTTCGAAAACATGTCCATCCAAACCATCGAGGACACCAAGGTGAAGACGTTCCCCGCGCCGGCAAAGCCCGCCGAGGTGATCACCTTCACCGCCAAGGCGAGACGCCGCTTCGACCTGGCGGCGATCGCCGGCAGACTGGCGAGCGCGCTGGTGCCACCGGTCATCGTCATCGCCCTGATGCTGGTCGTCTGGCAGATTGCCTGTTCGTCGCCCACCGCAAGCCTGCCGCCGCCGAGCCAGGTTTGGAACGAGGCCTACGATCTGATCGCGCATCCGTTCTTCAACAACGGTCCGCAGGATATCGGGCTGGCTTGGCGGGTGCTGATCTCGCTGCAGCGCGTCGCCATCGGCTTTGGCCTGGCGGCCATCGTCGGCGTTGCGCTCGGCGCGCTGGTCGGCCAGTCGATCTGGGCGATGCGTGGCCTCGATCCGGTGTTCCAGATCCTGCGCACCGTGCCGCCGCTGGCCTGGCTGCCGCTGTCGCTGGCGGCGTTCCGCGATTCCAGCCCGTCGGCGATCTTCGTTATCTTCATCACCTCGATCTGGCCGATCATCATCAACACTGCCGTCGGCGTGCGCAACATCCCCGAGGACTACCGTAACGTCTCGCGCATCCTGAGGCTCAACCAGCTCGAATTCTTCGTGAAGATCATGGTGCCGGCGGCGGCCCCTTACATCTTCACCGGCTTGCGCATCGGCATCGGCCTGTCCTGGCTCGCCATCGTCGCCGCTGAAATGCTGACCGGCGGCGTCGGCATCGGCTTCTTCATCTGGGACGCCTGGAACTCGTCGCGGCTGCCCGACATCATCGTCGCGCTCGCCTATATCGGCGTCACCGGCTTTTGCCTCGACCGCCTGGTCGCAGGCGTCGGCGCCTTCGTCACCCGCGGCACAACGGCAAAGTGAGGAGAGGGGCGATGACGGCCTATCTGAGACTCGACCATATCGACAAATCCTTTGCCCGTGGCGGCCAGGTCAGCGAGGTGCTGAAAGACATCAGGCTGGCCATCAACAAGGGCGAATTCGTCTCCATCATCGGCCATTCCGGCTGCGGCAAGTCGACCTTGCTCAATTTGATCGCCGGGTTGACCAAGGTCTCCGCTGGCGCCGTGCTGCTCGAAGACAAGGAAGTGGACAGCCCGGGACCAGAACGCGCCGTGGTGTTCCAGAACCACAGCCTTTTGCCGTGGCTCACCGTCTACGAAAACATCAATCTGGCGGTGTCCAAGGTCTTTGGCCGCAGCAAGAGCCGGGCCGAGCGGCATGAATGGATCATGCGCAATCTCGACCTCGTGCAGATGGCGCATGCCAAGGACAAGCGCCCGGCGGAGATATCAGGCGGCATGAAGCAGCGCGTCGGCATTGCCCGGGCGCTGGCCATGGAGCCGAAGATCCTGCTGCTCGACGAACCCTTCGGCGCGCTCGACGCACTGACCCGCGCCCATCTGCAGGACGCGGTGATGGACATCCATTCCAGGCTCGGATCGACGACGATCATGATCACCCACGATGTCGACGAGGCGGTGCTCCTATCCGACCGCATCGTCATGATGACCAACGGTCCGGCGGCGACCATCGGCGAGGTGCTTGCTGTGCCGCTGGCCCGGCCGCGCCGGCGTGTCGAGCTCTCGTCCGACCGCACCTTTCTGCGGTGCCGCGAGGCGGTGCTGAAGTTCCTCTACGAACGCCACCGCTTCGTCGAAGCCGCGGAGTAAGGCCATGACCGAAAAGCGTGCCATCATCGGCAATTGTGATCTGCATCAGCAATGGGCAGTCTACCGCATTGCACAAATATTATGCTGCTGTGCAAGGCATTCTGACTAATCTTTGATCCGCTGCCGGGCGCGGTCAAAAGTTGTTCGGCTGCGATTCGCATTGATTTCATTCGATAATCCAGAGTGAAATCGAACTGGCACGCTTCCTGCTTTTCGGAATACAGGTCCGCAAGGGCCACGTGACACGGCGTCCAATGACGGGCGCCACAGGCAAAGCTGCCGCTCAGGTCAATACGCGATCCCGGATGGACGGGCGCGGGGAGATCTGGCCGGCGGCTTTTTTTGTTTTGACGCAATCGACGGCGCTGATCCCAGGCGGCGCCCAACCGGAGACGACGATGACGAAACGGATCGGAACTGGCGCGTCCCTCGCGGATTTCACGCGCCGTGATTTTCTGGCCAGCAGCGCGCTGACGGCGGCGCTGTTCACCGCGGCACTCCTTTTGTTTCCCGTCGGCGCCAAGACCGAAAGCAAGGACCTGACCGTGGCCGGCCCGGTCTCGTTGCACGCACCGATGCCGCGCCGCTGATCATTCACCCACAAACACCCGCGGTGCCTCCCACGCCGCAAACCGGAGCCAGACATTGACCGCAAATCTCCCAGCCGCGCCCAGCCAGGACAGTGCTCCCCGGCAGGCGCTTGTGATGTCCACCATCGCCTTCACCGTCTGCTTCGCGGTGTGGACGATCTTTTCAATCATCGGCGTGCGCATAAAGCAGGAGCTTGGGCTGAACGAGACGCAGTTCGGCCTGCTGGTCGGCACGCCGATCCTCACCGGTTCGCTCGTGCGCATGGTGCTTGGCGTCTGGACCGACCGCTTTGGTGGGCGACTGGTCTACACCGCGACCATGCTTGCGGCGGCGGTCGCGACCTTCCTGCTGGCTTTTGCGCACACCTACGGACAGATGCTGGTCGCCGCGCTCGGCGTCGGGCTTGCCGGTGGTTCCTTCGCCGTCGGCGTCGCCTATGTCTCGCGCTTCTTCCCCGCCGGCAAGCAGGGCACGGCGCTTGGCATTTTCGGTGTCGGCAATGTCGGCGCCGCGGTCACCAAGTTCCTGGCACCGTTCGTGCTTCTCTCCTGGGGCTGGCAGTCGGTCGCGCTGATCTGGGCGGCAGCGCTCGTCGTCATGGCCGCCATCTTCTGGTTCACGACCGGCGACGATCCGGTCATCCGCGAGCGCCGCGCCGGCAAGGCAGCGCCCGCGAGAAGCTTCTTGCAGGAATTCGCGCCCCTCAAGAACCTGCAGGTCTGGCGCTTCGCCTTCTATTATTTCTTCGCCTTCGGTGCATTCGTGGCGCTGTCGCTGTGGCTGCCGCGCTACCTGATCGGCGTCTACGGCTTCGGGCTCGCGACCGCCGGCATGATCGGCGCGGCCTATTCAATTCCCGCGAGCATCTTTCGCGCCTATGGCGGCGTGCTTTCCGACCGGATCGGCGCCCGCACCGTGCTCTACTCGACCTTCTCTGTCAGTGCCGTTGCGACTCTCGTTCTGTCTCTCCCCTCGGCAGACTACGTCGTGCGCGGCATTAGCGGGCCGATCGCCTTCCATTTCGAGATCGGCCCGCTCGCCTTCATCGCCGTCGCCTGTGTGCTTGGCTTCTTCATGAGCCTTGGCAAGGCCGCCGTCTACAAGTACATCCCGGCCTACTACCCGCTGAGTGTCGGCGCGGTCGGCGGCGTGGTCGGCATGATTGGCGGGCTCGGCGGCTTCATCCTGCCGATCGCCTTCGGCGCCCTCAACGACCTCACCGGCGTCTGGTCGAGCTGCTTCATGCTGCTCTTCGTCATTGTCGTCACCTGCTTTGCCTGGATGCATTTTTCCATCCGGCGGATGGAGCGCACGGCGTCTGCCGAAACCTCAGGCCTTTCCTACGCGGCTGAGTGAGACCGGAGTGAATCAAGACATGACCGAGAAACTCGTCATCATCGGCAACGGCATGGCCCCCGGGCGCATGCTGGAGCATCTCCTGGAAAAGGCGCCTGGGCGCTACCAGGTCACCATCTTCAACGCCGAGCCGCGCGTGAACTACGACCGCATCATGCTGTCGCCGGTTCTGTCGGGCGAAAAGGCCTATGAAGAGATCATCATCCATGGCGACGGCTGGTACATCAAGCACGACATCACCCTCTACAAGGGCCACAAGATCGTCGCCATCGACCGGCAGGCAAAGACCGTCACCTCCGATCATGGCGTGACCGAGCCCTACGACAAGCTGGTCATCGCCACCGGCTCGGTGCCGTTCATCATCCCGGTGCCGGGCCACAATCTGCCCGGCGTGCTGACCTATCGCGATCTGGACGACGTCCGCGCAATGATGCTTGCTGCCCAGTCCAGGGCCAAGGCGGTGGTCATCGGCGGCGGCCTGCTCGGACTGGAGGCCGCGGCTGGCCTCAACGCGCAAGGCATGGACGTGACCGTGCTGCATGTCATGCCGACGCTGATGGAGCGCCAGCTCGATCCCGCCGCCGGCTACCTCCTGCAGCGCGCCGTTGAAGAACGCGGCATCAAGGTCATCACCAAGGCCAACACCCAGGCGATCACGGGCAACGGCAAGGTCGAGCAGGTGGAACTTGCCGACGGAACCATCATCCCGGCGACGCTGGTGGTCATGGCGGTCGGCATCCGGCCGAACGCCGCAATCGCCAAGGAGGCCGGCATTGCTGTCAATCGCGGCATCGTTGTCGATGCCGGCATGCGCAGCAACGATCCTGATATCTTCGCGCTCGGCGAATGCGCCGAGGTCAACGGTATGGTCTACGGCCTTGTCGCGCCGCTCTATGAGATGGCGCGCGTCACTGCCAGCCAACTGGCCGGCGACGAGGCTGCCGCCTTCGTCCATTCCGACACGCCGACCAAGCTCAAGGTCACCGGCATCGAGCTGTTCTCGCTCGGCGATTTCGCCGATGGCGACGACCGCCAGGAAATCGTGCTGCGCGACGCTTCGGCCGGTGTCTACAAGCGGTTGGTGCTGAAGGACGACCGCATCATCGGCACCGTGCTCTACGGCGAGACGGCCGACGGCGCCTGGTTCAACGACCTCAAGAAAAAGCAGACCGACATATCGGAGATGCGCGACACGCTTATCTTCGGCCAGTCATACCAGGGGGGTGCCCCCCTGGACCCTATGGCGGCCGTTGCAGCCTTGCCGGATGATGCGGAAATCTGCGGCTGTAACGGCGTTTGCAAGGGAAAGATCACTGGCACGATTACCGGGAAGGGCCTGACGTCGCTGGACGATGTGCGCGCCCACACCAAGGCGTCCGCCTCCTGCGGCTCCTGCACAGGGCTGGTCGAGAAGCTGATGGTGCTGACCCTCGGCGACACGTACAACCCCGCCGCCGTGCAACCGATGTGCTCTTGCACCACGCTCGGCCATGACGAGGTGCGCCGGCTGATCAAGGCGAAGCACCTGAAGACCATTCCCGCCGTCATGCAGGAGCTGGAATGGAAGACCTCCTGCGGCTGCGCCAAATGCCGGCCGGCGCTCAACTACTACCTCGTCTGCGACTGGCCGAACGACTACGCCGACGACTACCAGTCGCGTTTCATCAACGAGCGCGTCCACGCCAACATCCAGAAGGACGGCACCTATTCGGTGGTGCCCAGGATGTGGGGCGGGGTGACCAATGCCGCGGAACTGCGAGCCATCGCCGATGTCGTCGACAAGTTCGAAATCCCGATGGTCAAGGTCACCGGGGGACAGCGCATCGACATGTTGGGCATCCGCAAGGAAGACCTGCCGGCGGTGTGGGCCGATCTCGGCCAGGCCGGCTTCGTCTCCGGTCATGCCTACGCCAAGGGCCTGCGCACGGTGAAGACCTGCGTCGGCTCGGACTGGTGCCGCTTCGGTACGCAGGATTCGACCGGCTTTGGCGTCCGCATCGAGAAATTCATGTGGGGCTCGTGGACGCCGGCCAAGGTCAAGATGGCGGTGTCGGGCTGCCCGCGAAACTGCGCCGAGGCGACCTGCAAGGATGTCGGCGTCATCTGCGTCGACAGTGGTTACGAGATCCACTTCGCCGGTGCCGCCGGCCTCGACATCAAGGGCACCGAGGTGCTCGGACTGGTGAAGACCGAAGACGAGGCGCTGGAACATATCGTGGCGCTGACGCAGATGTACCGCGAGCAGGGCCGCTATCTCGAGCGCATCTACAAATGGGCCAAGCGCATCGGCATCCCCGAGATCAAGCGCCAGATCATGGACGATGCCGACAAGCGCAAGGCCTACTACGAGCGCTTCGTCTTCAGCCAGAAATTCGCCCAGGTCGATCCGTGGTCGGAACGCGTTTCCGGCAAGGACAAGCACGAATTCCGGCCGATGGCTTCGGTCGGTTTTGCGCAGGCGGCGGAGTAGTCGCGTGTTCCCGAAAAGTGGAAACCGGTTTTCGGCCAAGAACACGCGCAAAGAAGGATGGAGCACATGAACTGGATCGCCATCGGCTCCATCTCGGACATTCCGCGCCGCGGCGCCCGTTGCGTCGCCACGCCCGAAGGAAAAATCGCCGTCTTCCGTACGCAGGACGATCAGGTCTATGCCATTGACGACCATTGCCCACACAGAGGCGGGCCGCTCAGCCAGGGCATCGTCCACGGCACGGCGGTGACCTGTCCCTTGCACAATTGGGTCATCTCACTGGAAACGGGCAAGGCGCTCGGCGCCGACGAGGGCGCGGTGCGCACCATTCCGGTCAGGATCGAAGGCGAGCATCTGTTCATTGCGCTGGAAGCGCTGGCCAGCCGCGCGGCCTGAACTCATGGAAATCGACGCAGCACGCGAGGTGAGGACCACTTGCCCCTATTGCGGGGTGGGCTGCGGCGTGCTGGCGAAGGTCGCCGCGGACGGGCAGGTGTCCGTCCGCGGCGATCCTGACCATCCGGCCAATTTCGGCCGGCTCTGCTCCAAGGGGTCCGCACTTGCCGAGACCATCGACCTCGACGGCCGGCTACTCTATCCCGAAATCCGTGGACGCCGCGCCGGCTGGGACGAGGCGCTCGACCGCGTCGCCTCGACCTTCTCGCAAACCATCGCCGAGCACGGTCCGGATGCGGTCGCCTTCTATGTTTCGGGACAGCTGCTGACCGAGGATTATTACGTCGCCAACAAGCTGATGAAGGGTTTTATCGGCTCGGGCAACATCGACACCAATTCGCGGCTCTGCATGGCCTCTTCGGTTGCCGGCCACCGCCGCGCCTTCGGCTCCGACACCGTGCCGGGAAATTACGAGGATCTGGAGCTTGCTGACCTGATCGTACTGGTCGGCTCCAATCTCGCCTGGTGCCATCCCGTGCTCTACCAGCGCATCGCAGCAGCGCGGGAAAAGCGGCCTGAGATGAAGATCGTGCTGGTCGATCCGCGGCGCACCATGACCGCCGATATCGCCGACATGCATCTGGCGATCGCGCCGGATGGCGACGTCGCTTTGTTCACCGGCCTGCTCGCCTGGCTCGGCCAGCACAACGCGCTCGACCGCGCCTATTTCACGGAGCACACGACCGGCTTCGGGCAAGCGCTTTTTGCCGCATCCGTGCTCGATCTTGCCGGAATCGCCGCCGCCACGGGCCTGAGCGAGGAGGAACTCACCCGCTTCTACAGCCTGTTTGCCGCCACCGCGAAAACCGCCACCGTCTATAGCCAGGGCGTAAACCAATCGTCGTCGGGCACCGACAAGGTCAACGCCATCATCAACTGCCATCTCGCCACCGGGCGCATCGGCAAGCCCGGGGCAGGGCCGTTTTCGGTGACCGGCCAGCCCAATGCCATGGGCGGCCGCGAAGTCGGCGGCATGGCCAATATGCTGGCCGCGCATATGGAGATCGAAAACCCCGACCATCGCGAGCGCGTGCAGCGCTTCTGGAACGCGCCTGCGGTCGCGCAAAAGCCCGGCCTGAAGGCGGTCGACATGTTCCAAGCGGTGGCCGACGGGCGCATCAAGGCGCTGTGGATCATGGCCACCAACCCGGTCGATTCGATGCCGGACGCCGACGCCGTCGAAGCGGCAATCAAGGCCTGCCCCTTCGTCGTGGTGTCGGACGTGCTGGCAAACACCGACACCGTTCGTCATGCCCATATCAGGCTGCCCGCCGCAGCCTGGGGCGAGAAGGATGGCACGGTCACCAATTCCGAGCGCCGCATCTCGCGCCAGCGCGCGTTCCTCGACCTTCCCGGCGAGGCGCGGCCCGACTGGCAGATCATCGCCGAGGTCGGCAAGCGGATGGGCTTTGCCGAGGCGTTTGCGCATGAGACGCCGGCGGAGATTTTTACCGAACACGCCGCGCTGTCGGGTTTCGAGAATGACGGCGCGCGGGATTTCGATATTGGTGCTTATGCCGGTGTCGATAGGGAGGCCTATGCAGCGCTTGAGCCGTTCCAGTGGCCAGCGCCGAGCCAAGGCACCCCCTCCAGCACCCGCTTCTTCGCCAACGGCAATTTTTACACCTCCGACCGCAAGGCGCGTTTCATCGCCGTCCGCCCGACAGTGGAAACCCGCACGGACGAAAAATTCCCGCTGATCCTCAACACCGGCCGGGTCCGCGACCACTGGCACACAATGACGCGCACCGGCAAAAGCCCGCGGCTGTCCCAGCACATCGCCGAGCCCTTCGTCGAAATCCACCCGGTGGACGCGCAGCACTACGGCATCGGCGATGCCGACATCGTGCGCGTCTCCAGCCCGCGCGGCGAGGTGCTGGTCCGCGCGCTGGTCACGTCCCGCCAGCGCCAGGGCAGCCTTTTCGCGCCGATGCACTGGACCGACCAGTTTGCGGCCAAAGGCCGGCTCGACACGTTGACCGCGCCGCTGACCGATCCGATTTCCGGCCAGCCGGCGCTCAAACACGTGGCGGCCGGAGTCGAGAAGTTCGCTGCCAAGGCTTTCGGCTTCGCGGTGATGCAACGACTGCCGGTGGCGGTTGCCGCAAGCTACTGGGCCGTGGCCAAATGCCGGGGCGGCTGGCGCGTCGAGCTGGCCTTTGCCGATGACGACATCGATTGGGCGGCGTTCGCCGGCTCGTTGTTCGGCACGGCGTCGGGTGCCGATATCCTCGCCTATCACGACCGCGACGCCGGCCAGCACCGCATCGCCGCCTTCGACGGCGAACGCCTGTCGGGCGCCTTGTTCGTCGCACCCGGCCCGGTCGCCGTGTCGCGTGGTTGGGCGGCGGAACAGCTTGAGGCGGTCCATGCCGGCCAGCGCGAGCGCTTCCGCATCGTCGCCGGCCGCGCCGGCACCGAGCGGCCGGATGCCGGCGCCATCGTCTGCTCCTGCTTCAGCGTCGGCGCCAACCAGATCGCGGCGGCGGTAAGGACGGGCTGTGCGACCGTCGAGGCCATCGGGAGTGCCCTGAAGGCCGGCACCAATTGCGGCTCCTGCCGCGCCGAAATCCGCGGGATCATCCAGGCCAACCGGGTGCAGGCGGCGGAGTGAGGGCGCAGAGTCCGGGCTGCTAGAGCATGATCCCGAAAACCAGCGACCATCCTACTGCGATCGCCCAGGCCGCCAAACTGTCGAACCCTCGCCCAGCGACCAATTGGCGCTTCGCCGCGCCTCTAATTCGCGGCCTAGCTCAATGATCCCAACCATCGCGCGCGTAAATTCAACCATACTGTTTGCCGTGACAGCTGCCTTGTCGGGACTTTGTCCAATCTGTTCGGCGGCTCCGCAGCATGACAGGCGGATGAGATCGTAGTGCGGATCTCTCTCGTCGTCTGGCAACGCCGCTATTTTCAGGGCGCGACGGTGAATCATCCGCAGCACCTGTGCCAATGTTGTTCCGACACTCATGCGTTTTGCTCCGCATCGGTCGAACGTCCAGGCATTGATAGGCGCTGGAACGTCGATCGGAGGTTGTTTCTCGTCCCCGATGCGGAAAGGCTGCTCCCTACCAGTTAACATATCGTTGATTGCTAATATATGTGCATCACACCAGCTTGGCTTGCCGCAGCGGCGGCGGCGGGCTGCGCGACCGTCAAGGCCATTGGCGAGGCGCTGAAGGCCGGCACCAATTGCGGCTCCTGCCGAGCCGAAATCCGCGGGATCATTCAGGCTAACCGGGAGGAGGCGGCGGAGTAAGTTCCAGAAAAAGAACCCCGGCACCGGGCCGGGGTTAAGATCTGGCTATCCCGGCAGATCAGAACGGCATTCGGCCGCTCGACTGTTCAAAGCCAGACAGCGAACCGTCACTTTTTGCTCGGATCGTCCGCCGGGTTGACGTAGGTGATGGCGAAGGGTCCTTCGCCGTGAACCTGGACGATCGTATCGCTCGTCGTCCACGCGTAGTGGTTCATACCCTGGGGGGCAACGCCGAAGCCGCCGGCAGTCAGTTCGATGCCTTTCGCCTCGTCGAGCTTGTCGCCCATGCCGATATGAAAGTTGCCGGAAATCACCGTCACATATTCCGACGTCGGGTGATTGTGCGCGGGAATCTTGTAGCCTGCGGGCAGCTTCAGCCGCAGCACATAGATGCCGTCCTTCGAAGGATCTCCGGCGATAACAGCCATGTCGGCGCCGGCGGGAAGGACAGCAGGAGCGGGGCCCCATTTGATGTTGTCGGCGTTCATCGGCATGTCGTCGGCAAACAGGGGCGCCGTGCCGAGAAGCAGCAGCGCCAGCGTCGAGGCAAATCTAAGCATGAAAATCTCTCCATATTCCATTAGGCGTGGCACCAAGCATCAAGGCTGAGCCACGAACCGCCGGGGCCTACCAAGGCGGATGCCTGAACACATCCCCCGCGCGGGGGACGTGGTGGCGCCGAGTGCTTCCAACGGAGTGGGGAAGGCGGGGATTAGCGCGGAACGCAAATTAGTGCTGTGCTAAGACCGCGCAGAACCTTTGGAGTGCTGCACCGATGAAGCGGACTATGATAATCTTCAGCGCGGCATTCTTGTGCGGATGCGGACCCATGTGGAACGCCCATATGCGACCACCAGAAGGTTATCGAGACGCGTATTTTATCAAGGGCGAAGGACCTGTGCTTTTCGTCAGGGACTACGGCAGAAATAACTGCATCGGTGAAGTCACTGATACGGCAGCCACGACGATAGAATTTGCGGTCAAGTGCTCGAATGCATTGACAGGCACCGTCTTGCTGAAGCGCATCTCTGGGGGGCGGCGTTTGGAAGGAACGATGAAGCTGAGCAACGGCGAATCCCAGAACATATCGATGTAAGCGGATCGTGCTTCACCGAGCGGGCCGCCTCCCTAGTTGATCGCTTCGGGCGGCGCTCTATTTTTGCCAGCCGGCCAGCTCTGGTAGATCATCAAGCCAGCTTTTCTCCGTCATCAAGGCATCACCGGCCTGCGGCTCGCTGGCGTTGTGAATGAGCCAGTCCATCCACTTCCGATAGGCAATCGGGTCCAGTTGGGGCGGCAGCACCTTGGCCTTGGCGAGCATGCGTTTGCGGAAACTGACTTGCCGGCGCAGTTTGGTCGTCGTGAACTTGATTGCCTTGCCCTGGTATTCAACCGTCCAGCGCCCATCCCCGTGGCTGGTGAGCCTGTCGATAGCGAAACCGGCATCGACCGGCCTGTCCCGCCAGGGAAGCTCGATGGCATTCTTCCTCAGATCGAGTGCCCATCGCCTGTAGTCCGCACCGGTACGCTGGGGCGGGAGCACGCCAGCCTGTTCGAGCATTTTCCGACGGAAAGTCGGCTGCTTCTTGAGCTGGCCGGTCGTCAGTTCGATGCGATGCCCGCGGAATTCGACGTGCCAGCGGATCCTGCCATTGCCGAAATACTTCACCAGCCTGTCGACGACGAACTCGTAATCGGCGAGCATCACGCATCCTTGCCTGATGCTGTCGAGAATGTACTGGCTATCGGTGGGCATGAAACGGCCTCGTGCTGGAATCTGTCACGAGCTTAGCACGCACCAGCGGCCACCGATCTTTTTCGCTCTGGGGGAGCGCGCCGACGCAAGAAACGAAACGGGGTCAAGATTCCCCATTAAATCATTGTTTTTCTGATATAAATTTTGGCTGGGGAACCTGGATTCGAACCAGGACTAACGGAGTCAGAGTCCGTGGGTCTACCGTTAACCTATTCCCCAGCAGGCGCTGTCGCGCTGGTGGGCCGCCGAAGCAGCTGCGCGTGCCTTGTAGCCGCCGCCGGAAAATAGTCAAGCCTGACCTGTGTTTCAATCTCTGTGTTTTGTCGGGGCAATCGCGCCAGGCGCCGCCGGCGTCAGACGCGATCCTCAACTCTCCGCCCGCCCAAATTGCGAGCGTTCGAAGAACAGCACGATGCCCAGCGCGATCAGCAGCGGGATGATCAGGTAGAACAGCCGGAACACCAGCAATGCCGCCAGCACGCCGACCGGATCCATATGAGACAGGCCTGCCAGGAAGACGACCTCGAACACGCCAAGCCCGCCCGGCGCATGCGAGATCTGCGCGATAGAGAACGACACCAGGAAGACGCCGAGCACGACGAAATAGCCGGGATTGCCTGATGGCAGGGCAAAGAAGATGATCGCCGCTGCGGCCAAAAGCTCGATCGGGCCGATCAGCAATTGCCGCGCTACGATCGGCAGCGCCGGGTAGTGCAGCTGAAAACGGCCGATCGTCAGCGGCTTGAGATGCAGCCAGCTGCCGAAGATATAGGCGCCGACCAGGATCAGCATGGCGAGGCCGGCGGCGATCGCCAGCCCATGGTGTGGGGCGCCGGAAAAGCGGTCGATGATCTCAGGCTCCAGCACCAGTACGATGCCGGAGACGAAGATCGTCGACAGCATGAAGGTGATCCAGCAGATCGCCACCAGAATGCCGACATCCTGTCCCGTCAGGCCCCTGGTGCCGTAAGCGCGGTAGCGGATCACCGCGCCTGAAAACACCGAGCCGCCGATATTGTGCGACAGCGCATAGGTGGTGAACGAACAGAAGGTGACGAACAGCCACGAGACCTTTTTGCCGAGGTGCAGAAGCGCGATGTGGTCGTAGCCGGCGAGCGAGGCATAGGCGACCACCGAACTCAAGGCTGCCAGCACCCAGCCACGGGTGGGGATGGCGACGATGCCGGCCCAGACATCGTCGAGCGAGATGCCGCGCAATTCGTGCCAGAGCAGCAGCAGCGAAAAAATCACCGCCGCAATGCCGATGGCCGGCCAGAGATAGCGCCTCCAATTCATGGCCCTCATGGCAGTGTCGTCATGCGTTGCAGCTCGGTTTCGGGTCGGGGCGCAAAGACGTGATCAGTTATTCACCCCTTCACTTGAGAAATGCCTTATTGAAGCCGGCTATTCAACCGGCAACACCTTGCTGCTGCCTGACGCCGGCAAAATTCGCCCCTTGCACTCTTGGTGATCCGGCCCGGCGCTGTTACTCTGGCGGCAACTTAAAACACATGAAAGCGCCTGCTGCGTCCGCCCCCCGGTTCGCGCGGTGCCGGAAGGAACTGAAGTGGAAGACCACGACACCGGCGTTGGCGCGCCGGAAGTGGGCGTGTCCAGGGCTTCGCCGCCGTCAGGCCAGGTAAGCCCATCCGCCGGGCGGCATCACGACCGCCGGGCGGGTCCCCAGTCCGGAGACGGGCAGGCAGGAGACGCCCAACATCAGAAGGGCAAGGCGAGAAAGCGGCGCAAGCGCCGGCGCGGGCGCAAGGTTTTTGCGCGCGACGAGAATCAACCCGCAGGCTTCTCGGCGCCAGCCGCTATTATCGTTCCAGCCATCCAGACGCCCGTGGCGGCCCCATTGCCTGCAACCCCGCCGGCAAGGCAGGAGCAGCGCGACTACCGGCCGCCGATGCAGGAACTGCCGGTGTTTGCCGCGCTCGATCTCGGCACCAACAATTGCCGGCTGCTGGTCGCGGTGCCGACGCGCCATGGCCAGTTCCGCGTCATTGACGCCTTCTCGCGCATCGTCAGGCTGGGCGAGGGGCTCACCGCCAATGGCCGGCTCGGCCAGCCGGCGATGGATCGTGCCGTCGAGGCGCTGAAAATCTGCGGCGACAAATTGCGCAACCGCAAGATCAGGAAGGCCAGGCTGATCGCCACCGAGGCCTGCCGCACCGCCGAAAACGGCGTCGAGTTCCTCGACCGCGTCGAACGCGAGGCCGGGCTGAAGCTTGAGATCATTGATCGCCAGACCGAGGCGCGGCTGGCGGTGTCGGGCTGCGGCTCGCTGGTCGAACGCGACACGCAAGGCGTCGTGCTGTTCGACATTGGCGGCGGCTCGTCGGAAATCGCGCTGATCGATCTCACCGGCCATCGCTCACCGCGGCTTGCCAACCACATCGTGTCGTGGACGTCGCTGCCGGTCGGCGTCGTCTCGCTGGCCGAACGTTTTGGCGGCCGCACAGTAACGCGCGAGATCTTTGCCGCCATGGTCGAGGATGTCGCGGTGCGCCTGCGCGCCTTCGACGGCCGCGATCGGCTGGCGCACGTTCTGTCCAGCCCGAAATTCCATCTGCTCGGCACGTCCGGAACGGTGACGACGCTGGCCGGCGTTCACCTTGACCTCGAACGCTACGATCGTCGCCGCGTCGACGGCCTGTGGATGGACCGTGACAGCGTCGACCGCATGGTCGAAAAACTGGTCGGCTGGGATTTCCAGCAGCGCGTCGCCAACCCGTGCATCGGCGCCGACCGCGCCGATCTGGTGCTGGCCGGCTGCGCCATACTGGAAGCGATCCGCGCGGTGTGGCCGTCCGAGCGGCTGCGTGTCGCTGACCGAGGCTTGCGCGAAGGCATATTGAGCGAATTGATGGCCGACGACGGTGTCTGGCGCAACAGCGGGCGGGGCAGAGCATGATCCCGAAAAGTGAGAAGCGGTTTTCCCGGACAAACGGTTTCGTTTGTCCAGAGATCATGCTCAAAAAAGAAATCAACCAATGACCAAGAAACCGGAAAAACCAGGCTCTGCAAGCATCCGCGTGCTGAAAACGCGGATCAAGAAGAAGAGCGGCCTGAAGGAATCGTCGCGCCGCTGGCTGCAGCGCCACATCAACGATCCCTACGTGCAGCGCTCCAAGGCCGACGGATACCGCTCGCGCGCGGCCTACAAGCTGATCGAGATCGACGACAAGCACCATCTCTTGAAGCCCGGCATGAAGGTCATCGACCTCGGTGCCGCTCCCGGCGGCTGGTGCCAGGTGGCTGCCGCGCGGACAAAATCGACGGCGGAGAACCCGCATGTCGTCGGCATCGACTATCTCGAAATGGCTGCGGTGCCCGGCGCGCCCGTGCTGTTGATGGATTTTCTCGACCCTGAGGCGCCGCAAAAGCTTGCCGAGACGCTGGGCGGCCCACCCGACATCGTGCTCTCCGACATGGCGGCCCCGACCACCGGCCACAAAAGGACCGACCACATCCGCACCATGTATCTGTGCGAAGTGGCCGCCGATTTCGCGCTGGCCGTGCTGAAGCCGGGCGGCCATTTCCTCGCCAAGACCTTTCAGGGCGGCGCCGAAAACGAGCTGCTTTCCCTGCTCAAGCAGAATTTCCGCTCGGTCCATCACGTCAAACCGCCAGCGTCGCGGGATGAGTCGGTGGAGCTGTATTTGTTGGCGAAAGATTTTAAGGGGCGAGAAGCTGGTGCGCCGCCAGGCGGATCGGAACGTCCAGTGGACGTTTCGAAAGCTTCGAGCGCCCGGAGCGATAGCGAAGGGCTGGGAGAGCTCGAAGCCTAAGCCAGCCGCATCAGTTTCCGGGCGGGCTCACCGGCTCCAGTTCCGTGGGCGCCGTCAGTCTGCCATGCCCGGACACGGCGTTGCCCGCGTCGGGTGCCAGCCGCATGAACGACAGCGATGCCGCCGCGGATACCACCGCCACGACGAAGAAGGCGGTGTGGAAGTCGCTCAGCGTCAGCGGCCCGCCATGGACGGTCTGCGACACTTCCAGAATGCCGCCGGCCAGCGCCACGCCGAGCGCGATCGACAGTTGCTGGAAGACGGCGGCGATCGGCGTCGCCTTGCTGGTGTCGGCGGTGGAAATCTCGGCATAGGCGAGCGCGTTGACGCCGGTGAAGAACATCGAGCGGATGAAGCCGCCGGCCAGCAGCATGGCCAGGATCAGCGCATAGGGTGTGTCCGGCGTGAACAGGCCGTTGACGGCGATCGACGCCGCCGCGACCAGCGAACCGACAACAAGCACGCGGCGGAACCCTGCGACCCGGAAGATCAGCGCGGTGACGAATTTCATGCCGATGGCGCCGATCGCCGAGACGAAGGTGATCATGCCCGACTGGAATGGCGTCAGCCCAAAGCCGATCTGGAACATCAGCGGCAACAGGAAGGGCACAGCACCGATACCGATGCGGAACAGCCCGCCGCCGAGCACCGAGGAGCGGAACACCTGGTGGCGGAACAGCTCGAGCGCCAGCAGCGGGTTTTTCGCATGGCGCGCATGCAGCAGGTAAAGGGCGCCGGAGGCCAATCCGACGGCGACGGTGATGAAGCCGGCCATCGGAGGCAAGGCCGGCAAGCTGACCACGGACAGGCCGAACACCACGCCTGAGGCGGCGAGCCCACTCAGTACGAAGCCGATGAAATCGAGCGGCGGCGTCTCGGTCGCTTCGGTTTGCGGCAGGAAGCGGGTGGCCAGCCACATGCCGACCAGCCCGATCGGCACATTGATCAGAAAAATCCAGTGCCAGGTGAAATAGGTGGTGATGAAGCCGCCGATTGGCGGCCCGACCAGCGGCCCGACCAGCGCCGGGACAGTCAGCCACGACATGGCGGCGACCAGCTCGCTTTTCGGTGTCGCGCGCACCAGCACCAGGCGCCCGACCGGGGTCATCATCGCGCCGCCAATGCCTTGCAGGAAGCGCGAGACCACGAAGGCCGGCAGCGAATCGGAAATGGCGCAAGCGACCGAACCGACGATGAACACCGCAATTGCGGCGCGAAACACATTCTTGGCGCCGAAGCGGTCGGCCATCCAGCCGCTGATTGGAATGAAGATCGCCAGCGACACCAGATAGGCGGTCAGCGCCAGCTTGAGCGCGATCGGGCTGGTATGGATGTCGATGGCGATCGCCGGCAGCGACGTCGCGATGACGGTCGAATCCATGTTTTCCATGAATAGGGCGACCGCCAGGATGAGCGGAATGGTGCGGTTCACAAAACGCGTCCGGACTTGATTCTTTGTGTCGTCGAACTTGATTCTTCGTGCCGTCGACTGGGGGCAAGCCGATATGAGGGGCGGTTATCATGGCTTAGCCCAGATGTCGCATTAAATTGCTGTCACGTTTGTGCGACCGGCAACCAGAGGTGGTGCATTTTTCGGCAAAATGTCACCTTTCCGGGAGCGTGCAATCATCGGCTTTTCATCGGCGCCGCGACGTGTTACCAGCCAGCGCCAATCCTGAAAGGGAAGAAACGAGTCGGCGCTGTCCATTGCGGTCCAGCGCTTTTTTGTATTCGAAGGACTGGCCATGGCAAAAATCATCGAAACGTCCACCGGCGCGCTGGCGCTGACCTTTGACGACGTGCTGCTGCAGCCCGGTCATTCCGAGGTCATGCCCGGCGAGACCGATATCCGCACCCGCATTGCCGGCGACATCGACCTCAACGTGCCGATCCTGTCGGCCGCCATGGACACCGTCACCGAGGCGCGGCTGGCCATCGCCATGGCCCAGGCCGGCGGTATCGGCGTCATCCACCGCAATTTCTCGCCGGCCGAACAGGCCGAGCAGGTGCGGCAGGTCAAGAAATTCGAATCCGGCATGGTGGTCAATCCGGTCACCATCGGCCCCGACGCCACGCTTGCCGACGCGCTCGGCCTGATGCGCACCTATTCGATTTCAGGCATTCCGGTGGTTGAGAATGGCGGCACAGGCGGCCAGAAAGTCGGCCGGCTGATCGGCATCCTGACCAACCGCGACGTCCGCTTTGCTTCCGACCCGGCGCAAAAAGTCTACGAGCTGATGACCCGTGAGAATTTGATCACGGTGAAGGAGAATGTCGACCAGGACGAGGCCAAGCGGCTCTTGCACCAGCACCGCATCGAAAAGCTGGTCGTGGTCGACAAATCAGGCAATTGCGTCGGCCTGATCACCGTCAAGGACATCGAGAAGTCGCAGCTCAACCCGCACGCCACCAAGGACGCGCAGGGACGCCTGCGCGCTGCCGCCGCCACCAGCGTCGGCGATGACGGTTTCGAGCGCGCCGAGCGCCTGATCGATGCCGGCGTCGACCTTCTGGTCATCGACACCGCGCATGGCCATTCGCAGCGCGTGCTCGACGCGGTGACGCGGGCGAAAAAACTGTCCAATTCGGTGCGCATCCTGGCCGGCAACGTCGCCACCGCGGAAGGCACGCTGGCGCTGATCGATGCCGGCGCCGACGCCGTCAAGGTCGGCATCGGACCCGGCTCCATCTGCACCACCCGCATCGTCGCCGGTGTCGGCGTGCCGCAGCTGTCGGCGATCATGTCGGCGGTCGAGACCGCGCATCGGTCGGGTGTCTCGGTCATCGCCGATGGCGGCATCAAATATTCCGGCGATCTCGCCAAGGCGCTCGCCGCCGGCGCCAGCGCTGCCATGATCGGCTCGCTGCTGGCCGGAACCGATGAAAGCCCGGGCGAGGTCTACCTGCATCAGGGCCGCTCCTTCAAGGCCTACCGTGGCATGGGCTCGGTCGGGGCCATGGCCCGCGGCTCGGCCGATCGCTACTTTCAGGCCGAGGTGCGCGACACGCTGAAGCTGGTTCCGGAAGGCATTGAAGGGCAGGTTCCCTACAAAGGACCTGTGTCTGGCGTGCTGCACCAGCTTGCAGGCGGCCTGAAAGCCGCTATGGGTTATGTCGGCGGCCGCGACCTTGCAGACTTTCGCGAACGCGCCACCTTTGTGCGCATATCCAATGCCGGACTTCGTGAAAGCCACGCCCATGACGTCACGATTACCCGCGAAAGCCCGAACTATCCCGGCGGAGCCTGATCAGCCGGAAGCGCTTTGGCGCGGCCTGACGGCCACGATCCTGCGGCTGTCGCGCCATGCCGGCGCACTCTGTGTGGTTTCAGCGGCGGTCTTCATCGTCATGACGGTCATGGAGTTCTTCTATTTTCGCCGGTTGAGCGGCGGGCTGTCGTCGCTCGACCTGCGCTTTGGCGGCTTCACCCCGGACGAAGGCATGGCCTGGCTGACGGCGCTCGGCCGGCGCGGCAGCGAGATCATCCTGGTCTGGCACTATCTGACTTTCGACCTTTTGTTCCCGGCGCTGCTGTCGCTGACCATGGTCAGCCTGATCCTGGCCACCGGGCGGCGGCTGAAGAATTTTCGCGCCTTGCCGTCGCAACTGCAATCGCTGGTCGCGCTGGTTCTGGTGCTGCCCTACACGCTTGCCGACTATGCGCAGAACATAGCAGTAGCCAGGCTTTTGTCCGATTTCCTGTCGGCCAATCCGGATTCGCTGTCTTTCGCCTCGTCGCTGATCGTCACCAAATTCGCGCTTCTGGCGGTGCCGATGATCGTCATTGCCGCTTTGACCCTGGCCGGCCAGCGGCGGCGTCAGGCGTGAGCCAGATCTAACAGGGCAGGGAATATTTCATGAACCAGACCGCGATCTTCTGGCCGATGCTGGCGCAGGTTCTGCTGGTCTATCTCGTCTATCTTGTGATGGCCCGGCGGCGCTACGGCGCGGTCAAATCAGGCGAGGCCAAGGTTGGTCAATACAAGGCGCGCACGACCGAGCCGGCGTCCAGCGTCACCGTCGCCAACAACCTCATCAACCAGTTCGAACTGCCGGTGCTTTTCTACGTGCTATGCCTGACGCTGCATGTGACCAATGGCGTCAATTACCTGACGCTGGCGCTGGTGTGGATTTTCGTGATTTCGCGCTATGCCCATGCCTGGGTGCACCTCACCAGCAACAATCTGCGCTTTCGCAGCCGCGCCTTCTATGTGGGCGCGGTGGTTCTGTTGCTGGCATGGATCTGGTTCGCGCTGCACCTGCTCGGAGCGGTTTGAGCCGGCGCCGGCTCCCCTTCTCCCACAGGGGGAGAAGGGGAGGCAGACGCTACAGGTCGAACACCGCAATCTTGCGCTTATCGAACTTGATGGCGATCTCGCCGCGCACCAGCTTCAGTGCGCTCTCGCCGAACACCGCGCGCCGCCAGCCCTGCAGCGCGGGCACGTCGGCAGCCTCGCCCTCGGCGGCGATGCGGTCGATATCGTCGCTGGAGGCCAGCACCTTCGAGGCGACGCCTTCCTTTTCGGCGACGATGCGCAGCAGCACTTTCAGCAGTTCGGCCGCAGCGCTTGAGCCTTCCGGCGGCTGAAAACTCTTGGGCAGCTTCGGCATCTCTTCCCTGGGCAAAGCAAGCGCCGTGGCGGTCACGCCAAGCAGCGCCGTTGCCGTCGACGAGCGTTCCCAGCCTTTCGGCGTGGTGCGCAGCTTGCCAAGTGCGGCCGCATCGCGCGGCGCCTGCTGGGCGATCTCGTAGATGGCGTCGTCCTTGAGCACCCGGCCGCGCGGCACATCGCGCTCGCGCGCCTCGCGCTCGCGCCAGGCGGCTACCGCCTGCACGATCGCCAGCTCCTGCGGCTTGCGCAACCGCATCTTCAGCCGCTTCCAGGCATCCTCGGGATGCGGATCGTAGGTTTCGCGAGAGGTCAGCACCTCCATCTCTTCGTTCAGCCAATGGGCGCGGTTTTCGCGCACCAGTTCGGCGCTGAGGTGCTGGTAGACATCGATCAAATGGGTGACGTCGGCCAGCGCGTAGTCGAGCTGCTTGTCGGACAGCGGCCGGTGGCGCCAGTCGGTGAAACGCGAAGACTTGTCGAGCCTGGCACCGGTGATCCGCTGCACCAGCTGGTCGTAGGAGACGCTGTCGCCGAAGCCGCAGACCATCGCCGCCACCTGGGTGTCGAACACCGGATGCGGAACCAGATCGCCGAGATGGACGATGATTTCAATGTCCTGGCGCGCCGCATGGAAGACTTTGACCACCGCCTCATTGGCCATCAGCTTGAAGAAAGGCTTCAGGTCGATGTCGGGCGACAAGGGATCGATCAGCGCCGTCACGCCCGGCGCCGCCATCTGGATCAGGCACAGGATCGGCCAGAAGGTCGTTTCGCGAATGAACTCGGTGTCGACGGTGACGAAATCCGCCTTTTCGAAGGCGGCGAGAACGGTCTCGAGTTCATTCTGGGTGGTGATGACGTGCATCAAATCGCTTTTGGCAAGGGTACGGTCTCTTTCAATTTCAGCCGCGCGGGCTTTCGTCAAGCCGCAGCCCCTTGATCAGGGGTCCGCGGAGCCGTCGGAATCGCCGCTGCGCCTCGCCAGCCGGGCGAAAACCGTCGATGTGCGCAAAAGCGCGATGAAACGGCTGCGATGGCTTGCCGGCACGCCGGAGCGCACCTGCATACGGTAGAGGATGACGACGACGAAGATCGCGTAGACGGTGGCGCTGAATACAAACAGCGCGCTTGGCCCGAAATACTGCATCGCCGTCGAGGCGGCGAACGGGCCGCCAATAGCGCCGAAGGAATAGAACAGCATCAAGGCCGCGTTGATCAGCACGAACTCGCCCTTGTCGGCGCGGTCGTTGGAATGCGCCGCCGACAGCGAATAGAGCGGCATGGCAAAACAGCCGAAGATGAAGATGATGATGAAGTTCAGCGTCGGGTTGGTGCCCGCCACGAACACCAGTGCCAAAGCCGCAAACATGGCGCAGCAGGTGGTGATCAGCAGCACCCGGCGCCGGTCCCAGCGGTCGGAGAGATAGCCGAGGGGATACTGGATGATGGCGCCGCCGAAAATGCCGACGCTGACGAAGGTGACGACGTCGGCGACCGACATGCCGATCTGTTCGGCATAGACCGGCGACAGCGTCCGAAAAGCGCTGTTGGTGACGCCGACGGCGATGCAGCCAAAGCAGCCGAGCGGCGAAATCCGCCAGACCCGCGCCAGATCGAGCTTGACCTCTTCGGGTGGCGCCGGGTTGGAGCGGTCGCCAAGCGAGACCGGCACCAACGACAGCGTGATCATGATCGACATGATGGCGAAGATGGCAAAACCGCCGGCGCCAAAAATCGGGATCAGGAACTGGGCGCCGGTCACCGACCCGATGTCGACCATGCGGTAGATGGCGAGCACCCGTGCGCGATCCTTGTTGGCCACCCCGGAATTAAGCCACGCCTCCATGATGGTGAACAGGCCGGCGAAGCAGAAGCCGCCGGCAAAGCGCACCGCGCACCACATCACCGGATCGATGACCAGGACCAGCAGCAGCGTACCGGCGGAGGCGATCGCCGCCAGCGCCGCGAAGGCGCGCACATGGCCGACGGCCTTCATGATGCGGGTGACGGCGAGGCAACCGAGCAGAAAACCGGCGAAATAGAAGGTGCCCATCAGGCCGATGGACGAGGCCGGAAACCCTTCCTGCGCGCCGCGCAGCGCGATCAAGGTGCTCTGCAGCCCATTACCGCCAAGCAGGATGCCGGCGGCGAGAAGGAGCGGGATCAGCGGGCGGATCGAGGACATGAAGGACCGCGGTTGGATGGCTATGCTTTTCTGAACCATCGGTGCGGCCATTGCCAGCGGCTTATCCGCCAACAGGGCGTCTTGTTGCGACGCCGTCTGCCTCTACCCTCGAGAGCCGTTCATACCTCGCCGGCCTACGCTGGTATTTTCCGCCGGGCGGGGCCGGACGCCTCGCTCGCTGCGGGCTTGTCGGACGGCGCCCGTCGGCCAAGCGATCCGGCGGTCAGCAGGCTGAGGAGGATGAACGGGATGCCGATGGCAAAGGCCGAGCGGATGCCCCAATGCTCCGAGACGAAGCCGAGCAGCGGCGGACCGAGCAGGAAAGCGACGAAGGAGATTTGCGACAGCGCCGCGACATTGATTGCCGCCGGGCGATCTGTCCTTTGGGCGGCCGCGGAGATCGCCAGCGGGAAGAGCGCGCTGCTGCCGATGCCCAGAAGGGCAAAGCCCAGCATCGACAGGAACGGGGCAGGCGACAGGAAGACCAGCAATACGCCCGCCGCCATGCTCGCCAACAGCACGCGCGCCACGCCGCTTGGCGAGTGACGTTCGACGAAGCTGTCGGCGAAGAAGCGCGTGGTCGCCTGCGAGAATGCAAACAGCGCCACTGTGAAGCCGGCGACGAACGGGCCCGATTCGAAGACGGTGCGCATATAGATCGCCGACCAGTCCATGCTGGCGCCTTCCAGCAGCATCGCCGACAGCGTCACCGCGACGAGGACGAGGATCGGCAATGTCGGGCGCGCCAGCATCGGCGCCTTGTCGCCATTGCAGGCAAAGCGGCTTGGCGCAGGCTGGTAACCACCGAGAAACAGCGCCATCGATATCGCCACCATCGGCACGACCATCGCCAGGTGCAATTGCGGCGACACGCCGAGATGCGCCAGCGCCGCGCCGAACAGGCCGGCGCCGAAGAAGCCTATGCTCCAGAATGAATGCGCCCGGTTCATGATCCGACGCTTCAGCAGGAATTCGGTTCTGTCGGCCTCGACATTGAGCATGATCTCGATGCTGCCGATCATCAGCCCGACCGGGAACAGCATGAGGAACAGGGAGACCGGCCCCGGCGCATGCACCGCGATGGCGTAGGCCACCGTCAGCAGCGGAACCAGACCTAGCAGCGCGCGGCGGAAGCCGATGCGCTCCAGTATCGGCGTCGCCAGCGTCAGCGCGGTCAAAGTGCCGATCGGCGTGCCGATCAGGCTGAGCCCCAGCGTGCCATCCTGGATGTCCATGGCGTGCTTGATGTCGGGCAGCCGCGGAAAAATGTTGCCCATGCCAAACGAATAGATCGCAAACCCGGCATAGACCCGGTGTTGGGGGGCGAGGCTGAGGCCAAAAATCATCGCGATGCTTTCAATGAAGGAGAGGCTGCCGGCTGGCTTGTCCAACCGCAGGCGCGCCTCGCTTCTTGCATAAACATGCAAAACATGCAAGAACGTGTATAAAGAAACAGGATCATGCAATGCTCACCGATGAACGGCATCAGCTTATCCGCGACCGGCTTGCGGCGCAGGGCAGGGTATTGGCCGGCGAGCTAGCAACCCGCTTCGGCGTTTCGGAGGATACGGTCCGCCGCGACCTGAGGGAGCTGGCAAAGGCCGGGCAGTGCCGCCGCGTCTATGGCGGCGCGGTCGCTCCGGCACCCTTCGCCGCGGCGCCTGTCGGCCTGCGCGGTGGCCATGCGGTCGAGGAGAAGATGCGGTTGGCGAGCGCGGCGGTGACGCTGCTCTCCAGCGGGCAGAGCCTGTTCATCGATGGCGGCACCACCAACGCCGCGATCGCCAGGGCCATTCCGCGCGACCTCGAACTGACCATAGCCACCAATTCGCTTGGTGTCGCTTCGGTTCTCTCCGACCATCCCTTGGTTGAACTGATTGTGCTGGGCGGCAGATTCGACCGCGAGCTTGGAACTTGCGTCGGCGGCGATACGTTGGCCGCCATCGCGCAGCTTGGCGCCGACCTGTTTTTCCTCGGCTCCTGCGGTCTCGACGCCGCACGCGGCGTGACGGCTTTCGATTCGGCGGAGGCCGAAGTGAAGCGGGCCATGGCCAGGAACAGCGCCGGCATCGTCATCGCCGTCACCAACGACAAGCTGGCCACCGCCGCACCCTACCGGGTCACTGGGCCCGAAGCGATCCGCCATCTGGTGGTCGAAAAGACCGCGCCGGCCGCGATCCTCGCCGATTTCGAACGGCAGGGCGCCGAAATCCACTTCGCCTGAACAGGCGGCGCCCCAGCCCGCTTGCCTTGACAAAGCTGGCCTCTCATGCGCTTTTCGCGCAAATTTCGAGCCGGGCCGTCGGCCCGCAACCCCAGCATCCGGACTTAATCCCTATGACAATGCATCGTTACCGCAGCCATACCTGTGCCCAATTGCGAAAGAGCGACGTCGGCGCTTCCGTTCGCCTGTCGGGCTGGGTGCATCGCGTGCGCGACCATGGCGGCCTGCTGTTCATCGATCTGCGCGACCATTACGGCCTGACCCAGATCGTCGCCGACCCGGATTCGCCGGCTTTCAAGATCGCCGAGACCGTGCGCGGCGAGTGGGTCATCCGCGTCGACGGCGAGGTCAAGGCGCGTTTGCCCGAGACCACCAATGCCAATTTGCCGACCGGTGAGATCGAGATTTTCGCCCGCGAGATCGAAGTGCTGTCGGCGGCCAAGGAACTGCCGCTGCCGGTGTTCGGCGAACCGGATTATCCGGAAGACATTCGCCTGAAGTATCGCTTCCTCGATCTGCGCCGCGAGACGCTGCACAAGAACATCGTGGCGCGCACCAAGATCATCGCAGAGATGCGCAAGCGCATGGGCGAGGTCGGCTTCACCGAATTCTCGACACCGATCCTGACCGCGTCCTCGCCCGAAGGCGCGCGCGACTTCCTGGTGCCGTCGCGCATCCATCCCGGCACCTTCTACGCGCTGCCGCAGGCGCCGCAGCAGTACAAGCAATTGATCATGGTGTCGGGTTTCGACCGCTACTTCCAGATCGCGCCGTGTTTCCGCGACGAGGACCCGCGCGCCGACCGTCTGCCCGGCGAATTCTACCAGCTCGATCTGGAGATGAGCTTCGTCGAGCAGGACGATGTGCTGTCGACAATGGAACCGGTGATGCGCGGCGTCTTCGAGACCTTCGCCAACGGCAAGCCGGTGACGCAGAACTTCCAGCGCATTCCCTATGACGTGGCGATGCGCAAATACGGTTCCGACAAGCCGGACCTGCGCAACCCGATCGAAATGCAGGCCGTCTCCGATCATTTCCGCGAGTCCGGCTTCAAGGTGTTCGCCAACATCCTGGCCAACGACCCGAAGGCCGAGATCTGGGCCATTCCGGCCAAGACCGGTGGTTCACGCGCCTTCTGCGACCGCATGAATTCGTGGGCGCAAGGCGAGGGCCAGCCGGGTCTTGGCTACATCTTCTGGCGCAAGGAGGGCGAAAAGCTCGAAGGCGCCGGGCCGCTGGCCAAGAACATCGGCGAGGAACGCACCGAAGCGATCCGTCTCCAACTCGGCCTGGCCGACGGCGACGCCGCCTTCTTCGTCGCCGGCGACCCGAAGAAGTTCGTGTCCTTCGCCGGTGCCGCGCGCACGCGCGCCGGCGAGGAACTGAACCTTGTCGACCGCGAGCGTTTTGAACTGTGCTGGATAGTCGAATTCCCGTTCTTCGAATGGAATGAGGACGAGAAGAAGATCGATTTCGCCCACAATCCGTTCTCCATGCCGCAGGGCGGCATCGACGCGCTCAATGGCGACGACCTGCTCGGCATCAAGGCATTCCAGTACGACATGGTCTGCAACGGCTTCGAGATCGCCTCCGGCGGTATTCGCAACCATCTGCCAGAGACCATGGTCAAGGCGTTCGAGACGGTCGGGCTGGACCGCGCAACGGTCGAGGAGCGTTTTGGCGGCCTCTACCGCGCCTTCCAGTACGGCGCGCCGCCGCATGGCGGCATGGCTGCGGGTGTCGACCGCGTCGTCATGCTGCTGGTCGGGGCCAAGAACCTGCGCGAAATCACTATGTTCCCGATGAACCAGCAGGCTTACGATTTGCTGATGAACGCGCCCTCGGAAGCGAGCCCGCAGCAGCTTCGCGACTTGTCGCTGCGCGTCTCGGTGGCAAAGAAAGAGGTTTAAATACCTCGCGCAAGCGATTCTATTGATTCGCAAAAGCAGTATTCGATCCACAAAAAAGCCCGGCATCGCTGCCGGGCTTTTTGTATTTGAAAGCGCGCGTCTATCAGTCTTCGTTCGCCTTGACGTGGACGCCGAGCGTCTTCGGCAGGTCGTACGGGTTGGACATGGCGCCCGCCATGATCAGCGCGAACGGCACCGATGCCGGCGGCTCGGCCGAAATCTCGATGCTCTGCGGATCGTCGAGATATTTGTTCACGGCGGCCGACACCTCAGCCGTCAGCTCGGGATTGTTGAGCTGCGCCATGCCGAAGGGCACGATCGCCTTGGCCTGGTTGGCGATGTCCTTGCCGGACATGCCTTGCTGCTTGCCGAAATAATCCAACAGCTTGCCGGTCAGCGAATCGTCGTCGAAGCGGATCGATGTGCTGTTGAACGAAAGCTGCTGCAACAGGCCGAGCATGGCCATGCCTTGCGCCGAATTGTCGGCGCCTTCGGGCTGTGCCGCCATCTTCTTCTGCATTTCCTGCATCGACTTGACGAAATCGAGCGTGTAGCCGCCGAGATCGAAGGTGAAGCCGAACGTGCCGGCATTGTCGACGGAGATGTCGGATTTCGACAGTTCCATCTTGCCGTCCGCAGGCTGCCAGGTACCGGCCATTTCGATATTGCCTGAAATATTCTGGTAGCCCAGCGCTTCGATCGCTGCCTTGGACTGGGCATCGTCGACGAGGGAGAGGTCGCCGTTGAATTTTTCCGTAGTCATGGAAAATTCCATCGCCTTGCCGTCGGCCGGTGGGGTCATTTCGATGGCGAGCCCGTCCATCGAGAAGGCGGTCTTGTCAGCGACTTTCACCGTCATGTTGGCAAGTTCGGCCGATTTGTACATCATCAGCGAACCCAGCGGGCCGGTGGCGCCGTCGGCCGGAATCGACAGATCATGCACGACGAAGGGGCTGAGATTGAGGGCGACGCCATCTTCGCTGTGCGTGAAAGGCGAGGTGGTAAGGGTGGCGATGTCATAACCGCCATTGGCTTCGGTCACGCCTTCGAGCTTCACGTCGCCGATGGCCAGCGCCTCTTTCTCGGACGCCGGTTTGAAGGCCACGCCTTGCAGCACCAAATTGGAGTCGTCGCCGGTCACGCCGGTCCAGGAGATGTCGACGCCCTGGGCGGCAGCCAACGCTTTCAGCCGGTCGGCGACCGCCGTGTTCTGTGCAAGGGCCGCGTTCAGAGGCAGCGTCAGCAGGAAGGTCGAAAGAGCGAGTTTGTAAAATGAGCGTTGGATTGTCATTGCAAGTCCCCTGAGATGTCCTGGAAAGAATGGTTTCATTCGTTGCGCCGTCACCATTCCGTGACGAACTGGACCGGATAAAGGCATTTGTCCATTAGAATGGCCGAAAATCACGGCGAAACGCAAACCCGATCCTCAGCCTTTGCGTGATGCGGTGAATTTGTCATGAAGATCGGGCTCCGCGTCATCGCATCATGCCTTAGCCAGCGCGTGTAACAGATTGATGTTGGCCGGCGCCCGCACCGCTTCCGATGCTGTTGCACATCGTCGGCAAATTGGAGTGCCTACGCCGGCAAATCAGTGAAATCCATCACACTGGGTGGTCAATGGCGGTGCTGTCGCTGTCGGAATGTGACCTTATGGGCTGTCCATGGTCGCGCCCATGCGGATTCCCACACCGGCGCCTTGCCGCGAATCACCCGCTCGGCTAGTTCCAGCCCATGGGAAAAAGGCTTTTGCCGCCTCAAGATGGCGGCGGCGATCACATTGAACCGGTCGATCTGAAGAAGGCGCTGGAAGAGCGCTATCTCGCCTATGCGCTGTCGACCATCATGCATCGCGCGCTGCCGGATGTCCGTGACGGGCTGAAGCCGGTGCATCGCCGCATCATGCATGCCATGCGGCTGCTGCGGCTCAATCCCGACCAGGGCTTTGCCAAATGCGCCCGCATCGTCGGCGAGGTGATGGGCAAGTTCCACCCGCATGGCGACCAGTCGATCTACGACGCGCTGGTGCGGCTGGCGCAGGATTTTTCGATGCGCTATCCGCTCGTCGACGGGCAGGGCAATTTCGGCAATATCGACGGCGATAACGCCGCCGCCATGCGCTACACCGAAGCGCGCATGACCGATGTGGCGACCGAGCTTTTGTCCGGCATCACCGAGGATGCCGTCGATTTCCGCGCCACCTACAATGAGGAGGACGAGGAGCCGGTCGTCCTGCCGGGCGCCTTCCCGAACCTGCTCGCCAACGGCTCGTCCGGCATTGCCGTTGGCATGGCGACGTCGATCCCCCCGCACAACGCCGCCGAACTCTGCGACGCTGCCTTGCATCTGATCGAGCATCCCGATGCGCCGGTGACCAAGCTGATGGATTTCGTCCAGGGACCGGACTTTCCGACCGGCGGCATCATCGTCGACAGCCGCGCCTCGATCCTCGAAGCCTATGAAACCGGCCGCGGCGGTTTTCGCGTCAGGTCGAAGTGGAGCCAGGAGGACCAGGGCAGGGGCACCTGGAGCATCGTCGTCACCGAAATCCCCTATGGCGTGCAGAAGGCCAGGCTGATCGAGAAGATCGCCGAGCTGTTGATAGCGCGCAAACTGCCGCTGCTCGAAGACATCCGCGACGAGAGTGCTGAAGACATCCGCGTCGTGCTGGTGCCGAAGAGCCGCTCGGTCGATCCCGGCATATTGATGGAATCGCTGTTCAAGCTGACCGAGCTTGAAAGCCGCTTCCCGCTCAACATGAACGTGCTGTCGCGCGGCAAGGTGCCCAACGTCCTGTCGCTGAAGGGCGTGCTCAGGGAATGGCTGGAGCATCGCCGCGAGGTGCTGGTCCGCCGCTCGAAGCATCGCCTCGGCGAGATCGAACGACGCCTGGAAATCCTCGGCGGCTATCTGATCGCCTACCTCAACATCGACGAGGTGATCAGGATCATCCGCGAGGAGGACGAGCCCAAGCAAGTGATGATGGCGCGCTGGTCGCTCACCGACACCCAGGCCGAAGCTATCCTCAACATGCGGCTGCGCGCCTTGCGCAAGCTGGAAGAATTCGAGATCCGCAAGGAATTCGACGGCCTCTCCACCGAGAAGAAGCAGATCGAGGCGCTGCTCGCCTCCGACGCCAAGCAGTGGTCGACGATCAAGTGGGAAGTCACCAGCATCCGCGATAAATTCGGACCGGAGACCGAGCTCGGCAAGCGCCGCACCCAGTTCGCCGATGCGCCCGAACACGACCTGACCGACATTGCGCATGCCATGATCGAGCGCGAGCCGGTCACCGTGGTGGTCTCGGAAAAGGGTTGGCTCCGGGCAATGAAAGGTCACCTGACCGATTATTCCACCTTGGCCTTCAAGGAAGGCGACAGCCTCAAGCTCGCCTTCCATGCCCAGACCACGGACAAGGTGCTGGTGTTTACCACCGGCGGCAAGTTCTACACCATCGGCGCCGACCGGCTGCCGGGCGGTCGCGGCCATGGCGAGCCGATCCGTATCATCGTCGATATGGACAACGACCAGGACATCGTCACCGCCTTTATCCATGATCCGAAGCGCAAATTGCTCCTGGTGTCACACGACGCCAACGGCTTTGTCGTGCCGGAAGAAGAGGTCGTCGCCAACACCCGCAAGGGCAAGCAGGTGATGAACGTCAAGACGCCCGATGAGGCCAAGCGCTGCGTGCCGGTGACCGGCGATCATCTCGCCATCGTCGGCGAGAACCGCAAGATGCTGGTCTTCGCGCTCTCCGAGATTCCGGAAATGGGCCGCGGCAAGGGTGTTCGCCTGCAAAAGTACAAGGATGGCGGCGTGCTCGACCTGAAGACCTTCACGCTGGAGGCCGGCCTGTCCTGGCAGGATTCCGCCGACCGCACCTTCATCAAGTCACGCGACGAACTCGCCGAATGGATCGGCGCCCGCGCGTCGGCGGGGCGGATGGTGCCGAAGGGATTCCCGAGGACGGGGAAATTTGGATGAAGCTGCTGATCTCCCCCCAAGTGGGGGAGATAGCCGGCAGGCCAGAGGGGGGCGCTGCCCTGCCGACGTATCGACCAATCAACCATCGCGCACTTGTCCATTTTTGGGTCGTCGCAGTTCAACCGAAAGTTTGCGATCCTTCGCGCCCCCCTCTGTCCTGCCGGACATCTCCCCCACGAGAGGGGAGATTGGCAGCTTCACCACCACCGTTTGGACTATCGTCACGATTGCGGCACTATAACAGTGCATAAACGCTGGATGGGTCGGGGAGAGATGGGCGTTTGAAGGAAGCAAGAATCCAGAAACCGGAACGCCATCAGCGCCTGTTCGGCCTGTCGACGCCGGTGAGGTCCGCCGTCATTCCGCCGCTGTCGGCGGCGCGCTGGTTGCTGGTGCTGATCGTTGCCGCCGGCGTCTACTTCTTCCATGGCTTCCTGTTCCCGGTATTGGCTGCTCTCGTCATCGCCTTCGCCAGCTGGCCGCTCTACCGGCGGCTGCTCGCCGGCGTCGGCGGCAACCGCACCATCGCCGCCACCTTGGCGATCCTGTTCATCCTCACTTTCTTGGTGGTGCCCATCGCGCTCGCCGGCACCTATGCCATCAACGAGGTGCGCGAATGGGTCGGCTGGGCGATCGAGACCAACCGGCACGGCGCGGTGACGCCGCACTGGATCGCGACGCTGCCGGCGGTGGGTGAGTGGCTGAACGATCAGTGGACGACCAATATCGGTCATCCCGGTGGCATCGGCGAACTGATCCAGCTGGTCAGCGGCGCCAACATCGGCAGCATCTATCGCGGCGTGCTGGCCGCCGGCGGCAGCGCCTTCGGCCTGCTGCTGACGCTGCTGTTCATGATGATCGCGCTGTTCTTCGCCTATCGCGACGGCGAGCATTTCGCCGGCCAGGTCGACCGCCTCGGCGAACGCATCTTGCCGACGCGGTGGGAGCGGATTTCTCGCGTGGTGCCGGCAACGATCTCCTCGACCGTGACCGGCATGACCGTCATCGCCATCGGCGAGGGGCTGGTGCTGGGCATCGCCTATTGGCTGGCCGGCGTGCCGTCGCCGGTGACGCTCGGCGCACTGACCGGCGTCATGGCGCTGATCCCTGGCGGTGCGCCGCTGTCGTTTACCCTGGTGTCGATCTACCTCGCCGCCAGCGGTTCGCCAATGTCCGGGCTGGCGCTGTTCCTATGGGGCGCGGTCGAACTGTTCATCGTCGACAAGACATTGCGTCCGAAGCTGGTCGGCGGGCCGATCAAGCTGCCCTTCCTGCCGACCTTTTTCGGCCTGATCGGCGGCGTCAAGACGATGGGCTTTCTCGGCCTGTTCATCGGCCCGGTGCTGATGGCGCTGCTGGTCGCCATCTGGCGCGAATGGTTGCGCGAGGTGGAATTGGTGGACGAACTTGCCGCCGCGGCGCCCGAGGAACTGGCGGGTGGCCCACCGCAGATCGAAATTGTCGCCGAGAAGAAAACTCAGGCCGGGTGACTGACGGCCAGCGTGGCGCGGCGCTTGCGCCCCTCGTGCAATTGCCACAGCGAATGGGCGACCAGCGTGACGATCAGGATCGCACCGCCGATCAGGCTGTTGCGCGATGGCGTTTCGGCAAAGATCGCCCACACCCAGACCGGCGCCAGCACGGTTTCGAGCAGATAGAACATCGCCACTTCCGGGCCGGAAATGTATTTCGGGCCGTTGGCGAGGCAGAAGAACGAAATCGGCATGATGACGGCGCCGTTGAAGATGATCCACCACGGCGCGTTCACCTGAAAGCCGGTTCTCGAGACCATGAACGCGGCGACCGCACAGGGCAGGATGACGCCGATCAGCGCGGTAAAACCCATGTCCTTGCCGCTGGCGCGTGAGATGGTGATGGCGGCGGCGATCATGAACGCCGCGCACAGCGCCATCAGGTCGCCGAACAGATGCCCGGTGCCGATCGAATCGCCGACGATGATGGCGACGCCGACGATCATCAAAGCGAGTGCGGCGAGCGTGATCGGCCGCGGTCTCTCCTTCAGGAATAGCCATGACAGCAGGGCTGAAAACATGGTGGTGAAGGCCAGGATGAAGACAAGGTTGGCGGTCGAGGTGTTGAAGACGCCGGTGACGAAGCAGATCGAGCCCAGCCCGTAGAGCGCGGCGACAATCAGCCCAGACCAGCCGGGGATGAGCTGCGGCGCGTCCTTGCTCAACGAGCGCCAGACGGCCCAGATCACCAGCGCTGCGAGGAAAGTGGTGCCGGTGCGCAGCAACAGGATCGTCCAGGCGCCGCCGTCGGCGAGCCGGATCAGCGGAATGTCGAAGGTCAGCGCCAGCCCGCCTATGGCGGTGATGAGAAGGCCTTTCTGGTGGTCGTGGTGGGCCGACATGCGGGCAGTTCTCGCAATGAATTTGAGGCGGCCGTAGACTCAGGCCCGGCGCCTGTCTTTCCAGCCGATCGAGCGGAAGACCAGCGGCATCCCCCTTGAAACAGTCTAAGGATGAACAGCGAAAGAAAAAATCAGCGCGAAACCGCTTCGTGGTCGTAGCGCTCCCAGCCTTTCGGGCCGAGATGCTCCTGCGGCATGAAGCGCATCTTATAGTTCATCTTGCGCGAGCCGTTGACCCAGTAGCCGAGATAGACATGGGGCAGGCCCATGGCTCTGGCGCGGGCGATGTGGTCGAGGATCATGAAGGTGCCGAGCGAACGGTCCTCGAAGTCGGGATTGAAGTAGGAATAGACCATCGACAGGCCGTCGGCCATCTTGTCGGTCAGCGCCACGGCGATCAACTCGCCCTGGCCCTTGCCGGTGATGAAGGTGTCGGGGCCGCGTCGGCGATATTCGATGACCTTGGTGTCGACATGGGTGTCCTCGACCATCATGGCGTAGTCGAGCACCGTCATGTCGGACATGCCGCCACGGCGGTGGCGGGCATCGAGATAGGAGCGGAACAGCGAGTACTGCTCGGTCGACGGTTGCGCGTCATGCATGGCGCCGACGAGATCGGAATTGTGCTGGATCACCCGCTTCATGTTGCGGCTGGCGGTGAATTCCTGAGCCAGGATGCGCACTGAGACGCAGGCGCGGCAGGTCTCGCAGGCCGGCCGGTAGGCGATGTTCTGCGAACGCCGGAAGCCGCCTTGCGTCAGAAGGTCGTTCATCTCCGGCGCCTTGTCGCCGACCAGATGCGTGAACACCTTGCGCTCGAACTGGCCCTCAAGATACGGGCACGGCGACGGCGCGGTCAGGAAGAACTGCGGCGACTGGGTCGGATGCTGCGTCATCGAGTCTTGGAAACACTCCTGCGAATCGTCCTACCTTTGGCGCGGACGGCGAAAAATTCAACAGGATTATAGACGCTTGGTTGACCGGACGCCTTCACATTTATGCAAAAGCGGCTCCCGGGACTCGCAAAAAGCCGTTTCAACGGTCGCTGCGGCTGACCACCGTGCCGAGCAGCAGATCGTGCAGCGTGCGCTTGCGATCGGAAAACAGGGTCACCAGAAGCACCAGCGGCGTCAGGATGACGTTGCCGGCCCAAAACAGCACCGAATGCACCACGGCGGTAAGCCCGTCGATGCGGGTGCCGTCAAGGCGGTCAAGCCGGATGCCCATCATCTTCATACCCGTCGTGGCCTGGTCGATGCTGCCCAGCGTGTTCCAGATGTAGAGGATGGCGACAGCCGGCACGAGGACGGAAAACAGCATCCAGCCGAGGCCGAGCGTCAACAGACCGAGCAGGAACACCAGGATCGCGAACGGAATGGTCAGCAGCGCGACGATGCAATAGTCGATGATGAAGGCAAAGATGCGCCGCGAGCGCACACCCTCATAGGCGCGGACATCCTCGAGCCTGCTGGTGATGATTTCGCCGTCAAGTACGCGCGCGTTCATGTCATATCCTCGTAATCGGGGCCGCAATAGGGTGCGGACCTGGCTGGTGATGAAATGGTGAAGGCCTGCCGCATAATCAAGATAGGGCCTTTCATCCGCATCGATGGACGAAGCTGCGCCGGCGCGGTGCGAATCGGTTGAATTCACCGCACGGATGGCGTTAGCTTGCTGCGGCGCAACAAAGGCTGTCAGGCGCCAGGGGCGAGGGACGGGGCAATATGGATTATGACATGCTGGTCATCGGCAGCGGCCCTTCCGGGCGCCGCGCCGCGGTGCAGTCGGCCAAGCTCGGCAAATCGGTGCTGGTGGTCGACAGGGGGCGGCGCCTCGGCGGCGTGTCCGTGCATACCGGCACCATTCCGTCAAAAACGTTGCGCGAGACGGTGCTCAATCTTTCCGGCTGGCGCGAGCGTGGCTTTTACGGACGCGGCTACCGGGTCAAGCAGGACATTTCTGTTGGCGATCTGGTCGAACGCCTGCACAAGACGCTCGACCACGAGGTCGAGGTCCTGCAGCACCAGTTCATGCGCAACACGGTCAAGAGCGCGCGCGCCGCGGTAAAGTTCCTCGGTCCCAACAAGGTCAGCCTGACCACCGACACCGGCGACTACAGCGAAGTCGGTTTCGCGCATGCGCTGATCGCGGTCGGCACAAGGCCACATCGGCCGCGCGACGTTCCCTTCGACAAGACCCGCGTCTTCGACAGCGACGAGATGCTGGAACTCGGCCAGTTGCCGCGCACGCTGACGGTGATCGGCGGCGGTGTCATCGGCGTCGAATATGCGACGATCTTTTCGGCCCTCGACGTACCGGTGACGCTGGTCGAGCCGCGCAACACCATCCTCGATTTCGTCGACCGCGAGATCGTCGACGATTTCATCCACCAGATGCGTGATCGCGGCATGACGATCCGGCTGGGCAGCGCGGTGAAAGAGATCCGCTCCAAGCCGGAGGCGGCCGAAGTGGAACTCGCCGACGGCCGCACCATCCGTTCGGATGTCGTGCTCTACGCCGCCGGTCGCACCGGCAATGTCGGAACCCTGGGCCTCGACGTGGTCGGCATTGACGCCGACTCCAGGGGCCGCATCAAGGTCGACCCGCAGACCTTCCAGACGAGTGCACCCAACATCTATGCCGCCGGCGACGTCATCGGCTTTCCGAGCCTCGCTTCCACCTCGATGGAGCAGGGCAGGGTGGCCGCCTGCCATGCTTTTGGCGTGCCCTTGCCGCCGCCGCCGGAAACCTTTCCCTATGGCATCTACGCCGTGCCGGAAATCTCCACCGTCGGCCAGTCGGAGGAGCAGGTGCGCGAGAGCGGTGCTGCCTATGAGGTCGGCGTGGCGCGCTTCCGCGAGACCTCGCGCGGCCACATCATGGGCGTCAACACCGGCTTCCTGAAGCTGCTGTTCTCGATCGAAACCCGCCGCCTGCTCGGCGCGCACATTGTCGGCGAGGGCGCCACGGAACTCATTCACATCGGCCAGGCGGTGATCAATCTCAGTGGCACCGTCGATTTCTTCGTCAACAACACCTTCAACTATCCCACGCTCGCCGAGGCCTACAAGATCGCCGGGCTCGATGCCTGGAACCGGATGGGGCGAGGGTAGCTGGACGGGTAATCTGCTCAGCCTTCCATCTGGGCGAGCAGCGCCAGCATGACGTCGGCCGAAGGCATCGGCAGCACCGGCTCGATTTCCGCCGGCGGCACGCCCGAGATCTTCATCGCAGATATGCGTCTCAAGCCGCGTCTTCCGCATCCACATCTTTCAGCCGGCTTACTGTTTCCAGTGGCTCGCTGGGGCGCTATGTGAATGGACAGGGTCGTGGAAGCGCGACGGGAGGTCGACATGCTGGGCTGGTTCCGCAAGCTGCTACCGCGCGAAGATCGCTTCTTCGACCTGTTCGAGCGGCATTCCCGCACCGTGGTCGGCGGCGCCGAGGCGCTGGAGCAGCTTTTGCAGGGCAAGGACATCGATCGCTGGTGTCAGAAGATCATCGATCTCGAGGATGAGGCCGATCACATCACCGCCGAAGTCCTGCTGGCAGTGCGGCGCTCCTTCATCACGCCTTTCGATCGCGGCGATATCAAGGATCTGATCCAGTCGATGGATGATGCCATCGACATGATGCATAAGACCGTCAAGACGGTGAAGCTGTTCGAAAAGAAGGAATTCGACCCGCTGATGCAGGAAATGGGCGGCGTCATCGTCGCTGCCGCCAAGCTGGTCGCCGAAGCAATCCCGTTGCTGAGCAAAGTCGGCACGCACTCCGTGCGCCTCAACGCCATCGCGGAAGAGGTCATGCGCGTCGAAAGCCGCGCCGACGATCTGCACGAGCAAGGGCTGAAGGATCTATTCAAGCGACATGGCCGCAGCGACGCGATGGCCTACCTGATCGGCTCGGAGATTTATGGCCAGCTGGAAAAGGTGGTCGACCGCTTCGAGGACGTCGCGAACGAGATCAGCGGCATCGTCATCGAGAATGTTTAGGTGATGGAAGCCACCATTGCCTTTCCCGTGCTGATCGGCCTTGTCGCCGTGGCGCTGTTCTTCGATTTTCTCAACGGCCTGCACGATGCCGCCAATTCCATCGCCACCATCGTCTCCACCCGCGTTCTGAGGCCGCAATATGCGGTTCTGTGGGCGGCTTTCTTCAATTTCATCGCCTTCATGTTCTTCGGCCTCCATGTCGCCGAGACGGTGGGAAAGGGCATCGTCGACGTCAGCATCGTCACGCCGGCGGTGATCTTTTCAGCCCTTGTCGGCGCCATTGTCTGGAACATCGTCACTTGGATTGCCGGCATCCCGTCCAGCAGCTCGCATGCGCTGATCGGCGGGCTGGTCGGCGCCGGCGTTGCCAAGGCGGGCGTCGGCGCCATCGTCTGGACGGGGCTCGGCAAGACGGTCGCCGCGATCGTCCTGTCACCGGCGACCGGATTTGTTCTGGCGCTTGTCCTGATCCTTGTTGTTTCCTGGCTGTTCCTGCGCCAGACGCCGTTCGCCGTCGACAGCACATTCCGCGTCCTGCAGTTCTTTTCCGCTTCGCTCTATTCGCTGGGACACGGCGGCAACGATGCGCAGAAAACCATGGGCATCATCGCTGTGCTGCTCTATTCGCAAGGTATGCTTGGCGAGAAATTCTATGTGCCGCTCTGGGTCGTCCTCACCTGCCAGTCTGCACTGGCGCTGGGCACCTTGTTCGGCGGCTGGCGCATCGTTCACACCATGGGGTCGAAGATCACCCGGCTCAACCCGATGCAGGGCTTCTGCGCCGAGACCGGCGGCGCCATCACCTTGTTCGCCGCCACCTGGCTTGGCGTTCCAGTGTCGACTACGCATACCATCACCGGCGCCATCATCGGCGTCGGCGCGGCCCGCCGCGTCTCGGCCGTGCGCTGGGGCATCGCCGGCAACATCGTCATCGCCTGGATCGTCACTTTGCCGGCGACGGCCGCCATTTCGGCCCTCACCTATTTTGTCACGCGCCTCGGCGGCTGACGCGGAGCGGGCGCGTGCCGTATATCTTGACCAGCATGGCGTAGCCGATCTCGCCGCCGCTTCAAGGTATGCCCTTTGGCGGTAGTGTCTCAGTTTAAGCAGCCTTAGGCATGAGTATTCAGCCAACCCCGGCAATGTGCTATGATTCGCATCATGGGGAAGAAGGCGAAACGGAAAGCAAATCAGGCGATTGAAGCGCCACTAGAAGGCGCACTTGAAGCGGAAGCTGCCTACTATGCCCGCAAGGTCGGCATCACTAGAGACGAAGCCGCCAAGATCATCCGGGAAGCCCACGCACCGAAGCTCACAATCGTCGGCAAGGACGGCGTGAAGGGCAGATAGCCTCTACGCAATCTTCTTCTTGTATGGACCGCGCTTGCCCGGCTTCGGCGCAACCGCGTCCATCTTCTCGCAAAGGTCTTCCATCGACAGAGCGTCTTGGACACGCCGGCGGCCATTGGCAGCGTCATTTTCAGCGTCTTGTGCATTCTCCAGCCGTTTCGCCCGCCAGCCACTGCCGCACAATTGCAGCGTCCGGGTCGCCAAACTCGTGGCCCGAAGCAACAATGCGCGCATCGACCGCGGCGCCGTGCTGACTGAGCAGCGTCACCAGCGCCGGCGCGAAGGGCGCGTAGGTCAGGTCGGCGCTGCCGGCGATGATCAGCACGCGCGCCTTCGACAGATCGGCCGGCGGCACGTTGTCCAACACCGGCATGGCGCGCAACAGCGCTGCCCGTTCGATCATGCCCGGATGCAGCAGCATGACGCTGGAGACCAGATTGGCGCCGTTCGAATAACCCAGAAATGTCGAACGGGAGAGATCGAGGTTTTGGCGCTTGGCGACCTCGGCAATGAAATCAGCAAAGGCGTCCGCCTCGGCGCGGATGCTGTCCTGCTCGAATCGCGTCGGCGTGATGCGGGCAAACCAGCGGAACCCGTCCTCCTGGGGGATGCGGCCACGCACCGCCACCAGCACCGTGCGTGGTGCGATCTGCCTCGCCAGCGGAACCAGGGTGGTCTCGTCGACGCCGGATCCGTGCAGCAGAAAAAGCACATCGCCGGTTGCATCGGCAGGCGTGTAGAGGCGGTAGGGAAAGTTCAGGTCACGCCTCAGAAGTCCGTCTACGGCGGCCTCTTCAGTCACGATCACATCCTTTTGATTTTACGTCGCTATTGTTCATTTGCCGGCTTCAAAACGGAATATTTTCATGCTCCGTGAAAGTTGATTGAACCAGGCTAACTTCAGTCCGTTTCTGCGCCGATACACTCTCTCACGGGAGGAATCGAAGCGGTGCGTCGGGGGTCGCATTGCCCCAATGAACGACCAGCTTTGAGGCCTTTTGTCGATGTCCATGCCAGTTTCGTCCGAACGCGACACGCGTATCGATGTGTTTCGCGCACTCGCGCTGATCACAATATTCATCGACCACGTGCCGGGCACCGCTTTTGAAACCCTGACATACAAGAATTTCGGTTTTTCGGACGCGGCGGAGGCCTTCGTGCTGATCTCCGGCATGTCCGTCGCGCTCGCCTACGGCGGCAGGTTCCAGCCGGGAGGCCGGCTACTCGCGACACTAAAGATGTGGCGGCGGGCGGGTGTGCTCTATGCCGCCCACATCGTCACCACGATGGCGGTGATGGCCATGTTCTGCGCCGCGGCGGTGTTCGCCCAGCGACCGGAGATGCTGAAACTGATCAACATCGAGCCGCTGATGAAAAACACCCCGGAGGTGCTGATCGGCATCGTCACGCTTGGTCATCAGCTCGGCTACAACAACATCCTGCCGGTTTATGCGGCGCTGCTGCTGGTGGCGCCGGCCTTCCTGCTGTTCGTCAGCTACCGGCCACTGCTGGCGCTCGCCGTGTCCGGAGCGCTGTGGCTGGTGGCCGGGATCTACCAGATCGCCCCGCCCAATTATCCCGAGCCGGGCTTCTGGTTTCTCAATCCGCTATCGTGGCAGTTCCTGTTCAATATCGGCCTGGCCGGCGCGCTGCATGTCAGGCGCGGCGGCACCATTCCGGTCAATCGTTGGCTGGTCGGCGCGGCGGCGACCTATGTCGCGGGCGCGCTTGTCTGGGTGCACAGCCCGCTCTGGGGTCACGTGTCGTGGCTGGATCTGCCGGTGGTGCTGACCGGCTTCGACAAGACGTTCCTGTCGCTGCCGCGGCTGCTGCACATCCTGGCGGTCAGCTATTTGATCGTCGCCTTGCCGGCCGTCTCGAACCTGTTCCGCACCTCCCGCGATCATCCGCTGGCGATACTCGGCAAGCGCTCGCTGCCGGTTTTCATCGCCGGCACGGTGCTCGCCATGGCGGCGCAGGTGCTGAAGCTGATCAATCCGGGCGGCCTTGCCTATGACAGTCTGCTGATCGCTGCCGGCATCGCCATGCAGTTCGCGCTCGCCTTCTATCTCGAATGGTTTTCGAGCGTCGGTGCATCCGGCAAGCGGCCGACGCGCAGCGAAGCAGCCTCCGGGCGAGCCTCCTTCAGCGCGCAGCCGGCCGCGGCAGGCGCCAACCGATAGACCGGGCTCAGGCTTTTTTGGGCGGCCCGGCCGAAGCCCGGACGATCAGTTCGACGTCCAGCGTTTCGCGCAGCACCTTGCCGTCGAAATCAAGGATCGCGCGTGCTGCCCGCCGGCCGATCTCGGCAATCGGCTGGGCGACCGTGGTCAGCGCAGGATCGCAAAGAGCTGCGCCAGGCACGCCGTCGAAGCCGACGATGGAGACATCGCCCGGCACCGCTATACCGCGCGCAGCCAACCAGTCGATGGCGATCATGGCCATCCGGTCCGACATCGCCAGGATGGCGGTGGGCTTTTCGCTGCCGGCGAAGATGGTTTCGAGACCCGCTCTCGTGCTGGCTTCGTCGTTTTCGGTCTCGTAGACCGGCACCTTGGCGGTGTCGACGCCGAAGCGGGAGAGCACCTCGAAATAGCCGGCCAGGCGGTCACGCGTGCCGGTGTAGACCGCCGCCGCAACTTGGCCTGGCGAAACAAGGCCGGTGCTGCCGTCGGCGAACTGCAGCGACAGCACAGCAAAGCGGCGATGGCCAAGCTCGGCGAGATGGCGTGCCGCCATGCGGGCGCCGGCGGCATTGTCGACGCCGATCGCCGAAACCGTTTTGTCCTCGAAGCCGAGCTCGAGTGCCACGAAAGGCAGCTTGCGCTCGCGTGTCAGCTCGACAAGGCGCGAGCCGCCCTCGATGCAAAACAGGATGAAGCCGTCGACCAGCGCGCTCTGGATGTTCCAGGCAAGCTTTTCCTCATTGCCGGCCGACACAAGTGCTATGCCGGCGCCGGTGGCGTCGCATGCCGTGGAAATGCTGGCCATGATGGCGCGGGCATAGGGATCGTCGAAGAAATAGGCGAGGGGCTGGCTGGTGGCGACGCCGATCGCGTTGACCTTGCCGGCGCGCAACAGGCGGCCCTTGGGGTCAGGCCCGGCATAGCCCATCGCCTCCGCCGCCGCCTTGACCCGCTCGCGCACTTCCTCGCGCACGATCTCGGGACGGCTGAAGACGTTGGAGGCGGTGCCGTGCGAAACCCCGGCGGCCTTGGCGATGTCTGCCAGTCGGATGGGTCTTGTGGTGCCTTCGCCGCGTAACGCCATTGTTGCTTGCCTCCAGCTCCCATCTAGCACGTTCGCTGAGCGCTTCTAGCACTTTCGTTGGATCGATTCAAATTTTTGCTTGACATCGGCCCGGCAAGATCTATCTTTGAATCGATCCAAGTGTCATGCCAATTGTGGCTGGATCCCGTGAAGAGGAGGGTGCCATGCATCCCGTCAACTATCTGTTCGAAGACATCTACGGCAACGACTGGGGTATCGTCCCGGTGGCCGCAACTGAGAAGCGCCGTGTCAGGACCGGGCCGTGGAAGCGTGATCCGCACCTTCTGGCGGGGCGTAAGCGGAGCTGATCGGCAAGGCATCTTTTTTGCCAGTCGATTGGATCGATTCAATTTTTTGAGGAGGCCAAGCCATGCATCCCGTCAACCAAGTGTTCGAAGACATCTTTCGCCACTATTGGGGAATCCCGCTGGCCACCGAAAGGCCCGAGCGGCAGCGTTTGGCCAAGCCGGTCACGCGCAATTGGAAGCTGCTGGTCGGGCTTGAACGCCGGCAGGACTGAGCCTTGCCGGCTGGCGGGCGTCAGGAACGCTGTCGCACCAGCGCCGAACCGGCAATCACCAGCCAGCCGGCGATGAGCAAGGTGCCGCCGATCGGCGCCGACATCGGAAACAGCCTTGAGCCAAGGAAGTCTCGGGCGAGGAGATCGCCGCAGAACAGCAGCAGCCCGGCGAGAAGGATGAAGCCTCCGCATCGCAGCATCCGGTTTGCGCCCAAAAGGCCGACGGCGAGAAACACCGGCGCGTGCATGATCAGGAAGGATGCTGCCGTGCTTACAAATGCGCCGCCCAGATGCGCCGCCGCGGCGGACAACGCCACGCCCGCCGCGCCGATGAGGCCGCCGGCAAAAACAAGGATACGACCGCTGTTGCCCGCAAGTTGCTCGGCCATATCAATGTCTCCGTGATCTCAATGAAATAGGCTGTGTCAGGATTTGCCTGATACCGCCAGCATGTCACGTTCCCGGCGTGACTGGACCAGCCAGTTATACACCGCGCCGCCCGCCATCAGCACCGATGTGCCGAGAAACACCGCCCGCATGCCGAAATGACCGCCGACGAAGCCGCCAAGCAGCGGGCCGGCGACCTGTCCGACATATTGCGCCGAGATCGACAGGCCAAGCACATTGCCGCCGACGCCGTCGGGAACATTGTGGCGGATGACGCTGGTGATGCAGGGCAACAGACCGCCGAGCGCCAGGCCCATCAGGAAACGCAAGCCCACCAGCTGCCAGCCCTCGGTGACGAAAGCCTGCGGGACGAGCAGCAGCGCCGAGACGGCGAGCGCGCCGACGACAACGTTCCAATGGCCGATGCGGTCGGCGAGCTTGCCGAGCCTAGAGGCCGACAGGATGGCGCCGAGCGCAGCCGCCGACATGACGACGCCGGAGATCAGCGTGACCCGGCTCTGATCCTCGATGAGCTGCTGCACATAGACGGTGATGATCGGCTCGATCGACATGGTGGCGAAACTCAACAGCATGCCGGTCGCCAGCATGGCGACGACGGGGCGCTTGTCGGGAATCTGTGCCCAGCCACCTCTGAGTTTCTCCTTCGTCCTGGCGTCTGTTGCGACAGGGCGAGGGTTCTCCTTGATGAGAAAGGTCGTCGCCAGGAACGCCAGGAAAATCACGCCGCCGGAGATGAGGAAGGTGGTGCGGATGCCGATCAAGGGCGGCAGCACGCCGCCAAGCAGGGGGCCTACCAGCGCGCCGGCGGTGATGCCGGCCGACATCACGCCTAGCGCCCAGCCGGAGCGTTCCTTAGGAGTCTGCATGGCGACAAGGATGGTCGAGCCCGAGGAATAGCCGCCAGCAAAACCGATCAGCAGGCGCAGTAGCACCAATTGCCAGACGGTCTGCACCATGCCGGTCAGCGACATGCAGATGGCCATGCCGAAACTGGCGCGCACCAGCATCAGCTTGCGGCCGTAGCGGTCGCCCAGTCGTCCCCACAGCGGCGCGACCAGCGCCGCGGCAAAGAAGGTCGCGCCATAGGCGATGCCGGACCATTGCACGATCGCCGCATGGCCCTTGGCGCCGAGTTGCTCGACATAGAGCGGCAGGAACGGCAGCAGCAGCGTCATCGCAATAAGCGTGCTGAACGAGCCGGCAACGCAGACGAACAGATTGCGCCGCCAATGGGCGTTGTATGTGCCTGCGCTCACTTGCGGCATGTCATTTGTCCTGTCCCGGCAGCCGATGTTGATGGCTTGCTCAGGATACCATTTTGGGATACCAAGCTGGTATCTGTCATGGACGCAAGTCTGGCTGCTGTCAATGCGGCCTCTTCAAACGGTCGGCCGAGTCACAAAGGGCAACGGAACAAAAATGTCGCAGATGCAGAATGTCGAAAAACAGCTTCGCGAGATGATCCTCGGCCTCGAGATCGGTCCGGGCGAGCGGCTGACGGAGCGCTGGATCGAAAGCCGCTTCGGCGCGTCGCGCACGCCAGTCAGGGCGGCTTTGCTGCGGCTGGAGACGGAAGGGCTGATCTGCCGCGACGGGCGCGGCTGGACGGTGTCGCCGATCAACCTTGCCGAGCTCCAGCAGATCGCGGTCTATCGCGAGGCGGTCGAAGTCGCGGCGCTGCGCCTGACCTGCGCCCTAGAGGACAGGAGCGCCATCGATGTCATCGAAGCGATGCTCGACTCCTGCGATGCCGGCACTCCGCGCGAGGAATGGCATCGCGTCGGCATGGATTTCCACATCGAGCTGGCGCGCCTTTCCGGCAACGAGTTCCTGTTCAGGGCGGTGCGCGATGCGATGACCCGCCTGTCGCGCGCCCGCTGGCTCGAGGTCCGCGACGAGGCAGCCCTTGGCCGTGCGTGGGCCGAGCACCACGCCATTCTGGCCGCAGTGCGGGCTGGCGACGCCGACGGCGCGGCAGGCCGGCTTTCAGCCCACATCGTCGGCAGCCGCGACCGGCTGGTGATGTCGCTGCACAATGACCGGCGCGGCCTGCGCGCCAGGGGATTTGCCGTCGTCGCCGCCTGAGACGCGTCGTCACGAAAAAGGCAGAACGGACAGTGCAATCACTTTCGGCCTCGCTTCGCGAACGCCGATGGCGTAAGAGCGGCCATGGAAAACAACCGATTTGAAACACCCGTGACCGTCAAGTCGGCCACGGAGGGAAGCACTCAGCTCTTGCGTACGGCGCGCGAGGCTTCCGATTATCTGCTCAACAGCTGGCCCGGCAAGCGCAGCATGAAGCACCGCGAAGCGCTGCAGGCCTGTCATGACGCGCTGGCCGGCGACAAGCCGGCGATGAATGCAAGGCGCGCCTTCATCGCCGCCGCGCGCGAAGTCAACGTCTTCATCAGCGACAAGGCGCCGGCCTGAGCACGGGCCAACCTGAGCTCGGCAAGGGCCGGCTCGAGCACGGCGCATCCCTTGGTGTAACCGGGTGACGTAACCCGGTCTGCCCTACGGGTCGGATGCCGTTCTATTCTGCCGTTTCGGTCTCGGTTTCAGCGTTGGTTTCGTTCTCGGGCGTCGAACGATCCTTGGCCGCGACCTTGGCCGCCAGCTTCTCCGCCTTCTTGGCAGCCTTCTGCCGGTCACGCTCCTTGCGTTCCTGTCCGTAGTTCGGTGGTCGTGCCATATCGTATCCTTTCTCTAAGACTTGCCCCTGCCTAGGAGCATTGGGCCGCAAACACAACACCGCAGGGGACGATCGGCATCCATAGATGCTCGGTGGTGAGCTTCCCGGTGGTTCCGGGCTTGCAAGATAGGCGGCACAATGGTGTAGGAAAGACTTGAGGCGCCGAAATGCTGGGGCCGCCAGTCTGTTTTGATCAAGTGACCGATGGCCACAGTCCTACGCAACGCAGTCAAGGTGTTCTACTACGCACGCAACGTCGTGCGCGATTTGGCGCCGCAGGCATTGTTCCGCAGCAGGTTGGCCGGCCGGCTTCGCCAGGCAAGCCTTTCCGACGCGTCGGTTCGCGAACGGCTGGACTACTACAACAAGTTGCAGCACGCCTTCGTGCCGAGCCCGGATGCGGTGCCTGTCCGCCGGATACCGTTCAGGCCGAGCATGTATTATTACGACCTGAAGGAATTCGCCCGCTATTTCGATCCCGGCCTGCTGATCGACCTGGAATTCGGCGACGTCATTGACGTGCCGAAGGTACCTTCGATCGTCAAGGATCGGCCAATCCGGGACGACAACAGCAATGCCGTGCTGATGAAGCTCGACAAGTTCCGCCATTTCAACATGCCCGCCGACACCATGCGTTTTGTCGACAAGCGTCCGGCCGTGGTCTGGCGCGGCGAACTCAACAATCCGATCCGCACGCTGTTCCTGGAGGCCGTGCGCGATCTGCCGTTCTGCGATGTCGGCTCACCCAAGTCGACCGCTGCGGCGTACCGCAAGCCATATCTCAGCATCGAACAGCAGCGGCACTACCGCTACATCGTTTCGCTCGAAGGTAATGATGTGGCGACCAACCTCAAATGGATCATGAGCTCGAATTCGCTCTGCCTGATGCCGCCGCCGACATACGAGACCTGGTTCGCTGAAAAGCAGATAGAAGCTGATATCCACTATGTGCCGCTCGCCCCAGATTTCTCCGATCTTGCCGAAAAAATGCGGTATTTCGAGCAGCATCCGGCGGAGGCCGAACGCATCATTGCAGCCGCCAACGCCTATTGCCGAAAGTTCTGCTACGAGCAGGCCGAGCAGGCGATCTCGCTGCTCGTGCTCTACAAATATTTCGTGCTCAGCGGCCAGGTGGAGCCCGACGCCGAGATCTGGCGCTATATCTCGGGCTAGCGCCGTTGCCCCCTAGACCGCTCAGACACAGCTCCGGTCGATAACAAGATCAGCCGGACCGAAGCGGTCCTTGGCTGTCAGTTGCTGGTGCCAGTAGGGATAGAGCAGTGGCGGCCTGCTGACCGCGTCGAGGCGGCTGCGCTCGTCCTCGGAAAGCACCAGGCTTGCCGCGGCGATGTTGTCCTTGAAGTGGGCTTCGGTCCTGCCGCCAATCACTAGCGAACTGACTGCCGGACGGCCGAGCAGCCAGGCCAGCGCCACCTGCGCGGCAGACACGCCGCGCGCCTTGCCGATCTCGACCAGCACGTCGACGATCCGCCACAGCCGATCCTCGTCGCGGATCGGCGGCTCCGACCAGCCGCTGAGCTGGCGGGCCGTGGGGCTGTCGCGATTGTACTTGCCAGATAACAATCCGCCGGCGAGCGGGCTCCACACCAGCACGCCGAGCCCTTGGTCGACCGAGATCGGCAGCAGTTCGTATTCGGCTTCGCGCGCCTCCAGCGTGTAGTGGATCTGCTGGGTGACGAAACGCGGCTGGTGATTTCTGTCACTGATGCCCAGCGCCTTCATCACCTGCCAGCCGGAATAGTTGGAGCAGCCGACATAGCGGATCTTGCCCTGCGCAACCAAGGTGTCGAGCGCGGCGATGGTTTCCTCGAGCGGCGTCACACCGTCCCATTCGTGCAGGAAATAGATGTCGATGACATCGGTGCGAAGCCGCTTCAGGCTCTTCTCGCACTCGCGGATCAGATGATAGCGCGACAGGCCTTCGTCGTTTGGCCCCTTGCCGATCCGCATGCGCGCCTTAGAGGCGATCAGCACATCGCCCTTGCGCTTGCCGCCGAGCGCCTCGCCGATGATCTCCTCGGAAATGCCGTTCGAATAGACATTGGCGGTGTCGATGAGATTGATGCCGGCATCGATGCAGCTGTCGATAATACGCCTCGCTTCCGAGAGATCGGAATTGCCGACGGCGGCGAACGGCCCGGCGCCGCCGAAGGTCATGGTGCCGAGCGTCAGCGTCGAAACTTTCAGGCCGGAACGGCCAAGCGTGCGGTATTCCATGTCAAATCCTCGCAATTTCGGTGGGGAGGGCAGGGCAGCCCGAGGGGTTCGGCATTTGTAGGACAATTCGAGCGGCTTGTCGCCATGCCACGGCGGCGGATCGACCATGCCTCGCGGATTTGCGGCGTCCGGTGGCTGCAATAAAACCGTCATTGCCGGCCTATATCAAGTCGGCTCAGGGTTTCACTTCAGCCGGCAAGCGGAGCAGCGCAAATGACCGAGTTAAAACAGAATTCTCCGGCCAGGGATTGGCTTGAAGCGGAGCTGGCCGACACGCTCGACGAAGACTACGAGCTGGAAATGTCGGAACCGGCGCTGTCGATGGAGATCGCCAAGATCTACAAGAACGCGCATCCGCCTTCGATCGATCGCATGCAGTATTTTCGCGACCTCATCACCTTGCAGTCCGAGTTGATCAAGCTGCAGTCCTGGGTCGCCTATCACCAGAAGAAGCTGGTGGTCATTTTCGAGGGCCGCGACTCCGCCGGCAAGGGCGGCGTCATCAAGCGCATCACCCAGCGGCTCAATCCGCGCATCTGCCGCGTCGTCGCACTGCCGGCGCCGACCGAGCGCGAGAAGTCGCAATGGTATTTCCAGCGCTACGTGCCGCATCTGCCGGCCGGTGGCGAGATCGTCCTGTTCGACCGCTCCTGGTACAACCGCTCCGGCGTCGAGCGGGTGATGGGCTTTGCCGAACCCGATCAGGTCGAGGAATTCTTCCGCGACGTGCCGGAATTCGAGCGCATGCTGGTCCGCTCCGGCGTCACGGTTGTCAAATACTGGTTCTCCATCACCGACGAGGAGCAGCAGATGCGCTTCCTGATGCGCATCCACGATCCGATGAAGCAGTGGAAGCTGTCGCCGATGGACCTTCAGTCGCGCGTGCGCTGGGAGCAGTACACCAAGGCCAAGGAAGAGACCTTCGCGCGCACCAACATTCCTGAGGCGCCGTGGTACATCGTCGAGGGCAACGACAAGAAACGGGCGCGGCTGAACTGCATCGATCATCTGCTCAAGCAGATGCCCTATGAGGAGGTGCCGCATGAGGAGATCACGCTGCCCGAGCGCGTCTTCAACCCCGAATATGAGCGCCAGACCCTGCCGCGCGAACTTTACGTGCCGGAGAAGTATTGAGCGTCTGCGCTGAAGACATGAGGGGACGGCATTCTTTCGCGCCCCCCTCTGTCCTGCCGGACATCTCCCCCACTTGGGGGGAGATCAGACGACACGTTGGTCTTCGCCAATCACCGACGTTGCAGGAATAGCGCCTTCCACGAAGCTGCCAATCTCCCCCCTCGTGGGGGAGATGTCCGGCAGGACAGAGGGGGGCGCGACGGATCGCTGCTTTCCCGACTGTGATGAGGCCTACCCCCGCTTGATCGTAACATGCGTGGCAAGCGCCGTCGCCACCTGCTCGGTGCACTGATAGCCGAGCTCAAGCATATCCAGGCCGGCAAACAGGTTCTCACCCTTGCCCAGCAGCATCGGCGACACCGCCAGATGCAACTCGTCGATAAGCTTCTCCTGCAGATATTGCCGGATGGTGGAGACGCCGCCGCCGACGCGGACATCCTTGCCACCGGCCGCGGCTTTCGCCTGGTCGAGCGCATCATGGATGCCGCCGGTGACGAAGTGGAAAATGGTGCCGCCTTCCATTTCGATCGGATCACGCTTGTAGTGGGTCAGCACGAAGACCGGCACATGATAGGGCGGATTGGTGCCCCACCAGCCTTTCCAATTGTCGTCCGGCCATTCCCCGCGGATCGGTCCGAACATGTTGCGGCCGAGGATCCAGGCGCCGACATTGTCGAAGCTGCGGACCGTGAAGCGGTCGTCCACATCGGTGGTGCCGCCATCCTTGCCGACCATTTCGTGGAAGGTGCGGGTGCCGATCATCCATTTGTGCAGCTCTTCGCCACCAACGCCGAGCGGGTTTTGCAGGGTCTGGTCAGGACCGGCGCCGAAACCGTCGAGCGACAGGGTGAATGCATTGACGCGCAGCTTGGACATGAAGGGTTCTCCTCGATAACTGGTTGTATTCTGCAATCAGTTAGCCAATCTGCTTGCATTTGGCAAGTAGATTTTCGAAGGGTAGACCAAAGTCTGCGGAATCCGTGAGTTTGACGGCCTAGGCCGCGGCACGCTTCGGCATCACCGCAAAGGGGCTCAGGCCAAGCCAGATCTGCATTTTGGCGGCGATATCGAGGTCGCCGGTCAAGCTGATCTTGTCGCGTTCCTTGTGCACGGTCGTCAGCCCCATCCAGATCGACGTCATGGTGCACAGGTCCGTCGACACGTAGAGATCGACGTCAAATCCCGGATCGTACCAGCACAGATCGACATCGCCCTGCTTCTCGACGATCAGCCACCAGGACCGCTTTGTCGCCGGCAGGTCATGGTACAGGAACTGTATCACGGTGCGTCCGTCCGGCAGCGGACTGGGGTTCAGATTGCGGCGCATGTCCCACATCAGCAGCGATGGATCGAGGTTTTTCAGCGACAGCCTGGCCTCCACCCATTTCTGCCCCCAGAAGCCCATCGCTTCGACCACCGGGCGCAAATCCCTGCCGGCTTCGGTCAGCCGGTATTCGAACACGCCCTTCTCGGATTTGACCTCCGTGCGCTCGACGATGCCGCCGGCTTCGAGGTCCTTCAGCCGTTGCGACAGAAGGGTTGGCGACATTTTCGGCACACCGCGGCGCAGGTCGTTGAAGCGGGTCGATCCCGCCACCAGTTCGCGCAGCAGCACCATGGTCCAGCGAGTGCAGAGCAGTTCGGCGGCCATGGAGAGCGGGCAGAATTGTTTGTATCCGGCCTGTGTCATGTGGTGGTCTCCAACAAAAGATGGCCGACCTTACCCAGAAACCGATCGTCGGGCCAGTACAGAACCTGTACTGGGCCCCCTGGTACAGTTCGGTGACTGGAGGGATGCGCCATCGCCGTGGGAAGCAGCGGTCACGTCACCGGGCAGTCCGGTGCCGATCAATGAGGAGCAGACAATGACCGCTTATGTGATCGCAGACATCAAGGTGAAGGACGACAAATGGGTGCCGGCATATGCCGCTTCGGTGCACGATCTCGTGCACAAGCATGGCGGCAGATATCTGGCGCGCAGCGGCAATGTGAAGACGCTTGAGGGCAAGCCGCTGGACACCAGCCTCATCGCCATCATGGCATTTCCGTCGGCTCAGGCCGCCGAGGCCTTCACCACCGATCCGCAGTACGCTCCGTTCGTGGCGGCGCGTCAGGCCGGCAGCGACAGCCGCTTCCAGATGATCGACAACACCGATCTCGCAGGAACGATTCCCTACCTGCCCAAGGCGTAAGGAACAGCCGGAACCCGGCGTTTCCGGGTTCCGGCCATCTCTTCAGCGTCTCTGTCCCAGTGGGGCAAAACTATTCCATCGACAAGATGAGATTGCGCACGGCCGGATAGATTTCGCGCTCCCAGCGCTTGCCGTTGAAGACGCCGTAGTGGCCGACATTGGCCTGCAGATGATGGCGCTTCAGATGCGGGCGCAGCGACCGGCACAATTCATGCGCGGCCGAGGTCTGGCCAAGCGCGCAGATGTCGTCACGCCCGCCCTCGACGGTCAGCAGCGCCGTGTTGCGGATCGCGCCCGGGTCGACCGGGCTGCCACGGTACGTGAACGTGCCGGTAGCGAGCTCCGCCTTCTGGAACACGCGGTCGATGGTTTCGAGATAGAACTCTTCGGTCAGGTCGAGCACCGCCAGATACTCGTCGTAGAAGGTCTTGATTTTCTCGGCCTCGGCTGTCTCGCCGGCCGACAGATGGTCATGCAGCTTTTGGTGGGCCTTGTTGTGGCGGTCCATGTTCATGGCCATGAACGCGGCAAGCTGGAGAAAGCCCGGATAGACCCGGCGTCCGCCGCCGGCATGCCGCCACGGCACGCGCGAGATGACGGAGCTCTGGAACCAGGCCAGTGACTTGCTGACGGCGAACTCGTTGACCTTGGTCGGGCTTTCGCGCGGATCGATCGGCCCCGCCATCAGCGTCATCGAGCGCGGTGTCGCGGGATGCCTGTCCTCGGACATCACGGCGACGGCGGCGAGCGCCTGGACGCAGGGCTGGCAGACCGCCAGTATGTGCGCGCCCGGGCCGATCGCCTCCAGGAAGCGGATGATGTAGTCGACATAGTCGTCCACGCCGAAACGGCCGGCGGAAAGCGGCACGTCGCGCGCATTGGCCCAGTCGGTGATATAGACCTCGTGGTCGGCCAGCAGCGTTTCCACCGTGCCGCGCAGCAGCGTCGAGAAATGACCCGACAACGGGGCGATCACCATCACCTTGGGCTGGCGCGTATCCATGTCCTTGGCAAAGCGCAGCAGCGTCCCGAACGGCAGCTCGAGCGCCGTCTCGACGGTGACCGGCACGTCGCGCTTGCCGACCTTTACCGATTTGATGTCGAAATCCGGCCGCGCATAGGTGAGCTTGAAGCGGCCGACCATCTCCAGCCCGGCGGCAAGGCGCTGCTTCACGCTGTCGCCTGAAACCATGCTGCTCATCGCCGAGCGCAAGAGATCGGCGAAAAAACGCGACGGGGCGATCAGGTCGTCCTGAAGCTGGTAGGCCTGGTACAGCATCGAGATGCATCCCGTTCCAAAGCGGCCATGTGGCAGTGCAAAAAAATCTAGTGCAAAATTTTGTGCATTGCGAGAGGATTGTTGCCGGCAAAGGGGCTCGGGGGGCCGACGGTATGACCAAGGCGACATTGACGATCTCGTCGAAGAACTATTCTTCCTGGTCCTTGCGTGGCTGGTTGCTCTGCCGCATGGGGGGGCTGGAGTTCGAGGAGAAGCGCATCGACATCGATGACCCTGAGCAGCGGCAGGAATTGCTGCTTTTGTCGCCATCGGTGCTGGTGCCGCGGCTGACCCATGACGGGGTGACGGTGTGGGACACGCTGGCGATCGCCGAATATCTGGCCGAGACTATGCCGGATGCCAGCCTGCTGCCGGCCGACCGCGTGGCGCGCGCCCATTGCCGCGCGGTATCCGGCGAGATGCATTCAGGCTTTCACAATTTGCGCTCGGCGCTGCCGATGAGCCTGAAAGCCAGGCACAAGAGCTTCAAGATCTTTTCCGGCGCGCGCCCGGATGTGGAGCGGATCAAGACGATCTGGTCGGAATGCCTGGCGACCTATGGCGGTCCGTTTCTGTTCGGTGCGTCACCGACAGTGGCCGACGCGATGTATGCGCCGGTCTGCACCCGTTTTCGCACCTATGCGGTTGAACTCGAACCACCGCTCGCAGCGTATTGCGAGACGATCCTGACCTGGCCGTTGCTGGAGGAATGGACGCATGACGCGCTGGCCGAACCCGAGGACATCATCGAACTCGACGTGGAGTTTTAAGGCTGGAGCAGGGCGGCCGCGGCTGCCCTATCCCTTCAGCATCGCCGCCACCTCGGGCGCGAAGTAAGTAAGAATGCCGTCGCAGCCGGCGCGCTTGAAGGCGAGCAGCGATTCCAGCATCGCCTTCTCGCCATCGATCCAGCCATTGGCAGCGGCGGCCTTGATCATCGAATATTCGCCCGACACCTGGTAGGCGAAGGTCGGCATCTGGAACTCGTCCTTCAGCCTGCGGATGATGTCGAGATAGGGCAGGCCGGGCTTGACCATCAGCATGTCGGCGCCCTCGGCGATATCCTGCTCGGCCTCGCGCACCGCTTCGTCGGAGTTGGCGTGGTCGATGTAATAGGTCTTCTTGTCGCCCTTGAGCAGGCCGGCGGTGCCGACCGCCTCGCGATAGGGGCCGTAGAAGGCCGAGGCGAACTTGGTCGCATAGGACATGATCGCCACATCGTGAAAACCATTGGCGTCGAGCGCGTCGCGGATGGCGCCGATGCGGCCGTCCATCATGTCGGAGGGGGCAATGATGTCGGCGCCCGCCGCTGCCTGGATGACGGCTGCCGCCGCTACCTGCTCCACCGTCTCGTCATTGACGATGATGCCGTCGCGCAAAATGCCGTCATGGCCGTGCGAGGTGAACGGATCGAGTGCGGCATCGGTGATGATGCCGATCTCCGGCACGGCGTGTTTGATGGCGCGCGTGGTGCGGTTGATGATGTTTTCCGGGTCGAGAATGTGCGAGCCGGTCTGGTCGCGCAGGCCCAGTTCGACATTGGGGAAGGTGGCGATGGCCGGAATGCCGAGCTTTGCCGCGCGCTCGGCCTCTCTCACGGCAAGGTCGATCGACAGGCGGAAGACGCCAGGCATGGCGGCGATCGGCTCACGGGTGTTCTTGCCGTCAATGACGAAGATCGGCCAGATCAGATCGTCGACCGAAAGCCGGTTCTCCTGAACGAGGCGCCGCGACCAGTCGGCCTTGCGCATGCGGCGCAGCCGGCGGCTGCCGGTGATCTCGTCGACGCTGCGGGCGCCGGCAGCTTTTGCAGGGGTGAATTTGTTCATCGCCAGAACTCCGGATCGGCGGCTTTTACCACGAGCCCTTGCCGCTGACCAATGCGACACGATTGTGCCAGGTTCCCTTCTCCCCGTTCACGGGGAGAAGGTGCCGGCAGGCGGATGAGGGGCGGCGCCGACCTCTCAAGGCTGTCCATTGCCCGACAGCACCTGTGCCGCGCCCCGCATGGCTACACGAAACGCCTCGTCGAAGCTGACGCCGCGCACCTGCCATGTGTAGGTCTTGCCGACCATGGCCAGCCGCCAGTCGGCGATCCAGCCCAGATCCTTGTCGCTCCAGACGATGCTGCCGGCGAGCGCCTGGTCGGCGCCGGCTTTCTTTGCCAACTGGTCCAGCGTCGCCAAATCGGCATGGCGCAGCGTCTCGTCGTCGAGACCGGCACCAGAGAGCAGCGATGCCGAGGGAAATGCGATCCGCATCACCAGCGGGCCGGTGGCATTGGCGAAGGATTCGCGCATGGCTTGGCCATGCGCCTCGTCGGCGGTCAGCGCGAAATGCCTTGTGCCTTGCTCGGCCGTCAGAAACACCGCCAGGCGCGGCCGTTCGCCAAGCCATGGCTTGCTGCCGAGCGCCGCCAGCACCGGATCGATCGCGGCCGGTTTGTAGAGGCAGGTGAGGTCGTGCGGCCGGTCATGGGTGCCTTGCTCGTCATGGACCGGAATGCCTTCCAGCCGGTCATGGTAACGGAAGGTGTCGACGAAACTGCCGGCGTTTTCGCGCAGCGCCGCCATTTCCGGCTTTTTCGGCAGGCGCTGATCCCCGGAAACCCGCACCAGAACCGAGTCCAGGCAGGCCTTGAAGCCGATCTGGCGGTTCACCTCGCCCTGCCCGGTGACGATGGTCTGCGCCTGATAAAGCTCATCGACGGTCGCCGCGACAGCGGGACAAAGGATCGAACCGAGCAGGCCGATCATCATCAGAGCGAGCCGCGAAAATCCAGGCATGGCTTAGCGTCCCCCGAAGCCCGTCATCGCCATGGGTTCGATGCCGCGACGGTCGGCGGCTTTGTAGCATCGCGTGGCGGCGGTGGCCAAGGCGGGAAGCGGAGGCGAATGTGGCTACGGATTCGGCGGCCAGGCCAGATCAGGGCCGGTTTTGAAGAACGACACGTTGTTGGTGAAGATGTTGACCGGGGCAAGCCGGATCATGCGGCCGTCCGGATGGTCGATCTGCGCCACATTGTCGATGAACCACGCGTTCCAGTCTGCTTGCGGGCCGAGATATTTGTCCAGTAGCCGTTTGAAGCGGTCCGGCGCCATCGGTTCGATCGTGGCGACGCCGCGCAGTCCCAGATGCAGCAGGATGCCGGCATTGCTGTCGAAGTGGACGATTTCCACCGCGCAGCGCGGGTCTCTTTCAAGATGCTTGACCGCACTTGCCTCCGATGAGCCGAGCAGCCAGATCGCACCGTCCTCCCAGATAAACCACATCGGTGCGTTGCGTGGCGCGCCGTCCGCGGTGACGGTCGCCAGATTCGCCATCAGCGGGCGACTTAAAACATCGTCCGGGTCGAAACTTCGCGGCATCGGAAAATCACGTCCTGATGCTTCGGTCACCATGCGTTCGCCTTTGAGTTCACTGCTGGATAGATGGAGTGTTTGGCATTCGCTGACAACGTTGCGCCGACGCAGGACATGGCCTCTTTCCACCCCGGATTGGCCACCGGCATTGACGCACCCATGCGCCACGCTTTAGCACTTCAGTCCCGCAGGCGCGGGGAGGGATTCTTTCACGATGGATTTTGGCGGAGGCGACGAGATTCGCTTCGAACGGTTGGGCAGGGCTGGCGTCGTCACGCTGACGCGGCCGCAGGCCCTCAATGCCGTCACCCATCGCATGGTCCAGGCGCTCGACAAGGCGCTGCGCGCCTGGGAGCGCGATGACGGCGTCGATGTCGTCGTTGTCAAGGCCGAGGGCAGGGCATTTTCGGCCGGCGGAGACATCCTCCACATCTACGAGGCCGGCCGGGCAGGAAAGCTGCCGGTAGAGTTTTTCGCCGACGAATACCGCCTGAACGCCCGCATTAAGCGGTTCAAAAAACCCTATGTCGCGCTGATCGACGGCATCGTCATGGGTGGCGGCGTCGGCATCTCGTTCCACGGCTCGCAGCGGGTGATGACCGAGAACGCTCAGTTCGCCATGCCGGAAGTCGGCATCGGCTTTTTCCCCGATGTCGGCGCCAGCCATCTGTTGCCGGATCTTGGCGGCAGCTTTGGCATGTATCTGGCCCTGACCGGAACCCGCATCCGCTATGGCGACGCGTTGTGGTCGGGTCTCGCCACGCACACCATCAAGGCCGAGGACCAGGCCGGCTTTCTCGACCGGCTGGCAGCGACTGGCGATCCGGAATCGGTGCTGCGCGGTTTTTTTGTCTCCGCCCGACGCGAGACCGATAGGCCTACGCTGGCGGCGATCGCCCAGCATTTTGCGCAAGCCTCGCTCCTTGATATCATCGACAGCCTGGAGCGGGCGGCGGGTGACGACGAATTCGCCGCTAAGACGCTGGCAACGATCCGCACTCGCTCGCCGACCAGCCTGCATGTCGCCTGGCGCCAGATCAGCGCCGGCCTGACGCTGTCGATGGACGAATGCATGAAGATGGAATTCCGCATCCTCAACCGCATGCTTGCCGGCCGCGATTTCTATGAAGGCATCCGCGCCGCCATCATCGACAAGGGCTCGAAGCCGCATTGGCAGCCGGCCAGCATCGATGCAGTCGGCACTGCCGACATCGATGCCTATTTCGCCCCGCTCGAACGGGAGCTCGAACTGTGAGCGAGGCCGCGTCGAGACGCATCGTGCTGCAGCCCTCCGGCGTCGAAATCATATTCGCCTGGTTCCAGCGCGTCATTGCCGGCTACTGCCTGCTGTTCGGCATTCTCTACTGGATCCGCCTGATCGGCTTCTATCCAGGCCCGCTGTGGCGCTTCGACCTGATGCCGGTGCACTGGCAGGTGGCGGCCGTCGTGCTCGCCGTGTTCTTTCCCTTTGCCGCCGCCGGCCTGTGGATGCTGGCGTCCTGGGGGCCGGTGATCTGGTTCATCTGCGCGGTCACCGAGACCATCATGTATGCAGGATTCCCCGATCTGTTCGGCCACCGGCCGCTGATCATCCTCTCGCACGTTGCGGTGGCGCTGTTCTATGTCGTCTTCCGCGTAGTGATCTGGATGCGCAAGCGCCCGGCGCGGGCCTAAGCTCTGGTTGGCCCGAAACCATTGGCTAAATCTTTAGGTTAATTATCCTTGCTCGGGTGACCGTTCGTTAAGCCTCTTGCGAAACCTATTACCGGTAAGCTCTTGTTAGCCCTAGCGTTTAAGTCGAATTTTATGAGTATTCGATAGTGTCGCGATCAAGGTGAAAAACAAAAAATCACCAGGGCGACAAACGAGAGGCAAAGACAATGATCAATTCGCGTCCGGCGGCGAAGACCGCCAACGTATCCGACGACCGCCGCGAGGCGATCCGTTCGCTGTACATGGAATCGCTGCAGCTGGTGGAGCGTCTGCACCGCCGTCTGCTTGATGTGATCAAGGACGAATTCGACCGCAACGGCCGCTCCGACATCAATGCCATCCAGGCGCTGCTGCTGTTCAACATCGGCAATTCCGAGCTGACCGCCGGCGAACTGCGCTCGCGTGGCTATTATCTCGGCTCGAACGTCTCCTACAATCTGAAGAAGCTCGTCGATCTCGGCTTCATCAACCACCAGCGCTCGCGCATCGACCGTCGTTCGGTCCGCGTTTCACTGACGCCGAAAGGCAATGAGGTGGCGGAAGTCGTCGCCGGTCTCTATGAGCGCCATGTCGGCTCGATCGAGCAGGTCGGCGGCATCAACAGCGAAGAGTTCCAGCAGATGAACCGCGCTTTGCAGCGGCTCGACCGCTTCTGGAACGACACCATCGCCTATCGGATGTAAGGCGCATCCCTGGCATCAGGATCGGAGCCGCGCCAAAAAGAAGCGCGGCCGGGGAAGAAGGAAATCAAGGACCGGCGCCGGGGGGCACCGGTCCTTTTTCTTTTCGTGGTCTGGAAACCTCGCCCAAAGCTCAGCCGCCTCGTCGGCAGCATCCTTGGCAGTTTTGCGGCAACGGTGCTTAATTGTCTCGGCCTGGAGGGAACGCATGATGGACCTGGGAAAACGCTCGACGATTTGCTCGCTTGCCGCGGCACTTTTGTTGGTCTCGCAAGCAGCGTTCGCTGAGGAGTGGTGGAAGGATTCCTTTGCCGCGCAAGGCAGCGCCCCATGCGACAACAACGACTCGATCGTCACATTCACCGACAAGGCAGTGGAGATGTGGGAAGTCCGCTGCACATTGCACAAAGTTCAGAAGATCAACCGCATGGACGCGATCATTCTGGACATGAGTTGCACGGACGGCGAGGGCAGCCCCGACACGAGACGGGAGCTGCTGCTCAAACTGGAGGATAACAAGGTCCTGCGCTATCCCCAGAATGAGGTGTTGCAGCGATGCTCGGACTTGAAGGCGCCGCCAGGTCAGGACCCGAAGGGTTAGGCTTCGGGCTGAAGGTGCCGAAAAGCACCGGTGATCGCTTTTCGCCGCTCGGGCCAATCCAAATTCGGGCAACAGCCACGTTGCCGCCATATTCCCGGTGAAAGCGAAGATGCGGGTGATGCTGCAGTGAAGGCCAAGATTTCACAAGGCAGAGTGCTCATCCGGAACTGGCATCGCACCCGTGCGTTTCACGCCTAAGTGATGCAAGCCATGGTTGGCTAATTGTTAAGATTGCCAATCTTAAAGTGCGGGCGAGATCGCCCGGTGATCCGATTGCTACAAGAATGTCTGGAACGTCCATGAGAACCAGCCGCCGTTTCTTCCTTTCCGGAGCCTCCGCGCTCGCCGTCGCAATGGTTGCAAACAGCGCCAGCGCGCAGGACGTGATCGGTGATATCCTGAAATCCTCGGCCCGCGGCAATTGGGACGACCAGTTCGATGCCCGCGCCTCGGAGGGCGGCAAGGTTGCCTCGACGCTGCCGATCTTCAGCCTGCAGACTGTTGCCTTCACCGAGCAGGCCGTCGCGCAGTATCAGAACATCGTCGCCCAGGGTGGCTGGGTCGAGGTTCCCGCGACCAAGAAGCTGGAGCTCGGCGTCGATGATCCCGACGTGGTGCCGCTGCGCAAGCGGCTGATGATGTCGGGCGACCTGGCGCAGAGCGCCGGCATTTCGACGTCCTTCGATTCCTATGTCGACGCGGCCGTAAAGCGCTTCCAGGCGCGCCACGGCCTGCCTTCCGACGGCTCGATGGGCAAATACACCTACGCGGCAATGAATGTTTCGGCGCAAATCCGGCTTGGCCAGTTGCAGACCAATCTGCAGCGGCTGCGCGAAAAGGCCGGCACGCTGGGCAGCCGCTATGTGCTGGTCGACATTCCGGGCGCCCAGATCGAGGCGGTCGAGAACGACCGCGTTGTGCTGCGCCATACCGCGATCGTAGGCAAGATCGATCGCCAGACGCCGATCGTCAATTCCAAGATCAACGAGATCATCGTCAACCCCTACTGGAATGCGCCGGTCTCGATCGTGCGCAAGGACATCATTCCGCTGATGCGGAAGAACCCCGACTATCTCAAGGACAGCCATATCCGCCTGTTCGCGCCGGATGGCAGCGAAGTCGATCCGATGACGGTCGACTGGTCGACCGATGATGCAGAAAAGTACCGCTTCCGCCAGGATCCGGGTTCCGGCAACGCCATGGCCTCGGTCAAGATCAACTTCCCGAGCCCGGATGGCGTCTATATGCACGACACGCCGCAGCAGAGCCTGTTCGGCAAGATGATGCGTTTCGATTCCTCGGGCTGCGTGCGCGTGCAGAATGTGCGCGACCTCGTCACCTGGATCCTGCGCGACACTCCAGGCTGGGACCGCCAGCATTTCGAGGCGGCGATCAAGACCGGCGAGAACACACCGGTGCAGGTCACCAATCCGGTGCCGGTGCATTTTCTCTATCTCTCGGCCTGGTCGACAGGGCCAGGTGTCGTGCAGCTGCGCGACGACATCTACGGCCTCGATGGGGCCAGCGAACTGCAGATCACCTCAGCGCTCTAAGCGACTGATATTATTTCTGAAAAGGCCGCCGGTATGGCGGCCTTTTGTTTTTCGAATTCCCGGTCGGCGCGTCTGCTTTTTGCCGACTGGACGGATCGGCCTTCTTTGCGCATGGTCGGCAACAACGCGTCTGGAAACGCAGCATGGAAGTCGCCGTCTTCATCCTTGTCGTGCTCGTCTTCGTCGCCGTGTCCGGCGCGCTGGTGCGGCTGGTGCGGGTGCCGCTGCCGGTGCTGCAGATTGCCATCGGCGCCGCGCTTGCCTGGCCGATGCGCGGCCTGCATGTCGAGATCGACCCCGAACTGTTCCTGCTGGTGTTCATTCCACCGTTGCTGTTCAGCGACGCCGCTACCGCGCCGAAGCGCGAACTGGTGGCTCTGCGCGGGCCGATCCTCGACCTTGCCATCGGGCTGGTGTTCTTCACCATCGTCGGTTTCGGCTACGCCTTGCACTGGCTGGTGCCGAGCATCCCGCTTGTCGTCGCTTTCGCGCTCGCCGCGGTGCTGTCGCCGACCGATGCCGTGGCGGTGTCCTCGATCGTCGACAGGAATGTGGTGCCGGCGCGGCTGATGCACATTCTGGAAGGCGAGTCGCTGCTCAACGACGCGTCGGGCCTGGTCATGTTCCGCTTCGCCGTGGCGGCAGTGCTCACCGGCAGTTTTTCTTTCGCCGCCGCATCGCTGAGCTTCTTCTATGCCGTGGCGGCCGGCATCCTGGTTGGCGTCGCGGCGTTGTTCGTCGCCGCCAAGACGCTTCAGCTCCTGAACCGCATCGGCGGCGTGCCGGCCGAGGCGCAGGTGCTGGTCATGATTCTGATCCCCTTCATCGCCTATCTCGGCGCCGAACGTGCCGGCGCCTCCGGCATTCTGGCGGCTGTCACCGCTGGTCTGCTCACCGGCGGCTCCGGCATTTTCCGTTACCTCGGCGTCTCGGCGCGCATGCAGACGATGTCGCTGTGGACGACACTGTCCTTCGTCTTTAATGGCGCGCTCTTCATCCTGCTCGGCTTGCAGCTGCCTGATATCATCCGAAAAGTGCCGCCCGAACTCTCGACCCGGCATTGGCTGGTCGAGCCTGTCGCCACGGTACTGATCCTGACGCTGTGCCTGATCGCGTTGCGCTTCCTGTGGATCTGGGTCGGCGATATCGCAGCCGGCATCGCGGCGCGCCTGGGCAAGCGCAAGGCCGAGCCGTTCGGGCTGCGCGTGCGGCTGGCCGGTTCCGTGGCCGGCGTGCGTGGCGCCATTACGCTCGCCGGCATCCTGTCGCTGCCGCTCGCCATGCCGGACGGTTCGCCCTTTCCGGCGCGCGACCTGGTGATCTTCCTCGCCGCCGGCGTCATTATCTGCTGGCTTGTCATCGCCAGCCTGGCCTTGCCGAAGATCGCCCGCGGCCTGGTCGAACCGGGCGAGGATCCGGGCGCCGCCGAGGAGCGCCTGGCTCGCGTTGGCGCGGCCAACGCCGCAATCGCCCGCATCGAGAGCGTCGCCAATGACGGAAGCGAAGGGGAGGAGGCCGGCGCCCGCCTTGCTGTGGCTGACAGCATCGTTGCCGGCTACCGCCGCCGCATCGCCGCCTCCGACGAAGCCGATGAAGCCCGAGCCGAGGCTCGCGAAGCCGGGCGGCTGGAGCTGGAGCTCCGGTTCTCAGCCATCGAGGCCGAGCGCACCGCCGTGCGCGCCATGTTGCGCAGCGGCGAAATCAACGACCATACGGCACAGGCGCTGTTTGCCGAGATCACGCTTACCGAAGCTCTGTTGAAGGGCCGGCAGTCCAGGAAATAGCGACTGCCCGGCTTTGCTGGCGCAAACCGGCCAGCAAATTTCGCGCCGCAAACGTGGCGAGGCCAAAACAACTGTGTTAATGGCGCGGCAATGCATGTCGCCCAAAGGTGCGAAGCGGTTTTGGGCCAATGATATGCAGAGGTAAATTGCCCCGAACCGGAGGATTTCAGGCCATGGCAACAGCAGCGGCAGTGTCGAACAAATTCGAATCCTTCTTCGAAACCACGCTGGAAGATGCCGATCCGGAAATTTTCGGCGCCATCCGCAACGAACTCGGCCGCCAGCGCCACGAGATCGAGCTGATCGCCTCGGAAAACATCGTCTCGCGCGCCGTGCTCGAGGCGCAAGGCTCGATCATGACCAACAAATATGCCGAGGGCTATCCGGGCAAGCGCTACTATGGTGGCTGCCAGTTTGTCGACGTCGCCGAGGAACTCGCCATCGAGCGCGCCAAAAAACTCTTCGGCTGCAACTTCGCCAACGTCCAGCCGAATTCCGGCAGCCAGATGAACCAGGCGGTGTTCCTGGCGCTGCTGCAGCCCGGCGACACTTTCATGGGCCTCGACCTCAATTCCGGTGGGCATCTGACTCACGGGTCGCCGGTCAATATGAGCGGCAAATGGTTCAAGGTCGTTTCCTACGGCGTGCGCAAGGAAGATCACCTGCTCGATATGGACGCGATCGAGAAGACCGCGCATGAGACCAAGCCGAAACTGATCCTGGCCGGCGGCACCGCCTATTCGCGCGTCTGGGACTGGAAGCGTTTCCGCGAGATCGCCGATGCGGTCGGCGCCTATCTGATGGTCGACATGGCCCACATTGCCGGCCTGGTCGCCGGCGGCGTGCATCCGTCGCCGCTGCCGCATGCCCATGTCGTGACCACCACGACCCACAAGTCGCTGCGCGGCCCGCGCGGTGGCATGATCCTGTGCAATGACGAGGATATCGCCAAGAAGATGAACTCGGCCGTTTTCCCCGGCCTGCAGGGCGGCCCGCTGATGCATGTCATCGCCGCCAAGGCGGTGGCCTTCGGCGAGGCGCTGAAGCCGAGCTTCAAGCTCTATGCCGAGAGCGTCGCCGCCAACGCCAAGGCACTGGCTTCGAGCCTCCAGGAAACCGGTCTCGACATCGTCTCCGGCGGCACCGACAACCATCTGATGCTGGTCGATTTGCGCCCCAAGAACGCCACCGGCAAGCGCGCCGAGGCAGCCCTTGGCCGCGCCAACATCACCTGCAACAAGAACGGCATTCCCTTCGATCCGGAAAAGCCCTTCGTCACCTCGGGCGTGCGTCTCGGCACGCCGGCCGGTACGACGCGCGGTTTTGGCCAGGCCGAGTTCCGCGAGATCGGCAAGCTGATCGCCGAAGTGCTGGACGGGCTGAAAGTCGCCAATTCCGACGAGGGCAACGCTGCCGTCGAGGCCGCGGTGAAGGCCAAGGTCGTGGCCTTGACGGATCGTTTCCCGCTCTACCCCTATCTCGGTTGACCTGACGCCGGGCGTCATCTCTTATCCTGCACTCTGCGCCGCTCCTTGATCGGGCGGCGCGGCTTACCGGAGACTTGATGATGCGAACTTACCGTCTAGCCATTCTGGCCCTTTCCGGCGCGCTTGCCGCCCTGTCAGGCGCGGTTGCCCAGGAGCAGGCCCAGCCGAGCACGGATGGTCCGGCCACCAACACCTTTGGCAGGTGGACCACCATCATCGATGCGCTCGACACCGGCCAGGATTCGCACAAGACCTGTGCCGCCTCCACGGCCTTTGTCGATGGCAGCGGCAATGCGGGCACGCTGACGCTTTCGATCTCGACCGGTGATGCGCTGCCGCCCGATGCCTACCCGGCCATCGTGATAACCGTCGGCAACAAGGACCTGCCGACCGGCAAGAAGATCGCGGCGACCTTCGGCGACCCCGGCGTCAAGGTCTCCGCGACGGTCTATTCCAATGACGCCGTCAACGGCCGCCCGAGCTGGACGGTCGACAATCAAGCCAAGACCAGCCTCGCTTTGTTGCGCGCCATGCGCAAAGTCGTCTCGCTCGATGTCGTTTTCGGCAAACAGGCTGTCACCAGTATCCCGATGGACGGCTTCACCAAGGCCTATCGCAATCTCGGCACATCCTGCGGCTTCCCGACCAAGGACGTCGCGCCCTGACGCATCTGGCGGCGCTGGCAATCTTCCTCGCGCCTCGCTATCTCTGAGGCGCGGAAGGCTTTAAGCCTTTCGCCCATCAAGAATCTCGAACCGAAGGCTTTCCATGCGCTGTCCCTACTGCCAGTCCGAAGATACGCAGGTGAAGGATTCGCGCCCCGCCGAGGATGGCGCGGCGATCCGCCGGCGGCGCGTCTGCCCCGATTGCGGCGGCCGCTTCACCACTTTCGAGCGCGTCCAGCTGCGCGACCTCGTGGTGGTCAAGAAGTCGGGACGCAAAGTGCCGTTCGACCGCGACAAGTTGCTGCGCTCGGTCGAGATCGCCGTGCGCAAGCGCAATGTCGATCCCGAGCGCATCGACCGCGCCGTGACCGGCATCGTGCGCCAGCTCGAAAGCTCGGGCGAGACCGAAGTCGCCTCGGGTGAGGTCGGCCGGCTGGTCATGGAGGCGCTGAAGTCACTCGACGACGTCGCCTATGTGCGCTTCGCCTCGGTCTACCGCAATTTCCGCGAGGCGAAGGATTTCCATGACGTGCTGGGCGAGCTCAAGGGCGACGAAGCCAAGGGCGACGAGGACGCCGGCTGAGCATGGCAAGGCCTGACAAAGCCGCGCAAGAGGTTCTTGATCGCCGCTTCATGGCGGCAGCACTCCGGCTGTCGCGCAAAAATGCCGGGCGGACCTCGACCAACCCGTCCGTCGGCACTCTGGTCGTACGCGACGATGGCGCCGGGCCGATGATCGTCGGCACCGGCGTCACCGCTGTCGGCGGCCGGCCGCACGCCGAGACCGAGGCGCTGGCCGAGGCCGGTGAACTGGCGCGTGGCGCCACCGCCTATGTCACGCTGGAACCTTGCGCCCATCACGGCCGCACGCCGCCTTGCGCCAACGCGCTGGTCAATGCCGGCGTGGCGCGGGTGGTCGGGGCGGCGAGCGACCCCGATCCGCGCGTCTCCGGCCAGGGTTATGCCATCCTGCGCGCCGCCGGCGTCGAGGTGGTTGAAAAGGTGCTGGCGGTGGAAGCCGCCGAGCAGATGGCCGGCTACCTGATTCGATCACTCAAGAAACGGCCAGAAGTGATTCTGAAGCTTGCGCTTTCCAGCGACGGCAAGATTGGCGTGGCAGGCGAGGGGCAGGTGTCGATCACCGGCGATATCGCCCGGCGCGAAGTCTATCTGATGCGAGCGGAGGCCGACGGCATATTGGTCGGCATCGGCACGGCTCTGGAGGACGATCCGGCGCTGACCGTGCGGTTGCCGGGACTGGAGAACCGCTCGCCGGCGCGCATCGTGCTCGACCGCCAGATCCGGTTGCCGGAAACGTCGAAGCTGGTCTCCGGCATCGACCGGGTTCCGCTCTATGTCGCCGCGTGCCTGGAGGCCGATCCGCAGCGGCGGGCAACACTCGAACGCTCCGGCGTGCGCTTCATCGGCACCGAAACGCATGAGGGCGGCGTCGCGCTGCCGGAACTGCTCGAGGATCTGGCCGCACTCGGTATGGCCAGTGTCCTGGTTGAGGGCGGTGCCAAGGTTGCCAAGGCTTTCCTCGCCGACGGGCTGGTCGACCGCATCATCCTGTTCCAGGGGCCGGAAGCGATCGGCAAGGGCGGCATTGCATCGCCAATCGACGCCAACCATATCCCGGCAGGATTTCGCAAATTGCGCGACATGCAGTTCGGCGAAGACAGCTATGCCGAGTGGATACGAAACTTCTAGGATCAGCATCGATGTTTACCGGAATTGTCACCGATGTCGGCACCGTCGCTGCCGTGAGGCCGCTGCGGGAAGGGGTCGGCTTGCGCATCGACACCGCTTACGACCCGGACACCATCGCTATCGGCGCCTCGATTTCCTGTGGCGGCGTCTGCCTGACGGTGACGGCACTGCCTGAAAGGGGCGCCAATGCGCGCTGGTTCGAGGTCGAGGCCTGGGAAGAGGCGCTCCGGCTGACGACGGCGATGGGCTGGAAATCCGGCACAAGGATCAATCTGGAGCGGGCGCTGAAGATTGGCGACGAGCTCGGCGGCCACATCGTATCGGGGCATGTTGACGGCATGGCCGAGATCGCGGCGCGCAAGGAGGAGGGCGACGCCGTGCGTTTCACCTTGGACGCGCCGCGTGAGCTGGCAAAGTTCATCGCGCCAAAAGGTTCCGTCGCGCTCGACGGCACCTCGCTCACCGTAAACAAGGTCGAAGGCACGCGCTTCGACGTGCTGTTGATCCACCACTCGCTGACCGTGACCACCTGGGGCGAGCGCAACGTCGGCGACCGCGTCAACCTCGAGATCGACACCATGGCCCGCTACGCGGCGCGGCTGGTCGAGGCGGCGAAAGAGGGGCTTTGATGGCCAAGGACAGGGTAGATTCTGGTTGGAAAGGCAAGCTGACTCACGAGCCAGTGGCTGATGGGGACATCGGCTCGACTATTGAGGAGCGCCAGCATATCGATTTGTCGGCCAGCGACGCTCGCGTCTTCGTTGAGGCCTTGACCGCACCGAGCCCGGTGAACGATCGTCTGCGCGATACCGTGCAACGGTATCGTCAAGCCACCGGCGAATGAGCTGAGTTCGGCAGGTCTCCGGCACCTCCAGCAATCTTCCGCTTGCGATCAAACCGGCTTCGGCCTAAGTCACCGGCTACCCCCGGAGACATCTATGGCTGGCACATCCCAACACGGCAAAGCGTTCATCCGTCCAAAACGGAAGGCGCATCTTCTGATCATCGAGGCGCGTTTTCACGACGATCTCGCCGACGCGCTGCTCGACGGCGCGACAAGCGCGCTCAAGGACGCGGGCGCGACCTATGACGTCGTCACTGTTCCCGGTTCGCTCGAAATCCCCGCCGTGATTTCCTTCGCGCTCGACGGCATGGCCGAAGGCGGCACGAACTATGATGGCTTTGTCGCACTCGGCGCCATCATCCGCGGCGATACCTATCATTTCGACATCGTTGCCAATGAATCCAGCCGGGCGCTGATGGATATCTCCGTGCAAGACTCGGTCTGCATAGGCAACGGCATCCTGACCACCGAGAACGACGAACAGGCCTGGACGCGGGCGAAGCGTTCGGAAGGCGACAAGGGCGGCTTTGCCGCACGCGCCGCGCTCACCATGATTGCGCTCAAACAGCAGCTGGGAGCCGGATCGTGAGCGAGCCCGCTGCGCCCGGCCAGCCCGCGGTCCGCCACGCCAACAAGCGTGGCGCCGCCCGTCTTGCCGCCGTTCAGGCGCTCTATCAGATGGACGTTGCCGGCAGCGGTGTGATCGAAATCACAGCCGAGTACGAGGCCTTCCGGCTCGGCAAGGAAGTCGACGGCGCGCTCTACCGCGAGGCCGACGCGCAGTGGTTTCGCGCCATCCTCGCCGGCGTCGTCGAGAACCAGAAAAGCATCGATCCGATCATCCGCCAGGCGCTGACCGAGGACTGGCCGCTGTCCAGGCTCGACTCGACGCTGCGCGCCATCTTGCGCGCCGGGGTCTACGAACTGATGAAGCGCGAGGATGTGCCGGTGGCCGTCATCGTTTCGGAATATGTCGATATCGCCAAGGCGTTTTACGAAGACGACGAGCCGAAGCTGGTCAATGCCGTGCTCGATCGCGTGTCGCGCCGGGTGCGCGGCGAGGGGCGCGGCAAGGACGCGGTATGACTGTCGCCGCCGGGGTCGCAAGGGAAGCGCGCCGCACGGCGATCATTCTCGCCACATCGCAGGCGATCATCGGTTCGGCTGCGCCGATCGCCATTTCGATGGGCGGCTTGGCCGGCCAATATCTGCTTGCCGCCGACAAGTCGCTGGCGACCGCGCCGATCACCGGCTTCAATGTCGGCGTGGCGGTCGGTGCGCTGCCGGCAGCAGCCATCATCCGCCAGCTTGGCCAGCGCGGCGGCTTTATGACCGGCACCATCATCACCGCGCTCGGCGGCCTGATCGCCACGCTGGCGCTGTTTCAGGCCAGCTTCTGGCTGTTCGCGTTCAGTCTGGCCGTGATCGGCGTCGGCGGCGCCTTCGTCCAGCAATTCCGCTTTGCGGCCGCCGACAATGCGCCGCCCGAATTCAAGGCGCGCGCCATCTCCTTCGTCCTGGCCGGCGGCATCATCACCGCCATCCTCGGGCCGCAGATCGTCATCTTCACCCGCGAATTGTTTGCGCCGGTGATGTTTGCCGGCTCGTTCGCCGCCATTCTGCCGCTGGCCGCGGTCGGCGCCATCATCCTGTCGTTCCTGCGCATTCCTGCCAAGGCTGCCGGCAAGACGAAGATCGCCGACAGCGACGCGCGGCCGCTGTCCGAGATCGTCACCCGGCCGCGCTTCGTCGCGGCGCTGTTCTGCGCCGTCGGCAGCTACGCGCTGATGAGCTTCGTCATGACCGGCGCGCCGCTGGCCATGGTCGGCTGCGGCCTGTCGACGGACGACGCCACGCTCGGCATTTCCTGGCATGTCATGGCGATGTTCGCGCCAAGTTTCTTCACTGGCTCGCTGATCCATCGCTTCGGCGCCGAACGGATCGTTGCCAGCGGCCTGATGCTTTTGATCGGCTGCGCTGCGGTGGCTTTGTCGGGCCTGCATCTGTGGCAGTTCTGGACGGCGCTGATCCTGCTCGGCCTCGGCTGGAATTTCGCTTTCATCGGCGCAACCGCCATGGTTGCCGACAGCTACCACCCTTCCGAAAAGAGCAAGGTCCAGGGCTTTCACGACTTCGTCCTGTTCGGCTCCGTCGCCTTCGCGTCGCTGATGTCGGGCATGATCTACAATGCCTGGGGCTGGGAGATGCTGAACTGGATCATCTTCCCGGTGACGGCGCTGTGTTTCGTCGCGCTGGGAACACTGAAGATCACTGGCTTGCGCCAACCCAGCTGACATCACGCTGTCGGGACTGGCCAAGCCGGATACGCCACTTCCGAACAAAATTATTGCGCTGATCGCTGATCTTATGAAACCGTGTGCCCCGACTGGGCGTTGAAGCCATGCTCATATGCGGCCACCGGATTTCGGTTCACAGCAAGGGATTTTCATAATGTTTTCAATCAAGGCTCTCGCCGGCGCAGCCCTTGCGCTCGGCATCACCGCCGCCTCCGCCAGCGCCCAGGTGGTTGTATCCTCGAAGATCGACACCGAGGGCGGCGTGCTCGGCAACATCATCCAGCTGGTGCTGAACGCCAACAACATAAAGACCACAGACCGCATCCAGCTCGGTGGCACGCCGGTGGTGCGCAAGGCGATCACCGCTGGCGAGATCGACATCTATCCGGAATACACCGGCAATGCCGCCTTCTTCTTCGAAAAGGCCGACGATCCGGTCTGGAAGGATGCCGCGAAAGCCTATGACGCCGCGAAGAAGCTCGACTATGACGCCAACAAGATTGTCTGGCTGTCGCCGTCGCCGGCCAACAACACCTGGGCGATCGCGCTGCGCAAGGAGGTTGCAGACGGCAACAAGCTGGCGACGCTGTCCGATTTCGGCAAATACGTCGCGGGCGGCGGCACGGTCGTGCTGGCGGCCTCGGCCGAGTTCGTCAATTCAGCGGCAGCCTTGCCGGCGTTCCAGACCACCTATGGCTTCGCGCTGAAGCCGGAACAGCTGATCACGCTGTCGGGCGGCGACACGGCGGCGACCATTGGCGCGGCGGCAAACCAGACCAATGGCGCCAACGCCGCCATGGTCTACGGCACAGACGGCGGCATCGCGCCGTCCGGTCTGGTCGTGCTCGACGACGACAAGGGCGTGCAGCCGGTCTACCAGCCGGCGCCGATCATCCGCGAGGCGGTGCTGAAGGAGCATCCGGAAATCGAGACGCTGCTGAAGCCGGTCTTCGCCAAGCTCGACCTCGTCACGCTGCAGGAACTCAATGGCCGCGTGCAGGTCGGCGGCGAGCCGGTCAAGGGTGTCGCCGAGGACTTTTTGAAGAAGAACGGGTTTTTGAAGTAGTCAGCTTCAAAAAGTGACGTTGGTGCGAAGCACCCCCCTCTGTCCTGCCGGACATCTCCCCCTCAAGGGGGGAGATTGGCGGTTTCTGCGTCCAGCTTCCTTCTCCAGCTTTGGCGATTGGCGAAAGCGCCCGCGACATCCGATCTCCCCCCTTGAGCGGGAGATGGCCGGCAGGCCAGAGGGGGGCGCCTCGCGCAGAATTCTCAGTACTGCAATTGCATCCCGCTCAGAGCACGCCGCTCTGCATGGGCGTACCGCATGACTCTTCGCTTCGACAAGCTCGGCGTGGTCATCGCCGCGATCGTTGCCTATGCGGCGTTCGTCGCCCCGTTCGCTACCTTTCGCGCCAACCGCATCGTTCCGGGCCAGGCGCGCTCCATCCTCGAAGCGCTGCCGGCAACGACCGGATCGCTGCTGCTGGCGCTCGTCGTCGTCGCTGCGCTCATCGCGCTGTTGAAAACGCCGCTCGTCCTGCGTCTTGTCGCCAGCATGGTGGCACTCGCCGCTCTGACGTTTTTGATCGGCGCCGCCGGCACATTCCTGACGCCGGCCGGCAACACCTTCGCCCGCATCTCGCCGGCCTCGGGCTTCTGGTTGCTGATTTTCGCCTTCACTCTCTTGCTCGCCGATGTGCTGACACGGCTGAGCCTGTCGCCTTGGGGACGGGTCGGTGTGCTCGTCGTCGCGGCTTTGGCCATCGGCCTGCTTCTGGTATCGGGAAGCTGGGACAGTCTCTCGATCCTCAAGGAGTATGCCAATCGCGCCGACAGTTTCTGGGCCGAAGGCTCCAAGCATGTGACGCTGGCGCTGGGTTCGCTGGCGGCTGCGGTGATCGTTGGCCTGCCGCTGGGCATCCTCTGTCACCGCGTCGAACGGTTGCGCGCCGGCGTTCTCAATGTGCTGAACATCATCCAGACGATTCCCTCGATCGCGCTGTTTGGCCTCTTGATCGCGCCGCTCGGCTGGGTCGCCACGCACGTGCCCGGAGCCGCCGCTCTCGGCATTCGCGGTATCGGTACTGCGCCCGCCTTCGTCGCGCTGTTTCTCTACTCGCTGCTGCCGGTGGTGGCCAACACGGTGGTCGGGCTTGCTGGTGTACCCCGCGCGGCCAACGACGCCGCCCGCGGCATGGGCATGACCGACCGCCAACGCCTGTTCGGTGTCGAGTTTCCGCTGGCTTTCCCGGTGATCCTCACCGGCATCCGCATCGTGCTGGTGCAGAACATCGGCCTTGCCACCATTGCGGCGCTGATCGGCGGCGGCGGTTTCGGCGTGTTTGTGTTCCAGGGCGTCGGCCAGACGGCGATGGACCTGGTGCTGCTCGGCGTCGTGCCGACGGTGGCGCTGGCCTTTGCCGCCGCCATCATCCTCGACGCGGTGATCGAAATGACGACGACCAAACGCAGGGTTGAAACGGCATGATCGAGATCGAAGGCATTACCAAGCGCTACGATGCGACGACGGTGGTCGACGACGTGTCGATGGTTATCGAACCGCGCACGGTCTGCGTCATTGTCGGCACCTCCGGCTCCGGCAAGACGACGCTGCTGCGCATGATCAACCGGCTGGTCGAGCCGACCGCGGGCATGATCAAGCTCGATGGCGCCGACAACCGTTCGCTGCCAGGCTATCAGCTGCGCCGCAGCATCGGCTATGCCATCCAGGGCCACGGCCTCTTTCCGCACCATACAGTGGCGCAGAACATCGCCACGGTGCCGGTGCTGCTCGGCTGGGACGCGGACCGCATCAAGGCTCGCGTCGATGAGCTGATGACGCTCTACCAGCTCGATCCCGAAGCCTTCGGGCCACGCTATCCGCACGAACTGTCGGGCGGCCAGCAGCAGCGCGTCGGCGTCGCCCGCGCTCTGGCCGCCGAACCCAACGTGCTATTGATGGACGAACCCTTCGGCGCTCTTGACCCGATCATCCGCACCAAAGCGCAGGAGGATTTGCTGGCGATCCAGAAACGCTTCGGTACCACCATCATTCTCGTCACCCATGACATGGAAGAGGCCGTGCATATGGGCGACAAGATCGCCGTCATGGATGCCGGCAAGCTGGTGCAATATGCCAAACCGGAAGAGATCCTGGCGCGGCCGGCTAGCGCCTTTGTCGAAACCCTGGTCGGCGCCAGCGAAAAACCGTTCCGGCTTTTGTCGCTCGGCCGCGTGCGCGATGCGGTGGAAAAGGGCACCGCCGAGGGCGAAGCTATTCCCGGTGATGCCAGCCAGCGTGATGCGCTGGCAGAACTCCTGTGGTCGGGCCGTCCGGCGCTGCCGGTCAAAGGCGCCGACGGCAAGCCGCTTGGCCGCGTCACGGTGGACGGGCTGGTCAAGCGCGCGGCGAGGCCGGCATGAAAGCCTGGCTTCCGTCACTGCTGAGGCTTGCTTTGGTGGTGCTGCTCGTCGCCTTCGTCACCAATCCCGGCTGGTTCGAGCCGCTGCTGAAGCCGTTGACCGAAAACAACGCGCCGGCGATCTACAATCAGGGCAGCCTGCTGTCGCTGACGCTGCTGCATCTGAGGACCGTGCTGATCGCCACCGTGGCCGCCACCATAGTCGCGGTGGCGCTCGCCATCCTGGTCACCAGGCCGGCCGGCGTCGAGTTCCTGCCGCTGTCGCGCAGCCTGGTCAATATCGGCCAGACTTTTCCGCCGGTGGCGGTGCTGGCGCTGGCAGTGCCGGCCGTCGGTTTCGGCGAGAAGCCGACCTTGATCGCGCTGTTCCTCTATGGCCTGCTGCCGATCTTCGAAAACGCGCTGACTGGCCTGACGACATTGCCCGGGAATGTGGTCGAGGCGGCGCGCGGCGCCGGCATGACCGGCTGGCAGCGGCTGGTCAAGGTCGAACTGCCGCTCAGCGCGCCGATCATTTTGGGCGGGATCAGGCTGTCGGTGGTGATCAGCCTGGCCACCGCCACGATCGGCTCGACCGTGGCGGCGAAGACTTTGGGCGAGGTGATCATCGCCGGCCTGTTGTCGAATAATCTTGCCTTCGTGCTGCAGGGTGGCCTGATCGTCGCGGCGCTAGCGGTGCTTATTTATGACGGGCTGTCGGCGATCGAGCGTTACACAGCGCGCCGGATGGGGCGTGAGGCGGAGTAGTTCCGTACGGCGCCGGAGCCAATTTCAATCGATCTAATAAGACGGCGGCGCCCACAGGCGCGCTGGCTCATACGCCTTTTCGGTGAAAGCCGGGCAAAAACCGAACAATATCTTGACGTTCCGAGCCCTGTTTCGCATACACCGCTGCGAAGGGACGGATTCCGCGTGGCGGACCGCTCCCCGTCTCAACGGCCCAGGGAGGGGTTCTTTTGGGCCACCAATCGAGGAAAATTCGGCAATGACCATAATTTCCGCTGTCATCGCCTGCGGCCTGCTTTCGATCCTTTACGCCATCTGGGCGACGCGTTCGGTCCTCGCGGCCGATCAGGGCAATGCACGCATGCAGGAAATCTCCGCGGCCATCCGCGAAGGCGCGCAGGCCTATCTGGCGCGCCAGTACACCACCATCGCCATGGTTGGCGTGGTCGTGCTCGTTCTCGCCTGGTGGCTGCTTTCGATTACCGCTGCGATCGGCTTCCTGATCGGCGCGGTGCTGTCGGGCGCCGCCGGCTTCATCGGCATGCACGTCTCGGTGCGCGCCAATGTGCGCACCGCGCAGGCGGCGTCGAACAGCCTCGCCGCCGGCCTGGATATCGCCTTCAAATCGGGCGCCATCACCGGCATGCTGGTGGCCGGCCTCGCCCTGCTCGGCGTTTCGATCTACTACCTCATCCTGACCCACTTCATGGGCCTCGAGCCCAACGACCGCATCGTCATCGACGCGCTGGTCTCGCTCGGCTTCGGCGCCTCGCTGATCTCGATCTTCGCCCGTCTCGGCGGCGGCATCTTCACCAAGGGCGCCGATGTCGGCGGCGATCTCGTCGGCAAGGTTGAAGCCGGCATTCCGGAAGACGATCCGCGCAATCCGGCCACCATCGCCGACAATGTCGGTGACAATGTCGGCGACTGCGCCGGCATGGCCGCCGACCTGTTCGAGACCTATGCGGTGACCGTCGTTGCCACCATGGTTCTGGCTGCCATCTTCTTCGGCGGCACCGCGGCTCTGGGCGCGGCGATGCTCTATCCGCTCGCCATCTGCGGCGCCTGCATCCTGACTTCGATCGTTGGCACCTTCTTCGTCAAGCTCGGTTCCAACGGCTCGATCATGGGCGCCCTCTACAAAGGCCTGATCGTCACCGGCCTGCTGTCGATCGTCGGCCTCGGTGTCGCCACCTCGGCAACCGTCGGCTGGGGCGAGGTCGGCACCGTCGCCGGCATGGTCATTATCGGCAAGAACCTGTTCATCTGCGGCCTGATCGGCTTGGTGGTGACCGGTTTGATCGTGGTGATCACCGAATACTACACCGGCACCAACAAACGCCCGGTCAACTCCATCGCCCAGGCTTCGGTGACCGGCCACGGCACCAACGTCATCCAGGGCCTCGCGGTCTCGCTGGAATCGACGGCGCTTCCGGCCATCGTCATCGTCGGCGGCATCATCTCGACCTACCAGCTCGCCGGCCTGTTCGGCACGGCGATCGCGGTCACCACCATGCTCGGCCTCGCCGGCATGATCGTCGCCCTCGACGCCTTCGGCCCGGTCACCGACAATGCCGGCGGCATTGCTGAAATGGCCGGCCTGCCCAAGGAAGTGCGCCACTCCACCGACGCGCTCGACGCGGTCGGCAACACCACCAAGGCGGTGACCAAGGGCTATGCCATCGGTTCGGCCGGTCTCGGCGCGCTGGTGCTGTTTGCCGCCTATTCGAACGACCTCAAGTTCTTTGCCGCCAATGGCGACAAATATCCCTACTTCCAGGGCATGGGCGATGTCTCCTTCGACCTCTCCAACCCTTACGTCGTCGCCGGCCTGATCTTTGGCGGCCTGATCCCGTATCTGTTCGGCGGCATCGCCATGACGGCCGTCGGCCGCGCGGCGGGAGCCATCGTCGAGGAGGTGCGCAAGCAGTTCCGAGAGGATCCGGGCATCATGGCCGGCACCTCCAAGCCGAACTATGCGCGCGCCGTCGACCTGCTGACCAAGGCGGCAATCCGCGAAATGATCATCCCGTCGCTGCTGCCGGTGCTGGCGCCGCTCGTCGTCTATTTCGGCGTGCTGTTGATCTCGGGTTCGAAGGCGTCCGCCTTTGCCGCCCTCGGCGCTTCGTTGCTCGGCGTCATCGTCAACGGCCTGTTCGTCGCCATCTCGATGACTTCGGGCGGCGGCGCCTGGGACAACGCCAAGAAGTCCTTCGAGGACGGTTTTGTCGACAAGGACGGCGTCAAGCACCTGAAGGGCTCCGAGGCGCACAAGGCCTCGGTGACCGGCGATACGGTCGGCGATCCCTACAAGGACACCGCCGGTCCGGCGGTCAACCCGGCGATCAAGATCACCAACATCGTAGCACTTCTGCTGCTGGCCGTGCTCGCGCACGGCTGATCCAGCGCCCAACGCTGAAAGACAAAACCCGCGGGAGCGATCCCGCGGGTTTTTCTTTGCGGATGTCGGGACGTTGATGTCCGCAACGAGCCCCAGGGTCGCATGGAAGCCGTCTAGGGCTCGGAACCCGCGACCATAGCTTGCCGTCCCAAAACAAAAACCCGTGGGATTGCTCCCACGGGTTTTTGGTCGCCTGAGATGGTGCTGCTTTCCCTTGGGGGAAGGCAGAATCGGATGATCAGGGCGTGCCGCCGCCGGGCAGGCCGGGCGCCAGCTTGCTGGCGCCGTTGATGATCTGGCTGAGGAAGTTCTGGTCCTTGCCGCCGGTCGGCGTGGTGCGCGAGATGAAGTCGAATACCTTGCCGTCCTTCAGGCCGTAATTGGCGATCTGGGTGACACGGCTGTCAGGGCCGAAATAGACCGCCAGCACTTTCTGATCGACCAGATGCGGCTTGTCGAAGGCGACGTAACGCTTGCGCGTCTGCGAAATGTAATAAAAGGCCTCATTGTCGAAGGTCGCCGTCGTCGACGGCGTGCCAAGCGCCAGAAGCACTTGTTCGCGGCTGGAACCGACCGGAACCGAGTCGACCGCCTGCTGATCGATGACGTAACCCTGCGTCAGCGTCTCACTCGGATTGAGATCGCCGATCATCTTGGACGAGTTGCAGGCGGAGAGCGCCGAAGCGATCACCAGCAGCGAGATCATGCCAGCAGGCCTGGGCAAAAAAGTCGACTTGAATTTCAGCGCGCGCAACTACAACTCCATAAGCCGGCCGCAACTTGCGCTGGGCCGCAAAACCGGTAAACCAGCTTGCTTGCCGATGCAACAAGGCCCATTCAACATACGGTCCCCAGGAGACCAACCCTCAATGTTCCAGCGCCTTTTTGGCCGCGAACGTCACGCCAACCGCGCTATCACCGAGGCGCTTTACGCACAAATCGTGGCAGCGGCGCGGCAGACTTTGTTTTATTCCGACTGGAATGTGCCGGACACGCCGCTCGGCCGTTTCGAGATGCTGTCGCTGCATATGTTCCTGTTTCAACACCGGCTACGCGGTGAGAGCGGTGTGGCCACGGAGGTTGCGCAGGTGCTGATCGACGAATTTTTCCTGGATGTCGAGCATTCGCTGCGCGAACTCGGCATTGGCGACGTCGGCGTGCCGAAGCGCATGAAGAAACTGGCGAAAATGTTCTTTGGCCGCACCGCCGCCTATGACGGCGCGCTGGAGCGCGACGACCGCGACGCGCTGGCCGCCGCGCTTGCCCGCAATGTCAGGCCCGACGCCGGCGCCTGGCCGCAAGCAGCGCTGCTGGCCGGCTATGTTGTTGATGTCGACCGGCGCCTGGCGGCACAGCCGACCGAATCGATCGTTTCCGGCAAGGTGGTGTTTCCAGTCCCAGGCCAGACTGAAGGAGGAACCCAATGAATCCTGCGGATCTCCCAAGCCCTGTGTCTTTCAAGGCAAATGTCGCCCGCCTGCCGCACAAGGGCCTGATGGTGGTGATCGACGCCGATGCCGCGCAGCGTATCGCTCTGGCCGAAGAGCACGATCTGCTTTCGGTCGAACGCTACCGCGCCGAACTGCTGGTGGCGCCATGGAAGCGCAACGGCGTCAAGGTCAGCGGCCATGTCGTGGCCGACATCACGCAGGCCTGCATCGTTACCCTCGAACCGGTCGCAGCACATATCGACGAGCCGGTCGATGCGCTGTTGCTACCGGAGCAGTCCAAGCTTGGCCGGCAGGGTTTTGACGGCGGCGGCGAAATCCTGCTCGATGCCGAAGGTCCGGACAGCCCGGAGACATTTTCCGGCGACACGATCGATGTCGGGGCGCTCGCCGAGCAGTTCTTCGGACTGGCCATCGACCCGTATCCGCGCAAGCAAGGTGTGTCGCTGGACTCCGTTGGCGATACGGAACCGGAAGAGAGCGATTTCCAGAAAAAGCTGCGATCCTTGTTGGGAAAATCCTAAAAGCCGATCCAATATTAGAAAAGTCGGTTGTGCGGCAGCCCAAAACCGCTATTTTCGCCGAACCTTCGCGACCCCGTATTTCGCGAGGCCGCCGGCCCCAAGCAAGTGAGATAAGCACCGCGTGATCAGGATTTCCATCGATGCCATGGGCGGCGATCACGGACCAGCCGTGGTCATCCCGGCGCTCATGACGGTCGCTACAAGGCGTCCTGACATCCGCTTCATCATCTACGGACGCGAGGACGTGGTCCGCCCCGAACTCGCCAAATTTCCCAAGCTGGCTGATGTCAGCGAGTTCGTCCATTGCGAGATATCCGTCAGGATGGACGACAAGCCGAGCCAGGCGCTGCGCCACGGCCGCTGGAAATCGTCGATGTGGAAAGCAGTCGAGGCGGTCAAATCCGGCACGGCGCAGGCCTGCATCTCCGCTGGCAACACCGGCGCGCTGATGGCGATGTCGAAATTCTGCCTGCGCACCATGGCGACCATCGATCGTCCGGCGATCGCGGCAATCTGGCCGACGATGCGCGGCGAGAGCGTGGTGCTGGACGTCGGCGCCACCATCGGCGCCGATGCCCACCAGCTCATCGATTTCGCCATTCTCGGCACCGGTATGGCGCGTTCGGTTTTCGGCATCGACCGGCCGAAGGTTGGCCTGCTCAATGTCGGCGTCGAGGAGATCAAGGGCCAGGAAGAGGTCAAGGAAGCCGGGCGCATGCTGCGCGAGGCCAATCTGGCCTCGATGAACTATCACGGTTTCGTCGAGGGCGACGACATCGGCAAGGGTACGGTCGACGTGGTCGTCACCGAGGGATTTGCCGGCAATATCGCGCTCAAGACTGCGGAAGGCACGGTGAGGCAGGTCGCCGGCTATTTGCGCGCGGCGATGAGCCGGACGCTGATGGCCAGGATCGGCTATGTCTTCGCCAAGGGCGCTTTCGACCGCTTGCGCGAAAAGCTGGATCCCGGCCGCTCCAATGGCGGCGTGTTCCTCGGGCTGAACGGCATCGTGGTGAAAAGCCATGGCGGCGCCGATTCGAATGGCTTCGCGGCGGCGATCGAGCTTGGCTACGACATGGTGCGCAACAATCTGCTTGACCGCATCGAGGCCGATCTCGATCTGTTCCATGCGCGCAATCCGCATGCCCAGGCAAACAGGAAATCCGACGTCGTTGTCGACGCGAAGGAATAGGAACGAGCTTTGATCAGATCAGTCGTGCGCGGCACCGGTGCCGCGCTACCCCGCCGCATCATGAAGAATGCCGATTTCGAAGGCATGGTCGAGACCTCCGACGAGTGGATTGCCCAGCGCACCGGCATCCGCCAGCGCCATATCGCGGCCGATGACGAGACGACGGCTTCGCTGGGCGAGGCGGCGGCGCGCGCCGCCCTCGACAGCGCCGGCCTGACGCCGGCCGATATCGACCTGATCGTGCTGGCGACGTCGACGCCCAACAACACCTTTCCGGCGACCGCCGTCGAGATCCAGAACCGGCTCGGCATGCATCATGGCTTTGCCTTCGACATGCAGGCGGTTTGCTCGGGATTCGTCTACGCGGTGACCACCGCCGACCTCTATATCCGCGGCGGCCAGGCCAAGCGGGTTCTGGTGATCGGCGCGGAAACCTTCTCGCGCATCCTCGACTGGAGCGATCGCTCGACCTGCGTTCTGTTCGGCGACGGCGCCGGCGCGATCGTCCTGGAAGCCGGCGAGGGGGAGGGCAGCATTGCCGACCGTGGCGTGCTGGCGATGAGCCTGCGTTCCGACGGCGTCCACAAGGAGAAGCTTTTTGTCGATGGCGGACCATCGACAACCGGGACGGTCGGCCATCTCAGGATGGAAGGCCGCGAAGTGTTCAAGCACGCCGTCGGCATGATCACCGACGTCATCGAGGCGACGTTCTCCCAAGCCGGCATCACCGCCGCCGACCTCGACTGGTTCGTGCCGCATCAGGCCAATAAACGGATTATTGACGCTTCGGCCAAAAAGCTCGGGATAGAAGAGCGAAAGGTGGTGGTCACCGTCGATTTGCACGGTAACACCTCGGCTGCTTCCGTGCCGCTGGCTCTCTCAGTGGCGGTCGCCGACGGCCGCATCAAGAAGGGCGATCTGGTGCTGCTCGAGGCGATGGGCGGGGGCTTCACCTGGGGCGCGGTTCTCGTCCGCTGGTAAGTGCCGAACTGACGGGTTCGGTCCTTGACCTTGCCGGATCAATTACTTAGGCTCTGCCTTTGCTTGTATCGATTTATGTTTTTGAGCTGATGGGACGGTCGCATGGGGGGAAAGACACTTACGCGCGCCGACCTTGCCGAAGCTGTTTACCGCAAGGTCGGTTTGTCGCGCACGGAATCGGCTGAGCTTGTCGAAGCGGTTCTGGATGAGATTTGCGAAGCGATCGTTCGCGGCGAGACGGTAAAGTTATCGTCCTTTGCGACGTTCCACGTCCGCTCCAAGAATGAGCGCATCGGGCGCAATCCGAAGACCGGCGAGGAAGTGCCGATCCTGCCGCGCCGGGTGATGACCTTCAAGTCGTCGAACGTGTTGAAGAGTCGCATCTTGCGCTCTCACCAGAACAGCAAGGCCAAGGGCAGCAAATAGCCTCCGCGTCGAAGCTGGTTGAAAACGGTGGTCGGCTTTGACGCCGGGCTTGAATATTGTTTCATAAACCGCTGAAATAAAGCTCGATTCGGCACAATGAGCCGGATCGCCGTCCAGCGTGAGGATTCGCCCATGGACAAGAGCCCCGATGCTTTCCGCACCATCAGTGAGGTCGCCGAGGATCTCGACCTGCCGCAGCACGTGCTGCGCTTCTGGGAAACGCGTTTCAACCAGATCAAGCCGATGAAGCGCGGCGGCGGCCGCCGCTATTACCGGCCGCAGGATGTCGAACTGATCAAGGGCATCCGCCATATGCTCTACGACCAGGGCTATACGATCAAGGGCGTGCAGAAGCTGCTGCGCGAGAACGGCAATCATTTCCTGGTCGCCATCGGCAATGGCGACATGGCGGCGGTGGAAGCGATCTCGCAGCGCCGGCAGGCCGACGCGGTGCCGCTGACGCCCGCGGCCCAGCCGCGCGGCATGGACGACGAACTGGTCGGCCAGCCCAAGGTGAAGCCCAGCCGCCGCTTCTTCGGCCTCGGCAAGACCGACGACGAAGGCCCCGTCCAGCCGGATGCGTCGAAACTGTCGCGCGACAATCGCGCCTTGCTGCAGGAGGCGCTGTTCGACCTTCTGGAGTGCAAGCGCCTGCTCGATCAGGTGCGCTGACCGCAGGTCGATCGCTGCGTCGGCGCCCTGTTCTTCCAAAGCCGGAACCGGCTTTGCAGCCATGCGTTACCTGTCCTTCTGCAATGAAGGAAACACATCATGGCATCGCTTTCGAATCTCACCGACATCGACCTGGACAAGCAGGTCGCTGTCCTTTCCAAGGAACTGGCTGCGCTGCGCAAGGTCGTGGCCAAGCGGGGCGGCGCCTATTACGAAGACGGGCGTGACGCCGCGTCGGACTATTACGCGCAACTCGCCGATCGCATCGGTGACGCCTTGCCTGCGATCAGGAAGCAGGGCAGGGCGATCGAAAGGACGGCGCGCGGTCATCCGGCGACCGCCGCTGCCGTAGGCCTGGTGGTGGTCGGGCTTGTCGCCAGCCTGCTCTTCAGCCGCAGGTAGCGGCGTTCTGTTCCGGACATAAGAAAATGGCGGCCGTCCCGCGGACGACCGCCATTTCCTTGATCGGCGAATGATTTACTTCGCGAGCTTGATCTTGCCCTGCGGCGAAACCTGCGCCGTCTGGCTGCACTTACCATAGACGGTGCCGTTCTTGTCGGTGGCGTCGGTGTAGGTGCCCTTGCACTCGATCTCGAGCACCAGACAATGGCCTGCGCCCTTGCAAACCGCGCCACCGTCGCCGGTGGGATGCGTGCCATTGGCGAAAGCCGAGCCCGGCATGGAGACCGAGCCGATCGCCGAAATGGCGATGGCAGCGGCAAGGGACAGGCGCTTGAAGTTCGAATAGTTGGTCATTTGAGCATTTCCTTCTCTGGATCGTGGATCGCCGTTCTGGCGTCCTTCTGATTGGGATCGCCTTCTTGGCGTCCATGCCGACTTGGTGCGGCCCAGAGGGGAAAGGTTCACGCTACGGTTTCAAATTTTCGAGCCCGCAGGCAGCGAAGCGTTTTCGCCGACGTCGATCTTCAGGCTTCGCAATCCGCCAGTATCGGCTGCAAATGGCCAGGGTCGATCATGCATTTGGCGAGCAGCGCGCTGGCATAGACGCGCGCCAAGCCGGTGTGCTGCCTGCGCAGATAGTGCGATTGATCGAGCCGCCACAGCCGCTCGATTTCGCCGGCGAACGCCGGATTGGTGGTGGTGCCATAGCCAGCGCCGGGATAGACGACGATCTCGCCGGCGTAGAGACGATGATCGGTGACCAGGAAGTCGATGCGGATGTAGTCGAGGTTGCCGGCGAGAGCAGGGGAGATCGATACCGCCTGACGGACATAGTCGAGGAGCCGCGCATTGACGGGCACCGCCTGATCCTCGCGGGGATAGTCCGGATCGCGCCCGGGCAATGGATTGGCGTCCCGATCCAAAAGCAGCGAACGCCCCGCAGCCTTATCCTCGACCCAGGCATGCGTTACCACGCCGCCGCAAACATGCACCTTGATGTCGGTTGCGATCCTCGCGCCGGCGAGCGCCAGCCGCTCTTCCACGAAGACGGTGCGAACAATCGGCCAATAGGCCCATTCGCCATCACGGCGGCCATAGCGTTTTCTCAGCCAGCGCCTCGCTTTGGCGACGATGAAGCCGCGATCGGGGTCGCCGCCGGCAACGAAAATGTTCATCGCGCAGCCGTGGTTTGTCTTGACGACGACATCGCCGGCCAGCAGGTCGAGAGGAATGTCCAGGGGATCGCATCCGGACCAGAGCGTCCGTGGCAAGGCAAGTTCGGGGCAGGTGGCGCGGATATGATCTTTGGCCGCGAGCTTGTCGGTCAGTGTTACGAACAAAGGATTGCGGTCGATGGTTTTTCGCCAGAGCAACAGCTCGTGATAGGTCTCAGGCGCAGCCGGATTGGGCAGATAGCCCAATTTCCAGACGAACCGCACGACAAGGGCCGGGTGGCGAAGCGTCAGCAGCAGGCGCGTGGCAGCCAGAACGAGACGGTGTCTGGCCGAGATGTTGGCCTTCATAGGGATACCTCTCAGGAAAGTCCCTGTCAGGCCGGCAAGCGGGCCGATCGACCCGATATCATCCCCGTAGCATACATCACCCAGGCCGCATCAAGTCCTGCTTTGGCGAGGCGAGCATGGCGCACAAAAAACCAGCAGAAAGGCAGCCTGGGTGGAGGTCCAAAGCCAGCCTTCCTGCTGGACAAGACGGATACTAAATCTTCTTCGCAACCACCTTCTTGTGATGATGATGATGGTGGTGATGATGGCTGTGATGCCAGTGATGCCAGCGGTGATGATGATGGTGGTGGTGGTGATGCTTCTTGTGCAGTGGTGCCGCATCGGCGCTGCTGGCGCCGATGACCGGCAGCGAGACAGCCAGGGCGAAAGCCAGGCCGAGGGCCGACAGGAGAGACTTCTTCATGACTTCGGTTCCTTTTCAGCGCGGACGCTTTTGAGGACTTGAGCGCCGCAATTGGAACTATCCTCCTGGATTTTTTCGACAGTTTTTCCCGACTGTAGAATTTTGTTTCTGGATCGTGTCCGCGGGACTCCGGGGTTCGACACCTCACATCGGCGGCACGATGCCGTTGTTTCCGACGACGACCCTGGCAGAGGTGAGCGTGCCGTCGCTGCCGCGCTCGGCGGTGAGGAACACCGTCGCACCGGGCTTAAGGTCTCCAGGCGCGGCCGGCGCGAACGTGACGATCGGCGTGGTTTGCGGAATGGCGATCTGCTTCTTCTGGCCATTGTCATAGGTAAGCGTCACCATCCGACCGTCGATGTCGGTGACATCGGCGACGGTGCCGTTGGTCATCCGGCTGTTGGGCTGCAGATCCCACGGGCGGTCGCCTTCGCCGGCGCCTTTCAAGGCGGCGGGAAAAACCACGACCTCCAGCGCGCCGCTGCCGCCATCGGCTTTCGAGACCGACGCGATGCCGAGGAAATCGCCCTGCTTGATGTCCTGGGCGGATGCCTTGGCGACGCCGGAGATTCTCCACCCCTGTGCCAGCGTGATCGCGTCCATGTTGCCCTCGCGGGTCTTCACCGTCAGCGTCGATCCGGCAAGACCGACCACCGTGCCGCGCACGCGCATGGTGTCCGCCGCCTGCGCCGCAACAAGGCTGGTGCCGGCGAGGCTTGAAATCGTGCCGAGCACGATCGCGAATGTCTTCAAATTCATGGGTTCGGTCCTTTTGCGAAGGGCTGGCCAGGATGGTTGGCTTGCCAGCCACAGCAGTTCAACGAACGAGAGGCTCAAAACCGTCGAACAATTCGACGCGCGGCCCTTCAAAAGAACTTGATCGGCAGAAGACCGGCCCGTGCGCAAAACGGCCATTCCCATGTTGGTTCACGATGCCGTGACGCCTCCATTGCCCCTTGGCAAATAGTTAATGAGCAGGCATTCTCCCGCCTCTCAGGCAACACCCATGATTTGATCCAAAACTCTTTCAGCCCACGGAGTTGCCAATGCCCCAAAGTGCAAAACGCGAAGCCCTCTCCGAACTGGTAGCGACAGACATTGCGCCCGACCACAGCGCGCTGCGAGCCATACGGGAAAGTCGGGGATACAGCCTTGAAGCGCTGTCCCTGACGTGTGGCCTGTCGACCCACGAGATTGCCAACATCGAGAACGGCAAGGATCATGATCCGTCGAGGCTTCGGCGCATTGCGACCGCGCTTCGACTGCCGGAAAGCGCGCTGATCGATCCAGCAGTGCTGGCGCAACCCTTGGAAAGGCGAGCCGTCTGACAGCAGCGACGGCAAGCGTCTGCAAAACAAGCCCGCCATGGTTTGACCTGGCGGGCTCTTTTGTGTTCGAGCGGCGTATTTCTCGCTTCAGGTGTTGAAAGGCGGAAGGTTGCCGGCGGTTGGTGGGGAAGCTATCCAGTGAGCCCCAGCCATATTTCGAAGGAAACAACGGCGACATGAGTCTTGAATCGGTCCGTGCCTTTCTCGCTGCCCGTGCCCCCGATGTTGAGGTCGTGGTGACGCAGGCCAGTTCGGCAACGGTGGCTCTGGCGGCTGAGGCGCATGGCGTGGAGCCGGCGCAGATCGCCAAGACGATCTGCTTGCGCGTCGGCGATCAAACGATGCTCGTCGTCGCCAGTGGGATTTCACGGCTGGACAACCGCAAATTCAAGGACCGTTTCGGCGGCAAGGCGCGCATGCTGGACGCCGAGCAGGTCTTCGCGGCCACAAGCCATCCTGTCGGAGGCGTCTGCCCGTTTGGTCTGCCGGCGCCGCTTCCAGTCTATTGCGACGTGTCGCTGCGCGACTTCGACGAGGTTGTGCCGGCTGCAGGTGCAACCAACGCCGCCGTGCGGCTCAACCCGCAGCGCATGGCGCAAATCGTCGACGCCGAGTGGGTCGATGTCTGCCAGTAAATGCTATGCGTTGGATGGATGTTTCGTCCGCGCGTTAGAATCCGGTGCATAACATCCACGCGTCATCCATTAGTCCTTGCTGATGTATATCTCCCGGAGCTAGCGTCTTTCGGGGCTTTCAGAAGGCGAAATGCTAAAGCGGATCGTAGCGCCGACCAAAACCAGTTCGCGCCAATTCAACTTTCTTGTTCCTGACGATGTCATCGACGCTGTCGCGCGGTACATCGAATGCTCTGCTCCCGGACGCATCATCTCAACGTTTTCGGCAGTTCAGTCAGTGCGGGATAACGTCTGCGATTGCGAGCTATCGGACGATCAGATCGAGCGCTACGCGGTACTGTTCGCAGCAGACCAGGGCCTTGCGGTGCATTTCGATCGGAGAGGAAGCCAACGGGATCTGTTTTCGAGCCTGGCCAGGAGCCACTGGCGCCTCGTGCCGATCTGGAAAATCAAAAGCGCGGCGGCGTCGACGCACCTGTTTCACAGGTCGCCGTCAGGCGGTTTGAGCGCCTTTCGTTCCGAAAACAACAGGGTGCCTGCGGGTGTCACCTTGATCCCCGCTATTGGGAGATCGCAACGATGCCTGCCCAGGACGACGACTATCGAACCAACAGAGCCGACTATCTGATAGCGGCGGACGGCCGAGCGATCCCGGATGGCGATCGCGATGAGCACCTGGCAAGAAAAAAGAAGTCCCTGTGGCTAAGCGATCTTCGATCCGCCAAATTGGCTGCAAATCCTTCGGACAGCTCGCCCGAGCCGAAATCCAGACCGCGCGTCTAGCGACATGGCGCCAGCCAGTTCCACTCTTTTAATTTCCTTTGTTTGCAACGCGCTCCTTGCATCGCAACGACAAAACCCCGCACGTCGCGGGTTTCAAGGGTCGTGACGGCGGAAGGCTTGGGGAGCGCAGGATCCGGGACTGGAAGCCGACTTTCGAACGCAAAAAGTGATCGCGGAAGCATTTCGCAGCCCGCGCCTCCTACCTCAAACTGATAGGGACCAAGGTCTTAGATCTCCTAGGTGCAAAGTCTGATCGAACCTGTTCGGTTCTGGCAATGTCCATTGCACGTTCCGTAGTTTAGCGACTGCGCATAATGGTCATCGCCTCGGGGACCTCCAATCTACCTCATTGGGCCATCTTGCATTCCGGATTCGGCCTTGCACTCCATCGGCTGCGGCCCGCTTCGGGGAAACGCTCAAAGCCCATGGTTGACCAGAGGAGAGGTGACCAGGATTGTTCAAGAAACAAGTGTGTTTCCGCCGTGAAGAGGCTCGCCACCGGTAGGCGGCGGGCCAAATACGAGAGGAGAACGAACTTGGACACCTTGATAGCGCTTGCCGCTCTGGCCGTATCTCTGGTTGCTCTTGGCATGTCCGTCTACTTTTGGAGGCGCCAGTTTCGCCCGATCGTAACGGCTACGGTCAAAACTCACAGCGCAGGGAACAATGGGATCGCCTACAAGCTCGTGGTGCTGAACTCTGGATCAATTCCCGCGACAAATATCCGCCTGATCGTACACGACCAGGCTGGGCTCAAAGCGGCGCTCGGACTGGGTGCCAATGAGGATGACAAAAGGCGATGGCTGGCGTGCTTCAATCAGTCGACGGAAATTCCGCTCCTCCAAAACGGCGACCAGACGTCATGCTCATTTGGGATGACGCACACAGATCCGCGGCAAAGCTTTTGGAAACCGCAGGCGGTGTTTCCAATCCGCATTGAGTATCAGGACTGGTTCGGCGCCAAGTATGACTCGGACCCGCTTAACATGTTGCAGATCGCCGACTCTGACCGCTTCACCGCTGCTCGCCGGTGAAAAAGGAGCCGCCATCAACCCTCGCCACAGCAAAGGAGATCGGCGACAAGGTCCGGATCGAAGAGATCACCCCAACCTTGAAGCGCTGATCGCTATTCTGGATCGCGGAAAGCGCCCGGCGCCCTCCTTTTGACACTGAACAAACCAGAGGGGCGCCGAGCTTTTTACCGACGACGCTTTGAGGGAAGCGCGCCGAGTGGTAAGTGTACCGTTCTCGCTGGAGTTGTGGGAATACAGCCTTTTGGACGATGGTCCGCAGCGAACGCTGGCGAAGATGGCCGGCGCCGCGAGGGCGCTTGTTGGGGTGCCTTAGGTGGGGGGCGCCGGCCAGGCGGAAAATGGGGTCCGCCGCCAAGATAGGCTAACAGACGGGCCGCAGCTGCATATGGTGTGATCGCGGAAGTCAGGGCCTCGCCGGCAGTGCCAACACCACAACCGCGAGAATAGTCAGCGCAGAAATCGAGCGACGGGCCTGAACCGCCGTCACCACGCCGCCTACGATAGAAACCCGCTTCGGCGGGGTTCTTCATGTACTGGCTACAGGGTGGCTAAATTTTCATAGCCACCTCTGGGGAAATGACTAAGCCTTTGTTCTAAATGGTCGGAGTGGCCGGATTCGAACCGACGACCCCTTGACCCCCAGTCAAGTGCGCTACCGGGCTGCGCTACACTCCGGACCGGTCGCGATGTATCGTGATAAGCCGTGTCGGGTCAACCGAATTCGGCGGTTTTTCTGCCGGATGGAATTGCCACCGATTGTGCAGACAGCGCCGCCGGCCGCAACAGCCGCTGGTGACGGTATTCGAGCGCGATGGCGCCCCAGATCAGGCCGAGCAGCAGATAGACGTGGCGCCAGTGGTCGATGTCGATGAAGGTGCCGAGCCCGATATTGCCGATGAAGGCGACATAGGCGCACAAGAGATAGGGCTGCCATGGCCTGTCGCGCAGCAGGATGCGGAAGCCGGCAGCGATCGTCCACAAGGTCAGCGACAGGAACGAGACGAAGCCGAGCCAGCCATAGTCCATCAGCGTCTTCAGCCAGATGTCGTGCGTGTCTTCGCCAAAGATCGTGCCGAAGACCAGCGGGCCGATGCCGAACGGATGTTCCAGCGCCATCTGGAAGCCGATCGTGTAGCGGGCGAAGCGGCCGAGACGCGCGGTGTCATAGCTCTGTTCCAGCTGGGCGCGGCTGGAAAACATCTCCGAGACGCCCGGCAGCTGGAGGATGACGATCATCGCGATCACCAGCAGCGCAAGTGCGGCGATGGTCATGACGACGACACGCAGCCGGAACCTGCCGCTGTTGCTTTGCAGGAACAGGCAGCCGGTGAGCAGGACCGCCGAGACGGCGAACATGCCCCAGGCGCCGCGCGAGAACGAGAAGAAGATACCGGCGGTGATGATCAGCAGCGGCACCGCCAAGAGCGGCATGCGCGCGATCGATCCGGTCAAAATGAGATAGAGCAGATAGATGCCGGGTAGCACCAGGAACGGCCCGAACACGTTTGGATCCTGGAAGGCGCCCTGGGCGCGGTCATATCTGGTGAAGATATCGGCGCCGGGGAAAGCGTGGAAATAGCCGGCAATACCGAGCAGCGAGGTCACTACCGCGGAGACGACATAGGCAATGAAGATCAGCCGGTAGAGGCCGGGCTGCACCGCGGTCACCGAGGCGAAGAACACGGCGGTAAAGGCGAGGAACAGCGACACCGCGAGATAGAGCGGCGTGTTGGCGAGATCCGACATCTGCGTCATCGCGATCATGCCGCCGATGTTCATCGTTAGCAGCAGCACCAGCAGCGGCACTGCCGCGCGCGAGATGCGCAGGCCGAAAAGCGCCCAGACGCCGATCAGCCCGACCATGTAGAGATCGTAGGGCGCCGGCTCGTCGATGACGAAACCGGACAGAAACACGCCGAGGAAAACCGCGCCCGACGCAATCAGCGCGATCAGCTTGGCGTTGACCGCCGCAGGCGGCAACGTGTTGGCCGGCGACACATGCGTGATGGCGCTCAATACGCGTTTTCCGTGTTGAGCAGCCGCACCGGCGTTAACAGCAGGATGCGCAGATCGAACAGCAGCGACCAGTTCTCGATGTAGTAGAGGTCGTACTCCGTGCGCATGCGGATCTTTTCGTTGGTGTCCATCTCGCCGCGCCAGCCATTGATCTGCGCCCAGCCGGTGACGCCGGGCTTGACCTTGTGGCGGGCGAAGTAGCCGTCGACCACCTCATTGTAGAGAAGGTTGTGCGACTGGGCGGCAATGGCGTGCGGGCGCGGACCGACCAGTGACAGCGATCCCAACAGCGAGTTGAAGAACTGCGGCAGTTCGTCGATCGAGCTTTTGCGGATGAAGCGGCCGACGCGGGTGACGCGTGGATCGTTCTTGGTCACCGTCTGCTTGGCGGTCGGGTCCGAGCGGTCGGTATACATCGAGCGGAATTTGTAGACCTCGATGATCTCGTTGTTGAAGCCATGCCGCTTCTGCCGGAACAGCACCGGTCCCTTGCTGTCGAGCTTGATGGCGATGGCCGTGGCTAGCATGACCGGCGAGAACAGGATTATGCCGATGATCGAGAAGATGATGTCGAAGGCGCGCTTGGCCACCGAATCCCAGTCGTTGATAGGTCTGTCGAAAATGTCGAGCATCGGCACCGAGCCGATATAAGAGTAGGCGCGCGGACGAAACTGCAGCGCATTCGAATGCGCCGACAGCCGGATATCGACCGGCAGCACCCACAGCTTCTTCAACAGCTGCAACACGCGTGATTCGGCGGTCAGCGGCAGCGACACGATCAGCATGTCGATGCGTGCGATGCGGGCGAACTCGATCAGCTCGGAAATGTTGCCGAGCTTGGGATAGCCGGCAACGATGGGCGGTGAGCGCTTGTCGTCGCGGTCGTCGAAGATGCCGCAGATGCGGATGTCGTTGTAGGGCTGCTTTTCGACCGAGCGGATCAGCTGCTCAGCTGCCTTGCCGCCACCGACGATGACGGCGCGGCGCTCCATGCGCCCGTTGCGCGCCCAGCTGCGGATCAGCTTCGACATCACCAGCCTGAGGCCGAAGATCAGCACGAAACCGGCGACGAACCAGGCGCCGAAGAGCAGGCGCGAATAGTCCTCCGACATCTTGAAGGTGAACGCCGTCAGCGCCATCAGCGCATAGGTGCCGGCCCAGACCACCAGGATGCGGCCGAAATTGGCGACCGGCCGCATCAAGGCGACGATCTGGTAGCAGTCGCTGACATCGAGCAGCACCACGGCGAGGAACGAGGCAGCGGCGATAGTCAGCGGATATTGCCAGGCGAGATAGTTGAAGAAGCCGACATAGTGGAAATAGAGCAAGAGTCCGGACGCGAACAGCAGCGCGAATTCGACCAGGCGCAAGACGCCGCTGACCATGATCGGCGACATCGTATCGCGCCGGTACTGCGAAGCGACCTGGCGGGCGACGTCGTTAAGGCTGCCGGGCGCATCACCTTCAGCAGGACTGTCGAATTTGCGCACCGCGTCGGAAGAAAAGCGGCGCGTGGGGTCGATCTCGTTCATGGAACTTCCCGCGGGATTCACTCAACTGCATAGCAAAAGAGAGCTAAGAAAGCCTTGAAGCAACAGGTGGCTTTGGAAAGGGTTTGGCGCCCGAGGGCCGCGAAGCAGAGCTTAGCGCCCGAGGGCGGCGAAGTAGGCTTTTTCGATTTCGGCCGCCATGACGTCGGCGCCGAAGCGCGCCTTGAGGTCGATGGTGCCGGGCATCAGGCTGATGTAGGCGTCGAGGTCGGCCAGCGCCTCGCTCACTCTGTCGCCAAGCTCGCGCGGATCGGGCCGGATCAGGGCAGGTGAGTCGGCGCCGAAGATTTCCGGTATGCCGCCGACGGCGGTGGCGATCATCGGCATGCCGGCGGCCAGCGTCTCCAGCACGATATAGGGCATGGCTTCCGCGCGGGATGGCACGACGACCAAATCGGCCAGCGCAAAGGCATCCCTTGCCGGCATCGGCGGCAGGAAGCGCACATCGCCGTCGAGCCCGAGCCGTTTCACCTGTGCATGATAGCGCGGCAGGTCGTCGCCATCGCCGACCATCACGGCGTTCAAGCGACGGCCAAGCCGGGTTGCGGCCAGCACCAGCGCATCGATGAAAATGTCGGGTCCTTTGAGGTCGCGCATCATGCCGATGTAAAGCAGGTCGGCGGCGTCCGGTGTCGTGCCGACCGGCTCGAACTCGGCGGCGCGCAGGCCGTTATAGACCAGCCTGTTGGGGATCGGCGGCTCGCCGACTTTCCGGCGATAGGTCCGCCTCTCATAGTCGGAGACAAACAGCAGGCAGTCGGTGAAGCGGCCCATGAAGCGTTCGAGGGCGAAGAACAGCTTTCCCGTGGCCGTGGTTTCGTCATAGTGGAGAGAGCCACCATGCGGCGAATAAAGGCGGGCTACGCGAGACCTTGATACCCGCAACAATGAGCCGAACAAACGGGCATAGGCGCCACCCTTGGCGCCGTGCCCGTGAAGCACGTCCGGCCGCAATTCCTTGATGATCCTGTAAGTGCGCCAGGCCGAGGCGAGGTCGCCCGGCCCGACATGGCGCTGCATCGGCGTGCGATGGATGCCGAGCGCCAGGCTGCCTTTCATTTGGTCGAACAGGTGTTCCTCGAAATCGCCGCCCGTCGTCGAATCGCAGACGATACCGACGGAATGACCGGCGGCGACCTGCGCCTCGGTCAGATCGCGCACATGCCGGAAAATCCCTCCGACGGGTGAGCGAAAACAGTGGACGATCCTGAGCGTGTCCGCCACGTGGTCTAGAACAGGCGTTCGCGGACGTAGACGGTGTCGCCGGGCAGCAGCGGGTCGGAGGTGACCACGCGCCCGGTCATCACCTTGCCGTTGATGTCGCGGGTGATGTCGACGCTCTCCTGATTGGCGCGCGGCGAGAAGCCGCCGGCAATGGCGATTGCCTTCTGCACGGTCAGGCCCGGCACGTAGGAATACTGACCCGCGGCACTCACTTCGCCCATGACGAAGATCGGCCGGTAGCGGTCGATCTCGACCGACACATCGGGGTCGCGCAGATAGCCCTGGCGCAATTTGTCGGCGATCTCTTTCTCCAGTTGCACGGCCGTGTGGCCACGTGCAGGCACGGCGCCGACCAGCGGGAAGGAGAGGTAGCCGGACTGGTCGACGCTATAGGTGTTGGTCAAGCCCTCCTGCTCGAACACGGTGACGCGGATACGGTCGCCGGCGCCGAGGCGATAAGGCTGTTCGAGCACTTCGTGGAACGCCGCCGGCGTCGGCCTGTAGCTGGAGCAGCCGGCAAGCATCGACACGGCAAGCAGAGCGCGAAAGAGGGAAGCAGTGCTTTTCATGACCGGACACGAACCTTCATCACTCTGGCCGCCAGGACATCGCGGCAAACCTTAAGGGATCCGGGTTCGTTATCATCCCGTTAGGGTTAATGGCCGGTAAAGGGGTGCGGCCGACGGGGCGGCAATCGATAGAAACCGCCTCGTTTTCCAGTCTTTGTTTGCCGCCTACGAGCCAAACCCCAATAGCTGCTTACAGCGTTCTTAACGGCTGAGTTACCATAGTTGTTTACGGTGCAATCTAGACTCAGTACCGGAGCAGGAATGCATGTCCGTTCAGTCCGCGGCCGCAGATGTCGATGTCGATCTCAGGCAGCTCTTCGCAAGTCTTGCGAGGAACTGGCTGCGCATCTTTGTCGTTGCGCTGGTGGTGACAGGGCTGGCGTTCGCCTTTGCATGGCTTGCCACGCCGCATTACAAGGCGACGACGCAGCTTAAGATCCAGCCGAGCGAATCGACCTATACGCGGCCTGCCGGCACCAATGAAGACGACAAACCTGTGCTCGACCCGGAAGGCGTGGCAACCGAGGTTCAGGTCATTTCCTCGTCCGACATTCTCAATAAGGTGGCTGAGGATCTGAATCTGGGCGATCGGCCCGAGTTCAACGATGCGCTCGACATGTCGCCTGTGAGCCAGCTTCTGGTCATTGCCGGGCTGAAGAGTGATCCGGCAGAAATTCCGCTCAAAGAGCGCGTGCTGAAGAAGATGCGCGACAAGCTCAATGTTTATGGCGTGGAAAAGACGCGTGCCATCGCCGTTGAATTTTCCTCCGAAGATCGCAAGCTTGCCGCCGACATTCCGAACGCCATCGCAGCCGCCTACATCGCCTACCAGGCGAAGGTGAAGACCGCTTCGAATTCCGCCGCCACCGCTTTCCTGGGGCCGCAAATCGATGAGCTGCAGAGACAGGTGAGGGATGCCGAGGCCAAGGTCGCGGCCTTCCGGGGCCAGTCGGACCTCTTGATGGGGGGCAACAATTCGGTGCTGGCGACACAGCAATTGTCCGAACTGTCGAGTGAATTGATGCGCGTGCGCGCCAACCGCGCCTCGGCCGAGGCGACTGCAGAAAGGGTACGCCAGGCCTTGCAGAACGGCAGTTCGCTGGACGCCGTGCCAGAGGTGCTGTCTTCCGAGTTGATCCAGCGGCTGCGTGAGCGCCAGATCGAGCTGAGGACCAACATTGCCGATCTGTCCACCACTCTGCTCGACAACCATCCGCGCATCCGGGCGCTGAAGTCGCAACTTGCCGATCTCGACGGCCAGATCCGCAACGAGACGCAAAAAGTGATGCGCGGATTGCTGGCCCGGGCGCAGACAGCCCAAGCCAGCGAAAGCCAGCTGATATCGGACGTCAATGTGCTGAAGGCCGCATCGATCCGCGCCGGCGAGGAACAGGTCCAGCTGGATGCCCTGCAGCGCGAAGCGAACGCCCGGCGCCAGCAGCTCGAATCCTATATGGCCAGCTTCCGCGAAGTGTCCTCGCGCAAGAACTATCTGCCCGTCGATGCCAGTGTGTTTTCCCCAGCGCAAATCCCGTCCGAACCCTACTTTCCGAAGGTCGTCCCGATCGTCGGCGCGGCCTTTGTCGGTTCGCTGCTGCTGATGGCGATCGTGACGCTGCTCCAGGAATTGTTCTCGGGTCGCGCCATGCGCCCGGCCCCAGGCGCCCCTTTTGAGAACATCGAGCAGGTTGCGATGCCGGCTGCCCGCCGGGAGCCGGCGATTGTCGAGATGGCGGAACAGGACGAGCAACCGGTTTTGGCTGAAACCGCTGCGGAGCCGGCAGCGGCTGTCGCGGCGGAAACGACCGCCGGGAAGGCCGAACCTGTGCGCTCGAGCCTCGGCGAGGTCGACGTCGAGAAGGCAGCCGAAAAGCTGATCGCCAGCGGCGCGGCCCGCGCCATATTCGTGTCGCCCGAGGGCGACGAAGCGGCTGCCTCGGCGGTGCTGGTGGCGCGCGAAGTCTCCGATGCCGGGCTGCGCGTGCTGCTGCTCGATCTCACCGCATCGGGTGCTGCCTCGCGGCCGATGCTCGACAGCGGGCTCTTCCCGGGCATCACCAATCTGCTCGCCTCCGAGGCGCAGTTCAGCGACGTCATCCATCCCGATCTCTATTCGGACTGCCACGTCATTCCCATCGGCACCGCCGACCCGGTTCGCGCCATGCGCGCCGCCGACCGGCTGCCGATCATCATGCAGTCGCTGACCACCGCCTACGATCTGGTCATCGTCGAATGCGGCCCCACCGACGCACAAGGCATTAGCCGCCTGGTGGGCGAGGGCACCGAGGTCTTCCTCTCCATGCTGGAGCCCGCTGACGAGGTGGCGCAGGCCGCGGTCAAGCTGATCGAGAACGGTTATCCCGAACTCACGCTGGTGACGCCGATTGGCCACGAGACGCCGGGGACCCGGGTGCCGGGCGGCGGCGGTCGTCGGCCTGAGGCCGACATGCTGAGGCAGATGGCAATCGGCTAGTTGTCGTCTTCGCTGGCAACAGGCGCAGCCTGTCCGGCCGCCTTGCGGCGCAGCATCTTGGTCAGCCTCCAGATCGTCGGGCTGTTCTTGATGAAGGTTTTCAACCGCGCGCCCTGCTGCAGGACCAGCGCCAGCGCACGGCCTTTCAAGGTCAGGGGGACCAGCACCTCGAAATGCTGGGTCTCGATATCGCACCACAGCCGCTTGTAGGGTTCGTCGCCGACCGAGAAATCATAGGCGCCGAAGCCTGTCTCGCAGGCCTCCTGGATGTTGTCGAAGAACAGGAAGTCGCCGGGGCTGGTGTGACCGAGATCGTCCTCGGCGATCGCCCCGAATTCGCAGATCAGCCGTTTGCCCGAACGGCTCGATCCGGTGACCGCGCGCAGCTTGTCTGCGACTTCGAGCCCATGCAGGACGAAGGCTGGGTCCTTCTCTTGAAGCGCTTCCACGAACAGCGCCCGGAAGAAAGAACGCACTGGCGGATCGCCAAAGACATTGGCGATACCCATCTTGCGGAAGCGGAATTCCTTCATCTCGAAGAAGGCGTCGAGCAGCCGGTTCACCTCGTTCGCCGTGCCGGCCTCGACGCGGCGGTAGCCGCCGACGGCTTCGAACTTGCGCGTCTGCGAACGGTGCTTCTTGCGCTTGCGCTTGCCGCTCGCGCGCGACAGCAAGGCATCGAAACCGCCTGCAAGGTCGACGGCGAGCGACAGATTCGGGCTCGGAAAATGCGGGAAGCTGGCAAGCGGATTGGTAACGCCGTCGAGGTTCGGCAACAGCCGTTCCAGCGCGATCAGGTCGATATCGGGCCGGCTCTTGCCGATTGCCGCCAGCATCGAGCGGATAGCCGAACCGTCCGGCTTGGCCAGCCAGCGCGGATCGGCGGCGGCGAAATTGCCATTGGCGTGGCGGCCGGCCATGAAGCGGGCGACACGAAACGGGCCTGCGCGGGTAACCTCCAGCGCCAGCGCAAAAACCGGCCTGCCTTCGATGCTCAGTATTGCCACGACAGCGTCCGGGCCGGTCTGTGCTGTCCAATTCCGGATCCACGACGCGCTCTGCGCCGGGGCGAACAAGGCCGAACGGTTGAATTCGCTATAGGCCGCAAGGGCTGCGCCGTCGGCGACCGAGACCGACAGGCCGGCCTGGTCGACCGGCACCGCGCGCGGCGAGGCCTCTGCTGCCGCAAGCCGATTGCCGTCAAATGACGCGGTGGCGTCAACCATACCTCAATCCTTAGGGCGTATTCATCGCGATTTGGGGGTTCGCATAGGCGCGTTCCGTGCTTGGATGAGCCTAGGCGTAAAAGGTGAATGAATGATCGACGGAGGCGAGGCAATCCGGAAACTGGCGCTCAATGTCGCCCGCTATACCGGCCTTGCACCGCTGGCCAAGCCATTCGTCGGCGGCATCGGCGCCATCCTCATGCTGCACCGGGTGACCGCGACTCCGGAGAAGCCGAACGGCGTCAACCGGCATCTCAACATCGCGCCCGACTTCCTCGACGCCGTGATCGCCGACATGAAGGCGAGAGGCTACGCGTTCGTCACGCTTGACGAGGCGATCGAGCGCATCAAGGCTGGCGGCAAAGGCGGCCAGTTTGCCACCATCACCGCCGACGACGCCTATCGCGACAACATGACCGAGGCGCTGCCGGTGCTGGAAAAGCATGGCGCGCCGATCACCATCTATGTCGCTCCGGGGCTGATCAACGGCGCCGCCGACCTGTGGTGGGACGTGGTCGAGGACATCGTCAACGCGCGCGATYGCTTGACGCTGCCGACGCCGGCCGGCCCGGTGATCATCGACTGCTCGACCGCGGGCAAGAAGCTCCAGGCCAATGCTAGCCTGCACAACTATCTGACGCTGGAGATCCGCGAGGAGGACCAGCGCGCGGTGTTGCGCGATCTTGCGGGCGCCAACGGCATAGAACTCGACGGGCTGCGCTCAAGCACGCTGATGAACTGGGATGATATCCGCACCATGGCGGCGCATCCGCTGGTGACGATCGGCGCGCATACGGTCAACCACCGCAATCTGAAGCGGCTTTCCGAAGCCGATGCCCGCCATGAGATCGGCGACGTCAGGCGTATTTTGCAGGCGGAACTGGGCGAGGAGCCGCGCCATCTCGCCTATCCCTATGGCTATGCCAGCGCCGTCGGCTGCCGCGAAGTGGGTTTTGCCCGCGATGCCGGCTATGCCTCGGCGGTGACGACCCGGCACGGCGTGCTGCGCGCCGAGCATTCAGGCTTCCTGCAGGCGTTGCCGCGTATTTCGGTCAATGGCCGCTATCAGCGCGTCGCCCATATCCGCACCATGCTGTCGGGTGTAACGACGCCGCTGGCCAACGCCGGCAAAATGGTGGTGACCGTCTAAGCCGCTTCAGCCTTTCGGCCGCGGCTCCAGGATCAGCCATTTGATGATGCCCATTGCCGGCAGTATCCAGAGCAGGCCGCTCAGCAGGAAGAACAGGAAATGCGCCAGCGGTCCCGACTGCGACAGCTGCGCCACCGCCACGATCGACGCGACCAACGCGTAGATGATGACCAGCGCCACCAGCAGAAACGTTCCGATCAGCTTTTTCAGGCGAATGGGCATTGTCCGGCCTCTTGCAAGCGCTTCGAATAAGCCCTGGGACGGTGACACGCAACCCGAGACAGGCGGCGCGACGGCGTGCCGCGCCGTCCGGTCTTGTCAGCCGGGTTGCGATGGTTCACCAATCCGCGACTTCAAACCGTTGGAACAAGCCCATGGCTGCCATACCAGATGCCGCGCCTTACGTGGCCCGTGACCGCGACTTGCACAACCGGGCGCAGGTGCGCGGCTGGCTCTATGTCGTGCTTTTGGTGCTGGTCGCGCTGGTGCTGGTGGGCGGCGCCACCAGGCTCACCGAATCCGGCCTCTCGATCACGGAGTGGCAGCCGATCCACGGCGTCATCCCACCGCTCAACGACGCCGAGTGGCAGGAGGAATTCCAGCGCTATCAGCAGATCCCGCAATATGCCGAGCTCAACAAGGGCATGAGCATCGAGGCGTTCAAGACGATCTTCTGGTGGGAATGGGCACACCGCATCCTGGCGCGCAGCGTCGGCCTGGTCTTTGCCTTGCCGCTGCTGTTCTTCTGGGCGACGCGCCGTATCGAGCGCGGCCTTGGCCCGAAATTGCTAGGCATTCTCTCGCTCGGCGGCCTGCAGGGCGCCATCGGCTGGTGGATGGTGGCGTCCGGGCTGGTCGACCGTGTCTCCGTCAGCCAGTACCGGCTGGCGACGCATTTGACGCTTGCGGCATTGATCTTCACCGCAACCATGGTGGTCGCGCGAGGTCTCGCCCCGCATTCCGAGCCCGCCGCCGACCGGTCGACGCAGCGCCTGGCCGGCTTCCTGGTTCTGCTGGCGCTGATCCAGATCTATCTCGGCGGTCTCGTCGCCGGCCTCGATGCCGGCCTGAGCTACAACACCTGGCCGTTGATGGACGGCAAGGTCATCCCCGCAGATCTGCTGCTGCTCGAACCGGCATGGCGCAACTTTTTCGAGAATCCGAAGACCGTGCAGTTCGTCCACCGGCTCGGCGCCTACACGCTTTTCGCCGTGGCGCTCTGGCACATGATCGCGACGCGCTGGCGTTTGCCTGGGTCGACCCATGCCCGTCGCGCCACCGTGCTGTTCCTGCTGGTGCTGGTGCAAGCCTCGATCGGCATCGGCACGTTGCTGATGCATGTGCCTCTGCACATGGCGCTGACGCATCAGGGCTTTGCGCTGGTCGTGCTCGGCTTTGCCGCCGCACACTGGCGCGGCACCAAGGGCGCCTATCCCTTGCCCAGCCAGATTGCCGTCAGAGGCTGACGCCGGCCATTCGGGCTGGCTGGCGCGCCGGCCGCTTTAGAAGCTGCGCCGCACCTTTCGGATCGCTTCGGCAACCGAGAGCTCGCGGTTCTCGTCGGTCGCGTTGCCGTCCTCATGATGCCAGGCGGCCGACAGGCAGCCATAGCCGATGGCATGGTCGAGTATGGCAGCCGGCGTCTGGCCGAGCGTCACGGCAAAGACGTCCGCCATATGCGCAATCCGCTTCGGGTCCAGGCAGAGATCGTCGCGCTCGAGCGGGTTGTAGAGCATGTTCGCCGCGTCGAAGCCTGGGTCGCCGAGGACGCCTTTGGGGTCTATCGCCAACCAACCGCGCGCACCATGCAGGATGTTGTCGTGATGCAGGTCGCCATGCAGCGGCTTGAGCGAATGCGGAGCATCGAGCAGCCGGTCTGCTATTCCAGCGGCCTCGACATAGAGGGTCGGCGCCCCGGCGTCGCGATCAGTCTTGGCCTTTCTAAACAGGCTGGCAAACCGCGTCCGCAGCGGTTGCAGGTCCGGCGGGGCAGGGTGTTTTGATGGTGAGAACAGCCGCGCCATCACCTCGGCCGCGATTGCTGTGGCGGCGTTGTCGCCTTCTTTGTCGAGCACCTGGGCGAGCAGCGTGTCGCCGGCATATTCCAGCAGCATGCGGTGGCCATCGCGGCCGAGCAATCGGACCGCGCCTACACCGCGCCGCCAGGCGAGAAAATGCTCGCTGCGCAACTCGTCCTCGACATCGTCGAAGGGCTTTAGCGCCTTGACGATCGCCGGCGAGCCGTCTTCGCGCAGCACTTTCCAGATGCGGCTGGAAAAGGTTTCGGTAATGAGTTCGGGCGCGCTGACCTGCCAGCGTTTTGGAAATGCCGGCGCGTTTATCAAAGGCCGAGCATCAGGTCCATATTCTGCACGGCCGCACCCGAGGCGCCCTTGCCGAGATTGTCGTAGACGGCAATCAGCAGCGCCTGCGCCCTCTCGTCATTGGCGAAGACATGGACCTTCATGCGGTTGGTGCCGTTGTAGATCTCGGGATTGATCTCGGCTAGGCGCTCCATATGCGCGTAGGGCGCGACCTCGACGACGCCGCCTTTGATAGCCGCGAAATGGTCGGCGATCGCTGCATGCAGCTCGGCGCCGGTCGGCACATGATCGAGGCCGCCGAGTTGCAGCGGCACCACCGTGATCATGCCTTGCGCGAAATTGCCGACCGCGGGCTGCATGATCGGATCATGCGAGAGTTTCGCATAGGTCCTCAGCTCCGGCACATGCTTGTGCTGCAGGGTCAGCCCGTAGGGCAGGAACTCCGAGGCGTCCTCGCCCTTGGCGACATACTCTTCGATCATCGGCCGGCCGCCGCCCGAATAGCCCGAAATGCCGTTGACGGTGATTGGGAAATCCGGCGGCAAGAGTCCGGCCGCCACCAGCGGGCGCAGCGTTGCGATCGGCCCTTGCGGCCAACAGCCGGGATTGGCGACACGCTTCGCGGTGGCGATCTTCTTCGCCTGGTCCTTGTCCATTTCGGCAAAGCCGTATGCCCAGCCTTCGGCGACGCGATACGCCGTCGAGGCGTCGATCACCTTGGTGGTGTCGTTGGTGATCAGCGAAACACTCTCTTTGGAGGCTGCGTCCGGAAGGCACAGGATTGCGACATCGGCGGCATTGAGAAACTCGGCGCGCGCCGCGGTTTCCTTGCGGCGCTCGGTCGGGATCGAGATGATCTCGAGGTCGCCGCGCTCGGCAAGCAGCGCCCTGATCTGCAGACCGGTGGTGCCGTGCTCGCCGTCGATGAAGATTTTCGGTTTCATTGCCTGTCCAAATTCCCTGCTACTTCAAAACTATATGCCGCTTGCCTGATTTACTGCAGCATGATTGCCGTTGCCCATCTCTCCGAGCCGGGCCTTTCGCTCGGCCAGCAGGCCGAGATACTGCATGGCCACCATCGAACCGGCGATCGCCGTTATATCGGCATGGTCATAGGCCGGTGCAACCTCGACGACGTCGGCACCGACAATGTCGACCTGACCGAGCTGGCGCAATGTCGACAGGATCTTCGCCGACGACGGTCCGCCGGCGACCGGCGTGCCGGTGCCCGGCGCGAAGGCCGGGTCAAGGCAGTCGATGTCGAAGGTGAGATAGGTCTTCTTGCCGCCGGTGCGATCGACAATGGCATAGGCGATGTCGGACGCCCGCATCTCCTCGATTTCATGGCCATAGAGGATCTTGATGCCGAACGTATCGGGCGCGTGCGTGCGGATGCCGATCTGGATCGAACGGTCGGGGTCGATAATGCCTTCGTTGACGGCGCGGCCGACGAACGAACCATGGTCGATGCGCTTGCCGTCGTCCGGCCAGGTGTCCTGGTGGGCGTCGAACTGCACCAGCGCCAGCGGCCCGTGGATGGCGGCATGCGCCTTGAGCAGCGGCCAGGTGACGAAATGGTCGCCGCCGAGCGTCAGCAAGAAAGCGCCGGATTTCAGGATTTTTGCCGCCTCGCGCTCGATGGTCCCTGGCGTCTTCTGGTGATTGCCTGAGTCGAGCAGGCAGTCGCCGTAGTCGACCACCGCAAGCTGTTCGAACAGATCGCGCGAAAACGGATATTGCGGGTCGTTGTCGAGGATGGCGGATGCGCGGCGGATCGCCTGCGGCCCGAAACGCGCGCCCGGTCGGTTGGTGACGGCGGCGTCGAAGGGAATGCCCCACACCACGGCGTCCGCGCCCTTCACGTCCTTCGTGTATTTGCGCCGCATGAACGACAGCGCGCCGGCATAGGTCGGCTCGAAGGCAGCGCCCGTTTTGGAACGGGCGGTGAAGGCGTGGTCGATGTTCTGGTTGGCCATGAAGCGATCTCCTATGCGTCGACGCGGATCTTATTGGACATAATTTTCAGAAATGCGACCCCTTCTACAGCCCATGGCCGCCCGAGCCGGTCACAAATTCTTGCGTGCCAGGCGAACTGCAGTGCTGGCACGCAAATTGCGGTAACAAGCGTGAAGACAGCCGAAAGCAAGCATCCGTCCCGTCGTGGGACGGAATCGGCGGGGAACGGAACAGCTATGGGCGCGCCAGCGTTGCGGACTTCCGCCCGATCACCGGATGTGGCGCGAGCTGCACCAATCCGGTTCGAAGCGCTGGACAGCTGGCGCGGCCTCGCCGCAATCATGGTTGTGCTGTTCCACGCCCAGATCGTCAGCAACATTCGCCTGATCGGCATCGTCCGCTCGGGCGAGGCCTTCGTCGACCTGTTCTTCGTGCTGTCTGGCTTCGTCATCGCCCATGCCTATCTCGACAGGCTTTCCACCCCTCGGGACATGGGCCGGTTTTTTCTCTTGCGGCTGGGCAGGCTTTATCCGCTGCACATGTTCATGCTCGCGCTCTTCCTGCTGTTCGAGATCGGTAAAAGCTTCCTGCCGGGACTGGTCAACGCGTCCGATCCCTCGTTCTCCGGCACCAACGACCTCTCCTATCTCGCCAGCAACGCGCTGCTGCTTCAGGCTTTCTGGCCCGCGGATTCGCTGAGCTGGAACACGCCGTCATGGAGCATTTCGGCCGAATATCTGGCCTATGTCCTGTTTGCGGTCGCGGTCCTGACACAGCGCAAGCGAGTCGTTTTGTGGCTTGTCCTCGCCATGATCGCTGCACCACTCTTGCTTTGGCAGGCCTCGGCGCAAGGCATGGCCTCGGCATCGGGAACCGGCTTCCTGCGCGCCATCTACGGCTTTTCCATCGGCGCGCTTTTGTACGTGCTCTCCTTCCGCCAGATGCTGTTGCAGCATGCCGCGTCTTCAGGCAGCCGGACCGGCTCCTTGCGCTGGACCGCGATCGAGCTGGCGGTGACGGTATTGGCGGTTGTGGTCGCCTGGAAGACGCATGCGACCCCGCTGAGCTACGGCTTGCCCTTTGTTTTCGCCCTGCTCGTTTGGGTTTTCGCCCGGGAGAGGGGGATGGTCAGTCGCCTGCTGCGCCTGCGCCCCTTCCTTTTGGTCGGCACGCTGTCTTATTCGATCTACATGATCCACCTGTTCATCCAGTTGCGGCTGCTGAACGTGGCCCGGCTGGTGGATATCGTTGCCGGAATGTCCTTCATCCGCCAGGTCGGCCACACCGACCGTTATGGCGACGGCATCGATCTCGGCAGCCTGTTTGCCGGCGATCTGCTGGTTGTCGCCATGGTGGCGGTTACCATCGCGGCCAGCTACATCACCTATCGGCTGATCGAGCAGCCCGGCCAGCGCCTCTTCCGTCATCTCGCCGATCGTCTGTTTGGGCCGGTCGGCCATCAGGTCGACAAACGGCCCCTCCAGCCAGCATTGACCTGACCTTCCCCCGCTTTTCGAAGCCGGCTTCGTTCACCCGCCTGTCACGGGCATCGCCTATCCCCGGTTCGATCCGGCAAGGAGCGATTCTCGATGCGGACCATTTGGCTAAGCCTTTTGCTTTCAACCGCGCTGGCGGTCTCCGTCGGCCAGGCCTTGGCGGGCGAAACCCGCGCAAGGCAAATCCTCGACCGCTTCGAGCACGCCAACCAGTGGCGCGACCATGTGTTGGTGGCCGCGCATCGCGCTGGCGGCATGCAGGCAGGCAAGACGCTCTATCCGGAAAATTCGATCGCCGCTGTCGAGGCATCGATCACCATGGGCGCCGAAATCGTCGAGGTCGACATAAGGCGCTCGAAGGACGGCCAGCTCGTCGTCATGCATGACAGCTGGCTCGACCGCACGACGACCTGCAAGGGCGAGGTGGTCCAGCATACGCTGGCCGAGCTCAAAACATGCCGGCTGGTGATTGAAGGCACCGGCGTTGCCACCAATGAGACGGTTTCGACGCTGCGCGACATGCTGATGGCGACCAGGGACAGAATCCTCATCAACCTCGACAACAAGCTCGCTGTCGGCGACCTCTCGGACATGATCACGGTTGCCCGCGACCTCGGCATGGCCGAACAGGTGATCGTCAAGGAGAACCTGTGGAACCAAGAGAGGATCGCCACGGTCAAAGCGGCCATGGATGCGATCGGCGGCGGCTTCCAGTTCATGCCTATCATCGCCGACGATGCCGTTCACGACGCCGCTTTTGCCGAGACCGTCAGCCACGCCTTCCAGTTACACGCCATCGAGCTGATCAACTGGCGCGCCGGCGCGGAAACACTGACCGAGACCGGTGGGCCGCTGTTCAGCCCGCATATGCGGGCGGAGGCTGCGCGGGGCGATTGGCACATCTGGGCCGACACCTACGCCATCGTCAACAAGCCGGGCGGCTTCCTGGCCGGCGGCCGCGGCGACGAACTGGCGGTGCTGGCCAGCCTACCGCGCGAAACCTGGGGCTTCTGGGTCGAGCGCGGCGCCACCATCATCCAGACCGACGAGCCGAAAGCGGCGATCGGCTGGTTGGCGGAGAATGGGTTTCGGGTGCCTTATGCCAGCGAAGTGGAGCCGGCACACACGGCGAGTATCAACTAGAGCGGGTGCTGACGCTGCCAATCTCCCCCACGAGGGGGAGATTGGCTGGTCTCACGCAGCCATCGCCACGCCATCCAGCTCATTGAGCACGTCCGCCGACAGCTCCAGCTCTGCCGCCGCCAGGTTCTCCCGCAAATGCTCGACCGACGAGGTGCCGGGAATCAAAAGGATGTTGGGTGCGCGGCGCAGCAGCCAGGCCAGCGCCACCTGCAACGGCGTGGCGCCGAGGCGCGCGGCGACGCCCGACAAGGTCGACGATTGCAGCGGGCTGAAGCCACCCAGCGGGAAGAACGGCGTGTAGGCGATCCCGTCGCGCCCCAACTGGTCGATCAACGCGTCATCCTGCCTGTGCGCCAGATTGTAGTGGTTCTGCACGCAGACGATCTCGGCGATGCGGCGACCCTCCTCGACCTGCGCGGGGGTGACGTTGCTCAGGCCGATATGGCGCACGAGGCCCTTGCGCTGCAGTTCGGCAAGCGCGGTCAGCTGTGCTTCGATAGAGCCCTCGGTCGGGTCCATCCCGAACATGATGCGCAGGTTGACGACGTCCAGCACCTCAAGTCCGAGATTTCTGAGATTGTCGTGCACGGCCCGCTCAAGGTCCTTGGCCGAATGGGCCGGCAGCCAGGAGGCGTCGCTGCCGCGCCGTGCGCCGATCTTGGTGACGATGACGAGGTCCTTGGGATAGGGTGCCAGCGCTTCGCGGATCAGCAGGTTGGTGACATGCGGACCATAATAGTCTGAGGTGTCGATGTGGTTGACCCCGGACGCCACCGCCTCGCGCAACACGGCAATGGCTGCGTCATGGTCCTTCGGCGGACCGAAAACGTGGGGGCCCGCAAGTTGCATGGCGCCATAGCCGAGCCGCTTCACGGTGTGGCTGCCGAGGGTGAATGTGCCGGATTTTTGGACAGTGGACATGGTCGATCTCCTTTGAGGAGGCGAAGATAGACGCTGCTCAACCTCGGGATAATCAGGTACAATCCACACAGCCTGTGCGGAATCGCGAACAATGATAGACCTTGGTGATCTGAACGCCTTCGTGGCGGTGGCGCGCGCCGGCGGCTTTCGCGATGGCGCCCGAGCCAGTGGCGCCAGCGCCTCCGGCTTGAGTGAGGCGGTACGTCGCCTCGAGGCGAAGCTCGGTGTCAGGCTGTTCAACCGCACGACGCGCAGCGTTGTCCCGACCGAGGCGGGCCTCAGCCTGCTGGGGCGGCTCGGCCCGGCGCTGACGGAGGTGGAGGCGGCCCTCGACGTGGTCAACGGCTTTCGCGACCGGCCGGCTGGCTCGTTGCGTCTCAACGTGCCGGTCAGCGCCGCGCGGCTGATATTGCCCGACATCATTCCGGGCTTCCTCGCCGCTTATCCCGGTATCCGGCTCGAGGTGATCGCCGATGAGAACTTCGTCGACGTTCTGGCGGCCGGCTGCGATGCCGGCATCCGCTACGACGAGCGCCTGGAACAGGACATGATCGCGGTGCCGATCGGACCGCGCGTGCAGCATTTCGCCACTGCCGCCAGCCCTGCCTATCTGGATCTCCATGGGCGGCCCGAGCATCCGAGCGACCTGCTTGGCCATGCTTGCCTGCGCGGCCGCTTTGCCAGCGGTGCAATGCTGCCGTGGGAGTTTGAGCGCGACGGCGAAGTGGTGCGGGTCGACACGACGGGGCCGTTGATCGTGCGGATCGGCGGCGCGAGCGATCTTGCCGTCCATGCGGCGATCGCCGGCAGCGGCATCATCGCTCTTTTCGAGGGTTGGCTTCGCCCTCACTTCGACAGCGGCGCCCTGGAGCCGGTGCTCGAACCCTGGTGGCAGAGCTTTCCCGGACCGTTCCTCTATTATCCCGGCCGGCGTCTGGTGCCGGCGCCGCTGCGCGCCTTCATCGATTACATCAAGGCCGGCAAGTCCTGATCTGCTTGCCAGACATGACCTACGTTGGCGCGCCATCACCCCACCCGGCGCTGCGCGCCGACCTCCCCATCGAGGGGAGGTAGGGCGCCGCGCCCTTCAATCGGGCGATGGCTTTTGCTGGACCACTGTCGATTATCCGGGCGGCAAAACTGCCGCGACCTCCTACCACCCCTCGATGGGGAGGTCGCGCCGAAGGCGCGGGTGGGGTGACTGCCGAGACCTAAAAGAAAAGGCCGCCCGAAGGCGGCCTTTTCGATATCCAAAACCGCGAGGCGCTTAGCGCTTCGAGAACTGGAACGAGCGGCGGGCCTTCGCCTTGCCGTACTTCTTGCGCTCGACGACGCGGCTGTCGCGGGTCAGGAAGCCGCCCTTCTTGAGCACGGCGCGCAGCGTCGGCTCGTAATAGGTCAGCGCCTTGGAGATGCCGTGACGCACGGCGCCCGCCTGGCCGGAGAGGCCGCCGCCGACAACGGTGGCGACGATGTCGTACTGGCCGGCGCGGTTGGAAGCGATGATCGGCTGGTTGAGGATCATCTGCAGAACCGGACGCGCGAAGTAGGTCGCGAATTCCTTGTCGTTGACAATGATCTTGCCCGAACCCGGCTTCACCCAGACGCGGGCGATGGCGTTCTTGCGCTTGCCAGTGGCATAGGCGCGGCCCGACTTGTCGAGCTTCTGGACATGGACGGGTGCTGCCGGCTGGGTGTTGGTGTTGCCGGTGGCGGCGCCCAATTCTGCGAGCGAGGAAAGCTCAGCCATCTTATGCAACCTTCTTGTTCTTGGCGTTCAGCGCGCCGACGTCGAGGGTGACGGGCTGCTGGGCGACATGCGGATGTTCCGTGCCTGCATAGACGCGGAGGTTCTTCATCTGGCGACGGCCGAGCGGGCCGCGCGGGATCATGCGTTCGACGGCCTTCTCGACGACACGCTCGGGGAAACGGCCCTCGAGCAGCTGGCGCGCGGTGCGCTCCTTGATGCCGCCGGGGTGTCCGGTGTGCCAGTAATAGACCTTGTCGGTGAATTTCTTGCCGGTGAACACCACCTTGTCGGCATTGATGACGATGACATTGTCACCATCGTCGACATGCGGGGTGAAGGTGGGCTTGTGCTTGCCGCGAAGATGATTGGCGATGACAGTGGCGAGACGACCAACGACGAGACCCTCGGCGTCGATCAACACCCACTTCTTCACCACATCCGCAGGCTTCTGCGAAAAGGTTGTCATGGATTCTGCTTTCGGTTCGGACCTTCCGGAGAAGGCGTTTCTTGTTGCTTGGATTGGCGACTACCGCCAATAACAAAACGGCGGCCTTTGCGGGCCGCTGCTTCGTGAGGGCTTATAGGCGAGGGCGGAGACCGCGTCAAGGCGCGAGAAAAGCCACGTAGCGCGTAAAACGAAGCAAAAACAATGCCTTGGGTAAAAGGTATTATTTTACCACATCAGCTAGCGCTTCGGTGGGATCGAATAGGTGCCGGTGGCGTGCGCCACCGTCTGTCCTTCCGGCCCGGCGACAATGTCGATGTCGAACACCATCAGGTTCTTGCCGAGCTTTAGGATGCGGCAATGGCCGTCGATCGGCCCGGCCTCGGCCTTGCGGACAAAGTTGATGTTGAGGTTGGTGGTCACCGAAAGCGCATCCGGCCCAGCATGCGAGAGCACGCAGACATAGCCGCCTATGTCGGCCAGCGTGAACAGGGAAGGGCCTGATACGGTGCCGCCGGGACGCAGATGCCGCCCGTCGGCATTGAGCCGCACGGTGCAGCCGCCGGGAAACACCTCCAGCGCCTGATAGAAGGCGAAGTGATCGTTGAGCTGCGGATAGACAGTTGCCATCAGCGCATTGACCTGCGCCGCATTCAGCACCGGCTTGAGATTGCTTTGGGCGGGCATGTCTGTCTCCGTTTGCGCCATGCCTGTATGAACGCAGCGCGGCATTTCTGGCAACACCTCGTCTGTCACCGCGGAGGGTGTTGGACGAAGCGGGACGGCATACTAGATTAATCCGACCCAACTTGAATCGCGGAGAAGCGACCCATGGCCGAAATCGTCGCCATCAAGCCGGCTATTGCCGAAGGTCCTGTGGTCACCAGGCTGGAAAAGGGCGTGCTGCGCCTCACGCTCGCCAATCCGCCGGCCAATGCTCTGTCGTTGGCGGTGATGGCAGCGCTGACGGCGGAGCTTGATCGCGCCAAGGCCGACAAATCCGTGCGCGTCATCATCCTGTCGGCAGCCGGAAAAGTGTTCTGCGCCGGGCATGATCTCAAGGAAATGACGGCGCGCCGCGCCGACGCGGATAAGGGCAAGGCCTTCTTCGAAACGACCTTTTCTGCTTGCGCGGCTCTGATGCAGGCGATCGTGCGCCATCCCCTGCCGGTGATCGCCGAGGTCGACGGCCTGGCCACCGCCGCCGGGCTGCAATTGGTCGCCAGCTGCGATCTGGCGATTGCCTCGCATGAGGCGACCTTCTGCACGCCGGGCGTCAACATCGGCCTGTTCTGCTCGACGCCGATGGTGGCGCTGTCACGCAACGTCTCGCGCAAGCACGCGATGGAGATGCTCTTGACCGGCGAGACGATCGATGCGGCAACGTCCAAGGAGTTCGGCCTGGTCAACCGCGTCGTGCCGCGAGAATACCTGAATCAGATCGTCACCAAATACGCGCAAACCATTGCTTCCAAATCATCTTTGGTGGTCAAGACCGGCAAGGAAGCATTCTATGCCCAGGCCGAAATGGGGCTGGCTGACGCCTATGCCTATACCGGCCGTGTGATGGTCGAGAACATGCTGGCGCGCGATGCCCAAGAAGGCATCGGTGCCTTCATCGGCAAGCGCAAGCCGGAATGGTCTGAGGAATAGCCGTGGAACCGCGCATCTCCATTATCACCGTCGCCACCGACGATCTCGACCGTGCCGTACGCTTCTACGAGGCGATGGGATTGACCCGCCATGCCGGCATCACCGATGGCGTCGCCTTCTTTCAGATGGGCGGCGCCATCCTCGGCCTGTTTCCGCGCCAGAGCGCCGAAGAGGATTCGGGGGTCACCTTCGGCAAGGGGCCGTCGGCGGTTTACCTCGCCTACAACACCCGCTCCGACGCCGAAGTCGATGAGGTGCTTGCGATGGCCGAAAAGGCCGGCGGTCGCATCGTCAAGCCGGCCGGCCGCGCCTTCTGGGGCGGCTGGTACGGCTATTTCGCCGATGCGGACGGGCATGTCTGGGAAGTGGCGCACAATCCGGCTTTTCCGATCGCGGAAGACGGATCCATTTCCCTGCCGGATTGACGCTCGCCAGTGGCCTATCGCAAGCAACTGACACGGCTGAAGGCGCCCTATCTCAAGCGCATCCTGATTGACCCCGCGCGCGTCGAGGATTGGGAAAAATATCCCTGGAACCTGCCGCTCTTCCGCGGCCGTGAATTCGAACTGGAATTCACCACGCCGATCACCATCATTGTCGGTGAAAACGGCACCGGCAAATCGACATTGCTCGAAGCGATCGGTGCGCTGGCCGGCTATGACGAGGCAGGGGGCGGCAAGGGCTACCGGCCGGTCGATCATTCCGCCGCCATCGACAAGAGCGGCGCGGCGCTTGCCAACACGCTGCGCGGTCACTGGCTGCCAAAAGTCACCGCCGGCTGGTTCTTTCGCGCCGAATCCTTTTACTCGGTCGCCCGTTACCTCGATCAGGCGGCGCTTGAAGACCCGTTCAAGCCACCGCCGCCGGATTTCCTGTCGTGGTCACATGGCGAGGGGTTTATCCGCTTCTTCGAGGAGCGCTGCCGCCGGCAAGGCATTTACATCCTCGACGAGCCCGAAAGCGCGCTTTCGCCGACGCGGCAGATCGAACTGCTGAAAATGCTGCGGCGCATGGACCGGTCGGGCACGGCGCAAGTGATCATGGCCACGCATTCGCCGCTGCTGATGGCCTGTCCCGGCGCGCGCCTGTTCCGCATCAGCCGCTTCGGGCTCGATCCGACCGATTTCAGCGATACCGATCATTTTCGCATGATGCGCGACTTCTGCGCGGACCCGCAGTCCTTTATGGAGGAAGCGCTGAGGGAGACCGACGAGTGAATCACGACGCCTACGACAACGCCTATATCGGCGGCATCCTCAATTCGGTGAAGACCGTGGCCATGGTCGGCGCGTCGCCCAATGACGTACGGCCGAGCTACTTCGTGCTGAAGTACCTTTTGGCCAAGGGATTTTCGGTGTTTCCGATCAATCCGGGCCATGCCGGCAAGGAAATCCTCGGCCGCACTGTTTATGCCAGCCTCGCCGACCTGCCGCAGCCCGTCGACATGGTCGACATCTTTCGCGGCTCGGCGGCGGTGCCCGGCATTGTCGACCAGATCCTGCGGCTCGATCCGCTGCCGAAAGTCATCTGGATGCAGCTTGGTGTGCGCCATGACGAGGCGGCCGCGCGCGCCGAAGCCGCCGGCATCAAGGTGGTGATGAACCGCTGTCCCAAAATCGAATATGGCAAGCTGTCCGGCGAGATCGGCTGGACCGGGGTCAACTCCGGCGTGCTGTCGTCGAAGAAGCCGCTAATGCGCCCGGGATTCCAGAGTTTCGGAGTGCGCCAGAAGTGACGCATGTCGCCGAAGCGCCGTAGGCGCAAAATTATTCCGGGAAGAAATGGATTTCCTCGCGCGTTGATCGTAGATCGTCCGCCGAAAGGTATTTTCTTCTTTGCTTTCGCGCCCGGGCTTCGCCAAGAATGCCCGGCGATTTTAGACGTTTTCAGAAAGGGAGGTTTTCGATGACCCGCACGCCCGGTTTCAACACGCTCGCCGTCCATGCCGGCTCCAAGCCGGATCCGGCGACCGGCGCGCGCGCCACGCCGATTTACCAGACGACCTCCTTCGTCTTCGACGATGCCGACCATGCGGCGTCGCTGTTCGGGCTAAAAGCCTTCGGCAACATCTACACCCGCATCATGAACCCGACACAGGCGGTGCTGGAAGAGCGTATCGCGGCCCTTGAAGGCGGGACGGCGGCACTGGCCGTCGCCTCGGGCCATGCCGCGCAGGTTCTGGTGTTCCACAATCTGATGCAGCCCGGTGACAATTTCGTTGCCGCGACAAGGCTTTACGGTGGCTCGATCAACCAGTTCGGCCACGCCTTCAAGAATTTCGGCTGGGAAGTGCGCTGGGCCGACACCAACGACGTCTCCACCTTCGAAAGCCAGATCGACGGCAAGACCAAGGCGATCTTCATCGAGAGCCTGGCCAATCCCGGCGGTGTCTTCGTCGACATTGAGAAGATCGGCGACATCGCCCGCAAGCACGGCCTGCCGCTGATCGTCGACAACACGCTGGCCTCGCCTTATCTGGTGCGGCCGATCGAGCATGGCGCCGACATCGTCGTCCATTCTCTGACCAAGTTCATTGGCGGCCACGGCAATTCGATCGGCGGCGCCATTGTCGACGGCGGCACCTTCGACTGGTCGAAGTCGGGCAAATATCCGATGCTGTCGGAGCCGCGCCCCGAATATGGCGGCATCGTCCTGCACGAGACCTTCGGCAATTTCGCTTTCGCCATTGCCGCTCGTGTGCTCGGCTTGCGTGACATCGGTCCGGCAATTTCGCCCTTCAATGCCTTCCTCATCCTCACCGGTCTCGAGACCTTGCCGCTGCGCATGCAGCGCCACTGCGACAATGCGGTGACCGTCGCCGGCTGGCTGTCCAATCATCCCAAGGTTGCCTGGGTGAACTATCCCGGCCTGCCCAGCGACAAGAACAACGCGCTGCAGAAGAAATACTCGCCGCTTGGCGCGGGTGCGGTGTTCACCTTCGGCCTCAAGGGCGGTTATGCGGCCGGCATCAAGTTCGTCGAGGCGCTGGAATTGTTCTCGCACCTCGCCAATGTCGGCGACACCAAGTCGCTGGTCATCCACCCGGCATCGACCACGCACCGCCAGCTTTCCGACGAGCAGAAGGTCAAGGCCGGCGCTGGGCCGGATACGGTCCGGCTTTCGGTCGGCATCGAGGATGTCAACGACATCGTCGCCGATCTGGAACAGGCCCTCGCCAAGGTTTGATCCCCGGCAAACAAGGAGCGTCCATGACCGCGCCAAATTTCCTCTCCGTCGGCATCGGCAGCGTCGAAGCCGAGCATGGCGCGCCGGCGCCGGATCGCCTGATTGCGGGCGATCCGAAATTCCGCACCTGGAACGTCGAGGAACGTGATGGCGGGCTCTATGCCGGCATCTGGGAAGCGACGCCGGGCAAATGGCGTATCGAATATGACGAGTGGGAGTTCTGCCACATTCTGTCAGGCGTCTCGGTGATATCGGAGACGGGTGGCGAAGCGCGCACCGTCAGGGCCGGCGACAGCTTTGTGCTCAGGCCCGGCTTCAGGGGTAGCTGGGAAGTGCTTGAAACGACCCGTAAGGAGTATGTGATCAAGCTTTGATCACCGTATCACGCTGGCCCTACCGAAGCCGATCGATGTCGGTATCGGAAAATCCGTATCCGCTCATCATCGCCCTGTGCCAGGGACTGCCCAGCAAATGGCCTGAAACCGGTTGACCTGGCACTGGCATTCGCTGGCGACCTGTTCGGCCTCGCCTTCCTCAGGCTGTTCGCTCGATTTGCTCTTCTGGCAGGCGGCGATGAAGGCGGTACCGTCGAGCGACGTGGCGGGGAAGGTCGAGACGTCAGCATAGCGATCGGCGGTCCAGCCAAACAGTTTTTGGTCGAGTTGCAGGTCGATGAAGCCGTTGCGCTTGAAGGCACCGAGCGCGACCCTGTCAGTGGCCGTCAGCCTGGCGCCTGGAATGTCGCCCAGAACCTCGCGGTAGCTGTCGCCTTCGAGCACGAACAAGAACAGCCCGCACTTCACCCCGTCGCAAGCGGGATCCGCGACATAGACATAGAGTTCGGAAAACCCGTCGAGATTGAAATCGACCTCATAGGCCCAGAACTTGTCCGCGGGCACGGCCGCACCCGTCTGGCGTTCGAGCAGTCTGGCAGCCAGTGCCCGGGCTATGGCGTCGCTGTTTTCCTGCGGGATGTTTTCAGGCTGTTGCTGGGCGAATGCGCCGGCGACGCCTGCACACAACAGCGCCAGGGCGAATGCCGTCGCCCGCGTCAAAGACAGTCTCATGTCGCGACCCCCGGCTCGCGACATCAAAAACTGACGGCAAGCCTTTCCAACCCATGGAAATGATAAGTGTCGCGGAAGCGTGGCTGTTCGGCAAGATGCAAGCGCGGTTGCCGGTCGAACAAGGTTTTCAGCGACACCTGCAATTCCAGCCTGGCGAGCGGCGCGCCGATGCAGAAATGGATACCGGCCCCGAACGAGACGTTCTTCTGGTCGGCGCGGCCGGGCCTGAAGGCAGAAGGCTCGGCAAAGGCACCCGGATCATGATTGGCCATGCCGAGCAGCAGCGCGATCTTGTCGCCGGGCTTCAGCACGATGCCGGGTCCGACCTCGATCTCCTCATAGGCATAGCGCAGGAACATGTGCAGCGGCGCGTCGAAGCGCAGGCATTCCTCGACGGTTGCCGCGGTCGCCTCCGGCGAAGTGAAGAAGCGGCGGGGATCGCCGCCTTGCGCCATGATCGAGCGCACGGCATTGCCGGTCTGATGAACGGTCGCCTCATGGCCGGCGTTGAGCAGCAGGATGGCCGAGGACACCAGTTCGTCCTCCGAGAGTTTTTGACCGTCTTCCTGGGCCGAGATCAGCAGGGACAAAAGGTCGTCGCCCGGCTTTTTGCGCCGCTCGGCAACATAGCCACGCAGGAAATCGGAAAAATCGCGTGCGGCGCGATTGGCCGTCTCCTCCGTCTCGCGGGTGCGGCCATGCATGTACATGGCCACCATCTGGTGCGACCAGTCGAGCAGTTGCGGCCCCATCTCGACCGGCACGCCGAGCATTTCGGCGATGATCGTGATCGGCAAGGGTGCGGCGAAGGCAGGCAGCAGGTCGACCTGGTCCGGTCCGAAACGGTCGATCAATTCGTTGGCGAGCGCCTCGACACGCGGCCTCAGCCGCTCGACCTGGCGCGAGACGAAGGCGCGGTTGACCAGCGTTCTCAGCCGCGTGTGCACCGGCGGCTCCAGTTCCAGCATCGAATTGGCCTCGATGCCGTCGAAGGCGGCGAGATGCGTGCGGTCCTGGCCGACGCCGCGGCTGTCGGGAATGCCGGCCGGATTCTGGCGGCCAAAACGGCGGTCGCGCAACAGCCGGTTGACGTCGTCGAAGCCGCCAAAGCACCAGATGCCGTAGTCTTCCCAGAAGAAGGCGTTCGATGCGCCGTGCAAAAAGGCATAGGCCTCGTAAGGGTTCTGGAAAAATTCCGGCTCGTGTGGATCCAGTTGCACATGGCGGCTGGCTGGATCAAAGGCCAGGTAAGGTAGTGGCATCAAATCGGTCATTCCAGATCATTAGCGCGGCTTGCCAGACAGGCGCCAGACCGTATGTTGGCGCCCGACTGCCCAATGCGTTGAGCCAGCCCATGCTGCTGCGGAAAGACGGTTTTGATGAATGTGATCGTGGTCGGCGCGGGTATTGCGGGGCTCTCGACGGCGTGGTCGCTGGTCAAGGCCAGCCACAGCGTTTCCATAGTCGAGCAAGGGCCGATCCCCAATCCGCTGGCCGCGTCCGGCGATCATCACCGCATCATCCGCCGCGCCTACCGCGCCGGAACCGGGTATGGCCGGCTGATCACCGAAGCCTATGCGGCCTGGGACGAGATGTGGGCCGATCTTGGCCAAAGCCATCTCGATCCGCGCGGCTTCCTGTGCATCTCGCGCGAGCCGGGCGACGAGGCCGAGGAGTATCGCGAAGGCCTGGAAGAGGGGAACTATCCTTTCGACCTTTACGAACCGGACGCAGCCGTCGAGCGCTGGCCGTTCCTTGAGGCCGGTTCGTTCCGCTATGCCTATTTTTCGACCGAGGGCGGCGCGCTGCATTGCCGCAAGATCGCGGCAGGGCTGGCAGAATGGCTGCGTGGCAACGGCGCCAATGTCTACGAAAACGCCAAGGTGGTCGCGGTTGACGCGGAGGCCGGCCGCGTCGTGCTCGAGAGCGGCGAGACGATGCAGGCGGACCGCATCGTCGTCACCGCCGGCGCCTGGGTTCTGAAGCTGTTTCCGGAACTGGGCGGCGAACTGACGACGTGGCGTACCGCGCTCGCCTATGTCGAGCCGCCGGCGGACCTGAAGGCCGCCTGGCAGGCGGCCCCGGTGGTTCTCGATATCGGTGGCGCCGTTGACGGCTATGTAATCCCGCCGACCGGCGGCGCCGGCATGAAATTCGGCTCAGGCCTGCACCGGGTGCCGACCAGCGACGCCGACTGGAACCGCCAGCCGGTGCCGGGCGAGGGCGAGGCGATCCGCAACGTCTTTTCACCGCCGATCGCCCGTATCGCCGAATACAGTGTCACCGAGGTCGCCACCTGCGCCTACACCTTCACCGCCGACGAAAAGTTCATGGCGCATGAAAAGGCCAAGTGCCTGATCGTCTCGGCCTGCTCCGGCCATGGCTACAAGTTCGGCGCCGCCGTGGGCAGGCGCGTGGCAGCGGCCGTCGGCGACGGCAATGTTGCCGGTCTCAAGAAATGGTTGCGGGCCGAGGTGGCCTGAGAGGCCCTAACCCTGGCAGTGGTGCGGAATATGCACGCGGCGCCAGCTGGTCGAGCCTTCCTGCACCACCACCCGCCGCGCCACCCTCTGGTATGACGGCGCAACCTCGGTGACGTGCCGCCGCTCCGGTCGCACCAGCACTTCATGGGCAACGCTCTCATATTCGGCTGGCAGGACAACGCGCCGGGTGCGTGCAGGTTCAACCACCACCGTTTCGGCGACACGCGCGTAGCGAGCCTTGCGCCAGACCTTGCACAGCACTTTGCGGCCGTGGATCACGCGCCATTCCCAGGCATAGCCGCCATTGTCGACCTTGACCGTGTTGTAAACGGTGCGGGTGATGGCCGGCACCTCCTCATAGCTGACGCGGGGCGGCGCGATCTGCTCGACGCGCTCGAGCGTGCCATAGATCGGCGGGTCGTAGTCGACCAACTGCCCGCCCGGGCTGACCATTACGTCTTCATAGACGGTATCGTAGACAGCCGGACGGTGGACCGGTTCGTAGCACTCGACGGCGCGGCCGCCGGCCGCCGTGCTGGAGATGGTGCCGAGAACAGCCAGTCCGGCGATACTGAAGGAAGCGGTTTTCCTGAACATCGTACTCCCCCTGTTTGAACTCCAGACGCAAGCTCAACGTTGAATTGTAGGGGAAGCCGGGCCGGCGAAAAGTGGTTTCGCCCGGTTTCGTTAAGCGATGCGGTTAAGGAATTGCTACCTGGCGGTGGTTTCGCCGGCTCGACGAGATGGCAGCGACGATGATAAGGCCATCGGTAGATCCTGCTTGGCAACCTTAATTCGACTTAACCGGATGGCTAGGCCGGTCGGCCTTGCGCAAGGGTGAGCCGACATCCTATTTACATCTCAACGATCCAGAACCGATTCTGCCCGACTTGCTCATCCCCCGGCGCCGGAATCCCACCTTCAAAAAGGGATAGTCCATGAAGAACCCCGTCGAAACCTATATGAACCTCGTTCCGATGGTGGTCGAACAGACCAATCGCGGCGAGCGGGCCTACGACATTTTCTCGCGACTGCTGAAAGAGCGCATCATTTTCATCACCGGCCCGGTCGAAGACGGCATGGCGACGCTGGTTTGTGCACAGCTTTTGTTCCTCGAGGCGGAAAATCCGAAGAAGGAAATCAACCTCTACATCAATTCGCCGGGTGGCGTCGTCACCTCCGGCATGGCGATCTACGACACCATGCAGTTCATCAAGCCGGCAGTGTCGACGCTGTGCATCGGCCAGGCGGCCTCGATGGGCTCGTTGCTTCTCACTGCGGGCGAGAAGGGCATGCGCTTTGCCACGCCGAATGCCCGCATCATGGTTCACCAGCCTTCCGGCGGCTTCCAGGGCCAGGCTTCCGATATCGAGCGCCACGCCCAGGACATCATCAAGCTGAAGCGCCGCCTCAACGAGGTTTATGTCAAGCACACCGGCAAGACCTACGAGGAAATCGAGAAAACCCTCGATCGCGACCACTTCATGACCGCCGACGAAGCCAGGGATTTCGGCCTCATCGACAAGGTGATTTCGTCGCGCGAGCCGGCCGAAGGTGTTGCCGCATAAGTGATCCGTGGCAGTTGGATGGCGGTATCAAGCGCTTTTGGCGCGGCTTGCGGCATTTCGGCCACAATTGGCTGTTCCCTCGACGGGTAGGATTGCCTACGTTAAGGCTATGTTGAGTTTCGACGGCTTAGCTTTGCGTGGGGTCGTTGCGAATCATTGCCACGTTTTCTGATTTGTGTTTCGTACTGAATACGTTGCGGGAGCCGGGACACTGGCGGCGGCGAATTCCCGCGATAGATTGAATATGCGCCCTTTCAGCCAGACCATCGGCGGGCGGCCATGAAAGGACATGAAAATGAGCAAGGTCGGCAACAACAGCGGTGATTCCAAGAACACGCTTTATTGCTCGTTTTGCGGCAAAAGCCAGCACGAAGTGCGCAAGCTGATCGCCGGTCCGACGGTCTTCATCTGCGACGAATGCGTCGAGCTTTGCATGGACATCATCCGCGAGGAGAACAAGACCTCGATGGTGAAGTCGCGCGAGGGCGTGCCGACACCGCAGGAGATCCTCAAGGTCCTCGACGACTATGTCATCGGCCAGCCCTACGCCAAGCGCGTGCTGTCGGTGGCCGTGCACAACCACTACAAGCGCCTCGCGCATGCCGGCAAGAACAACGACGTCGAGCTGGCGAAGTCGAACATCCTGCTGATCGGCCCGACCGGGTGCGGCAAGACGCTGCTTGCCCAGACACTAGCCCGCATCATCGATGTGCCCTTCACCATGGCCGACGCCACGACGCTGACCGAGGCCGGTTATGTCGGCGAGGACGTTGAGAACATCATCCTGAAGCTGCTGCAGTCGGCCGACTACAATGTCGAGCGCGCCCAGCGCGGTATCGTCTACATCGACGAGATAGACAAGATTTCGCGCAAGTCCGACAACCCCTCGATCACCCGCGACGTGTCGGGCGAGGGCGTGCAGCAGGCTTTGCTGAAGATCATGGAAGGCACCGTCGCCTCCGTGCCGCCGCAAGGCGGCAGGAAGCATCCGCAGCAGGAATTCCTGCAGGTCGACACCGCCAACATCCTGTTCATCTGCGGCGGCGCCTTCGCCGGGCTGGACAAGATCATCTCCGATCGCGGCCGAAAGACCTCGATCGGCTTCGGCGCCATCGTCGCTTCGCCGGAGGATCGCCGCACCGGTGACGTGTTCCGCCTGGTCGAACCTGAGGATCTGCTGAAATTCGGTCTCATCCCCGAGTTCGTCGGCCGTCTGCCTGTTCTGGCGACGCTGGAGGATCTCGACGAGCCGGCGCTGATCCAGATCCTGACCGAGCCGAAGAACGCACTGGTCAAGCAGTACCAGCGGCTGTTCGAGATGGAGAACGTCGACCTGACCTTCCACGAGAATGCGCTGTCGGCGATCGCCAAGCGCGCCATCGAGCGCAAGACCGGTGCGCGCGGCCTACGCTCGATCATGGAAGCGATCCTGCTCGACACCATGTTTGAGCTGCCCGCACTCGAAGGCGTTCGCGAAGTGGTTATTTCGGAGGAGGTGGTTACCGGCAGCGCCCGGCCGCTCTACATCTACTCCGAGCAGAAGGAAAAGAAGGGCAACGTCAGCGCCTGACGTGAGCCCGCAGTCGAAGTTTTGAAACGGCGCCGCGAGGCGCCGTTTTGCTGCTGCGGACGTGCCGCGTTGTGACGAACGGATTGTGCAGGCCCTTGATCTTTGCCCCTCGTGCATCCAACTAACAAAAGAAGGCTGTGGGGCCGAGTTCTGTGCTGTAAAACTCCCGTCACAAACGGTGGTAGGCGGAACGACCCTCGGTCGTTAATATGAGATTCGCGGTTGGCCGATTGGTGGCCGCGACATGAAAGGTTGGACAATGGCCAAAGTATCCAAGGCACCCAGCGACGGCGTCTTCGCAGTCCTCCCACTGCGCGACATCGTGGTGTTCCCGCACATGATCGTTCCGCTCTTCGTCGGGCGTGAGAAATCGATCAAGGCGCTGGAAGAGGTGATGGGTCAGGAAAAGCAGATCCTGCTTGCCACCCAGATGAATGCCGCCGATGACGATCCCGAGCCCGGTGCCATTTTTGACATCGGCACGCTCGCCAATGTGCTGCAATTGCTGAAACTGCCGGACGGCACCGTCAAGGTGCTGGTCGAAGGCGCTTCGCGCGCCAAAATCGTCTCGTTCACCGACCGTCCCGACTTCCACGAGGCTCACGCAGCGGCGCTGGTCGAGCCGGAAGAGGAAGAGGTCGAGGTTGAGGCGCTGGCGCGTTCGGTCGTCACCGACTTCGAGAATTACGTCAAGCTGAACAAGAAGATCTCGCCCGAAGTGGTTGGTGCCGCCAGCCAGATCGACGACTATTCCAAGCTCGCCGACACGGTCGCCTCGCATCTTGCCATCAAGATCCCTGAGAAGCAGGAGATGCTGGCCACGCTTTCCGTAAAGGAGCGGCTGGAAAAGGCGATGGGCTTCATGGAAGCCGAAATCTCCGTCCTGCAGGTGGAGAAGCGCATCCGCTCGCGCGTCAAGCGCCAGATGGAGAAGACGCAGCGCGAATACTACCTCAACGAGCAGATGAAGGCGATCCAGAAGGAGCTCGGCGAAGGCGAGGACGGCCGCGACGAGGCCGCCGAGATCGAGGCGCGCATCAAGAAGACCAAGCTCTCCAAGGAGGCCCGCGAAAAGGCGGAAGCCGAACTGAAGAAGCTGCGGACGATGTCGCCGATGTCGGCTGAATCGACCGTCGTGCGCAACTATCTCGATTGGATCCTGTCGATACCGTGGGGCAAGAACTCCAAGGTCAAGCAGGACCTGGCCTTTGCGCAGAACGTGCTCGACACCGACCATTTCGGCCTCGACAAGGTCAAGGACCGCATCGTCGAGTATCTCGCCGTGCAGAGCCGCCAGAAGAAGCTGAAGGGGCCGATCCTGTGCCTCGTCGGACCTCCCGGCGTCGGCAAGACCTCGCTCGGCAAGTCGATCGCCAAGGCGACCGGCCGTGAGTTCATCCGCATGGCGCTGGGCGGCGTGCGCGACGAGGCCGAGATTCGTGGCCATCGGCGCACCTATATCGGCTCGATGCCCGGCAAGGTCATCCAGTCGATGAAGAAGGCAAAGAAGTCCAACCCGCTGTTCCTGCTCGATGAGATCGACAAGATGGGCCAGGATTTCCGCGGCGATCCGTCGTCGGCCTTGCTCGAGGTGCTCGATCCAGAGCAGAACTCGACGTTCATGGACCATTACCTCGAGGTCGAATACGACCTGTCGAGCGTGATGTTCGTGACGACGGCGAACACGCTGAACATCCCTGCGCCCTTGATGGACCGCATGGAGATCATCCGTATCGCCGGCTACACCGAGGACGAGAAGATCGAGATCGCCAAGCGTCACCTGATGCCCAAGGTGATCCGCGATCACGCGCTGCAGCCGAAGGAATTCTCCGTCGGCGAGGACGCGATCCGCGGCATCATCCAGACCTACACCCGTGAAGCGGGCGTCAGAAGCCTGGAGCGCGAGCTGATGAAGCTTGGCCGCAAGGCGGTGACCGAGATCCTGAAGACCAAGAAGAAGACGGTGAGCATCACGGCGGCGAACCTCGCCGATTACCTCGGTGTCCAGCGCTTCCGCTTCGGCCAGGTCGAGGCTGACGATCAGGTCGGTGTCGTCACCGGTCTCGCCTGGACGGAAGTCGGCGGCGAACTGCTGACGGTCGAAGGCGTCATGATGCCCGGCAAGGGCCGCATGACGGTGACCGGCAATCTGCGCGATGTGATGAAGGAATCGATTTCGGCGGCGGCCTCCTATGTCCGCTCGCGCGCCATCGATTTCGGCATCGAGCCGCCGCTGTTCGACAAGCGTGACATTCACGTGCACTTGCCGGAAGGCGCCACGCCGAAGGACGGTCCATCTGCAGGTGCTGCCATGGCGACAGCCATAGTGTCTGTGATGACAGGTATTCCGGTCCGGGCCGATGTGGCGATGACTGGCGAGATAACGCTTCGCGGCCGCATCTTGCCGATCGGTGGCCTGAAGGAGAAGCTGCTCGCCGCACTGCGCGGCGGCATCAAGAAGGTGCTGATCCCGGAAGACAACGCCAAGGATCTGGCGGAGATTCCGGACAACGTGAAGAACGGCATGGAAATCATTCCGGTCTCACGCGTCGGTGAGGTTCTGAGGCACGCGCTGGTGCGTATGCCGGAGCCGATCGAATGGGTCGAGCCGGTGAACGCGCCGGCTGCGACCGACACGGCGGACGATGCCGGAAAGTCGCTTGCACATTAGTTTTTACTAATGGTGCGGTGCACAAAGAGAGAGCCGGGCTTCGCGCCCGGCTTTTTCATGTGAAAAACCCACCTTTTCCGGGCTTTTTCCAACTTTTTTCAAGCTTTTTGACTTGGTTGCTGGAACGCTTCTTTCTAAAGTCCCTTTCCTGCCGGATGAGTCGAAGAGTTCCGGTTTTTCTCATGGAAGGGAATTTTTATGAACAAGAACGAACTGGTTTCCGCTGTCGCTGAATCCGCGAGCATTTCGAAGGGTGACGCACAGTCGGCGGTCGATGCGGTGTTTTCCGTGATCACTGGCGAACTGAAGAAGGGCGGCGATGTACGGCTCGTCGGCTTCGGAAATTTCACCGTCTCCAAGCGCGCGGCGTCGACTGGCCGCAACCCGCAGACTGGCGCGGAAGTGAAGATTCCGGCGCGCACCGTGCCGAAATTCTCGGCCGGCAAGGGCCTCAAGGACGCGGTCAACTAAGACCATTTTTTCTTTTCAGAGAACATGAAAAGCCGGGCTTGCCCCGGCTTTTCTTTTTGTGCGCAGGGAGGGCGCGTCGGCCTACGCCGTCGGCGCGTCCGCCCGCATCAGCCCCTCCTGCTTGAGATCGGCCCACAGGGCCGCAGGCAGCTTTGCATCGAGCAGCGAGCGGTTGCTTTCGACCTCGCTCGGCCGCTGGCCGCCGGGGATCACCGAGACGACGGAGGGGTGCAGCAGCGGGAACTGCAGCGCTGCCTCGATCAGCCGCACGCCATGGCGTTTGCAGACGGCTTCGATGCGGGTGACACGGTCGAGTATGTCCTGCGGCGCTTCCGAATAATTGTAGTAGGCGCCAGGCTTGGGTCCGGTTGCCAGGATGCCGGAATTGTAGGGTCCGCCGAGAACGATGCCGATGCCGCGCTTCTGGCAGAGCGGCAGGAAGGTGGCAAGCGCCTCCTGTTCCAGCAGCGTATAGCGGCCGGCAAGCAGGAAGAGGTCGAAGTCGCCGCGCTGGGCCAGCATCTGGCAGACCTGCCATTCGTTGATGCCGCCGCCGAACGCCTTGATCACGCCCTGGTCGCGCAACGAAAGCAGCCCGTAATAGCCGGAGGCCATGAACTCGTTGATGCGCTGGTCCGAGGCTTCCTTGCTGCCATGGGTGAAGATGTCGACGTCATGCACGAATAGAATGTCGATGCGGTCGACGCCGAGCCGTTCCAGCGAGGCCTCGAACGAGCGCATGACGCCGTCATAGCTGTAGTCGTAGACCTCGCTGCGCGATGGCGTGTCGAAGAACTTGCCGATGCCGGTGCGCTGCTCCGGCGGGCAGGCGCGCATGATGCGGCCGACCTTGCTCGACAGCACATAGTCGTCGCGCTTTTTCGAGCGCAGGAACGGATTGAGGCGCGATTCCGACAGGCCGAGCCCGTAGAGCGGCGCGGTGTCGAAGTAGCGGCAGCCGGTCGTCCATGCGGCCTCCAGCGTCGCATTGGCGTCCTCGTTGGAGACGGCGCGGTAGAGGTTGCCGAGCGGCGCCGTGCCGAAGCCAAGTTCCGTGAACGCGATGCCGCCATTGCCGATGCGGTCGAAATGCCGTGTCTTCATGTCCTGCAGAGATCCTGGATTGATTTGTCTGACATGACACTATCACGCCGGAGGCACAGCAAAAGCCGCCACGGCGGTTGGACAGGCATTTTCGCGGTGATAGCATGAACAAAAACAAGCCTTTCCCCGGAAGAGCGCAACCAGGAATCTCCAGCCACAGCCTTGGCAGACAGATGGGACCCTCATGACGAATACCGGCTCGGATATGTTTGCGAATGCGCTACAAGAGCTCGGCGCCGTGCTGGCGCGGGTCAACGAAGGCCGCATGGACGCCGCCTGCGCCATGCTGGCCGGCGCCAGGCAGATCGTGACCTACGGCTGCGGCCGCGAGGCGTTGCAGGTCAAGGGTTTTGCCATGCGGCTCTATCATCTCGGCCTGCCGGTGTCGGTGGTCGGCGACATGAACACGCCACCGCTAGGCAGCGGCGATGTCTTCCTGGTCAGTTCCGGCCCGGGTGAAACCTCCACCGTGCTGACCTTCATACAGGTCGCGCGCGAAGCCGGCGCGACCGTTCTGTTGCTCACCGCCGAGGCCGGCAGCAGCGCGGCGAGAGGTGCCGACTTCACCTTGCTTATTCCGGCGCAGACCATGGCCCGCGACCAGGGGCCGGAAAAGACGTCTGTCCTGCCGATGGGCTCGGTGTTCGAAGGCGCGCTGTTCCTGCTGTTCGAAGTGATGGTGCTGAAGCTGAAGGCAATCACCGGCGCAACGCCCGAAGCGATGCGGGCCCGCCACACCAATATGGAATAGACCATGCGCTACGAATTGATGCTGCCGCACCAGATCCGCAAGGCGATATCCGAGAACTGGCCGGTGGTGCTGCCGCTCGGCGTGCTCGAATACCATGGCGAGCACATGGCGGTCGGGATGGACACGCTGGCGGTCGTCAAGATGCTGGACCTGTTCGAAAAGGAGGCCGACATCGTTATCCTGCCGCCTTTCTACTATGGCGCGGCGAGCTACGCGGTGGCGCCGCCCGAAGGCAGCGGCTCGGTGCAGATCGGCGGCAATGCGCTGGCGCCGTTCGCCGAGGATCTGTTCTACGGCCTGCTGCGCATCGGCTTTCGCAACATTCACGCCATCATCCACCACCAGACCGAGAATTTCGCAGCCGGCATGCCGACCGATCTCGCCTTCAAGACCGCCGGCCGCCAGGCGATCTTCCGCTTCCTCGAAAAGGAGCGCGGCGAGGGCTGGTGGGGCTCGCAGGCGATGGCCGACTATTATTCCGGGCACGCCGCGGGCGAAAACTTCTTCAACTGGGTGCAGGTGCACCCGCTGATGCCGGCGGTGATGAACGGAAAATACCCGTTCGACCATGCCGGCATCGGCGAGACATCGCTGATGCTGGCACTATGCCCGGAAGCCGTCGATGCCGGCCACTTCGCCGACAACAAAAGTTGGTACACGGCGAGCGCCCCAGAGGCCTCGGCGGAACTGGGGCAAATGGGCGTGGCGATGATCATGGATCACCTGCGCCTGATCTTAAGGCGCTAGCCCGTATTTTTCTGCCGTTCCGCGCTGTATTCAGCGATCGACTTGTTCGGGTCGCTTTTGGTCGCCACGGCCCAGATGAACGTCCCGCCGCCGGCGATTGCCAGGATGGCGAAGAGCGCGATGCCGAGCGGAAACGACTTGGTGTAGAGCACGGTCAGCAGCATGGACAGGCCGCCACCCACCATCGCCACCACAAAGCCGGCGATCACCGCGCGGCCCTGCCAGGCGATCGGCATGACGCCTTTGCCGTAGCGGTCGTAACCCTTGTGGCCAACACGGATGTTGCGCGCGAACCAGTACGGGCCGGCCATTGCCTATTTCACGGCTCCCGCCGTCATGCCCATGATCAGATAGCGCTCCAGCGCGATGCCGATGACGGCAAGCGGCGCGATTGCGGCGGTGGCGAGTGCCGCCATCGACCACCAGTTGATGCCTTGCGAGCCCGTCTGGCTCGCCACCATGACCGGAATGGTCTTGGCATCGGTGGAGGTCAGAAGGGCGGCAAAGAAATACTCGTTCCAGCACAGCACCATCGCCAGGATGAAGGCGGCGACCATGCCCGGCAGTGCGATCGGCATGACGATGCGGAAAAAGGCGCCCCAGATCGATAGGCCGTCAACCAAGGCTGCCTCCTCCAGTTCGACCGGAATGGAGTTGAACTGGTCGCGCATGATCCAGATGACGATCGGCAGCACCATCAGCGTGTAGAGCAGGATCAGCCCGATGCGCGTGTCGAGCAGGCCGACTTCGCGGTAGAGCACGAGGAAGGGCAGAGCGAGCACCACGGGCGGCAGGATCAGCTGCGACAGGAAGAAGAAGGAGATGTCTTCGTTCTTGAACCAGGCGAAGTGATAGCGGTAGCGGGTCAGGCCGTAGGCGGCGAGGCTGCCGATGATGATGGCCAGGCTCGACGCGCCGACCGAGGTGATGACCGAATTCATGAAGCGCTTGAGGAACTCGTCGCGCACCGTCGAGGTCCGGAAGATCGAGTCCGGCGACAGGCCAAGCGAGCGCCAGCCCTTCCAGTCCGGTTGGAAATCGACGAACGGGATGAGATGCCCTTGCGTGACGTCGACGGCGGTCTTGAACGAGGTGGTGATCGTCCAGTAGATCGGGAACAGGCAAATGAAGGCCCAGAAGGCGAGCGCGCCGTAGATGAAGACGCGGTTGGCGATGAAGCTCATCGGCGAGCGGATTTCGGAAGTGGAATAGTCGGTGGTCTGGACGCTCATGGTAGCCGCCGGCCCTAATTGACGTTGCGCACGAAGCGGTTGGCGAATTTCAACAGCCACGTCACGAACACGACGATGATCACGAGATAGGCCATCGCCAGCATGGTGCCGTAGCCGACATTCGAGCGGTCGCGGTACTCGCGGTAGATGAAGCTCGACACGGAATCGGTCGCCCCGCCAGGGCCGCCCGAGGTGACGGTGATGATGATGTCGGCCAGCTTCAGCTTGAAGATGATGCGCAGGATGACCGCCGTCACCGACACCGGCAACATCAGCGGAAACGTCACCTGCCAGAAGGTCTGCCAGGCGGTGGCGCCGTCAACGCGCGCCGCCTCGAGCACCTCGCGCGACATCGCCTGCAGGCCGGCAAGCAGCATGATCATCATGAACGGGATGAAGGTCCAGGCATCAAGCACCATGATCGAGATGCGGGCGGTGATCGGGTCGGAGAAGAAGGCCGGGTTTTCCCAGCCGAGATAGCGCGCCAGCGTCGCAGCCGGCCCGAAGCGGTATTCCATGATCGATTTGCCGACCATCCATGACACTGCCACCGGCGACAGCATCAACGGCATCAGGAAGACGACGCGGAAGAATTTTCGCGCGCGGATCTGGGCGTTGAGCAGCAGGGCCAGGCCGAAGGCGATGACATATTCGACAAGCACCGCCAGCACATAGAGCACCATGTTGAGCAGCGCGTTGCGGTAATAGGGGTCGCCCAGCATCTGCCAGAAATTGTCGAGCCCGTTGAACTTGCGGCCGGCGAAGGAACTGAGATTCCAGTCGGTCACCGCGATGTAGAAGCCAAACAGCGTCGGAAAGATCACCATGGCGATGGTGAACAGCAGCGCCGGCAGCAGGAACAGCGCGCGCTGGCCGTCCTCGCCGCGCGTCAGCACCTGGCCGATGCCGATTGCCGCGCCCCACAGCACATAGGCATAGACGATCGGCCGCCAGGTTTCGAAACCGATGGTGTCGACTTCGGTCTTGTAGAGGATCTGCAACGCGATCGTTGCCAAAAGGCCCAGCGTCGCGACGGCCATCAATGCCCGGCCGAACCGCTTGCGGCCCGGCGCTATCAGATCGGATGGGACGGCGTTTGCCGGCCACGTATTCGTGGGCGATGTCTGTTCAGCCACGCATCTCTTCCGTTCACAACAAGGCTCCGCGACCGGCCCGGCCGGTCAAGAGGGTTCCGGCGGTTTTGCCGCCGGAACCCGTTCACAAAGACGATCAGGCCACGCCGAGCGAGGCCTTGTACAGCTTGATCTGCTTCTCGCGGCCGATCTGGTCGGTAAGCTTCTCCCAGGCGGCGGCGATGGCGTCGGCGCCTTCCTGTGCCTTCATCTTGCCGGCGAAGGTGTTGGCCAAAATGTCCTCGGCGGCGCTGTAGTACTGGAAGATGCCGGGGATGCGTGGCTCGATCGCCGCGTTCGGGTGGTTGTAGCTGTCGGCTTCCGACTTGAGATACGAGGTGATGAAGGCCTCGTCATAGCCGGCGGCCACCCATTCCGGAATGTTGAAATGGGAATTGCGGTAGGGCTGGAAGCCCGACGGATACGCCGCGCACCACAGCGACAGGTCCTTGCCGCCAAGATGGGCAGCAGCCGACCAGGCCGCCTTCTTCTTCTTTTCGTCGCTGTCGACGCGAGCCATGACGTAGACGCCCCAGCCGAGATAGGCGCAGTTCGGCGAGAAGTTCGGGCCGCTGGCCAGCGTGTCCCACTTGCCGGTCTTGGAGTTGTAGACATCGTCCGAGCCGGGCAGGATCGAGAAGCCGACCGTGTCGCCGATGACCGAGGAATCGTTGGTCTTGGCGTTGGAGCCGATGTCGCCCCACCACGGGATCATCGAGCCGGTACCGGCGAGGAACTGGCTGAAGCCTGTGGTGTTCGGATCGGCGTTGATCTGGTCGGCCGGTTCGAAAGGCAGCGCGTCGATCACATCCTGGATGGCACGCACCCAGGCCGGATTGTTGATGCGCGGCTTCATCGTGTCGGCGTCGAACAGCCAGGCCTTGTCGTCGGGATGCTTGGCATAGGCGGTGGCGCGGCTGCCAAGGAAGTAGAAGCCGAAACCGCCCCAGGCCTTGGGCGCGTCGAGATAGCCGTAGACGTCCTGGCCCTTGAACTTCTGGCCCTTGAGGAACTTGGTCACGGCCTGCACCTGCTGCCAGGTGGTCGGCACGCCCCACGGCGTCGTATTGCCGGCGGCTTTCCAGGCGTCGCCGAGATCCTTGTCAGAGAAGACATCGGTGCGATAGTTGAAATTGTGGCAGTCGCCATCCACCGTCACGCGGTATTGCTTGCCATCCCAGGTACCGACAGGCGGCTTGAGATAGCTGACCAGGTCGTCCATATCGATCTGCTTCTTGACCCAGTCCGGCATCTCGGAGGCCAGCCCCTTGCCGCAGACATCGCCTTCGAACGGCGCACCCATTTCGATGACGTCGAAGTCAACGGTGCCGGTGGCGATCGACTGCTGCAGGCGCGCGCCGTAGTCGGCCTGCGCCAGATCGATCCAGGTGAACTTGGCACCCGTGTAGTCTTCCCACGCCTTCAGGAAGCCGCGGTACAGCACATTGTGCAGGTTCTGGTTGTTGAGACCCATGAAGGTGAGTTCGACACCGGCGAACTCGCCTGGCTTGACGCTGGCCTTGGTGGCGCCAAGGCACATCTCACCGACCTTCTGGAAGTCGGCGTCGGTCGGTTGACCCTTGCCGACGCCCGGAACCTGCAGGATCTGCGCGCGCAGATCATCGGCGAAAGCCGGACGCGTCAATGCGCCGAGGCCGGCACCCGATGCCGCCGAGAGCGCGGCCATGCTGGCCGCTCCCTTGAGTATGTCGCGTCGGGTCGCCCCCGCGCGGAGCAATTTTTCGTAAAGACCGACTCTCATCTACCATTCCTCCCAGAACAACAGTCGTGACTTGACCAAACTTGAATTTGATATGCCAATCTCAGACGCCGAAACGTCTGCGGTTCTCCTATATCATATGGGGACTTGGGACCCCACCCTGCGTCGCCAGGAGTTCCGTTGACCGGATAAAGGGCCGGCTGTCGGATTGGCACTCGCACTATTCGCGTAATCGATTACCTTGTCAACAAGGGCGGATTTTTATCTATAAGATACTGGCTTGCCCTAACCGTTGGCAATGGCTAGCTTCACCGAAAACGATAGGGGGAGTGATGGCTCAAGTCGCGATCAGCAATGTGGCCAAGGCGTTCGGAACCGTCAAGGTGCTGCACGGTGTCAGCGTCGATATCGCCGACGGGCAGTTCGTGGTGCTGGTCGGGCCGTCCGGCTGCGGCAAGTCCACGCTGCTGAGGATGGTGGCCGGGCTGGAAACCATATCCGGCGGCACGATCGCCATCGGCGATCGTGTCGTCAACCATTTGCCGCCGGCCAAGCGCGACATCGCCATGGTGTTCCAGAACTATGCGCTCTATCCGCACAAGACGGTCGAGCAGAACATGGCTTTTGCCCTCAAACTGCGCAAAACCGACCCGGCCGTGGTTGCCGAACGGGTCAAGCGTGCCGCCGACATCCTCGACCTCAATCCCTATCTCAAGCGCTATCCGCGCCAGCTCTCGGGCGGCCAGCGCCAGCGCGTCGCGATGGGCCGCGCCATCGTGCGCAACCCGCAAGTGTTCCTGTTCGACGAGCCGCTCTCCAATCTCGACGCCAAGCTGCGCGTGCAGATGCGCACCGAGATCAAGGAATTGCACCAGCGACTGAAGACCACCACCATCTATGTCACCCACGACCAGATCGAGGCCATGACCATGGCCGACAAGATCGTGGTCATGCGCGATGGCCGCATCGAGCAGGTCGGCGCGCCGCTGGAATTGTTTGACCGGCCGGCCAATCTGTTCGTTGCCGGCTTCATCGGCTCGCCGTCGATGAACCTGCTCAAGGGCGTCGTGAAGAAGGGCGACAAGCCCGTCGTGGAGATCGCCGGCACGCAATTCCCGATCGCCGCCAACAGCAAGGTCGAGGACGGGCGCAGCGTCGTCTATGGCGTGCGACCCGAGCATCTCGAAATCCACCCTGACGGTGTTGCCGCCAAGATCTCGGTGGTCGAGCCGACCGGTTCCGAAACGCTGGTCTTCCTGCGCTTCGGCGAGGGCGAGATGGTGGCGCTGTTTCGCGAGCGCCACGATTTCAAGCCGGGCGACACGCTGCATCTGAAGCCGCGGCTTGACCAGGTGCATCTCTTCGACGCAGAGACCGGCAACCGGCTCTGATTTCACACCCCAATATCCGTTCGGGAGGAATTAAATGCTCAAAGGGATCAACCCGTTGCTCAATGCCGATGTGCTGCAGGCGCTGCGGGCGATGGGACACGGCGACGATTTGATCATCGCCGACACCAATTTCCCCGCCGATTCGGTGGCGCGCCAGACCGTGCTCGGCAAGCTGCTGCGCATCGACGCGTCGGCGGCGGATGTGGTCAAGGCGGTGCTGTCGCTCTACCCGCTGGATACGTTCGTCGACGATGCGGCCGCTCGCATGGAGATCGTCGGAAAGCCGGATGAAATTCCGCCCGTCCAAAAGGAAGTGCAAAGAGAGATCGACGCCGCCGAGGGCAAGGCCTGGCCGATGATCTCTGTCGAGCGCTATGCCTTCTATGAGCGCGCCAAGAAAGCCTATTGTGTCATCCAGACCGGCGAGCGCCGCTTCTATGGCTGCTTTGCCTTCCGCAAGGGCGTTGTCCCGCCGGACGCGGAGTAACACCATGGCCGCCGGCAAACCTGTGATCATATTGGGCGTCTTTGTCGCCGATACCGCTTATCGCGCCGATCGCCAGCCACGCATGGGCGAAACGATACTCGGCAACTCCTTCAAGCTCGGTCCTGGCGGCAAGGGGTCGAACCAGGCGGTGGCAGCCGGCAGACTGGGCGCCGACGTTACCTTCCTGACGCGGCTCGGCGTCGATGCCTTCGCCGATATGGCGAGGCAGACCTGGGCGCAGGCCGGTGTGAAGAGCGCCGTCATCGAGACGCCGCAAAGCTACACCGGCGCGGCCTACATTTTCGTCGAGGAGGCGAGCGGCAACAACGCCATCATCGTCAGCCCCGGTGCGGCGATGCTGATTTCACCCGCCGATATCGACGCCCATGCCGGCCTGATCGGCTCGGCCGGTGTCTTCGTCACCCAGCTCGAGCAGCCGATCGAGGCAGCAACGCGGGCGCTGGAGATCGCACGCGGGGCAGGGGTGACCACCATCCTTAACCCGGCGCCGGCGGCGAAGCTGCCGGATCGCATCTACACGCTTTGCGACTATGTCACGCCCAATGAGACCGAGGCCGAGGAGCTGACCGGCATCAAGGTCTCCTCCATTGACGACGCCCGCCGCGCCGCCGACAGCCTGCTCGAAAAGGGCGTCGGCGCCGTCATCGTCACGCTGGGCGAAAAAGGCGCGCTGCTGCACACCAAAGATCGTTCCGACCATGTCGGCGCAGTCAATGCCGGCCCGGTGGTCGAGACGACAGGTGCGGGCGATGCTTTCAATGGTGGCCTGGCCGCGGCGCTGTCGCGAGGCGTGGAACCGTTGCAAGCCATGCGCTTCGCCTGCGCCGTCGCCGGTATTTCGGTGACCCGGCCGGGCACGGCGCCGTCGATGCCGACGCTGGAGGAGGTCGAGGCGCTACTGGCGAAGCTTTGATCTCGACCATGTCCCATATGCGGCCTTACCAGTCTGGATCGTCGTCGAGCCAATAGGCATCAAGGCAGCCGAACTGGCGCGGGATGCCAAGCCGTCGTTTGGCGTCAAATGCCATCTCCGAAAGATGCCACCGCGAGTCGTTCTCAGTCGTATTGGGCACGATTGTGTACCCATCCGCGATCAACTGCAGCCTCATTTCCTCGAGGTGCCTTTTGAAGCCATTCTCGATTCGGCTTTGCTTGTAGCGCCGTCCGTGCGCGCATTCCTGGCTCAGAACGCCAGAATACATCTGGGCGCTGATCATTCTCAGTGCGTCTTCGGAGATTTGCTTAGCGGTGTCGTTGGAAAAGCATCGGCCTGCCGACGCCACCAGCATCGCGGCCAACAAGCCTGCCAGAAACCTCGCCACCTTAGTCCCTTCCGACCAAGGTGGCATATTAGCCACAGGTAATGTTAATCGGCAATCCGGTCTTGCGCCATTGGCACAAGTGTCCGGTAATGGGTCACCTTGTTTGGCACCGCAATTGCAGTGTCAGCAATGCCGGGGGCATCCATCGCCGCCGGGCAATCGGGGGGCAATCTGGGGGCCCCGCCGCTTCTCAAAAATGAAGCGGCGGGCTCTTTGCCGATTTGAAAGCCGCCTGAACCGCCGAAACATTGGGTGCTGGGCCATTATGTATTTTCCGCAATTTCTGGTGGGCATGTTCGCAACGTCGTTCGTCGTTGCGATCTGGGCCGGCATGGAAACTGGCTCCGTCTGGACGGCGCTCGGTTGGGCTGTTCTTGCAATGGCTATTCTTCAGCTTGGATACATCGGCCTCGTCGTCCGCCTGATCTACAGACGGAAAGCGGAAGGCATCGAGGGAAATGGTGCGAGCGGGGTCCAAGCCCGCGACCTCCGGCGTGACAGGCCGGCACTCTGACCGATTGAGCTACAATCCGGCGCTGTCATTGATCGCTGCAAGCGATCGATCTGAACTAACGCATTCAAGAAGGCATTCTTGACATCAACGTCGACATTTCTCCGGCACCAAGGATCGTGACCCTTGAAGAGAAATGGCGCGAGTGACGGGGCTCGAACCCGCGACCTCCGGCGTGACAGGCCGGCACTCTAACCAACTGAGCTACACCCGCGCATTGACGAGCACGTGTCAGCCGTGTTCGTCGTTGGGGCGGTGGATAAGGGGTTCGCCACCGGGTGTCAAGCGCACCTGGACAGCATAACAGCAAACAAGAGAAGGTTTTTTGACAAGCGGGATTTTGGTGTCAAAACCATCCGATGGCGAGGGGGCCGCCTGTTCATTTGGCCTTGCGAAGCCTGTCCCGACCGCTTAAAGGTCCGCGCCGGAGCGGGCGATTAGCTCAGTTGGTAGAGCGCTTCGTTTACACCGAAGATGTCGGCGGTTCGAGCCCGTCATCGCCCACCATATAACTGATTGAATATGTTGCGAAAGGTCTAATTTTCTTTCTGACTCAGATTGAGACGCGCTCTCCCAACAGGTAAATAGCAGGCAAGTCAGCCACGGTCGCACGAGTAGGCTCAGCACAAACTGGGCCGACAGCACGATTTCGAGCGCCTGTCGAAACCTCGTGTCTTTACCCCGATTGAGCCGATTTGCAGATCCCGGACGCCCGCAGATGGGCAGCTAGCACTCGTCCGTTGTGGGTTGCGGGCATCAGCCGAAGGACATGCAGGGCAGGTCGGCGTGTCACCCGATGGTGACCTTCATTGTCCGCGTTGCAAACAGCAGCTTTGCGCCCCATGTCGGACGTAGAGTCAGCCGTTGCCTCTGCCCGAAAGCAGACACCACCGGTCATAGAATCACGCTGTTCACCGGGGTCGGAACAGGAACGCGTCTTGCGAGTTCATATGCTGATTAACAGCGGAAAAATGCGCTGTTGCAACGCGCGATAGCGCCCGCTCGTGGAGGAAAACTATGGGTCTGGGTACCATTCTCATCATCGTTCTGATCATTGCCTTGCTAGGCGGCTTAAGCGGCTTGGGAGGCGGGCCGTTCTACGGGACCGGCTACTATGGCGGTGGTGGCCTCGGTTTGGTGCTGCTGATCGTCATCATTCTCGTTGTTCTCGGGCGCATCTAGCGCCACTTGAAGCCTGTATTCGAACCCGGCGCGGCCCAGGGAGCAGCGGGTTTTTAGTCGGAAGTCGAAACCGCATTCCCAGAGATACCGATGGCCCGCAAGCTTGATCTAAGAACTGGCCGGCCGGTCTGGTTCGCTTATCGCTCGCCTACGGTGCCGGCAACAAAACTCGCGCGCGACGTGAAGACCGACGTGCTGATTGTCGGCCTGGGCATCAGCGGCGCCATGATGGCGGAGGCATTGACGCGCGACGGCCACTCGGTGATCTCGATCGACCGGCGCGGCCCGCTGAAGGGTTCGACCCCGGCAACGACAGCGCTCGTGCAGTTCGAGATCGACCAGCCGCTGACAAAACTTTCGAGCATGATCGGCCAAGCGTCTGCGCAACAGGCGTGGCGCCGCTCGCGGCTTGCCGTGCTCAACCTTCGCGGGCGGATCGCCGAACTAGGCATCGACTGCGGAGCCGCCAGCATCCAGTCGCTCTATCTCGCCGGCAACGCGCTCGGACCCGCGCAATTGCACTATGAAGCGGAGGCCCGCAGGCAGGCGGGCATCGGCGCGACCTACCTGAGCCATGAACCATTGGCAGAAAAATTCGGCATCGACCGCGCCGCCGCCATTCTAAGCCACGACAACCTCGCACTCGATCCGCGCAAGCTCACCGCCGGCCTGCTGCTCAAGGCGCTGGCACGCAAGGCACGGTTTCATGCACCGGTCGAGGCGACAACCATCGAGGATAATCGGGACGAGGTTGTTGTCGGTACCAGCCTCGGCCCGACCATCACGGCCAAGCATGTGGTGCTGGCAACAGGCTTCGAACTAACCGACATCGTGCCGGCGACAGCGCACCGCATCATCTCGACATGGGCAATCGCCACCCATCAGCAGCCGCGCAACATCTGGCCGGGCGCCGCGTTCATCTGGGAAGCATCTGAACCCTATCTCTACATGCGTGCGACGGCGGACGGTCGCGCTATCTGCGGCGGCGAGGACGAGGATTTCATCGACGAGGACCTTCGCGATTCATTGACGGCGGACAAGTCTGCACGCATAGCCGAAAAACTCGGGCGACTGTTTCCGCATCTCGACACCAGGCCCGAATTCGCCTGGGCCGGCTCCTTCGGCACCACGACCACCGGTCTGCCCTATCTCGGCGCGCTCCCCCGGCATCCGCGCATTCATGCGGTGATGGGCTATGGCGGCAATGGCATCACCTTCTCGCAGATCGCCTCCGAGATCGTCTCCTCCGCGATTGGCGGCGCCGATGACATCGATGCAGAGCTGTTCGCATTCGGTCGTTAGGCTGGCAGCCCCACCCATTTCCGCGTCAGCGCTTCCAGAAATCGCGGTGAGAGCGAGGAGCCCGTCTTCAATCTCGAATACGGGTCCAACGACCTTGATTGGCTTCTGGCCGGAGCCGAGGACCGTCCGCGACGCGAGGCTCATGGTCGGGCTCTCGGCGTGGTCGCCAGTCTCCGCGAGGACCTTCGCTTCCTTGAAACCATAGACCAAGCGGCCGATATTAGCCCGATAGAGCGCCCTGAAAGCCAGGCGCAATCGAAGAAGGTGATGAACTCTGTCATCGACAAAGTCGCCGAGCGGTTGGGCAACACACGCGCCGTCTTCGGTAAGTGCTACATTCACCCACAAGTCTTCAACGCCTGGTCCGAAGGGCGTCTGCTGGGCAAATTGACGGATGCGAATAAGCGCAAGCGATCAAATACAAGGCCTCGATGACGAGGAAGCCCTCGTCTTGAGACGGTTGAAGGCTCAGCAGGGCTGATGCAAGGCGCACGAGTCGTTCGCTAGCCCCTCCTGAGCGCCTTACCCACTTTGAAGAAATCCGCCCAGGGATCGGCTTTGGCCAGCTGCTTCAGCGTCGTGGCATCGCCGATCGGAAAGGCGTTCGGCGCCAGCCCGGCTTCGATCTCCTCCCAGGTCACCGGCATCGACACGGTGGCGCCTTTCTTGGCGCGCGACGAATAGGGCGCGACCGTGGTCGAGCCGCGGCCGTTGCGCAGATAGTCGACAAAGATCTTGCCGGTGCGCGCCTTCTTCGACAGCGTCGCGGTATAGCGATCCGGTGCCGCCTGTTCCAAAGCGCGGGCGAAATCATGGGAGAAGGTTTTTGCCTCTTCCCAATCCGCCGACGGTATTAACGGCACGACGACATGGTAGCCCTTGCCGCCCGATGTCTTGACCAGGTTGGGCAAGGACAATTCATCAAGCCTCGCGCGGATGTCGAGTGCGGCTTCACGCACCGCCTTGGCGTCGATACCTTCGTCCGGGTCGAGATCGAAAACGATCTGGTCGGGCTTTTCCAGCTCGTCGATGGTGCAGCCCCAGATGTGGACCTCGACCACGCCGTTCTGAACCAAAGCGGCAAGGCCATCGAAGTCGCGGATGAACAAGATCTCCTCGCCATCCGTCGGGTCCTTCATCCTGGCGATCTTCTCATGCATGCCGGCCGATGCGTGCTTCTGGAAAAAGCGCGGGCCGCCAATACCGTCCGGCGCCCGCACCAGGCTGAGCGGCCGGTTGACGACGAATTGCTGCATGCGCGGCCAGACCAGCGCGTAGTGCTCGAGCAGATCCTGCTTGGAGATCTTTTCCTCGGGCCACAAAAGCTTCTCCGGATGGGAGAGCTTGACGACGGTTTGCGCCGTCCCGGCGGATTTCGTCGAAGCCGGCTTTGCCTTGCTCGCGACCGTCGGAGCATTCGGTTTTTCCTGCACGACTTCCTCCGCCGGCTTGTCTTCGCGCAATCCCTGGAACGATGCGTGGCGTATTATACGGTCGGAGGTCCAGCTGCGAAACTCCACTTCGCCGACCAATTCGGGCTTGACCCAGACCAGTCCCTTGCCCTTCGGCACAGCGGCGGCGAAGGGTGAAGCGTCTGCTTTCAAAGCGTCGAGTTTTTTCTTCAGATCGGTAGCCATCCTGGCCGAAAAGCCGGTGCCGACGCGGCCGGCATAGTGCAGCTTGCCGGCCTCGAAATAGCCGACCAGCAGCGAGCGCAGCCCGCGCCCGGTCTTTTCCGACGGCAGATAGCCGCCGATGACGAATTCCTGGCGCGCCGTGCATTTCGACTTCACCCAGGCCGGACCACGGCCGCTGCGATAAGGCGCATCGGCGCGCTTGGAGACGATGCCTTCCAGCCCCATGCGACAGGCGTGCTGCAGCATGACCTTGCCGGGTTCGGCAAAGTGGTCGCTGAAGCGGACTGCCGAATCGTCCGACGGTTTGCCGAGCAGGTCCTGCAGCGCCTGTTTGCGCTCGACCAGCGGCTCGCTGCGCAGATCTTGCCCGTCGAGACGCATCAGGTCGAAGACATAGTAGATGAAGCGATTGGTCCGGTTCGCCGACAGGTCCTGTTGCAGCAGCGAAAAGGACGAGACGCCATTGTCGGCCAGCACGACGATCTCGCCATCGATGATGGCATCGGTGCATTTCAACCGCCCGAGTTCGGCAACGATCTCGCCCCCGAATTTCTCCGTCCAGTCGAGGCCGGTGCGCGTCAGCAGCCGCACCTCGGTGCCGGCAAGCTGCGCCTGCATGCGGTAGCCGTCGAATTTGACTTCGTGCAGCCAGTCCTTTCCGGCCGGCGCATCCCTTTCCAACGTCGCCAGCGCCGGCTCGATGAAGTCGAGCCGCTTCGCCGCAACAAGCTTCGCCTTGCCGGCGGCTGGCTTGTTGGAATGCCAGACTTTCGACGCCTTGCCCTTGGCGGTCTTGCCTGCGCCGACCTCCTCGATCGTCAGGCCCGACTTCACAGATTGCGGGGCTTCCTCGAGGATGTCTTCGCCGGGGCGGGCGGCGGCATCGTCGGACTTGATCAACAGCCAGTTGTCGCGCTTCTCGCCCGCGCGGGGTTTCAATCTCACGAGATGCCAGAGGCCGTGGAGCTTGTGGCCGTCCAGCTCGAAGCTGATATGGCCTTTCTGCATCGCCTTGGCGGGATCGATCTCAGGCGTCCAGGTGCCCTCGTCCCAGACGATGACCGTGCCGCCGCCATACTCACCCTTGGGGATGGTGCCTTCGAACGGTGCATAGTCGATCGGATGGTCCTCGACATGCACGGCCAGCCGCTTCTCGTGCGGGTCGAGGCTTGGGCCGCGCGTCACCGCCCAGCTCCACAGCACGCCATCATGCTCGAGGCGAAGATCGTAGTGCAGCCTTGTCGCGTCATGCTTGTGGATGACGAAGATGCCGCCGGCCTTGCCCTTGCCGCTGCGCGAGACCTTGCCGGCCGGCTCGGCGGTCTTCTTGAAATCACGCTTGGAATGATACTGTTCGAGGTCGGCCATCTCCCCAATCCTCAGGCCGATTTACGTTTGGCGGGAGCGGCTTTCGGCTTCGCACCTTTCGCCGGCGACTTGGCTTTTGCCGACGAGGAGGCCTTTGATGAACCGCCATCCGAAGACAGGCTCTGCTTCAGCGCGTCGAACAGATTGACGACGTTGGAGGGTTTTGGCGCGGCCTGCGCCGCCGGCGCCTTCTTGCCGGCTTTCTTGGCGCGGATCAGTTCGAGCAGGGCATCCTCGTATTTGTCGTCGAATTTCGACGGATCGAACGTGGCTTTCTTCTTGTCGATGATGAGCTCGGCAAGATCGGTCATCTCCTGATCGGTCTTCACCGCCTTGATGTCGCCGAAGACGGTATCAGGCTGGCGCACGGTGTTGTCGTAGCGCAGCGTGGTCAGCACCATGCCCTTGCCCAGCGGCTCGATCACAACAGGACGTTCGCGGCTGTAAAGAACGATGCGGGCGAGCCCCGCCATTTTCTTGCCCGCCATGGCATCGCGGATGACGGCAAAGGCCTCCTCCGACACCTTGTCGGCCGGCGCCACATAATAGGGCGTATCGAGATAGAACTGCTGGATCGAGGATTTGTCGACGAAGCCGTCGAGGCTCATCGTGTGCGAGGATTCGATCTGCACCGCTTCGATCTCGTCCTCCTCGATGTGGACGAAGTCGCCGTCGCTGACCTCATAGCCCTTGATCTCGTCGCCATCGCCCAGCGGCTTGCCGGTTTGGGCGTCGACATAGATGCGTTTGACCGTATTGCCGGTCTTGCGGTTGAGCACCCGGAACGAGACCTTTTCGGTGTGCGTGACGACATTGGTCAGTTCGATGGCGCAGGTGACCAGCGACAGCTTCAGATAGCCTTTCCAGGCTGGACGAGGTGCCATGACAAACTCCCTGCGTGGTGCGGTTGAACCGAGAACGGGCAAGGTCATTCCCGGTTCCGTTCGTGCAAATAATGGCTGGCATCTTTCCCGCCGGCTTTTTGCAGATTCGCTGCCGGCGTCTTCAGGTCGATCCTGCTTTTCGGCTATTGGGTGCTTGCTCGTCCTTCCCGCGCAGCCTTCCCGGCGTCACATGGCACTCCGAACAACTCGAGATACCAGTGGCAGGTTCTGCATGGTGCTGGATAGTTTGCTTAGCGTTCTTCACATAGCACATGGGATTCCGATTAGGCCGTTGAACCACGAAGGGATTAGACAGCTGCAGATGCAACCAGATGACGGTTGAGAGGTTCTTGCTATGATTTTGAGTAAGGCTCGTGTCGTTCGCCAGCCAAAGGTGGTCACTTAATGGACGTATCCGTTTCGCGAATTGCAGACGACAATATCGCGGCGGGGAGGAGTGGTTTGCTGCTCATCCCTGACAATTATGACGCGTTCGCCGTGCGCGTGCTGGCGGCAAGAAGCTCAGTTCGCACCCTCGACCTAATGTATTACCTTTGGCACGATGACCACACCGGGCGCTTGCTTCTGCAGGAGGTTTTCCGGGCCGCTGAGCGCGGCGTGCGGGTGCGCATGCTCCTTGACGACGTCAACCCGTGCAGAAACGATTCCACCTATTTGGCGTTGAGCAATCATCCCAACATCGAAGTGAAGTTGTTCAATCCGAGTGGCATCAGACAAAGCAGCATCGTGCGGGGTGTGGAAGTTCTCTTGCGACTTTTTGCATTGACGAGGCGAATGCACAACAAGGCGTGGATCGCGGACGAAACGATCGCCATTGTCGGGGGACGCAATATAGGCGACGCCTATTTCGACGCGGCGGAAACCAATTTCCGGGATCTCGACGTTCTGCTCCTCGGTCCTGCGGTGCAGCAAACCGCTCAAATCTTTGAGGCCTTTTGGGTTTGCAACGAAGCAACACCGATTGGTGTACTCGGTTCAGTCGCCGAAACCACGCATGCTAGTCTGTTTGAAAGAAGCGATGCCGACAGCGAGTCAAAGCTCTTGAATGGGATCGGTGACCGCGGGTCCATCGCAGAGTTCATCGCGGCCAAGAACGATGTGCACTGGGTGGAACGAGTGCGGGTGATCTCCGATCCACCAGAGAAAGTGCGCGGTTGGAGGCGTCGTAGCTGGCTCATGAAGGAGCTACGCCCCATCATTCAATCGGCGCGCGAATGTCTGGAAATTGTATCCCCCTACTTCATCCCTGGCAAAAGGGGTTCGGCGATATTGTTGGACCTGATCAGCGAGGGGGTCGACGTTTCCGTTTTGACCAATTCCTTGGCCGCTACAGACGTCGCAGCGGTCCATGGGGCTTATGCAAACTATCGGAAGCGGTTGCTGAGAAATGGCGTCAAACTTTTCGAGCTTCAGCCCTTCAGCCGGCAGCCGGCGATCTCGGTATTTGGTTCCAAGGGCGCCAGTCTGCATACGAAAGCTTTCACAGTGGACGACAAGACCGGTTTCGTCGGTTCCTTCAATTTCGACCCTCGATCAGTGTCTTTGAATTCGGAAATGGGAGTGCTCTTTGAGGATGAGAAACTAGTCGCAGAAGTGCGGCACCGGTTTCAAACGGAAATCGCACCGGAAGCGAGCTATAGGCTCGAATTGAAAAACAATGTTCTGCATTGGCACGGCTGCGACGAAGGCAAGCTTCAGGACTATACCCATGAACCTGAAGCCGGAATTTCTCGCCGGGTCCTGGCGGCATTGGTCCGCCACCTTCCGATCGAGTCCCAGCTGTAGCCAGCAAGATTGCACCACCGATCCCCTCGCCAATCCTGGAAGCTGCGTCGCCTTGCCGCGATTTTGGTCTCCCGCGCTCACCGACTGATGGGCACGTCAAGCCGGCGTCCCCAATGCGCTTTTCCCAAGCTTGTGGTACCATCAGTCGCGCATTGTGATGACTATCCAATTGGGGGCGGTCATGGAGCGAAAGCTCGCTGCCATTCTTGCCGCGGACGTGGTCGGCTACTCCGCTTTGATGGAGCAGGACGAACAGGGCACGTTCGAGCGTCTCAAGGCCGGCCGCAAGGAACTCTTCGAACCCGAAATTGCCTGCCACCATGGCCATACCTTCAAGCTCATGGGCGACGGCCTGCTGGCAGAGTTCTCCAGCGTCGTGGACGCCGTCGAATGCGCCGTGGCGCTGCAAAAAGGCCTCGCGGAGCGCAACGCGGCCGTTCCAAAGGATCAGCGGTTCCAGATACCCCACGTTGAGGACTAGAGGTCGACTTTGGTGACGTGATCCTTGTAGCTTTGCTTGGGGTCGAACCCGAGCAGCATTTTGATGCCGGCCATCACACTCGATCCATCCAGCCAAATCACTGCCTCTTGCGGATCGAACCGCAGCAACGCAAGCTTGGTGTCCTCTTTCCCGCCTTCAAACCAGGCGGCCACAAAGCGGTTCCAAAGGCGGTCGATCGTCGCGCTATCGTTGTGCAGCCGAAGCTCGCCTTGAACCGTCGCGAACAGATTGTGGCCCTTCGAGGTGAAGGTAGCGGTCGCCTTTCTGGCGGCTGTCAGCCCCTGAACAAGTTCAGTATCCTTCGCAGTGAAGAACCATATCGGGCCGTTTTGGTCATCCTCAAGCTGTGCTGTCATCGGACGAGGGATGACCTTCGACCCATCAATGCCAATCATCATTGTCATGTCGGATTTCAGCGACTTCCAGAATTTGGCTTCAAGCTCGGCAGGAGTCGGCATCTGTACTTCCCTTCACGATTGCGAAAAAAGGCAAACGACCGCGGGCGATCTCCGTTCCAACCAGCAAGCAAAGATCCACTGGAGGCGGAAGGCGCGGGCCGGCTGAGTGGACCGCTGGCTTAGGTCGGCCAAGACTGACCTCCTCCTCAGCTGGCTTCGCGTATGGGCTATGGCACGCCACCCTAGACGACCAGCGATGACGGCTTGGGCAGGGCATGGGCCGTTCATGCTGGAGGTCGGGATTTCCTCGACACGCCAGATAGCTCGCTTCTGGAATCTCGCGAAGCCAGCTGCACGGCGCGCGGCGACTAAGGAGACCGTGTTGGCGATATCCGCTTCCACCACTGCCTTGAAAACTTACAACGTCGCTGAAAAGCCGCGCGCTGTGCGCATCGATCCCGCCGCAGAAGCGTGGCCTGGTGAGGCGCGCCCTTCAGCCACTGGCGTCACCAAGGTCATCGAGGATGCCCTTCGCGCCGCAGGCTTGATGCGCTAGCCATCCGCGCGGTCATTGGAACTCGCCGCAACGGCGGGAGTTGTCCCCCAGCAGTGGAGGACAAAAATGGCGAAAGCGCCCAAACGAACGATTTGACCAATACGCAGACGCTGCACGGCAAAGCGTTCCAGGTGAACGAAAACACCGTCGAGGACGGAGAGCCAATCGCGTCAACGTCGCCCAAACGCGTTTGAAGCTGCGTCGTTGCAACAATCTAACAGGGTTGGCTTATTTTGATAAAAGGGGCAGGTCCAATGCGGACCTACCCTTTTTTGCGACTGAATCTGAACTCGCGAGAGCGGCTCGACTTACGACATTTTCACCTTCGGCTCCCGATCCCACAGGCGCAGTGCGCCCAGCTCGCCAAGAAAGCCGGCGACGTCTTTTGGGCCGGTCAATGCGATGACACCCTTGTCGAGACTGTCCGCGATGCCGGCCTTCTCGAAAAGCGCCGTCGCCGCTTCGACGTAACCGATGAATTTGCAATGCGCGAAAGCGTCGGCAACAAAATCACGGGCGGTCGATTCCCTCACCAGACTGGCGACGGCCGCCTGCGAGGGCAGCAGCGCCACCGCGTCGTAGAGGACGGATGGAGCGCCGGCGAGCATCTGGTCCGCTTCGATCAAACTGCCGTCGCTGGCCTTCGCACCGCCAACCTTCGGAGCGATGATCTCGAAACTTGCGCCGGCCTTCGCCAAGGCCGAAGTCAGGGCCTTGAGCAGTACCGCGTCGGAGCCGTCGGTGACGAGGATTCCGAGCTTGCGGCCTTTGAACTGCTGAGGGCCGTTTTCCAGGATGCTGAGTGAGGGCGCGGCGCCAAGATCCTGGCGGGTGGCAACAGCCGCATCGGCCGGTTTCGGCATCACCTTCAATCCGAGATCAGCGGCAACCTTCTTGGCGAGCCCATCATCGATGTTGAGAAGGTGCGACACCATCCGTTCGCGAATGACCGGCGTCTTCACCTTGCTCAGTTCGAAGGTCAAAGCAGCCGCGATATGTCCTTGCTCCGTCGGTGTCTGGCTGGTGTAGAACTGCCGGGCCTGGCTGTAGTGATCGGCAAAGCTCTCGGCGCGAATGCGCTGCTTGGGACCTTCTTCCGTCTCGGCAAACGGCCGGAAACCGCGTTCCGGAGACTCTCTTGGACCTTCGCCGAACGAATTCGGCTGGTAGTTCACGCGTCCGACCGGATTGCGCATGGCCATGTGGCCATCCTGCTGGAAATGATGGAACGGGCACTTTGGCGCGTTGATTGGAATATGCGTGAAATTGGGTCCGCCGAGCCGCTTTATCTGCGTATCGAGGTAGGAAAAATTCCGTCCTTGCAGCAGCGGGTCGTTGGAGAAATCGATGCCGGGCGGAACATTCTGCGTCATGAACGCGACCTGCTCGGTCTCGGCGAAGAAATTGTCGGGCATGCGGTCGAGCACCAGACGACCGACCGGCATCGGCGCCAGGATTTCTTCGGGGATCAGCTTGGTGGCGTCGAGCACGTCGAAATCAAAACTGTCGGCAAACGCCTGGTCGAACAGTTGCAACTGCAGCTCCCACTCCGGAAAATTACCGGCCTGGATCGACTCCCACAGGTCGCGGCGATGGAAATCCGGATCGGCGCCATTGATCTTCACCGCCTCGTTCCAGGCCACCGATTGCATGCCGAGCTTCGGCTTCCAGTGAAACTTGACGAAGGTGGATTCGTCCTTGGCATTGACCATCCTGAAGGTGTGGACACCGAAGCCCTCCATGAAGCGCAAGGAGCGCGGGATGGCCCGATCCGACATGACCCACATGATCATGTGCATGCTTTCAGGCGTCAGCGAAATGAAGTCCCAGAAATTGTCATGCGCCGACTGGGCCTGCGGGAAGCCGCGATCGGGCTCTTCCTTGACCGAATGGACGAGATCCGGAAACTTGATGGCGTCCTGGATGAAGAACACCGGGATGTTGTTGCCGACAATGTCCCAGTTGCCTTCCTGGGTGTAGAGCTTGACGGCGAACCCGCGCACGTCGCGCGCCAGATCGGCCGATCCCTTGCTGCCGGCGACAGTGGAGAAACGCACGAAGGCCGGAGTCTTTTCACCGGCGCGCTGGAAGATATCGGCTCGGGTGTATTTGGCCAGCGATTCATAGGTTTCGAAATAGCCGTGGGCACCGTAGCCGCGCGCATGGACGACGCGCTCCGGGATGCGCTCGTGGTCGAAATGAAAGATCTTCTCGCGGAAATGGAAGTCTTCGAGAACCGTGGGGCCGCGCGCGCCGATCTTCAGCGAATTCTGGTCATCCGACACCGGGCCACCTTGTGCCGTGGTCAGCAACGGCACATCGCCTTCGGCCGTCTGGTGAAGTTCGCCGCCTTCGCCGCGCATCAGCTTCTGATCGTGGATGGCAGCAAGGGTGCCGTTCGGGTTGCGCGACGACTTGGCCATGGCATGTTCCTTGTGAGCGGTGCGGGATTGTACCTCTTCACAATGCTGCGTCCTGCAAGCGGTTCCGCCCGTTTGGCGAATAACTGGGCGATACTGGTGATCTCTTCAGGTCATCTGCAGAGGTCGCTTCGTGTGCCCGTTTCCCGGTAGAAGGCAGATGGCGAACGCCGCTGACGCTCCCACCATCGGCTGTCACCTGGCTACCGGCAACGTCAAATCATCGAGCATACCGAGTGCCGTGCTGGGTTTGGTCGGCTGGAGAAGTCCCTGTTTGGAAGCCGCGTTTCTGAATGCATCGAAGGCCACTGCTGGCTTGCAAATCCCGTCTTTCGCAGCTGCCAGCAGACGAGCGGCTTCGTGATATGTTGCGGCCTCTTTGTTCCGCCATTGGCACGCCAGCGCTTTCTGTGCATCCGGGATGGATGAAACCACCATCGTGGTTCCGTCTACAAAACGGATTTTGAGAGGAAGAAATCTACTCATGACCTGGTTCCCTGGATGCGTCTGGGCGTGGTTTTCATTTGAACGGGCAATAACGCCGAAGGACCAACCTGGTTGCATCGTCGAAACGAAAGCCGACTGGGGAACGAGTCGCGCCAGACGGCCGCCAATCTTGCGAAGCCGTCCACCAGACATGAAGCCGGCTAGACCACTCAGGTTCCGAGGCGCTTCAATCGCTCACACAATCTGAGCTTTGGAGGAACCTCCCCGATTCCGCAGCGTTCTGAATGAGTTGATCACCCCCAAAGGAGCGCGTATCGTCATGGGAAGCACAAGCGACAAAGCGGCCGGCCTTGCAAACCAGGCAGCCGGCAACGTGAAGCAGGGCGTCGGCAAGGCCGTTGGCAATGACAGGCTGAGAGCTGAGGGCGTAGCGCAGGAAGCGAAAGGCAAAGTCCAGAAGGCTGTTGGCGACGCGAAGTCCGCAGTCAAGGACGCTACAACCAAAACAGCGGCAGCGATCAATAAGAAGCTGTGAGTTTCAAGAAGGGTCAGCGCGTCTACGCTGGCCCTTTTTCCGACGAATCCAAGTCAACCCTCCAACTCAGCTGCAACCCTTTCGAGCACCCTCCGCGGTTCGTCGACAATCACGTCACCGTGGCTGACGATGACGCGTGCGAGGCCTGGCTCGTTTGCCCATTTGCGGAAAGCACCGGCGAGCGCTTCCCGGTCCTGCACAAACAGCCATGTAACAACTCGAGGTATCCGCGGCTGATTGACACCGAAGCCTAGCACGCGTGCCATAATGTGAGCGCCAATCCCATGCGGATGACGCACATTGGCGAGTATGTCGTTGATAACGAGGGTCGTGCCACCCTCACGGCGCACAAGCATCGAGGCTTCCTTCTCTGCAACGCCTGGCACTGACTCCATGCGGACGGCGGGATCATTCAAGATATCTCCCGTGCCATCGACCTTGACGACTTTCTCAACGGCGTCCACCGCACCAGGAGCGCAGATAACCTTTGCCTTGGGATAGCGCAGCTTCCAAGGTTTGATGTCGAGCCGGTGAGCAATGCCCGGCACGATAAGGAAGGTGGGGTCGCCAAGGGTTTCGATTTGTCGCATTTCAGGCTCGGCGAGCGGGATGGCGCTCCAGATAGCGGTGCGCCGTCCCCTGAGTCTGACCACCGTCATCCGCCGAGGAAAGTTACCAAACGGCATTTGGATTTCGCCCGCGACAGTTAGCAGGCCGTCGTCGAGTTTCTCCAGCCGACCGTGCGACCCGACCTTCCACTCGTCATTGAATTTTGGCATGCGAACATTCTCGATTGGTTCGCCTTCAACAATAGTTCAGCTCCAATTTCGTTCCGCAATGCTGCCTGTGGTCGAGGCTCGTGCCAAGCACCAGAGGAGCCTTAGGTCTGTGAGAGTGAATCTCGAGCGGACATCATGAAACCTTTTGATTCTAAAGCCGTTATCACCTGATGTCGGGGGCTAAGCTCAAATCGGTCGACGGCGCCAAACGAGGCGGCGCTGAAAAGTCGCGCCAGGAAAAGACATCGACTGTAGAAGCCGCGCCTGAGGTGGACGGCCAGGCCGCACCGCCGCCGGATGCCGTCGAACCCGATCCGCAGCTGACGCCCGAGGAGGCTGAGCAGGCGCGCAAGAAATACCTGCTGACGCGTTTCTGGATCAGCGCACGCGGTTATTGGGGCCGCGGCGCTGACAGGCTCGCCTGGCCGTTCACAGTCGGGGTGTTGGTGCTGATCTGCATCAACATCGGCTTTCAGTATGGGATCAATGTCTGGCACCGCTCGATTTTCGACGCCATTGAGCAGCGCAATGCCCGCACAGTCTATTTCCTGAGCGCCGTATTCGTGCCGCTCGTGCTCGGCAGCGGCAGCCTTGTCGTTGCACAAGTCTACCTGCGCATGACGATCCAGCGCCGCTGGCGTTCCTGGCTGACCACCGCGGTTATCGCGCGCTGGCTGGCAAACGGCCGCTACTACCAGCTGAACCTCGTCGGCGGCGACCACCAGAACCCCGAGGCCCGCATGACCGAGGATCTGCGCATCGCCACCGAGTCGCCCGTCGATTTCATCGCCGGTGTCCTCAACGCATTCCTGGTGGCCTCGACCTTCATCGTGGTGCTGTGGACGATCGGCGGCGCGCTCACCCTGCCGATCGGAGGGTCGAGCGTCACCGTTCCCGGCTTCCTGGTCATCACGGCGATCATCTATGCCGCCATCACTTCCACCTCGATGGTGGTCGTCGGCCGCAATTTCGTCCGCCTTTCCGAGCGGAAGAACCAGGCGGAGGCCGAACTGCGCTACACGCTGACGCGCGTGCGCGAAAACGGCGAGAGCATCGCCTTGCTGGGCGGCGAGGAGGAGGAGCGCAGCGGCATCGACAGGAATTTCGGCCATGTGCTGAGGCAATGGGCGCTGCTGACCGGCCAGCACATGCGCACCGCGCTGGTGTCGCAGGGGTCGAGCCTGTTTGCACCGGTCGTGCCGATCTTGCTTTGCGCGCCAAAATTTCTAGAAGGCTCGATGTCGCTCGGCCAGGTCATGCAGGCAGCGTCTGCCTTTGGCATCGTGCAAGGCGCGTTCGGATGGCTGGTCGACAACTACCCGCGTCTTGCCGACTGGAACGCCTCCGCGCGGCGTATCGCCTCGCTGATGATGTCGCTCGACGGGCTCGAGCGCGCCGAGCAGAGCGATGCGCTCGGACGCATCAATCGAGGCGAAACTGAAGACGGGGCGATGCTCAGCCTGGACAATCTCTCCGTGACGCTCGACGACGGCACCGCCGTGGTCAAGGAAACCGGGGTCGCGATCGACCCAGGCGAGCGCGTGCTCGTGGCCGGCGAATCCGGCTCGGGCAAGTCGACGCTGGTGCGGGCCATCGCGGGCCTGTGGCCATGGGGCGACGGCAGCGTAAACTTCCATGCCGACAGGCGGCTGTTCATGCTGCCGCAGCGCCCATACATTCCCTCAGGCACGCTTCGCCGCGCCGTCGCCTATCCCGCTGCCGCCGACAACTGGTCGATCAAAGAGATGAGGGGTGCCCTCGACAAGGTGGGCCTCGCCTATCTCGCCGCCAAGATCGAGGAAGACGCACCATGGGACCAGACCTTGTCGGGCGGCGAAAAGCAGCGGCTCGCCTTCGCGCGTCTCCTCCTGCACGCCCCCGATATCGTCGTGCTGGATGAAGCAACCTCGGCACTCGACGAGAAGAGCCAGGACGAGATGATGGAGACTGTCATCCGCGAACTGCCTGATGTCACCATCATCAGCGTGGCGCATCGCGCCGAGTTGGAAGCCTTCCACAGCCGCAAGATCACACTGGAGCGGCGCAAGGGCGGCGCCAAGCTTGTCAGCGATATCGAGCTTGTGCCGCTCAAAAGCAAACGGAACCTGCTCACACGCGCCTTGTGGGGCTCTGGTTCTCGGCGTGAGATGAAGTAGGCCGTGATGGCCGGGACAGAAAATTGAAAAGCAAGTCCACGGGAACATGTGCTCTATCCGGAGCAGAATGTTCAACGATCGCTTCGAGAAGCAAGGCAGTCAAGCGCGCCTTCACCTGGGAAGTCCGCACTTAGGGTACAAAAGCGAAAGTTCAATTATGACCCGCTTGACCTCCAGGGCAGGCTTGGACCTTCCGTAAGCCCGGTCGGCCTGCCTGCGCCAACTCACGCCAATCAGCCCTGCATCATGGAGTGCAAGATGGCCTGCATGTGCTCTTCCAGGTCGAGTTCGCCCCGTGCCTCGACAGTCAACAGGTAGTGGGCTTTGGTCCGGCGATCGCCTCTGCTGGTCGCGGGATAGGAGCAGATGGCCAGCAATGCTTGTTCTTCAAATCGGTCTGCTGTCTTGCGGTCGTACCAGCTGCTGCCAGCTCGATGGACCCTATGGAGCTCGGCATAGCCCGTCTCATGGGTTGCGATCAGCGCCTGCAATTGGCGTGAGGTATTTTCTCCCTCAGCAAACGCCGGTTCAGCGACAGACGCAACGGCGGTGAACGCTAGAAATGTACGGCGGGTGACTGCGGCCATGCCTCATATCCTTGCCGGCTGACGACTGCCGGTGCACCATAACACCAGCGCAGTGGCTCGTGGAGGTGGTCTGCGACCCGATCGCATCGTCTGCTGACAAAACCTCGCTGCTCCCCCGGTTGCGCTTGGAGGCCCAAAGGCCGCGGCCAGAAGCGGCACTGAGCCTGCCCTGGGAGCTACGGGAGCACCGCCGGCGCTCGATCCTCCGAGGGGGGGGGACATTTTCGCCCCGAGCTCAGGAAGCAGCGGCTGTCCCTCTGGTTTCTTCAAGGGCAACGTCAAAAGCGCACACCAGCCCGGTCGGGTCGAACGTGATGGTGACGTTGCCTGCAGACTCGGGCCCAAGAAGCCTTTCAAGCATGCGTGTGCCGAACCCTTTCCGCTCAATAGCCGGAACCGGCGGACCGCCCAGCTCGCGCCATTCTATTCGAACACGCCTTTGCCCGGCTTGCCCGCTTACGGTCCAGTATATCGAGACGGTTCCGTCCTTGTCCGAGAGAGCCCCGTATTTGATTGCATTGGTAGTCAGCTCGTGGAAACCCAATGACAGCGACAGCGCCAGCGTGGGGGAAAGCCACACCGAGTCTCCTGAGAGTTGGAACCGGTCTGCATCTGCATGCGGTGAAAGCGCCGCTGTGACGACCTCCCTGAGGTCGGCGCCGCTCCAGTTCTCCTGCGTCAGGATATCGTGCGCCTTGGCGAGCGACACGAGCCTGCTTGCGAGCGCCTGTCCTGCTTCAGGCAAACTCGTCGCATTGCGAAGGGTTTGGCTCGCAATCGACTGGACGACTGCCAAGGTGTTTTTGACTCGGTGGTTGAGCTCATTGACGAGAAGGTTGCGCTGTTCTTCACCGCGCTTGCGCTCACTTATGTCGAGGCTGACCTGCACCGCACCGATAACCTTGCCAGAGGTACCTCGGATTGGCCGCGCACTTGACAGAAGTGTGCGCTGAACGCCATTCGGAAGGATGTAGGCGAATTCCTGGTTGTCAGTCTGTTCCCCGCGCATTGCTCTGCTGAGCGGCCGATCTTCTCGGCTCACGGTGTGCCCATCCTGCAAAGCGATCGTGTCGATGACCAAGTCGGTAGCGCCGAAGGTTTTGCGTGTGTCGGTAGGCAATCCCATGAGCTCGGCCGCAAAACGATTGCGTATTACCTGGCGCGCTTGCGGATCATATGTGAACCAGACTGCCGCTGGGGCTGTCTCCAGAACGGCTTGCAGTTCGAACTCGCGTTCGGCCAGTGCGCGCTCGGCGGCGAGAAGCGCGTCAGCGATCACTGCAAACTCGGAGATCGCGGTAGACATGGCCTTGACCGGTCGGCTGTGCCCCAAGGCATCGGCGCGGTTCGCCAGATCGCGGGCCGCCTTGGCGAACCCCTTGCCGACGACATAGGCGAGTGCGGAAGAGATTAGCATCGCGACAAGGGCGAGGGCGGCAATCGCTGCCAGAGATCGCCAGAAGGGTGCCTGGACGACCGAGAGCGGCACGTTTGCAGTGTAGAACCAGTTGGAGGCACCGGACCGGTAATAGCCGGCGAGCAGCGTTACGCCCTGAAAGTTGCGCGAGGTGAACGTGCCAGAGCGGCCTGCAACCTTCTTCAGATATTCTGGCAAACCCGGCTTGCCTGTCATTTCCTCGTGCAGCGAGGATCGTGCCACATAGGCGCCCTCGCGGTCGCCGACGCCAATCGTCCAGCCTTCAGGCACAGCCGGCATCATGACGTCGCGAATGTCGGCCGTCGGGACCGATATGGCGAGAAGCCAGTCTTCGCCTTTCGGGCCGCGCACGGGAACTGCGACTGCGATCCGATATTCGCCCGAGACGGCATAGACGCCGCTGACGATCGGCAGATTGGATTTGAGCTTGGCTAGATCCGGCGTCGACAGTGGAGAGACGGGCGGCAGCTCCGTTCCATACGGTATCCGGGTGTTGACCAGTTGCTGCCGGCCCAGGTCGCGCAGAAAGATTATGCGATGCGTGCCCTGTACCAAGCGAGCTGCTTCCGCATGCAAGGCCATGAGGTCGCCGCCAGCCATAGAGGAGGATTTGGACAGGCCTTGAACTACTGTAGCGAGGTTGGTGATTTCGCCTTCGACCACCAATGACATTTGACGAGCTACCTGCAGAGCCTCGCTCTCGAACCGTGCCCGTTCGTTGAAAGCATATTGGGCAAGGAGATAGGCAGCAAACAGCCAGACTGGAACGACAACGGCGGTAATCAAGCCCAGCAGATACAATCGAGCTGACAGACGAGGCAACTTCTACCCCCACACTGTTGTGAGCGTTCTACTCGGAGGCAAGGACATGATAAATTGCATCCGCAAGCTGGTGCGACTCGAATGGCTTTTGAAGCGTCACGACTTGCTTGTAACGCTCATCCAGCCCTCGCAGACCATAGCCAGTGGCGAAAAGGAATGGGATGCCTCGGCCCTGGAGCACTTTTGCTACGGGAAAGGATTGTTCATTTGCCAAATTTACGTCCAGGACGGCGAGATCGAAACTCTCGTCTGTTGCCATTTTTAGCGCGCTCTCAAGGCGCATCGCCGGGCCGAGAACCTCAAATCCCAACTCCATCAACATGTCTTCGATGAGCATCGCGACGAGCGCTTCGTCCTCGACAACAAGCACTCTAAGGGGCCTTTCATCTGCCAATTGCGATCGCCCTCAATCCAGTGGTGATCCTAGCGAGCGAAAAGCATGATGAGAATGATGATTGAAATTGGAGTTCCAAGAAGCCAAGCAAGATCCCACGGCCCATTGGGGCCTCCCTGAAGTTGGTCAGCGCACGCCAACAATTCGCAGAAGGATTATTCGTTCCCCTGACGGCGGCTGGCTTTGATGCGATTTGCGCAGCGAAGAGCCTGTTTGCTCAATATCTTAGGGTACAAATGCCCCGCCGCCTTAAGACAGCGGGGCATATGTATCAAAGCCGGCTGGCGGCTCGCGCACGCTCGGTGTCGACCTCGTCTTGGGTGTAGTTGCCCGCGACTGCGTCGAACCCGGTCCATCCTTCAGCCTCGTAGTCCCGGCGGCGGTCGGCCACGTCCACCGAAGTGGATTGTCCAAGAATTCGTTCGGCGTCCAGTACAAGTTCTTCATCGACTCTTGCGGTGACAAGAGTTCCACCGCGACGTACGCCTTCGGCATAGACATGAGCATCCGTTTCAGGAACGCCCGAATCCGTTAGTGCACCGACAATGCCGCCGGCGGCACCACCAACGGCGGCACCAGCCACCGCGCCAGCGGCAGTTGCCGCCAGCCAACCAGCAGCCACGACCGGCCCGAGGCCCGGGATGGCCATAATGCCCAACCCAGTGAGCAACCCCCCGGCACCGCCAACCAGCGCGCCGAGCCCCGCCCCACCAGCGGCGTCCTCAGAAGCCTTGGAAGTGTCACTGTCGTACCAGTCCTTCGAATTGTTGGCGACAATGCTGATGTCGGAATGGGGGATGCCCGTCGCCTCCAGTTCGCTCACCGCATCCTTGGCATCGTCATAGTTGTCGAACAGCCCTGTTAACGTTTTCATATTTGTTATCCTTCTTGTTTCAGTTTGTGCCGGCAACGACGTTGCCCTGGTAATCGAGGGCAACTGCTGCGCTCTTGCCATCCTTGCTGGCCTTGCCGCGCCAGATGCCCTGGTCGTCCTTGGTCAGCGCCGATACGTCGGAATAGCCGGCGTCCTGGATGCGGCTTTTCGCCTGTTCTTCGGTGAAGCTGTTGGCACCGGGGATGGGAGCTGACGGATTGGTTGTCTCGCTGGTCGTGACGGCGGGTGTTGCCGAAGTGGTGTCCGTCGACTTCGTCGTGCCCGTCGAGGTCGCGATCTTCTCGATCATGTCCTTGTGCATCTTGAGGGTCGGCAACGTCTCCTGTGCGAAAGACTTGAGCGTGGCGTTGTCGCCGTCCTTGGCATACGCCTCGAACAAGCTGACCGCGTCAGTATGGGCATTGCGCTGCGCCTCGACATAAGGCTGATCGAGCGGTGCCTCGGCTTGCTGAAGCTTGTCCAATTCGGCCTTGTGCTGAGGATCGAGCTCGCTGGGGACCTTCAGCTTCTGTTCACCGGCAATCGACTCCAGCTTGGCGTTGGCCGCGCCATGATCAACGATCATCTTTTGCGCGAAGTCCTTGACGCTCTGGTCAGAGATTTTGTCTTGAGCGATTTTGCTCGATTCCACCTCGAACATTCCGCCGGCTGCGGCCTTGTTGACGAAGTCCTGCGCATTTTCAGCGGTGAAGGCCGGCGTGGAAAAAGCCAAAGCGGTAACAGCGGCCAAGCAGGCCATTAAATGACGTGTTTTCATGAGTTTGTCCTCGTTGTTGCACGACTGTGCGATGAACGAGTAACCACGCTGCGCAGGCTTTGTTCCGGCGGAAAAGCGATATAGCGGTTTGGCAATGCGGCTGCCTGAGTCGCCAAAGACGACGACGGTTTTTCGCTGGAGGCGCCTGGCGCGGATCGTAAGAATGCCCGCGACCTACCTCCGCGGGCGTCGCCACCAACTGCGCCAAATAGGGTGTTCTGTCCGGCAATGCGGGCAAGATCATGGTAGAGGGGCAACGCTTCGCCAAACTCACCTGGAGCGAACCAGCCAGCCCCAACGTTCAATCCGTCGCCAAAGGGACCGTGGTGTTGAAACGCTCCATTCCACAGGCTTTGAGTGGAACAGGCGATCTCAAATACAGCGACCACGGTGTCGTTTGTGGCGCCGCTGAACGTTGTACACGCAAGTTTGGACGAGCCCGTGTGTGACCGCCATGGCGGCCAAATCGCTCACTTCTTCTTCGCTGCAGCCGCTGGATTATTTCCCGTGGGGGAGGTCGATTTGGCATCCTTTGAGTGTGCGGCTATGGCAGGTCCAGCTCCTGTCGCCTTCCTCATGTCGCCGGTTTTGCTGTCGGCCGCTTTTTTGCCCGCCGACCCTGAAAACAACTTTCCGAAAAAACCCATTTGAACCTCCCGATAACGGTTATCGACCAGTTGTCGACGCCTGTTCTAAATTGCGGGTCAGGGATTTTGTTCCTCAAGCAACCGAATTGTCTGTCGCACAGTTTGTTGGGAACCGAAGGGGACGTCAGCATCGACCGTTGACTTTTTTGGCAGGATTTTTCTCTAGGCCGCCTGGTTTTGCGGCGAAGGTTAAATACAGCCAAGCGTGTCGCTGCTTCGCAGCCCGAACCACCTGCGGCATGCGATAGATCAGTTCGGCGACAATCACGGGCAGCGTCACCCCAAGGCACTGCGCCAGATGAATGTAATCGAAGAAATCGGGAACTTGATGGGCGCCGAAGACTTTTGTCTGTGATGGGAGTGCAGTCCTGATGGCCGAAGAGACGAAGCCGCCCGAAATGACGACCGAGGGCGTTAGGGCGCTGGCGCGGGAGTCAGGGGCTACTGAGGAACAGATTCGCGAAATTGTATCTTTGATCGGGCTCGATCGCGCGTCGATCTTGCGCGAAGCGCGACAGTTGCTGCGCAAACGCTAGGCCAACGTTGGTGAAAGACCCAGCTGAGATCGCCAGAGCCTCATCTCGAGATGGCCTCAGAGGCGATTGAAAACGATCGACTGAACGATTTCCACGATGTCGAGTGCATTGGCAGGTTTGTAGATCACATGTCGCGGCTGCAGGGCTGCGTGATCGCCTTCCAGTGTGTCGCCCGTATAAAGAGCGAAGGGTATGCCGCTTGCGGTCAAAGTCTCCGCAATGCCAACACAGTCCCCGTCCCTCAGTTGCACATCCAGAATAGCAGCTTCCGGGCGATGAGCTGACAACCACGCCGCCGCGTCCGTGCATGAATGCACAAGCGTGACGTCAAAACCTCCCTCTGCCAACGCTGCTTCGAGTTCAATGCCTATGAACACCTCGTCCTCGAGCACAAGGACGACGGGCATTGTCTTCTCGACCTCTTCCGGCTGCTCGACAAAAATGTCGTGCCGCTCTTGGTGCTTGTTCATTTCATCTCGCCTTTTTGGCGCGTCGCAATGGCGATCAGGAATGCTTTTGCCGCCGCATCGCAGGCGATACGCGAGGGGCCGTTGGCACTAAGAATGACGCGGGCTGCCTGCAGGGTTAAGCCATGTTTATGGGCGAATAATTCGGCATCGTATCCAGGGTCTTCGGCAAGGGGGACTTTGCCGCAGCGCGATTTCATAGCTCGTCCTCCGAGTTTTCGTCGAAATCGCCTTCCACTATCTCAATAAGCAGACCCCCGGCGTAAGTGGTTTTATCGGATGGCGTTCGGTCGAATTCAATGGCTGCGGAATGGAGTTCAGCCAAACCAAGCACCAGTCGCTCGGCGTCGTGTGGGCTTAATTTTTCACATTGGTGTCGTCCCAGAATTTCGGCCGCGGTTACCGAAATGTTGACAATCCCGGTCTTGGATATCGATCGGAGGACAGATCTGTTGGCGTCTTCGCAAAGGCTGCTGGAATAACTCACGGTCAACTCCTGTCCTGGAACGGGCTTTCCCCCCTCGGCGCAATGTATGCGCTTGAAGATCGGCAAAAGCAAATCAAATTCACGAATTATGTAATTTTTTCAATTAGTTAGCAGAATGGCTAATATGATCATCTGACTGTGGTTGACCCAATTGAGTTGATGCAGCGCGCCAAGCTATTGCAGTCGAAGACGGAAATAGCTACTTGTTAGCGACTTGCACTACTTACTCATTTTGCTCAGGGCAAAAAGCAGGGGTTGAAAATGGCGGACCTGGAGAGAGAAGAGCGTCTTCAAGTGATGCTGACCGCTGAAGAGTTGGCGGCGTTGGACACTTGGCGGTTCGAAAAGCGAATGCCAAGTCGCGCTGCAGCTGTGAGGGAACTGCTCCGCAGGGGCCTGGCCGCCGACGGCTTTGTGACTGCGGAGCAGGGGAGTCATTCCGCTGAATTTGGAGTGGTTCGAAAGTAACTCTGCATGCCGACACGTCGGGTCGTCGATAAGATTAGCTGACGCTGGCGACCAACTGAAGCAGCGCACCTGACGTCAGCAGCAACGGACCGCACTGTGGTGCGCCGACGGCTGTGAAAAGCGTAGGCGGCTCGGAAATACGAAACATAATCGCGCCGCGACGGAACCTGAGAGAACCAACAAGATCGTTCCTCGCCCGCTTCCCCAGCGCCGGCTTACTCTTGCTTCTCCACATCCAACTCGCCCGCCCACTCGGCGGCCCTTTTCGTTGTTGGCATCGGAAAGCTTGGTGATGTGTCGGATCTTTGCGCCTGCGGCTCAGGCTCGCGACTCTAGAATTCCGGCATGCTCGGCGAGAGCGACAAAAGCCTCCCGCGCCTGGGAAGGCAATGACTTACCGTCGATCGCGGCTTCGACGATCTCTCTCGCTGATTGGTAGAAAGGCCCCCGCTTTGAGTGCGGCCAATCAACGAGCACCTCGCTCGCACCCTGAACGGATTTCACCTCGCGCACAGACGAGCTGCCATAAGGCCGGATTTTTACGCTGCTTTCGAAATGGATGCGCTTCGCTTTGCGGTCATCGTCGTCGTCGCTTTCCACAAATATGCCGGCTTCACGAGCGGCCTCTTCGAATCGAGTGCGGCTGTCGATCGTGGAGCGGCTCCCTTCCAGCACCTTCTCCGTGGTTTCGAATGCGTCACGATGGAGTTCGGTCCGCTGACCTGGCCAGTCAGTGCTGGCAAGCAACGCGGACGCCTGGTGGGCGGATCTTACGGTTAGCGGCTTCGCGCTCTCGGAGAGGCGAACCTTGACCGGCCTGTCAAACTGTTTGTCGTCCATGTAGCCCTCCTGTCCGACTGTGATAACGTTCAAACCGGGACGAGGTTGCAGTTGGCTTTGTGGTCCTTCGCGAGGCCGCGACCATGCCTTGCGAAAATTTAAGCGGCACGGGTCTGGGTGAACGTGAAACTGCATCGCCGCCAGTCTTCCGCGCCGCGAGTCCGACCAGGAGGAATTCAGATCGCGTCCGGGGCCAATGGTGCATGCGCCCGAGGAACCACTGGGGCGAGCGGAAGTTAATCACCAACCTTTGAACCGGAGTGCAAAAAATGGCTGACAGCGAAAACCGCAGGGAAATCGGTGCGACGAAATATCCCGCGAGAACTGGCTCTGATCCCTCCGACCAGTTTTCTCAAGATGCGGCCGGAAACAAAAAACCTAAAGACGGGATCGGATTGACCAGGCGACGGGGCGAAGTGGAAGAAAAGACGCATCAATCCGACGGCCAAAACGTTCCCACGCGGCCGGGTGGCCCAACCGAGGATTGACCAGATGAGCGTGGCAAACCTGCCGCTCGAAGGCCCCTTATGGCGATCGCCTCCGTCGATCGACGACATCGACATTGCCCTGCGGAAGGCTTGAAGCATAGTTGGTTGGGGATGAGCGCATCCGTGAGGACATGGCCCCGTCAAACCGGGATGCAATCTGCTTTCCGATAAGCCTGCTGCAGCTTGCAAACAACGCGCAGTCGGAATCTAACGTGCCGCCATTTTCCGAGTTGGCGAAAATGGTTGGCCTCACCAAAAGCCATATAACGACCAGATGTAGTCAGAGGCGGACTTTTGCGCCGGCCTGCCGGGTTTGACGGCCGGACAGAATGACCCTTCAGAGCCAGGCTGCGCAGCATCGGCCACGCTGGCCCAGCATTCGCGATCAATTATTGCGGATGTCGGAACCTTTGGTTCGCGGGAGGCTTCCATTTGATGTCCCAAACCGTAGAACCACCGATTTTGCCAGAGGGTAGCCCAGACAGGGAAGTCAACTGCGAAGTTGCGCTTGAGGCCGCGTTCAAAGCCTTGGTGGCCGCCTCGGAGGCGCAGGGTTGGACGCATCGTGAAACGATTGCAATTCTCTTGAAAATCGCGACGGAAGATGCCCAGACGCTAGAGGCAGTCGTTGCAACTGAAGCTGCAAAACCGACTCGCAAAGCTTGAGACATCTCCATTCGCCCGTTGCCGTCCCGTCGCCCGATGCAGCAAGCGGAACGAACACGCACACTGGACGTTTTGATGGGTCGCCGAGCTATGCTCAGCGGAATGGGAGAGCGTGATGAACAACATTGTCTGGTTGGTCGGCGCTGTTGTCATTGTCATAGCGGTGCTAAGCTTTTTTTGGGCTTCGATAGCATGAACATTCTGGAAGCCGGGTGGCTGCTGGCGTTGCCTGTTTCGTTCGTGCCTACGGTCTTTCTTGCCGAATTTATTCTCTCTTGCATTAGGTGATGGGCAGCGCGTCGGTGTCGGGGCACGCAGTACAATTATGGCACCCGCGCATAGCTAGGCTGGTCAGATGACATCGGATTCCGAGAAGGCCGAGGCGATCGAGCAATTGCTCGATACGCCTGATCTTGCGACCGCGCTGGAGAGCGAGCAGTTCAAGAAATTCCTTGATCAGGTGCCGATCGCCATTGCTGTTTCCGATCTTGGGGCGATGGAGCGCGTCGTATACGCCAACCCGGAATTCGAGAAATTGTCAGGCCTAAAGGCGGCACGGCTTGCCCGGGAAAACTGGGCAGCACTGCCCGGCATCGGAATTCACCAGCAGGAGGACCGCCCACTTGCCGAGGCGGTGGCGAATGAAACCGATTTCGTCGGCACTTTCCGGCTGGAGCGCGGCGAGGAAAAGCCGGCGATCGTCGACGTTTATTCCAACGTTATCGAGGACGACAACGGCAAGATCTGCTTCCGGCTGGTTGCGCTGGTCGACGTGTCGTCACATGGTGGGGCGGCGGATGCGCGCTCGGGCGAGGAACGCGTCCGTGAGAAAGACACTCTACTGCGCGAACTGCAGCACCGGGTCAAAAACAATTTGCAAATGATCACTGCATTGATCCGTCTGGAAACCCGGAACGCCACCGAACCGGACCAGAAGCGTTTCGAGAGGCTCGCGGGACGTGTTGATGCTCTGGCGATCCTCTACCAGACGCTTTCGGCTGACGAGCAGAAGGATGAGGTCGATCTCGGTGTCTATCTCAGCCAGATCGCGTCAGCGGTGATGAGCTCACATGCGGTCGAAGGTATCCGCCTTGATATGAAGGTGGACACCTATCCGGTCTCGATCAACGTCGCCATGCCGACCGGGCTGGTTGTGAACGAGTTGCTGACAAATGCGCTCAAGCACGCCTTTCAGGGCCGCGAGGGTGGCACGATAACACTGCACAGCATCGTCAATGGCGACGGCTGCCGGGTCACCGTCGCCGATGATGGAGTCGGCTTGCCGGAAGGCGAGACATGGCCAAAACCCGGCAAGCTCGGCGCACTAATAGCGCGCTCGCTGACCGAGAACGCCAAGGCGGAATTCAACGTCACTTCAAGCCCCGGCGAGGGAACAAAGGTCACCATCGTTTTCAGACGATCGGCTGCCGCCGCCAGCTAATAAATCGGTATGGCAAGGGCCTAGGTAGGCGGGCTTTTTTTGTCTGCGGCTGGGAACTTCGCCAACCAAGGTTGTTGAGCTGCAGCAGCGGTTCGTACCGGTTCGGGCTGCTGGCCAAGGCGGCAAATTTGGTCGGCCCGCGTCTTCGCCAAACGGCGCGGGCCAACCCATGATCCGCCCTTTTCTAGAAGCAAGGGCTTGCTAAATACCATGGGGAGATGGGTGTGGTGATGCAGACGAAGGCGACCAACAACAAGCTGACGAACCTCGCGGTCACGTCGATCAACAAGCGAAATTGACTACTCCGCTCTGACCGCAGGGGGTATGTCCAGTTCAACGTGATTTCGTTGTGGTGTTGTATTCACGGTTCGCCGCATAATCGATCTTGAATGTTTCATCGGCAACGCGAACGCCCTGCTTCACGCTTGAGATAGTTATCGTCGTCGTCAGTCCTCTCTCGTCGGTGAGGCTCCATTTGCGCAAATCGAGCGATTTTCGGTCGAACGTCATGGTGATATCTGAATTGCCGAAGGCTGACTTGTCGGCGAGCCTGACAGTTACCTGGTTTCCGTCTTCCTTAATGCTTTTGAAGCGCCTGCCAGAGAAGTCGACTTTGTTGTCGAGGAGCAACTTGAGCGGCGTCTTCGCGAGCGCATAGAGCCGCGATGTCTTGAGCTTCTTGTTGTAAACGACCAACGACTTGCCATCAGCAATTACGCTGACCCCTGAGTGGCCCGCATAGTTGAATCGTATTCTGCCTGGGCGTTGGAAAAAGAACCTGCCGCTTGTCTTTTCCGCCTTCGGCCCCGACTGAACAAAGTCGCCGGACATCGATTTTACTGATGAGAAATGATCGGCGATCTGCTGCGGCTCAACAGGTGCGGCTGAGACCGCATGCGCGAGTTCCATGTTGATAGTGGCAGCGCCGCCCAGGATAAATCCAAAACCAATCAGCGTCTTCGTGATACGGCGCATATAATTATCCTAACCAGAGCAGGCGCGTGATCGCAACCGATCACGCGCCCTATTTCAATAGCCGTCAGGGCAACGTGCAATGTAGACGCGGCCGTGGCGATCGCGATATCGACATTGGCCGGCCTCGCTGGCGTGGCCGATTACCGCGCCGGCGATCGCACCGACCGCGCCGCCAACAACGGCTCCCTGTACGGGATCGTTGGCCACAGCGGCACCAATCGCAGCGCCACCCAGGCCGCCAACTGCAGCGCCTTGCTCGGTACGGGAGCATGCTCCCAGCGGAATGAGCAGGCTCAACAAAAGTAGTGTCTTTTTCATTCGTACTCTCCTGGGCTTTAATTAGCCGGAGATAAAATGCGCCAGTGAGTTTTTCGATCCATCGATGGCAATGGTTGCCAAGTGTGATTGGAACCAGTCGACGTTGGTGAGACCAACAGAGTCCCGCAGGACCGAGTGCTATTCGCCGTTGTGCCGCCGCATGGCGCGCGATTCAAGGCCATGACCATCGCATCGAAGACGGTTCGGGATGGCGCGATGCGAGGTACTGCGCATTAAAGTCGCGCTTGATTGTTCTCGCCCAATCTCTCAGCCTACTCGCGGCATCGCCACTAAATGAGGGCTGGGAAATCCGAGAAGATGCACCTCATGTGAGAGGACCTCCCGAGAGGGAGGTCCTCCAAGAAAAGCTGGCTCAGCGTTTGATCATCCTGGCCACTGCGATCAAGATGCAAGCGCCGATGAAGCCAGCAACCAGGTAACCAAGCCAGCCGGCTAGTGAGACGCCGAGCGCCCCTAGGAGGACGTTGGCAACAACGGCGCCCACGATCCCTAAAATGATGTTCATGAGCACGCCCATATTGCTTTTCATGAACATCTCGGCGAGCCAGCCGGCAAGGCCGCCTATGATGATCGCCGCAATCCAGCCGACGCCAGGATTCTGCATTGTGTTCCCCTTTCCTTGAACCGCAATTGGTTCGGGCCGGAAACGCTTGGTGGGCCGACTAGTTCCGCCCGAAGGGCGATGATTTGGCAGCGCTGCGAGCCGAATGCGAGCCAACTAATTTGGCTCGCACAATGATGGAACTTCGGTCCGTAAGGCTCGTTGTGCAGTCGCAAACAGTGCCGCGTTCAGCCACCGGGTGCAATGGTTAAGCCGAACGCGGCGTGCATCAACATAACGCACAAGGAAACGTATCATGATCCGCAAACTTTTGGCTACCACAGCCGTCGCAACGCTTCTCACCGCCGGAGTCTGGGCCACAGGGGCCTCAGCCGAAGATGCAGCAAAGCCTGCCAGCACAACGCAGACAACTACGGCCGTACCGGCGACAATGGCCGAGGGGAGCCTGGCGACCAAGATCATCGGCGCTGACGTCTACGACAGCGCTGCGGACGATGCCGCCAAGATCGGCGACGTAAAAGACATCGTCCTCTCCAAGGACGGCAAAGCCAAATATATTGTTATCGGCGTCGGCGGCTTTCTGGGCATTGGCGAAAAGAACGTCGCCTATGATTTCAGCAAGGCTGAATGGGTCGAAAAAAAGGGCGAACGCTGGCTAGTCGCCAAGACCACCAAGGAAGACCTTCAGGCGCAGCCCGATTTCGACCTCGAGGTCTATGATCCGGCGACAGCTGCGAACGGTGCCGCTGCCACCACCGCCAACAACGAACCGGCTCCTGCGACCACGACGGACAACACAAAAACGGCTGCCATCGACAAGGCGTCGCTGACCGAGCTGCCGATGGATAAGATCAGCACCAAGGACTTCATCGGCACGACCGTCTACGGCGCCGACGATGCAAAAGTTGGCGAGATCGGCGACGTCGTTCTCAGCGGCGACAAGAAGGTGGATGCCGTAGTCGTCGACGTCGGCGGCTTCCTCGGTATGGGGGAAAAGGAAGTTGCCGTGGGCCTGGAGAAATTGAAGTTCATGTCCGACAAGGACGGAAACCGCTATCTCTACACCAATTTCACCAAAGCCCAGCTGGAAGCGCAGACCGCTTATGACAAGGGCACCTACGCCCAGAACCGCGACAAGCAGCGGATCGTCATCAGCCAGTAACCGAATGGCCCGCGCCGACCCGTCGGTGCGGGCCACACTCCCATGAAAAGATGGCGAAGAGGGCACAATGGTTGACAAAGCAGTGCCAGAAAGCGGTGCAAGATTCGATCTTGGACGGATGACCCGCTTATCCGTGCCGCGGCACGAATTGGATTTCATCGGCAAGCTCGGCCGCATAGATCACCAGGAAGCATTGGCTCTCTTGCAGAAACACAAGGGAGACCGAGAAGCGGTCTTTTCGGAGCTCGTGTCTCGACAGAAGCGGTGAGGCGGAGGCGTTCCCGAAAGGGCATCGCGTCTGTCAAGAACTGAAACACCAGGTTCTCGAACGCGTCGCTCGCAAGCGGAACATCAGCAGGGCTGATGCATTGCTGGTGAACGCCAATGGAATTGCCGACGGTCTCGAAATGCGACGCGCGATCAAGATTGCATGGGATCTGCTGCGAGAAAGCGTACTTGGCTTTGTGAACGACAATGCGCTTAGCCACGGAGCTGCAATGGCTTTTTACGCCACCACATCGCTGGCGCCAATTCTGCTCATCGTAGTCGCAATCGCCGGGCTCGCATTCGGTCATGAAGCCGCGCAATTGGCTTTGTCTGCCCAGATATCAGGACTTATGGGTCCAGAAAGCGCAAGTCTCCTTCAAACCGCGCTAGAGAGCGCGTCCGGTAAGTCATCCGGCACCTGGGCGGCGGTCGTTGGCATCTTTACCTTGCTCCTGACCGCATCCGGGGTCTTTGGCGAAATGCAGCAGTCGTTGAACACAATATGGAAGGTTGAGCCCAGGGGCAGTTCTTTGTCGCGCCTGGTGCGCGCTCGTGCTGCAAGTTTGGGACTGGTCGCCGCACTTGGCTTCATGTTGCTCGTCTCTCTCGTCGCGAGCGCGGCGATTTCGGCACTGGGCAACGTCATCAACGCTCATTTGCCGTTCGGCACAATCGTCCTCAGCGTGATCAATGCGGTGGTTTCGTTTGTCCTGATCTCAGCGATGTTCGCTGCCATCTACAAGATCTTGCCTGATCGATCTCTGGAATGGCGCGATGTCGGGATAGGGGCTGTTGTGACCGCTGCCCTTTTCACGTTCGGGAAATCGCTTATCGGTTGGTATATCGGCTCCAGCGCGATCGCGTCCTCATATGGGGCCGCCGGTGGGCTGCTCGTCATACTGCTTTGGGTTTACTACTCATCGGAAATTTTTCTTCTCGGGGCGGAATTCACTCGCGCCTATTCCGTTCGACACGGCAGCAGGTCCGATCTGGGCGCGCTGGTTCGTAATGATCTGCCTGCAAGACGCGTCGTCGCCTCTCGCACCGAGAAACAGTCCAACGCTGCCGGCGTTGTCGTTCTGTTTGCAGTGGCATGCGCGAGTGCAACGCTGACAACGTTGATGCTGGGTCTTCGTCGCTGACCATGCGGCAGTTAGCGCAATGCCGGCGCAAAACCCAGGCAGAAGCACGGAACCATTCGCTTCGCCCGCTCTTTCTCCCAAAGCCAATTCAGGCAAGGAGCATTGTAATGAAAACGCTGGCCGATATTTTCGAGCATACCCTTCAGGACATGTATTATGCGGAGAACGCGATTACCAAGGCTTTGCCGAAAGTGGCCGCGGCGGTGAAGGACGCCAAGCTAAAGAAGGCGGCCGAAGACCACCTTGAGGAAACGAAGGGGCAGATCAGGAAGTTGGATCAGGTGTTCAAGTCGATAGGCAAGAAGGCGTCTGGTGAGAAGTGCGACGCTATCGAGGGGCTCCTCAAGGAAGCCGACGGACTGATGAAAGAAGCGTCGGGGACGGCTCTCGATTCCGGCTTGCTGGCGGCTTGCCAAGCAGTTGAACACTACGAAATTTCCCGGTACGGCTCGCTGCGGGAATGGGCAAAGGACCTCGGGCACGACGAGGCGCATAAGCTGCTTAGCGAAATCCTCGACCAGGAGAAAGCCACCAACAACAAGCTGAYGAACCTTGCAGTTACGTCGATCAACAGGACAAATTGATAGACCGGGCTTGGCGTTGAGACGGTCAGGGCGCAACGCATAGGGTTGATAACCCCGACGGTTAGCGCAGCAGGCCTTCGTCCTCGAACTCGTCCCATCCCTCCAGTCTTGGCGATGGGGCACCTGCTCGAAAGTTACTCTTGGCGAGGCGGGCTTTCGCGTTGCCCTTTCCCGCGCGCGTCAGCGCCGCCTTGCCGGCGCCGCGCCGCCTGTTTTCGGCAACTTCCCGCGCATCCTCTTCCCGCCAGACGGTAGGCAAGTCGCGATCCAGGACGTCCTCGATGTGGCGGGGATCGAAAACGTGGAAGGTGACTTTCTTTGATCGGCCGTGCATCTTCACGGTACGCGTGCCGATGCTTTGCAGCCTACCGTCCTTGACCCACTTGTGTCGTTCGCGCGACGAGATCGTCAGGACATCTTCGACCTCGCGAGGCAACACGGGCAGCTCGTCGATCCCCTCAAGCGTTTTGGTGATGGCGGCCGAGGCGGTCTCAAACTCGCTCGCCTCGACCTCCGGGATTTGCAATTCAATGCGCCCAGTCTCAGCCTTGACGTGCTTGCGCATCGCCCATGGCAGGCGCGCCCGCACTTCGCGTTCGATCCCCTTGGCGCGCACTGACGACCCGAGCGTCGCGGATGTCCGCAAAGGCCATTCAGCGATCAAGGACAGGGATGTCGTCATGCTTGGCTCGGACGCCGTCCCATTCGCTTTGCGACGGCGGATCGTGCTTATCAACTTGGCTCCAAATTTCTTGAGCGCTGATGAATGAAGATTTCCGGCCATTTTGGACCGACGCGGTTGCGATTTCGTCTTATGCTTGTCCAATGAACAGCTGCAGGCTGGCTCAGTGGGAACTTCAAAGCGCTCGCGAAGTTCCGCGTGCGGATCAGACCGACACGTTCGATCGTGGCCATTGACTACCTTGGGCCGATTGCCGACAGGCCGCTTTAGGCTGGGATCCACGAAGAGCCGACATTCAGATCGTCGTGACCATAGTCGCGACCTGACCTTTTACGTTGAGTCCGAGGCGCCTCTCTGGCGCGTGCGCAAGATGCTGGGTGCTCGTTGCAGACACGAGATTTCAAACTGGCAGCCACGGCAGGTTTGATCTCATCCTATGATGAATTCGCAGGGGAGCGAATATGCGAACAATCAATCTTTGCGCGGCCGTCGCTCTCTGCATCGTGCCATACAGCCAGCTGGCGGTCGAGAGGTTTCCGTCGAACGCGTTTTGTATATATTTCGACCATCGGTATCTCTGCCATACGCAAGGATACCGTGAGGCCGAGGGGAAATCGGGTTCGGCCAAGGCGCTCAAGGGTCCCCCCATTGGCTGCCTAGGGCATCGACCTATGCAGTAAATCTAAGGGAAAATGCACCCGTGTTTACGGACACGGATGATTGGGTCGAGCACCAGAAGATCAATGTCTCCGTGCCGGCGATGACTCTCCATAGCGCGCTGGTATTCCGGTTTCTTACTTGGCGCACACGCATCGTCAATAGTTGGCAAGAGAGCTAGCTCTGGCACTGTCGATGGTTAGACGCGATCACCCCCGCTAAGCGCGCTGCCTTGATGAAGGCTTTGCGCGCAGCCTGTGGAGAGCGGCAGCCATCGAGAGCGTCCCGACACGCACGACTGTCTGCGCGGTAAGCTGGCCCCGGGCACAGTCGGGCCATTGCTCGCTCATGCATTCGATTGTCTCCCACGAACTCAAACGACACGCTCGCCGTTGCGTCTTAAGGCCATTTTGATCAGATCAGGAAAACCGACGTCGTTCATCGTAAAACTCACAATCTTTGCCCCGGAAAATGCGCCGACTGTTTAGACCGGATGACGAACAAATCTCCGTTTAGTTCGAAGCGGACGCACCAAACGGGCCGACGGTCTCCGCCGCGACAACTTCGTCCAGGCGGGGAGCAAGAAGATCATTCCTGTGCGCGAAGGCGAAGAACATGCCGCGAGCGGTCTCTGCCTCTATCTCCCCAGCGAGAGCTGCCCTGCAGGCTTTGAGAGCCATGGCATGGGCCGCATTTCTGTTTGACGGCGGCCACTCGTTGAGGATGGCATAGGCTTCCAAGACGGTGTTGACCTCTCGTGGCAAACCAAGGCCAACGATGATGGTGACCGGATGTTCGAAGACGTTGTGTTCCACGGGCTTCCTCCTTTCTTGTGTGGGTCGGGCAGGCCCGGCAATCTGCAATGTGTCGGCAGCGGGCCAGCACCTCGGGGCGGACGTTGTCGACCGTCTATCAGCCATGCCCTCACATCGCTTATGATGCGCCGGGCATCAGCTGCCTGAAGGTGCGATTTCTGGCCTCGGTTTGTTGTCTGAGAGTTTTCTGGCGGCCAGAAACATTAGCGTATACGCGGCTTTTCGCCGGTCCCAGCCCGCAGCCTCGGTTCTGTCGAGCAAATCTTCCAGCACCACATCGAGCGCAACCTTCAGCTCCGCCTCGTAGTTCAGATCGGTGGCCGCGCGCGAGGGCGGCGGGATCACGTTCAAGTTCATCACGTTCATGGCTCTACCCATTTGTCAGGGTGTCCGCGCCCACCGAGCGCGGACACCGTTGCGTTCATCAGAAGTCCATGCCGCCGCCCGGCATTGCCGGAACTGCGGGTTCCTTCTTCGGCTTCTCTGCAACCATCGCTTCCGTCGTTACCAGCAGGCCGGCAACCGATGCCGCATCCTGGAGCGCGGTCCGCACCACCTTTACCGGATCGATGACGCCCTCGTTGTAGAGGTCGCCGAACGCGTTGGTCTGCGCATTCCAGCCCCAGCCGAATTCCGGCTTCTCGCGTAGTTTGCCGACGATGATTGAGCCTTCCGCGCCGGCGTTCTCGGCGATCTGGCGCACGGGCGCTTCGATCGCGCGGCGTACGATCTCGATACCGTGCTTTTGGTCCTCATTCTCGGCCTGCACGCTGTCCAGTGCCTTGGCCGCACGCAAAAGCGCCACGCCGCCACCCGGCAACACACCTTCCTCTACCGCAGCGCGCGTCGCATGCATGGCATCGTCGACACGGTCCTTGCGTTCCTTGACCTCGACCTCCGTCGAGCCGCCGACCCGGATGACGGCGACGCCGCCGGCCAGCTTGGCCAGCCTCTCCTGCAGCTTCTCGCGATCGTAATCGGAGGTTGTCTCGTCGATTTGCGCCCTGATCTGACTGACGCGCCCCTGGATCTCGCTCTTTGAGCCGGCGCCGTCCACGATGGTGGTGCTCTCCTTCTCGATCACAACCTTCTTGGCGCGGCCCAGCATGTTGAGAGTGACATTCTCTAGCCTGATGCCGAGATCTTCCGAGATCGCGGTGCCCCCGGTGAGGATTGCAATATCCTCCAGCATAGCCTTGCGGCGGTCGCCGAAGCCCGGCGCCTTGACGGCGGCGACTTTGAGGCCCCCGCGCAGCTTGTTGACGACCAGCGTCGCCAACGCTTCGCCCTCGACATCCTCGGCGATGATCAGCAGCGGTTTGGACGACTGCACGACAGCTTCCAGCACCGGAAGCAGCGCCTGCAGATTGGACAGTTTCTTCTCGTGAATCAGAACATAAGGCTCTTCCAGCTCGACGCGCATCTTGTCCTGATTGGTGATGAAATACGGGCTGAGATAGCCGCGGTCGAACTGCATGCCTTCGACGACTTCGAGTTCGGTCTCGGCGGTTTTCGCTTCCTCGACGGTGATGACGCCTTCGTTGCCGACCTTTTCCATCGCCTCGGCGAGGAAGCGACCGATCTCGGCGTCCCCATTGGCCGAAATGGTGCCGACCTGGGCGATCTCGTCATTCCTGGTCACCTTGCGGGCGTTGATCTTCAGCTCGCCGACGATCGCCTCGACCGCCTTGTCGATGCCGCGCTTCAAGTCCATCGGGTTCATGCCCGATGCAACCGCCTTCGCGCCTTCGCGAACGATCGCCTGGGCAAGTACGGTCGCAGTCGTGGTGCCGTCGCCGGCAAGGTCGCTGGTCTTCGAGGCGACCTCGCGCACCATCTGGGCGCCCATGTTCTCGAACTTGTCCTCGAGCTCGATCTCCTTGGCGACGGTCACGCCATCCTTGGTGATGCGCGGCGCGCCGAATGATTTGTCGATCACGACGTTGCGGCCCTTGGGGCCGAGCGTCACCTTCACCGCATTGGCGAGGATGTCGACGCCGCGCAGCATCTTCTCGCGTGCTTCGGTATTAAATTTCACTTCCTTGGCAGCCATTGGATCACTCCTTTATCTAGGCAGCATTCGTTGACTGGTTGGATTTCGAAGAAGCCATCACGCGGCCTTCTTCACTTGGGCGGTCTGCTCGATCACTCCCATCACGTCGCTTTCCTTCATTATCAGCAGGTCCTCGCCGTTGAGCTTGATCTCAGTGCCAGACCATTTGCCGAACAGGATGCGGTCGCCGATTTTGAGGTCGAGCGGCGTGAGCTTGCCGCTCTCGTCACGGGCGCCTGGGCCTACGGCAACCACCTCGCCCTCCTGCGGCTTCTCCTTGGCGGTGTCGGGGATGATGATGCCGCCGGCGGTCTTTTCCTCGGCTTCGATGCGGCGGACCAGGACACGGTCATGCAATGGACGGAACGTCATATCGTTCTCCTTCGGGATAAACAGATCTTTGAGGTTCCTCCACACCGGACCGGCAATATCGGCCAGTGCGGGGCGCTGCGACCCCTTTTCAGGCATCGCGCGAATATCGAGCTAGTTTGGAATTTTCTAGTTTCAAGGGGTCGCTTCAAAAATTTTGGCACTCGGCAGTTCGGAGTGCTAGGGGCATGAATGCATGGAGCTATTTTCGCTAGGGCAAGCGATTCTCAGGTCTTGAAATTCGCTCTGCACTCCACGAATTTTTTGTCGTTGGAGTCCCGACAAGGGGTCCTACAACACAACGATGCCAAGGAGATTGTTAGGAAACGGAGACTGTCGATGGAACGGACCTCGTCAAAAAACATCCCCTCGATCGCCCCTGAACCCTCTGATCCTTCGCTTGACCGCCTGCTGTTCCCGGCGCGGCACTTTAATCACCCCGATGAGGTGGCGGGGGACCGCACGCTCGACATTCAGGAAAAGCGCGCCATTCTTGCCTCATGGGCATCGGATGCTTGCGCCGTCGAGTCCATGCCTGCGCTGCGAAGCCCACCAGGTGCTGCGAGTCCGGTGACATTTGACGCCGTCATGGATGCACTTCGCCGACTGGACGATAGTCGCGCTGAGGTAGGCAATGACCTTGAGGAACGGCGGGACCGAGAACGCCCGCAAAGACTTGATGCCTGAACGCGCGCGATAGGAGAGATGCATGGGCAGCAGGGAATTCCGGCTGCAGATGGAGGGCTATGGTCTCACAACTGCGGAGATCCACTACCATCTTCCCGATCATCCAAGCCTTTTGCAGCTCTACGTTTGGCAGGAATACGATCTCGCACCGGAATTCCCGACCCTCAAAGGCTTTCTGGATTACTGGGAGCGCGAACTCGAAGGCGCGCTGCATTCCGTGCGCGTCGCCCACCACCGCTTGATCCGGCCCGCCGAATGGCATGCGGTAGACGGCATCTTCACAATTCAATAGCCGGCCCAAGATCCGCTCCCCTTGAACTGAAAAGAGGCGTTTCCAATGTTCTTATGTGTCCAGCGCGGCTGCCGGATGTCGAGTTGAGCAGGACGGAAGGATCGCATGGAAACGATCCTCTTTGAGAATCCCGTTTCCGCCATGGTTTGCCGTGGCGTTGGCCAAGCTCGTCGGCATCGTTTGCAGGAGGCCGCGCACGGTGAGGGAGGCTTCAGTTGCCCAATGGTTTGAAGGGAGGTCACTATGGAAAGCGCGACGTTCAAACAGCCGGTTTTCGTGAGAGACGACGGCAGCGGTGTCCAAAAGATCGGCTGTGTCATGGATGCGATAGAGTTTCTGGAAGAATGGCCGGTTGAAAGGCGCGGTCTCCTCCACGCGGCGGCGTCCGATGCATGCTACTCCGCTTACGATGGTCGGAAGTCTGTCGAGGCGGCGAACAAGGCCTTTACAACTTGGGCACGCAGGGTCGGTGTCATTGAGGACGTGCCCGTAGCGCCACAGTGGATGACAGGGCCGAAGATCAGCACAGCAGACCTTCTTATGGAAAGTGACGGCTAAATTCACTGCGGCGGTAATCTACCGCCGCAGCATCAGAGCGGCGCGTCACCGGGGCAACGGGCGCAGGAAGGTCAAACATTTCGGATGGCTTCTTCGGCACACACAACTTACCAAGCGGAGCGCACGAATGAGCGCGTCTGCCTGAATGGAAGCCGTTGACGGCATCCTCACCATTAATAGCCGGCGCCCGGGCCCCTTTTGGCCGGATCCCCCAAGTCGGCTTTCGTCGTCGGGCTCGACTAGGTCGATTAGGTCCCCGCAATTGTTACGTCGTTTATAGGCCCGAGGACCGAGACAACGCCTTGGAGTGTCATGGTTATCCTTTCCCTGCCGTTCGAAGTACCCGCGAGTAGATGGACATTCATTGGAGCGCTTCTCAGCCATTCGAAGGCGATCGCGAAACTGCTTTAGCGGTCGCTCTTGACTCAGCAGAAATCGATCCCCAACTCATCTTCGTCGGTCGCCGCGCAAGGGGCCGATCTGTCAGGGAGCGCCAGGCTTCTTGGCGTTCCCTCGTGCCTATGTTGCTCCAAGGAGGATGTAGTTATGAGAACGAACCTGGACTTTTCCCCCTTCTATCGGTCGAGCATCGGCTTTGACCGCATCTTCAACCTGCTCGAAAACGCCAGCCCCCCACAGAACGCGGACAACTGGCCGCCCTATGACATAGCCAAGCTCGGCGAAGACACCTACCGCATTGTCCTTGCGGTCGCCGGTTTCGGTGAGGACGAGCTTACGATCACACAGGAGCCAAATATGCTCGTGATCGAGGGCGCCAAGACAGAGAACGACGAGGTTATGTACCTCCATCATGGCTTGGCCCTGAGGTCGTTCGCGCGCCGGTTCGAACTGGCTGACCATGTGACCATTGTCGGGGCAAAGCTCGAAAACGGTCTGCTGATCATCGACCTCAAGAAGGAAATTCCCGAGGAGATGAAGCCGCGCCGCATCGCGATTAATGCCGAGACAGACAAGAAGGCGGCCTCCAAGCGCATTGAAAGCGCGGCGGCCTGATCTCTGACGGTCGGCCTGCACCCGCACCCGTCCTATCGTGGATGGGGTCCGGGTGCGTCCCAAAAACACGCAAAGGAGAAGGACAAATGAGCGTACGTGACTTGATTCCCTGGAACCGTGGTGGCAGCCAGGCACCGAGTACTTATCGCGGTGACGACATGGATCCGTTCCTGTCGCTGCACCGCAATGTCAACCGGCTATTCGACGAGGTGTTCCGCGGTTTTGACACCCCTTCGGTATTGAGCCGCATGGCACCTCTCAACGGCACTTGGCCAAGCGTGGAGTTCTCGGAAACCGACAAGGAAATCCGGGTGACGGCCGAAATCCCTGGCCTCGATGAAAACGGCGTCGAGGTCATGTTGGACGATGGTGTTCTAACGCTTCGCGGCGAGAAGAAAGCAGAGACCGAGGACAAGGACCGCCAGTTCAGCGAACGCTATTATGGGAGTTTTGAACGGCGTTTCAGTCTCGGTCGTGAGGTTGAAGCCGACAAGGTGGCGGCGACCTTCAAGAACGGTGTGCTCACCGTGACACTGCCGAAGACCAAAAAGGCGCAGGCAAACGCCAAGCGGATCGCAATCAACGGCAACAAATGACGGTCGAGAAAAGGCCGGGGCTCGAATGAGCCCCGGTCCTCGCAGATAGCGAGGAACATCAAATGACGGAGCTACTCACAGGAGCCAAACAATCGAGCCGCATCACCTCAAGGTCCCGGGAGGGAGAGGAACTCCAACTGTTTGATGGCTGTCTCAACACCCCGGCGCCAGTGGCGCACCAATCGGCACAGATCTTTCGGCCTAGCCGCCCGGTCACGACATCGGTGCGGGTCAAGTGCCGGCCTTGGCGTGTTCGAACGCCGAACCCGGCCCGTCATTGATCATCCGATCCACCTGAGCGGCCTCTACGAAACGTTCGAACGTTTTTCCTTGAACGGCTACCCGTCCGACAGACTCAGACGAAAGAGCCGCGTCATGGGAGCTGCAATCACAGGGAGGTAACAATGACAAGTCTGTCTTTCTTTGCTCCCGTCCAGGTTAAAACCAACGAGGTGATCCACGATATCAACTCGGTGCGGGAGGCGCTCGTATTCTTGAATCAATGGCCAAAGGCCCGTCGGGGACCGGTATACAGCTGCGCAGTGAGAAGCTGCAACGCCGCGATCGCCGGGCAGATGCCAACCGAACAGGCGCGGCAGGCATTTGTCAGCTTTGCCAGGATTGCCGGCGTCTTGGCCAAATCCGATTTCTCGCCATTTGCCGACGTGCAAAAAGCAGCACAAAAGTCGCCGAGGCGCCTTTAATCACTAATGGGAAGACGCCAAGGGCTTTTTAGACGGTCGATCATTTGGTTCAACAGTCGGTCTTCGGTGGACTCGTCCGTTAGGGTCTCGTACCAACTCCATGGGCTGCCAGAACTCGCGGCTATGCTCCGACTATCAAGCAGTTTGCCCCGATCGTTCGCCTGCAAGAAGTGCCTCGAAGTAATCGCCAACGCCCCAGGGGCTTGGCCCTAATTCTGGTTTGCGACGACGTTTCTTCATGCCGATATCTATGCCTCTGGGTTCTTTGATTGCTGCTCCTCATTTTTGCCAAAAACGATGATCTCGCAGCAGGGTTCCCCGCCACCTTGAGCCAATCATTCAACTCTTATTTAAAACGATGCAAAAGTATGAATGGGGATGCCCAGACATGCATTGCCGTTCGCCAAAATAGTCGGGATTAATCCACCTTAACATGCAGATCGTCAGCCTCCGGACAATGCGCTTCCCGAGAACCGCGAGCCCGTGCAGGCCGCACCTTACGCATCGGGCCTAACCAATCTTGGAAGGCGTTTTTGGGCGTTCAATCGTGGATTTCCGGTCCTCTGGCGTCTGGCCGCTTTGGCGCTCACCACGGCCCTTAGCGCAGTCTCCTGCGACGTCAGCTTTCAGGAAATGGCAAGGCCGAACTATACGGCCGAGATGAGGCGCAAAGCTGCCGTTCGCGTCGTGGAAGCCGCCCCGTCGGCTTCGCGTCAAAAGCCGACATTCGACCGGCGGTCTCCTCTTGCTGACATTGTGGCCAATTAGCGGGCGCGCCATGATCGAGGGCGCGGAAAGGCCACTAGGCCAGATCGATGGTGCACAAATTGCGCCAGGACTGCCCTCCAATGAAAATGGCCGAAATTCACCGATGCAAACTGGCCGCTTCAAGGCTCCAATGGAAAAGGCGGACGATCAAACCTGTGCATCGAAGTCTCGGATCAGGCCAAGGCCATCAACCGGTCATAGGACCTAAGTCGTATTCCCCTCAAGACTGAAGCCCCTGGTGGGAACTAACCCGTGGAGCAGTCGTTTCCTCAACACTTTCAATATCAAAAGCAGGAACTCATGGCAGACGGATCTACCGTTGTGAACTCCGGCGGCGGGGAACTGCTGTCGCAGTTGTTCTTGCCATAGTGGCGATGGTGATCCTGCTTCTCTTCACCGGTATGATTCATCTCGGGAGTAGTGGTGGGACCAAAGACATCAACGTCAAGGTGGATGTGCCGAAAGTTGAAGCCCCAGCGCCCGCCGCCCCAGTGGCTGCACCGGCCGCTCCCGCTAGTGGCGGCTGAGCATTGTGCATGGCACCAGCGCGAGAGGTTGAGCGCTGGAGCCGCTTTGTGAATGTCGCGATCAAGGAGCAAGGCTATGGATGAGCGGCACGACAGCCTTATCGGGGCAGGGTGGTTGTCGGCGGTGCCCGCGTCACTTGCGTTGACGCTGCTTTTCGCAGGCTTCTTTCTGTCATGAACCGATTTCTATTTCTCGCCGCTGACTTTCTGTCGCGTCCGCCCGGCTTCTATATGTTGGTCGTGGCAATGGTTCTCTGCACGTTATTGGTGCCGTTCGGTCTTACAAATGCTGTCACCTACGCGCTGTCGGTTGCGGCAATTATCATCACCGGCGTTGTGCTGATTCAGGGCTATCGTGACACGGCCGCCATACATGCAAAGCTGGACGAGCTAATTATTGCGTTGTCAGAAGCGCGGAACGACGTGGTTGGGCTGGAACATGCCGAGCCGCACGTGATCAAAACGAAACTGACCAAGCTTGAACAGGAAGCGGTAGCGGATCTGTCGGTCCAGGCTCCGCAAGAGCAGGCTGACACCTGAGAAATTGAATGAAAGCCCGTCGCCCACCAAGAGGAGACGAGCTTGCGAGGTACCATCGAAAACGTCCGCTTTGCCGGTCAAGGCAGGGAACTCGTCGTCACCCGACAACTGCCTAGCAGCCATAAACCGTCCTTGGCAGCGCTTCATTTCAAGTGGTCTGGAACGAATGCGGCAGCGTTTAGTTTGAATAGCGACGGGACACGCACGGAGAAATTGAAATGACAAGCCGACCAAATATTTTGGCCAGCACCGCTCTCGGTTTGCTGATCGCCTCAACGCCGTTCGGGGCGCCGCTCAGCAGCATAGCGTTTGGTGCTGCACGGTTCATAGCATCTGAACCGCCAATTCTTATCAAGCTAAAGTGCAAGGAGGGCGAGTCTGCCGAAGCCTGCGCACTGAGGCAGCAGGCTCCGGCCGAAACCGCTGCTCCGCTTCCAACGACCGAACCGCAGCCTGCTCAGCCTGAGGCAGCCCCAGCGCCTGAGGCAGCCCCAGCGCCTGAGGCAGGTCCAGTTCCAGAATCTGCTCCCCAGATCGACCCGTCCGCGAAGGAACAGCCTGCCCTGCCGGCCGTGACCACACCACAATCCCAGCCTGCGCCGGCTTCCACCGACCAACAGGCGCCGGCGGTCGACAAATCGGCACCGCCCAAGCAAGTCGAGCCTGCAGGTCAGGCGCCCGCGGTCAACCCGCCTGCCTCGGCCCCTGCCGCGGTCGACGAGCCTGCCCCGGCGGCCGAGCCTGCATCGAAGCAGCCCGTGACTGGAGAGCAACCTTCAACCGATCAGCAACCCTCAACCTCCGAGAAGCCAGCCAGTGGCGAGTCGGCGAAGCCCGCTCAAAACGAAAAGCCAGTCCAGGGCGAGGCGCCAGCAAATTCGAACGCCGCGCCCATCCTCGACAGTGAAAAGGATGCAAAACGTCCGGGCAAGGACGGCAAACCGGCTGCTCAGCAAAGCGATGGCGGTCAGACGTCCGCGCCTGCGGCTGCCCCAGCAGAGGCCGGACCACCGCCTGCTGACGACAAGGCGGCGCAGCAGGAGATCAAGCCGGAGAAGATCGTTCCGGTGACGGACGAAAAGGGGACCCGCCGTGACAAGGCGCCAGAAAGCCAGGCGCCGGATCGCCCAAAAGGCGCTGATGTCCTCACGGAAATTGGCGGCCGGATTATTATCCAGTTCAACAACCAAACGATAGTTGAGAGCAACGAAGCTCCGCGAATGAACCGTGGTGCCAAGGACGTGTACTACGAAGATTTGCCGGGCGGCCGCACCCGCGAGACGATTATTCGCGACAACGGCAACCAAATCGTCACCATCCGCAACCGCTATGGTGACGTCATTCAGCGCTCGCGCATCACGCCGGACGGCCACGAGTATGTGTTGAGCTATGTCGACGAGCGGTATTACCAGGATTTGCACGATTGGCGCGACCCTGGGGATGACCTGCCAGCGATGCGCCTCTCCATCCCGCGCAACCAATATATCCTGGACTCCGAATTGGTCGAAGATCCCGGTGACTACTACACCTTCCTCGAACAACCCCCGGTGGAAAAGGTCCAGCGCCTCTATTCGGTCGACGAGGTCAAGCGCTCCGCGCGTGTGCGCGACATCGCCCGGCGCGTTGATCTCGACACGTTGAATTTCGAGTCCGGATCGGCAACGATCTCGGACAGCGAAGTCAAAAAGCTGCAAGGTGTCGCGGACGCAATGGAGCGGTTGCTGAAGAAGAACCCGGCGGAAACTTTTTTGATCGAGGGCCACACCGATGCGGTTGGTAGCGACAACGCAAACCTGGCCTTGTCCGACCGTCGAGCCGAGGCAGTTGCCGAGGCTCTTACCAACGCCTTTGGCATCGCGCCAGAGAACCTGACGACCCAAGGCTACGGCGAGCGCTATCTTAAGGTGAACACGACAGGGCCGGAACGCCAAAACCGCCGTGTCGCTATTCGCCGCATCACGCCGCTTGTCGCGCCCGTCGCCAGTTCCAACTGAACGGCACGTCTCGCGATTCGGCCAGCTTGCCGATTCGCGAGACGCTTGCCGCGCCGTAGCAGCGCGATGCCAATCGTTCTGCGTCCGACTGCCATCCGCTGGCTTGGGTTGGAGCAAATCCGCGCAACCCATCCGGTCTTCCATCTATTCGATGGGGAAGGAAGGTGCGGGCTAGATGCCTAGTGAAGGCATGATCATCAGAGCCTGAGCAGTAGTACGCGGCAAGATCGTCGACCCTGATACTGTAGAGGCTGGCCCTCAGAGCCAATTGGTCGAGCGCATCTTTGCGAGCGAGGTCTCGGCGAGCCGCGACTTGCTGACACCGCGAACGAGCCAAAATTCGTTCACGGCCGCTGGGTGAGCTTCGCAGAAACTGACGGGCGCAGTCGGCAATGACGTCGGCGTCCCGCCAGGCATATACGGCTGGCGGACAATGGGCTTGGCTCCGCCACCGGACTTAAGTCTTATCAAATAGCGCAAAGGTCCTAGCCGTCACTTGAATTGGAACACGCTAGAGCCAAGGTCGTTGTTTCCCTCGAATAGTTGGGAGAAATCAGATGGATAGAAGTGTGCGTCAAGCGCGCTGGTTGCTCGCTCCGATCTTCGCAACGGCGATGGCCGTTCTTGTAATCGGCATCGCTCTTTCCTGACAACCGCAGATTGGCGCAGTCTCGTCCCGTCCTGCGCCGATAGGGTTCGCCGTCTACAGCGACTGCCGAGCGAACCCTCGTTTTTTCAATTTTCGTAATCATCAAGGAGAGAAGTCATGGCTGACGGTCCAACCGTTATTAACTCAGGCGGCGGCGGAGGCGGCGGCACTGCCATCGCGGTCGTTCTTGCGATTGTCGCAGTAGTAGTGCTGCTGCTGTTCACCGGTGTAATCAACCTCCATAGCGGCGGCAACGGACAGGACATCAACGTCAAGGTGGAAGCGCCAAAGGTCGTGGCGCCGGCAGCGACTGCTCCTGCGAAACCAGCCGAACCTGCACCGGCAGCGCCGGCTCCAGCAGCGACTGCTCCTGCAAAGCCGGCCGAACCTGCCCCAGCCGCGCCCGCGCCCTCCAGCGGCGGTTAAGTAGCGCGCGTTCTACTATAAAAGATAAAGATCTGGAACAATATATATTTGGAAGAGTTGTGTTTTAGCAGTGAAAATGCTGCTCAATTGAACATAGTAAAGGAAGGTTCAGCCATGAAGAAGTATCTTGTCGCTACCGCTGCAGGTTTTGTGATGACCGCGGGAATTGGCGCCGCTTTTGCGGAAGACGTCATCATCCTCAAGCCCGAGCAGCAGACGGTCGTTCGCGAATACGTCCACTCGCACAAGCTTGCTTCCGTGAGCCTGCTCGGGGTCGAGCTTGGCGTCGGCACCGCGCTGCCGGACACCGTCGAACTGCACGCCATCGATGTTCCTGACGTGAAGTACAAGTATACGGTCGTCGGAGACCATGCGGTCTTGGTCGACCCGGACACGCGCAAGGTCGTGCAGATCATCGAATAATCTGCTTCGATCAAGGAAGGCCCGCCGCTGCCGTTGATGGAGCGGCGGGTTTTCCATTTTTGCTCGGACCGCCCCATTCGGAGGCTCCATCCCCGAACCTGCCTCCCGAGTATTCGTTATGCTATGAGCAGTGGGTGGGGCCGCTGTGAGCCCGCGCTTTCCAGTGTCGCAGGCCGAAGCCCGTCGTTAGGGGTGGCGGCGGGCTTTTTCGTTGCGGCTCGGAACCTCACTCATCACGGCCTGTTAATCTGCAGCAGCCGGTTCTTGCCGGTTCTGGCTGCTGACTGAGAGTCCCTCCTCGGTCGGCCCGCGTCCTGCTATCGGGCGCGGGCCACTCCGCAATCCGCCTACGCCATACGGAGTTTTTGAGTTTCGGAACCATTTTAGCGCATGCTAATTGTATCGCCGGGCGTGAGGTTCAATGCATGCGTTTGAGCGAATAGATATTGAGGTCGAAGACGCGCTCGACGCCTCTTGGCGTTTCTTCGCCAGCGGTCGGCCTGATCGGCACCTTGATGCGCTGGACTTTGCCCGCGCCCCTTCTCCCCGAATGCGAGGCTGCGACCGTTTTGTTGAATCCAGAAAGCGGCTAAACGATAAACCGCCTGGCATGTCGGAACATTAGCTGTTTCGACTAGTTTTGGTTCATGCTTCGGACGTTGTCACTGGCATCCGGTGCAAAGGCTGGTGGGAGCCGGCCCGCGTCATTGGTCCCTCCATGACGCGGGCTTTTGCAAGCTCTATCAGCTATATGAGCAACTCCTGAAACAAAATTCGGTCTGAACGTTATGGATTTCGCCAGAGCTCACTCTGGCTGCTTCAGAACCCTCCCGCTGGCTTCGGCAGGCGGGTTTTTTCGTTTCGCTAGGAACTTCGCTCGTTGCGGCATGTTGATCAACGGCGGCTGGTTTTCTTCCGCACCGGCTGCTGACTAAGAGACCCTCATTTCTTGGTCGGCCCGCGTCCGCTGCAAATGGGCGCGGGCCAATCTCTGCGCAACCGCAGGGGGGCGTCACCGGTGCCCAACGGAACATTAGGGCCATCTAATAGTTATAGCTGAGCGGTAAGACTTTATGACATCGGGTGACGGATGAAAATGACAGCAAGGCGGATTGCAATCCAGGAAGGGTATGCAAACAACGAGAGCCCAAAGGCTATCGCCACACGACTTAACTGTAGCGTGGCTTCTGTCAAAGCTACGGCCAGTCAGCTAGGCATCACCCGCAGCCAGAAAGCTGCGTCAGACTTTCGGCGTGGCTTCGCAGTCCCGGCAGAGATGCTGGTGCACTACAAGAAACTGATGGCCAACAGATTCAACTCGAAGGAAAGTGGAGAGCTTCTGGGGCTGGTGTGATGACACTGATGAGCGAACGTTGCGAGAAACGTTCCGTTAACCATTCGGGCTCACCCTCATTAAGCGGCTTCAAGCACCGCGTTACAGGCAACCGACAAAAGGCCCGTCGCTCCCGTACCCCTCGGAGCGGCGGGTTTTTGCAAAGTGGCGCGGCAAGGAATGCAACCAGGAGTGAACGTGAAGAAGACCTACGCACGACCGACGCTCATCAAGGCTGCCAAACTGGCGGCGATTGTGGCCGTTGCGGTTTCTAAAGGCGCATAGCCAGCAGTAGCGCAGATCATTGCTGACGCCCAAAAGCCACGCTAGATGCGGGGTTTTTCTTTTGAGGAACCATTTTAGCGCATGCTAATTGAATCGCCGTGTAGCGGGTGGTTCATGAGTTTGAAGTTTATTGAGCCGTTGATGCCGACCCTGGTGGAGAAGCCTCCCGAGGGCGAAGGCTGGCTGCATGAGGTGAAATTCGACGGGTATCGTTCCCAGATGATTTTAGGGGACGAGGGGACACGGATCTTCACGAGACGTGGGCTGGACTGGACTTCCAAGTATCGCGACCTCGCCGCGGCCGGCGCTGCGCTTGGTGTCGAAAGCGCCATCATTGACGGCGAGATCATCGTTCTCAACGACAATGGCCTGTCGGACTTCGGCGAGTTGCGTAAGGCGATCACGCGCCGGCAGCACGATCTGTATTTCGTCGCCTTCGATCTGCTGCACTTGAATGGCCAAGACTTGCGCGACATGCCGTTGGAGGACCGCCGCGAGATCCTGCCCGAGATGATACCGGACGGCGGCCGCATCCAGTTCAGCCAGGCGCTACCGGGCGACGCCAAAGCGATCTTCCATCTCGTCGATAATGCCGGGCTCGAGGGAATGGTCTCGAAGCGCAAAGACAGCAAATATCGAAGCGGCCCGTCAACCAACTGGCTGAAGGCCAAATGCTATGCGATCGGCGAGTTCGATCTGCTAGGCGTCGAACGCGAGGCCGGTAAGCCAGCCTTCGCTCTCATGGCAGAGCGCGGCACAGGGCGCTATGTCGGCAGCGCTTTCATCACCTTGAACCGGGAATTGCGCGAACGGCTCTGGAAGCGCGTCCAGGACCATGCGGGGACGGCGCCCAAGGGCATGAAGCGGCCGGCCACGCAATGGGTTAAGCCGGGGCTCGTCGCGACTGTGAAGCACTTGCGGGGCGAGGAAGACCTGCGGCATGCCTCGCTGCAGGATTTCAGGGAGGACGACCAAAATGGTGGTGAGTAAAAAGGACCATGAGCGTTTTGCATATGCGTGGATGTACGGCGTCCAAGCCCGTAAGGACGGCAAGGCGCGAGACGTGCCCCAGTACTGGGACGAATATGCGGACGCGTGGCTGAAGGGCTTCGACGGCGAACCGATTGCCGACACGCCCAAGTCTGTCACCGGTCATCTGGAAGCGGAACTTGACGAAGCTGCGGTCAGCAAGCCGCCTCCGGGATTGCGCTAGCGGGATTTGCGTGGGGCTCAACTCGCCGGCAGTCCGATTGCGAGTACGATTGTATCGCCCGCACTGATATTCTTGGTCATATGGCCAGAACCGGTCGCGTCTTCAATGAGGAGCACGCTTCCGACAGGGAACTTCCGTGTTTCGCCATTGGTCGTCGTTATCTGATATTCGCCCTGCACGGTCACGAAAGCCATACGGCGCGGTGCTGGATGAGGGACATCGCCTTTCCATGTTGGCACTGTACCTAGCCAGAAGGCATCCACTGCGGGCGAAAACTTAGCTGTATAGAGCGGTTCGGCGGGCGGCGCTGCAAATCCAACCTCTAGCTCCGCCTGCTGATCATCGAAGCATGAGGCCCCCTCTGAATCAGCAAAGACCCTCGAATATCGCATCCGCATAGGCGTATCTCCCCGCCGAACATTGCGGAATTATAGTGGAAGCCCCAAGCCGACGCGAGGCGGTCTGCGCGCTTTTCATAGGGCTATTGGCAACCGACAAGCGCAAGGATTATATTCCTCCCGTTGCGGCGATCCCCCTCAAACGGAGTTCGCTACCATGGCCAGGACCAAACTTTCCAAGCAACTTTCAGAGACTGAGATCGAACGCTTTCTGGCGGCGGCGGAAGCGCTGCACAAGAGCGTTGTGCAACCGCTGCTCTCGCCTAGCTGCGATCACTTCCGAGCGCTTCAGGAAGCCCATGGGGCCATGCTGAAGACGGTGCGGGATATTACAGGCAAGGATGCGCCGTTCATTCGGTGGAACGGGACAGGGCCAGTGCGGCCTCCTACGGCAGGGTAGCCCGATAGGCTTAATTGCGCGATTGCTAATATGCCTTTAATTTCATCAACGCGGGATGTCCCAAAGTACCCGCAAGTGGCCGGTGCGGTCTGCCCCCACCTAGGAAGCCCAACCCGCATCGGCCATCAAATCGATGGCTGGGTAGCCGCGCGCTTAGATGCCTTGGCGCCAAGCCGCCGCGCGACATGAATCCAAAGCCCTCGTGATCTCTTGCAGGTCATCGATGCCGGATTCAAAAAGGCTCATGATGCGCAGCGCCAAGGCGTCTCTGGCGTCCCTGTCGTTTTGGAGGCCGGCCTTCTGGCAATAGTCATCAAGGATTTTGGTGAGTTCGGCAAGCTGTGCCGAGTTAGCCGTGGTTCTGGTTTTCATCGCGCTTTTCCCTTGTCGGGCGAAAGCGTGATCTACTCTTTCAAGCGCTCGTTGCCGTGCAGATCGAGCGACTAGGGGATTGTACGCCCTCCTAGTGGATTAGCGAGTCAATTAGCAGATCAACCGGCAGGGATCGGCGGCCGGTGTTCTTCACTGTGGTTCCTGACTATGAAGGCATCAATGCGAAGCGCAACCGCGACTAGAAGCCGACACCTTCGCCCTCGTCGGCCCAAGGCAGATCAGCTAAAAGGACGGGAGGCAAACGGGGGGACGCAATGTCTGCGACTGCTTACAGTTTGGTCGGGTTTATCTCATGGGCACTGATCTTGCTGATCGTGATGGAAGTGATCCGCACCTATCTCGTCGTTTCCGGAAGGGTGCCCGCCAATGGGTTTGCGCCTGATAACGGCGGCCTCTCTCCCTTCATGCAGAGATTGGCGCGCGCTCACGCGAACTGCATCGAAGGGCTTCCGATCTTCGGCGGTTTGCTCGGCGTTGCAATAATGACATCGAGAACAGCGCTTACCGACCCTCTAGCTTATACGCTATTGGGGGCGCGCATTGTCCAGTCGGTAATCCATCTCGTTTCGACTAGCCAAATTGCAGTGAGCCTGCGGTTCACGGCATTTGCCATTCAGATGGCAATTGGCGCGTACTGGGTGTGGGCGCTCCTCTCGTAAGCGCAACGATGATGGCGAAAGCGAACGCCAGGCGCCGGAAGGCTAATGCTTGCCGGGTAGGAGCAGCGCTATCACGCCGAGCGCGGCCATCAGGAGGCAAGCGGCCAGGCCGAGCATGTCACACCCTGCCGGTAGCGCCAGACCGCGCCAGCGACATCGAATTGGCCGGCCAGCTTCATAGGCGTATAGTGTGATCGCGGAAAGGGAAAATTATCGAAACGGTCCATCGGCCATGTTCAGGTTGACCCTCGCTCTCGTCTTCGTGCTGACCTGTGGCCCAGTGTCGGCAGTAGAGCATTGGTTTGCTGAAGATGGCGACACGCTGTGGCATGACAAGAAGCAAGTTCAGCTGCTCGGTATCGATGCTCCCGAACTTTTGCAGCCGTGTTTTGATGCTGCTGACAAGATCTGGCCTTGCGGCAGGTATGCGCGTGACCACATTCGCCATCTCATTGCCTCTGGGGATGTATCCTGCACCATCGAAGGCAGGGACCGCTATGACAACGATGTCGGTGTCTGTTTCGTTGGAAGCATTGATCTCGGACGCGACCTGGTGAAGCACGGATTGGCGGTCGCCGACAAACAAGCGCCTCGATACCTTGCCGAAGAGCGCGAAGCCCGCATTGCCAAGCGGAACTTGTGGTCAGGGAACTTTATGGATCCCGGCGAATATAGGCGGGGCGGACGCCCATAGCTGGGCCATCAGTCGATGACTCGCGCGGCCCAGCGTCGCCGTTGCCCCTCGGCTATGCGCTCCCGTCCCTCGAGCGTTTTTGGACCGGTGGACATGCCCCCATGGAGCCGGCACCGATGTTTCCCAGGCACCACCCGCATTTGGCAAGGGCTTTTCGCTCTTGTGCTCGCGCCGCAGGTGGGACGTTGATCTTTGGGGAGCGGATTGCCGCTTCCGAATAGGCCTTTGTCGTTGAGTGCTCGGCATCGTGAACCAAGATGACAATCCGGGTCTTGGCAGAGGTATTTCTTGCTTCCGCTCGGGCAAGCGAACACCTTGTACCTGCACCATAATTCCCACTGTGATTGTTCGACCCGACGGTCTTGAGGGCCAGCGGCAATAAGGGCAGCAAAAGCCTCCGCTCTCTGGCGGTCTTCGAGGACCCGTTGGGCCAAGATTTCTGCATAGAATTTTTTCAACCACCTTCCTCCGCAGAAAATAACTCAACATTCCTCAACATGCGCACTAACACCCCATGACGAGCGACTAAAAGCGAGTGGGTCCAACGCGACTTCGACAAATTGCGACGCTCGTCCGAGCGAGTGCGGTGGCCCGGGAAACGCTGAACGGGGCACTGCCCCGGGGCCTCGAGATGACGATACTTCCACTCCTGGGCAGCCCTCCAGAGGCATTGTGCAGTCTATGCCGCTGGGCTTGGCCGTTTGGTCCGAGCTGCTCAAAGGCGCCTTCTCGTGTACGGCAAGAGATCACGGTCCTCTTGCTGTTAGAAGCGGGCTTGGGCCGGCAACCAAGAGGCAACCCTAGCGGTTGGTCCGGCGAAGGCAGTCCGAATGTCGGCAAATGTTGCTCGATAGATTCCTGCAACCAGTTACCTCGTGGAGTGGGCAAGCTCCCGGGTCTAAAATCACTAGCCTTTTAGCGCAATTCGCTAACAGGAAATGCTGGAGAACAATCGGCTTTCCAAACCATGTTCCCAAGGTTGGAGAGCACTTTCCACGTCAAAAGGGCATTTTGGCAAGGGTATTGAGAGCATCCAAGCCCGTGTAGCGATAGTTGCCCTTACCAAGTGGGGGGATAAGGCCGGCCTTCAGTTTGCGATGAAATGCGGTCACATATGAAGTCGTCTTTGACCACACCACGGCCCGGTGACGCTCTTTATGCTCCCGCCTATCCCTTTGGACCTCAGTCTCGACAGAGAGCTGGGGTGCTGACGGGGCAAATTTTGTGCTCGCGCCTGCGACCTTGCCGGTGTTGAACGCGTCGATCGCGTTGAGAATGTCTCGAACGTCAGAATCCTTCACCCGCGCACAGTAGACTTTCAAGCAGGCGTTGTTCTCTGACCGCGTGGGTCCTGCGAATCCCTGGAACATTTCTTCCAACGCGGCCAATACTATCACTGTGTCGCTCCTATTCACCATGTATCTCCATAGCTATCTTGATGAAAGTGTCAGTGTTGCTCGGCTTCTGCTCAGGTGATCTTCTCAGATTATGAGGATTCTGAAAGGGATAGATTTTATGTTTGGATATGGGATCTGGATTATGGAGGCTTCGATCCTGGTTGTCCCAGGCAGAACCGGTTGCTTCTGCTATGCGGTTGTTAATATTGCGGGGACGGCCTCCTTTTTTGCCATTTTCTGTATTTTTTTTGCTGCGAGCGCTCACATATTCCCATTCGATTTTGAGCCGCTTTTGCGTAAGAAACGTCTCTTCGACCAAGAGGAAAGGGAGCAAGCGCACCTTCATTTTGCGCCACTTTGCGAGCGTGAGATTTACAGTGCGGGCAAGATCTGGATCGTAGTTGGAGACCTTGCCGCCACGTCGCCACATACCTATCAGGAGCAAGACGTATGCGCCTTGCTCCTCGGTCGTCAGGTGCGTTGTGTCCGCCAGGTGAGCGTCGACAAAAAACGGCATATAGGGGGCGGCGCTCATCGCTGCGGGCCTTTCACGATCCATGTAGAGATGGAACAGGTGTCGCAAACCGGTAGCTGGCCTGAGAGCGATTTGACCGAGAGCGAAGCAGATACGGGTCGGTGGGCATTGCGGGGAATGCCGCGTCGCGTTATTGTGATCACGCAATAAACTTTCTTGAAGGCTCACCCCTGGCCGGGGGTGAGCTTTTCTATTTCAGGGCTTGAATTTGCGTGCGCGCATGCATCGCCTAGTCTCCGCGGTTGCGGGGGAACACTGGGGCCTCGGACGTTGAGCGGCGAGGGTCGCTGATGCGGGCTGCCGCCCAGAAATTCAGATCAACTGGGGCATAGATTGGGAAACGGCCCGCCATGCGAAACGTCGGTCCGCCGCCAACACACGCAAGCTTTGCCAGCCAGTTGGTCGAGCACGGAATGCCCCATGTATCGCGGACATGTTGCGCGGCATCCTCGCGACGAAGGTAACGTTTAGCATCAGTCATCAATTCGACTCCTCACCGGAATGATTCCGGTCAAGTCGAGAAATGACGGGCAAAAAAAACGAAAAAAGCCCGCGAGGAAATTCAATCATCATTCCGGGTTGAATTTTTTCAAAGCTTCGTACATCTCATCAAAATTCTTCGGATAGGATTCCACGAGCTCGGGATTCTCGGCGACCCATTTGTCGAAATCCTGCCTAGATTGTCCGAGGAATAGCCATTGAACGGGTGGAGGTTGAGGAAAGTGGTTCCTGCGAGCGGCGGAGCTTTTCTCAATGGGTAAAGACGTCCTGGGTTGCGTGAGTAGGAGGAACCGTTTGACCTCGTGAAACCTGAGTGCCGCAAATCGAGCGCTTAGCTTCTTCGATTTCCATGCGTCATCTTTGGCAAGTCGGGCGCAAACTTTCGGAATAGACTCCTTGCCAGATACGTAGGAAGCAAGGATCTCGCGGTACAGGTCCAGATAGTCCTTGCGAGGTCTACCTGGCCCGCGAGGCTCCTCGTAGAGGATACGAAAACCCTCCACATGAGTGTTGGCAAGCGCTCGCGCAAGAACCTCCCATCTTATTTTTCCGTCGCTGAACGCATCATGGTGCTGTGCCAATAGCTCGAGCTTACGATCTAGAGTCTCCTTGTCCCTGTTTCTCGCTTGTTTGAAACGCTCCGCACCAAGCTTGGTAATTCCGCTGATGTTTGGCGCCGACATAACCATCGGTTTTCCGAGCTCTCCTGGATATGTGTAGACGGCGGCCAGCTCTTGCTTTTCCATTTTGCTCCTAAGAATTGCCAGCTAGATGTCGGGCGGCTAGTCACAACACTCGCTGCTTTACGGGTTGGGTCTATTAACTAGATGTGACGTTTAGATTCTGTCGTATCGCCTCCGATACGTCGTTGGCTGCAGCTATCAACACTGCGTCGATGCGACGAATGTAATGCCGCTCGGTCACACCCTGGCGCGCATGCCCGAGCATGTCGCCGATGGTACCCCCGGAAAAACCCATATCGCCGGCAGTGCTCGCGAAGGTGCTGCGCAAAACTTTCGGTGTCGCCGCAATTTTCGCGCGCATCAACAATTGGTTTAGCGGCTTCTTGAAGCTGGAATTCCGATCCCCGCGCGCAGCAGGGAAAAGCCATTCGTCGGATAGTTTTGGAAGGCCTTCGATCAATTGAGCCGCAGCTTTTCCGATTGGACGCGTACTTCTACCGGTCTTGCTGTCGCCAAGGGCAATCGTTTGAGCTGCAAGATCAATCTCGGCCCATCGCAACGATGCAGCCTCACCAGGACGCAAGCCTGTCATCGCTAGAAGCCTGCAGACAACAATGGCGGTTGGAGAAATGAGGCCCTTGGGCGCCACCGGTCCGCGCCTACCGATACTGTGAGCCGATTTGCGAGCTGCTTCGAATTCAATCCACGCACACTCGGCTTCGCCCAGCACAACGCCTAGGGCTCGGAGCTCCTCGACAGACAGGCGGCGGTTTGTTGGATCACCTTTGATGCGGTCAGTTCCTGCCGAGGGACTTGGTCCCGAGACATGCCCCCTTTTTTCTGCCCATCGCCAAATTCCCCCAAATAATTCTGCAGTGCGTGTTGCGATGCCCGTTCCCCCTGTCACCCGTGCGCGCCCTCTGGGCTTGGTGGACTCAGTCACGGCCGTCTTACCAGACGCAATGCTGTCGATCATTTTCTGCACATCTGCGCGACTTACTCGGTCTGTGCGGACGTCGCCTATCAATGGTTTTATGTGACGCTTTATCATTCCGCGGTCGATCGCGAGAGTGCTCGCCTTTTTTGGCTTCTTAAAGCGAGTGGATACCAGTCCGGCTTCTGCGGCCTCCATGTAAAGATCACAAATTTTCTCAACAGTTGGGATGTCGGATAGGGTACGCTTCTCAGCCGTTGGATCGCGACCCTCTGCCACTTCGGTCAAACGATCGTTCGCAATCTTCCTGGCCATATCGAGCGTGAGCGGTCCGTAACGACCCAGGGTCAACCGGCGGGTCTTGTTGGCAATGCGCACGTCGACAAAAAAGACCTTGCGGCCCGTTGGAAGAACCTTGACGCCAAAGCCGGGAAGCCGACCGCGATCCCACAATATGTATGCCCCGACACCTGGTTTGAGAGCATCGAGCTTTGACTTGCTGAGTTCGGCCACACGTCTCTCCCTTCGCGCTACAGCAGGCAAATAGCAGGCGCGTGTTGGTAAGTCGAGGACCAGAGCGGAAAACTCCAGAAATAGATCATAGAGAAAATGAAAGTGATATCAGTTATTTAGGTCGATAAGGAAATCTAAGCCCAATGGAGGTAACCTCAGAGCCCTTCGTTTACACCGAAGATGTCGGCGGTTCGAGCCCGTCATCGCCCACCATTTACAGGTCCTGTTGGATTGAATGATCGGATCGCTGCGATCCGGCCTCCTACTTGACCCCGAGGCCGGCGGTCAGGCCGCCGTCGATCTTGTAGTCGGCGCCGGTGCAGAAGCCCGCCTTGGACGAACACAGGAAGGCGATCAGCTCCGCCACCTCTTCCGGCTCGCCGATACGGCCAAGCGGATGGGCTTCGCCAAAGCGTTTAAACGCGGCTTGGATGTCAGCGTCGCTCCCGCTGTCGCCGCGCGCCGCTTTTTCCAGGATCGGCGTACGGATCGATCCCGGGCTCACCGAATTCACGCGGATTCCCTGACGCGCATAGTCGAGCGCCAGCGAGCGCGTCAGCGTATGGATCGCTCCCTTTGTCGTCGCATAGGCGGCGACGTTCTGCTGGCAGGCGTGGCCCTGCACCGAAGCCAGGTTGACGATGGCGCCGCCGCCACGCTTGATCATTTCGGGAATGCCGAAATGAGCGGTGAGGTAGATGGAGCCGACATTGACGGACATCGCCCGGTTCCAGGTCTCGAAATCCGTGCTCGTTGCCGTGCCATAAGGGTGCACGGCGGCAGAATTGACGATGACGTCCAGTCCGCCGAAGCGCGCGACGCCGGCAGCGATCGCCCGGGCCACCTGATCGGGCACGGAAACGTCCGCCGTCACCACCAGCGCCTTTGCGCCGGAACCATCCAATTCCCTTTGCATCGCCGCGTTCGCGCTGCCGTCGATGCCGCAGGCGATGATCGCCGCCCCGCCGGCCGCCAGGCGCTTAGCGCTTGCCAGGCCGATACCGGTGGTTCCGGTCACCAGCGCAACCTTGCCGTCGAAATCCTTCATGGCTCAAGCTCCGTCATCGCGTCGTTGGGATTGCCGAAGTTTCGAGTCCGGCTATGGTCCAACAATACGGCTTTGGCTTCGCTGCGGAAGGGACCTTTATGGAACAATGTTGGCGCTGGTACGGGCCGGACGATCCGGTCACGCTCGATCATGTCAGGCAGGCAGCGGCGACAGGTGTCGTGTCGGCCTTGCACAACATCTATGACGGCCGCGCCTGGCCGTTGGCCGACATCCTGGAACGCAAGCGCGTCATCGAGGCGGCGGGGCTGACCTGGTCGGTGGTCGAGAGCATCCCCGTCCACAACTCGATCAAGATCGGCTCGGCGGAGCGGCAGCGCTACGCGGATTTTTACAAAGACACCATTCGCGCCCTGGCCAAGGCCGGCATTTCGACCATCTGCTACAATTTCATGCCCGTGGTCGACTGGACCCGCACCGATCTCATGTATCGGTTGCCGACCACCGGCTACGCCTTGCGCTTCGATGCGATCGACTTCGCCGCCTATGATCTGTTCGTGCTGAAACGCAGCAATGCGGAGGCCAGCTACAGCCCGGCGCGCATCGCGGAGGCGCAAGCGCGGCTGAAGACACTAAGCGACGAGCAGATCGACAGAATAGAGCGCAATCTCATTGCCGGGCTGCCCGCCACCGAGCGCAGCTACAACAGGCAGACGATGCGCGATGCGCTCGCCGACTATGCGGCAATCGGCCCGGTGGAACTGCGCGCCAACCTTGCCTGGTTCCTGAAAGAGATCATTCCGGTCGCGGAAGAAGTCGGCGCGCGCATGTGCATCCATCCCGACGATCCGCCGTTTTCGCTCTACGGATTGCCACGCATCGTCTCGACCGCCGATGATGCGCGCTTCATTGTGAATACGGTCGACAGTCCCGCCAACGGACTGACGCTGTGCACCGGCTCCTACGGCACGCGCGCTGACAATGACATCGTCGCCATGATCGAAGAATTCGGATCGAAAATCCACTTCGCCCATCTGCGCAACGTCACCCGCGAAGACGATGGCTCGTTCTTCGAGGCCGAACACCTGGAGGGCTCTACCGACATGGCGTCGGTGATCCTGGCGCTGATGCGGGAAGAGGGGCGCCGGCGCGAGGAGGGCAGGGCGGACTGGCGCATCCCGATGCGCCCCGACCACGGCCATCTGCTTGCCGACGACATCGGCAAGACCAGGATCAACCCCGGCTATTCACTGATCGGCCGTCTCAAGGGCCTCGCCGAACTGCGCGGCATCATGCGGGCGGTGGACCGCTTCGGGCTGGCTTGATCTGTCAGTATCGTATGACACGGCGCTCGACGAGAACCACGATAGCGAACAGCGCGATCGACAGCGAGGACGACAGCACGATCGCCGCGTAAAGCCGGTCCGACTGGTAGTTGAAGCTCGCCTGGATGATCAGTGCGCCCAAACCCTTGTCCGAGCCGATCCATTCGCCGACGATGGCGCCAATGACGGCGGTGGCCGACGCGATCCGCAGCGAGGAAAACAGCATCGGCAGCGCGCGCGGCAGGCGCAGGCTCCAGAAAATCTCTGAGCGCGTCGCCGACAGCACCCGGAACAGCTCATGCTCATTGTCTGAGGCCGAATCCAGGCCGCGGATCATGTTCACCAGTGTCGGGAAGAAGCAGATCACCGCCGCGATGACGATCTTCGGCGTCATACCGAGCCCGAAAATCAGGGTGATGATCGGCGCCAGCGCCAGGATGGGGATGGTGTTGAAGAACAGCACGATCGGAAAATAGGCGGCCTGCAGGATGCGGCTGTGCACGAACAAGACGGCAAGCAGCACGCCGGCAAGATTGCCGATGATGAAACCGGCCAGCGCCTCGATCAGCGTCGGCTTGAGATTGGCGAGCAGCAGCGTCAGGTTCTTCTGGAATACGCCGAATATGGCCGTCGGCGTCGGCACGATATAGGCGGGTACACCCAACCATGGGAAAAGGACCTGCCAGGCGAAGAGGATCGACGCGGCACCAAACACGGGCAGGGCGATGGCAAGCGTCGGCGATAGAGGAGCCGGCTTCATGACGCTCGCTCCAGCGCGCCGCGCAATTCGGCCATGGCGTTGACGATCGCCGGATCCTCGCGCGCGCAGCGGTTGCCGTCCTGTTTGAACGGCCGCATGTCGAGATCCTTGACCAGGCGCCCTGGATTGGCCGCAAGCACGATGACGCGTTCGCCGAGATAGGCGGCTTCGGCGATCGAGTGGGTGACGAAGAGGATGGTGGTGCCGGTGCGGCGCCACAGGTTCAGAAGCTCGTCATTGAGGCGGTCGCGGGTGATCTCGTCCAGCGCCCCAAATGGTTCGTCCATCAACAGAAGCCTGGGTTGTCCGAGCAGCGCGCGGGCGATGGCCACGCGCTGGCGCTGGCCGCCGGAAAGTTGGTGCGGCAGACGCTCGCCGAAGCCGGCGAGCCCCATCAGGTCGAGCAGGTCGTCGGTGCGATCCTCGATCTTGCGGGTCACGCTGCCTTGTCCGACTTCGAGCGGCAGGCGGATGTTGTCGCGCACCGTGCGCCACGGCAGCAAGGTCGAATCCTGGAAGACGAAACCGACATCCCTGCGCGAGCGCACCGCATGCGGCGTGTCGCCAAGCACGCTGATGGTGCCGCCGAGCGGATCGAGCAGGTCGGCGACGACGCGCAGCAAAGTCGACTTGCCGCAGCCGGACGGCCCGAGGATCGACAGGAAAGATCCGGCCTCAACGGAAAGGTCGAGGCCGGAGAGCACTTTCACCGCCGTCTGCCGGCCGCCATAGCCGACGTCCAGTTCGCGGGCTTCTATTGCGTTCGCCATCAGGCGGCGGGCGCGTCGAGCTTAGGCCGGTCGGCGGCCGACAATTCGAGGATCTTGGTGGTGTAGACGTCCGCTGCGGCAGGCCTTCCGTTCGGGTATTGGCCGACCTTGTCCAGCAACGCCAGCTGGCTTTCGATGGAGGCGGGGTCGAATGTTCCCCAGCCATCTTTGGCGGTCGCGGCGTCGAAAGACAGCTTCAGCACGAGATCGATGGTTTTCTGCTCCCAGCCGAGGTCCATTTCCGGATAGGCCGCGACCATCTTGCTTACCGCTTCCTTGGGGTTTGCATGAACCCAGCCCCAACCCTTGGCCACGGCGCCGATGAATTTGGCCAGCGTCTGCGGATCCTGTTCTATCGCGGTGTCAGTGGCGAAGTAGACATCGGCATAGGAGTCCAGCCCGAGATCGCGCACCAGAAGGTCGACCCGGTCATCTCCGACGACGCTGAGCGCCTGCGTGTTGGTGATCCAGCCGCCGATGGCGTCGACGTCGCCACGTATCAGCGGCGCCTTGTCGAAGCCGACATTGACGACGGTGACATCGGAGGCGCTCAAGCCGTTCTTCGACAGGATTTCGTCGATCACAAAACGAGCCGTCGGCTGGATGCCGATCTTCTTGCCCTTGAGATCGGCCACGCCGCGGATCGGATTCGATCCCTTGGAGGTGAAGGCATAGGGGCCGGTGCGGAAGCCGCAGGCGATGATTTTCACCGGCACGCCGCTGGCGCGCGCGGCATAGAGCTGTGGCGTTTCGGAGAACTGGCCAAGCTGGGCGGAACCTGAAATCACCGGCGGCACGGTCGCGGAATTGGGGCCGCCGGGGCTGAACTCGACTTCGAGCCCGGCCTCCTTGAAATAGCCGTTGGCAACGGCCGCGATGTCGCCGATCTGGCCGTTCGACATCAGCCAGTCATACTGGATGACGACCTTTCCGGCCGCCTTCGCGCCGGGCGTAAGCAAAAGCTGCATGCCCGAGGATGCGGCCGCAAAGCCGATCAGGCCGGTCTTGATGAAGGACCGGCGGTTTGTCTGGTAGCGTTGGTTCCCACTCATTTTTCGCTCCTGTTGGATGTTGCGTTCGCTAGATTCCGCGCCACTCCCGCTGGCTCGGCGTCACCTACGGCCTTTCGTCGTGATAATCGCCGGGGCCGCCGTCGAGCCAGGCGTATAGTTCCCAGAGCGTGTCGTCCGGGTCGGTGAAATAGGCGCAGCGCGCATTCCAGACGTAATCCTGGGGTGGGCTGTAGAAGGGCACACCCTTGGCTGTCAGATCGGCGTAGAGCCGGTCGATCTCGGCGGGCGCGTCGAGCTGGACCGCCACGCAGACCTTGTGCGCATGCCGTGGTGAGCGGACATTCGAGACGCCGGTGTGGCTGTTGATGTGGTCGAGCTCCCAGGCGGCGAGGGTCACGCCCTCACCATGGAAATCGGCAAAACCCTCGGCGCGCCGGCGCAGCCGGAAGCCAAGCTTGTCGACATAGAATTCCACGGTCCGCTCGATGTCCGCGACGAGCAGGCAGACGTCTGTAATCCGATCCAGGCCCCCGATCGCCATGGCTACTTGCCCTCGCCAATGCGTTCAGGGCGCGAGGCTGGCAGTTTGACGCCAACACGGTGCGCGGCGCCGACAATGTGGGCGCGCATTGCCGCTTCGGCCGCCGCCGGATCGCCCGCGACCAGCGCCTCGTAGATGCGCACATGCTCGCCGACATTGACCTCGACGAGGTCGTGCAGCGGGTTGGTAAGACGGGCGTAGTGGATCGAGCGGCGGATCTGCTCGCAGACGAAGGAAATGAAGGTGTGGATGTAGCTGTTGCCGGTGGCCCTCGCGATCTCGCGATGAAACAGGAGATCGGCGTCGATACTTCCTTCCTCCCAGCGCTCCTCGCCGCTCATGCGGTCGAGCGCCGCCTTGATGGCATCGAGATGCTCCTGGTCGCGGCGCTCGGCGGCAAGGGCCGCCGATTCGGCCTCGAGGATGCAGCGCAGCTCGAACAGCCGCTGCATGTTCTGGCCTTCATTGAGCGTCTCACGGTCGATGCGGATCGCTGCGCGCTGTTCGGGCGCCAGCACAAACGAACCGATACCTTGTCGCGCCTCCACCATGCCGTCGGCGCGCAATTGCGCGATCGCCTCGCGCACGACATTGCGGCTGACGCCGAACTTCTCCGAAAGCTGTTGCTCCGTCGGCAGCAGACTGCCCGGATTGAGGTCGCCGGACTCAATCTCGCGGCTGAGGAACGCGGCAACGCGATGTGGCAACGCTTCCACGGTGCCGATGGCGGCCAGTCGTGTCTTCATGAAGAACTCTCCGTCGAGGGCAGAAGGCAACCGGGGTTCATCAGCCCGTTGGGGTCGAGCGCCTGTTTCAGCGCGGCGACGAGCCGTCGGTGTGTTGGTGACAGCCCGGTCCAGAATGCGCGCTGGCGGGTGCGTCCGATGCCATGCTCGGCGCTGATCGAGCCGCCAAGCGCGGTGGTGATGGCGTAGAGCCCGGTTGCAATATCGGCACCTCTGGCACGGGCAGCGGCCTCGGCAAGACCGGGCGGTGGCAGCACGTTGAAATGGATGTTGCCGTCGCCGGCGTGCCCGTAGGCTTGCGCAATCCAGCCGGGGTGGCGCAAGGCGACAAAGCCGCGAGCCCGCTCGACCAGGTCCGGAATGTCCGAGAGGCGCACCGAAAGATCGGTGCGTACATGATAGCCGCGCTTTCCCTGGCCTTCGACCAGCCCTTCGCGAATTGCCCAGAACGACTTTGTCTGCGCGCTGCTTGCCGCGAGGACCGCCTCGGTGACGAGACCTTTTTCCATGGCGCCGCCAAGGAAGTCGACCAGCATGGTGCTGATGTCGATAGGAGCGCTGGTCGACAATTCGATCAGTACATGGACAGGGGCGGTGACCGGTGCAACGAGGTTGGCGTCGATCAGGCGGGCAAGCTCGATACATTCCGAGCCGATGATCTCAAAAGCGGAGATCAGATCGGCACAGCCACGGCGTGCCGCGCGAAAAAGGGCGATGGCCGCTTCGAACGAGGCAACGCCGAGATAGGCGGTCTCGACACGGCTGGGCCTGGGAAACAGCTTGACCTCGACGCCGGTGATGATGCCCAGCGTGCCTTCGCTGCCAATGAAGAGCTGCTTCAGATCATAGCCGCGATTGTCCTTGCGCAGGCCGGAAAAGCCGCTCCACAATTCGCCGTCCGGCAGCACGACCTCGAGACCAAGGATGAGGTCGCGCGCCATGCCATAGCGGAGCACGTTGACGCCACCGGCATTGCTGGCGGCGTTGCCGCCGATCTGGCAACTGCCCTGGGCGCCGAGCGCCAGCGGAAACAGGCAATCTTGCGCCTCGCTGGCATCCTTGATGTGCTGCAGGATGCAGCCGGCGTCGGCCTGCAGGATGAAGTTGTCGGCGTCGACAAGCCGAATGGCGTTCAACCGCTCCAGACTGACGATCACCGCGTCGCCAGTCCCGATGTCGATTGCGCCGGCGACCAGTCCGGTGTTGCCGCCTTGCGGGATGACGCCGAGCCCGAGCGCGCTGCAAAGCCGCACCAGCGCCTGCACCTCGGCGACCGAGCCAGGTTTCAGGACGGCAAACGCTTTGCCGCTGTGATCGCCGGCCCAATCACCGAGATATTTCGCCATGCCGGCGGCGTCAGTGATCACGCCGCTGTTTCCGACCACGCTCTGCAGCGCGTCGAGAACTGGTGAGGCAATGCCGTGCGCTGTCATCCCGGACCAAGCTGGATCAGTAGGAAGGTGTATGGATATACATATCATCCTACAACTAGTTTATGTCAACGGTAATATGCCGCGGGGAGACGGTGCGCAGCGAAGCTGGGAAGGGGATGCATGGCGCCTTTGGCGGCGACGAATCAGTCGGCGCATCTCGGCGCGGTGGCAGTCGCTTGGGCCGCGAGGCGATTGGCGGCAATTTTAGATGTGGATGATCACGGCGGCAGCAGCCGGAAGTCGTTGCCCTCGGGCAGCAACTGTCCGCCGTCGACAACGATCGTCGTGCCGGTGATGTAGCTGGCGTCGTCCGAGGCGAGGAAGAGGAAGGCATTGGCGACGTCGCGCGGGCTGCCCAGCCGGGCGAGCGGGATGGAGTCTTCCATGCTCTTGATGTAGGCGGCGCTGCGATGCAGCTCGATCGCTTCAGTGAGAATGTTGCCCGGCTCGACGCCGTTGACGGTAATGCCGTAGCTGGAGAATTCGAGTGCCGCCGAACGGATGAAGCCGTTGATGCCGGCCTTGCTGGCTGCGTAGTGGCCGTGACCGGGGCTGGTGACATGCGGGCCGGTGATCGATGAGGTGTAGAGCATGCGCCCGTAATGCTGTGCCTTCATCGGCACAAGCGCTGCACGGGTGGCGTTGAAGGTGCCGCGCAGATTGACCGCCATCACCCGATCCCAGTCGTCCGGGCTGGTGTTTTCAATCAGCTGCCAGGGATAGATGCCGGCATTCTGGACGATGATGTCGAGGCGGCCGTGGCGTTTCAATGCCAACGCTACCGCGGCCTCGGCGTCAGTCATCTGCGAGATGTCGGTGCGGATGAAGGCAGCGTTCAGCTCGTCCGCGGTCGCTTGCCCGGCCTCGACCTCGGTGTCAGCGAGCACGAGCCTTGCTCCCTCTTCGGCAAAGCGCAGCGCGATGCCCTTGCCGATGCCGCGGGCGCTGCCGACGATCAGCGCCACCTTGTCTTTGAGCCGGTTGGTCATGCGAGCCTCTGGCTGGCAGCGGAATGCGCGGGTGGTTTGCCGATGAGCAGGCCGACGAAAGGATCGCCGGCTTAGAGGTACTGCGCGACCTTCTTGCCGACCGAGAGGAAGCGCAGCGGGTCGATGGCCTCGCCATTGTGGCGCACCTCATAGTGCAGATGCGGGCCGGTAGAGCGGCCGCTGCTGCCGGTCTTGCCGATGATGGCGCCGGCGTCGAGCTTGTCGCCGACGCTTACGTCGATTTCGCTGAGATGCCCGTAGCGCGTTGAAAAGCCATTGCCATGGTCGACCTCGACCATGCGGCCATAGCCGCCGTTCCAGCCGGCCTTGACGACGACGCCGGGCGCCGTGACCTTGGCAGACATGCCGATCGGCGCCCGGAAATCCATCCCCGAATGCAGCGCCGCGGTACCCAGGATCGGGTCGGTGCGTACGCCGAACGGGCTGGTTACAGAGCGGCCGGGGGCGGGATTTGCAAGCGGCAGCCGTCGCGCCTCGGTTTTCAGATGGTCGAGCGCATCCAGCGCCTCGTCGAGTTCCTTGACCTTGCTGTCGAACATCATCGAGGAGTCGAGCGGGATCAGCGGGCCACCGACATCGCTCTCGTTCTTGCCGAAGTCGTTGTCGACCGGCAGGCCGGCCGCCTGCAGCGCCTGTGTGATCGCATCGGCGCTCTTATAGGCATTGTCGGCAAGCGTGGCGATGCGGGTGAGCTGCTGGCTCTCGATGGTCTTGAGCGATTCGTTGATCGACACGAACAGCTTGTCGGCACGGTCGGCCGCCGTCTCGCTGGGCAGCGGATCGGAGCGGGTCGACCACAGCGAGAACGGCCTGGTGTCGCCGGCGCCGAGACTGGCTACGGAATAGGCCATTGGCTGCGAGATGCTGCCGGTCGCGTCGGCATGGTCGTCAGGCTTTGTGGTAGCATCGGCCGCGGCAGGCGGCGTGCCGACTTCGTTTTCGGCGCGTTCTAGGATCGGGCCGAGGCGGCCATGGCGCTGGCTGAGCTGCGACTGCCGTTCCAGCAATTCGCTCACCTTGGTTTCCATGAGCTGCTGGTCGAGAAGCTGGCGGCTGGTGATCCGGTCGACCTGGGCGCGCAGTGCCGAAATGCGGTCCTCATAGGCCTGCTGCATGCGTGCCTGCCGCGCCGTGGCGGCGCCGATGAGATCGTCGCGCAGCACGAGATAGGACGTCGCCAGCAGATAGCCTATGGCAATCGCCGCCAGCGCCGAGCCGATGAAGGCGGCAAGCCAGGGGCGTATGGTGAAATGCCTTATCTGATTGCCCCGGGCGATGATGACCGTGTGGGGCTCTCTGCGTCTGCCGAATACCGCTGACTGACCGGTTACGTTCACGGGACCAAGCTTTCGTTACGATACCAACGACGAGCCTGATTACACATTATTAGGGTTAACAAAGCTTTGCCGGACCCGAACGGTCGGTAAGGATTGTCCGCACAACGGGCACAAATTCACCAGGCAGATGCCGGGACCGGTGCCGAGGTCAGGCAAACCCTGTCGCTCCAGCGAGCGACGGGCGAGCCGTCAAAGCGCGCGCACCGCCGCCAGTACCTCTTCGGCATGGCCCTTGACGCGGACTTTCCGCCAGATCCTGGCTATTTTCCCGTCCTTGCCGATCAGGAAGGTCGCACGCTCGACGCCCATGTAGTTGCGGCCATACATCGACTTTTCGACCCACAGGTTGTAGGCCTCGATCACTTTTCGCTCCTCGTCGGCGACCAGATCGATGGTGAGATCGTATTTGGTTTTGAACTTGTCGTGCTTCTTCACACTGTCGGGCGACAGGCCGATCACGACGGCGCCGGCCTTTTCGAATTCCGGCTTCAGCTGCGAAAAGCCGATCGCCTCGGTGGTACAACTTGTGGTGTCGTCCTGCGGATAGAAATAGAGCACGACCGGCTTGCCCGAATATGCCGTCAGGCCAAGCGACCCGCCACCGTCGCGCGGAAGGTCGAATTGCGGCGCAAGATCGCCCACGTTGAGGTCAGCCATATCGATGCCCTTGTTTGAGGTTACGCGCCAAGCTGCATCGATATAGTGTCGAACGCGGATTCGTCCACGATCGAGTTCGTACAACGGAAAATTGCGTGGATCAGGAAGAACCGCAGCACGAGAAGATCAAGTTCAGGCGTGATGAGATCACCGACCTGGGCAAGTTCCCGTCTGCGTGCAATGTGCCGCCGCTCGGTCAGGCACGCATCGGTCGCGGCTTTCGCATTCTTGCGCGGCTGGTCGCAGGGTTTTCGGCGCTGGTGCTGTTGGCCGCTGTCGCCGTCTACGTGATCGGCGCGTCCGGCTTCGGCACCGAACGGCTGCGGGCGGAAGCCGAAACAGCCATCGAGAAACTGGCCGGTGTCGACGTCGACGTTGCGGTCGGGCCGGCCCGCCTCACGCTCGACGGATCGAGCTTCATCGCGCTGCAGGTGAGCGACGTCAGCCTGAAGACGGCCGACGGCAAGCCGATGGCCGATGCCGGGCGCGTCCGCTTCGGCATCCGGCTGATCCCTTTGCTTTCGGGCGAAGTGCGGCTCACCAGCGCCAGAATTTCCGACGCCCATATCGTGACCGCGGCGATGCCGGCCGGTGGCGACTGGACGGCCGGGTTGCGCAACCAGGACGGCCTCATCGATCCGGAAAAACTGGCCACCGCGGTCTTCGCCGGCGTCAACCATGGGCTTGATGCCGTGCGCGAGGATTCGATGCGCCAGATCGATCTGCGCAATGTCGAATTTGTGCTGCCCGAAGCAGGCACGGTCAAACTGGTCAGGATCAACACTGCCAGCGTGCTGCAGTCGGGGGCGGGCAGCATGGTATTTTCGGCCGATGCCGATGTCGATGGCCGCGCGCTCACCATCGCCGCCTCGGCCAGTCGCGATATGACGACGCGGCGCGTCACCGCGCTCGACGCCAGCGTTAAAGTCGCCGGCGATGCCACCGCAGCGGCGGCTGGCAAACTGGGCGCGGTTGCGCTGAAGTTGACCGGTTCGGAAGGATCCGGCGAGAACAATTCGCAGCTGACCGCAGCGTTGTCGCTCACCGGCTCGGTGCTCGATCTCGGCACGCGGGGCCTGCTTCCGGCCGATGTCGATGTCGATGCCACGCTTGCCGCCGGCACCAACAAGATCCAGGTCGACAGACTGCTGCTCAAGACCGGCCGCTCGACCTTCGATTTCGCCGGGTCGATCGGGCCCAAGCCGGCAACCGGCGCGGCAGGCGAGGAGCCCTCCTATCGCTACGACCTGACCAGCGACGGGTCGAAGCTGGCACCTTCGGAATCGCCCGAGCCGGCACTCAACTTCTTCGCCCGCATCGCCGGTGTCTACCAGACCAACAGCCACAAACTGGTCGCCGAGCAGATCGGCATCAGATCCGGGCCGACCGGCGAGGCGCTGGGCACCGCTTCGGTCACGTTCGTCGAGGGAAAGGCGCCGGGAATATCGGTTGCCTTCAACGTCCACGACATGCCGGTCTCGCATGTCAAGCAATTGTGGCCCTGGTTTTCCGCTAAGAACGCCCGCCTGTGGGTGCTGCAGAACCTGTTCGGCGGCCGCGTCATCGATGCCAATCTGCAGTTCCAGGTCGTGCCGGGGCGTCTTGGCAACGGCGTGCCGCTTTCCGCCGATGAGGTGTTCGGCCGTTTCCAGATCGAAGGCTCGCGCTTCGACACGGCCGGCCGCATTCCGCCGATACGCGACGCCGTGGGCGTTGTCGGCTTCCACGGCAACGACGTCGATATTTCCCTGACCTCCGGCAGCGTCTATATGCCAAGCGGCCGTACCGTCGCGGCGAGCAACGGCACGCTGACGGTGAAGGCGGCGAACCATCCGCCGGTGATCGGTGCGCTCGACATCGATGTCGCCGGTGAGGCGCCGGCAATCGCCGAGCTCGCCTCCTACGAGCCGATCAACGCCATGCGCCATGTCGGCCTTTTGCCGGAAGACCTGTCCGGCACGATGACCGGCCACGTCAAGGCGGACATTCCGCTGCAATCCGGCGTCGACACCTCGAAACTCGATTGGCTGGTGACGCTGGACTACAAGGACCTGGCGCTGGACAAGCCGTTTGAAGACCAGACGGTAACCGACGCCGACGGTTCGATCAGCGTTGGACCCGATCAGGCGGTAATTTCCGCCAAGGCGTTGCTGAACGGCATTCCGGCTGAACTCGATCTGGTCGAGCCGCTGAGGGACGGTGGACCGCCACGCAGCCGCAAGGTCGCGCTGGTGCTCGACGACAAGATACGCGATGCCGCCATGCCTGGCCTGTCGCCGCTGCTTTCCGGAACCATAAAGGTGGCGATCGACAAGAGCGGCGACGGCGACCAGAACGTCTCGGCCGACCTGACCGATGCCAGGCTGGACATCCCCTGGGCAGGCTGGAGCAAGGGGCCGGGCATTCCCGCCAACGTCTCCTTCGTCATGGCGAAGTCCGGCGGCACCACCACGCTGTCCGATTTCAACCTCGACGGAAAGACCTTCTCCATCGAGGGCGACGTGGTGCTGGTCAACGGCGCCCTGTCGACGGCCCGCTTCAGCAAGGTCACCTTGAACCGGGGCGACGATGTCGCGGTGTCGGTCAAGCGATCCGGCAAGGGCTATGCGGTCGAGGTCAACGGCGACGCACTGGACGCCCGTTCGCTGATCAAGCAGTTCACCTCCGACGTCGACACCGCCACCAAGACCACCGGTTCCAGCGCGATTTCCGTCAGCGCTGATGTCAATTCCCTGACTGGTTTCCACGACGAGGTCCTGTCCAACCTGAAGCTCGACTACAGCGCCGCCGGCTCAAGGGTGAACGGTCTCAAGGTGAGCGCTGTTGCCAGTTCGGGTGCAGCCATAACCATCAGTAACACCACCGGCGACGGCAGGCGCGCGCTCGCCATGAAGTCGGCCGATGCCGGCGCCATCCTGCGCTTCCTAAACATCTACGAACACATGGAAGGCGGATCGATCACGCTGGCATTGGCTGGCGCTGGCGACGGGCCGATGAAGGGCCAGGTCGACTCGAGCAACTTCTTTATCGTCGACGAACCGAAACTCGCCTCGATCGTATCGACCACACCGGCTGGCGACAACCGTAGCCTGAACGAAGCGGTCAAGGGCAAGCTCGACACCTCGCGGGTGCAGTTCGAGCGCGGCTATTCCGAGATCGAAAAGGGCGCCGGCTATCTGAAGCTCGCCAATGGCGTGCTGCGCGGTCCGCGCATCGGCACGACGTTCCAGGGCACGCTCTACGACCAGGACAACAATATGGACATGACCGGCACGTTCATGCCGGCCTATGGCCTCAACCGCATCTTCGGCGAATTGCCGCTGGTCGGTGCGCTGCTCGGCAACGGCCGCGACCGCGGCCTGATCGGCGTCACCTACCGGCTCAAGGGCAATGCCAACAAGCCGGTGCTGGACGTCAATCCGCTGTCGGTGATCGCGCCGGGAATCTTCCGCTCGATCTTCGAGTATCGCTAAGACGACCGATTGGACCCGACTAGACCGGCCGCACCAGAACGTGTTTTTTCTTGCCGAGCGACAGCTTTACGACGTTTTCCGGACTCAGATCCTGAAGTGTTACCACTCGGCGATCGTCGGACACCGGCTGGTCGTTCAGGCGCACCGCGCCGCCCTGTATGTGCCGCCGTGCCTCGCCGTTGGAGCCTGCGAGCCCTGCGGTGACAAACAGCGACAGGATGCCGATGCCGGCTTCAAGTGCTGCCTTGCCCACCTCGACGGTTGGCAGCGTTTCGGCAGTCACGCCTTCCTCGAAGGTCTTGCGCGCCGTTTCGCTGGCCTGCTCCGCCGTCTCGCGGCCGTGCAGCATGGCGGTGATCTCGGTGGCGAGCACCTTCTTGGCGTCGTTGATCTCGGAACCGCCCAACGCTGCCAGGCGCGCGACCTCGTCCAGGGCCAGCGTCGTGTAGAGTTTCAGGAAGCGGCCGACATCGGCGTCCTCGGTGTTGCGCCAGTACTGCCAGAATTCGTAGGGGCTCAGCATCTCGGCATCAAGCCACACCGCGCCCGACGCCGACTTGCCCATCTTGGCGCCCGACGAGGTGGTGAGCAGCGGCGTGGTCAGCGCATAGAGCTGCGCATTTTCCATGCGATGGCCAAGATCGATGCCGTTGACGATGTTGCCCCATTGGTCGGAGCCGCCCATCTGCAGCCGGCAGCCCTGACGCTTGTAGAGCTCGACGAAATCGTAGGCTTGCAGGATCATGTAGTTGAATTCGAGGAACGACAGCGACTGCTCGCGGTCGAGCCTGAGCTTGACCGAATCGAAGGCGAGCATGCGGTTGACCGAAAAATGCCGGCCGACATCGCGCAGGAAGTTGACGTAGTTGATCTCCATCAGCCAGTCGGCATTGTTGACCATGATGGCGTCGTTCGGGCCGCTGCCGAATTTGAGGTAAGGCATGAAATTGCGGCGGATGCCCGCCAGATTGTCCTCGATATCCTCGGGCGTCAAAAGCTTGCGCGCCTCGTCCTTGAAGGACGGATCGCCGATCATCGAGGTGCCGCCGCCCATCAGGGCGATCGGCCGATGGCCGGTCTGCTGCAACCAGTGCAGCATCATGATCTGGATCAGCGACCCGGCGTGCAGGCTCTTGGCGGTTGCGTCGAAGCCGATATAGGCGCTCACCGTCTCCTTGGCGAAAAGCTGGTCGAGGCCGGCATCATCCGACGTCTGATGGATGAAACCGCGCTCGCTCATCGTGCGCAGGAAATCGGATTTGAAGGCGGACATTTTTTCTTCCTGAAAGCGCCCGGCTTGAACGGCCAGGCTTGATATGAACGCGGGCGTTTAGCATCCGCGCGCGTTTAGCAAAAGTGGTTTCCGGTTTTCCGATGCCGGTGGCGACCGCGACCACTGCCGCGCGAGCTTGCTTCATCGTTTCGGCTGGCGTAATGAGGCGCCGCGCCAACGGGTTCTTGCAGCCTTCGATCCGCTGGAACGGCACCGCACGGCATCCCTCAAATGCCATATCCTGTGACAGAGCCCGACGCGACATATGCCGGACGCATTGATATCCATCGTCATTCCATGTCGCAACGAAGCGGCGAACCTGCCGCTGCTGATCGACGAGATCGAAGCCGCCATGACCGGGCGCGATTTCGAAATCATCATCGTCAATGACGGCTCGACCGACGATACCGCTGCCGTACTTGCCGCCGAGGCGGCGAAACGCCCGTTTCCGCTGCGCGAGCTGCGGCACGCGAAATCCGCAGGCCAGAGCCTTTCCGTGCGTTCGGGCGCCTGGGCGGCGCGCGGCGCCATCGTCGCCACCATAGACGGCGATGGCCAGAACGATCCAAAGTACATTCCGGTGCTGATCGATGCCTTGCGGCAGGCCGGCCCCGATTTTGGTGCGGCGCAAGGCCAGCGGCTGAAGCGCCGCGACAGCAAGATCAAGCAGCTGGCATCGCGTTTCGCCAACTGGCTGCGAGGCGCCATCCTGCACGACGAGACCCGCGACACCGGTTGCGGCCTGAAGGCCATCCACACCGACATTCTCAGGAAATTGCCGTTCTTCGACGGCACCCATCGGTTTGTTCCGGCGCTGGTCATCCAGGAAGGGTATCGCGTCGTTCACTGCGACGTCGTCGACCGCTCTCGCCGCCACGGCAAGTCGAATTACGGGATTTTCGATCGCGGCCTGCAAGGCGCGCTCGATCTCGGCGGTGTCTGGTGGCTGCGCCGCCGGCGCCGCAGAATGCCAAAAACAGAGGAAATCAGGCATGGCTAACGTGCTTCAGGAACTGGCGACCTGGCTCCACCAGGTTTTCATCAAACAGTTCGATGCCTGGATTCTGCTTGGCTTCGTCGCCCAGTTCTTCTTCACCATGCGCTTCGTCGTGCAGTGGCTCGCCTCGGAAAAGGCAAAGCGCAGCGTCGTCCCGGTCGCCTTCTGGTTCTTTTCGCTGTTCGGCGGCGGCCTGCTGTTGATCTACGCCATCGTGCGCCAGGATCCGGTGTTCATCGCCGGCCAGGCCATGGGCATGCTGATCTATGTCAGAAATCTCTGGCTGATCGCCAATGAGCGCAAGGCGGCAGCAATGACCAAGGTCGATTGAGTCACATCAAGAGCAATGACCGGAGAGGCTGAGATATGGCGTTGAACAGGAATTATATCCTTCTCTTCCTGTTCAGCCTGGTGATGTCTCTTTCGGGGCTGGTGTCGATGCCGCCGATCGATCGCGACGAGCCGCGTTTCGTCCAGGCCACCAAGCAGATGGTCGAGACCGGCGACTATGTCGACATCCGCTTCCAGGACGCCTCGCGCTACCAGAAGCCGATCGGCATCTACTGGCTGCAATCGGCGGCCGTCGCACTGAGCGGCGAGGGGGCGGCCGCACCGATCTGGGTGTATCGCCTGGTCTCGGCACTGGGCATTGCCATCGCCGTTGTCGGCATCGCCTGGACCGGTGCCAATCTTTTCGGAGCCAATGCCGGCATCGCCGCCGGGCTGATGATGGCGGCGATTTTCGCCACGGCCTTCGAGGGCCGTGACGCCAAGACCGACGCCATGCTGCTGGCCTGCTGCGTTCTGGCGCAAGGCGCGCTGGCGCAGATTTATTTGGGCTCGCGCCGCAACGAAGCCGTCGGCGACCATTTGCCGTGGATTTTCTGGATGGCCCAAGGTGCGGCGATCCTGATCAAGGGGCCGATCGCGCCACTGTTGTCGGCACTGACCATCGTCACACTCGTCGCCTTCGAGCGCGACTGGCGCTGGCTGTCAAAGCTGAAGGCCGCGCGAGGTCTGGCTCTGGTGGTTCTCATCGTGCTGCCCTGGATCGCGCTCATCACCTGGAAAAGCAATGGCGCTTTCCTGCAGCAGGCGGTCGGCAAGGACATGATCGGCAAGGTCGCATCGGGCGAGGAATCGCATGGGCTGCCGCCCGGCTTCTACATGCTGACCTATTCGCTGTTCATGTGGCCCTTCGGCCTGATCGCGGTCGGCGCCGGGCTGCAGGCGCTCAATCGCCTGCGCGACGACCCGCGCCTGCGCTTCTGCCTCGCCTGGTACATTCCGTTCTGGCTGGTGTTCGAGCTGATCCCGACAAAACTGCCGCACTACGTCATGCCGGCCTATCCCGGTATGGCGCTGCTGATCGGCTGGCTTCTGACCTTGCAGCCGCAGGACGCGAACGCCCCGCTCAAACGCTGGCAGAATTGGCTGTGGTGGTCGACCGCCTTCGGCCTTGCCGTGGTCAGCCTCGGTTTGGCGGCGGTCTGCGTCGGTGCGCCGATCTATCTCACACAAACCTTCTCATGGTGGAGCATTCCGGCTGCCGCGGCGGCACTTGCTGCCGGCTACTTCGGCTTTTCGCGGCAATTGCAGGTGCCGCTCAGCCGCATCGGTGTGACAGCGGCTTGCGCCGGCATCACCTATGGACTGTTGTTTGGCGTCATCGCGCCTTCGCTGAAACCGATCTGGCTGAGCCCGGCGATCGAAGCGGCGGTTCGCGCCAACCGTCCCTGCGACACGACGGTGCTCGCCGCGGCGGAGTATCACGAGCCGAGCCTGGTGTTCCTGGTGGGCACGAAGACTGTGCTGACCGACGTCGACGGCGTCGCCAAACATCTGCTTGCCGATCCTGCCTGCGCGCTGGCGCTGGCGCCGATCGGCGACGAGCAGAAGCTGAACGGATTGCTGGCGGGGCAAGGCAAATCGGCGAACCGCGTCGCCCTGATCGACGGCCTCAACTTTTCGTCGGGAGACAAACTGTCGCTCGGCCTCTATCGTGTGGTCCAATGACGGCTGCAGGGTCGAATTCCCAATGCTGGTGAAATCGCGCTCTTCCGTGTCCGCCGCACTGCTTGCGGTGCCCGGACGATCCCTTGGCAATTTTCGCGATACCTTGCAGATCGCCAGAAGGCGCTTTGCCGTTCGTCCGGCCAGGTATCCGAACATCCTCTGGTCGGTCTGGCTCCTGGTCTGGATCTTTCTGACGGCTGCGGCCTTTGTTCGCCTCGACACGCCAGCAGGCGTGCTGCGGGACCAGTGGTCACCCGGCTTCGTTCAGGTCGCAGACTTCTTCACCCAGTTCGGCCTCGGTGGCTGGTATCTCATTCCCGCTGCGCTTTTGCTCGTCGCCGCCAACCTGACCGATTGGCGAAGCCTTTCCCGGCAATGGCTGATGCTTGCCTATAACTGGACCTGCCTGGCCTTTCTGGTGCTGAGCGCGGTCGGCCTGTCCGGCCTGACCGTCAATGCGCTGAAATATGCGATCGGCCGGGCCCGGCCGATGTATTTCCACGATTTCGGGGTGCTGTCGCTGCATCCCTTTGCCTTTGATGCGCGTTTCGCAGGCTTCCCGTCGGGCCATGCCACGACGATGGGCGCCGTGTTCGGGATCGCGCTGCTGTTGTTTCCGAAACGCTGGTACATCGCACTGGCGATCACCGCATGCATCGCGTCGACCAGGGTTTTCGTCGGCGCGCACTATCCGAGCGACACCGTCGCCGGCTTCGGTCTCGGCTGCGCCTTTGCGCTTGGCTCGGCACTGGTTTTTGCCCGGCTGGGGTTCGTCTTCCGCGTGATGCCGTCGGGATTGCCGGTCCGCAAGGACACATTCAGACTGACACGGTTTGGCCAGGCAAAGCGGGCCAACAGCTAGAGGCTAGTTGCCGTCCAATCCGCCGTAGGATCTCACGAGTTTCGCCATGTCGGGCGAATGGGGGTCTTCGCTTTCGAGCCCCTCGGCGACGCCGGCGCGGTCGGCGACCGGTCGGTTCTGGCTGACCTTCCACTTGCCGTGGATCTCGCTGATTTCGATTTCCAGTCCGATGATGCCCTTGATCTGCGACTGGATGAAGGGCGCCGGCGCATCGGTCACCGCCCAGGGCGCGTCGCGCCTACCTTCCTGCGACGCCGTCAGCTCGGCAATCTGCTGCGCCAGCCAGGCCTGGTCGTCGATCACCTTGACGGTGCCGCGCACCTGGACGATCGCATAATTCCAGGTCGGCACCACCTTGCCGGTCTCGCGCTTGGTCTCGTACCAGGACGGCGTCACATAGGCGTCGCTGCCCTGGAACACGACCAGCACCGGCGATGCCGGATTGTCGGCCAGCAGGCGCCATTGTGGATTGGCCCTCGCCAGATGCGCGCGCAGCCGGCCGTTCGGCGGCAGGTCTTCATTAAGCCCAGAGGGGGCATCGAGCAGGAACGGAATGGCGTTGGCGACCGGCCCCTCGGCCCCGTTGGAAATCAACAGCCCCAGCGGATGCGCCCGGATCAGTCCGTGCAGGACTTCCGGCCGCGTTTCCACGAAATGAGGAGGTTGGTACATCGCCGTCCGTTGAACCTTCTATCTCAAACGCTTCGGCCGCGGATCGGACAACTCGCCGGCGAGCCGGCGGTCGAGATAATCCGCACATTCTTCCAGCAGCAGGTCGGCATCATTGGAGAAGAAATGGTTAGCGCCGGGCAAGGTCTTCTGGGTGATGGTGATGCCCTTTTGCGTGTGCAGCTTGTCGACGAGGCCCTGAACGTCTTTTGGCGGCGCCACCTTATCGGCATCGCCATGGATGATAAGGCCGGACGACGGGCAGGGCGCCAGGAACGAAAAGTCATAGGTGTTGGGCTGCGGCGCGATCGAGATGAAGCCTTCGATCTCCGGCCGACGCATCAGAAGCTGCATGCCGATCCACGAACCGAACGAGTAACCGGCGACCCAGCAGCTTTTGGAATCCGGATGCAGCGACTGCACCCAATCGAGTGCGGCGGCCGCATCCGACAGCTCGCCGGTGCCGTGGTCGAATTCGCCCTGGCTGCGGCCGATGCCGCGGAAATTGAAGCGAAGCGTGGTGAAATCCCGCTTCTGGAACATGTAGAAGAGGTCGTAGACGATCTTGTTGTTCATCGTGCCGCCGAACTGGGGGTGCGGATGCAGGACGATGGCAATCGGCGCGCTCTTTTCCTTGGAAGGCTGGTAGCGACCCTCCAGGCGACCGGCCGGACCGGTGAAAATGACCTCAGGCATAATATACTCCACTTGGCATACGAATGCGCGGCGCCCGGAACAACTCTTTCCTCTGGCCTTGACGCAGGGCGAGCGTCTTCTTAGAAGCTAGTTTAGAATTGTTCAAAACTGGGTGGCCAAAACGTAGTGGCTCGGCCGCCCGCGCCGCAAGCCGCGTAAATAGGACGGCTTGCCTTGCAATTTCAAGGAAATAACGCGCTATCCTCGCTGAATGGCTTTTGACGGGACCGATTGAACGAAAATGGCCGCAACACGCGCCTATCTCGACTACAATGCCAGTGCGCCGCTGCTTGCCGCGGCACGCGAGGCTATGGTCGCGGCGCTAGACATTGCCGCCAACCCGTCATCGGTCCATGCCGAGGGCCGCGCGGCGCGCCGCCTGATCGAGAATGCCAGGCGCGAGGTCGCGGCGTTGGTCGGTGCCAAACCCGAGCATGTCGTGTTCACCTCCGGGGCGACGGAAGCCGCCTCGACGCTGCTGACGCCGGACTGGCAGATGGGACGTGGCGCTATCCGCATGAGCCATCTCTATGTCTGCGCGGCCGACCATCCTTGCCTGCTGAATGGCGGGCGCTTCCCGGCAACCGGGGTGACGCGGATCGGCGTCGATGCCAACGGCATCGCTGATCTCGACGCTTTGGCCGCGGCTCTCTCGGCGCATGACAAGGCCGACGGTCTGCCGCTGGTGGCGATCCATGCCGCCAACAACGAGACCGGCGTCATCCAGCCGGTCGGGCGGATCGCTGAAATCGTCAAGGCGGCGGGCGGCATCCTGATCGTCGACGCGGTGCAGGCGGCGGGCCGCATTCCGCTCGATATGTCAGCGGGTTACGCCGATTACCTGATTGTCTCTTCGCACAAGATCGGCGGTCCCAAGGGCGTCGGCGCCATCGTCGCCGACGCGGATCTGATGATGCCAAAGCCGCTGATCAATGGCGGCGGCCAGGAAAAGGGCCATCGCGGCGGCACTGAAAACCTCGCCGGCATCGTCGGTTTTGGCGCGGCGGCGCGTGAGGCGCTTGCCGGATTGCAGAGCATCGATGCGGTCGGCCGCCGCCGCGACGAGGTCGAGACCATCCTGAAAATGCTGGTGCCGGATGCGGAAATCTTCGGAACCGGCGCGCCGAGGCTTGCCAATACGACATTCTTCGCTATTGCGGGCATCAAGGCTGAAACGGCGCAGATCGCCTTCGATCTGGCCGGCGTGGCGCTGTCGGCGGGATCGGCCTGTTCGTCGGGCAAGGTTGGGCCGAGCCATGTGCTGAAGGCGATGGGCTACGGCGACAGCCTTGGCGCTTTGCGCGTGTCCATCGGCCACGCAACCAGCGCCGACGACATTGAGATGTTTCGCACCGCGCTGGCAGCGATCGCCGCGCGCCGGGCGAACCGGGAAGAAGCCGCCTGAGCGTGGCAAAAACGAATTCAGGCCTTTCGGCCTGGTAGAGCCGTGCGTTTCAGGGTGGCCGGGTGAATTTCCGGTCGAAACGCACTATATGGAACTTACGCCGCCTCGGAGCCCCAATGGGTGCTCGTTGCCGGTGCCATAGTTTGAAAACTGTCGGGCCTTGACCCCGGCGTGGATGGAGAACGCTTATGCCTGCTGTGCAGGACACGATCGATCGGGTTCGAAAGATCGACGTCGACCAGTATAAATACGGATTCCAGACCGAAATCGCGATGGACAAGGCCCCCAAGGGCCTGAGCGAAGACATCATTCGTTTCATTTCGGCCAAGAAGGACGAGCCGTCCTGGATGCTGGAATGGCGTCTGGAAGCCTATCGCCGCTGGCTGACGCTGGATGAGCCGACCTGGGCGCGCGTCCACTATCCGAAGATCGATTTCCAGGACATCTATTTCTATGCGGCGCCCAAAAGCACGCCCGGCCCGACCTCGCTCAGCGACGTCGATCCCGAACTGCTGAAGGTCTATGAGAAACTCGGCATTCCGCTGCGGGAACAGGAAATCCTCGCTGGCGTGCAGAAGACCGACGTGTCGGAATTCGAAGAGGCTAGCGACAATGTCTACAAGTCGGGCCGCGTCGCCGTCGACGCGGTGTTCGATTCCGTCTCCGTCGTCACCACCTTCAAGAAGGAATTGGCGCAGGCCGGCGTTATCTTCTGCTCGATCTCGGAAGCCATCCGCGAACACCCGGAGCTGGTGAAGAAATATCTCGGCTCGGTTGTGCCGACCTCCGACAATTACTATGCCACGCTGAACTCCGCCGTGTTCACTGACGGCTCCTTCGTCTTCGTGCCCAAGGGCGTGCGTTGCCCGATGGAACTGTCGACCTATTTCCGCATGAACGAGAAGAACACCGGCCAGTTCGAGCGCACGCTGATCATCGCCGAGGAGGGGGCATACGTCTCCTATCTCGAAGGCTGCACGGCGCCGCAGCGCGACGAGAACCAGCTGCACGCCGCGGTCGTCGAACTGGTGGCGCTCGACGATGCCGAGATTAAGTATTCGACGGTGCAGAACTGGTACCCCGGCGACGCCGACGGCAAGGGCGGCATCTACAATTTCGTCACCAAGCGCGGCGACTGCCGTGGCGACCGTTCGAAGATTTCGTGGACGCAGGTCGAGACCGGCTCTGCCATCACCTGGAAGTATCCGAGCTGCATCCTGCGCGGCGACGATTCCTCCGGCGAGTTCTATTCGATTGCCGTGTCGAACGGCTACCAGCAGGTCGACTCGGGCACCAAGATGATCCATCTCGGCAAGAACACGTCGAGCCGCATCATCTCCAAGGGCATCGCCGCCGGCTTCTCGCAGAACACCTATCGCGGCCAGGTCTCGGCGCACCGCAAGGCGACCAACGCCCGCAACTTCACCAATTGCGACAGTCTGCTGATCGGCGACCAGTGTGGCGCGCACACAGTGCCCTACATGGAAGCCAAGAACTCGACCGCGCAGTTCGAGCATGAGGCGACGACGTCGAAGATTTCCGAGGACCAGAAATTCTATGTCATGCAGCGCGGCATTCCGGAAGAAGAGGCGATCGCGCTGATCGTCAACGGCTTCGTCAAGGATGTCATCCAGCAGCTGCCGATGGAGTTCGCTGTCGAGGCGCAGAAGCTGATCGGTATTAGCCTCGAGGGCTCGGTCGGCTGACCGGAAAGATATTCAGGAAAGAAAAGAATGCTTGAGATCAAGAACCTGCATGCCCGCATCGTCGATGACGGCACGGAAATCATTCGCGGCCTGAACCTGACGGTGAAAGCTGGCGAGGTCGCCGCCATCATGGGCCCGAACGGTTCGGGAAAATCGACGCTGTCCTACATCCTCGCCGGCCGCGAGGACTATGAGGTCACCGAAGGCGATATCCTCTACAACGGCCATTCGATCCTCGAAATGGATCCGGCCGAACGCGCCACCGCCGGCATCTTCCTCGCCTTCCAGTACCCGATGGAGATACCGGGCGTGGCGACCATGGAATTCCTCAAAGTGGCGATGAACGAGCAGCGCAAGGCGCGCGGCGAGGACCCGCTGAAGATCCCGGAATTCTTGAAGCGCGTGAAGGAAGCGGCGGCTTCGCTCAGCATGGACATGGCGATGCTGAAGCGGCCGCTCAATGTCGGCTTCTCCGGCGGCGAGAAGAAGCGCGCCGAGATCCTGCAGATGAAGCTGCTGGAGCCAAAGCTCTGCGTGCTCGACGAGACCGATTCCGGCCTCGACATCGATGCGCTGAAGATCGTCTCGGACGGCGTTAATGCGTTGCGCTCGCCGGACCGCGCCATCGTCGTCATCACCCACTACCAGCGCCTGCTCGAACACATTGTGCCGGACAGCGTGCACGTCCTTTACAAGGGGCAGGTCATCAAGTCGGGAGACAAATCGCTGGCGCTCGACCTCGAAGCCAATGGCTACGCCGGTGTGATCGGCGAAGCCGCGTGAGATGCCAGAGGCGAAGCTGATGAACATGCATTCGACACCCCAGCGCACGCAGGCCGAAACGGCGCTGATCGACGCCTTCGGCGAGCGGCTGTCGCTGCTGCCCGGCGACGGCGCGGTGATGCTGAAGCGCGATGACGCCATCGAGGCGATCAAGCATGGCCTGCCGACGCGGCGCGTGGAATCCTGGCACTACACGGATTTGCGCCGCCTGCTGACGTCGGTGCCGGCTTTCGATCCCGCGGCCAGCGCCAAGGCCATTGCGCCGATCGTCGACGGTTCTGCCGTATTGGCGATCCTCAATGGCGTCTCGGGCACCAAGCTGCCTGTCGTCGACGGCGTCACCGTGCAGCGCCTGTCGGAAAAACTGACCGACGGCAGCGTCGCACCCGGGCTCGATCCCTATGGCAGCGATGACGCCATCGGCGCGCTGAACACCGCCTTTGTCGCTGACGGCTATTTTGTTGACATCGCCGACGGTGCCCAGCTCGACAAGCCGATCGAACTGCAGAATCTGCAGGCCGGCGGCCAGACCCATGTGCGCCTGGCCGTCCGCGTCGGCGCTGGGGCCAAGGCAAGCGTCGTCGAGCGCCAGACCGGCGATGGTGCGGCATTGGTGAGCTCGGTCAGTCAGCTTGTGCTGGGCGAGGGCGCCGACGTCACCTGGCTGATCGTCCAGGAGCAGCCGGAAACGGCCACGCATCTGGCCCAGTTCAAGGCGCATCTCGGCAAGAATTCGAAGCTGACAGTGTTTTTCATGAATGCCGGCGGCAAGCTGGTGCGCCAGGAGATCGTGGTCAAGACGACAGGCGAAGGCGCCGACTTCACCTTGCGTGGCATCAATCTTCTGGCCGGCGACACGCATACCGACGTGACCATGGTGCTCGACCACGCCGTGCCGCACACCACCTCGACGGAAGTGATCCGCAATGTGGTGACCGGCAAGGCGCGCGGCGTGTTCCAGGGCCGCATCAACGTCCACCAATACGCGCAGAAGACCAACGCCAAGATGGCCTGCAACACGCTGCTTCTGTCGGATGATGGCGAGTTCTCGACCAAGCCGGAACTCGAAATCTTCGCCGACGACGTCGTCTGCGGTCATGGCGCGACGGTCACCGAGATCGACCACAACCATCTGTTCTATCTGATGGCGCGCGGCGTCGACGAGAAGTCGGCCCGTGGACTGTTGGTCAAGGCGTTCGTCGCCGAGGTGATCGAGGAACTGAAGGACGAGACCATTGTCGACGCGCTGGAGGCACGGCTCGGCGACTGGTTCCTGGCACACGGGTGAAGCGATGAACGCACCGGGCAAGATTGGAGATTTCTACGACGTCGAGGCGATCCGCCGCGACTTTCCGATCCTGTCGCGGGAAGTCTACGGCAAGCCGCTGGTCTATCTCGACAATGGAGCCTCGGCGCAGAAGCCGCAAGCGGTGCTCGACGCCATTCAGCACGCCTATTCCCAGGAATATGCCAACGTCCATCGCGGCCTGCATTTCCTCTCCAATGCCGCAACCGACGCCTATGAGAAGGCACGTGAGACGGTGCGCCGTTTCCTCAACGCGCCGAGCACCGACAACATCGTCTTCACCTCGAACACGACCGCGGCCATCAACACCGTTGCTTACGGTTATGGCATGCCCAACATCGGCGCGGGCGACGAGATCGTGCTGTCGATCATGGAGCACCATTCCAACATCGTGCCGTGGCATTTCATCCGCGAACGCCAGGGCGCCAAGCTGGTCTGGGTGCCGGTCGATGATCTCGGCGTCTTCCACATCGAGGAATTCGAGAAGCGCCTGACCGACCGCACCAAGCTGGTCGCCATCACCCAGATGTCGAATGCGCTGGGCACGGTGACGCCGATCAAGGAGATCGTTCGCATCGCGCATGCGCGTGGAATTCCCGTACTCGTCGACGGCAGCCAGAGCGCCGTGCATATGCCGATCGACGTGCAGGATCTCGACTGCGATTTCTTCGTCTTCACCGGCCACAAGGTTTACGGCCCCTCGGGCATCGGCGTGCTCTACGGCAAGAAGGATAGTCTCGCCGGCATGCGGCCCTTCATGGGCGGCGGCGAGATGATCGAGGAGGTGACGGAAGATATCGTCACCTACAACGAGCCGCCGCACCGTTTTGAAGCCGGCACGCCGCCGATCGTGCAGGCGATCGGGCTGGGCGCTGCACTCGACTATATGGAAAAGATCGGCCGCGAGCGCATCGCCGCCCACGAGGCCGATCTGAAGGACTATGCGCATGAGCGGCTGCGCGCCATCAACTCGCTGCGCATCTTTGGCGACGCGCCGGGCAAAGGCGCCATCATCTCTTTCGAGCTTCAGGGCATTCACGCCCATGACGTGTCGATGGTGATCGATCGGCAGGGTGTTGCGGTGCGTGCCGGCACCCATTGCGCCCAGCCGCTGTTGAAACGCTTCGGCGTAACCTCCACATGCAGGGCATCGTTCGGCATGTATAATACCAGGGCTGAAGTCGATGCTTTGGCCGAAGCGCTCGAAAAGGCGCGAAAGTTTTTCGGGTGACGATCATGGATGACGCTAGCCACACCACAGAGACTGTGCCGGAAACGGCGATCAACCCGCTGGTTTCCGCCTCGGCCATTCCCGCCGACGAGCTGGCGCGGCTGACCGACGACATCGTCTCGGCGCTGAAGACGGTCTATGACCCGGAAATCCCGGCCGATATCTACGAGCTCGGCCTGATCTACAAGATCGACATCGAGGACAACCGCGCCGTCAAGATCGACATGACGCTGACCGCACCCGGCTGCCCGGTGGCCGGCGAAATGCCCGGCTGGGTGGAAAATGCCGTCGGCGCCGTCGAAGGCGTTTCCGGCGTCGAGGTCAACATGACCTTCGACCCGCCCTGGTCCCCCGACCGCATGTCGGAAGAGGCGCAGGTCGCGGTGGGCTGGTATTGAGGCTCAAATGGAAGATTGGGAGATCGACCTTCCCGAATTCGTGCCGCCCTCGACGATGAAGCTGATGCAGCAATGGGGCGGCGATGGCTTTCTCGACAGCTTGAACAAACCGGCCGCATTTGATGCCTTTTTGGACGAGATTCCGTCAGGCGTCGCCGACGTGCTTTGCGCTGATATTCTGCTTGGTGATGTGCTGAATGGCACCTTTGATCAGTACTTCCACAATTCGTGTGGAATAACGATCGATCGAGCCATTGGCGCGATGCGGCGGCTCGGCCTGTCCGAGCATGCGGCTGCGGCGGAAAGCGCGTTGGCGGTGTTCGGCTCGAACTTTCCACGCGACCGCCTGCAGAGAATGGACAGGATGGATGAATTGCCAGAGACCGCATTCGATCTGGCCACCAACCAGTTCTATGCCGCTGAAGAGCGTCATCCGACGACGATGCATGAGGTTCTGGAGCGCGCGGCCAATCAGTTGCTCGCAACGGTACAGTAACAGGGCCGGGGTTGCGCCGGCCAACAATCTTCACCATTTTAGGTGAGGAATCATTCAGCAGGCCTTGAACCTGCATGGAATGGAAGAGGAAAAAGAATGGGACGCTTCGCTGTCATCACGATGACCGAAAAGGCTGCCGACCGGGTGCGCGAGATCGTTGCCACCCGCGACAACGCGCATGGCATTCGGCTCGGCATCAAGAAGGGCGGCTGTGCCGGCATGGAATATACGGTCGATCTGGTGACCGAGCCCAACACCAAGGACGACCATATCGAGCGCGATGGCGCCCACGTCTATGTCGCGCCGGAGGCAGCACTATTCCTGTTCGGTACGCAGATGGATTTCGAGCAGACGACGCTGCGCACCGGCTTCACCTTCCACAACCCGAACCAGAGCTCGGCCTGCGGCTGCGGCGAATCCGTCGAACTGAAGCCGGCCGACCTGAAGGCTTTGGCCGAGGCACGCGAGTCGGCCTGATCTTCCTTCGCCCCGTTTACGGGGAGAAGGTGGCCTGAAGGGCCGGATGAGGGGCAGCGCCTACCTCTCCAAAGCTAGTGCCGCCCCTCATCTGCCTGCCGGCGTTCGTCATTCGAAAAGCCAAGCAATTGGCTTTTCGTCCGCTGTGCGGACCACTCCTCACCTCCCCGTAGAACGGGGAGAAGCACCCTACTTCACCCACATCCCGGTTCGCCTGTGCCAGTCGGCAATCGATTCCTCGGGGTAGACGTCGAAAACCTTGTCACCCTTGCCAATCACCGGCTCGACCCAGGTCGCCTTGTACTTCAGCATGATGTGCACTTTTTCAGGCGGTTTGGGCAGGTCGCTGTCGATCGCCGACGCAAAGGGATGGACCAGTTCCGGCCAGGTCGGATCGTAGAGCCAGAGTGCCGATCCGCATTTTTTGCAGAAATTCCGCTCGCCTGACGAGACGTCGCGCTGCGGATGCTCGTCGTCCTCGATCTCGGCCCGATAGACTCCGAGACTGCGCTTGCCCTCGATTTTCAGCGTCTCGTAGACGGCGCCAAGATTGATGGCAAAGCCGCCGCCGCCTTGCTGTTTGCGGCAGATAGAGCAGTAGCACAGCATGAAAGGGGCCGGCGTGTGGCTCTCCACCTCGAAGCGCACGGCGTTGCAGCGGCAGGATCCTTTGAGCAGAAGCGGCATGAAAAAACTCCGACGAATTTCGTGTTCAACCTGTCAGCATGGTTTTGGTTGCGGCGATGACAAGGCCAAATCCCGGTGACATGATCGCGGCATGGACAATGAACGCATAGAAGAACTTTTCGAGAGCCTCGGCCCGGTCAGCATCCGAAAACTGTTCGGCGGCAAGGGCATCTATTGCGACGGCGTCATCATCGCCATCGTGGTGCGCGGCGAGCTGAAACTGAAGGCAGACGAGCAAAGCGCGCCCGACTTCGAGGCCGCCGGCTGCCAGCAATGGACCTATACCGGCTCGCGACACGGCAAGCTGGTCTCCATGCCCTATTGGAGCATTCCCGACAGCGCTTTCGACGATCCCGACGAGATGACGGTCTGGGCGCGGCGGGCTTATGAGGCCGGGCGACGGGCGGGGAAGTAATCGCCTAGAGGGCTTTCGCGATCTTGGCCGCCAGCCGCGCATTGTTTTCGACCAGCGCGATGTTGGTCTTCAGGCTCCTGCCGCCGGTGAGCTCGAGGATTTTGCCCAGCAGGAACGGCGTCACCGCCTTGCCGGTTACGTTCAAAGCCTCGGCGGCCTTCTGCGCGGCCTCGATGTAGCCGGCCATTTCGTCGGCCGGGATTTCGTCATCCTGCGGCACCGGATTGGCGATCAGCATGCCGCCGCTCAAGCCCAGCGCGGCCCGAGTCTTGTAGAAATGCGCGATCTCGTCTGCGCCATGCAAGGTCAGCGGCGCGCGGAACGGCGAATGCCGCGACCAGAAGGCCGGCATCGTCTCGGAGCCATGGCCGACCACCGGCACGCCGCGCGTCTCAAGCACTTCCAGCGTCTTTTCGATGTCGAGGATCGCCTTGGCGCCGGCCGAGACAACGATGACTGGCGTGCGCGCCAGCTCATCGAGATCGGCGGAGATGTCGAAGCTCTTTTCGGCGCCCTTGTGCACGCCGCCGATGCCGCCGGTGGCGAACACTTTTATGCCGACCATATGCGCCGCGATCATCGTGGCGGCGACCGTGGTGCCGCCGGTGCGCCCTTGCGCCACGGCGAAGCCGAGGTCGGCGCGCGACAGCTTCATGGCGTCCCCGGTCATGGCGAGAGACTCGCGCTCGCCGTCGGAGAGGCCGATCTTGATGCGGCCGCCAACCACGGCGATCGTCGCCGGCACCGCGCCGCCATCGAAAATGATTTTTTCGACATTGGCCGCCATGGCGCCATTGTCGGGGTAGGGCATGCCGTGGGTGATGATGGTGCTTTCCAGTGCCACCACCGGGCGCCCAGTGGCCAGCGCCTGCGCCACCGGCGGATGGATGTCGATGAAGGGGCGAGCGGTTTCCGGGGTCATGATGGTCTCCGATCCGGAGCGTCGCGCGTCCACCTGGACTGCGCGCTCCAGCAACAACAATTCGCCGGTCTCATGCCATTTCCTGTGCATCCGGCACAAGGGCCAGCGCTTCGGCAAAACTCGCCGCCGTGAAGGCAGGCACTGCGTCGGCGCTTTCGATGGCAAGCGTCGCGGCCGCGACGCCCTCGCGTAGCGCTTCACGCAAGGGCAGGCCGCGCAGCAGGGCGGCGACCGTAGCGCCGGCCAGCGCGTCGCCGGCGCCGGTGACGTCGGCGATTCTTCTCGGGGCAGGGGGCACGATTGTGAAAAGGCCGCTTTCGTCAAAACCCAGCACCGGGCCATCGCCCGCCGTCACCACGCCGTTCTTGAGGCCGACACGCCTCAGGCCGTCGACGAGGTCTTGCTCTTCAGTGTCGACGCTTTCACTGGCCAACGCTATCGCCTCGCGTCGATTCATAAACAACAGCGCCAGCCCGCCGAGTACCGGCGTCAGCCGCACCACCTTGGCCGGCGAGATGGCGATGGCGAACACCGGCTTGCCGTCAGCGAGCCCCACCAGTCGCTCAAGTGCTGTCGACGGAAGATTGGCGTCACATAGGATCGCATCGGCTGAGCCGATTACCTCGCGCACCTTGGAGCGGCGGATCTGCTTGGGGAACGCCAGGTCGTACAGCGCCATGTCGGCAAAGCCGACGATCAGCTCGCCGTCGCGGTCGAGCAAGGCGGTGTAGCTCGGCGTCGTGCGGTCGAGGAACACCGCCGACAGATCGGCAATGCCGGCCTGGGCGATTGCCGAAGACACCGTGTCGGCGGCCGCATCGCCGCCGCGCACCGAAAGCAGCGAAGCCGAGACGCCGCGCCGCACGATGCTGCGCAGCGCGTTGAAGACGCCGCCGCCGACATCCTCGCGCATCGTGCCCGGGTTGGACGCTGCCGGCACATAAGGGCCGGAAACCTGGCCGCGCCGGTCGATATGGGCGCCGCCCACGGCCAATATTTTTGCCGATTTCACCATGCGGGCGATATGACCTTTGTTATTCCAGCCGCACAAGCGCTAGGCTGTGCGACGGAGCTTCGCAGGCAAGCCAGCGATTCGGTGGATCGGAACAACCGGACCGCCTGGCCCAATGCAGGATGCATCTGGAAACGAAACCCTGAGACAAAAATAGAACAAATCCAGATATCGTTTGTTTTTCAGATATTTGACACCCCTTGCCAAACGAGAACAAAAAAGGTACAAACTGAAGCAGGGATCACGGATTGTCCGGCCTTCATTGACGACCAAGGGGTGATGTATCATGGCTCAGAATTCTTTGCGGCTTGTAGAGGACAAAGCGGTGGACAAATCAAAGGCTCTGGATGCGGCGCTGTCGCAAATCGAGCGTGCCTTCGGCAAGGGCTCGATCATGCGGCTCGGCGCCAACGAGCAGGTCGTCGAGATCGAGACTGTGCCGACCGGCTCGCTTGGCCTCGACATTGCGCTTGGCGTCGGTGGCCTGCCGCGCGGCCGCATCGTCGAGATTTACGGGCCGGAAAGCTCGGGCAAGACGACGCTGGCCCTGCACACGGTGGCCGAAGCCCAGAAGAAGGGCGGCATCTGCGCCTTCGTCGATGCCGAGCACGCGCTCGATCCGGTCTATGCCCGCAAGCTGGGCGTCGATCTCGAAAATCTGCTGATCTCACAGCCGGACACCGGCGAGCAGGCGCTGGAGATTTGCGACACGCTGGTGCGCTCCGGCGCCATCGACGTGCTGGTGGTCGATTCGGTGGCGGCGCTGACGCCGCGCGCTGAAATCGAGGGTGAGATGGGCGATTCGCTGCCCGGCCTGCAGGCCCGCCTGATGAGCCAGGCGCTGCGCAAGCTGACCGCTTCGATCTCGCGCTCCAACACCATGGTCATCTTCATCAACCAGATCCGCATGAAGATCGGCGTCATGTTCGGTTCGCCCGAGACTACGACCGGCGGCAACGCGCTGAAATTCTATGCTTCGGTGCGCCTCGACATCCGCCGCATCGGTTCGGTCAAGGACCGCGACGAGGTCGTCGGCAACCAGACCCGCGTCAAGGTGGTCAAGAACAAGCTGGCGCCGCCCTTCAAGGTGGTCGAATTCGACATCATGTATGGCGAAGGCGTGTCGAAGACTGGCGAGCTGGTCGATCTCGGCGTCAAGGCCGGCGTGGTCGAAAAGTCGGGCGCCTGGTTCTCCTACAATTCGCAGCGTCTCGGCCAGGGCCGCGAAAATGCAAAACTGTTCCTGCGCGACAATCCCGACACGGCGCGCGAGATCGAGCTGGCGCTGCGGCAGAATGCCGGACTGATCGCCGAGAAGTTCCTCGAAAATGGTGGTCCTGAGCGTGGCGAAGACGACGGCTTCGAGGAAGAATCCGGCGCCATGTAGGATGCGAGCAATCGCCGCCTGGGTTTTTCTTGAGTTCGCGTATCCCGATTGAGTTTGCGTATCGATGGGTTTCAAACCGCCGGCCTTGAGCCGGCGGTTTTGTGTTTTGGCGGCGCCGCAGGGCTGGGTTCGACTGGCCCGCAAAGCCGCGATTTGGACCAATCCCGTGTTTCTGGACAGGCTGCGGTGCGACCGCTAAAAGGCCAAGTCCGTCTTCCTATGCATGTCGCCCAAAAGTGGGCAGCGGTTTTGGGAAAACGACATGCATAAACACAGACTTAAAGCGCGGCGACTGAATCCGTTTCAACGCGACGCGCTTTAAGAAGCAAAAGTCTATTTACCGCCGGGCTGACCGGCGGCTCTCTCGAAAAAGGCAGCATTCATGAGTGGCGTGAACGAGATCCGGTCGACATTTCTCGACTACTTCCGCAAGGAGGGTCACGAGGTCGTCGCGTCGAGCCCGCTGGTGCCGCGCAACGATCCGACGCTGATGTTCACCAATGCCGGCATGGTGCAGTTCAAGAACGTCTTCACCGGTCTCGAAAAGCGGCCCTATTCGCGCGCCTCGACCGCCCAGAAGAGCGTTCGCGCCGGCGGCAAGCACAACGACCTCGACAATGTCGGCTACACCGCGCGCCACCTGACCTTCTTCGAGATGCTCGGCAATTTCTCCTTTGGCGACTATTTCAAGGAGCGCGCCATCGAGCTTGCCTGGAACTTGATCACCAAGGAATTCGGGCTGGACAAGGACAAGCTGCTGGTCACCGTCTATCATACGGACGACGAGGCGGCCGGCTTCTGGAAGAAGATCGCCGGCTTCTCCGACGACCGCATCATTCGCATCGCAACCTCGGACAATTTCTGGGCGATGGGCGACACCGGACCGTGCGGGCCGTGCTCGGAGATCTTCATCGACCGTGGCGAGCACATCTGGGGCGGCCCTCCCGGCAGCCCGGAAGAGGATGGCGATCGGTTCCTCGAATTCTGGAACCTGGTCTTCATGCAGTATGAGCAGGTGACGAAGCAGGAGCGCATCGACCTGCCGCGCCCGTCGATCGACACCGGCATGGGCCTGGAGCGCATGGCGTCGATCCTGCAAGGGGTGGAAAGCGTTTTTGAGACCGATCTGTTCCGCCATCTGATCGATGCGGCCTCGTCCGCCATCGGCCGTGGTCCCGACAAGGAGACGGTCGCGTCGTTCCGCGTCATTGCCGATCATCTGCGTTCGTCCTCCTTCCTGGTGGCCGATGGCGTGCTGCCGTCGAACGAAGGCCGTGGCTACGTTCTGCGCCGCATCATGCGCCGCGCCATGCGCCATGCGCAGTTGCTCGGTGCCCATGAACCGCTGATGTGGAAGCTGGTGCCGGCGCTGGTGCGCGAGATGGGTCAGGCCTATCCGGAACTGGTGCGCGGCGAACAGTTGATCACCGAAACGCTGAAGCTCGAGGAAACCAGGTTTCGCAAGACGCTGGTGCGCGGCCTCGGCCTGCTTTCGGAGGCGACGGAAACGCTCGGTGCCGGCGACATGCTGGACGGCGAGACCGCTTTCAAGCTCTACGACACCTATGGCTTCCCGCTTGATCTGACGCAGGATGCGCTGCGCCAGCGCAACATCTCGGTCAATCTTGCCGGTTTCACCGCAGCGATGGAGCGGCAGAGGGCCGAGGCACGTAAGCATTGGGCCGGTTCCGGCGACGCGGCCACCGAGACAGTCTGGTTCTCTGTACGCGAACAGACCGGCGCCACCGAGTTCCTCGGCTACGAGACCGAACAGGCGGAAGGGCTCATCCAGGCGCTTGTCAGGGATGGCAAGACCATCGACAGCGCCGGCAAGGGCGAGGCGGTTGCCGTCGTCGTCAACCAGACGCCGTTCTATGCCGAGTCCGGTGGCCAGATGGGCGACACCGGAATTATCTCGGGCGAAGGGTTCTCGATCGAGATCTCCGATACGCAGAAGAAGGCCGATGGGCTGTTCGTCCATCTCGGCAAGGTGGCCAGCGGCACCGTCAAGACGGGCGCGACCGTCGAGCTGAAGGTCGACCATGCGCGCCGCTCCAGGCTGCGCGCCAACCATTCCGCGACGCACCTAATCCACGAGGCGCTGCGCGAGGTGCTGGGCACTCACGTCGCGCAGAAGGGCTCGCTGGTGGCGCCCGAGCGGCTGCGCTTCGACATCTCGCACAACAAGCCGATTTCGCCGGAGGATCTCGAAGAGGTCGAGCGCATGGCCAATGAGATCGTCGTCCAGAACTGCCCGGTGACGACGCGCCTGATGTCGGTCGACGACGCCATCGCCGAAGGCGCCATGGCGCTGTTCGGCGAAAAATACGGTGACGAGGTGCGCGTCGTGTCGATGGGCACCGGCGTGCACGGCGCCAAGGCCAACCGGCCCTATTCGGTCGAGCTTTGCGGCGGCACGCATGTCAGGGCGACCGGCGATATCGGTCTGGTGCGTGTCGTCTCCGACAGCGCGGTCGCCGCCGGCGTGCGCCGCATCGAGGCGCTGACAGGCGAAGCGGCGCGAAAATATCTCGATGAGCAGGATCGCCGGTTGAAGGCGGCGGCCGCGACGCTGAAGATTTCGCCGGCCGACGTACCGGCGCGCGTCGAGGCGCTGCTCGACGAGCGCAAGAAACTCGAGAAGGAACTGACCGAGGCGCGCAAGAAGCTGGCGCTGGGTGGGGGTGCTGCAGCCGGAGCGCCGGTCGAAAACGAGACCGTTGCCGGTGTCGGATTCCTTGGCAAGGCGGTTTCGGGCGTCTCGCCGAAGGATTTGAAGCCGCTGGCCGACGCCGGCAAGACGTCTCTCGGCTCCGGCGTGGTGGTTTTCGTCGGCGCCGGCGAAGACAACAAGGCGAGCGTCGTGGTCGCGGTCACCGATGACCTCCTCGGCCGCTTCAGCGCCGTCGACCTGGTGCGCGTGGCCTCCGCCGCCTTGGGCGGGCAGGGCGGCGGTGGCCGCCCTGATATGGCCCAGGCTGGCGGTCCGGACGCCTCCAAGGCCGCCGATGCGATTGCCGCGGTAAAGGCTGCGCTGGAAGCAGCCTAGCGTCCACTAGGGGCGCTTCGCAGCCTTTAGCGCGCGCGTCATTCTGACGGAGTCGCCCCATGTGGACAGCCAGATCAGGATGTCGGTAGCGATTGAAATCGTCGCCCGTAGAAGGTTCAGCGCTGGGCCGGGCGATTTCAGCTGCTCCTCGGCGTGATGGAGATGGGCGAGTTCTTCCTCGCGGATCGCCAAGATGATGTCGTGCAGCTCACGATCGCGGCCGACGAGGAAAAACAGCTGATCGTCGAGATGGCGATGCACCGCCGCTTCGACCGCCGCGGTGCAGGCCCAGATGCCTTGCGGTCCGAGCAGGGCGGTCACGAAGCCCAGCAGCCAGCCGCCCCAGCCCCAGAACTGCATCACCCGGCACGGTCGCGAATGTCGTGATGGCATGGCTGTACGGAAGGCGGCGCAATGAGTGCGCTCGTGCCCAAGCATCTCCGACAAAGACGGCACGCAATCGGGCCAAAAGCGCTTGGCGACGAGAATCTGAGCCGAATAGATTCGGATCGCGCCGAACTCGCCGGCGTGGTTGACCCTGACTATTCTGGCCACTGTGAGTGCGTCCATGGTGAGTAAGGTCAGCCATGGACGCGCCCACACCTATGTCAGCCGGTTGGCAAAGCCTGGCCGCTTTGCAATGCGTGTCCGCCATGCCTGGATATCGGGGAACTCGGCCAGCAGGTTCTGCCCCTCCGCGACCTTGGCGAAATAGCCGATGATCGGCGCGGCATGCAGGTCGGCCAGCGTCAGCTGGTCTCCCAGCAACCACAGTCCCTGGGGCTTGAGTGACGTCAACACCCGCAGCACTGTTTCGGCCTGCCGCAGCCCGTTGGCGATCAACGCCTCGTCGGGTGGCTCTTTCTCCAGCCGCTCGACGGCGACGTCCCAGACCATCGACCGGTAGCCATAGGCGTCGAGCATGCCGATGATCTGGTTCATCGTTGCGCGGCTACGCGGCTCCTCGGGCTGCAACGCCGGACCGTCAAAAGCCTCGTCGACATAGCGGGCAATCGCGCTCGCCTCGAACAGGCGAAAGCCATCATGCTCGAAGGCCGGGATGCGGCCGAATGGATGATGCTCGACATACCAACCGGGAATGCCCTCCGCGGCAAAGACATCGACCGGCACAAGCTCGTAGTCGATGCCCTTTTCCTCGAGCGCGAGGCGGACGATGCGCACATAGACGCTGTAGTCCGCCCCGTAGACGATGGGCTTGCCCATGTCGCTTGCCCGTCAGGCCATCGCCTTCTGCAGGTTCTCGTCGATCTTGTCGAGGAAACCGGTGGTCGACAGCCAGGGCTGGTCGGGGCCGATCAGCAGCGACAGATCCTTGGTCATGAAGCCGGACTCGACTGTCTGGATGCAGACCTTTTCCAGTGTTTCGGAAAAACGCTTCAGTTCGGCATTGTCGTCGAGCTTGGCGCGGTGGGCGAGGCCACGCGTCCAGGCGAAGATCGAGGCGATCGAATTGGTCGAGGTCTCCTCGCCCTTCTGGTGCTGGCGATAGTGGCGGGTGACGGTGCCGTGCGCGGCTTCGGCTTCCACCGTCTTGCCGTCCGGCGTCATCAGCACTGAGGTCATCAGGCCGAGCGAGCCAAACCCTTGCGCCACCGTGTCGGACTGCACGTCGCCGTCATAGTTCTTGCAGGCCCAGACATAGCCGCCCGACCATTTCAGGCTGGAGGCCACCATGTCGTCGATCAGCCGGTGCTCGTACCACAGTTTCTTCGACTTGAACTCGGCCTCGAACTCGGCCTCGTAGACTTCCTGGAAAATGTCCTTGAAGCGGCCGTCATAGGCTTTGAGGATGGTGTTCTTGGTCGAGAGATAGACCGGGTAGTTGCGCAGCAGGCCGTAGTTCAGCGAGGCGCGCGCGAACTCGCGGATCGATTCATCCAGATTGTACATCGCCATGGCGACGCCGGCGCCTGGTGCGTCATACACATCATGCTCAATCACCTTGCCGTCCTCGCCGACGAACTTGATCGTCAGCTTGCCTTTGCCGGGGAAGCGGAAGTCGGTGGCGCGGTATTGGTCGCCGAAAGCGTGACGGCCGACGATGATCGGCTTGGTCCAGCCGGGCACCAGGCGGGGCACGTTCTTCATGATGATCGGTTCGCGGAAGATGGTGCCGCCGAGGATGTTGCGGATGGTGCCGTTCGGCGACTTCCACATCTTCTTGAGCTTGAATTCCTCGACGCGCTGCTCGTCGGGGGTAATCGTCGCGCATTTCACGCCGACGCCGTACTTGTTGATGGCGTTGGCCGAATCGATGGTCACCTGGTCGTTCGTGGCGTCGCGGTGTTCGATGCCGAGGTCGTAGTATTCAAGCTTGAGGTCGAGATAGGGGTGGATCAGCTTGTCCTTGATGAACTGCCAGATGATGCGGGTCATCTCGTCGCCGTCGAGTTCGACGACCGGGTTCGCCACCTTGATCTTCGCCATGGAAAGAATGCCTCGTTGCTTGGGGATCGGAACGGCCTTGCCCGCATGGCTTTCGACCGGGGATGCGGCCCGTATATCAAAGCATTTTTGACCGCGCAAACGGCGATCCGCCCTGTAGGGCCTGACCGTCACCGCCGATCGTTCCTTGCGAAAGCTTCATTTTCGCGGCCGAATGTGGCAGGGGACGCTGAAATGCCGCAAACCGCAGTTCATTGACACCATGACAGCCGACCAAGAGCCAGACAAAATTCCTGCCGTAGGGCCGGCGATCATCCTGGTCGAGCCGCAGCTCGGCGAGAATATCGGCATGGTCGCGCGCGCAATGGCCAATTTCGGCCTGTCTGAATTGCGCCTGGTCAATCCGCGCGACGGCTGGCCCAGCGTGAAGGCACGCGCCGCCGCGAGCCGCGCCGACCATGTCATCGATGCCGTGACGGTCTTCGACGACCTGGCCTCGGCGATCGCCGACCTCAACTTTGTCGTCGCCACCACGGCCAGGCAGCGCGACGGCTTCAAATCCGTACGCGGCCCGGTGGAGGCGGGCAGGGTACTGCGCGCCCGTCACGGCATGGGGCAGCGCACCGGCATCCTGTTCGGCCGCGAGCGCTTCGGGCTGTACAATGACGAGGTCGGCCTTGCCGACGAGATCGTCACCTTTCCGGTGGATCCTGATTTCTCCTCGCTCAACATAGCCCAAGCGGCTTTGCTGATGTCCTACGAGTGGATGAAGTCCGGCCTCGAAGACGAGACCAAAACCAACTTTGCCGGCCCTGAGATGAAGCCGGCAAGCAAGGAAGAGCTGCACGGCCTGTTCGCCTATCTGGAAGGCGCGCTCGAAGCGCGCGGCTATTTTCGCCCGGCGCCGAAGAAGCCGAAGATGGTCGACAATCTGCGCGCGGTGCTGACGCGCGCCGGCTTTGCCGAGCCGGAGCTCAAGGTGTTGCGCGGCATCATCTCGTCGCTGGACCGGTTTTCACCGGCAATGCCGCGCGGCGACGGTTCTCCGGGAGATGATCCAAGGCGGCTCCCGGCAGCGGCTGCGCGTGCCAGGAAAGCTGCGGACAAAGACTAGGCATTCCCCTGCGTCACCGGTAACCGAATTTTATCCGGTTGGGCTCATTGTCATGAAAACGATGGGCTCTGAGATGTTTGCTTCAAATATCGGCCGTCTGCGCTTCTTCGCTTATTCTGCGGCCCTGCTGGTCGCCGAAATAGTGGCGGTGGTGTTGTCCATTTCGTTGACCATCGGCTTTGACGGACTGGCCAACTCGAAACCTGGCCCGGGCCGCGAAGGGGTGGCGGGAGCGATCCTGGTGGTTTCGCTGGTGGTTGTGCTGTTTCGCGCCAATTTCGCCTGGCGCCGCAGCCGCGACGCGCAAGGATCGAAGTGGATCCTGTGGGGCTATATCGTGTTTTCGGCCCTCTTTGCGTTTCTGCAGGCCGGCACTGTCCTGGTTTATGATTTCGGTGCCGAAGATTTCAACTCCGGTCTGAACCTGCTCGGGCTCTCGATTTTTGGTCTGTGGTGCACAATTCTGATGGCCAAGCCTGCAGGTGTCGACCTCAACGAGCTGGCGTCGGTTTTTGATTTTGACGAACCGGCCGCGCCGCTCGGCAACATGAATTCGAAATTGTATTCCTCGCCGGCCGCCGCCACCGCTTCACAGGTTTCCACCTCCGTAACGCGACCGGCGCCGTCACGACCGACAGGTCCAAACGCTCGTCCTCGGCCCACCGGCTTCGGCAAACGCGGTCTTGTCTGAGCACATTCGCCACTTCAAGGCCATGATCGTTCCAGATAGAAGCGCACAGGCCGCAGCCGGCCTCTTCGCCTGATCCCAGCTCTTCTCGTGATTCAAGCACAATGACCGTTCCATCAGACGCCCGCCCGATCCTGATGTTCGATTCCGGCATCGGTGGCCTCACCGTGCTGCGCGAAGCCCGCGTGCTGATGCCCGACCGCCGCTTCATCTATGTCGCCGACGACGCCGCCTTTCCTTACGGCGCCTGGGAGGAACCGGCGCTCAACGCCCACATCCTCGGCCTGTTCGGCAAGCTGCTGGACAAATTCCAGCCGGAGATCTCGGTCATTCCCTGTAACACCGCCTCGACGCTGGTGATCGATGCGCTGCGCGAGAAATTTCCCGGACATCCCTTTGTCGGCACGGTGCCGGCGATCAAGCCGGCGGCCGAGCGCACGCGCTCGGGTCTGGTTTCCGTGCTGGCGACGCCCGGCACCGTGAAGCGCCAATACACGCGCGATTTGATCGGCAAATGGGCGCAGAAGTGCCATGTGCGGCTGGTCGGTTCAGACCGACTTGCCCCGCTGGCCGAAATCTACATGCGCCAAGGATTTGTCGACGAGGAGATCGTGCGCCAGGAAATCGCGCCGTGCTTTGTCGAAAAGGACGGCGCCCGCACCGACATCGTCGTGCTGGGCTGCACGCACTACCCCTTCCTGGCCAACCGCATGCGCAAGACGGCGCCCTGGCCGGTGGACTGGATCGATCCGGCTGAAGCGATCGCACGACGCGCCATGTCGCTGCTCGCGCCTGTCGACGGCCCGCTGCCGGACGGCGAGCCCGACATCGCGGTTTTCACCTCCGGCAAGGTGGATTTCGCCACCCGCCGGCTGATGCAGGGTTTTGGCCTGAGCGTGTGTTAGGCAGGTGCGAAGACGACGCTGCGTTGATCCGGATCGGCCGAAACGAGCCTTAGCGTAACGCCATCGCCCTGTCCGGACCCGGGGGCCTTTACGTTGGCAACGACAGGCATGTCTGACAGCTGCACGCGCACACGCTGATCGGTGACGTCGGTGACCACGGCCTTGAACGTTTCACCTTCGCGTCCCTTCAGCATGACTGCCTCGGCAAGGTCGATGGCTGCATGGTTGATCTGCGAGGCGCGGGCATCCGCGCGCCCCATAATTTTGGGCAGCCTGGCGAACGCGTCGGTAACGGTCTGCGGTACCGGCTGCCCATTGGCGATGGCCAGGGTGCAGCGCACGACGTAACGGTCGGCCAGCCGCCTCAACGGCGCCGTGGCGTGGGCATAGGTCGCAGCCATCGCCTCGTGCCAGGGCACAACGCCTTCTTCATAGGGTTGGTAGGACGCACCAGAGCCGGCGCGGCGGATTTCCAGCATCAGCGCGGCCTGTTGCTTGTTGGTAGGATCGAGGGTTCGTTGGTAGTCGGGCAGACTGGTCGACGCCGGCCAGGACAGGCCGAGAGCCTGTGCCGCGTTGCGCAATCTTTGCACCTTGGAAGCATCCGGCGGCGCCATCACCCGAAACAACCCGGTCCGGTGTGCCAGCATGGCGTCGGCAATCGCCATGTTGGCGGCCAGCGAAAGTGCTGCATTGTCCTGCTCGGATTGCAGCAGCGGCCTGAAAGCAAGCTGGAACCGGCCATCGGCAAGCTGTTCCACCTCCTGCTCGGGCGGGTCGACGCGGGAAGCGCCACGACGCTCTTCGGCTGCTGCCATGCGCCGCGCAATTTCGGCGAAGCCGGTCGGAACGTCGGAGGCTTGGACGCTGTCATAGGCGAGCTTGGCGCGGCTTTGAATGATTGCCCGCTCTGCGCCGTCCAGCTTTACCGCTCCGTCCTCGGCGATCCAAACCGTGAAGATAACGGCCGGGCGCGGTCCGCTGGGCAATAAGCTCGCCGCACCCTCGGCAATCACCGGGGGATAGAGCCCGGCCTTGCCGTCCGGCAAATACAGGGTCTCGCCCCGCGCCCAGGCTTCGATATCCACCGCGTCGCCGTCCTCGACGAACCAGGCCACGTCGGCGATCGCATAGTGCAGCAGAAGGTCGCTGCCGCTGGCCTCAATCGAAAACGCCTGATCAAGATCTGTGGAAGTCGCCGGATCGAGTGTCACGAAGGGCATCGTCGTGCGGTCGGCATGCTGGTCGGGCACGCGCTTGGCCGCAGACTGTGCCAGGGCCATTACATCAGCGGGAAATCCGACCGGCACATGGAACTCGCTGCGGATTTTCGCGAGGCCGGTAGCGAGTGCTTGCGAGGGATCGGTCAACGATTTCATCACGCCGTCCTACACTGGCGTTCCGGACACGGGAAGGCCGCTCTGCTGGCGGGGTAGACACGAAATCGAACCGCTGGCGCTGGAACCGTCGCCGAAGCGAGACGTTTCTTCTGGTAGCAAGAAGAGGAGCCGATCATGCCAGCCACATCGAAAGCCCAGCAGATGGCCGCCGGCGCGGCATTGTCCGCCAAACGCGGCGAGACAAAAAAGAGCGAACTCCAAGGCGCGTCGAAGGAAATGTACGAGTCCATGAGCGAAAAGCAGCTCGAGGATTTTGCCGAGACCAAGCGCAAGGGCCTGCCCGAGAAGAAGTCGAAGCATTGAAGGAAATCAGACAAAAGAACGCCGCGCCCGCGATGTTCCATCAAAAAGCCCGCGGCTAAACCGCGGGCTTCAATTGATGGGGCTGTCAGCCTTCGGAGGCCGAGGCCGGACTTACCAGCGCCACCAGCAGCGCCGCACCGTGTAGCGGATCACGCGCTTGTGGCCATGCCGCCACACCACCTTCTTCTTGACCACGATGCGGCATACCTCATGATGCCGATGGCCATGCCAATGCCGGGCCATTGCCGGCTCCGGCACCGCAACGGACATCGATGCTGCCAGTACCGCCGCACCTGCCAACGAAAGGAAGAATTTCTTCATCAGAATCGGGCTCCTCTAGCTCCAGTCCCTTCCTGATGCCGTTGGCGCAACAACCTCCCGCCACAGCCGGCACCGTATTCAACACGGAAAATGCTATACGGTCGCGACGCCTGGCGCCATTCACAAGCTTGACACCGGTTAAATGTCCGTTTAACCACCGCGCCAACACCGGGCCGCAATGTCCGGTGGTTTCTTTGTATGCGCAAGACCTCTTGGGAAACCGGTTGGTAGTCTCCCGGTCTTGTTTGAACTGACGTGTCCCGTGGGTTTTCCGCCGCGTTGCGTGGGAAGACCCTGTCAGGCCTCGAAAACGGAGGCCAGAGGAGGGCGCGTTTCCTTCACCCGGACCATGAGGTTCCGGGTGTGTTTGTTTTGAAAGGGAATGCGATGAGCAAGCGCGAATCCGCAAAGTACAAGATCGACCGCCGTCTCGGCGAAAATATCTGGGGCCGCCCGAAGTCCCCGGTTAACAAGCGTGAATACGGCCCCGGCCAGCACGGCCAGCGCCGCAAGGGCAAGCTTTCCGACTTCGGCCTGCAGCTGCGCGCCAAGCAGAAGCTGAAGGGTCACTATGGCGACGTTTCGGAAAAGCAGTTCCGCAAGGTCTATGAAGAGGCCGATCGCCGCAAGGGCGACACCTCGGAGAACCTGATCGGCCTGCTCGAGTCGCGTCTCGACGCGGTCGTCTACCGCGCCAAGTTCGTGCCGACCATTTTCGCCGCCCGTCAGTTCGTCAACCACGGCCACGTCAATGTGAACGGCAAGCGCGTCAACATCGGCTCGTACCGCTGCAAGCCGGGCGACGTCGTCGAAGTGCGCGAGAAGTCGAAGCAGCTGGTCATCGTCCTGGAATCGGTCGGTCTCGCAGAACGCGACGTGCCGGATTACATCGATGCCGATCACAACAAGATGGTCGCCACCTTCGCGCGTATCCCCGGCCTGGCCGACGTTCCCTTCGCCGTGCAGATGGAACCGAACCTGGTCGTCGAATTCTATTCGCGCTGATCGACTCCATTTTACGACACCATCGAAGGCCGCCCGTCGAGGCGGCCTTTTCTTTGTCCGCCACCTCCGCTAATCCGGACGGCAACAGAGACTTCGAGGCCGACGCGCCATGAACATGCTGCCAGACGTCGAATCATTGTCGCCGATCGCCGACATCGAAGGCGGCTTTCATCCGTTGTTTGCCGATGTGCCGTCTTCCGTCGAGTTCAACAAGCTGCGCAAGCGGCTGCTGCGTCTTACCCGTCAGGCAATCGAGGATTTCGCGATGGTGAGGCCCGGCGACCGCTGGCTGGTGGCCTTGTCCGGCGGCAAGGATTCTTACGCCCTACTCGCCGTGCTGCTCGATCTCAAATGGCGCGGTCTGCTGCCGGTCGAATTGCTGGCCTGCAATCTCGACCAGGGCCAGCCGAACTTTCCAAAGCACATCCTGCCCGACTATCTCGACAGATATGGCATTGCCCACCGCATCGAGTACCAGGACACCTATTCGGTGGTCACCGACAAGCTGCCGCAGGGCAGCACCTATTGTTCGCTGTGCTCGCGGCTGAGGCGCGGCCATCTCTACCGTATTGCGCGCGAGGAAGGCTGTTCGGCGCTGGTGCTCGGCCACCATCGCGAGGACATTCTGGAAACCTTCTTCATGAACCTGTTCCATGGCGGCCGGCTTGCCGCCATGCCGCCAAAACTGCTCAACGACGAAGGCGACGTCATGGTGCTCAGGCCGCTCAGCTTTTGCGCTGAGCCCGATCTCGAAAAATTCGCCGGCGCCATGAAGTTTCCGATCATCCCGTGCGACCTCTGCGGCAGCCAGGAGGGCTTGCAGCGCAATGCCATGAAGGCGATGCTCGACGACATGGAAAAGCGCATGCCCGGTCGCAAGGACACGATGATCCGGGCCATGAGCAATGTGCGGCCTTCGCATCTCATGGACCGAAAGCTGTTCGATTTCGCCGCTCTCAACGAAACGCTCACCGCACGGCAAGCCGATGACCTTTGACGACAGCGCCATCGACTGGCTCGCCGATCTTCTCTTGGACGCGGCAAAAGCCGAGATCATGCCGCGCTTTCGCCGGCTGGATGAGGGCGACATCCGCCAGAAGACTTCGGCCGCCGATCTGGTGACCGAGGCCGACGTCAATGCCGAGCGGCTGATCACCGCCAGGCTGCGTCAGCGCTACCCCAAGGCGATGATCGTTGGCGAGGAAGCCTGCTCGGACGATCCGGCGCTGCTGCACGGCCTTGGCGACGCCGAACTCGCCTTCGTCATCGACCCGGTCGACGGCACCTTCAACTTCGCGTCCGGCGTGCCGCTGTTCGGCGTCATGCTGGGCGTCGTGGTCAAGGGCGAGACCGTTGCCGGCATCATTCACGATCCGGTCGGCAAGGATTGGCTGATTGGCGCCAAGGGGGCCGGCAGCCACATCAAGCATGCGCATGGCAGGCTGGAGAAGGTGCGTGTCACCGCACCGGTGCCAATGTCGGAAATGACCGGCGCGGTCTCCTGGCAATATATGCCGGAGCCGGAACGCTCTCGGCTGGCGCGCAACCAGACCAAGACGCTGTCGCAAATCGGCTATCGCTGCGCAGCGCACGAATACCGCCTGCTGGCCAGTGGCCACGCTCATTTCGTCGTCTACAACAAGCTGATGCCGTGGGACCATCTGGCCGGCGTGCTGATCCATGCCGAGGCCGGCGGGTATACCCGGCGCTTCGACGGCAGCGCCTATCTGCCGTCGCATCTCGACGGCGGCATTCTCGTCGCGCCGGACAAGGAAAGCTGGCGCGAAATCCGCCGCGAACTCTGGGCGCAATAGCCGGCTTTCCTCGCTTCACCGCAGCGAGTGAGGCGCATTAGACTGGCTTGTTGTGCGGCTGGAACATCTTGCCGCGCTCGGCAATGAAGATCATCAACAATGCCGCAACCGACACGCTGCAGAAGCCGGCGGCCAGCGGCGTCACCGTGCCATTGAAAGCCTGACCGATCAGCGTGCCGAGAATGCCGCCCAAAAAGGTCTGCATGAAGCCGAGGATCGACGACGCCGTGCCGGCCAGCTGCCCGAGCGGTTCCATGGCGAGGGCGTTGAAATTGGCGCCGAGCGCGCCGAACGGCACCATCGCGCAGGCGAAGAAGGTAACGAACAGCCAGAGCGGCATCTTCATCTCCAGTGAGACGACCAGCCAGGCAAGGCTGATGACCAGAAACAACAGCAGCGCGCCTTGCGAGAGGCGGCGCATGCCGATGCGGCCGACCAGGCGCGAGTTCAAATAGTTGGAGAAGGCGAGCACGCCCGCGACCCCGGCGAAGATGACGGGGAATAGTTCGCCGACATTGAACACGTCGACATAGATCTGCTGCGCCGACGCGATGAAGCCGAACATCGCCCCGAAGACGAAGGTGCTGGCGAAGGCATAGCAGAGCGCGATGCGGTTGGTGAGCACGATGCGGAAACCGCCGATGACGGACGAGACCGTCAGCGGCCGGCGATATTCGGGATGCAGCGTCTCGGGCAGGCGCAGCAGCGACCACGCCGACACGATCAGCGCACCGACCGCCATAGTGACGAAGATCCAGTGCCAGGTGGCAAACAGCATGATGAACTGGCCGATCCCAGGGGCAACGACCGGGATGGCCATGAACACCATGAAGATCAGCGACATCACCTCGGCCATGCGCCGGCCGTCAAAGGTATCGCGCACAATCGACACCGCAATGACGCGCGTCGCGGCGGCGCCAAGGCCCTGCACGGCCCGGCACATGAGAAGCGTTTCAAAGCTTGGTGAAATGGCGGCGGCGGCAGCCGCCGCCACGTAAATGATCAGGCCGGCGACAAGCGGCGCACGGCGGCCAAAACGGTCGGAGATCGGTCCGAAGAAAAGCTGGCCGCCGCCAAAGCCCAGAATGTAGGCGGTGATCACATACTGGCGGTGATTTTCATTTTCGACGCCGAGCGACGCGCCGATCTGCTGCAGCGCCGGCAACATGATGTCGATGGCAAGCGAGTTCAGCGCCATCAGCGCCGCGCACAACGCGATAAATTCCCAGCGCGGAATGGGCAGGTTGAATGCCCGTTGCGGCGCGTCTGTCTGGTTGTCCACGGCAAGTCCGATCTTTCAAACGAATATGCGCCGGAAGGCCGGCGCATGAATTCGTCTTTTGCCCGCTAACGGGGAGCGACAGTCTGCCGAGGTGGGGGCACCCCCGACGTTTTCAGTGCATGTCGCCCAAAAGTGTACAGCGGTTTTGGGACAACGACATGCACAAAACGGAAGTCAGGCGGCGCCTTTGACGCTGACGCCCTTTTCGACGAGGAAAGTCTGCAGTTCGCCCGCCTGGAACATTTCGCGGATGATGTCGCAGCCGCCGACGAACTCACCCTTGACGTAGAGCTGCGGGATCGTCGGCCAGTTGGAATATTCCTTGATGCCCTGGCGGAGTTCGGCAGAGGTCAGCACGTCGACGCCCTTATAGTCGGCGCCGATGTAATCGAGAATCTGCACGACCTGACCGGAAAATCCGCATTGCGGGAAACCGGGCGTGCCCTTCATGAAAAGGACGACGTCGTTGCCCTTCACTTCGTTGTCGATGTAGTTGTTGATACCGCTCATGGACGATCCTTTCACGCCTGTGGGAGTCAGGCTGGAAACATAGCCATCAAATAAACCCATAGGTTGCCCGAAACAAGATGTTTGCCGCGCCGCCATGCAAATGGCGCAAAACATCGCGTGATGTTGGGCCAAACGCATCGGCCCTCAGGACGTGATGAAAAGACGATATTTTGCGGCAATCCCGATAGGTATTCTGGTCGCCGCGCTGGCCTCGATCTGGTGGTTCAGGCAGCCGGAGCGCCCGCCCATCGTCGTCGGCGGCGACCTGCCGGCGCCATGCCGGGATTTCAGTTTCGAAGCGGTTCCCTACATCGTCTGCGAGATTGATCTTCGCAGCCATGACATCGCCGTCGTCCACGCCGGTGCCGACGGCAAACCCTTCGGCTCGCTGGATAAATTCGACAAGGCGATGACAGGCGAGGGCAGGCCGCTGCTGCTCGCCATGAACGCCGGCATGTATCATGAGGATCTGACGCCGGTTGGGCTTCTGGTCGAGGACGGGCGCGAAAAGGCGCCGCTCAACCTTGCCGACGCCGAAGGCAATTTCTTCCTCAAGCCGAACGGCGTGTTCCTGATCGGCAAGGACGGCAAGGCGGCGATCATCGAGACGAATGCATTTGCCGCGGCAAAGCCGGACGTGGCGTACGCCACCCAGTCGGGGCCGATGCTGGTGATCGATGGCCGGCTGCATCCTCGATTCGAGGCGAACGGCAGCTCGCGCTACATCCGCAACGGCGTTGGCGTGCGTGACGATAATATGGTGGTGCTGGCGATCTCGCGTTCGGAGGTCAGCCTGGGCAGCTTCGCGCGCCTGTTCCGCGACGCGCTCAACTGCCCCAACGCGCTGTTTTTCGACGGCGCGGTTTCGGCATTGTCGAATGGCGAGAGGATGATCGTCGGTGGGAATTATCCGGCAGGGCCGATCGTTGCGGTGACGGCAAAGCGATGAAGCTGCTTTAACGCCGGCGCAAGCTCACTCCGGCACGCTGGTCTGCAGCGCGAGTGCGTGCAGCACGCCACCCATATTGCCCTTCAGTGCGTCATAGACCATCTGGTGTTGCTGGACGCGGCTTTTGCCGCGAAAGCTTTCGGCCACCACCTCAGCCGCATAATGGTCGCCGTCGCCGGCCAGGTCGCGAATCGTCACCTTGGCGTCCGGAATGCCTTCCTTGATCAGCCGTTCGATGTCGTGCGCGTCCATTGCCATGGCAAAATCCTGTTTCAAGCGGGGGAGCGGTGCAGCCCGCGTCATAAGAGTCGGGGTGAGCCTAAAGCCTTTCGGGTTCGGATTGAAGCTGTTCCGACCACGATTGGAGGCTCAAGAGACATCTTGGTTTGTTTGGGAAGCATTGTCCTCGGCAACATCCTCGCGTGTCGAGAAGGCGCGGCCAAGGCTGAAGGTCAGCACATAAAGTGGAACGTTGATCATCACGCAGACGATGGGGAGGTAACTTGTCCACTGCCAGAGGGGCGAGAAGAACGCCTGGCCGTAGCCGTCGCAGACGAGCGAGGAACCATACGCCCACAGCACGCCAATGACGACGGTAACGGCAAAGAGCTTGACGCAGGTGACGATGTGCCGGCCCCGCGCCGGCTCCGGTGAAAGCCGGTTCCAAAGGACCAGGCACAGGATCGGCACCGCGTAGATCAGGCTCTGCGCGACCAGCATCGGTAAGGTGCCGTTGGCCGCGGCAAGAAACTCCGCCCGTGTTTCCAGCCGGGGACAAACCTCGCTTCCGGTCGTCGACAACAGGAAAAAGACGAACGGTCCGAGAAACCAGAAGAAAAACAGCGACGGCCAGAAGACGACTGCTAGCAGCGCCCGGAAGGCCAGCTTTGTCAAATGGCCTGATCCATGAAGCGTGGGAACCATCCCTCGTGGGCGGCAGTTAGCTCGCTGATCGGGATCGCCCTGGTATCGCCGAGTTTCAATTCGCGCCCGCCGGTCGAGCCGATCCACGGCGCGAAGATGCCGAGCTTGCTTTGCTGCTCGCGAATGGCATCCCATTCGTCGCTCTGCGGATCGATCGACAGCGTCAGCAAATAACGGCCCTGATCCTCGCCGAACCAGACCGGGATCGGGTCCGTGCCGGCAAGGCCGGGTACGGTGGCGCCGATGCCGGAGGCCATCGCCATCTCAGCCAGCGCCACGGCAATGCCGCCATCGGAGACGTCATGCGCCGATGTGACGATGCCGGAGGCGATCAGCGCGCGCACATGGTCGCCGACGCGCTTTTCATGATCGAGGTCGACCGGCGGCGGCGGGCCATCGGTGCGGCCATGGATATCGCGCAAATAGACCGACTGACCGAGATGCGTGCCCCACATGCGTGGCGCGCCGACCAGCAGGATCATCTGGCCTTGCGCCGCAAAGCCGATCCGCACCATCTTCGACCAGTCGGCAATCAGTCCGACGCCGCCAATGGTCGGCGTTGGCAAGATGCCCTGGCCATTGGTCTCGTTGTAAAGCGAGACATTGCCGGATACGATCGGGAAGCCGAGTGCGCGGCATGCGTCGCCGATGCCTTTCACGGCGCCAACCAGCTGGCCCATGATCTCGGGCCGTTCCGGGTTGCCGAAATTGAGGTTGTCGGTGGCAGCCAGCGGCAGCGCGCCGGTGGCGGTCAGGTTGCGCCAGCATTCGGCAACCGCCTGCTTGCCGCCTTCGTAAGGGTCGGCCTCGCAATAGCGCGGCGTCACGTCGGAGGAGAAGGCCAGCGCCTTGGTCGGATGACCTTCGACGCGGACCACGCCGGCATCGCCACCGGGAAGCTGCAGCGAATTGCCCTGGATCAGCGTGTCGTATTGCTCCCACACCCAGCGGCGCGAGGACTGGTCCGGCCCACCAAGCAGCTTCAGCAGCGCCTCAGCGACATCAGCTTGCGGAACGTCGCTCGCGGCAAGCGGCGCCGGCTTCTTCGGCTCTGTCCAGGGGCGGTCATATTCCGGTGCCTTGTCGCCAAGGTCCTTGATCGGCAGATCGGCGACCTGGTCGCCCTGGTGCAGCACGCGAAAACGCAGATCGTCGGTGGTCCTGCCGACAATGGCGAAGTCGAGGCCCCATTTGTGGAAGATCGCTTCGGCTTCCTTCTCCTTCTCGGGGCGCAGCACCATCAACATGCGCTCCTGGCTTTCCGACAGCATCATCTCATAGGCGCTCATGCGCTCCTCGCGCACCGGCACCTTGTCGAGGTCGAGCTCGATGCCGAGGTCGCCCTTGGCGCCCATTTCGACCGCCGAGCAGGTGAGGCCTGCGGCACCCATATCCTGGATGGCGATGACGGCGCCGGACGCCATCAGTTCGAGGCAGGCCTCGAGCAGGCATTTTTCGGTGAAGGGATCGCCGACCTGGACGGTCGGGCGCTTCTCGTCGATCTTGTCGTCGAATTCGGCCGAAGCCATGGTGGCGCCGCCGACGCCGTCGCGCCCGGTCTTGGCGCCGAGATAGACGACCGGCAGGCCGACGCCCTTGGCTTCCGACAGGAAAATCGCGTCGGTCTTGGCAAGGCCGGCGGCAAATGCGTTGACCAGGATGTTGCCGTTGTAGCGGGCGTCGAAATTGACCTCGCCGCCAACCGTCGGCACGCCAAAGGCATTGCCGTAGCCGCCAACGCCGGACACCACGCCTGAGACCAGATGCCTGGTCTTGGGATGATCCGGCGCGCCGAAGCGCAGCGCGTTCATCGCCGCGATCGGCCGTGCGCCCATGGTGAAGACATCGCGCAATATGCCGCCGACGCCGGTTGCCGCGCCCTGATAAGGCTCGATGTAGGAGGGGTGGTTGTGGCTCTCCATCTTGAAGACGACGCAGTCGCCATCGCCGATATCGACCACGCCGGCATTTTCGCCTGGACCCTGGATGACCTGCGGTCCGGTGGTCGGCAGCGTGCGCAGCCACTTTTTCGAAGACTTGTACGAGCAGTGCTCGTTCCACATCGCCGAGAAGATGCCGAGTTCGGTAAAACTCGGCTCGCGCCCGACCAGGTCGAGGATGCGCTGGTATTCGTCGGGCTTCAGCCCGTGCGCGGCAATGAGTTCCGGGGTGATCGGCACGGAATTGGAAATGGTCATGGGCAGCGATTGGTATCCGTGGGAGAGGGGGATTTCTGAGTCCCCTCTTATCGCAAGCTTTGGCGCGATACACCCCATCGGATGAGGAAAAACGCCGGAAAACGGCAGCGCGTCGCCTGTCAGGCCCGGCGGAAAGCGAACTCAGGAAAAACTGTCGTAGCCGGCGCGGCCTTCGTCAAGCAGCCGCCGGATCGCCTCGACGCCAGCGGCAATGTCTTCGCGCCGCCTTGGCTGCGAAACGCCGAAACGAACGCCGTGGAAAACCTGCTCGGAGCGTCCCGCCTTGAACTCGTCCTCGTCGTCGAGGAGCACGCCATGTTCGAGGCAGGCGCTCCTGAAGGTTCCGGACAGCCAGGGGTCGGGCAGCGTCAGCCAGACGAACGGCACGCTCTCATGCGACTTGAACGCAAAGCCGGCCAGCGTCTCGCGCACGATCGCGATGCGGGCGGCGATTTCGGCGATGCTGCGCTTGCGGATATCGCCGGCTTGGCCCGACAGGACCAGCCGGGCATTCACCTCTGCCAGCAGGAACGGCATGCCGCCGCTCATCATCTTGTGGGCGACGCGGATGCGATGGCGATAGGCGGGCGGGCAGGAGAGCCAGCCGCCGCGAACGCCGGCGGCGACCGATTTCGACAGGCCGCCGGCAACGATGGTGCGCTCTGGCGCATACTCGGCAAGCAATGGCGTCGGATCTGAGGTCAAGCCGCCATAGAGGTCATCCTCGATGAGGATGACATTGTACTCACGCGCCACGCGCGCAATCGCCTCGCGGCGCGCTGCCGAGAGGATCGCTAGCGTCGGGTTCTGCACCGTCGGCATCAGGAAGATCATTTTCGGGTGCTTTTGTGCGCAGACGCGTTCGAAATCTTCGGGATCGAGGCCTTCCTCGTCCGATGCCACCAGCGCCGTGCGCCGGCCGATCAGCCCGGCACTGCGCGAGATCTGCGAATAGGTGAGGTGCTCGAAGGCGACATAATCGCCGGGCGTGGTCAACGCCGCGATCGCCGCCATCACAGCGGCATGGGTGCCCAGCGTGGGAACGATGGTCTCGGCGGCCGGGCGGAACGAATTGCGCGACAGCCAGCGCGCGCCGGCCTCGAACCAGCGCTCCGGAAAATCCCTGGTGTAGCTGGAAATCTCGTGCGGATGATCTTGCACCGTGCGCGACAGCATGTCGGCGACAATGGCGCCCTGACCGATCTCGGGGGCGGCGGTGCTGTCGAAGCGCAGCTTGCCGGGCGGCGCATCGACATAGCGCGTGCCCTGCACGGCGGTCTCGACGAATTCGGGGCTTGCCGCTTCGGATTGCTGCGCCAGCACATAGGTTCCACGGCCGACCTCGCCACTCACCAGTCCACGCTCGCGCAGCAACTGGTAGGCCCTGCCGACGGTGCCGACAGTGGTGCCGATGTCGTAGGCGAGGTCGCGTTGCGGCGGCAGTTTTGCGCCGGCATCGATCACGCCGCGGTCGATATCTGACTCAATGCTGTCAGCAAGACGCTGATAGAGAGGGCCGGTGCCGGCGGTGAGGTCTGGGAGCCAATTTGTCATGGTGACAATTTTCTATATTGCACCGAATTGAGAGTCAATACATATCAGCCGCGTACCAAAAAGGGTACAATTCGGATTTTGGTAGAAAGACAATGGCTACAATCGAGACAATTCCCTATGCGTCGCTCGGGACCCGTCGGTCGGTCCGGCGAACCTATGTCGGCCGCCTTGTGCGCGTGGTCGCATCGTGCGCACGCTGGATTGGCAACCTGCTGGAGCGCCGGCGCAGCCGTCTGGCCTTGCTGGAGATGACCGACGAGCAGCTCAAGGATATCGGTGTCTCGCGTTGCGATGCCCACCGCGAGGGTATCAGGCCGTTCTGGGATTGAGATCTAGCGGACGCTCGATGCCCTGAGGCGCGAGACGCCGCGGTCCAAAACGACCGCGATGATGCACAGCACGAGAAAAAGCCCGGTTATGGCCAGCGCCGCGATGGCGACGCTGGCCGCGCCGTTTTTGGCGACATCGAGGAACGGGTAGGGCACCTCGCCTGCGATCGGCGCTCGCGCCAGTGCATAAACCAAGTAGGCGATCGGATAGAGCATCCACCACGAGATGTCACGCCACCGCGTCGAGCCGTCGGCGCCGGCCACCAGCCACCACAGCACGAACAGCACCGGCGTCACATAGTGCAGCAGCACATCGCAGAGCAGGAACAATCCCTGCGGCTGCCAAAGCTGCGCCAGAACCGTGGCGTAGACGATGAAAACTAGCGCGATGGAAACCGCGACGCCCGCACGCATCCGCGGCCCGGCAAAGGCCGGCAGCCAGGCATAGCCGCTGGGAGAGAGCAAGGAGACATGAACCAGCACCGCGCCGATGTTGGTCAGGATGGTGAAGAAGCTGAACAGGAAGACGATGGAGGCGAGCAGGCTGCGGCCGGCTTCCATTGACGCCGGAATGGTGATGCAGAACTGCAGGACAAGCCCGGCCAGACCGATGACCAGACCCGCGAGCTGCAGGAACCGGCCCATCGCGCTATGCGGCCGCGTTGCAGGCCGGATTGCCGGCCTGCCAGCGGGCGATATCCGAGCCGATGCGGGCGCCGAGCGGGTCGGCCATCAATGGGCCAAATGCGTCGACATGGCTTGAATTGCCTTGCGCTTGGACGACCAGCAGCGGTTTGCCGCCATAATGCTTGGCCGGGACCAGCAGGAAGCGCGGCGTGCCGCTAAACGAATTCAACTCATTGGCCATCTGATACGATTTGAAAGCCGGATCCTTGCTGGCGATCCAGCATTTATGGGCAGCGATCGCCACCTGTTCCATGGCGAGCAGCGAAGCGCTCTTGCCCATGGGTACCGGCGCGCTCTTCGGCGTCGACTGGCAGGAGGCGAGCACAAAGCCGGCGGTGGCGAGCAAAGCGAGGCGGGCGACCAGCAGTCTCATGCTCAGGCCGCACCCATCTCGAGTTCGGAAAGGAAGATTTTCAGCCCGTCCGTCATCTCGCCCCAGACCCGCGACAGCGCCGGGTGCTGCAAGGCGATCTGCTCATAGGCATCGAATTTCGGGTAGGCGTCGAGCAGGTCGTGGTGCCCGGTCGTGACCCGGAAATTGTTGAAGATGAAGCGGGTCGGAGTCAGCCAGGCGTCGGCGAAACTGATGTCGTCGCCGAGCGCAAACGGCCCTTGCGCCATGCGGGCCTCGATCGCCGCCAGTCCGTGATGCAAGCGCGCGAATTGCGAGGCGATTTCCGCTTCGTTGCGCTTCGGCACGAAATAAAGCTCGAACAGCTTCATCATCGGGGCCAGAACGTCGAGGTCGGTGATACGGGCGAACATGCGCACCAGCGCCCGGTCTTTCGAATCCTGGGGCAGCAGCGCCGGCTCCGGAAACCGCTCCTCCAGATATTCGGCGATGACCACCGATTCGACGATGGTTTCGCCGGAGCCGGTGATCAGCACCGGAATCCGGTTGAGTGGCGAGATGGCACGGAACTCTTCCGGGATCGGAAATCCCGACGGCGGGGCGATCACCTTGAGCGGCACGTTCTTGATATAGGCCAGCGCCCGCACGATCGACGAGTAGGGCGACAACGGCCGCGAATAGAGTTTCATGACCGTCTCTCCCTAATGTGTTGGATTTGCCCGCTTTTTGCGGTGCTGGCGTTGAGGAAATTCAAGCGGCGATGCCAAGCGCACCTTCGAACAAGGCCCGGCCGTCGCTGCCGCCATGGGCTGCTTCGATCAGGTTTTCGGGGTGCGGCATCAAGCCGAGCACATTGCCCCGGCTGTTGATGATGCCGGCGATGTCGTTGATCGAGCCGTTGGGATTGGTGCCTTCGGCATAGCGGAACACGACCTGGCCTTCGCCTTCGAGACGGGCGAGCGTCTCGGCGTCGGCAAAGTAATTGCCATCGTGATGCGCCACCGGCGTGCGGATGATCTGACCCGGCTGATAGCGCCGGGTGAACATCGTGTTGGCGTTGGCGATCTGCAGCTTCACCTCACGGCAGACGAATTTCAGCGAGCTGTTGCGCATCAAGGCGCCCGGCAGCAGGCCTGCCTCGACCAGGATCTGGAAGCCGTTGCAGACGCCAATGACCATGACGCCCTTGGCCGCCTTTTCGGCAACCGCCCGCATCACCGGCATGCGCGCGGCAATCGCACCGCAGCGCAGGTAGTCGCCAAAGGAGAAGCCGCCCGGAATGGCGATCAGGTCGACATCAGGGATTTCGGTGTCGGTCTGCCAGACGGTAACCGGTGGCGTCCCGGAAATCTTGGTCAGCGCCGCGATCATGTCGCGGTCGCGGTTGAGGCCAGGCAGAAGGACGACTGCTGATTTCACCTTAGGCGATCTCCACCGCGTAATTCTCAATCACCGTATTCGCCAGCAGCTTGTCGCACATGGCTTTCAGGTCAGCCTCGGCCTTGGCCTTGTCGCTCTCCGAAAGCTCGACGTCGAAAACTTTGCCCTGGCGCACCGTGCCGACGCCATCAAAACCGAGCCCGGACAGAGCGTGTTCGATCGCCTTGCCTTGCGGGTCGAGCACGCCGTTCTTGAGGGTGACGGTAATGCGGGCCTTGATCACGCTGGACATGCTCCTGTTCTGTGTTGAGCGGTAGGATTGTTAGTGCGGCTTGCCTTTGATGCCATCGGTCGAGGCGACTAGCACCGGTCCGGTGGGGCGCGGCGGCTCGTTCTCGTTCATGATGCCCAGGCGGCGGGCAACTTCCTGATAGGCTTCGACCAGCCCGCCCATATCGCGGCGGAAACGGTCCTTGTCGAGCTTGTCCTGCGTCGCCACATCCCACAGGCGGCAGGAGTCCGGCGAAATCTCGTCGGCAACGACGATGCGCATCATGTCGCCCTCGAACAGGCGGCCGCACTCGATCTTGAAGTCGACCAGCTGGATGCCGACACCCATGAACAGGCCGGAGAGGAAGTCGTTGACGCGGATGGCCAGCGCCATGACGTCGTCGATCTCCTGCGGGCTTGCCCAGCCGAAGGCGGTGATGTGCTCTTCCGACACCATCGGATCGTCGAGCGCGTCGGCCTTGTAATAGAATTCGATGATCGAGCGCGGCAAAACGGTGCCTTCCTCGATGCCCAGGCGCTTGGCCAGCGAGCCGGCGGCAACATTGCGCACCACCACTTCGAGCGGGATGATCTCGACTTCCTTGATCAGCTGCTCGCGCATGTTGAGCCGGCGGATGAAGTGGGTCGGAATGCCCATCCGGTTGAGATGGTTGAAGATATGCTCGGAAATGCGGTTGTTGAGCACGCCCTTGCCGTCGATGACTTCATGCTTTTTCTTGTTGAAGGCGGTCGCATCGTCCTTGAAGAACTGGATCAGCGTTCCCGGCTCAGGTCCCTCATAGAGGATCTTGGCCTTGCCTTCATAAATGCGGCGGCGATTTTTCATCTGATTTTTCTCTGGATTTCCGGGCAGGCGGCTAGCGACCAGTTCCTGTCCGTTAGCCTGAAATAGTGCGGCTACGATAGGGTTCAATGCCGGGTCTATCCCAATCACATCGTTTGCTCAATCGGCAAATCCTTCCAATCAACCGCTTTCGGGAATGAAATGCCGCAGCGCAGCAAGCGATGTAGCATATTGACCGACCCGCGGCCTTTTGGTTTGTGCTTCGACAACACATATTCACCATCAAACGAATCGGATTGTACCGGAGGGATGCCATGAGCAGCATGAAAGACCGCGAAGAGGGCTTCGAGCGCAAATTCGCATTCGATGAGGAGCTTCGGTTCAAGGCTGCGGCTCGCCGCAACAAGGCGCTTGGCCTGTGGGCTGCCGAAAAGCTTGGCAAATCCGGCGCCGATGCCGAAGCCTATGCCAAGGAGGTTGTTGTGGCAGACATCGAGGAAGCCGGCGATCACGACGTTTTCCGCAAGATTCGCGCCGATTTCGATGCGGCCGGCGTTGCCCAGTCCGATCATCAGATCCGCCGCACCATGGATGAGCTGATGGCGCAGGCGATCGACCAGATCAAGAACACCTGATCCCGCCGAAGCAGGTTCTGCAAAAGTGTCCTGCGGTTTTGCGACAGAGCCTGCGACAATTAAAGAATGACTGGACCAATCGACCGCCCGGCCCATCCGGGCGGTTTTTCTTTGCCTTTGCCGCTGTTTCAGGCTGAAACTGCGCCAGCCAACAAGGAAATCGCCAATGTCCCTGAAATCACGCCTTGCGGCGGATGAAACGCTGTTCACCGCATGGTCCGGGGTGCCGGATGCCTTGACGGTGGAAATCATCGCCAAGCAGGGGTTCGACGCGGTCACGCTCGACATGCAGCACGGCGGCCATCACGAAGACAGCGTGCTGCGCGGCCTGGTGCCGGTGCTGGCCGCCAACAAGCCGGCGCTGGTGCGCATCCCGGTCGGTCGCTTCGACATGGCCAGCCGCGCGCTGGATTTTGGCGCCGAGGCGGTGATCGCGCCGATGGTCAATTCCGTGGCCGACGCAAAACTGTTTGCCGCCGCCATGAAATACCCGCCGCTGGGCGAGCGCTCCTGGGGCCCGACCTATGCCTTTCCTAGGCATGGCAAGGGCGACCAGGCCGAATGGCTGCGCGATACCAATGCGCGCACCATGGCCTTCGCCATGGTCGAGACGCGCGCCGCACTCGATGCGCTGGACGGCATCCTCGACACGCCGGGCATCGACGGCATCTTCCTCGGACCATCGGATTTCTCGATCGCCTGGTCGAACGGCGCCACCGTCAATTCGACGCTGGAAAGCATGATGGAGACTGTCGCCTCGATTGCCGAGCGGACACGCAAGGCCGGCAAGCATGCGGCGATCTATGTCATCGAGCCGGCGATTGCCGGCCGCGTCGTGGCCATGGGCTATCGGTTGCTGGCCATGGGCTCGGACCACGCGCTGATTGCGCTCGGGGCCAAAACCCTGCTGAAGAGCATGAACGATTCGATCAAGGGCTGAGGCATGGCACCTTGCCCCGGAATGGGTCAGGCCTTGAGATCAGTCAGGAACTTGGCGAAGGTCATCGATCCCTCGGGCCATGGGCCGAAGCCGGAATCCGAGTTGAGGTGGCCGGCCTCGCCGGCATCGATGAACAGCGAACCCCAGGCGCCGGCAATGTCCTCGGCGACGTCGAAGGCGCAAAACGGGTCGTTGCGGCTGGCGATCACCACCGAGGGAAAGCCCAGCGGCTCGCGCGGGTAGGGGCCGAAGGTCATCAGGTGCCTGGGCTTTAGCTTCGGATTGGCGACATCGGGCGGCGCCACGAAGAAGGCGCCGGCAACCGGCCGCTGGAACTGCGGCATGGCCTGGATGGCAGCGGCAACACCGAGCGAATGCGCGACGAGAACGACCGGCCGCTCGGCCTCGTTGACCGCCTTGGCCACGCTCGCCGTCCAGTCATCTCGCACCGGCTTCGACCACTCCGCCTGCTCGACCCGGCGCGCCGTCGACAGTTTTGACTGCCAGCGGGTCTGCCAATGCTCGGGACCGGAATTGGTGTAGCCCGGCACGATGAGAATATCTGCTTCCTTGACTTTCATGGCGCTGAAATAGCGAGCACTGCTGCGTCATGCAACCGCGATGAGCCGCCAAACTGATCAGAATAGTGAACACCATGTTCGCTTCTTGCCATCTTGTGTGAACGATGCCGATCGACGATCTGTCGTCAGGAAGAGAAACACGACGTACAGTGATCGCTGGCGCCGGGCCCTTGGCTTTGGGGCTCGTCGGACGCCGGCCGAATGGAGCATCAGATGAGTGAACTGCCCTTTGCCGCCACGACTCCCGTCAGCGTTGCCCGTGTCGGGTTGAAGGCGCGCGACTCCGAAAATCTCGCCGCTTACTACCGCAAGGTCGTCGGCTTGCAGGAATTGAGCCGCGCCGACGGCGCGATCACGCTCGGCGCCGCCAACCGTCCGCTCCTCGTCATCGAGGCGGATGCAGCGGCAAAGCCCGACGATCCGCGCAGCGCCGGCCTGTTTCACACCGCTTTCCTGTTGCCCAGCCGCGCCGATCTCGGCCGCTGGATCAACCACGCCATATCAGGCAAGATCGCCATCGAGGGCGCCTCCGACCACCTGGTCAGTGAAGCGCTCTATCTGACCGACCCCGAGGGCAACGGCATCGAGATCTATGCCGATCGCCTGCCGAAGGACTGGAAGTGGAACGGCGACAAGATCGCCATGGCGACCGAGCGGCTGAACATCCCGTCCGTCGTCGCCGATGTGCCGGCGGGCGACGCCGGCTGGCAGGGCGCGCCGGAAAACAGCATTGTCGGCCACGTGCATCTGCGCGTCGGCCGGCCGGAAGACGCAGAAGCCTGGTGGAACCAGGAATTCGGCTTCGACACGGTGGCGAAATATGGTGGCCAGGCGGTGTTCCTGTCATCCGGCGGCTATCACCACCACATCGGCGCCAATGCCTGGCAGAGTTCCGGCGCCGGCCGCCGCGATCCGTCTCGCACGGGCTTGGCCTGGGTCGAGATGCGCTCGGACAATGTGACCAGCGCGAGCACACGCGAGGATCCTTGGGGCACGGTGATCAGGACTGTGCCTGGCAAGGCATGATTGGACGGTGGCACAGCTTCTTTCTCCCCGTCACTATACGGGGAGAAATGCCCGGCAGGGCAATGAGGGGCAGCGTAACCCTATGAGATTTTTGGCCGGGTGCGATCATTGCCGAGCTTGGCGCTGCCCCTCATCCGCCTGCCGGCACCTTCTCCCCGTATAGTGACGGGGAGAAGGGAGCTTACCTATCCAAAAACCCGCTTGAAGATCGTGTCGACATGCTTGGTGTGATAGCCAAGGTCGAATTTCTCGCGGATTTCGGCTTCGGGCAAGGCCGCCGTCACTTCCTTGTCGGCCAGAAGTTCCTCAAGAAAATCAGCGCCTTGCTCCCACACTTTCATGGCGTTGCGCTGCACCAGCCGGTAGGAATCCTCGCGCGACAGGCCGGCCTGGGTCAGTGCCAGCATGACGCGCTGCGAATGTACCAGGCCGCGGAACTTGTTCATGTTCTTCAGCATGTTGTCGGGGTAGACGAGCAGTTTGTCGACGACGCTGGTCAGCCGCGACAGCGCGAAATCGAGCGTCACCGTCGCATCCGGTCCGATCATGCGCTCGACCGACGAATGCGAAATGTCGCGCTCGTGCCAGAGCGCCACATTCTCCATCGCCGGCAGCGCGAAGGAGCGCACCATGCGGGCAAGACCGGTGAGGTTTTCAGTCAGCACCGGGTTGCGCTTGTGCGGCATTGCCGACGAACCCTTCTGGCCCGGCGAAAAATACTCTTCCGCCTCGAGCACTTCGGTGCGCTGCAAATGGCGGATTTCGATCGACAGTCGCTCGATCGACGAGGCGATGACGCCGAGCGTGGCGAAGAACATGGCGTGACGGTCGCGAGGGATGACCTGCGTCGACACCGGCTCCGGCTTCAGCCCGAGCTTCTTGGCCACATGTTCTTCGACATAGGGGTCGATATTGGCGAAGGTGCCGACGGCGCCCGAAATGGCGCAGGTGGCGATATCTTCCCGCGCGTGCACCAGCCGCTCGCGGCAACGCGAGAATTCGGCATAGGCCTGCGCCAGCTTGATGCCGAAAGTCGTCGGCTCGGCATGGATGCCGTGGCTGCGGCCGATGGTGACGGTGTCCTTGTGCTCGAAGGCGCGGCGCTTGAGTGCGGCGAGCAGCCCGTCAATGTCGGCGAGCAGGATGTCGCTGGCGCGTGTCAACTGCACCGCAAAGCAGGTGTCGAGAACGTCCGACGAGGTCATGCCCTGGTGTATGAAGCGGGCATCCGGTCCGACGAATTCGCCAAGATGGGTCAGGAAAGCGATGACGTCATGCTTGGTGACGCGTTCGATCTCGTCGATCGCCTCGACGTCGAATTTCGCCGCGCTGCCTTTTTCCCAGATGGTCTTCGCCGCTTCCTTGGGGATGACGCCGAGCTCGGCCAGTGCATCACAGGCATAGGCTTCGATCTCGAACCAGATGCGGAACCGGGTTTCCGGCGACCAGATGGCGACCATTTCCGGTCGGGAATAGCGAGGGATCATCGGTCAGTCCTGACGTGTCGAGAGCTTTTGCCCGCGTCCTAACAGAGGCAGACAAAATGCTCAACGCTGCTGGCGGGCAAACCAGACGCTGGCGGCAGCCAGTGCGATGAAACCGAGCGGAAAATAGAGCCGGATGCCCAGGACGACGAACTGGTAGAGCGCCGTCAACATGGTGAACACGAACTGGAAGGCCCAGGTGAGGGTGAAGGCGGGCGAATGCCATTCCGAATAGTAGGAACGGTATTGTAGCGCAAACAGGCCGCCGGTAACGGCGATCGTCGCCGCGAGAAGGCAGACAAAGGTAGCCGCCAAAGCGACCTCCCAGTGCCGTCCGAGCGAGACCAGCCGCGCCGCGAACAAGCCGATCGGAAAGGCCAGTGCGCCGCCGGCGGCAAACAGCATGGCGACGAAGCGGATTTTTGCCGGGGTTTCCCAATCGTCCAGCCACAGATTGACCAGCGCGCTGGCGCCCATCGCCGCAGCCCACAGCAAGGCGCCGACAAGAGCCGTCCCCAGCGGCGGCAAGGCGCGGCGGAAACGGCTTCGTGAGGTGTGGCGAGGAAGCGGCGTCACAGGCGGCCGGTCACCGCTATCCAGCGAAAGTCCGGTCCCTCGAAGCCGTACTGGCGCACCGTGATCATCACGGCAAAAGCACTGAGGCTATCCATCGAAAACGTCTGCACCGCGCCGATCCGATAGCCATTCGGGCAACCCCGGCTCTTGGGGATCGATTTGTCCTCATGCAGCAGATGCGTCGTGCCACCATCTTCCGCCTCGATGCGCAGCAGGCGAAAACCGTTGATCTCGCCTTGGCTCTCGCAGCCCTGGGTATTGTTCATACCGAGCTCGTCGAGCCGGAACTCGAGCGGCCGGTCGACCGGCGAAAAGATCGGCCGCGGATTGACCACCATGCGGTACGGATCGGCCGAAAGCTCGGTCACCGGGTTGATGCCGGCGGTGATCCCCTTGTTCGCGCTCAGTTCTGCCTGGCTGACGATCGCCTCGCCCTTTTTTCGCGCTTGGAGGCGAGCCGCGTCGAGCGTCGCATTCTCGTCGTCGAGCCGGACCCTGATCGGCGTGCCCGGCAGGAAACTGTCGTTGCTGGTGTCGATGTAGTAGCGATTGGCATAGGGGAAGCCCGACCCGTCCTGGACGCCGTATTCCTCAAAGGCGAAGACGCCGCCATCCTTGGCGAAGCCGATGATTTCCAGCTCGGCGACATCGCCGGCATGGGCGGCAAGCGCGGTTGCAAACTGGGCAAGCAGGGAAACGGCAAACAGGACCAGTATTCGCATCGGGGTTTCCTCCAGCAGCCAAAGTCGACCATCCCCTATCACGACGCGGTCATGAAAGTCGTGCTGTCTGAAGGCCGATGCATCCAATCGCGCCGTCATTAGTTAACGTCGGCAGCTTCAATGGAGACCACCATGACCGACACCAGCAAAATTCGCGAACATATGGAAGTCATCGGCGCCGACGGCGTCCATGTCGGCACGGTCGACAGGATCGAGGGCGAACGAATCAAGCTGACCAAGCTCGACAGCGGGCAGGGCGCGCACAAGGGGCACCACCACTATATCCCGTCAAGCCTGATCGCCGAGGTTGAGGGCAACAACGTCCGCCTGTCGGCAAACTCCGATGTCGCGGTCACTTTCGAGGAAGAAAAATCCGATCCAGTCTGATCCATTTCGCCGCGCAATCAGCGCGACGACCAGACCGGAAACAGGTCGCCATCGGCGGGCGTTGCGGCATGGACGCCACGGCTGATGGCGCGCGCCATGGTGGCGCCGGCAGCGGCGTAGAGGTCGATTGCAGCTTCGGCGGTGAGTTCAATGCCGCTCTTGCCCGTCGCCAGCGCGAACACCAGATCGCCATCGGCCGGCGTGTGGACTGGCCAGATGGCGCGTACGAAACCGTCATGCGCCGATATCGCCAAACGTTTGGCCGCCGCCTTGGTGAGAACGGCGTCGGTGGCGATCACGGCGATGGTGGTGTTGCCGCCGGCCTGTCCCGTGACGTGCTTGTCGCGGTATTTCAGCAGGATTCTTTTCGCATCGTCCGGCATCGGCGACGGGTATCCGAGCCCACCAAATTCATTGCCGATCTCGAACGGTGCCGCCCAGAAATGCCTGGTGCGGGCGACGGTGACCGAGCCGGTCGGGTTGACGGCGGCGAGCGCGCCGATGGTGACACCACTGTCCAACAGCGTCGAGGCCGAGCCAAGTCCGCCCTTGAGGCCAGAACTTAGCGCGCCGGTGCCGGCGCCGGCCGTGCCGAGCGCAAAGTCGATTGCCGCAGCCTGCACCGTTTCGTAGCCGAGATCGCGATAGGGCGGATAGCGGCCCCAATCCTTGTCGCCGCCATTGCCCAAGTCAAACAGGATCGCCGCCGGCACGATCGGCACGCGAAAGCCGCGGACCTCAACGCCGATGCCTTTTTCGCGCAATGCCGCCTGCACGCCCGACGCGGCGTCCAAGCCGAAAGCTGAGCCGCCCGAAAGCACCACGGCATGGATGGCCTCTATGGAATTGTGCGGTTCGAGCAGATCGGTTTCGCGGGTGCCCGGCGCACCGCCCAGTATCTGCACGCCGGCGACCGCCGGTTCATCGCACAAAACAGTGGTTACCCCCGACTTCAGCCTGGCATCGGATGCGTTGCCGACACGCAGGCCGGCGACATCGGTGATGAGATTGCGCGGACCCGTGCGGAACATCAGTTGGTCTCCGCCGGCACGAAATGGGCACCGTCGTAGCGGTAGGCACGGAAGGGATTCTGGCTGAGGTCGCCCTTTTCATCGAAGCGGATCGGCCCGATCGCCGTGGTGAAATCATGCGCGGTGAGCGCCTCGGTGAGCGGCTTGCCGGTGGTTTCCGAAAGGCCGGAGGCGGCCTTGGCGATCTCCACCGCCGCATAGGCCGGCAGCGTGTAGCCATCGGGCGCGATGTTTTGTGCGGCAAACGCTTCCAGCACCTTGGGATCGGCGCCCTCGGCCCATTCGGGCGGCGCGATCATCAGCGTGCCCGCGGCATAAGGCACGTCGCCCGGCGGGGCGCGCATGTTCTCGCCGCCGGCAAAGACGATGCCGGCATCGAGCTGGCTGGCGTCGCGACCCATGATGGCGATGTCGTCGCCGTCGCCGCCGGCGAAGACACGCGTCGCGCCGGCCTTCTTCAGCCGCCCGATCAGGCCGATCTGGTTGTCGAGCTGCGGCCGGAACGTATCGACGAACACCGGCTTCAGCGCCGCCTGCTCCGCCGCCGCGCGAAATGTCTCGGCCATTTCGCGGCCGTAGATGGTGCCGTCATCGACGATGGCGAACAGTTCGTTCTGCCACAGCCGGGTGAGAATGGCGGCAACGGCGTTGCGTTCGTCGTCGCCGCGCGGGCCAAGACGATAGACCGGCCAGCCGGTTTTGGCGCGCCGGTCGGTCAGGCTTTCGGTGCGCACGCCAACGGTGATGACCGGTATGTTGGCGTCTTTCAGGATCGGCAGCGCCGCCTCGATCGCGTCGGTGCAGAGAAAGCCGACGACCACGTTGACTTTCGCCGCAACGAAATCCCGGGCGGCGGCAGCGCCGCCATCGGCCGTGCAGGCATCATCGACAGTCCGGAGCTCGACGCCGTTCGCCGCGGCCGACAGGCCGGCGCCCGTCTCGATTTGCTTGCCCAGCAGCGCCGACGGCCCCGACAAGGGCGCGGCGACGCCGACCAGCAGCGTCTGCGCGCTCGCGCCGCCGGCCACAGACAGCCAGACCAGCGCCGCTATTGTTCTTGTCCAAGGTCGCATTCGAGCGATGGATTCCTCCGTGCCGGCTTTACGCTTCTGGCACTATTTGCCGCCAAGACCTAAAGGCTGCCCGGCCTTGGTGCAACACGCTAATTCCGGGAATGCAGGTCAACCACTTCGCTTGTGGCATATCGTATGCCGCCATATATAACGCTTGGGTTCTGACTGTGGAAAATCATCCGTGCTGAAGAAGAACGACATCGGGCCGCAGGCCTATCGCGACGCGATGGCCCATTTTGCCGGTCACGTCCATGTGGTCACCACCGACGGTCCCGCCGGCAGGCGCGGGGCAACCGTCATCGCCGCCTGTTCGGTATCGGACACGCCGCCGACCATTCTGGTCTGCCTCAATCGCGAAAATCCCAAGAACGAGCCGTTCGTCAAGAACGGCAAATTCGCCCTCAACACGCTGGCTTCGGACCAGGAGCCGCTGTCGATCGGCTTTTCCGGCATCACCGGCCTGCCGGTCGAGGAGCGTTTCGCGCTCGGCGAATGGGACGTGATCTCGACCGGCGCGCCGACGCTGAAGGGCGCGCTTGCCGTGTTCGACTGCGAACTGCTCGACACCAAGGATCTGGCCACCCATCGTGTGCTTTTTGGCAAGGTGACAGGGTTGCGCATGGGCGATAATTTGCGGCCGCTGATCTACCACAACCGCGGCTACCACGTTCTGTGAAACGGACCGGCGGCGACGATGGAGAGAGAATGACCGAGCTGAAGCCGCGCCCCGCACCGCGGACGATCGACGAGACACTCGATCTCCTGACCGGTGCGGACTATGTCGCGGACCGGTCGCTGGCCACCGTGCTGTTTCTGTCGCTGCGCATGAAGCGGCCGCTGTTTCTCGAAGGTGAGGCCGGTGTCGGCAAGACCGAGATCGCCAAGGTGCTGGCGCAGGCGCTCGGCCGCCGGCTGATCCGCCTGCAATGCTATGAAGGCCTTGATGTCTCATCAGCCGTCTACGAGTGGAACTATGCCGCGCAGATGATCGAGATCCGCATGGAGGAGGCGGCCGGCAAGGTCGACCGCTCCGACATGGAGCGCAACGTCTTCTCCGAAAAATACCTGATCCGCCGCCCGGTGCTCGACGCACTGACCGGCAAGGCGGGTGCTGCGCCGGTGTTCCTGATCGACGAGCTTGACCGCACCGATGAGGCGTTCGAGGCGTTCCTGCTCGAAATTCTCTCCGATTTCCAGGTGACGGTGCCGGAACTCGGCACGATCAAGGCGGAAGAGCCGCCGATCGTCATCATCACCACCAACCGCACGCGCGAGATCCACGACGCGCTGAAGCGGCGCTGCCTCTATCACTGGGTCGACTATCCTAATGCCGAGCGCGAGCTGGAGATCGTGCGCCGCAAGGTGCCGCAGGCCAACCAGCGGCTTTCGGCGGAAGTGGTGTCGTTCATCCAGAAACTGCGCCAGATCGAACTGTTCAAGGTTCCGGGCGTCGCCGAGACCATCGACTGGGCCGGCGCGCTGACCGAACTCGACAAGGTGGCGCTCGACCCGGAGACAGTTTCCGACACGATCGGCGTGCTGCTGAAGTACCAGGACGACATCGCCCGGATCGAACAGGGCGAAGGCCGGCGCATCCTCAACGAGGTGAAGGCCGAGCTTGCGGCGGCGGAGTAGGGACGATGCTGCGTCCCGAACCGAAAGAAGCCACCCCCGACGGGCGCATCGCCGACAACATCGTCTACTTCGCCCGCACCTTGCGTAAAGCCGGCATGCGGGTCGGGCCGGCTTCGGTCAAGGACGCCATCGAGGCGGTGCTGGCCGCCGGTATCGGTTCGCGCGACGATTTCTACTGGACGCTGCACGCCGTGCTGGTGTCGCGGCATGAGGATCACGCAACCTTCGACGAAGCCTTCAGGCTGTTCTGGAAATCGCGCGAGTTGATCGAAAAGATGCTGGCGATGTTCTCGCCGGTGGCGCCGGACAACCGCGAAAAGCAAAAACCCCGCGCGGCCGAAAACCGCGTCAGCCAGGCGATGTTCGAAGGTCACCAGAAAAAACAGCCGGTGCAGGAAATCCCCGAGATCGAGGTCGACGCCCGCTTCACCTTCTCCGGCAACGAAGTGCTGCGGGCTAAGGACTTTGCCCAGATGAACGCCGCCGAGATGGCCGATGCCAAGAAGGCGATTGCTGAGTTGCGGCTGCCCTTCGACATGGTCAGGACGCGGCGCTTCAAGGCCGACGCGCATGGCCGCCGCATCGATCCGCGCGCCATGATGCGCTCGGCCGCGCGCACCGGCGGCGAATTGATCCTGCCGAAGTTCCGGTCGCCGCGCGAGGTTCACCCGCCGCTGGTGGTGCTGGCCGATATCTCCGGTTCGATGAGCCAGTACACCCGCATCTTCCTGCATTTCCTGCATGCGCTGACCGAAAAGCGCCGGCGCGTGCATGCCTTCGTCTTCGGCACCAGGCTGACCAATCTGACGCGGCAGATGCGCCACCGCGACCCCGATGCCGCACTTGCCGAGAGTTCGGCGGCGGTCAAGGACTGGTCGGGCGGCACCCGCATCGGCGACACGTTGGCCGAGTTCAATAAGCTATGGTCGCGCCGCGTGCTGGGGCAGGGCGCGGTGGTGCTTTTGATCACCGACGGGCTCGAGCGCGACGATGTCGCCGGCCTGTCGGAAGAGATGGAGCGGCTGCACAAATCCTGCCGGCGGCTGATCTGGCTGAACCCGTTGCTGCGCTTCGACGGTTTTGAAGCCCGCGCCCGGGGCGTCAAGGCGATGCTGCCGCATGTCGACGAGTTCCGCTCGGTGCACAATCTCGACGCGCTCGCCGATCTCTGCGCCTCGTTGGACAAGAAGTCGGCCGCTTCGGTCGATCCGCGTCGATGGTTGAACGCTGGCGCCAGGCACGCCGCATAGCCATATGTTGATCCAGCGGAAAACAGACTCCCGGAAAAAATTGAAATCACCGGACCGGAGACCCGATAAATGACGCTTCAAAGCATCAATCCCAAGGACCTGCCAATGCCGCAGACCTACAGCCAGGTCGTTGTTGCGACAGGCAGCAAGTTGGTGTTCATCTCGGGCCAGGAGCCGGAAGACCTGGATGGTAAGCTTGTTGGCCGAGGTGATCTTGCGACTCAGGCGCGCCAGGTGTTTGCCAATCTCGGCCGGGCCCTTGCCGCCGCCGGTGCGGCGCCTACGCAGGTCACCCGGATCACGATCTATGTCGTCAACTACGATCGCGATGAATGCCTGCCGATTATCGAAAAGGCTCGGGTAGAGCTTTTCGGAGACCACAAACCGGCTGACGTCGTGCTTGGCGTGGCGAGCCTGTCGCCCGGCTATCTGATCGAAGTTGACGCATTCGCGGTGATCGATTGACCATGCATTTGCTTGCGCGACCTGGCGATACCCAGATCATAAACAGACTCTGAGAGAAGCGACGATGGACAACAGCATTTATCTCGATGAGGCCCGCGATCCGCTGATCATCGCGGAAGGCTGGATGAAGGACGGCAAGGATGTCGCCATTGCCACGGTGGTCGAAACCTGGGGCTCGGCACCGCGTCCGGTCGGCAGCCATCTGGTCATCGACGCCGAAGGCAATTTCCACGGCTCGGTCTCAGGCGGCTGCGTCGAGGGTGCCGTAGTGGCCGAGGCGATCGACGTGATCGACTCAGGCAAGGCGAAAATGCTCGAATTCGGCGTCGCCGACGAAACCGCCTGGCAGGTCGGCCTGTCCTGCGGCGGCCGCATCAAGGTCTATGTAGAGCGGCTGGGCTGACAATGGATCCCTATGCGCTGAAAACGCTGAATGCCGAACGCCGCGCTCGCCGTGCGGCGATCCTGGTCACCGATCTCGGCGACGGCCGCGACCGCATCGTGCGCGAGGGCGATCAGGTTGCCGGCGATCTGGGCGCTGCCATCTCCAAGGCGTTTCGCACCGGCAATTCCGGTTCGGTGGAGGCCGAAGGGCGAATCTTCTTTCTCAACGCCCATCTGCCGCGGCCGCGCCTGGTGGTGATCGGCGCCGTCCATATCAGCCAGGCGTTGGCGCCGATGGCGAAGATCGCCGGCTATCCCGTCGAGATCGTCGATCCGCGCACCGCCTTTGCCACGCCCGACCGCTTTCCCGACGTCGCACTGCACGCCGAATGGCCGGAAGACGTGCTGAAGCGCCAGCCGCTCGACAGCTATACGGCGCTGGCCGCCGTCACCCATGACCCGAAGATCGATGATTTCGCGCTGAAGGCAGCGCTCGACGCCAATTGCTTCTATGTCGGGGCGCTGGGCAGCCGCAAGACGCACGCCAAACGCGTCGAGCGCCTGCTGGCCTTGGGCGCAACCGCCGATCAGATCGCCCGCATCCACGCGCCGATCGGCCTCGACATCGGTGCGGCAAGCCCGGCCGAGATCGCGGTGGCAGTGCTGGCGCAGGCGATCCACGCCTTTCGTTCGCGCGGCCTCGAAGCCAAGGGTGCGGCGGCGTGAAATTCGGGCCGATCCCGATCGAGGCAGCTGAAGGCGCTGTGCTGGCGCACGCCACCGCAGCCGGAGAGCGACGTTTCCGCAAAGCGCACAGGCTGAGCGCCGACGATGTGTCGCTGCTGAAGGCCGCCGGCATTTCGGAGGTGGTCGCGGCGGTGCTGGCTGCCGATGATCTCAGCGAGGACGCAGCCGCGGAAAAGATCGCCGCGAGCATGGCCCACAGGAACATCGAGGCGAAGCCGGCTGCGACCGGCCGCGTCAATCTGCATGCTGATGCCGCCGGCATCTTCACCGTCGATGCGGCGATGATCGACGCCATCAATGCCGTCGATCCGACCATCACTATCGCCACGCTGGCGCAGCACGCGCCGGTCGAAAAAGGCCAGATGGTGGCGACGGTGAAGATCATCCCTTTCGCGGTCGCCTCGGCCTTGGTCGATGCCGTGACAACGATCTGTACCGGCGGCGAGATCTTTGCCGTCAACGCCTACCAGCCGGTACGCGTCGGCGTCATCCAGACGGTGCTGCCCGGCATCAAGTCGAGCGTGCTCGACAAGACGCTGCGTGTCACCGAAGCGCGGCTGGCGCGCTCGGGCGGCCGGCTGACGGCGGAGCGCCGTACGCCGCACGAGGTCGCGCTCGTGGCGAAGGCAGCAACAGCGCTGGCGCGCGACAACGATATGGTGGTGATTTTTGGCGCCTCGGCGATGAGCGACTTCGGCGATGTCGTTCCGGCGGCCATCGAGCGCGCAGGCGGCACCGTCATCCGTGCGGGCATGCCAGTCGACCCCGGCAATCTGCTGGTGCTCGGCATGCTCGACGGCAAACGCGTCATCGGCGCGCCGGGTTGCGCCCGCAGTCCCAAGGAGAACGGCTTCGACTGGGTTCTCGACCGGCTGATCGCTGGCCTCGACGTGACCGCCAAGGACATTGCCGGCATGGGCGTCGGCGGGCTGTTGATGGAAATCCCGACACGGCCCCAGCCGCGCGAGCCGCTGCCGGCCAAGGCGCAGCTGGCGGTCGATATCGTGCTTTTGGCTGCCGGCCGCTCCAGCCGCATGGGCGGGCCCAACAAGTTGCTGGCGCTGTTCGACGGCAAGCCGCTGGTGCGCCGCACCGCCGAGCGTGCGCTCGCCTCGAATGCCTCTCAAACAATCATCGTCACCGGCCATCAGCGCGAGCGGGTGCGGGCAGCCTTGTCGGGCCTTGATGTGACCTTTGCCGACAATCCGGATTTTGCCGAAGGCCTGTCCTCGTCGCTGAAGGCCGGTATTTCTAGGGTTGCCGAAGACGCCGCCGGCGCCATGATTGTTCTCGGCGACATGCCGGGCGTCTCGTCAGTCGACCTCGACAGGCTGATCGACGCTTTCCGCAAGGCCGAAGGCCGCTCGGTGGTGCGCGCCTCGCATGATGGCCGCCGCGGCAACCCGGTGCTATTGCCGCGTGCGTTGTTTGGAGGCATCGCCCATCTCGAAGGCGACACCGGCGCGCGGCATCTGGTCGAGGCCGAGGGGCTGGATGTCGTCGATGTCGAGATCGGCGAGGGCGCAGCCGTCGATGTCGACACGCGCGAGGCGCTGGAAGGCGCCGGCGGCGTGCTGCAGGATTGACAAACCGAAGCTGAAAAACGCATGGCTTGGGCATGGCTTTCAGATTCCGCTACGCCCTTTTTGCCTCAGCGCTTGTATTGTTTCCTGGCAGCATCGCTGCTCGCGCCGACACGCTAAAACCCTTCAAGGACGATCTGTTCGCCTATCCGGCCACGCTGTCGTCCGCGGACAACGGCGCCTACACGGTCATCGACTACCAGGAACTGCGCGACATCAACGCCCGTGACGAAGTGCCCGAGCGTCGGGTGCACGCCCAGTACACCGACACCGGCGTGCGCAAGGTGCAGCAGGATCTGCTGCTGAAGACCGATGCCGGCGATGTCAGGCATGTCGCCGTCGGCAAGACCGAGGGTGCCGGCATCATCGTGCTGTACCTGCATGGGCAGGGCGGCAGCCGCAAGCAAGGCGTCGACGACTTCACCTTCGGCGGTAATTTCAACCGCATCAAGAACCTGATGGCCGCCAATGGCGGCCTCTATCTCTCTCCGGATTTCACCGATTTCGGTGACAAGGGCACAGCCCAGGTCGCGGCGCTGATCGACCACTATGCGGAAAAATCGCCGGGCGCGAAGATCTTCGTCGCCTGCGGCTCGATGGGCGGATCGCTGTGCTGGCAACTCGCTGCCCGCAACGACACCGGCCGGCGCATAAGCGGGCTGCTGCTGCTTGGCTCGCTCTGGGATGATAGTTTCCTGGCGAGCCCCGCCTTCAGGCGCCATGTGCCGGTTTTCTTCGGCCAGGGCAGCAAGGACCCGGTATTTCCCGTGGAAAAGCAGGAAGCCTTCTTCCGCTCCATCATCGCCAAATCGAAAGCCTATCCGTATCCGACGCATTTCGTCCGCTTCGAGACGGGCACGCATGGCACGCCGATCCGCATGACCGACTGGCGCGGCACGCTCAACTGGATGCTGTCGAAGGCGCCATGAAACGCCGTGCTAAACCGCGCTAAGGCGCGGTGTTGTAGTCGACGACGGTCTGCGGGTTTTCCTCGCCGTCATAGGACGCATCGACGTCGTACTGGACCAGGGAAAAATCACCGTTGCGGAACAGGTATGTTCCTGAGCTGGAGGCATCACCGACGCCGCGCCATTTGTTGAACGTGGTGAGCGTCTTGGTCTCTTCATTATATTCGGGATTGGTCGCCCAGCCGCTCGTTTGGAAGCCGATGATGCTCATGCCCAGCAGTTTGCCGTCGCTGTCATTGTTCTCGTAGCGGATATCCATCTGAGGCTCGGCGAACTGCAACTGCCTCACCCCCGATACCTCGTCGGTCATGTAGTAGACCGAAGCGGTGTTGTAGGCGGCCGCCTGGCAGTAGAACTCGAAAAGCCGTGTTTCCTTGTCGGGATCGCCGGCAGCCGCGTCTTTGTCCTTGTATTTGATCGAAAAAATGTTGGGCTCTTCGCCGAGAAATTGCTCGTCGCACTGGCTGCCATAGTCGGCGGCGAACAGTTTGTTCACCTGCTCCAGTACGGCGTCTTTCTTGGGCGGCGGCGGTCCGTCGCCGCAGCTTGCCGGCAGCGCTTCCTCGAAATCGGCCTTCGATGGTTTCAGCGCGCCCTTGTCGATGAAGATCGGGCGGAACGGCGGTTCCTGGATCTGGGCGTTGACCTGGCGCAACGTGTAGCAGCCGGCGAAGACTGCTTCATTGCCGTCCTTGTCGGTAGCGCGGATGGCGACCGGAACATTGTAGAAAATGCTGCCGGCCGCGCCATCGTCGGAGACGGCGCCGGTGGCGACATCGACCTTGTCGGTGCCGTCATAGCCCTTGACGAATGTATCGAAATCCTTGGCCGGTTTGGTGTCGCCGTAATAGCCCCAGGCGCGCGCAAATTCGTGCCGGTTGATGGCGTTGTAGAGCGAGCGGACGACAGCGGCGGCGTCCGACCGGTCATCGAGATAGGGCGCGTCGTCGGCGGCGAATGCTGTCTGGCTGATGCTGGCTAGGGAGAAAAGAGCGGTCGCTGCAAAAAGGGCGCTTCTCATCGCGAATCTCCAGTCGATGCGGAAAATCCTAGCACAACGATTGCGGCGACGCGGTGACGCTTGAAAAGTCACCCGCGAAGGCGCTACGTGCCGCCATCGGCGTTCCGCCGCGTGGAGATTTCAAGTGACACTGTCGATGTATGAAGCGTCCGTGCCGGTGTTTTCCGCCAGGCTCAAGGCGCTGTCCAATGTTCTGTCTGCAGCCGAACAGAATGCCGCTGATCGCAAGATCGACCCGCAGGTGTTTCTGACAGCGCGGCTGGCGCCCGACATGTTCGCGCTGGTGAGGCAGGTGCAGATCGCCACCGATCATGCCAAGGGGGCGCCGTCACGGCTTGCCGGCCGCGAGGTGCCGAAATACGAGGACAACGAGGTGAGTTTCGCCGACATCCAGGCGCGCATCGCCAAGACCGTCGACCATCTCGCGACCTTCTCGGCGGCCGACCTCGATGGCTCCGACGAGCGGACAATCGAACTCAGGCTGGCGGGACGTGAAGTCTCGATGCCCGGCCTGCAATATCTGCTGCACGCCGCCATGCCCAACTTCTACTTCCACGTGACCACGGCCTACGACATCCTGCGCCACAACGGCGTGCCGCTGGGCAAGGCAACGTTCCTCGGGCGTTGAAGGTAAAAAGGTTTCCCGGCGCTGCCGGGAAACCTCGCGTCAGGATTTGTTCAGCGTAATGACATTTCGCGGGCGATGCGCGGGAAATCGGCCGGCTTGATGCCGATGTCGGCGCGGTCGGTGCTGCTCATTGCATGCAGCAGTGCCAGTGCCGAGCGATAGCGCAGATGTTCCTGCGGACGCGGACGGGCGAACATTTCAGTGAAGAACCCCATGATCATGGCCCCTTGTTGATCCTCCACATCCAGCAATATAGGCAAATCATGAAGATTGTGCAGTGCAGCATTTGCATGGCAGCCATGCTGCACGAATTTTTTTCGTCACAATCGAACAGGCCGGTGAAACTTCGGGCGCGTGCCGACCGTATGCTTCAACGCTGGCACATGGCCGGCTTTTCCTCGCCACTCCTGGCGAATTTTCCGGGTTGCATGAAAATGCAGCCCGGCTTTTTTGCATAAGAGTTCGGCTGGCCAACGCCGCAAGCCAAAGGCTAAATTGATTAAGATCGGTCGCATTCATTTTTAACGAGCCGGTTCTATGTTGGGCGCCGGTACAGGTGGGCTTACGACAGGGGGAGGCTGAGATCGGCACCGGGAGCAAGCGGGATTTCGCTTCGTTGCTCGACGACCTTTTCGTCGCCCCCGACAAGGGCGAGGAGGCCGGCGGACGGCCGTCGATTCCGTTCGATTATCTCTCGGTGGCGGATGAACTTCATTCCGGCCGCATAAAGGTTGCCGGTGACACATTTGCCGCCGAGTATCGCGAGGGCGCCGACCTGGCGAGCGAGTTCGCCGCATTGCTCGATCAGGCGAAGATCGCGCTTGCCGGCGAAGAGCCCAAGCCAGAGGAAAAACTGCCGCCGATCGATCCTGAATCCATCGCCGTCGAACTTGGCCTCAACCAGCCGAAGGACGTCGCCGATTTCGGCCGCATGCGCCGCAGCTTCGCCTTCGCCAATCATCCAGACCGTGTCGCCCCGCATTTGCGCCAGCGCGCCATGATCCGCATGCAGGTGGCCAACATGCTGATCGACGAAGCCAAGCGGCGCGCTTTGGCCGGCGCCCGGCGCTAAAACTCTCCCACACTTTTTACGAAATCCTGCGGGTTCCGGGCTTGGATAAGGTCCGGGTTTTCCGAGCAAGGATGGTTCAATTCGGCCATCCTTTGCTCTATGCTTGGGCTTCCTCCTCCCGCGCAGCCGCGCCAAAAAATTCCCGCCGGAGAAAATTCCATGCACAAACGCCGTCTCGGTCGGACCGATCTTCTTGTTACCCAGATCTGCCTGGGTTCGATGACCTGGGGCCAGCAGAACACGGAAGCCGAAGGTCATGCCCAGATGGACCTGGCCTTTGCGCGCGGTGTCAATTTCATCGACACCGCCGAGCTTTACCCGATCCCGCCCAAGGCGGAGACGCAAGGCCGTACCGAAAAGATCATTGGCAGCTGGATGAAGGCGAAGGGCAACCGCGATCAGGTCATCCTGGCCTCGAAAGTGGTCGGCCGCACCGCCAACACCTGGTTTCGTGGCGACCGTCCCTCGAAGCTGGTGCGCGCCGACATTTTTGATGCGATCGAAAAATCACTGACCAAGCTCGGCACCGATTATCTCGATCTCTATCAGATCCATTGGCCGGAACGCGACATACCGTGGGGCGCCAATCCGAACCGCATCGGCGCCGTGGCGCCGCGCGCCGATGCCCTCGGCGCGCCTGCCGGCGAGACGCCGATTGCCGAGACGCTTGCCGTGTTCGACGAGTTGGTGAAGGCCGGAAAAATCCGCCATTTCGGCCTCTCGAACGAGAATTCCTGGGGCGCCATGCGCTTCATCGCGGAATCCGACAAGGGTGTCGGACCACGCATCGTCTCGATCCAGAACGCCTATAATTTCGTCAACCGCACTTTTGAGGTGAACCTGGCCGAAGTCTGCGAGCGCGAACAGGTGTCGCTATTGGCCTATTCGCCGCTGGCGCAGGGCTATCTCACCGGCAAATACGACCATGGCGCACGGCCGCAAGGCTCACGCTCGCAACTGTTCAACCGCGGCCAGCGCTATGAGACGCCGAACGCGGCGGAGGCGCAGCTTGAGTATAACGAGCTGGCGCGCTCCTTCGGCCTGAAGCCGGCCCTGTTTGCCAACGCCTACGTGTCCAGTCGGCCCTTTGTCACCTCCAACATCATCGGCGCTACAACCATTGCGCAACTTGAAATGGCGCTGTCGTCGGTCGATGTGGTGTGGACCGAGGAGATGCAGAAGGCGGTCGATTCGATCCACCAGCGCGTCGGCAATCCGTGCCCGTAGACAGGCGATCCGTAGGCCAGTTGAAGTGATTGGGGGGACAAAAATGACATTTCAGATCGACGCCCTGCGGGCAAAATTTCCGGCCCTCGGGCTCACCGACAAGGGTCGCCGCCGCATCTATCTCGACAATCCCGCCGGCACTCAGGTGCCGCAAGCGGTCGCCGATGCGGTGTCGCACTGCCTCTTGACCACCAACGCCAATCTCGGCGGCTTCTTCGAAACCACGGTCGCCGCCCAACAGGTCGTCGACGACGCACACGCGGCGATGGCCGATTTCCTCGGTGCCGCGTCGCCGCAGGAAATCATCATCGGCGCTAACATGACGACGCTGACCTACCACATGTCGCGCACGCTCGGCCGCACGTTCAAGGCAGGCGACGAGATCATCCTCACCCGCATGGACCACGAGGGCAATGTCTCACCCTGGCTGCAGCTGGCCGAAGACCTTGGCCTCGTCGTGTGCTGGCTGCCTTTTGATGAGCAGAGCTGGCAGGTCGAGGAGACGGCGCTCAGCGCATTGCTGACTGACAGGACGCGGCTCGTCGCGCTCAACTACGCCAGCAATCTGACCGGCTCCATCAATCGGGTGAAGGCGCTGACCGGCATCGCCAAACAGGCGGGCGCGCTGGTCTATGTCGACGCCGTGCAGTTTGCGCCGCATGGCCTGGTCGACGTGCAGGACCTCGGCTGCGATTTCCTGATCTGCTCGGCCTATAAATTCTTCGGCCCGCATATGGGCATTCTTTGGGGCAGGCTGGACGTCATCGAGGCGTTGAAGGCGTACAAATGCCGCTGTTCGTCCAACGGTCTGCCGGAGCGGTTCGAGCTCGGCACGCCGCAAATCGAGCTGATGGCCGGCCTCACCGCCGCCGTCGACTATTTCTCGGAGCTGGGCGCTGCGGCTGGCGAGAAAGGGTCGCGAAGGCGCAAGATTGCCAAGGCGTTCGAAGTGGCGATCGCCTACGAGAACCCGCTGGCGCAAAGGCTGATCGACGGGTTGTCGGGCATTTCTGGGCTGACCATTCACGGCATCACCGACCCGGCGCGCCTTGAGCATCGCGTGCCTACGGTTTCCTTCACCGTCGACGGCATCGTGCCGGAAACCATCGTGCGGCAGATGAATTCCGAAAACATCTTCCTGTGGTCCGGCCACAACTACGCCTGGGAGATCGTTCACCAGCTCGGCATTCCCGCCGAGCACGGCGTCGTGCGCATCGGCATCGCCCACTACAACAATGCGGCCGAGATCGACGAGACGCTGGAAAGCGTGCACCGCGTCATCGCCATGCTCAGGCAGCAGCGATCCTGACGCTGCATCCTCAACGGTTCTTGCTGCCGAAGCCGGTGAGGAACGCGGTGAGGTTGTCGCCGAGTTCGTCACAGAGATAACCGCCTTCCTGAACGATGACCGTCGGCAGGCCGAGCCCGGCAATGGCTTCGCCGATGCGCGAAAACCCCGGCGTCGTCACCGAAAGCCCGCCGAACGGATCGCCTTCAAAAGCGTCGAGGCCGAGCGCCACCACAAGCGCGTCGGGTGCAAACGCGCGGATGCGCTGGAATGCCGTCTTCAGCGCTTCGTGGAACTGAGCGTCGCCGGATTTGCGTGGCAATGGCAGGTTGAAATTGTAGCCCAAGCCAGGCCCTTCGCCGCGCTCGTCGGCGTGGCCCCAGAAGAACGGATAGAAGCGCACAGGATCGGCATGCACCGAGACGGTCAGCACGTCCGGCCGGGCATAGAAAATGCCTTGCGTGCCGTTGCCGTGATGCAGGTCGACATCGAGGATCGCCACCCGCGCTGCTTGCTTGCGTAGCACTTGGGCGGCGACTGCCGAATTGTTGATGAAGCAGAAGCCGCCGGCGACATCGGCAAAGGCGTGATGGCCGGGCGGACGGCAGAGAGCATAGGCGGCCGGTGCGCCCGCCATCACGGCTTCGGCAGCTTCGACCGCGCTCCACGCGCTCCACAGCGCGCTGCCCCAGGTCTCGCCGGAGATCGGGCAAGCGGTGTCGGCCATATGGTAGCCAGCCTGGCCGACGGCCGAAGCCGGGTAGGAGCCGTTGCGCGCGATCGGGTGAATGTTGGGGATCACCTCCGCCGAGGCGCCTTCGATGCGCTGCCAGCGCACGAAGATGTGCTCGAGGAAATCCAGATATTCGGGCGTATGCACTGCAGAAACCGGGCCGAGCCCATAATCCCTCGGCCGCTCGATCGAGCAGCCGGCGGCCTTCGCACCGGCAAGCAGCCGCTCGGCGCGTTCCGGCTTTTCCGGATTGGGCTGCGGCGCCCCACTCGAGAGGAAAGCCTTGGGATCGTGGCGTTTCTGTTCCTCGGCATAGAAGGCTTTCATCATGACTCCAAATATATTAGCCGGCTATATATCGTCCGGAGCATCGGCAAAGGCGAAGAAAGCGTCGCCGACGATCTTCTGTGTTTGCTCGTAGTGCGCCCAGCCAATGCCCAGTCTCTCATAAAAGGCCTTGGCGCCGTCATTGTCGGTATCGACCGACAGCCTGAGATAGACGCCACCATCCCTGCGGCAGTCGCGCGCGACGCGGCGCAGCAGTTTTTCGCCGATCTTGCGGCCGCGAAACCGGTCCTCGACATAGAGGTCCTGGATATAGACGCCAGGCCGGCCCATCCAGGTCGAGAAGATCGGGAAATGCAGGCACAGCCCCGCAAACTCGCCGCCGACCTCGGCGATCAGGGTGGAGAAGGCGGGTTTGTCGCCAAAGCCATAGTGGCGGAAATCCTCGGCGGTGGAGGTGATCTGCTGATGCCCGCCGGTATGGGCGCCGAAGCGCAACAGCGCGGCGTAGATGGTATCGACGTCGTCGATGGTGCCGGCGCGGATGGCGGTATCACCTGTCATGCTGATCGTCTCTACCATGGATCAGGCCACGGTTCCGGCTGAGCCGTTCAGGAGATCGTCCAGTTCGCCGATATTGTCTTCCGAAAAGACGCGAATGCCGTTCGCTTCCAGAAGCGCGGTGGTCGTGCCTTGACCGGCTACACGCTTGCCCGAAAAACTGCCGTCGTAGACGAAGCTTGAGCCGCAGGACGGGCTGCCGTCGGTCAAGACCGCATAGCGGCACCCTGTTTCCCGGGCGAGATCAAGCGCAAGCTGCCCGGCTTCGAGATAGAGTGCGGTCACGTCGTTTCCGGTTCGCTCAACCACCTGGCCTTGGCCGTGCAGCACAGCAAGGCCGTCGCCGGCACCGCGAATTTCCACAGGAGGACGCGGCGTCGAGAAACCCGCGGCAATTTCGGGGCAGATCTGCACGATCCGCCCTTCCGCCTGCCACCGCGCCAGAACGGGATGGTCGTTGAGCCGGTAGGAGCCGTTGTAGCGAACCTTGCTGCCGAGCAGGCAGGCTGAGACGAGAACCCTTTCCATATCAGCTCCTCCCCTTGTCACCCGACCTCCACTATGCGCCTAGAGCATGATCCCGAAAAGTGGAACCGGTTTTCGGAAAAGATCATGCTCAAACAAAGAGATAGAGCCCCATCCCGATTCCATCGGGATGGAACAGGCTCTAGAACGCTACCCGGTCGCCACCCTTGAGCGCCAGCATGGCGCGCGCCTCGGCAGGTGTCGCGACCTCCAGGGACAGTCCGTCGAGAATGCCGCGGATGCGGCGCACCTGGTCGGCATTGGATTTTGCCAGCTGGCGGCCGTCGTAGAGACTGTCTTCCAGCCCGACGCGGACATTGCCGCCCATCGCTGCCGCGATCGAGATCAGCGGCATCTGATGGCGGCCGGCGGCGAGCACCGAGAACTGGTAGCTGTCGCCAAAGAGTTTGTCGGCGATGCGCTTCATGTGGATGAGATTGTCGGGATCGGCGCCGATGCCGCCAAGGATGCCGAGCACGAACTGGAGGAACAGCGGCCCCGACACCAGGCCGCGGTCCCGCAGATGCGCCAGCGAATAGAGATGGCCGACATCGTAGCATTCGAACTCGAAGCGCGTGCCGCAGCCCTTGCCGAGCTTTTCGAGCACGCTCTCCATGTCGGCGAAGGTGTTCTTGAAGATCGTGTCGCGCGTCGCTTCCAGAAGCTTCGGCTCCCACTCGTGCTGCCAGTCCCTCGGTTTGTCGAGCATCGGGAACAGCGCGAAATTCATCGAGCCCATGTTGAGCGAGCACATTTCCGGTTCGGCCCTGAGCGGTGCCGCCAGCCGCTGGTCGAGCGTCATCAGCGACGAGCCGCCGGTGGTGATGTTGATCACCGCGTCCGTCGCCTGCTTGATGCGCGGCAGGAATTGCATGAACACGTCGGGGTCGGCGGTCGGCCGGCCATCCCTAGGGTCGCGCGCGTGCAGGTGCAGGATCGAAGCGCCGGCTTCGGCGGCGGCGATCGCTTCCGTCGCGATCTGGTCGGGTGTCACCGGCAGATAGGGCGACATGGATGGCGTGTGCACCGAGCCGGTGACCGCACAGGTGATGATGACTTTCCTCGTCGCCATTTTTTGCCCCTCAGCCTTCGATTGGGAGGTCGAGTTCGCCGGCCAGAACCTGCAGCGAGTCGCCGATGATGGAAATGATCTCGCCGACCTGCTGAGCCGTTACGATCATCGGTGGCGCGACCATGAAATTGTCGCCGTCGACACCACCCTTGACCCTGCGCCCATAGACGATCAGGCCGCGCTCATAGGCCAGGTCAAGCAGGCGCTGCGTCGCTTTCTTGCCCTGATCGATCGGCCGCAGCGTATCGGGATCGGCGACCATCTCGGCGCCGGTGAGCAGGCCTTTGCCACGCACGTCCGCAATGAAGGGGAAGCGTTTCGCCAGCCCCTTCAGCCCGTCCATCAGCACGTCGCCCATGGCGGCAGCATTGGCGATCAGATCGAGCCGGTCCATCTCGCCGAGCACGGCAAGCCCGGCGGCGCAGGCCAGCGGATTGCCGGCATAGGTGTGGCCATGCTGAAAACCGCCGGAAGCGAGCAGCGGCTGCACCAGTCGCATCGGTGCCGCGAGCGCACCGAGCGGTGCATAGCCCGAGCCCAGCCCCTTCGACAGCGCGACGATGTCAGGCTGGCAGTTCCAGTGGTCGCCGCCGAGGAATTTGCCGGTGCGGCCGGCGCCGCTCATCACTTCATCATGGATGAGCAGGATGCCGTAGCGGTCGCAGATTTCGCGGATGCGCGGATAGTAGCTGTCCGGCGCCACCAGGGCAGAAGTCGCAGCGCCGCCGATCGGCTCCATGATGAAGGCGAGCACACTCTCCGGGCCCTCGGCCAGGATCTTGTCCTCCAGCATGTCGGCATAGCGGATGCCGCGCTGTTCCATCGAGAGATTGTCGCGGTCGCGCCAGGCCGTTGGCGCCGGCACGCTCGGCATCACCTGCATCATCGGCGTAAAACTTTCGGCCAGCGCATCGTCGCCGGTGACCGAGAGGGAGCCCAAAGTGCCGCCATGATAGGAGGGAAAGCGCGTGATCACCTTCCAGCGGCTGGCCTGGCCGGTGGCGACCGCCCATTGCCGCGCCAGCTTGATACAGGATTCCGTGGCTTCCGAACCGCCCGAGACGAAGAAGATCCGGTCCATGTCTTCCGGCAGTTTGCCCGCCAGTTCCCGCGCCAGCTCTTCCGCCGGCTCGTTCTCGAAATGCAGCCGGTAGGCGAAGGTGGCGCGGTCCATCTGCCGCTTCATCGCATCGAGCACGTTGCGGTTGGAATGGCCGATATTGGCGACCATCGGCCCGCTCGATCAGTCGATGAAACGGCGGCCGTCCTGCGTCCACATATAGATGCCCTCGGCGCGATCGATCAGCGGCCGGCGCAGGCTGGAGAGGTAGAACAGGTGCGATGGCGCGCGCGCTTCCGATGCAGCGGTGGAGGGCTTCGGCATGTCAGGTCTTTCCGAGATAGCGGTCGAGAACATTTTTCGTCACGCGTTCGACCATCGCATCCTGCCTTAGCAGGCCGGCAACCCATTCGCAGCTTCCGGCGTGGAAAACCTCGCCCTTTCCGCGCGCGAAATTGACGATCATGCCGTTGCCACGTTTGACTTTTTCCAGATTGGCGTCAGTTGCCTCGCCGAACAAAGTCTCGGCGGTGAAGCGGCCGTCTTCGTCGCCGAGGAACTGGTCTTCAAACGGAATGTCTGCGCTTTCCTCGACCTGGCTCGCCATGCCGACGGCCAGCACCTGCAAACCGTCAGGCGCGCCGCTGTCTGGCGTGGGGTAGGGCAGGCCGCCACGTATCTCGAAGTCTAGGCCGTCGACCTCGTAACCATAGACATGGCTGTCGGCGCCGAGCAGGTCGCCATAGTAGATGCCGGTGCCGGCGAAGGCCCAATGCTCCGGACGGTAGACCGGGAAGCCGCGCACGCCGCGCGGCGCGCAGCCGCCCCAGCCGGCATAGACGCCGCGCGTGGCGTTGAGGCCGAAGGTCGCCGCACCCGGCCGGCCGATCTCCGGCGCTTCCCAGGAATTGCTGGCGCGGGTGACGTCGCCGCGATAGGCCGGATCTTCGGCACGCGCCCGGTATTTGTAACAGACCTGCCGGCGGCCTTCGTCCTCCAGCCTGGTCTGCCACATGAAATTGCCGGCAAAGCGCGCCGCGTGGCCGCCCCGTTCGACATAGGCGTCGACGGCGTCGCGCATCTCCCAGGTCCAGTATTCGTCATGGCCGACGAAAACGACACAGTCGTAGCCGTCGAGAATCTCCGGCGAAAAATGCAGATCGTGCTGGCTGGCAAGATCGACGCCATACCCGGTGCGCTCGGCAAAGCGGAAGAAGTGGCTGTCATAGCTCGCCCAGCCGGACGAGGCGTATTTCTTCGAATGGCCCGTGGCGAGCGCCCATTCCATATGGGGATAGCGCGGCACGGTCTTTGGCGGCACCGCGACTTCGAGTGGCACGCGCGGCGCATTTTTTGGCAGCACGACGAAGCCGCGGCACCATGGCCGCTGCGTCGATACCATCGTCGCGTACTGGTCGCGGTTTGGCCCGGTTATGCCTTGGTAGTGGTTGGAGCCGCCCCAGGTATTGTAGGCGAGCCAGGTGCCGGTCGCCGCGATTTGCAGCACGCGGCCGAGCCTTTTGCCGGGCGGCGGGGCAACAATAATGACGTGGTGGCTGTGGATCGACTTGCCATCGCGGCCGTCCGCCGAAAGCCTGACGCGGTAGGCGCCGGACGGCCAGTCGTCGCCGATGCGGAATTCGAACGACGCCTCCCAGCCGCAGCCCTCGACCGAAGACTGGTCCGGCGTTTCCTGCCAGCGCGCCACGATTCCGGCCTGCTCGAAAATCTTGGTTTCGGTTGCGCCGTCGCGGATGATGACGATGCCGAAGCTTGGTGCCGTCGAGCTGACATGCAGCGAAACTGTCTCGCCGGGCCGGTAGGAGAAGCGATCGGAATAGCACCAGATCTCGCCACGCTCGCCATCCATGCCGGGCCATTCGTAATAATGGCCACGCACCGCCTCGCGGCGCTGCTCGGGCGTCAGCCCGAAATCGGGGAACTCGGTCGGCAGCTGCGTCAATGAACACCTGAGATCAGTGGCCGCCATTGAGACCATCGGCCAGCCAAGCGTCAAATGGAAACGATCGGGCCAGCATTCGTCCACAGCGCCCTTGGCCCTGTTGGCCAAACAGACTATCTCAAGGGCAGGCGGCATTTCTGCCGTGGGAGCCAAAATGCTGAGAGTGCAAAAGGTCAAGGTCGACGAAATCTACGTGCCGACCGCGCGCAAGAAGACATTGCACCCCGAGACAGTCCGGCATCTGGCCGAGGACATTCTGGAAAACGGCATGAAGACACCGATCCAGGTCCGCCATGACGGCAAGCGCCACATCCTGGTCGAGGGCCTGCATCGGCTGGAAGCGGCCAAGTGGCTCGGCGAAACCGAGATCGACGCCTATCTCGTGCAAGCCAAGCGCCACTAGGCTTCCGGCCTCGATCTACCGCTCCCGTGATTTTTTCGCCGGCCCCTGTCGGCTCGCGCTCGCTTGGCGCGTCCTTGGGCCATAACCCAGATCAAACCGAGGAGACCATCATGACCACCAAGCTCGACATCGCCCCCGGCAATGACCGCGAACTGGCTCTTGCCCGCATCATCGATGCGCCGCGCGAGAACGTCTACCGTTGCTGGACCGACCCCAAGCTGGTGACGCTATGGTTCGCGCCAAAGCCGTGGACGACGCCGCGCGCCGAAATGGACGTGCGCACCGGTGGCTCCACCCTGGTCGTCATGGCCGGCCCCGACGGCAACGAATTCCCCAACCCCGGCGTCTTTCTCGAAGTCATCCCGGGCAAGAAGATCGTCTTCACCGATGCCTACACCACCGCCTGGGATCCCTCGGAAAAGCCGTTCATGACCGTTGTGCTGACCTTCGAGGATGAGGGCGCCGGCAAGACCCGCTACACGGTGCGGGTCCGGCACTGGAGCGTCGCTGACCGCGAACAGCACGAAAAGATGGGTTTTCACGACGGCTGGGGCCAGTGCGCCGACCAGCTCGAAGACCTCGCCAAGACGCTTTGATGCCAGCAAGACGGGAGGAGATCGATATGTCCAGAACCTTGCTTTTTGCCATTCTTGCCTCGGCCGCAGCGCTTCTTGCCTCGCCGGCCACCACCAATGCAGAGGAACCCACCATGACGACCGAGACCAAAACCCTGCCGAAGCCGGAAAAGGCCGGCCTGCTGCCGATCGACGGCCTCAACTACTATTACGCCGTCTACGGTAAGGGCGAGCCGCTGCTTCTGCTCCACGGCGGTTTGGGCACGATCGATATGTTCGCGCCGATCCTGCCCAGGCTTGCCGAGCATCGCACGGTGATCGCTGTCGACTTGCAGGGCCATGGCCGGACCGCGCTTGGCGAGCGGCCGTTCGGCCTGGAAGCGATCGGCGACGACATGGCCGCAATCGTCAAGGCACTCGGCTATGACAAGGTCGATGTCATGGGGTATTCGCTGGGTGGCGGCGTCGCCTTCCGCATGGCCGTCCAGCATCCCGAAGCGGTGCGCCGACTCGTCCTGGTTTCGACCGGCTATGCAGCCGACGGCTTCTATGCCGAGATGCGCGGCCAGCAGGCGCAAGTCAGCGCCACGGCAGCCGATTTCATGAAGGACACGCCGATGTACAAATCCTACATCGCGGTGGCGCCGCATCCGCAGGATTTTCCAAAACTGCTCGATGCGCTCGGCAACTTCATGCGCCAGGATTACGATTATTCCGCCGACGTCGCCAAGCTGAAGATGCCGGTGATGCTGGTCTATGGCGACAGCGACATGTACCGGCCGGAGCATGAGATCAAGTTTTACCAGATGCTCGGCGGCGGGCTGAAGGATGCCGGCTGGATGCGCGAGAACCTGTCACAGAACCGTTTGGCTATCCTGCCCAACCGCACCCACTACGACGTCTTCTTTGCCCCGGAACTGACCGCCGCAGCGCTGCCTTTCCTTGACGGCGAAACGAAGGTGAAGAGCTGGGACGAGGTCGTCAGCGAAACCGAATAGCCGCCTGACAATGACCCGCCGGCAGTCTCGCGCGAGATGGCCGGCGGTTTTGCTTATGACGCCTTTTTGCCTGCTTCGGCGCGGCGCGGCTGCCTCAGATGCTTGATGCCGCTCATCTCGACGAAATTCGTCGCCGCTTCCCAGAGATAATCGCCATACAGAAACGGCTCGAAGGGCTCCGCGCCGGCCAGCAGCAGCGGTGCGATTTCCGCATCGACGCGCGGCTCGTAGAAGAACGGGATCGAGAACCGCGCCGTTTTCGGCGCAATCACCCGGTGCCGGGTCGCCCTGACGCGGCCGCCGGTCCAGCGCTCGAGCAGTTGGCCGAAATTGACCGCCAGCGTGCCGTCAGCGGGCGGCACGTCGATCCATTCGTCGGCCAGGTTTTTCGCTTGCAGGCCTTCGACGCCGTCCTGCGCCAGCAGCGTGACGAAACCGGAATCGGCATGTTCGCGCCCGATGACGGTGCGCCTCTCGCCCTTGTGGACGACCGAAAACTCCGGCCCGCTGAGATCGACGCCGGCGTCGCGCAAGGGGTAGCGGATCAAGCGCAGGGTCGAGATGCCGCCGTCGAAATCGCCGTCGAAGATCGTCTCCGTCAACCCGAGCCCGCGCGCCACCGAGCGCATCAGCGCGTTGCCCACCGCTTCCATCACGCAGTAGTAGCTCGCGGCCGCCTCGCGCCAGCCCGGCAGCATCTTTTCGTCCGGCAACGGCGTCGGTTCGCAAAGCGGATCATCGGAACTGGCGAACCGCCCATGCGCAAGGTCCGGCCCCATATCGATGCCTTCCTTGTAGGAAACAGCAGTCGGCTGCAGCGGGAACCAGCCGCGATAGACATTCTCTTTCGTCCGGTCGAAATTCCAGCGCAGCAGCTTTTCTTTCTCAGCATCGGGCAGGGCGAAAATGCCAAGCAATTGTGCCCGCTTCACCGGCGTCAGCCAGCCATCGCCGGGGAAATCTTTGATCGCCATGAAGCCGATGCCTGACGCCGCGGCCAATATCCTGGCATCGGTGTCGTCGCGGGCGGGCGAGGGCGGACCGAACAAGGCCGCGATGCCTATGGTTTCGATGTCCTGCGCCATGCTCTCGGCTCCAGCCTGCCACCTGCAAACAGGCGCGACGGCAGGCATTCCTGTCAATCCCATGCCGATGCCGGTCGTTGGGCCAATCGCATTCCCATCACGACAGGTGATACCCCCATCAATGGTTTTCAATTGACCGAGCCATTCCCGCCGTTACCCTCCAGGCTTTCCTCAGGAAACGGAACCGGGCGATGACTGGATATCAGGGCGGGTGCCTGTGCGGCGCGGTGCGCTATCGCGCTGACGCTGCACCGATCAATGAACGCGTTTGCCACTGCCGGCGCTGCCAGAAGGTGATTGGCGCGGCCTTCAATGCGCGCGTGCTGTTTCGCATCGACGACGTGACCGTCGAGGGGGTGGTGGCGACGGTCAACACCTCGCCTGACCTCAAGCGCGGCTTTTGCTCCAGCTGCGGCACGACGATGTTTTCCCGGCGCGAGTCCGCCGGCATCGTCGGCATCACCACCGGCTCGCTCGACGATCCCTCGGTCTTCAAGCCGCAGATGCATATGTGGACAGCTTCGAAGCAGCCATGGGTGCAGCTCGACGACGGCCTGCCGCAATATGAAGGCGCGCCGCCACCGAATTGAATCGCATGACCAAAATTTAATCCAAATAGTCACGACATAGCCGGCAAAGCGTCATTGGCGGGCCATGATTGTCTCCCTATCTATCGGCTGCGGGCCGGCATTCGAGGAGGCGACGGATGAACGACAGCATCAACACCCTGGACGAGCTTTTGAGCGATCCGATGGTCTTGCTGGTGATGGAGCGTGACTGCGTAAAACCCGAACTGGTGCGCATCTTGCTCGAACGCGCACGTCGCCCCGCCGTCTATGGGCCGCTGGTGCCGCCGGCGCATGTTGTCGCCAAGACCTGCCTGCAGCAGTGGTTGGGCAGATAGGTCAGCCCGAGTTTGCCGGCAAATAGCTGTAATGGCTGCGGAAATAGGCCAGCTTGAAACCGAGCCGCGCATAGTTGCGATAGGCCGGACCGTCGCGGTCGGGGTGCGGCGCCTCGATGTCGGCGACAAACAGTTTCGCGCCAGCCGCAAGGCCGTCGCGCACCATCGCTTCGCCGAGCATGGCATCGAGATCGAAGCTTGGCGCCATGATGCCGGGCACCGGCGCGTCGATGCCGCTCCAGGCCGTGCCGTCAGCGCCGATGAACAGCGAACGCACCGCGGCAACCGCGCCATCCCGCTTCAGCATGTAGTGATGCCAGCCCTGTCGGCCGACCAGCGCATTAAGCCATGGTGAGGTCGGCAACCGGTACTGGCTGTCGATGAAGCCTGCCCATTCGCTTGCCGTTGCCCGCGTCACGCGTTCGACCGAAACGCCCTCGATCGGGAACAGCGGTTCAGCCGCCAGCGGTTCTGCCCCGCGAAAAATCCGTTCCCAGCCACTCAGGCGCTGCAGACCGCGCGCCTCGAGCCAACATCTGAGCGCTGAAGGCTCAGCGTTCGGATTGGCATAGAACCACGGCCTCGCAATGCCGGCGGTGCGGTAATGCGCCAAGAGCGCGTCAAGCTGGCTCTCGGTGGCCGGGCCATCGACGCCGAAATTCTTCACGCAGTTGAAATGGATGAACGGGATTGCCGTGCATGTGGTCCAGACCAGATTGCCGTCTTCGGCGATCGCCAGTCCGAGCCGCGCGGCAAAGTCGGCGGGAGCGGCGCGATAGAGATCAAGCCAGGCATTGACCTCGGCGCGTTCGATGGCGCGGCTGAAATCGCGGGAGACGTCTTCCATTGCGATGGCGGGTTGATGCGTTTCGGGCAGGGCAACGGGTTGCAATTCGGACAGAGCGGCGGACGACATGGCTTCCTCCCGGTTCGATACCTTACGATGTAAGGTTAGAGCAGAGTAATATTAACACGGAAGTTGTCAAGCGGGATCGGCAGCATCGGCCTTGCTGCCAATGCCACCCCTGGAGATTTGCCGAGATGCGGGTGCCAAGCTCTCCCTTCTCCTCCTTGTGGGAGAAGGGAGAGCCGCGACGGGTCGCTGGCTTATGGCTAATATTTGATTCAAACTTTGTTGGTAATTTCTCGTTAGTAATCGAGGCCAGTTTTGTCCGGCGGCGATTGTTGGCTTTCGGTCTGTTGTGTTCTGCGTACAGGTCCAGATGCGGTTATCAGGCGTCGTCATTTTCTCGGTCGCGGCTTTGTGCCTTGCCGGCTGCTCGTCGACGGCAGGCGTCGATGCTTTGCAAATGCCGTCCAACGAGACCACCAGTTCGGTCGTGCGGCCGAGCGCGCCGGTCGAGGCGGCCCCGGTGGAGACAGCCATGCTCGCGCCGATGCGGTCCGCCCCGATGGCCGACAATGCGCCACCCTTTTCCATGGTTGAGGAAGAAGAGGCCATGATCGCGCCCTCGCCGGCGCCGCAGGAGAGCGCCGAACCGCAGGCCGAGCCGATTGCGCTGATGTCGCAACCGAAGCGGCTGAGCCGGGCGGCACCGCCGATGCTGGCCGGGCCGATCACGCGCTACGGCTTTCGTGACGCCAAGCCGATGAATTTCGGCAAGGCGTCGCCCCGGCATCTGGCCGTCCACGGCGTCGACATCTCGCGCTGGCAGGGCAACATCAACTGGGAAAAGCTGCGCGGCCAGGGCGCCAACTTCGCCTACATCAAGGCCACCGACGGCGGCGACCATCTCGATCCGATGTTCATGAAGAACTGGCGCAATGCCGATGCCGCCGGGCTGAAGCGCGGCGCCTATCATTTCTTCTACTGGTGCCGCACCGCCGGCGAGCAGGCCGACTGGTTCATTCGCAACGTGCCGAAAATGGACGGCGCGCTGCCGCCGGTGATCGACGTCGAGTGGAACGGCGAATCGAGCTGCAAGCGGCGCCCGTCGCGCGAAAAGGTGCTGGAGAAGATGCAGGTGTTCATGGACAAGCTGGAGCGCCATTACGGCCAGCGGCCCATCATCTACACCAGCCCCGACTTCTACCGCGACAATCTGCAGGGCGCCTTCCCAGACTATCCGTTCTGGCTGCGTGCGGTGGCGCGGCATCCCTCAAAAGTCTATCCCGGCCGCAAATGGCTGTTCTGGCAGTATTCAGGCTCCGGCCTGTCGCACGGGGTAAGCGGCCGCATCGACCTCAACGTCTTCCATGGCGACGAAAATGCCTGGCGGGCATGGGCAGGCGGGCGGCAGATGGTGGCTGACGCCGACTGAACGCCTCGCGATGCAGGCTGGGACAGCCGCGCCTGCGCCGGCGGCCGTTTGGGTCGCCTTGGCTTGAATTTTCAGCGTTTCGCTAACGATCCGCTCACTTTGTCCTTTAGCGCTATCGCAACAGCCTTCCGGTAACGTGTCCGTGATCGGGTTTCGGAGGGGTCAATGCGCAATCCAGTCTTGGCAGTCGCTTTGGTGGCCGGCGTCGGCTACGGGTTTTTCAACTCGCTCGGCCACATGCCGGACGCCGGCACCTCGCTGGCGGAGTCGAAGCAAAACGTCGTTTCCTATTCCACCGAGGACAAGGCGATGCAGGCCGCCAAGAAGAACGGCCGCTCGACGCTGCCGCGCTTCCACCAGCTGATCGCCGCCGGCACGCCCGGCACCTACACGGTGAAATTCCCGCTGACGCAGAACGGCGCCACCGAGCATATCTGGTTGCAGCTGGTCGGCTACAGCGACGGGTCCTATATCGGCCTGCTCGCCGATGTCCCGGTCAACGGCAACAAGTACAAAATGGGCGACCGAATGACCGTGGCCGAGACCGACGTCGAGGACTGGATGGTCAAGGACGGCAAGGTCATCTACGGCGGCTACACCACACGCCAGGCGTTTGCGGATATGCCCAAGGAGCAGGTCGCAAAGTACGGGCTGACCTTCAAGGATTGAGGCGATCCGTCACCGCGCGCTGAAAGCCTACCGCGCCGCGCGCATCTCGCGCTCCCTTATGTCCGCCGTCTGGGCCAGCACCCAGTCGCGGAACACCTTGATCTTTGGTGTATTGCGCCGGCTTTCCAGGTGCACCAGCCAATAGCCGTCGCCGTCGGACCCGACGATGTCAAAGGGCTGTATCAGCTGTCCCTTCGCCAGCAGGGCGCTGTAGAGGTTCTGGGTGAGGATCGCCGCGCCCTGATCGGTGATTGCCGCCATCGCATCATAGGTCTGCCCGCCAAGCGCCGGACGCGCGATGACACGACCGGGATCGAAAGACACGCCGGCGGCTTCAAACCAGATTTTCCACCAGGGATCGTCAGGGCCGCATAGCGGCACCTTGTAGAGATCCTCGGGGTGGCGGATGCCGCCGACGCTCGCAGCCAGTCTTGGACTGAGCATTGGCGTGTAGTCCGCCTTGAACAGATAGTGGGCTGTCAGGCTGGGCCATTTTCCAGTGCCGGTTCGAATGCCGATATCCATGCCTTCGCGCGTGAAATCGACCAGCCGGGACGATGTATCCACCTTCACGGCGAGATCGGGATGCATCAGCTGGAATGTTCCAAGCCACACGGCCAGCCAGTTCGAAGCGAACGTTCCCATCGTCGTGACGGAAAGCACCCCGGTCGCTCCACCCTTGGTGGCGAGCCAGGCATCCGCCAGGGCTGAGAACGCGCCGGTTGCCAGCGGCGCCAGCTGCTGCCCGGCCTCCGTCAAGGCAATCTGCCTTGTTTTTCTTATGAAAAGTGGCGTTCCGGCAAGCTCTTCCAACACCTTGATCTGATAGCTGGCCGCTGACTGGGTCATGCCGAGTTCTTCGGCCGCCTTGGTGAAACTGCCCAGCCGCGCCGCAGCCTCAAACACCCTGATAGCGCCCAGCGGCGGCAGCTCCCAACCCATGACGCATCAATCCTCCTGATGCATGCTACTCGACGTTCGATTGGAAACCAAGGCCGGAAAACGGCATGCTCTGTTCATCAGATCGAACCCCTGGAGGATACAGCAATGACCACCACCACACTGCGCAACACGTTCCGTCTTCCGATCCTCGGCCTCTTCACCGCGCCCTTCAGGCCCCGTAAGCGCGGCCAGATCGACCACCGCGGCTTGTCGCACCATTTCCTGCGCGATATCGGCATACTCGACGGACACGTTCCCAACGGCAGCATCCGCTGAGGCAGGTCTCTTTGATCGACTTAGAATGCAAGGGAGGGAAGCTTGTCATCGGAGGATCTGGCGAAGAGCCGTCAAACGATCAGCGCCTATGAGGACTATGCGGAGCGCTACGATGCAATCGTGCGGCATGTTCCCAACGAGAGAGAGCAGGCATCGCTAAAGCGCCTTGTGGCGATCGCCGGCACATCAGGCCAGATTCTGGAAGTCGGGTCGGGAGCGGGATACGATGCGGACTTTCTGGAGACTTTGGGCGTCAAGGTTCGGCGCACCGACGCAACCAAGCGGTTTCTCGAGCTGCAGGCCGCGCGCGGCAAGCAGGGTGAACTGCTCGATCTCATCACCGACGATCTTGGCGGCCCCTATGACGCAGTCCTGGCCCTGTGTGTCCTGATCCATATTCCGCGCGACCAGACCGACCAGGTGCTTGCCAAGATAGCCGGATCGCTGCGGCCGGGCGGCGCCTTCCTCGTCTCGATGCGCAATGGCGACGGCGAGACATCAGGCGAATATCATACGATCTACTGGCGCAGGGACGACTTCGCGGCCCGCATCGAAGCCGCCGGGCTGGTCCTCATCACGGACGATTTCAATGTGGGACGCGGCAGCGACGAATGGAACACCTTCCTGGCTGTCAAGCCGTCATGACGCTGTGTGGGTTTTGCTTCTGAGAGACCGTTTGAGAACGGGGTGGCGGTTTGAGGCGGTCCATGGTTCAAGCTTCTCAGCAGCTTGGAGATTGGAAGCATGGCGCTCAAGCGGATGGACAACGTAGGCATCGTCGTCGAAGACCTCGCCGCGACGATTGTTTTCTTTCGCGAACTCGGCCTCGAGCTCGAAGGGCAGGGCACGATCGAAGGAGAATGGGCCGGACGTGTCACTGGACTGGGCGATCAGCATGTCGAGATTGCCATGATGCGCACACCGGACGGCCACAGCCGGCTCGAGCTCTCCCGCTTCCTCAGGCCGCCTGTCGTCGCAGATCACCGGAACGCTCCGGTCAACGCCCTGGGCTACCTCCGCGTCATGTTCACCGTGGACGACATCGACGACACCCTTGAAAGGCTCTGCACGCGCGGCGCGCAGCTCGTTGGCGAAGTCGTCGAGTATAAGGACGTGTATCGGCTCTGCTACATCCGTGGACCTGAAGGGCTTCTCATCGGACTCGCCCAGGAACTCGGCTGAGCGCAATACGAGCGCGTCCGCCCGCCTGTTCAAGGTCTCCACGGTCGGCCGCGTTCTCGCCAGGCACGATCAGCTCGCAAATAGACATCGCCGTTGCCTTGATGTCTATTTGCAAGCTCCTGCACCCCTGGGCATCGGAGGCGAGTTGGAGATCAAGTTTCTGCTGGTCGGCTTTGCCTGCGTGGTGGCGGGCGTGTTGTCGCTCATTACCTTCGTGAAATGGCGGGAGGTGCGGGCACTCAGCCATTGGTTGCCGACGCCGGGAAAGATCATCTCGTCGCGCGTCGAGGCACGCAAGGTGAGGGTTTCGGGCGTTGGCGTGGACAGCAATGATGCCACCGAGATCCGAAATTTTCCGGCGATCACCTTCGAATACAAGGTGGGCAAAAAGACATTTCGCGGCTCGCGCTACAGCGTGAAGGAGAATCTGGGGAATTTCGAAGTCGCCGAGACGCTTGCGCAGTTTCCCACCGGCGCCGACGTGACCGTCTTCTACAATCCCGCCGATCCGAGCAAAGCCGTGATCGAGCGCACCCTGCCGGACGGCGCCTTCAAATTCATGGTCAAGCTCTCAGTCGGGCTGGTGATCGGCGCGGTGGTGCTGGTGTTTTCCGTCGGCGGCGTGCTCGATGCGATCGGGCCGCATCTGCCCAAGCCGCAGAACCTCGGTGCAGCAGTGCTGCTGCTGTTCATCGGCCTGTTCATCCTTCTCATGGGCTTCGCCCAGAAAGCGATCGCTCGGCAGGCGGCAAAATGGCCGGTCGTCACTGGGCGCATTGATGCGTCAGGCCTGGAGGCGATCCGGGCCTATGGAATCTATCGACGCTGGCGCACCGTCTTCAGGTCCCGCATCGTCTACAGCTATAGCGTCGCCGGCCAGAACTACAGCGCCGATCGCGTCACCTTCGGCGCCGGCGTGACCGCTTCGCTGCCCGGCCTCGTCAGCGGCCAGGCGCGGCGCTATGTCGAGGGCAGCAAGGTCGACGTGCACTATGACCCCGCCAACCCGGCCTCGGCGGTGCTCGAATGCCGGGTGCGCGGGCTCTGGCTGCTGTGGGTGTGTTCGGTGGCCTTTCTTGGCGCGGCGGCCTGGCTGGTTGGCCTGGTCTGAGGCGTTAGATGCCTTCAGTATCAAGCCCGGCGAAAGAACTGAATGCGCTTGCCAACCGAGATACCCAAACCATCCTGCGGCGAGAGGTTAGGTTGGGCGATCTCGCAGCCACTTACCATCGAGGGCAGTACTTGGGAGGTATTTTTTAGGATGGAGCTGTACGAGATCAACGAAAATCTAATATTCTTTTATGTCAAAACTCAATTCAAGCTTTGCTCTGCGAAATTTAGTCGTAAAGCCAATCTCATAACCATCAATCACTATTAAATTCAGCTGCTMTAAAATAAAGTAGATATCTGTCCACGACTCTCTATTTATTACAATATCCATAGCCGATGAGAAGCCAAATAACTTTTCAGTGACGGTGCTTTCGAAATAAGACTTCTGAATTTGACCGTAAACCTGCGATGTTGGAACTATCTCTATTAGGTCTCCGACGGAAATTAACTTTGACCTTACCGGTTTAACGAAATCCTCATCATCATCCGTCTTGTCGCTGTAAAGTACTTCTATATGTTTTTCATCGTATCGAATTTTGTTCGATGCTTTCTTGGCCTTTAGTGCTTCATTTTCTTTCCTAAGAGCATCAAGCTCCGTAAACATTTCCAATGACGAAACTTGGTCTCCTCGAACCCATCCGGGTGTGGGATAGCGTTTAATTGCATGGGACAGGGACAGAACAACTAAACCAGGAAGTTCATCCTTGTTCTTCCACATTTTTACTATTCGGCCCTCAGCCACCTTGTGTCTGAAGTCTCGTAGTTTTTGTTCGATTTGAGGCTCCTTCTCAGTAAGTGCTGCCGGTATGGAGCCAGGATCCGAGTGGATGAATGCACAGATGGGCTTCCCAGCTTCCAAAGCATAGTCATATTCTTTTTCAGTGTAAGATATTCCTTCCTTCGTAAGAGATCCGTACCGGCCTCAAATTATAAGTACGTAGTAATCGGAAACGTCAATAATTGTCTTGATAAAATCGAGCTGCTCTTCGTCCGCTGCCGGAAATATCTCCATGCCGGCTGGAATGCAATCCATTTCCATTAGGGATTGAATTACCTTTTGCCGTTCTGTCTTAAGATCAACGTATGTTGAGCTCAGGAAGATTTGATACCGTTTCTCGCTCATTGCCGCCCGCCACGCTATACAAGCCTAAAATATACGATACTGAATGGCGGATATCATACGCAAGATTCGCGAATTTGAAATTCGCAGATTTTAATAATTTCTCAGGGTAGAGGTGGCTCGGATTCTCGAGTCTACCCACTCAAGCGCTTTGTAGAATTTTGCTTCGGGATGTCACATCAAGATATCCTTGTGCGTTGTACCCTGTTTGTTCCCTTTGCCATTTCGGCCCGATCTTGCGACCGGGCCGATGATGTTGCGTTTTAACGCTTCAGACTTCCTCAACTGCACCCGCTCGTAGCACCGCACGTATCGCACTTCTCGCAAGTCCCGTTCCGCACCATGGTAAAGTTCTGGCACTCGGAGCAGGAATTGCCGGTGTAGCCTTGCAGCAGCGACTTGGCGCGGCGGTCGGCGGCGAGTTTTTTTGCCTCGGCCGCTTCGTTCGCGGCGGCGTCAGTGAACAGCGCCGCGGTGGCGTCTGAAGCCGGAGAAGCTGCCGCGTCGGCCGCCTCATCGAAGGCGATGTCCTCGGCCAGTTCCTTCGCCCGCTCCTCATAGTCGCGCTTGTAACCGATCGCCTGGTCGGCCTTCAGCGCCGTTGTCGTGGCTGACGACAGCGCCAGCACGTTGGAACCGGAGAAGGCGGCTGTCGGCGCCGAGCGGGCAGGGCTGCCCGCGGGAGCCGAACCGGCAAAGCCCTTCGGGTCGCTGCTGGTCGCCCGCGACACCAGCTTCACCGGCGAGGCGCCACGGGTCAGGCCCTTGGAGACGGCGTCGGTCTTGCCTTCGCTGATGCCGCGACCAAGTGCGGTGTTGGAAAAGTCCGACTGGTCGACATGGGCGAGGTCGTTGCGGCCGAGATAGGAGATGGCGAGTTCGCGGAACACGTAGTCGAGGATCGACGTCGCGCTCTTGATGGCGTCGTTGCCCTGCACCATGCCGGCCGGCTCGAATTTGGTGAAGGTGAAGGCGTGCACATATTCATCGAGCGGCACGCCGTACTGCAGGCCGAGCGAGATGGCGATGGCGAAATTGTTGAGCAGGCCACGCAGCGTGGCCCCCTCCTTGTTCATATCGATGAAGATCTCGCCGAGGCGGCCATCGTCATATTCGCCGGTGCGCAGGAAGATGGTGTTGCCACCGATCTTGGCCTTTTGCGTATAGCCCTTGCGGCGTCCCGGCAGCTTTTCCTGCTCGCGCGACACGCGCTCGATGATGCGCTCGACGATCCGCTCGGTGATCTGCGCCGCGCGCGCCGCCGCCGGGGCCTGGATCAGCTGCTCCGCCGCATCGTCCTCGTCCTCCTCGCCATCGGCGAGCAGCGAGGCGTTCAGCGGCTGCGACAGCTTCGAGCCGTCGCGATAGAGCGCGTTGGCCTTCAGCGCCAGCTTCCACGACAGCATGTAGGCGCCCTTGGCGTCTTCCACCGTCGCATCGTTGGGCATGTTGATGGTCTTGGAGATGGCGCCGGAGATGAAGGGCTGTGCCGCAGCCATCATCTGGATGTGGCTGTTGATCGACAGCGAACGCTTGCCGATCTTGCCGCAGGGGCTGGCGCAGTCGAACACCGCCAGGTGTTCGGCCTTGAGGAAGGGCGCGCCTTCCAAAGTCATCGCACCGCAGACATGGATGTTGGCGGCCTCGATCTCCTTCTTGGAGAAGCCCAGCGCCGGCAGCATCTCGAACGAGAAATCGTTGAGCTGCTCGTCGGTGAAGCCAAACGTCTCCTTCACCCAGTCGGCGCCCAGCGTCCACTGGTTGAAGACGAACTTGATGTCGAAGGCCGACTTCAGCGCCGCATTGAGCGCGGCGATCTTCTCATCGGTGAAGCCTTTGGCCTTGAGCGAGCCGGGGTTGACCGCCGGCGCCTGGTTCATGTTGCCGTGGCCGACAGCGTAAGCCTCGATCTCGGCAAGTTGGGCTTCCGAATAGCCGAGCGTGCGCAGCGCTTCCGGAACGGCGCGGTTGATGATCTTGAAGTAGCCGCCGCCGGCCAGCTTCTTGAACTTCACCAGCGCGAAGTCGGGCTCGATGCCGGTGGTGTCGCAATCCATGACCAAGCCGATCGTGCCTGTCGGCGCAATCACGGTCGCCTGCGCATTGCGGTAGCCATGCTCCTCGCCAAGCTCAATGGCGCGGTCCCAGGCAGCCTTGGCGTGCTCGACAAGCTCCTGCTGCTTGAGGTCGGAAGCGACCAGCGGCACCGGATTGACGGCGAGCTTCTCGTAGCCCTGCTTCTCGCCATAGGCGGCACGGCGATGGTTGCGCATGACGCGCAGCATGTTCTGCGCATTGCGGTCGTAGTCGGCGAAGGCGCCGAGCTCACCGGCCATCTCGGCCGAAGTGGCATAGGCGGTGCCGGTCATGATCGCGGTGAGTGCTGCGCAGATGGCGCGGCCTTCGTCGGAGTCATAGGGAATGCCCGAGGTCATCAGCAGGCCGCCAATGTTGGCGTAGCCGAGGCCGAGCGTGCGGTATTCATAGGACTGCTTGGCGATCTCCTTCGACGGGAACTGCGCCATCATCACCGAGATTTCGAGAACGATGGTCCACAGCCGCACCGTGTGCTCGTAGGCGGCGATGTCGATCGTGCCGTCGGCGTTGCGGTAGGGCAAAAGGTTGATCGAAGCGAGATTGCAGGCCGTGTCGTCGAGGAACATGTATTCCGAGCACGGGTTGGAGGCCCGGATCGCACCGGCCGAAGCGCAGGTGTGCCAGTCGTTCATCGTCGTGTTGAAATGCAGGCCCGGATCGGCGGAGGCCCAGGCGGCGTAGCCGATCTTTTCCCAGAGATCCCGTGCCTTCAGCGTCTTCAGCACCTTGCCATCCTTGCGGGCGGTCAGGTGCCAGTCGGCATCGTTCTCGACGGCGCGCAGGAAATTGTCCTTCAGCGACACCGAATTGTTGGAATTCTGGCCGGAAACGGTGAGGTAGGCATCCGAATCCCAGTCGGTGTCGTAGGTCTTGAACGACATCGAGGTGTAGCCCTGCTTGGCGAACTGGATGACGCGGTAGATGTAGTTCTCCGGCACCGCGTTCTTCTTGGCCGCCTTGATCTCGCGCTTCAGCGCGGTGTTGATCGACGGATCGAAGCAATCGTCGTCATGGCCTTCGCAATTGATGCAGGCCTTCATGATCGCTTCGAGATGCTTCTTGACGATCTTCGAGCCGGTGACCAGCGACGCCACCTTCTGCTCTTCATTGACCTTCCAGTCGATGAATTCCTCGATGTCGGGGTGGTCGGCGTCGACAATGACCATTTTCGCCGCGCGGCGCGTCGTGCCGCCCGACTTGATGGCGCCCGCCGCGCGGTCGCCGATCTTGAGGAAGCTCATCAGGCCGGACGAGCGGCCACCGCCGGACAGCTTTTCGCCTTCGCCGCGCAGCATGGAGAAGTTGGAACCGGTGCCGGAGCCATATTTGAACAGGCGCGCTTCACGCACCCACAGGTCCATGATGCCGCCTTCGTTGACGAGATCGTCCTGCACGCCCTGGATGAAGCAGGCATGCGGCTGCGGATGCTCGTAGGACGACTTCGACTTGGTCAGCTTGCCGGTGAACGGGTCGACATAGAAATGGCCCTGGCTCGGGCCGTCAATGCCATAGGCCCAGTGCAGGCCGGTGTTGAACCATTGCGGCGAGTTCGGCGCGACGCGCTGCGTGGCCAGCATATAGGCGAGCTCGTCGCGGAAGGTGAGCGCATCGTCTTCCGACTTGAAGTAGCCGCCCTTATAGCCCCAATAAGTCCAGGTGCCGGCAAGGCGGTCGAAAACCTGACGGGCGTCGATCTCGGAGCCGTAGCGCTCGGCCTCCGGCAGTTTCGCCAGTTCGGCCTCATCGGCAACGGAGCGCCACAGGAAGGAGGGGACGTCGTTCTCCTCGACCTTCTTCAGCCGTGCGGGAACGCCGGCCTTGCGGAAATACTTCTGCGCCAGGATGTCGGCGGCAACCTGCGAGAACTGAGCCGGCACATCGATATTGTCCAAGCGGAACACCACCGAGCCATCCGGATTCTTGATCTCCGAAAGCGCCTTGCGGAATTCGATCTCCGCGTAAGCCGATTGCCCTTGCTTGGTGAAACGCCGCTCGATGCGCATTTGTCCGATCCCTTTTGTCTATATATAGCGCTTTCCCAAGGGGATTTCTTCCCCCAATAGCGAAACGCGCAGTCCGCCGTTTGCCGGCATTGCAAGCAACGCCGGCACTCTCCTCGTCGCAAGTGCCAGCATGCAGACAGCAATACGCTCTACCAAGCGTTCGCCCGAGCTGCAGACCGACCCTCGCGGGTCCTCAACTGAAAACTTTGATCGATTCCCTCGCTCGAGGGAGGTTCACACTATCTAGCGTCGAGACTGCCTGCAAACACTAAATATAGTGTTAACAGATGATTTTTTCCAGTCCGACAATTGTCCCTTTCGTCACCCAAGCCCCCACGATCCCAACGCTTCCGCCAGCCTCGTAAACAGGCGGAAATCTGGGCAAAAACGCACAAAATCCGGGAAAAATGACCGGGCTAGAAACTCACCGGTCGCGCCCTCAACAAGAGCACATGGCGTATAAAAGGCGACTCGGTTTGCGTCGTCAAGGATTCGTTTGCGTAGCTTTTGTGACCCCAACATCTTGTGTGTCACATATGTGGATAACGGGGATAGATTGACGTTTTGAGAATCCCCGGTTTTGCCGGCGTGCCGTCGCCGATGGGCGGTCTATCCGGGCCACACCGGGCAGCTTTGGCCCACAGCCTTTTCATTTCGGCTGGCATGTTCTATGTCTGGCGCCTCGCGCGGGGGCGAGTCTTGTCAACCATAAAAGCATCCGTTACGCCCCGCTCATGACAGTTACCGTCCGTTTCGCCCCTTCACCGACTGGCCGCATTCATATCGGCAATGCGCGCACCGCTCTGTTCAACTGGCTGTTTGCCATGAACAACAAGGGCCGCTTCATCCAGCGCTTCGATGACACCGATAGTGCCCGCTCAAGGCAGGAATTTGCCGACGCCATTCTCTATGATCTGCACTGGCTGGGGATTTTCCCTGACGCCACCGAATACCAGTCGCGGCGCGTCGAGGTTTACGATGCGGCGGTCGAGCGGCTGAAGGCGGCGCGCGTCCTCTATGCCTGCTATGAGACGCCCGAAGAGCTCGATCTCCGCCGCAAGGTGCGCCGTACGCGCGGCCTGCCGCCGGTGTATGGCCGCGAGGCGCTGACGCTGACGCCAAGCCAGGTCGCCGAATACCGCGCCGATGGCCGCCGGCCGCACTGGCGTTTTCTGCTGCCCAATTTCACCGGGGATCCGCTGCAGCCGGAACGCACCGAAATCCACTGGAACGATCTGGTGCGCGGCGAAGAAACCGTCGACCTTGCCTCGCTTTCCGATCCCGTCCTGCTGCGCGAGGACGGCACCTATCTCTACACGCTGCCATCGGTGGTCGACGACATTGAGATGGGCGTCAGCCATGTCATCCGCGGCGATGATCACGTCACGAACACCGGCGTGCAGATCGCCTTGTTCAAGGCGCTGGGTGCCGAGCCGCCGATCTTCGGCCACCACAATCTGCTGACCACGGCATCGGGCGAGGGGCTGTCGAAGCGCACCGGCGCGCTGTCGATCGAGAGCCTGCGCGAGGATGGCATCGAGCCGATGGCGGTGGCGTCGCTGGCCGTGCTTGTCGGCACCTCGGAAAATGTCGTGGCGATGCATGACATGCGCGAGCTTGCCGAACGCTTCGATCCGGCCGCGACGTCAAAATCCGCCGCCAAATTCGATCCGGACGAGCTTTTCGTGCTCAACCGCGCACTGCTGCACAAAATGCCGTTCTCCGAGGCGCGCGACCGCCTGATTGTGCTCGGCATTTCCGGCGACAAGGCTGAAGCCTTCTGGCTGGCGGTGCGCGGCAATCTCGACACGTTGGCCGACGCAGTAGACTGGTGGCGCATCCTCGACGAGGGGCCGCGGGAGCCGCCGGAGTTTTCCGATGACGATCGCGCGTTTCTGGAGCAGGCGTTCGAATTGCTGCCTGAGGAACCGTGGAACGGCACGGTCTGGAAGGACTGGACCGGCAAAGTCAGGGAAGCGACGGGCCGCAAGGGCAAGGCGCTGTTCATGCCGCTCAGGCTGGCGCTTACGGGACTGCCTTCCGGGCCGGAGCTTGCAGATCTATTGCCGCTCCTGGGTCGGGAAGGAACGCTGGCCCGACGACCCTGACCTTGCGCTGATCCGGCGGCAGGGCCGACACCGGCGACGTCACAGGTTTCGCCGAAAGACGCTTGATCGCGTCGCGGTCGAGCCCGCCTTCCATATTGGCCAGCGTCTCAGGATCGGCGCCCGGATCAGGCTTGGCGACCGGCACCGGAACGAACGGCGTGGTCTCCGTATTGGCCTGCGACGGATCCGGCGGATTGCCGCCAATGATCTCGAAATTCTGCGCCGCATTGCAGCCGCAGGTCGGCGGGCGCGGTATGTTGGTCTGCTTGTATAGATAGGCCCTAGGCAACTCGCTATACGGTCTTCCGGTCACCGACGATGTCATGTTGGCCGAATCGTCATCCATGCCGCGTGAGTAGAAAACCTGCATTTCGGTGCCGGGGCAGGCCGATTCGCAGTTCTTCTGGTCACGTTCGAAGTCGCTCAAAGAGGCTGCGTTCGACATCGGGAAGAAATAGCCGTCGCAGGTGCGTACGCAGCTCGTGTGGAACTCGCCGCCGACGCTCGGGAAATCCGGGACGCCGGGTTGGTTGAGCACCCGGCGGATGTTGCGCTCCTCGCCGGGATCGTCGGGCTGGTCGAGCGTGTCGGCTGAATCGAGTTGGTGGCTGCCGCCACCGAACAGCTGCTCGAACAGATTGCCGTTGCTCCCACCATTTCCGATGCCATTGTCGCGGTTCGCTTCCTGTATGGGTGCGCGCCGCGGGGCGACGGTGTCGTCGCGGCAGTCATTGGCATCGAGCGCGGCCAGGATGCGGCTGCGATCGCGCCGCGAACCGCCGCCGGCGAGCCGTACGCGCTTGGCCTGCAAGGCGTCGAGATTGGCATTCATGCGCTCGATCGTGCTGTTGAGCGCAGCGCACTGGTTGACGTTGCGGCTGAACAGCGAAAAGCCGCAATTGGCATCGCTCGCCCGGCCGCGGACCTTTGCAAGCTGTTCGCGCTGCCGATCGATGGCATCATCGTATCGTCGCAGTATCGCCGTGCCGCCGCCGCCATTTGAAGCGGCCGCAAGCTCGGCTTCCAATTGCCGGCAAACGCGCGAGGCCGCCTGCGGCTCGGTGACAGCGACGACAGACAAAGCCAGCGCGCCGAGCAGCGCAGCAAGGTGTGCCAGCTTCCACCCTCCGCCCGTCATATGCCCAGAACTCCGCTTGCTTGCCCGTCGCGATGCTACCGGATTCGCGGTTAACCGTTCCCTCAATCTACAACCAAAGATGGTTTTAGCCCATTCCAGCGCTGCATGAAAAAGGCGCATTCGCCCGGAAAAACTGGCTGGATCCAGTAGAGGTCGGAGGCTTGGCGTGAGCGCGATTACCCGTCGAACCGCACTGCAGTTCGGTCTCGTGTGCCTGGCGATACCTGCCATGGCGCAGCAGAAGCCCGACGCGCCGGATTGGCGCACCCGACTGGTTGATGCCGCCCGGGAACAGATCGGCGTCACCACCCTCTACGATCCGACCTATGTCCGGCTGGGCTATCCCGGTGGCGATGTCGCGCCGGAGCGGGGCGTCTGCACAGATGTTATCGTTCGCGCCTATCGCCGCGCCTTCGGGCTCGATCTGCAAAGACTGGTGCATGAGGATATGGCGGCCAATTTCGCCGCCTATCCGAAGACTTGGGGCCTGAAAGCGACCGACCGCAACATAGATCATCGCCGGGTTGGGAACCTCGCCGCCTTTTTCAGCCGGCGAGGTGTTTCCCTGGCGGTCAGCCAGAATCCCGCCGACTTCCAGCCGGGCGATCTGGTCACCCAGATGCTGCCAGGCAATCTGCCGCACATCGCCATCGTCTCGTCAGGTCGTTCAACGGACGTGCCGGAAAGGCCGCTGGTCATCCATAATATCGGCGCTGGCGCCCGCGAAGAGGACACCTTGTTCGTCTTCAGACAAACCGGGCGTTACCGCTTCGCGCCTGGCTGAGGAAACTCAGCCCAGATCGACCACCGCTTGCGCCTTATGGGCGGCTTCGACCACCGCCAGCGCCGTCATGTTGACGACGCCGCGCGAGGTCACCGACGGCGTCAGAATGTGGGCCGGCTTGTCGGTGCCGAGCAGGATCGGGCCGACATGCAGCGCGTCCATCATCGTGCGCAATGCGGTGAGCGTGATGTTGGCGGAATCGAGATTGGGGAAGACCAGCAGATTGGCTTCGCCCTTCAGCCGCGAATGCGGATAGACGCGCTGGCGCAAATGTTCCGACAGGGCCGAATCGGCATGCATCTCGCCGTCTGACTGCAGGTCGGGCGCAATCCGCGCCAGAATCGCCGCCGCCTGGCGCATCTTCAAGGCGCTCGGTGAATCGCGCGAGCCGAAATCCGAATGCGACAGCAGGGCCGCCTTGGGCTCGATGCCGAAGCGCTGGATTTCCTCCGCCGCCAGCACCGTCATCTCGGCGATTTCTTCCGCGGTCGGGTCGACGGAGACATGGGTGTCGGTGAGGAAAATGATGCCACGCTGCGAGATCAGCATGGAAAGCGTCGACAGGTCGCGGTCCTTGACGCCCGCGCGTGGGCCTATGACGAGCGTCACATTGCGCAAATGCCGCTCGAAACGCCCTTCGAGGCCGCAGATCATGGCGTCGGCGTCGCCGCGTTTCAGCGCCAGTGCTGCGATCACCGTGTTGTCGGTGCGCACCATGGTGCGCGCAGCTTCCGTCGTCACGCCGCGCCGCCCGGCGAGTTCGATCAAAAGGTCGACATAGTGGCGATAGCGCGGATCGTCTTCCGGGTTGATCAGGCCGAAATCGACGCCCGGCCTGATACGCAGCCCGTAGCGTTTCAGCCTGACTTCGATGACATGCGGGCGGCCGATCAGGATCGGCTCGGCGATACCTTCCTCCAGCACCACCTGGGCGGCGCGCAGCACGCGCTCGTCCTCGCCGTCGGCATAGATGACGCGCTTGGCGCTCGACGCCTTGGCCGACGAGAACACCGGCTTCATCACCAGGCCGGAACGGAAGACGAAGCGGTTCAGCTTGTCGATATAGGCGGCAAAGTCGGTGATCGGCCGTGTGGCGACGCCGGTCTCGCACGCAGCCTTGGCGACCGCAGGCGCAATGCGCAGGATCAGCCTGGGATCGAAGGGCGAGGGGATCAGGAATTCAGGGCCGAAGATCGGCGTCTCGCCGGAATAGGCACGGGCGGCGACGTCCGACGGTTCTTCGCGGGCAAGAGCTGCGATCGCCCGCACCGCCGCCATCTTCATCTCTTCATTGATGGCCTTGGCGCCGCAGTCCAGCGCGCCGCGAAAGATGTAAGGAAAACAAAGGACGTTGTTGACCTGATTGGGAAAATCGGAACGCCCGGTGCAGATCATCGCGTCGGGGCGTGCCGCGCGCGCCGCTTCCGGCATGATCTCGGGATTGGGATTGGCGAGCGCCAGGATCAGCGGTTTTGGCGCCATGTGCTGCAGCAGTTCCGGCTTCAGCACGCCGGCGGCGGAAAGGCCGAGGAACACATCGGCGCCCGGGATGACATCGGCCAGCGTGCGCGCCTCGGTGTCCTTCACATAAGGGTCTTTCCAGCGGTCCATCTCGTCGATGCGGCCCTTGTAGGCGACACCGAAACGGTCGGTGACCCAGATGTTTTCAACCTTGGCACCGAGCGAGACCAGCAGATTGAGGCAGGCAAGTGCGGCGGCCCCGGCGCCTGAGGTGACGATCTTGATATCCGAAATGGCCTTGCCGGCGAATTCCAACCCGTTGAGCACTGCGGCGGCAACGATGATGGCGGTGCCGTGCTGGTCGTCGTGGAAGACGGGAATGCCCATGCGGGCCTTCAACTGCTCCTCAACCTCAAAACATTCGGGTGCCTTGATGTCCTCGAGATTGATGCCGCCAAAGGTCGGCTCCAGCGCCGAGATCGTCTCGACCATGCGCTCGATCCCCGGCGCGTCGATCTCGATGTCGAACACGTCGATGCCGGCGAATTTCTTGAACAGCACCGCCTTGCCTTCCATCACCGGCTTGGAAGCGAGTGGGCCGATATTGCCGAGACCGAGCACCGCCGAACCGTTGGTGACGACGCCGACCAGATTGGCCCGCGCCGTGTAGTCGGCGGCAGTTGCCGGATTGTCGCGGATTTCGAGGCAAGGAGCGGCGACGCCCGGCGAATAGGCAAGCGCCAGGTCGCGCTGGTTGCCGAGCGGCTTGGTCGCCTGTATCTCAAGCTTCCCCGGCGTCGGGTATTTGTGAAAGTAGAGCGCGGCTTCGTCGAGGTCCGACCGTGCCGTCTTCTTGCTTTCGCCTTCCATGCCGGCCTCCCTGCAATCCTGCTTTGAAGCCTTTTAGCATGCGGCAGCGATTTTTCGCGACGCCAAATGACGCATTCGCCGAATAGGCCGGCGAAGCGTCAAAAATCAAGTCATCTCAGAGGCTTGTGCTGAAATCCTGTTGAAGCGATCAGGTCGCGCTCCGCGCCGCGCGATCAGAACGCGCTGACATAGAGGCCACCATCCACCGGTATGTTCTGACCGGTGAGATAGCCGGCATGGACCGAGCACAGGAAGGCGCAGATCTGGCCGAATTCCTCCGGCGTGCCGAGCCGCTTGGCCGGAACGTCGGCGCTGATGCGGATCTTGCGCGCGGCCGCCGCCGCCGGATCTTCCACGGTGCCGGCTTCATGCGGGCCGCGCAGCCGGTCGGTGTCGAGCTTGCCCGGCAGCATGCTGTTGATGGTCACGTTGCGGTCGACCACCGTGCGCGCAACGCCGGCCAGGAACGAGGTCAGTCCGGCGCGTGCGCCGGACGACAGATCAAGGCCGGGGATCGGGACATAGACCGACAGCGAGGTGATGTTGACGATGCGGCCAAAACCGCGCGCCGCCATGCCATCGATCACGGCTTGCACCAGCTCGATCGGGGTCACCATGTTCTGCGTCACGCCTTCGAGGATCTTTGCGCGGTCGAGCTCGCGGAAATCGCGCAATGGCGGACCGCCATTGTTGTTGACCAGGATATCGGGGTCGGGGCAGGCGGCAAGCAGCGCCTTCTGCACCTCCGGCTTCGAAACGTCGCCGACGATTTCCGTCACCTTGACGCCGAATCTTTCGCGCAGTTCTGCGGCGGTCCTGGCCAGCAACTCGGCATTGCGCCCGTTGACGACCAGGTCGCAGCCGGCCTCGGCCAGCGCCATGGCGCAACCGCGCCCCAGGCCTTTGCTCGAAGCGCAGACAATGGCCTTCTTGCCGCGAATGCCGAGATCCATGACGAAATCCTCCAATTGATCGGCGGCAAGCTAGTCCTTTGGCTGGACCAATCGCAACCGTCATACGGTTGTTGCATGAATCGGGGCATAGCCTGCGCGAAAGCAACGGTGACAATCTGATGTCTGGCGAAGAGCCCCGCACTTTCCGCAGCATGTTCATCTCCGATATCCATCTCGGATCGAAGGCGGCCAAGGCCGAGTTCCTGATCGATTTCCTGCGTCACCACGACGCCGATATCATCTATCTCGTCGGCGATATCGTCGACGGCTGGCGCTTGCGCAGAAGCTGGCACTGGCCGCAAAGCCACAATGACGTTGTCCAGAAACTGCTGCGCAAGGCGCGCAAGGGCGCCAGCATCACCTACATCGCCGGCAATCACGACGAGTTCGCCCGCCAGTTCCAGGGCGTGCATTTCGGCGGCATAGTCGTCGCCGATCGCGCCATCCACGAAACCGCCGATGGCAGGCGCCTGCTGGTCATCCATGGCGACCAGTTCGACACCGTCGTCCACAATGCGCGCTGGCTCGCCTATCTCGGCGACTACGCCTATGACGCGGCCATGCTGATCAACCGGGTGGTAACGCGGCTTCGCCAGTTGCTCGGCCTGCCTTACTGGTCGTTTTCGTCCTGGGCCAAGGTCAACGTCAAGAAGGCGGTGAACTTCATCGGCTCGTTCCAGACCATGCTGACCGAGGAAGCGCGCCGCTCGCATGTCGACGGCGTCATTTGCGGCCATATCCATCACGCCGCGATCGAAACCTACGAGGACGTGCAATACATCAACACCGGCGACTGGGTGGAAAGCTGCACGGCCGTGGTCGAGCATTTTGACGGCCACATGGAGATCATCCACTGGGCGCAGGTCCTGCCTGAAGCTCCGGATGAACCATTCATCCCGATGCTCATCGAGGACAGGGTGGTCGAGGCCGCCTGACGCGAAACACGCTGCGGATTGCGCGACCAATCGGTTGGTCCAGCCGGTTTCGTCCCGATTTTCTCCATGTTAAGGGGTCTGTACGTTGCTGGCCGGCCGGTCGAATGCGGCGTAATTGGATCGATTCATGTCCCTGCCGCCGCTCTCGCCCGAACAGCTCGTAAAACCGCGCCATTTCGAACTGCGCATGAGCCTGATCTTCGCGACACTTTTCCTGTCGCCGGGGACGCATCTGCCCTATTTCCCACTTTGGCTGCAGGCGCAGGGTTTTCATGCCCAGCAGATCGCCATCATTCTCGCAGCACCGATGTTTCTGCGCGTGGTGACGACGCCGTTGCTGACAGCGCTCGCCGACAGGGCCAGGGACCGCGCCAATGTCTATGTCGCGCTGGTGCTTGCGTCGCTGGTACTTTCCGCCGGCTATTTCCTGCCCGCCACCTACGCGATGGTGCTCGCCGTGTCGCTGGCGCTGACCATCGTCTGGACGCCGCATTCGCCGATCGCCGATTCGCTGGCGCTGTCGGGCGTGCGCCGCTTCGGCTCGAACTACACCTCGATGCGCAAATGGGGATCGATCTCCTATCTGTGCGCCAACGTTGCCGGCGGCTTCATCCTGGCGGCAACCGGGCCGCAAGCCGTTCCGGTGATCATCTTCTTGGCGTTCAGTGCTCAACTTGGCGCCGGCCTGCTGGCGCCGCGCCTTGGCCGACCCCGCCGCGCGTCGCCGCTTTCGGCCACCGACATCCAGCAATCCGCGCCAAAGCTGCTCAACCCGTATTTCCTGTATTTCTCCATCGGCGTCGGCGTCATCACCGCCAGCCATGCGTTTCTCTACGGCTTCGTGTCGATCTACTGGAAATCGATCGGCATCAGCGATTCGGTCGTTGGACTGCTGTGGGCTTGGGGGGTCGTGTCCGAGGTCTGCATGTTCGTGATCTTCACCCGCGTTTTCGGGTCGTTCTCGGTGGTCTCGATCATGGCCATCGCCGGCATCGGCTCGGTCGTGCGCTGGATCGCCTTTCCGCTGATCTGGCCGCTCGGCCTGGGCATTCCAGGGTTTTTCGGCGTTCAGACCCTGCACGCGGTTTCGGTGGCGATGGTGTTGATCGGCCTGCAGAAGATGATCGGCGAGACGGTCTCCGAAGAGCGCACAGGAGCCGCGCAAGGCATCGCCTATTTCTCCAACGGCTTCTTCATGGCCGTGGCGACGCTGGCGTCGGGGCCGCTCTATGACCGCTTCGGCGTCGACGGTTTCTTTGCCATGATCCCGATCGCCCTGATTGGACTGGCGCTGATCGGCTTTGCCGCGCGCTCAGCCCCACAGCGCCGTATCGGGCGGTGACACCATCGATCCCCGGTAGACGAGGCCGGGAGCGCGGTCGCGGGCAAGCAGCAGCGGCCCGTCGAGATCGACGAACTCGGCATCCTGCGCCAGCAGCACCGCCGGTGCCATCGCCAGCGATGTCCCGACCATGCAGCCGACCATCACACCAAAACCCAGTTCACGGGCGCGGTCGCGCAGCATGAGTGCGGCGGTCAGCCCGCCCGATTTGTCGAGCTTGATGTTGACGGCATCGTAAAGGCCGACAAGCGAGCCAAGGTTTTCTGCCTCAGGCACGCTTTCATCGGCACAGATCGGCACCGGATGCGCGATGTGGCGCAAGATGCCGTCACGGCCGGCCGGCAGCGGCTGTTCGATCAGCGCGATGCCCAGTTCGGCGGCAAAAGCGAGATTTGCGATGATATTGTCGTCGGTCCAGCCCTCATTGGCGTCGAGGATGATGCGGCTGGCCGGTGCTGCGTTCCGGACCGCGCGGATGCGGGCCGTATCGTTGTCGCCGCCGATCTTGACCTTGAGCAGCGGCCGCGCCGCGTTGGCGCGGGCCTGCGCCGCCATCGCTTCTGGTTCACCCAGCGACAGCGTGTAGGCGGTTTCGAGTGCGCGTGGCGCGGCGGTGCAGATTTGCGCGGCCACCGGCTTGCCGCTCATCTTCGCCTCCAGGTCCCATAGCGCGCAGTCTATGGCGTTGCGGGCCGCACCCGCGGGCATCGCGCTCAGCAGGGCGGTGCGGCTGATCCCGTCCGCAATCGGCTTGCGCATGGCCTCGATCGCGTCGTGCACGCCCTCCATGCTTTCGCCATAGCGTTTGTAGGGAACGCATTCGCCTCGTCCGCTATGGGCGCCGTCGCCGATCGTGCAGGTGATGACTTCTGCCTCAGTCTTGGAACCGCGTGAGATGGTGAAGGTCCCGGCGATGGGAAAACGCTCGGCCTCAACCGAAATGACACGCGCCATATTTTTCTGCTCCGGCTGTGCGACAAGCGTCGTCGGCAAATCGACAGGTCAGACCCGTCAGGCTAAACAGGACGCCATGTTGACCATCGGCAAACGCGACGCAAGCGGCACGGCCGCCAAGGAGGCTGACCGCGAGCCGCGTGTTGCGGTTGGCGAAGAGGGCAACATTCTCGGCTGCGCCTTCTCCGGCATCTGGACGACACGCACTGTTGCGCTGGTCGACGCTGAAATGCGCAAAATCGAGAAACGGAACAATTTCAAAATCTTGGCGCTCGATCTTTCCAAGATCGAGAAGATCGATACCGCCGGCGCTTGGCTCATCGACCGCTTGGTCAGCACCTTCGAAAAGAAGGGCGTCGAGGTCAAGATGCAGGGGCAAAGCGAGATCGCCTCGATCCTGCTCGGTGCCGTCGGCGAAGCTGTCCGGCGCGAGCCCGAATCGAGCCGCGTTCGGCCGCCCAACATCGTCATTCGCGGGCTGGAGGCGGTCGGGCGCCGCGTCTATGAGATGCGCGACGATTTCCTCGCCTCGATGAACATCCTCGGCGCCACCATCGGCGGCGCGCAGATGAAGCTCGGCCGCGGCCATGCCATCAACCCGGCTGCGATCTTCAACCAGATCGATCGCATGGGTGTCGGCGCCATTCCGGTGGTTGTGCTGATGTCGGCGATCGTCGGCGCGATCGTTGCCCAGCAAGGCGCCTACCAGCTCAACTATTTCGGCGCCAATATCTTCGTCGTCGACCTGGTCGGCGTGCTGATCCTGCGCGAGCTCGGCGTGCTGATGACCGCCATCATGATCGCCGGCCGCTCCGGCAGCGCCATCACGGCCGAGATCGGCTCGATGAAGATGCGCGAGGAGGTCGACGCGCTGAAGGTCATCGGCCTCAACCCGATCGGCGTGCTGGTCTTTCCGCGTCTGGTGGCGCTGGTGATCGCGCTGCCTTGCCTGACCATCGTCGCCAATTTCGCCGCCCTTGGTGGCGGCATCCTCGCCGCCTGGCTTTATTCAGGCATTGCGCCGTCCGCTTTCATCGACCGTCTGCGCGGCGCGATCGACCTCAGCACCATCTTCGCCGGCCTGATCAAGGCGCCGTTCATGGCCATGATCATCGGGACCATTGCTTCCGTGGAAGGCATGAAAGTCGGCGGTAGTGCCGAATCGCTGGGATTGCACGTCACCGCCTCGGTGGTGAAGTCGATCTTCGTCGTCATCATCCTCGATGGGCTTTTCGCCATCTTCTACGCGGCGATCGAGTTCTGACATGCTGCTGAAAAAGAGGAAAAGGGCGAGTGCAGTGGTGGACGATGCCGGAGAGGGCGACATCGTGCTTTCCGCGCACGACGTCACCGTGGCCTTTGGCGACAAAATCATTCTCGACAAGCTTTCGCTCGATATCAGGCGCGGCGAGATTCTCGGCTTCGTCGGTGCCTCGGGGGCCGGCAAGTCCGTTCTGTTGCGCACCATCCTCGGCCTGACTAGCAAACAGTCGGGAACGATCAAGCTGTTTGGCACCGATGTCGAAAAAATGAGCGACTTGGAGCGCCTGCGCATCGACATGCGCCTTGGCGTGCTTTTCCAGCATGGCGCGCTGTTTTCGGCCCTGACCGTGCAAGAAAACGTGCAGGTGCCCATGCGCGAATATCTCGATTTACCGAAAAAGCTGATGGACGAGCTGGCCTTGCTCAAGATCGAGCTGGTCGGGCTGCCGCCGGATGCGGCGCAGAAATTCCCCTCCGAACTCTCCGGCGGCATGATCAAGCGTGCCGCCCTGGCGCGCGCCCTGGCACTCGATCCGGACATCGTCTTCCTCGACGAGCCGACATCCGGCCTTGACCCGATCAGCGCGTCCGAGTTCGACGAACTGGTGGTCAAGCTGCGCGACACGATGGATTTGACCGTCTACATGGTCACGCACGATCTCGACACGCTGTTCACCGCTTGCGACCACGTGGCGGTGCTCGGCAACAAGAAAGTGCTGGTCGAAGGCACGATAGACGACATGCTGAAAAGCGAGGAACCGTGGGTAAAATCCTATTTCCGCGGAAAACGCGCCCGGCAACTTGATCTTGCGGCGCGCGCATAGCCATAAGTGAAGCAATGGAAACCCGAGCCAACTACGTCATTGTCGGCATCTTCACCCTGGCTGCGATCCTGGCGGCCTTCGCCTTCGTCTATTGGACCGCCCAGATCGGCGATCGGGGCGAGACGGCGGAGTTGCGCGTGCGCATTCAGGGATCGGCTTCCGGCCTCGGCCCCGGCAGTCTGGTGCTGTTCAACGGCGTCAAGGTCGGCGTGGTCAAGCGCGTCTTTTTCGACCGTAACGATCCGAATGCCGCCATCGCCACCACCGAGATCGACAAGACAACGCCGCTTACCAAATCGACGCAGGCCGATATCGGCATCGCCAGCCTTGCGGGCCAGGTCAACATCGAACTGAAGGGCGCCGATCCCAAGGAGCCGAACCTGCTTGAAGAGGCGGAAAAGGAAGGCAGGATCGCCGAGATCGTCGCCAACCCCTCGGCCGTCAACAATCTCCTGCAGACGGCACAGAACATCTTCACCCGTGCCGACAAGGTGCTTTCCGATCTCGAAGGTTTCACCAAGGATGTGCGCGGGCCGCTGACCCAGACCGTCAAGAACGCCCAGACATTCTCGGATGCTTTGGCCAAGAATGCCGACGGCATTGACAAGTTCCTGTCGAGCGTCAGCGCGCTGGCCGACGAACTGAAGGGGGTTTCCGGCAAGCTCGACGGCACGCTGAAGGCCGCCGAAAGCCTGCTCAATGCCGTCGACAAGGACCAGATCAAGAGCATCGTCGCCAATGTGAACACCGTAACCGCCAATCTGAAGGAGACCAGCGGGCAGCTCGACGGCGTGATCAAGAACGTTGATACCGCCGTAGGCTCGGTCAATGATTTCGCCAAACAGACGCAAGGCACGCTGGCCAAGGTTGACGGCGTTCTCGACGGCATCGATCCGGCGCAGGTGCGCACGGCGCTCGCCAACATCCAGAAAGCCAGCGAAAGCGCCGACAAAGCCGCCGCCGACATCGCCAAGGTGACCGGCAAGTTCGCCGACCGTGCCGACGATATCGACGAGACCATCAAGGACGCCAAGCAGCTGGCGCAGCGCCTCAACGATGCCTCGGTGCGCGTCGATGGCATCCTTGCCAGGGTCGACACGCTGTTGGGCTCCGGCCAGGCGGATGGCGTGATGGCTGACGCAAGGGACACGCTGAAGTCGTTCAAGCAGGTCGCCGACACGCTGAACGCCCGCCTCGGCGTCATCACCGACAATCTGGCGCGGTTCTCCGGCCAGGGGCTCTCGAATGTCGAGGCGCTGGTCCAGGACAGCCGTCGTTCGATCAGCCGCATTGAAGAGGCGGTGACCGACCTCAGCCGCAATCCGCAGCGGATCCTGTCCGGTGGCGACGGCGAGGTTCGGCAATATGACGGCAGGGTGCGGCGTTGACTTCGGCTCCCGCCCGCCCCAAGAACATGAGCTGCGAGTGCGGGTTGATCTTACGATCCGGGGACAACGGGGATCGCGCGTGAAGTCGGTGTGGGTGAGAACAGGCGGGTTGACATCGGCTGCGGCATTGCTTGCGCTGACGCTTGCCGGTTGCGCGGCGCTCGGCGGCAAGCCTGCCCCTCTGGACACGTTCGAGCTTTCTGCGCCATCGCTCGATGCGCGTGGCCACAGCCGTCGCCAGATACTCATTGCCCAGCCGTCGGCGCTCAAGGCGCTGGACAGCCAGAACATCGTCATCAAGCCGTCGGACCGCTCGATCCAGTATCTCAAGGGCGCGCAATGGGCCGACCGGCTGCCGCTGATCGTGCAGGCGCGGCTGGCCGAGACCTTTCAGCGCTCGGGCAGCTTTGCCGGCGTCGGCAAGCCCGGCGAGGGGCTGGCCATCGACTATCAGGTGATCGTCGAGATCCGCTCCTTCGAGGTCCGGGTCGACGGCGGCGACCACGCCGAGGTCGACCTGTTCGTGCGCCTGTTGAACGACCGCAACGGCGAGGTCCGCGCCTCGAAGAGTTTTACCGCAAGCGCGCCTGTCTCGGGCAGCGGCAACCCGGCCTATGTCGCCGCGCTCGACAGCGCCTTCGGCGACGCGGCCAAGCAGATCGTCCGCTGGACGGATTCGTTGATCTGAGCAGCCGCAGTTGCCGAGCGCCGCCAGGAAGGCAATTCGCCTCCCGATGTCAGGCCAAGATGGAAATCGGAAATGAAAAAAGGCGGGCCAAGGCCCGCCTTTTTGCTTTCGGCTACCGGCTGATCAATGCAACCGGCCGCTGGCGTGCGCCAGCATGGTGTAGACCTTGCCGGTGTCCGACGTCAGGTAGGTCTGCGCCATGATGTTGTCACGGTCGTTGCGCGACACGTCCTTGAGCAGCTTCTCGAAATCGTCGCAGTAGCGGTCGACGGCAGCGCGGAACTCCGCCTCCGACTGATACTTGCGGCGAATTTCATCAAACGTCTGCTGGCCCTTCAGCGTGTAGAGGCGCCGCGTGAACACGTCACGCTCGCCGCGCCGGTAGCGGTTCCAGAGCTCGATCGAAGCATCGTGATCGATGGCCCGCGCAATATCGACGGACAGCGAGTTGAGCGACTCCATGACATGCAGCGGCGAGCGCTGGGCGGGAGCCGAGCGTGGTGCTTCCGCCGGTGCGGCGGGCCGGGCGTCTTCCTCGCGCGAAGCCCCGGTCAGGAGATCGCGCACCCAGCCGCCTTGCGGCGTACGGGCATTTTGATCGCGCTGGCGCTGGGCCGTCTCGGTCGGGCGCTCGAGGTCGAGCGTGCCGCGCAGTGCGGTGCCGCCCAACGGTGCCTGAGGCGCCGGACGCTCCGCTTGCGGCTGCGGCGGCGCCGGAGGACGGCGCTGCGGCTCGGCGGGGCGTTGAACAGGGGCTTGCGGCGCCGGACGCAGGTTGCGCTGCTCGGAATTGTCGTTTCCGCGGCCCGATTTCGCAACTATATCCGAAAGTTCCTTCAGCGCGTTGATCTGCTCGGCAACGGCGCGACGGATGGCAGAGGTCGATTCCTTGGCCTCTTCCGGCATCTCGATGACGCCCTTCTTGAGTTCGGCGCGGGTAAGGTCGAGCTCGCTCTTGATCGAGCCGGCCGTGCGCCGGATCTCCTCGGTGGCCTGGGCGAAGCGCGTTGTCGCCGAATCGACGACCTCGGAAATGGCGGTCCGAATCTTTTCCGCCGATTCCATGGTTCTGCCTTCGGCGTTCTGCATCGTCTGGCCGACCAGGCTCTCGAACGAACGCATGACCTTTTCGAGATCCTCCGACTTCTTGACCAGGCCGACGGCGAGGTCCTCAAGCGACGACTGCCGCTCGAGCGTATGTTCGAGGTTGCTCTGCGCCGAGCTCAACAGGTCCGAAGCGCTGGACAGCAAGCGGCTGTGCTCGTCGAACTTGGTGGCGATCGAGGCGACCTCGCGCAAGGTCGACGACGACAGTTCGGTAAGCCGTGTCGTGTTCGAATCGACCAGGCGTGCCGAGCTGGCAAAGGTCTGCGCGGCCTTTTCCGTTGTTGCGGCAAAGCTCTGTGTGCTGCCGCTCAGTCGTTCGTCGACCTGACCCAGATTGACCGCGGCCTGCTCGATGAGCTCACCGAGCTGCGAGCTGGAGGTGGACATGCGGCCGATGAGATCGGCGACACTGTCGGAGAGCGACGAGCGCGCGCCTTCGACGGCCGACAAGGTTTCGGCCGTACGGCTGGCGAGCGCGTTGACGAGGGCGGCGTTTTCGCTGCGCAGCCTTTCGGTCGCACGTTCGGTGACCTCTTCCATGCTCTTTTGCAGTTCCGAGCCGCCCTGGGCAAAACGTTCGACCAGCGGCCGCGCCGTTTCGTCGAGGATTTTTGCCATCTCGGCGGAACGCGACGCGAGCATGGTGTTGAGCTCGCGGGTGTTGGCGCCGATGGTCTTGGCGGCATCGTTGGTGCTCTGGCCGATATGCTGGCCGACCGCGGTGAAGGTTTCCGCGATCACATTGGCGCGCGAAACCAGCTGAGCCTCGGCGCCCGAAACCTGCTCGTTGAGCCTCTGGCCCATCGTCTCGGTGGTGTAGGCGAGGCGGTTTTCGACGCTGGCGATCTGCTCCTCGACACGGGCGGCCGCAGCAGCGGCGCTCGAGGCAAGGCGCTCGTCGGCGCCGGCCAGCGCCTGTTCGATCTCGCGGGCGTGGACGGCCAGTTCCTGACCGGTCTGGCGTGCACGGTCGGCAACCCTCTGCTCGGTGCTGGCAAAGGCGCCGACAATGGTCTCGGCGTGCCCACCGATCGCGCTGCTGCTGTCGGCGATGCGCGACACCAGGCGCTGGTCCGCATCGTCGAAGATGCGGGCGATTTCGGATGCACGCGACGACAGCGCTTCCGAACCTTCGGCGATGCGCGAGAGCAGGTGCTGGTCGGCGGCATCGAAGATGCGGCCGAGATCCGACGCGCGTGACGCCAGCGCCTCGGCCGACTCGCCGATGCGCATGCTCAGCCGCTGGTCGGCGCCTTCGAAATTGCGCAGGATGTCACCGGCGCGTGCGGCCAGCGACTGCGCCGTCTCGACGGCACGGGCAACCAGCTTCTGGTCCGCCGCGTCGAAGGTGCCGGCGATTTCGCCGGCGCGGGCGGCCAACTGCTCGGCCGTCGCCTCGGCGCGAGCCAGCAACGTGTTGTGCGTGTCGTCATGCCGGGCAAGCAGCGCGCTCGACGTGTCCTCGGCACGTGCATGCAGACGGCGATCCGCCTCCTCGAAGGTGCGGGCGATGTCCTCGGCCCTGGCCAGCAGGGCCGCCGAAGTCTGCTCGGCGCGTTCGGCGATCTTGCGGTCGGCATCGCTGAAGGCCGCACCCGCCTGCTCGTGCAGAGCGCTGGTGACTTCCATGACCTTCTCGCGCAAGGCGCCGGCGACGAAGACGGCACTTTTCTCAAGCACGCTGCGGACATTGTCGACACCCACCGACAGCGCACGCTCCATGGTTCCGGCGCGCTCCTCGATGATGCCGGTCTGCCGGCTGAATGCCTGCTCGATCTTCTCGACATCCGCGGCGATTGCAGCCGAGATATCGGTGCTCCTGGAAGCAATCTGGTCGATATGCCCGGACAGGGAAAGGTCGACGTCCTTGCGCGTATCGGCGAGTTTGCCGAGGTCTTCTTCCAGGGCACGGGTCAGCATGTTGCGGCCTTCGGCCAGCTTGCCGACATGTCCGGCGATAATGTCGTCGACCTCGCTGCGGCTCGCCGCAAGCTTCTGCATATCGGCCTCGAGCGCGCGCCTGAGGATGTCGCGGCCCTCGGCCAGCTTCTCGACCTGGCCAGCGACCAGCCCGTCAATGCTGGAACGGCTCTCCGCCAGTTTGGCGAGATCGTCCTCGAGCGCCTTTGACAGTGTCGAACGATCCTGGACGAGCCTTTCGCTGTGGCCTTGGAGGAGGCCGTTGACGTTTTCCAGATCGGCTTCCAGCACCCGTGCGAACTCAGAACGGTTTTCGGTCAGCTTCTGCGACTGGTCGGCGATGGTGCCCTTGATCATGTTCAGATCGGCTTCCAGCGCACGCCTGAGAATGTCGCGGCCCTCGGCCAGCTTTTCGACCTGGCCAGCGACCAGCCCGTCGATGCTGGAGCGGCTTTCCGCCAGCTTGGCGAGATCGTCTTCGAGCGCCTTTGACAGGGTCGAGCGATCCTGAGCAAGCCTGTTCATATGGTCGGAGACAATGCTGTTCACGCCCTGCAGGTCGGTTTCCAACGCGCGTGAAAGCTGGCTGCGATCCTCGGCCAGTTTTTCAGACTGGCTGGCGAGGGTGCTCTTGATCGTATTCAGATCGGCTTCGAGCGCGCGCTTGAGGATGTCGCGGCCCTCGGCCAGCTTCTCGACCTGTCCAGCGACCAGCCCGTCGATGCTCGACCGGCCTTCCGCCAGCTTGGCAAGGTCGGCTTCGAGTGTCTGCGACAGCAGGCTGCGGTCGTCGGCGAGCCTGGTCGAATGACCTTCGATCAGATTGCGTATGCCCGACAGATCGCTCTCCAGCGCTCTGCTGAGCTCGGTCCGGTCTTCGGCCAGTTTCGCCGAATGATTCTCGATCACGCCCTTGATGCCGATAATGTCGCTTTCCAGCGCCTTGGTCAGAATGGCGCGGCCTTCGGCGATCTTCTCGACCTGGCTGGCGACCAGACCGTCGACACTGGCGCGGCTGTCGGCCAGCTTGCCGAGATCGGCCTCGAGAGCGCGCGAAAGAATGTTGCGGCCTTCGGCAAGCTTGCCGACATGGCCGGCAACCATTTCGTCAATGATCGTACGGGCTTGCACCAGTTTTCCGGAGTCCTCATTCAAGGCCTGGGACAGCCGGTTGCGGCCGTCTTCGAGCCGCTCGAGATGGCTGCCGAGCGAAGCGTCGATGGCGGCGCGCGACTCGTTGACCTTGCGCAGATCCTCTTCGAGAGCGCGCGAGATCAGGTTGCGGCCTTCGGCCAGCTTCTGAACCTGGTTGGTCACGGCTGCGTCGATCCCGGCGCGGCCTTCGGCGAACTTCGCCAGATCGGCCTCCATTGCCACCGCCATGCGGTCCCGGCTTTCGGAAAGCTTGCGGCTGTGGTTTTCGACCGCCTCCTCGATGCCGACGCGGGCATCGGCAAGCCGCTGGATATCGGTGTCGAAGGAACGCGACACGACATGACGGGCCGCTTCCATGCGGCCGGCGAAATCGCTGGCACGGGCTTCGAGCATCGACGAGGTCGACGAGACGATGTCGGCCATGTCGGCGCCGATCTGGGTCTTGCCCTGATCGATCATCGCCGACAGCGTGTCCTTGCTCTCCGCGAATGTGTGCGCGATCTCACGCGCGCGCTCAACCAAGGTCTCGTTGATCTGGCGTGCGCGGGCTTCGAGAGCGGCATTGAGTTTCTGCGTGCCGGTGTCCAGTGCCTCGGCGCGGGTCTGGAATTCGCTGATCAGCGCCTGGCCGCGCTCGGCCAGCGTCCGTTCGATGCCGTTGAGGCTGGCTTCGAATTCGGAATTGAGCGTGCGCGCGGCACCGCCGAGCAGCGACACCATGCCGGTGGTGCGGTCGTCGAGCAGGTCGGTCAGCGACCGGGTGAGACCGTCGGTCGTGTCCGTCAGCTTGGCAATGCGCGTATCGAGAAGGCTGGCGAAGGCCTCGCCGGAGGTCGACAGCCGGTCGGTGATCGAATCGAGCCGGCCTTCGACGGAATCGAAGATCGACATCGAGCTTTCGTTGATCCTGTCGATCAGCGTGTCGCCGGAATTGGTGATCGTCATCGACAATTTGGTCGATGCGTTGAGGATCGAGTCGCGAATGATGTCGCTGGCAGCTCCGATTTCATCCTTCAGCGTCTCATGGGCGCCGGTGATCGAGGCGCGCACCCGCTCGGCGTGGGTGACAACGGCTTCGCGCTCGCTGCCGAGCCCGTCGACGAGCGAACGGATGCGGGATTCGTTCTCCGAATAGGAGCGTTCGATCTGGTTGACTTCGCTGTGGACCAGGGTTTCGAGCTCGACGGCACGCGCCAGCGTGCGTTCGATGCCTTCACCCATGGCCGCCACCTCGCGGCGAACAGCCTGCCCGACCATCATGACACGATCCTGAGCGAGGTTTTCCGGCTCGGCCAGGCGGAAGGCCACTTCGGTCATCGACTGGGCGGCAATGCGCATTTCCTGCGCGCGCCGGATCATCGCCGCGAATGCCCAGAACAGGATGATGGGGACGATCGCCGCGACCGCCAGCCCGATCAGCTCGGGGCGGGCGAGAAACTGGTCAAGCGTGCGGATTTTCCAGATGCTGGACCCGAACAGAAGATTGGCCAGGCCGCCGGCGCCGGCAATCCAGGCCAGCGAAACGAATGCCACGACCCAGTAGATCGTGTTCGAGGCGCGGCGATTGAGGGTATGCAGAAGCGACTTGTAGTCTTTTTGACGGTCGTCATTGGCTGGTGCGAAACCGGCCGGCTGCGAGCTGTTGCGGGTTTCCACAGGGCGCAATTCGGCCGGCTTGGCCTTGGCGGCAGGTTTTGCGTTCTGGCTCTGAATGGGGGCAGGGGCGGCGGGTTGCGGGCTGCGGCCTTCGCGCGCCAATTCGTCCGCGGCTTGCGATATCTGCGCTTCCAGGTCTTCCATCGACGCGGCGATATCGAGGTCGCCGCCACCGTCTGCGCTTAGATCCAGATCGAGTGCTTTTTCGAGTTCCCTGGCTACGTCGCTGTCAAGCGTTCTGGTCGTCGTTGGTTTCTTCGCCATGCCTTCGCTACCCTGTACTAGCTGCCGCGGGACTTTTTTGGTTTGGCCTGATTCTGGCTTGTCTTATCCCATGCAGGAGGCTGAAAATGGACCCCTCGTATCGTAATGACACACAGGGGTAAAGAAAACCTGCATTCCGCGAGATACGTAAAACTTTAAATATAAGGTTAACAAGAACGTGATTTCGCGGCCTCTACGGCAACAATTTTCCGGGCCATTCATTAACGCGATAGCTACGGAAATCGCCTAGGTTTTCGAGCGATCGATGGTTTGGGCGATCGAGACAAGGAGTTTCAAATTGGTACGCGGCGAAAGCGGCATTGCCTTTTCAATGCCCGGCGGCGATGTGTCGGGAACGGGTCGCTCGCGGCCGGTCGACCTGACCCATCTTGCACGTCAGACGATGGGTGACCGGGGCCTCGAGCAGGAAGTGCTGGCGCTGTTCGTACAGCAGGCGCTTTCCGTCCGCGACAAGATAGTCGACGCCGACGTGCGGGAACGGCTGCTTCTGGCGCATGGGCTGAAGGGCTCGGCGCGAGGGGTCGGAGCCTTCGCCATCGCCGACTGCGCAACCGACATCGAACGTCAGCCCGAAGACGTCAGAACCCTCAAGCGTCTTGGCACTTTGATCGAGGAAGTGCGCGATTTCATCGCCGCCATCAGTCGCTGAAATCGGTTTTCCCTAAAAAACGTCACGCAGCGCCGCTTTCTCGCGACAGTTGACTTGTCTGCCGGAGTGATTATCTCGGCTGGAACTCCCTTCAGGTGACAAATGACCAAGCTGACCTTCATCGCCCATGACGGCACTCATTTCGACGTCGATGCCGAAAACGGCTCGACCGTCATGGAAAACGCAATTCGCCATGCGGTGCCGGGCATCGAGGCCGAATGCGGCGGCGCCTGTGCCTGCGCGACCTGCCATGTCTATGTCGACGAGGCATGGACGGCCGAGGTCGGCGAGCCGGAAGCGATGGAGGAAGACATGCTGGACTTCGCCTACGACGTCCAGCCGAACTCACGGCTGTCGTGCCAGATCAAGGTGCGCGACGCTCTCGACGGCCTGCTTGTACGCGTGCCCGCCCGCCAGGGCTGAGCCGGCTTTTTTTCTGCTGCAGCTTGGCAGCAGGCCCATGGTCATGCAGTGTCGCGCGGTTTCCGCATCGAGGCGCATCGCATGACCGATATTATCAAGACGGACGTACTGATTGTCGGGGCAGGGCCTGTCGGCCTGTTCGCCGTGTTCGAACTCGGCCTCTTCGACATGAAGTGCCATCTGATCGATATTCTCGATCGACCCGGCGGACAATGCGCCGAACTCTATCCGGAAAAGCCGATCTACGACATTCCCGGCTGGCCGCTGATCACGGCGCAGGGCCTGGTTGACAAGCTGCTCGAGCAGATCCACCCGTTCAAGCCGGACTTCACCTACAACCGTATGGTCTCCAGCCTTGAAAAGCTCGAGGACGGCAGCTTTCGTGTCTCCACCGACGAGAACGAGGTGTTTGAGGCCAAGGTGGTGGTGATTGCCGCCGGCGGCGGCTCTTTCCAGCCCAAGCGGCCGCCCATTCCGGGCATCGAACCCTACGAGGGCAAAAGCGTCTTCTATTCGGTGCGCCGCATGGAGGATTTCCGCGGCCATGATCTCGTCATCGTCGGCGGCGGCGATTCAGCGCTCGACTGGACGCTGAACCTGCAACCGGTGGCAAAGAGCGTGACGCTGGTGCACCGTCGCCCGGAATTCCGCGCCGCGCCTGATAGCGTCAACAAGATGTACGCCATGCAGGAGTTGAAGGAACTGGATTTTCAGGTCGGCCAGGTGACCGGGCTGACCGGTGCCGACGGCCAGCTCGCTTCGGCAATCATCAAGGGACCTGACGGCGATGTCGAAGTGCCTTGCACGCGCATGCTGCCGTTCTTCGGCCTGACGATGAAGCTCGGGCCAATCGCCGAATGGGGGCTCAATCTCCACGAGAACCTGATCCCGGTCGATACCGAGAAATTCCAGACCTCGGTGCCCGGCATTTTTGCCGTCGGAGACATCAACTGGTATCCCGGCAAGCTGAAGCTGATCCTGTCGGGCTTCCATGAGGTGGCGCTGATGGCGCAGGCCGCCAAGCGCATCATCAGCCCTGGCGAGCGCATCGTATTCCAGTACACAACGTCGTCGACCAGCCTGCAGAAGAAGCTCGGCGTCCACGATTGAAGGCGGGACCTTATTCCGCCAGGATCGGAGCCGCGGTCTCGTCATTGCCGCGCAGCACTTTTTCCGGCATCAGCGCGAGCATCACCAGCGCCAGGACCAGCGTCGCTGCGGCGGCCAGAAAGATCATCACGAATGGCAGTCCCGATATGACCTGCCCGGCGGCCGGCGTGCCTTCGCCGGCAAGCGGCAGGCCGTAGCCCAGGGCGACGGCGCCGAGCATGGCGACGCCGAGCGCGCTGCCCAGCGAGCGAAGGAACGTCAGCACGCCGGTGGCGACACCGAGATGCATGCGGTCGACGGCGTTCTGAACCGAGACCGTGACCACGGGAAAAGTTGTTCCCGAGCCCAGCCCGATGCAGATGGTCAGCACTTCGACCAGCACGAGCGAGGCATGTTCGGCGACAAGGCTGAGCAAGCCCAGGCACAGTATGGCGAATGTCACTCCCACCATCGCGATCCGCTTGTAGTGGACGAAGCGCGGGATCGTGCGGCCGCTGAATGTCGCACCGGCCACGGTGCCGAGCAGCAGCCCCAGCATGGCGATGCCCGACTGGCTCACCGACAAACCGACAATCGATTGCAGATAGACAGGCAGATAGACCGCAAGGCCGATATTGGCGGCCTGCAGCATGAACATCGAAAGCGTACCGGCCCGAACAATCGGATTGCCAAGCACTTCGAGCGAGATTAGCGGTTCGGCCGCGCGCAGCAGGCGCAGCGCAAAGGCGACCCAGAAAACCGCCGAACAGGCAACGAGCCCAAGGATTTCGCGCGACGCCCAGGGATAGGTGCTGCCGCCCCAGTTCAGCGCCAGCAACAGCAGCGCCGTTGCCACGACCAGAAGCACCGCGCCGAGGCCGTCGATGCTATGATGCTTTGCCGCGATCGGCAGTTTCTTCAACGGCTTGTTGATGATTGCCATCGCCGCAAGGCCGAGCGGAATGTTGATCCAGAAGATCAGCGACCAGTGCAAATGTTCGGCAAAGGTGCCGCCAAGCAGCGGTCCGGCGATGCTGGCGACAGCCCATGTACCGGCGATCCAGGCCGCATAGCGCGCCCGCTCGCGCGGCGGCACGAGGTCGCCGATAACGGTCTGCGCCAGGGCAAACAGCCCGCCGCCGCCGGCGCCCTGGATGGCCCGGCCGATGACCAGGACCAGCATGTTGGGCGCCATGGCGCTGACCAGCGATCCCAGGAGAAAGATCAGGATTGCCGCATAGACCGTCGGCCGCCGCCCGTAGACATCGGAAATCTTGCCGTAGAGCGGCGCCACGGCGGTGGCGGTCAAGAGGTAGCCGGTGACGATCCATGGCAGATATTCGGCATGGCCGAGCGCCCGCCCGATCGTCGGCATGGCCGGCGAGACGATGGTCTGGTCAAGGGCTGCCAAAAGCATCGACAACAGCACGCCAGCGATGATGGCGTTTTTCTCGCTTTCGCTCAGCGGCGTGCCGGCTTCCACCATCGTTTGCTTGTCGACAGCCTGGTCCATGCTGGGTCGTCCATGTGCTTGCGGGCGCTTCCTAAGGCCGCTGGCCGGGCCGATCGGGTGCGTCTGCCGCGTCGATTGATTGCATCTCGTGCTCTGGAGATCGCGCCCTCGCGACCCCGACATATATCGTCCCGTATAGGCCAATTTCGACGGGGGCTCGAAAGTTTTTCGGCGCTGGCTCTACGCTTCGGCGAAATTGGCTTGCCGTCGATGCTACTCTTTTGCTTGGCGAAATTCAGGCCGGTGGCAGCTGGCCACTCTCGATACGCTGGAGGCGGTAGCGCAGCAGTCGCAGGATTCGGCTTTCGAAATTGACGCTTTCGACGCGATCGAACTGCAATTGGGCCTGGTCATGCCTGGCAAGGATAGTGGCAGTGATGTCGGCGGCCTTTGCCTTGGCGGCTTCGCAGCTCTTCTGCGGATAAGCCGCCCGCAACGCATTCTCGAGTTCACGGGCGTGGTTCTTGGCGATTTCGACATGGCGTTCCTCGTGGCGCTTGATGTCGGCCGAGAGCGTGTCCCAGAACAGCCTTACATCCGGATCGGCTTTGCGCGGACGCCGCCACTCGGGAAGGATGACCTTGACCTTGACGGTTACAAAAGCGTCGGCGATCCCGCAGGATTTGGCCGTTTGCGCGTAGCTGATACGGGTGGTGAACGCCATCTGGGTGGCGCCCGGATGCCGCATCCCGGTGCTTTTCACCTGGGGTCCGTGTTTCGACAGCTGGCTCTCAATGTCCTCTAGCGTCCTGCCGCCGATGGCGAAGTAGCTATATGTCTTCACCAGTTGAGCCGCACCCGCCGGCAAGGCGGTCAAAGCGAGCATCAGGGCGCACAGCAGGGGTCGTTTCATCATGTTGCCTCTTCAGCCACCTTGCTTTACGGCCGTTCCCGGCGCAACGGAATTGATCTCGGGCAGATCACACATGGTTGATGGACAATGACGACAAGGCGATGGCAGCTGGCGCACGGGCGCCATCTCGACCTTGGCGGCAAGGCGGTGGTCGTCGGCATCCTCAATGTCACGCCGGACAGTTTTTCCGATGGCGGTCTGTTCGCGACGCCCGATCAGGCGCTGGCCCAGGCGCGTCGCATGCTGGAGGAGGGGGCGTCCGTCATCGACGTCGGCGGCGAATCGACCCGCCCCGGTGCCTCACCGGTAACCGCCGGGGAAGAGCAGGCCCGCATCCTGCCGGTCATCGCGGCGCTCGCCGGACTGGGTGAAGCCCTGATCTCGGTCGACACCTATCGCGAGGCGACGGCGCGGCTTGCCGTCGCCGCCGGCGCGCATATCGTCAACGATGTCTGGGGCTTGCAGCGCGAAGCGGGCATTGCCCGTGTCGCCGCCGAGACCGGCGCCGGGCTGGTCATCATGCACACCGGGCGCAATCGCGAGAAGCTGCCCGACGTGATCGCCGACCAGTTCCTGTTTCTCGGGGAATCATTGGAAATTGCCCGCCACAACGGCGTTGCCGACGAGCATATCGTGCTCGATGCGGGCTTCGGCTTCGCCAAGGAGACGGCAGAGGAAAACCTCGACCTGATGGCGCGGTTTGCCGAACTCAATGCGCTCGGCTTTCCGCTGATGGCGGGAACATCGCGAAAGCGCTTCATCGGCAATGTCACCGGTCGCGACGCCATGGACAGGGCCGCCGGAACAGCCGCCACCAGCGTCATTCTGCGGCTGAAAGGCGCCGATCTGTTTCGCGTCCATGATGTCGCAATCAACGTGGACGCACTGGCCGTCGCCGATGCTATGCTGGCACGCGAAACAGGCCAGGCAGGACGCTGAGCGATGTATGTCATCCGCATGAAGAATTGCGCTTTCTTTGCCCGGCACGGCGTGCTGGACGAGGAGGAAAAGCTCGGCCAGCGCTTCTATGTCGATGCGGCACTGACCGTCGACCCCGGCAGCGCCCTGGTCGATGATTCCATCAACGACACCGTCAACTACGGCATCGCCTTCGCAGTGATCGAAAAGATCATCACCGGGCAGCGGCGCTTTCTGATCGAGGCGCTGGCGCTGGAGGTTGCCCGGGCGCTTACGGCGCGTTTTCCGCAGATCAAAAGGGCCGAGATCACCGTGCGCAAACCGAACGCGCCGGTGCCCGGTGTGCTCGATTACGTCGAGGTGACCGTTGTCTGGCCCGAATAACACCGTCTATCTCAGCCTTGGCGGCAATCTCGGCGATCCCGAGAAGTCGATGGGTTCGGCGCTGCGCATGCTGGATGGCGATCGCGAAGCGCGCGTCGTTGCCGTCTCCTCGCTTTATCGCACGCCACCCTGGGGCAAGCTCGACCAGCCGGATTTCTTGAATGCGGCGGCTGAAATTTCGACGACGCTGGCGCCACGCGCGCTGCTCGATCTCTGTCTCGACGCCGAACGCCGACTGAAGCGGGTGCGCGAGGAACGCTGGGGGCCGCGGCTGATCGATATCGACATCCTGGTGTTCGGCGACCGGATCATCCACGAGACCGGGCTGGAAGTGCCGCATCCCAGGATGCTGGAACGCGCCTTTGTGCTGGCGCCGCTGGCCGAAATTGCACCTGGCCTCGCCGTTGGCGGCCGGAGCGTGTCGGAACGGCTGGGCGCTGTCGACATTTCAGGCATCGAGCGATTGCAGTCAGGCCGGGACTGGTGGCTGGCCTGACGGCCTGGCATCGAACGCTCAGCCGGAAAATCCACCGCCGTCTAAAAACGTCTGTTCGTCCGGTGTCGTCTCGCGGCCCAGCATCCGGTTTCGATGCGGAAAGCGGCCGAAACGCTGGATGATGTCGCGATGCTCGACTGCATATTTCAGGTATTCCGAGGCCCCGGCGGTGGTCAGTTCCACCGATCTGATCTGGTCGGCGAGGAGTTCCGAATGTTCAAAGGGCAGATAGAGGAAGACGCGGACGTCTTCGTCGAGCACAAGGTCATGGCCGGCGGCAATCGCCTTGGCCGCAAAATGCCTGGCCAGCGGGTCGGTGGCACACATGTGGCCGGTACCGCGAAAACAGTTTCTCGGAAACTGGTCGAGCAGGATCATCAGCGCCAGCGAGCCTTCGGCATGGTCGCCCCAGTGGTCGCATTCGCGCCGGGCGGCGGCTAGGTGCAGGTCAAGGAACCGGTTGCGAAAGTCGGCATCGAAGGACTCGTTCTTCTCGAACCACGCATCCTCTCCAGCCTGACGCCAGAATGTGGTGACGGCGAGCGCCCGTTCATCCAGTTCGGTCATTGGCTTACTCCCCCGCAGGCTCGGATTTGTGCAACACGCCGGCCGTCTCTTCGTTGAGCGCCTGGCCAGGGCGGCGTGGCGGGGTAAGCGGCGTCGGTATCGGCGTGTTGATGTTGCCTTTCAGGAAGCGCCGACCGGCGCGGACACCTTCAGCCAGCTGGATCTCGAAACGGGCAGCATCGCGGCGCCGCACATCCTCGATCACCTCGGCAACGTCTTCCGGGTCGACACCCAGCGCTTCCAGGGTGGAACCGCCGAAAATGAGCGCCGATTCGAAGGTTTCGCGCAGCTGGAAGTCGACGCCGGCACGAATGAGCTGCAGCGCGGTTCCGCGATCGAAGGCGCGGGCCAGCACCGTCAGCAGCGGAAATTCCGCTTTGACGAGCTCGGCGATGCGCACGGCGGCATCGGCCTTGTCAACGCAGACCAGCACGGCGCGAGCCCGGCCGGCGCCGGCGGCCCGCAGAATGTCCAGCCGGGTGCCGTCGCCATAGTAGACCTTGAAGCCGAAATCGGCGGCCGCCTGGATCATCTCGACATCATTGTCGATGATCGACACATCGATACCGCGCAGCAGCAGTGGCTGGCTGGCGATCTGGCCGAAGCGACCGAAGCCGATGACCAGAACGCTGCCGGTGAGGCCGTCGGCGATATCGACGCCTTCGAGCGACTGCTCGTCGCGCGGCGTCAAATATTTGAGCGCGATGATCGCCAGCGGCGTCAGCACCATCGAGATGATGACGATCGCCGTCAGCGTCGCATTGGCTCGACTGTCGATGATGCCGACCGCCGCTGCGGCGGAATAAAGAACGAAAGCGAATTCGCCGCCTTGCGCCATGAACACGGCGCGCTCGAGCGCTTCCCGGTGACCGGTCTTGAGCAAGCGGGCGACGATGTAGATGCCAAGCGCCTTCATCACCATGTAGGCAACGACGTAGATGGCGACCAGGCGCCAGTTCTCGACCACCACATGCAGGTCGAGCGACATGCCGACGGCAAGGAAGAACAGCCCGAGCAGGATGCCGCGGAATGGCTCGATGTCGGCCTCCAGCTGGTGGCGAAAAGTCGATTCGGACAAAAGCACGCCGGCGAGGAAGGCGCCCATCGCCATCGACAGGCCGGAAAGCTGCATGGCGAGCGCCGAACCGAGCACGACCAACAGGGCGGCTGCGGTCATCACCTCGCGGGCGCGGGCATCCGCCAGGATACGAAAGAACGGATTGAGCAGATAACGCCCGGCCACCACCAGTCCGACGATCGCGGCAAGGCCGATGCCGACTTCCGTCAGCCGTTGCGTCAGGCTCATATCGGCACCGCCCGGCGCCAGGAAGGCGATCAGCGCCAGCAATGGCACGATCGCCAGATCCTCGAGCAGCAGGACGGAAACGATGCGCTGTCCCTTGGGGGAAGCCATTTCGCCGCGTTCTTCGAGAAGCTGCATGACGATCGCGGTCGACGTCAGCACAAAGCCTGCGCCGGCGACGAAGGACTGCGCGATCGGAAAACCACCGGCAAGTCCGACGCTGGTCAGCAGCAGCGCACACACCCCGACCTGCAGTGCGCCGAGGCCAAAAATTTCCCGGCGCAGACCCCAGAGCCGCGATGGCTGCATCTCCAGCCCGATGATGAACAGGAACATGACCACGCCGAGTTCGGCGACATGGAGAATGGATTCCGATTCGGAAAAGACGCCGATGCCGAACGGGCCGATGACCACGCCGGCCGCGAGATAGCCGAGGATGGAGCCCAGCCCCATGCGTTTGAAGATCGGTACGGCGACGACGCCTGCGGCAAGCAGCGCCACCACCTGAATGAGATCGCTGCCCGATACTTCCGCTGCCATGCCTCTTGTCCCTGTCTCTCGCAGCACTCCTTGCATGCAGTTGGAGCGGGAGGCAAGGGCGAGAAGCCTGCCAGGAAGGGTAGGGTGCGTTTGAAGCGATTCCCCTGGTGGAACAACGGTCATCGCTTGCTTGCCGGACGTTCGGCATCTATATCTGCTAAATGCTTGACCATTCGTCCCGGCCATCTCCGCCGTCACATATCCCGATGGATGCGCTCAGCGAAGTCCTGCAAGACTTTCGATTGAGTGGCGTCAACTATGGCCGCTGCGAGCTCCGGCATCCATGGAGCATAGAATTTCCGCAACAACAGTTGCTTCGGTTTCACTTTGTCGGCCAGGGTCCGTGCTGGATTCACACCGAAGCGCAAGGCTGGCAGGAGTTGCGCGATGGCGATCTGGTGCTGCTGCCGCAAGGCATCGCCCACCGGCTGGCGAGCGCGCCGGACGTTGCAGGCGACTCGCTCGAAGGCTGCCAGGTGACCAAGTTGGGGGGCAATGTCTGCGAGGTGGTAAGGCAGGGAACGGGCGCGCCAAGCACCCTTTTCTGTGGCTCGATGGCCTTGGGCTCCTATGCGCTCAACCCGTTGATCACGTTGATGCCGCCTATCATCAAGGGTTGCGACGTGGCCGGCAATGACCCGGTCGTCGGCCCTTTGCTGGCGGCCATGACGGTGGAGGCTGCACAACCGCAGATGGGCAGCGCCACGATTCTGTCGCGTATGGCGGACTTGCTGACGGCCCGGCTCATCCGCTGTTGGGTCAATTGCAATGGCGCTTTGACCACCGGTTGGCTCGCAGCCATCCGCGACCCCCATATCGGCCGCGCTCTGGCGGCCATGCACCGAGACCCCGGCCATAACTGGACGCTGGGAAGCCTCGCCGGTGTGGCAGGCCAATCGCGCTCGATTTTCGCCGAGCGTTTCAGCGCTGTCTTGGGGGAGGGTGCCGCACACTATCTCGCCCGCCTGCGTATGCAGCTTGCCCGGGAGTTGCTGGGGCAAAACGGCATGTCGGTTGCCGAAGTCGCTACCCGTTTGGGCTATGATTCCGAGGCATCCTTCGCTCGCGCGTTCAAGCGCATCACCAATGTCTCCCCGGGCGTTGTGCGCCGCACAATTCCCGGACGAATAGATATGAATTTCGGATTTTAAGGTACATATCATCCGGGCGGACTCGCCTATTTAAGATCTCCAACCTTTGGAGATCCTCCCGTGACTGACACAACATTACAGCTTGAAGACGCCGCGATTGGCCTTGACGCCGATGCGCCATCCGCATGGAGCGCAGCCACCTGGTTTGCGGTCATTTCATTGGCGGCCACCAGCTTTGCTCTGGTGTCGGCCGAGTTCCTGCCGGCAGGTCTGTTGACCCCAATGGCGCGCGATCTCGGCATCAGCGAGGGAACAGCCGGACAGGTCGTCACCGCCACCGCCTCGGTCGGCGCCGTGACGGCCATGTTGAGCAATGTTCTTATCGGCCGATTGAACCGCAAGACGGTGCTGGTTGGCCTTATGGCCTTGGCGGTCGCTTCCAATATTCTTGCAGCGTTGGCGCCCAATTTCTGGCTGTTGTTGTTAGGCAGGGCCGGGCTGGGCATCGCTCTCAGCGCGTTCTGGGCACTTTCGGTTGCCGTCGTGGCGAGGCTGGTTGGCGCCAATGCGACAGGTCGGGGCATGGCTATCGTTACCCTTGGCGTCTCGCTCGCCACCATTGCAGCACCGTCGATGGGCGCGTTGATCAGCGACTGGCTGGGATGGCGCAGCGCCATGGCCATGACAGCGGGGCTGGCCGTGGTTGCCATGCTGCTGCAGTTTCTCAGCCTGCCGACCTTGCCGGCAACAGCAAGCAATAGTCTTGCAGACGTATTTCGGCTGACGCGCCGGCGTGGCATTCAGCTTGGCATGCTCGCCATTGTTTTGCTGATGACCGGGCACTTTGCTGGTTCTGTTTATGTGCGCCCCTTCCTCGAACACGTGACGCTCCTTGCAACCGGGCCAATCGCCCTGGCCCTGCTCGGATTTGGCATCGCCGCTGTGATCGGCAATATTGCCGGCGGCCGCCTGGCCGACGCCAATATCCGCGTGGCTCTCGCGGTCACCGCCGCTTTGATGGCGTTTGCGGCGCTGGCATTGGTGCTTTGGGGCGTGCACATTGGCGCTGCCTTCGGATTCGTTACGCTTTGGGGCTTCGCCTTTGGCATGGGGCCGGTGGTGCTGCCGACCAATCTGTCCCGCGCGGCACCTGATGCGCTGGAAGCAGCGGGCAGCCTGATGGTCGTCTCTTTCCAAATTGCCATCACCATCGGCGCGGTTGTCGGTGGCTACGTCGTAGACAATTACGGTGCCACGGCGCCCTTGACCCTGACTGCAGTCCTTGCCGCATCGACAGCCGTGCTGGCGCTGCTGCAGCCTCGCGGCTGAACCCTGCTTCAATTGACCTAAAGCGCGTCGCATGAGGCCGTTCAGCGCGACGCGCTTTAGGTTGTTTCTCATATGCATGTCGTTGTCCCAAAACCGCTGCGCACTTTTGGGCGACATGCATTAGGCGGCCTGAATCCGGGGCCGCCCCGATGTTGCAGCGGCGTTACACAAGTTTACGCGCCGGTTGCGTTGCGTGTTGCCACAATCGGGCGCTAAGGACATTCGGCTTCGGCCATTGGAGGACCAGCGACGATCAAGTCGCGGCCTTTCTGAGGAGATGACTGACATGAAGAAGTTTTTGCTTGTTGCCGTTGGCATCGCGGCGCTTGCCGGTTCGGCCTGTTCTAAGGCGCCGGAGTGCACGACGGAAATGCTGACCAAGAAGGCTCAGGATGTGACGACCGCCCTGCAGGAGGCGATCACCAAGGATCCGTCCAAGGCGGCCGATCTCACCGCCAAGGTCCAGGCCGTGACCACCAAATATTCGGGCGCCACCACGGCGGCCGAGGCCTGCAAGGCCTATGACGACGTGCTTGCCGCCATCAAGGGCTGAGCAAAGCGCTGATCTGGTTGCTTTGAAAGGAGGCGGTGGCCATTGGCTGCCGCCTCTTTTTGCGTTCAGGAACGGTTTTCAGTTGGGCGCGATGGAGCCGACTTCGACGGCATCGACCCGCTTCAGGCTCATGCCGATGACCGGCACCAATTGCTGATCGACGCGCACCGCAATCGTCACGGTCATCGAATTGTCGTCAGGGATGCGGGCCTGCATTACCCCGCGCAACTGGTTGCGATTGATGGTGAAGACGACCTTGCGGGCATCGACGACATTGCCGCCGATGATGTCGAGGCCGGTACCGGCAGCGCCACCCATGAAATTGCCCTTGTAGCCGTCGCGCCCCTTGCGTTCGACGGTCGCCGACATTTTCTGCGTGAACATGCCGACCCGGCAGTCGCCGTCAAGCGTCATGCCGGTTGTGCCGTCAGGCGTCGAACCGTCGAAATTGCAGGTGAATTTCGTGCCCTTGTACTTGCCGGCGACAATTTCACCCGGGCCGACCCATTTGCCTTCGACCGTGTGAAAGAACTGCTTGTCGGGCTCTGCCGCAAACGCCTTCCCGGCCAGACCCAGCGGTGCCGCAGCCGCGATCGTCAAGGGCAGGACGGTGGACAGAATTACGCTTTTCATCGACGACACCCGGCAACAAGGAGGCTGTTGTGAAACTGGTTTGACCATGAACAAGATTGGTTAATGCTTGGTGACCGTCACTTGCCGGGAGCCGATGTTTCCTCTTCCTTTTTGGTTGCAAACGATGTCAGCGCCGAGAGGAAATCGCCCATGCCGGGTCGCTTGCCGGCAATGAAGGGCAGGGGCCGCGCCGTTTCCATTGCCGCAATGCCGATGCGTGCCGTCATCATGCCGTTGACGACGCCTTCGCCGAGTTTTGCTGAAAGCCGGGCGGCAAGGCCGTGACCGACGATCTGTTGGACAAAGCTGTCGCCGACGGCGATCGAGCCGGTGACCGCCAGATGGGCGAGAACGCTGCGCGCCAGCCGGAAGAAGCCCAGCGTGCCCGGCCGGCCGCCATAGAGCTCCGACAGGCGGCGAATGAGCCGCCCGGCTTCGAACACGACATAGGCGACATCGACGATTGCGCGCGGGCTGACCGCCGTCACCAGCGATACGCGCTTTGCCGCTTCGAGGATCATCATCTTGGCCCTGATATCGAGCGGCCCGAGGATTTCGGTCTCGGCCAGGCGCACCAGATTGCCGCCATCGATGATCTCGCCGCGCAATTCGGCCAGCGAGCGCCTGCCTGCCGCGGTTTCGGGCTTGGCGGCGACAAAGGCCGAAAGCTCGTCGACGACGCTTCGCGCGGTCTTAGGATCGTCGCGCGCGACAGCATCCAGCGCACGTTTCTGCAGTTTTTCGACCTCGGCGAGACGGGCAATCGCCAAAAACTCGCGGAAAAGGATGATCACAAGCGCCAGCGCTGCGATGGCCGCCATCCCTGCGGCCAGCCAGCCCAGCCATTGGGCACGCTCGAACAGGTCGCGAATCAGCTGGTCGGTCCAGAGGCCGACGGCCAGCGAAACCAGAACGCCGAACGCGCCGAAGAAGATGCTGGCAAGCAGCGACCGCTTGCGCGGCGCGGTGGCGGGCGGCGGTTCGGCGGCAATGATGTCAGGCTCGTCGAAGACGTCGATCTCCGCCGGCACGACAACAGCGACGTCGGTCTTTACCGTGCGCGGCTTTCGCGCCGGCCCTGCCTCGATTTGCGCGCGATGGTTTGCCGCCTCTTGCCTGGTTGCGGGCTCCGGCTCGATGCGGAATGCCGCGGGTTTGCGGGGCGCGGTCATGCCAGATGGTCTCCGATCAGGAACTGCAGGGCACGGTCGAGCCTGATATGCGGCAGCGACAGCGTCACGCCTTCGGCCGTGCGCTCGAGTTTTGGCGGGCGAAAGCGCACGAAGCGGATCGCCGGATCGTCATTGTTCTGCCGATGGTCCGGCTCGGAAATGTCGAAAACGGCGTCAATTTTCTCCGGTAAGTCACCGGGAAATATGGCTGTTTCGGCTTCTCCATCGAACGTTTCGCCATTGATCTTTTCGCCGCTCAATGGGATGCCGATGATGACCGGCAGCGTTTCACGGCCTTGTTTGACCGTGCCTTCGCGGGTCGCCCGCACGGCGGCCAAGGCGACCACATCGACATCGGCGCCGGTGAAGTTCGCCCGCGCCACGGCACGGTCGGTAAGCCGCCGCACGATCGCTTGCAACCGGTCGTGGCTTTCGTGATGCAGATGGTCGGCCTTGGTCGCGGCCACCAATATGCGGTCGATGCGTCGTGAAAACAGGTCGGTGAGAAAGCCGCCCCTGCCGGGGCGAAAACAGGAAAGGATTTCGGTGACGGCGCGTTCCAGGTCGGCCATGGCGCCAGGACCGGCGTTCAGGGCCTGCATGGCATCGATCAGCACGATCTGGCGGTCGAGACGGGTGATGTGTTCGCGGAAGAACGGTTTGACGACATGCGTCTTGTAGGCCTCGTAGCGTCGCTCCATCATCGCCTGTAGCGATCCGGAGCGCGGCCGCCGGTCGCTGCGGATCGGCAACGGCGCAAAAGTCAGCGCCGGCGAGCCCTCCAGGTCGCCGGGCATCAGGAAGCGGCCGGGCGGCAAGGTCGAAAGCGCCCGCTCGTCGAGCTTGCACGCCTTGAGATAGGCGGCAAAGCCCTCGGCCAGGCGACGTGCCGTCATCTCGTCGGCGTCGGCATTGGGATCAATCGTGGCGGCAAGTGCCCGCCATTCCTGCGACAGGTCGGCGCGCACCGGCAGCGCCGCCATCTCGAACGCTTCGCGCGAAAAATCGGCGAAGGATTTGCCGAGCAATGGCAGATCGAGCAGCCATTCGCCCGGATAGTCGACAATATCGATCGACAATTTTCCTCGGGAAAACATACGGTTCCAGCCGGAAGCCGATTCGAATTCGATGGTCAGCCGCAGTTCGGAAATGGCGCGTGTCGAGTCCGGCCAGACGCGGTCGTTGACCAGGGCTGCGATGTGATCCTCGTACTGGAAACGCGGCACGGCATCGTCCGGCTGCTCTTCGAGGAAAGCCCGGGCGATGCGCCCCGACCTTTGCGCCTCGAACAGCGGCAGGCGCCCGCCATGGATCAGATTGTGGACAAAGGCCGAGATGAACACCGTCTTGCCCGCGCGGGAGAGGCCGGTGACCCCCAGCCGCAGAGACGGAGCAAAGAGCCCGGCGGCGCGCCCTGACAGCGTATCCAGGGCAATCCGCGCTTCGTCGGTGAAAGTGGTCAGCGATGATGCCAAATCGGTTCTCTCGGGGCCTCGGTGAGTTCCGATATAGGCTCTGCATCAGGGCTTTGTAATGGTCTCAGAGATCGGCGGGGGTCAGGAAGGCCTCGAGATAGCCTGTGCCTTGCGCGGCTTCGGCGAGATTGCTGTTGAACCGCACGACGGCAAGACCGGAGGTCGGGAAACCGTGGTTGAGCATTCCCCTCGCAGCCTCGTCACCGTCACCCGAAACCGCCATGGCGAGATCTTCCGTCATCGGATTGTGGCCGATGACCAGCAGCGAGCCCGGCCCGCCATTCCTGCGGATGATGCCGAGGTAGCCGGCGGCGTCTTCGCTGTAGAGCGTGTCGAAAAACAGCACCCGGCCGGTATCGGTATGGCCGGCAAGGCCTTCCAGCGTCTGGCGGGCTCGCTTGGCGTTGGAGCAAAGCGTGATGTCGGGAATGTAGTTGCGGGTCCGCATGGCCGCCCCCATCACCTCGGCATCGGCGATGCCGGACGCGTCAAGTGGACGATCGAAGTCGCGCACGCCGGGCAGGGCCCATCCGGCCTTGGCATGCCTCAACAGATAAAGTCTGCTCACCGAACCCTCATTGGCGCCGCAAAGTCTAGCAATGACATTGCAGGATTAGCCATGAGAAAGGCCCGCGCACAATGGCTTGGCGCCCTCAAGCACAACGAATCATGTGGGAATTTGGCCGCACCCTTGTTGCAAAAGCTGTTGCCGGCGCCAGTCCGCCCAACATTAACTTTTGCGTGAGACTGCGGCCGATTGCGCTTGTGCAGGCGTCGGACGGCGAATATATAGGCGCAAAATTTGGGGTTGTTGGGTGAGTCGAATGAACGACATCGTTACCGCCGATTACGTACCCTCCGAAGACGAGCCGTTTATGAATGAGCGGCAGAAATCCTACTTTCGCCTGAAGCTCGTCACTTGGAAGAACGACATATTGCGCGAAGCGCGCGAAACTCTCGAAATCCTGCAGCAGGAAAACGCCAACCATCCCGATCTTGCCGATCGAGCTTCCTCGGAAACCGATCGCGCCATCGAACTTCGCGCCCGCGATCGCCAGCGCAAGCTCATTTCGAAGATCGATTCCGCGCTGCAGCGCATCGACGAAGGCACTTACGGCTATTGCGAGGAAACCGGCGAGCCGATCGCACTGAAGCGGCTCGACGCGCGTCCGATCGCCACCTTGTCGATCGAAGCGCAGGAGCGCCACGAGCGCCGCGAGAAAGTCTATCGCGACGACTGAAGCGTTCAGCTGGAACAAAATTCGTTAGAAATGGCCGGTTTTCCCGGCCATTTTTTGGCTCTCGACTAGAGCAATTCCAGGAAAAGTGTGAGCGGTTTTCCCGGGAAAATCGCGTTGCGATTTCCCTTGGGAATTGCGTAAAAACAAAGACATAGAGTAGTTCGGCGTTTCCGTGAAACGATGAACAGCTCTAGCGTTTCTGACTGGAGAGCTCGCCGAGAAGTTTTGTCATCTCGTCATCAAGCGAGGGCGGCGCCTTCGCGGCCTGCTTGCTCGCCGGCTTGGCGGCGCGCGGATCGTCGAGCGAAACCTCGAGCTCCTTCATCAGCGTATCGTCGATGGAATCACGCTTCGCCGGCGGCGGCGCATGGCGAACGACATTGGCGTTGGCTGAGCCATAGGCAGGCAGCGGGGTGATGTTGGAGGGCTGGTAGCTTTGCACAGCCGGCTTCGGCGCCGGTGTTGCCGGACGTGGTCGAACGGGCGCCGGAGCCGCATTGACCGGCTGCGGTGCTGGCGCCTGCCGCGCAGGCGCAGCAGCGGGTTGCGGCGCGCGCGGCCGCGGTGCCTGTTGCTGGCCGCCATCTCCGGTCAAGGCCGGGCGGCGCGGCGCCGCCAGCCTGATGTCGCGCTCGACGACGACATCGGTCGGGCCGCCGATCAGCAACAGATGCTCGATATCGTCGCGGCGCACCAGCACCAGCCGGCGATGGCTGTCGACGGCGGTGGCATCCATGACGGCCAGCCGCGTCTTGCGATTTCTGCCGCCGGCAACGAATGTTCCAAAAGTCAGATTGCGGACAAGCTTGATGATGACGAGGATGATGACCAGCAAGACAAGTGCTGCAAACGTCCACAGGATTGCCGCGGCATATCCAGGACCGGCCACACTATCGAGCATCTGCAGCATCGGTGCCCCCAAATCGCCTTGTCGAAGTGACGCGACACTAGACCGTTGCGGCGGGCGACCGCAAGTTGCGTTTCACGCGTCGTGAACAGCTTGAAACACTGTCAGCCCAACGGCACCATTTTTAACGGACATTTGCCGTCGGGGCCTTTTCCGGACTAGGAGAATGTGATTCAACCGGGCCAGGTGTCGGACACCGGAATTCACGAGCAGGGGGCACATGGCCAAGGAAACGCGCGGCGATTTCTATCCGGTACCTATCGTCGACCAGAATACAAAGCCGGGTGCGGTTGCCCGGCTCGTCGTCTTCATCGTCGTCCTGACCGGGGCTGCGATCGTTTTCGGGCTTTTCCGCGAGCGTCTTGGCGACCCCTTCCTGCTGGGCATGCTTGGCGTGCTGGCAATGATCGGTGTCGGCTTCCTGTTCGCCACCGCGATCGGTTTCGTGCAGATCGCGCCGCGCTCGACCAGCGACGAACTGTCGAAAGCCTTCGTCGATTCGATGTCGCAAGGCCTGCTCGTCACCGACACCAAGGGCCGTGTCGTCTACGCCAACCGCGCCTATGCCGACATGACGGGGGCAGCCTCCGCGACGGATCTGAAGACGGTCGAAGGGTTGCTTTCCGACATTCCCGAAGCCTCGGTGACCATCTACCGGCTGGCCTCCGGCCTGCGTGACGGGCAGCCCGGCGACGGCGAGTTCCGGCTGGCGCAATCCATTCGCCCTGGTGCCGAACCCGGCGCGCGCTGGTATCGGGCCCGTGCCCGTGCCTTCAGTGTTCCGGGCCAGCGGCTGCCTATGCTCGCCTGGCAGCTTGCCGACATCTCGCAGGAGCGGGCCGAGCAGGAGCGCTTCTTTCTCGACCTGCAAAAGGCCATCGATCATCTCGACCATGCGCCGGCTGGCTTCTTTTCCGCCGACCAGGAGGGCCGCGTCACCTATATCAACGCCACGCTCGCCGAATGGCTGGGCGTGGACCTGGCCAGCTTCACACCTGGCGCCGTCACACTGTCGGAGATCGTTGCCGGCGACGGCATGGCGCTGGTCCGCTCGGTCAAGGCCGATCCCGGCACCACCCGCAATGCGGTCATCGATCTCGATCTGACGACAGCCAAGGGCGAGGCACTGCCGGTGCGCTTCATGCACCGTGTTTCAGCCAGCCGCGAAGGACTGAACGGTCCGACCCGCACCATCGTGCTCAACCGCACGCAAGGCGAGGACGCTTCCGCCGACCTTCGCGCCTCCGAGGTCCGTTTCACCCGCTTCTTCAACTCGACGCCGATGGCCATTGCCGCCGTCGACAAGAGCGGCCGCATCCTGCGCACCAACGCGCCGTTCCTGTCGCTGTTTTCCTCGGTCGTCGACGGCGACGCGGTCGATCGCCGCGTGCGGCTGGATACCGTGATCCATGAGCGCGACCGGCCGGCTTTTGCCGCGGCCTTCGAAAAGGCCCGGCAGCGGCAGGCCGACATCGAGCCGATCGACACGCTGCTGCCCGGCAACGATGACCGTCACATACGCTTCTACGTCAACGCGGTTGCCGACAGCGCCGGTGGCGAAGGGGCCGAAGAATCTGCCATTGTCTATGCCGTCGAGACCACCGAGCAGAAGGCGCTCGAGGGCCAGATGGCGCAAAGCCAGAAAATGCAGGCGGTTGGCCAGCTTGCCGGCGGCATCGCGCACGATTTCAACAATGTGCTGACCGCCATCATCATGGCGTCCGACCTTTTGTTGACCAATCACCGTCCGTCGGACCCGTCCTTCCCTGACATCATGAACATCAAGCAGAACGCCAACCGGGCGGCATCGCTGGTGCGGCAGCTGCTGGCCTTCTCGCGCAAGCAGACGCTGCGGCCGGAGGTGCTCAACCTGACCGACGTGCTCGCCGATCTCAGGATGCTGCTTGCGCGTCTGGTCGGCAACGACATCAAGCTGAAGGTCGATCATGGCCGCGACCTGTGGCCGGTCAAGGTCGATATCGGGCAATTCGAGCAGGTGGTGGTGAACCTCGCCGTCAACGCGCGCGATGCGATGCCGGCAGGCGGCGACCTCACCGTGCGCACCCGCAACGTGACCGAAGCGGAGTGCAAGACCTTTGCCTACCGCGAACTCACCCCGGCCGACTACGTCGTGGTCGAGGTTGAGGATACCGGCTCAGGCATCGCGCCGGACATACTGAAGAAGATATTCGAGCCCTTCTTCACCACCAAGGAGGTCGGCAAGGGCACTGGCCTTGGCCTGTCGATGGTCTACGGCATCATCAAGCAGACCGGCGGCTTCATCTTCTGCGATTCCGAAGTCGGCAAGGGCTCGACGTTCCGCATCTTCCTGCCGCGCCACATTGCCGAAGTGAGAAAGCCCGGTGATCCCGCCGACGCGCCGGCGGCACCCGTAAAAATCGCCGATGCGGCCAAGGATCTGTCGGGATCGGCCACGGTGCTGCTGGTCGAGGACGAGGATGCGGTGCGCATGGGCGGCATGCGGGCGCTGACGTCGCGCGGCTATACCGTGCACGAGGCGTCCTCGGGCGTCGAGGCGCTGGAAGTGTTCGAGGCGCTTGGCGGCAAGGTCGATATCGTCGTCTCCGACGTGGTCATGCCGGAGATGGATGGGCCGACGCTGCTTGGCGAATTGCGGAAGCGCCAGCCGGATATCAAGTTCATCTTCGTGTCCGGCTATGCCGAGGACGCGTTTGCCAGAAACCTGCCCGCGGATGCGCAGTTCGGTTTCCTGCCAAAGCCGTTCTCGCTCAAGCAACTGGCCACCATCGTCAAGGACGTGCTGGAGTCTTAATTTAGAGCGCGCCACGTGAAGCGCGTCGCCCGAATGTGAACGAGCCCACAGACGCCTCTGCCATGCCGTCTACACGTGGCGGCGCCGGAGAACGAGCCGTCCGTTCATAACCAGTCAGATCCGGCGACTGGAGCTTCGCAATCGCCGCTTGCGCATCGACGCCAGCCTGCCATGATTGCGATGAAAAACGCGGCGGGATTTGGGGTAGATGCCGTGACGCCGCACAATGAGGCTGATAAGGGCGATTATGCCGAGACGGTGCTGTTGCCGGGCGACCCGCAACGTGCCGAATGGATGGCTGAGACTTTTCTCGAGGCGCCGCGTTGCGTCAACCGCCGCAGGGGCGCGCTTGGCTTCACCGGCCTGTTTCGCGGCAAGCGCGTCAGCATCCAGGCGACCGGTATCGGCGTCTCGTCTTTCCTGATCTACGTGAATGAACTGCTGGATTTCCATGGCGTCAAAACGCTGATCCGCACCGGAACCTGTGGCGGCCTGACCGCCAATGTGGGGTTGCGCAGCCTTGTGATCTCGCAATCGGTACATGCCGAGAGCGCCGAGAGCGGTCAGGTGTTCGGGCTCTACCAGGCTGCTGCCGGCCCCGATCCGATACTGTCTGCCAGAGCGACGGCGCGGGCCGCCGAACTTGGCATTGATCACCATGCCGGGCTGACGATCTGCAGTGATATATTCTATCACCCCGAGGGACATGCCCGCTTTGCCGAAGCACAGGCCCGCGGCGCGCTCGCCGTGGATATGGAAACCAGCGCGCTCTATCGTATCGCTGCGCATTTCGGCGCCCGCGCCCTGTCGCTGCTGACCGTCGTCGACAATGTCGCGACCGGCGAACAAACCGCCTATTCCGAACGTCAGGCGCTGTTCACCGACATGACCCGGCTGGCGCTCGATATTGCCGCCACCAACGCTGCATAGCGCCCGCAAGAGCCATTCTTGGCTCTCGCACCGATGCTTGGTTCGACTATGCGCCGACTGGCTGTGTGTCCTTGCGGCGGATGGCGACCACTGACGGCCGCGGCGGCTGGCCGTCTTTGAAGTCGGGCCACAGCGTTTCGACCTTGTCGAGCGTCTCGGCGTCTTCGGCCGGATGCTGGACCGACAGGAACAGCGTCGTGCCATCCGGCGTGAAGCACGGGCCGGTCGCTTCAGCGCCATGCGGGCAGGTGAACAGCAGTTTCGGCAGGCCGCGCGCCGCACCTTCCGTGTCGACGCCATAGACGCCGTCCGGCAGGCCGAAATCATTGGCGCCGTCGGTTGCCACCCAGAGCCGGCCGGCCGGGTCGAAGGTGATGTTGTCGGGGCAGACGAACCAGCCATTGTCCGAGGTATCAGGATGGAAGGTCGCGCCGACGGCGGCGTCCTTCGGGTTGCCGCAGAGCACGAACAGGTCCCATTCGTATTTTTCGGCGGTATGGTCGGCGGTGGCGCCACGGCCGCCGGGCGGGATCAGTTCGACGATATGGCCCCAGAGGTTCTCTGGGCGGGTGTTGGCCGGATTGACCTTCGACTGGTCGCGTTTCTTGTTCTTGGTCATCACCGCATAGACGCGGCCGGTCACCGGATTGGTCTCGATGTCCTCGGGACGGTCCATCGGCGTCGCTCCCAGCGCATCGGCGGCAAAGCGGGTTTTCAGCAGCACTTCGGCCTGGTCGGCAAAGCCGTTTTCAGGCGTCAGCTTGCCCTGGCCGTGAACCAGCGGCAGCCAGCTCATCGTGCCATCGGCATCGAAACGCGCAACCGACAGCACGCCGTCGTCGAGCAGATTATTGCCGGAGGCCGGGTTGGCGTTGTCGTAAGCCTTAGCCGAAACGAAGCGGTACATGTATTCGAAATAGTCGTCGTCGCCCATGTAGACGACGACGCGGCCGTCCTTGTTGAGCGCCACGGTGGATGCCTCATGCGACATGCGGCCGAGTGCCGTGCGCTTCACCGGCTTCGAAGTCGGATCGTAGGGGTCGATTTCGACCACCCAGTCGAAGCGGTTGGCCTCATTCGGTTCCTTGTCGAGGTTGAACCGGTCGTGGAAGCGTCCGCGGCCATAGACGTCGGAGCCGTCGAAACCGTAGCGGTCGAGGATGTCGGCAGTCGGCGCCTGCTTCGGATCGCCGCCGAAAATGTCGGAAACGCCTTCTTCGCAGGTCAGCACGGTGCCCCAAGGGGTGACGCCGCCGCTGCAATTGTAGCTGGTGCCGAGGACTTTTGTGCCGGTCGCGTCGGCGGACGTCTTCATCAGGGCATGCCCAGCAACGGGGCCGGAGACGATCATTTCGGTGTTGGCGGTGATGCGGCGGTTGAGCGGGCTGTCCTCGACCAGCGACCACTTGCCGTCCTTCAGCAGCACTTCGACGATCGAATGGCCCATCGCGGCCATGCCGAGGTCGACCTGTTCCCGGGTCATCGTCTTGCCGGCATCGTCCTCTGTCACGCCTGGAAACATCACATTGGGCGAAATGTATTCGTTGTTGACGCACAGCAGCCCGTGGTCGGAATTGACCGAGCCTTTCGGCAGCGGCATGAAGGCGATGTAGTCGCAATTGTAGCCGAAGCGCTTTTCCTGCTCTTCCGCCGCGACCTTGTTGCCGTCGAACTCCGGCAGGCCGGCTGCCAGCGGATCGCCCCAGCGGGCCACGATCGTGGTCTCGTAGCCTTCAGCGGCGGCATGGGTCTTGTCGTAGACGCGCTTAAGTTCGGGAAAGCCGAGCGTCGAGGGTGCGGCGGCCGCATGTGCATCTCCGGCAAACAGCGAACCGACGAAGCTGCCGCTGGCGATCAGCGCGCCGGAGGCGAGGCCACCTTTCAACATCTCGCGGCGCGAGACGCGGGCGGCAATGATTTCGCGAATGACAGGGGAGGATGAAGACGGGGTGTTGGCCATGGTTGTCTGCCTCTCTGGGTGGATGGGTGACGGCGCACCGCTGCCTAGTCTGCTTTGGCAACATCCTCGTGACAGGAGAGAAAGGGCTTCGTACCGAAACAAGCCGCGCCCGTCGCTCAGCGCCTGGTGCAGGTCGAGGCGGTAAAGGCGCCGTCGGGCTGCCGCATGATGATGTCGAACGATGGGCTGGTCTGATCGTCCAGTGTCGCTTGCGTCAACGACAGGCTGTTGCCGCCGGCGGTGTAGCCGCCCAAGGGGCCGAGCCAGGTCACGACGCCGTTTGCATCCATCTGGTAATTGTAGCCTTGCGGGGCGGTCCCGAACGTCACCGGGCCGCTATAGACATTGCCCTTGATGGTGATGTCGCCGAGGCTGAGGAACATGCCAAGCAGATAGACCTCGCAATGATAGGTCCCGTCCGGCAGCTTGCCGTCGGTGAAGTCGGCACGCGCTGCGCCGGTCGCCGCAAGCAGCAGCACGATGCTGAAAACAGAAGAAATCCTGGAGGCCATGACGTCGCTCGTTTGAGGTTCGAACTTGCCCCATTTTCTGGCGATGCCGCAACGGTCATCGTTCAGCCATTCATCGATGCATGGCAGGCCAAAATTTAGGCACTTGAGAGAATTGGGCAAAAATTAGGCAATGGTGCGTAATTTTTTCTCAATCAGATTTTAACCAGCGCCTTTCGCCGCCAAGGTATGTTCGAAAGCTAATATAACAACCACCTGATAATATTGGATATTCCTGGCGTTATCGACGTTGCTCCAGCGGTTGGCACAGCCGTTGCATGGTCTCTTGCGGTACCATCAACCAGCTTGGGAGTCTGTAATATGAGGGGTAATTTCTCGACAATAACAAAGATGTTTTCGGCAAGCGTGGTGGCGGCGGGGCTTTTGATGTCCGTTCCCGCCAAGGCGGCTGAAGACACCATCAAGATCGGTATTCTCCATTCGCTGTCGGGGACCATGGCGATCTCGGAGACGACGTTGAAGGACGCCATGCTGATGCTCATCGACGAGCAGAACGCCAAGGGCGGCCTGCTCGGCAAGAAGCTCGAGGCGGTCGTCGTCGATCCAGCTTCCAACTGGCCGCTATTCGCCGAAAAGGCGCGCGAGTTGATCTCCAAGGACAAGGTGGCCGCCGTGTTCGGCTGCTGGACCTCGGTGTCGCGCAAGTCCGTGCTGCCGGTGTTCTCCGAGCTCGACAACATCCTGTTCTACCCCGTCCAGTATGAGGGCGAGGAAAGCGAGCGCAACGTGTTCTACACCGGTGCGGCGCCGAACCAGCAGGCCATTCCGGCCGTTGACTATCTGATGAGCGAAGACGGCGGTTCGGTGAAGCGCTGGGTGCTGGAAGGCACGGACTACGTCTATCCGCGCACCACCAACAAGATCCTCGAGGCCTATCTGAAGGCCAAGGGCGTTGCCGCCGAAGACATCATGGTCAACTACACGCCGTTCGGCTTCTCCGACTGGCAGACCGAAGTCTCGGCGATCAAGAAATTCGGTTCGGCCGGCAAGAAGACTGCCGTCGTCTCGACCGTCAATGGTGACGCCAACGTGCCGTTCTACAAGGAACTCGGCAACCAGGGCATCAAGGCCGAGGACATCCCGGTCATGGCCTTCTCGGTCGGCGAAGAAGAGCTGGCCGGTCTCGACACCGCGCCACTGGTCGGCCATCTCGCCGCCTGGAACTACTTTGAGAGCGTCGACACGCCCGAAAACAAGAAGTTCATCGCCGACTGGCACAAGTTCATCAAGAACGACAAGCGCACCACCAACGACCCGATGGAAGCCCATTATATCGGCTTCAACATGTGGGTGAAGGCGGTCGAGAAGGCCGGCACCACCGATCCGGACAAGGTCATCGACGCCATGATCGGCGTCTCCGTGCCCAATTTGACCGGTGGCTATTCGACCATGATGCCGAACCATCACATCACCAAGCCGGTGCTGATCGGCGAAATCCAGGCCGACGGCCAGTTCGAGACCGTTTCACAGACGCCTGGCCTCGTCATGGGCGACGAATGGTCCGACTATCTGCCGGATTCCAAGGACCTGATCTCCGATTGGCGCGCGCCTCTGTCCTGCGGCAACTTCAACGTCGCCACCGGCAAGTGCGGCGGCAAGGGTACAAACTGATCCTCCCGGGTCTGAACGGTCGTGGAGTCTTCCACGACCAAGACCGCAGTGCGTCCGGGCGAACTCATGTCCTCCAGTCCGCCCGGACGCAAACTTAACCCGCTGGGAGCCGCCAGAAACCGATGAATTCGATCCGCGCGATAGGTCTGACGCTGCTTTGCCTGCTGGCGACGCTGTCGCCGTCGAACGCCGCGGAAGCCGATCTTCGCGCCATCATCGCCAAATTCGCTACCGCCTCGAATTTCTCGGCCACTGAAGCCGTCGTGCATGAGCTTGCGGCCACCGGCGATCCCTTGGTCGAACGTCCGTTGGCAGCGCTTGGCGACGGCAATCTCTACATCCGCAAGGCCGATTCCCTGGTCTTCGTCGGCAAGGAGGCCGGCGACAGCGTTGAGCTGCTCGACCCGCTGAGCGGCGAAAAGTCCGCTGATGCCGCCAAGGCCGATCTCACCAAGATCAAGGTCAACAACACGCTGCGCCGCGTCATCCGCGATGCGCTGGGCACGCTGACGTTGCGTGCGAAAAATCCGGCCGTGCGCATCGCTGCCGCCGACACCATGTTCAAGACGCCCGATGCCGCCAATATCGAACCGCTCGATGCTGCGATATCAGGCGAAGCCGTGGCCAGCGTCAAAGCGCTGTTCGAACAGGCGCGCGCGGCATCCATTCTCGTTTCCGACCGCCCGGAGGCCGACAAGCTGGCGGCCATCGCCCTGATCGGCGCCCGCGGCGATCGCGACGCGCTGTCTTTGCTAACCTCCGTCGAGGCCAACTCCGAAGGCGCGGTCAAGGAAGCGGCGACGGCTGCGATGGCCAACATCAATTCGACGCTGGCATTCTGGGATGCCGGCCAGAACATCTGGTACGGCATTTCGCTCGGATCGGTGCTGCTGCTCGCCGCTATCGGCCTCGCCATCACCTTCGGCGTCATGGGCGTCATCAACATGGCGCATGGCGAGATGGTCATGCTCGGTGCCTACACCACCTTTGTCGTGCAGGAGGTGATCCGCAATTCCTTCCCCGGCCTGTTCGACTGGTCGCTGGTCATCGCGCTGCCGCTGGCTTTCCTCGTCGCGGCTCTGGTCGGTCTGATCATCGAGCGCGGCGTCATCCGCTTCCTCTACGGCCGGCCGCTGGAAACACTTTTGGCGACATGGGGTGTGTCGCTGATCCTGCAGCAGGCAGTGCGCACCATTTTTGGCCCGACCAACCAGGAGGTCGGCAATCCGTCCTGGATGTCAGGCTCCTTCTCCATCGGCCAGCTGGCCGTGACCTGGAACCGCCTGTGGATCCTGGTCTTCGCGCTCTGCGTCTTCGGCGTGCTGCTTTATGTCATGAAGCGCACGCCCTGGGGTCTGCAGATGCGCGCCGTCACCGCCAACCGCCGCATGGCGGCGTCCATGGGCATCAGGACGCCTTGGGTCGATGCGCTGACTTTTGCATTGGGTTCCGGCATTGCCGGCATTGCCGGCGTCGCCCTCAGCCAGATCGACAATGTCTCGCCCAATCTCGGCCGCGGCTACATCATCGACAGCTTCATGGTCGTCGTCTTCGGCGGCGTCGGCAATCTCTGGGGCACGCTGGTCGGCGCCTTCTCACTCGGCATCGTCAACAAGGTCCTTGAACCCTATGCCGGCGCGGTGCTCGGCAAGATCGTCGTGCTGGTCCTCATCATCCTGTTCATCCAGAAGCGCCCGCGCGGCCTGTTCGCGCTCAAGGGCAGGGCGGTGGAAGTATGATCACAGGACGCTTCTTTGCCGCGGGCGCAGACCGCCGCATCGCCATCACCATCTTCATCCTGCTGGCGGTCGCCATCATCGTGCCGCTGCTCAACCTGGTGGTGTCGCCGGCAAGCGCCTTCTACGTGCCGTCCTACATCGTCGCATTGACCGGCAAGTATCTCTGCTACGCGTTGCTCGCCTTGGCGCTCGATCTCGTCTGGGGTTACTGCGGCATCCTTTCGCTCGGCCACGGCGCTTTCTTCGCGCTCGGCGGCTACGCGATGGGCATGTATCTGATGCGCCAGATCGGCTCACGTGGCGTTTATGGCAATCCGATCCTGCCCGACTTCATGGTGTTCCTGAACTACAAAGCACTGCCGTGGTTTTGGACCGGTTTCGACCACTTCTGGTTTGCCGCCATCATGGTGCTGGCCGTGCCCGGCCTGCTTGCCTTCGTCTTCGGCTGGTTTGCCTTCCGCAGCCGTGTCACCGGCGTCTATTTGTCGATCATCACCCAGGCGATGACCTATGCGCTGCTGCTCGCCTTTTTCCGCAACGATATGGGGTTCGGCGGCAACAACGGCCTGACCGATTTCAAGGATATTCTGGGCTTCAACGTGCAGGCCGACGCGACACGCTCGGCGCTGTTTGCCGCCAGCGCGGTGACGCTGGCGCTGGCCGTCTACGTCACCTGGGCCATCGTCGGGTCCAAATACGGCAAGCTGCTGATGGCGGTGCGTGACGCCGAGAGCCGCACCCGCTTTCTCGGCTGGCGAGCGGAGAACGTGAAACTGTTTGCCTTCACCGTGTCGGCGGTCATGGCCGGCATTGCCGGCGCGCTCTATGTGCCGCAGGTCGGCATCATCAATCCGGGCGAGTTCGAGCCATCCAATTCGATCGAGGTCGTCGTCTGGGCGGCCGTTGGCGGGCGCGGCACCATCGTTGGGCCGATCATCGGCGCGCTGCTGGTCAATGCCGGCAAATCCTGGTTCACCGGCGTGCTGCCAGAATTCTGGCTGTTTGCGCTGGGCGGGCTGTTTGTTGCCGTCACGCTGTTCCTGCCCAAGGGCATCATCGGCATGTGGGACAGTTGGCGCGGCAACGCCAGGGCGCTGCGCGCCGCCTCGATCGCCGAGGAAGCCGGCACCGATGCCGACGTGCCGCCGCCGGCGAAGATCGTTCGCAGTGCGGCGACAAAGCCCGGCGACTGGTCCGCATCCAGCCCCGAACCGCAGCCGGCGGAGTGAGCGACAATGAGCAAGTCGAACACGATCCTCTATCTCGATGGCGTCTCGGTCTCCTTCGACGGTTTTCGCGCCATCAACAATCTGTCGCTGGTGCTCGACAAGGGCGAGATGCGCGCCATCATCGGGCCCAACGGCGCCGGCAAGACGACGATGATGGACATCGTCACCGGCAAGACGCGGCCCGACGAGGGCGAGGTCTTCTTCGACGGCCAGGTCGACCTGACCAAGCATGACGAAGCCGAGATCGCCATGATGGGCATCGGCCGCAAATTCCAGAAGCCGACCGTCTTCGAAAGCCATACGATCGAGGAAAACCTGATGCTGGCGCTGAAAGGCCCGCGCTCGATCTTTCCGGCCCTGTTCCATCGCCGCTCGGCCGCCGAAGCGCGGCAGATCGACGACATCCTCGGCATCACTAGGCTTGGCGACAAGCGCAGTGAATTGGCGGCAAATCTGAGCCACGGCCAAAAGCAATGGCTCGAGATCGGCATGCTTTTGGCGCAGGATCCAAAACTGCTTTTGGTCGACGAGCCGGTCGCCGGCATGACCGACGCCGAGACCGAGGAAACGGCGCGCCTGCTAAAGGACATCGCCCGCGACCATTCAGTCATCGTCGTCGAGCACGACATGCATTTCGTGCGCGAACTCGGCGTCAAGGTCACCTGCCTGCATGAAGGTTCAGTGCTGTCCGAAGGCACGCTCGATTTCGTTTCTGCCGACGAGCGCGTCGTCGAAGTCTATCTCGGGAGATGAGCATGGTCTGGCGGGTTCAATTCCATCGCTTCGATCTGTCGTTTCTCCGGTTCTGGAGAAGGCGCTGACCATGCTCGAAGTCTCCAATGCCACACTGCACTACGGCGCCGCCCAGGCGCTGCGCGGCGTCTCGCTCAAGGCCGGCGCCGGCAAGATCACCTGCGTGCTCGGCCGCAACGGCGTCGGCAAAACCAGCTTGATGAGATCGATCGTCGGCCACCACCGGCTGACGAGCGGAAGCGTTGCCTTCGAGGGGAAGGCGCTCGACCGGAGCGCGGCGTATGACCGCGCCCGGTCGGGCATCGCATTCGTGCCGCAGGGCAGGGAGATCTTTCCGCTGCTCACGGTGCGCGAAAACCTCGAATCCGGCTTTGCGCCGCTGAAGCGCGCCGATCGCAACATTCCGGCGCATGTCTTCGAGCTGTTTCCGGTGCTGAAGCAGATGCTTGGCCGCCGCGGCGGCGATCTGTCCGGCGGCCAGCAGCAGCAGCTGGCGATCGGCCGGGCGCTGGTGATGCGACCGAAGCTCTTGGTGCTGGATGAGCCGACCGAGGGCATCCAGCCGTCGATCATCAAGGACATCGGCCGCGCCATCCGCTATCTGCGCGACCAGGCCGGCATCGCCGTGCTGCTAGTCGAACAGTATCTCGATTTCTGTCGCGAACTCGCCGACGAGGTCAACATCATGGACCGTGGTCTCATCGTCCATACTGGCCCGGCGCAAGATCTTGATCGGGCCGACGTCCGGAAATTTCTCACCGTATAAATCGGTCTTCAGTCATTCTTCGATCCGTTGCTTGAAGCTCTGGCGCGCTGCTAGCTGCATGCTAGTCTTTGCTTGGCCTTGGTGAGTCGGCCGTTCCGTATCAGTCTGGTTTGTCGCAGATCGAGGGGAATGCGCGGGTCAAGCCGGCAAGTTCCACACAAGCAAGCACACCTAGCTTCCCTCCTGCGACCTGTTTTGTGTTCAACGCGTTTGAGCATTCAGGCCAGGAGAAAGCCGATGGAACGTTTCGTCGAAGACTACCAGAAGCGACGGCTCACGGAGCGCGTCGACATCATCACCGCCATTAACATTCTGAAGTCGCAAGGCTACGGCCACGACGAGCTGATCAGCGAGATCACCAAGGTCTTTTACGTCGATCTCGATGCCTACAATGAGATCGTCCTGGCGGCGTGATAGCTGTCACCAGGCGAGCCTGACTAGCCCGCACGCCGGAACGCCGAGGCAAAGACGCGATTGCGGCCACCACGCTTGGCGGCGTAGAGCGCCTTGTCGGCAGCGCTGAGCACCTTGTCGAAGCTCAGGCCTTCAGTGCCGCCGAAGGCGTATCCGGCGCTGACCGTGCATGACAGCGGACGGGTCTCGGTTTCGATCCGGCGCGCGGCGAAGGCAGCGCGCACCCGTTCGGCGGCAAATTCCACCTTCTCGGGCAGGGTTCGCTGCAGAACCAATGCGAACTCCTCCCCGCCGATGCGGGCGGCGGCATCGGCCGGGCGAAGATTGTCGGTCAGGTCCTTCGCGAACAGCTTCAGCACCTCATCGCCAGTGGCGTGGCCGAATTCATCATTGATGGCCTTGAAGCCGTCGAGGTCGAACACCACCACCGCCGTAAAGGCGCCCATCTGTGCGGCGCCATGCAGATCGAACAGAGCGCGGCGATTGAGCAGGCCGGTCAGCGGATCGGTCAGGGCATCGCGGCGGTGATGCTGCGCCAGCCGCCCCTGATTGAGCGCCAGCGAAAGGGCGCCGATGCCGGTCATGCAGGCGATGACGACGACGAGGCTCAAATCTTCGGCCCAGTTGCTCGGCGCATGTCCGAGGACAAGCTTGCCGTCCAGCGCCAGAACGATGGCGCACAACGCGAAGGATATGGCGGTGGCCGAGTAGAGCCCAGCTATGCCGATGATTGGGGCGGGGAACTCGGTTCGTCCCTTCCAGTATTCAAAAGCAGTCGCAAACAGCAGCAGGGCTGCAAAGGAATTCTCGAGCATGAAGCCGAGCCCGTCATATCCCAAGGTGATGGGCGGCAGTGTTGCGGCGAGCGAAATGCCGCCACCGAGAAGGATGCTCGGTAAGGGCGATCGGCCTGTCGTAAACTGGCGGGCAGCGCCAAGCATGGTCGAGAACCCGAGCAGAAGCAGGGTGAAGGTGGCGATGCCGAGCACGCGTCCCGGTGTTTCGATATAGGCCTTGTAGGTGAAGACGTCGGCGACGACCAACAACACGCTGACCGCCCATGTCAGCAGGAACTTCTCCGAGCGCGCGGTCAGCCATATGCCGAACAGCGTCAGGCTCAGGCAGGCGGCGGAAAACCCGACTGCCAGGAGGAGTGAGTTGTAGTCGAGCGACATGCCTCGTCCTTGCCCGCGACGGCCCATCCTCTGCGACTTGGCCGGACTGGATTCATGCAGCAAGGAGGTATCGATAAGGTTACGATGGCGGTGAAGAAGCCGAGATTCCCCCGCGTCAGTCTGTCACCAACTGCATCGTCAGTCAGTCATGCGTTTCATCAGCGCCATGGCGCCGAAGGGCGCCCGCACCTTGCCCTCGGTGATGAAGTAGACGAACACGTCGCGCGGTTTGACCGGCGCTTCGGTCGCGGGATCGGCGCGCCGCAGGTCGGCCGGCACCCTGCCTTCCGCCCAGGTTTTTACCCGCGCCGCCCATTCGTCGAGACCTTTCGGCGTGTAGCAATCGGGATTGTCGTCGCTGCCGGTCTGCAGCCGCGCATAGATGAAATCGCCGGTGACGTCGGCGATGGCAGGATATTTGGCATGATCGGCATAGACGATCGCCACCTTGTATTTGCGCGTAAGCGCGGCGAATTCCGGCACGATGAAGCTGTCGTTGCGCACCTCGACCGCATGGCGCAGCGCAACACCGTCCTGCTTTTCGGGTAATAGCTTCAGGAAGGCTTCGAAATCGTCCGGATCGAACTTTTTCGTCGGTGCGAACTGCCACAGGATCGGCCCGAGCTTTTCGCCAAGTGCGGCCACGCCGGATCCCAGAAAGCGCGTCATCGATTCACCGGCTTCGCCGAGCACGCGGCGGTTGGTGACGAAGCGGTTGCCTTTCAGGGAATAGACGAAACCGTCCGGCGCTTCGCTGGCCCATTTGACGAACGTGGGTTCCTTGAAGCTAGAGTAATAGGTGCCGTTGACCTCGATGCTCGGCACCTGCCGGCTGGCGTAGTTCAGCTGCTTGGCCTTGGACAGCTTGTCGGGATAGAACGACGTATCCCAAGGTTCAAAAGTCCAGCCGCCCATGCCGGCACGGATTTTTCCCTGACTGCTCATTGTCGTCCTCCCAAGTGCTGAAAGAGATCAGGCGTCCAAGGCTTTCGCCATGTCGACCAGCGTCCATCCTGGCCGGTATGGATTGGCCCGGCGACCCGTTTCGTGAAAGCCATAGGCTAGATAGAGCGCGATGTTCCGCTCCATGCGCGAATTGGTGTAGAGCCGCACCTCCGGCAAGCCCCATAGCCGCGTCTGCTCATCGGCGAAGTCGAGCAGCGCCATGCCGAGTTTCCTGCCCTGGAAGGCAGGGGAGACGGCGACGCTGAAGATCATCGCATGATCGGGATGCCGCTCGAGGACGATCAGCCCGGCCAGGTCAGAGCCGCTCGCCAGCAGCCAGACTTCGCCACGCTCGATGCGCGGCGCATAGTCCTCGGTGACCGGCATCGGCGGCGCGCCGAACAGAGCGGTGTAGGGCGCATAGGCGGCTTCTGTCAGCGAGACGACGGCTTGGAGATCACCGGCAAGCGCCTTGCGGAGTGTCATGCAAAAGCTCTCCAGGCGCCAATCGGTTCGGTCATCACTCCGCCGCTTCGCGCTTGCCTCCGGGGCGTCGCTCCAACAGCTCCTTGAGGAACTGGCCGGTGTAGCTGCGCTTTTCGCGCACGATCGCTTCGGGCGTGCCCTGGGCGACCAGTTCGCCGCCGCCGTCGCCGCCCTCGGGGCCGAGGTCGAGCACCCAGTCGGCGGTTTTTATCACCTCGAGATTGTGCTCGATGACCACCACCGTGTTGCCCTGGTCGACCAGCTCATGCAGCACTTCCAAAAGCTTGGCGACGTCATGGAAATGCAGGCCGGTGGTCGGCTCGTCCAGGATGTAGAGCGTCTTGCCGGTCGCCTTGCGCGACAGTTCCTTGGCCAGCTTGATGCGCTGCGCCTCGCCGCCCGAAAGCGTCGTCGCCTGCTGGCCGATATGGATATAGCCGAGGCCGACCTGCTTCAGCGTCTCTAGCTTGTCGCGCACGCCGGGCACCGCGGCGAAGAAATCGACGCCTTCCTCGACCGTCATGTCGAGCACGTCGGCGATCGACTTGCCCTTGAACACGACGTCGAGCGTCTCGCGATTGTAGCGCTTGCCGTGGCAGACGTCGCAGGTGACGTAGACGTCGGGCAAGAAGTGCATCTCGATCTTGATGACGCCGTCACCCTGGCAGGCCTCGCAGCGGCCGCCCTTGACGTTGAACGAGAAGCGCCCGGGCTGGTAGCCGCGCGCCTTGGCCTCCGGCAATCCGGCGAACCAATCGCGGATCGGCGTGAAGGCACCGGTATAGGTCGCGGGGTTGGAGCGCGGCGTTCTTCCGATCGGCGACTGGTCGATATCGATGACCTTGTCGAGGAATTCGAGACCCTCGATGCGGTCATGCTCGGCCGGGTGCTCGCGCGAACCCATGATGCGGCGCGACGCCGCCTTGAACAGCGTCTCGATCAGGAAGGTCGACTTGCCACCACCCGACACGCCGGTGACGGCAGTAAACGTGCCCAACGGGATTTCGGCCGTCACGTTCTTCAGATTGTTGCCGCGCGCGCCGACGATCTTCAGGCGACGGTTCTTCTTCGGCTCGCGCCGCACGCCAGGTGTCGCCACTTCCAGTGCGCCCGACAGATATTTGCCGGTGATCGAATTGGGGTTAGCCATCACCTGCTGCGGCGTTCCCTGGGCGATGATCTCGCCGCCATGGATGCCGGCGGCCGGGCCCATGTCGACGACATAGTCGGCGTGCAGGATGGCATCCTCGTCATGCTCGACGACGATGACCGTGTTGCCGATGTCGCGCAGATGCTTCAGCGTGTCGAGCAGGCGCGCATTGTCGCGCTGGTGCAGGCCGATCGACGGCTCGTCCAGCACGTAGAGCACGCCCGTCAGGCCGGAGCCGATCTGCGAGGCCAGCCGAATGCGCTGGCTTTCGCCGCCCGACAGCGTGCCGGAATTGCGCGACAGCGTCAGATAATCGAGCCCGACATCGTTGAGGAAGCGTAGCCGCTCGCGGATTTCCTTGAGCACCCGCACCGCGATCTCGTTCTGCTGATCGTTGAGATGGGGCGGCAGGTCGGTGAACCAGCGGTCGGCGCTGCGGATCGACAGTTCGGTGACCTCGCCAATATGTTTTCCCGCGATCTTCACCGCCAGCGATTCCGGCTTTAGCCGATAACCCTTGCAGACCGGGCAGGGCGTGGCCGACATGAAGCGCTCGATCTCCTCGCGCATCCAGGCGGATTCGGTCTCTTTCCAGCGCCGCTCGAGATTGGGTATGACGCCCTCAAAGGTCTTGGTCGTCTTGTAGGAGCGCAGGCCGTCATCGTACTGAAAAGTGACCTCGCGCTCGCCGGTGCCGCGCAGGATGGCTTCCTTGGCCTCTTCGCTTATATCCCTAAACTTGTCGCCGAGCTTGAAGCCGTAGGCCTTGCCCAGCGCTTCAAGCGTCTGTGAATAGTAGGGCGAGGTCGACTTCGCCCACGGGCTGACGGCGCCGTCGCGCAGCGAGACGTTTTCGTCGGGCACGATCAGGCTGGCGTCGATGGCGCGCTGGCTGCCGAGACCGTCGCAGGTCGGGCAGGCGCCGAACGGGTTGTTGAAGGAGAACAGCCTGGGCTCGATCTCCGGAATGGTGAAGCCGGACACCGGGCAGGCGAATTTTTCCGAGAACAGGATGCGCTCATGCGTCTCGTTCTTCGACTTGTTGACAGAATCCTCGCCGGTCTGGCTGGCATCGAGCGGCTTGTCGGCGAATTCGGCCACCGCCAGGCCTTCGGCCAGCTTCAGCGCGGTTTCGATGGAATCGGCAAGCCGCGTCGCCAGGTCGCCGCGCACGACGATGCGGTCGACGACGACGTCGAGGTCATGCTTGTACTTTTTATCGAGCGCCGGCACATCTGATATCTCGTAGAAGACGCCGTCGACCTTGACGCGCTGAAAGCCCTTCTTCTGCAGCTCCAGCAGTTCCTTGCGGTACTCGCCTTTGCGGCCGCGCACCATCGGCGCCAGGATGAACAGGCGCGTGCCCTCCTCGACCGCCAGCACGCGGTCGACCATCTGGCTGACCGTCTGGCTCTCGATCGGCAGGCCGGTGGCCGGCGAATAAGGAATGCCGACGCGCGCGAACAGCAGCCGCATGTAGTCGTAGATTTCGGTGACGGTGCCGACCGTGGAGCGCGGGTTCTTCGACGTCGTCTTCTGCTCGATCGAGATGGCCGGCGACAGGCCGTCGATCTGGTCGACGTCAGGCTTTTGCATCATTTCGAGGAATTGCCGGGCGTAGGCCGACAGGCTCTCGACATAGCGGCGCTGGCCCTCGGCATAGATGGTGTCGAAGGCGAGCGACGATTTGCCGGAGCCCGACAGGCCGGTCATGACGATCAGGCTGTCACGCGGCAGGTCGAGATCGACATTCTTCAGATTGTGTTCGCGCGCCCCGCGAATGGAAAGATATTTATGGTCGGCCATTGCCGGTCGCCGCCTCAGATCTGGTGTCAGTGGGATCGGCGGGGTTTTCCCGGCCATCCCCTATGTAGGTATTTTTGCCGCCACGTCGAGAGACGCCACAATTCTCGACAAAAGCGTTTAACCGCCTTTCGCCCGAACGGGCAAGCGGAAAGAACAAAGACCGAACACGCTCCTGACAAAGCCTGTGCGGAACCTGACTTGCACGTAACCTCCCGGCGATCACTTTTTTCGGTAATCGGCTATTGAAGGTTGACGTCTCCGAATCAGGGGAGCAGTGTCCAAAGGTCAACGAAGCCGGCCGTCTTTCGATGGCCTCGCCGCCCCAAGGCGGCCTGCGAGACGCCGCAGGTATTTGCGATTTGTGCTTCGGATTGACGACAATCGCAACGGACACAGGAGCGGAGCATGACGCCACCGGATAGTCCATTGAGGCTCCACCTATGGCTGGAGCCGCGGCAGGCATAAGTGCCAGGGTTGATTCAAAGTCTTAGAGCGTGGGTTGTGCGTGTAAGCGAACACATGTCGTTCTAACACCTTCATTCCACCCGACAAACCGTGACCTGCCGTCCCCCACGAAAATCAGAGACTGCTAGTCGGATCGTCGGCTGAATGCCGCGAAGCATCCGAAATCAAAGTCGGTATAACACTACCGGCAGGTTGGATCTGGAATCCAAAAAAAGCCCCGACCGTTTGCGGAAGCAACGGCGGGGCTGCTTTTATGGGGCGGCAGTGAGTGCTGCACGCTTCCAGTCCTTCACGTGCAATACTTCCAACGACGTCCCTCGGCCGGAGCGATGTCAATGACGCGGGAGCCCGGTTCTCCCGGCGCCGACATCGATGGTGATGCTGCCGGAAATCCTGACATCGGTATCGCCGATTTTGAACGTGCCGTTATCGCCGGCGGGGACCGCGTCGTCGGGCTCGGGCTGCAGTGCTGGCTTGGCGATGCGATAGTCGCTGGTCACGCCGGGCAGGGCGCCTTTCGGCGACGAGGCCGTGCTGTCCCCGGCAAAAGCAGCGCTGGAGGTTGCAGCGGTGATCGCAAAGGCGATGATCAGTCTGTTCAGGCGGAAATGCATCGCAAGACTATAGTGCTGCGATACAGGCGAAACCAGACCGGCGGCGCCAAAATTGCCTTGGGGTCGACCGGTCCAAATTCCGTTCGTCGGTGCCGGCGCTCTATGCCGCCTGTTTGCGCGTATCAAAAACGTGGTCGACGAGGCCCCAGTCCTTGGCTTCCTTCGCGGTCATGAAGAAATCGCGGTCGAGCGTGCGCTCGACCTCTTCATAGGTGCGGCCGCAATGCTGCGCATAGAGCTCCGTCATGTGCCGCTTGGTGCGCAAAATGCCCTCGGCATGGCGCTGGATGTCGGAGGCCTGGCCCTGGAAGCCACCTAGGGGCTGATGCAGCACGATGCTGGCGTTGGGCAGGGCGATGCGCCGTCCCGGCGTTCCCGCCATCAGCAGGAACGAGGCCATCGAAGCGGCAAAGCCCATGCACACCGTCGACACCGGGCAACTGATATATTGCATCGTGTCGTAGATGGCGAAGCCACTGGTCACCACGCCGCCCGGCGAGTTGATGTAGAGCGAGATCTCCTTGTCCGGATTGTCCGATTCCAGTGACAGAAGCTGCGCGCAGACCAGTGCCGACATGCCGTCATTGATCTCGCCATTGACGAAGATGATACGCTCGCGCAGCAGTCGCGAGAAAATGTCGAAGGCACGTTCGCCGCGGCTCGACTGCTCGATCACCATCGGAACCAGATTGGCAAGGCCGCTCATCTCTTTGTCTCCGTTTATTTTTGCTCAAGCCGCGCGCGCCAACAGGCGCGGCGCATTGGCGGCTATGGGCAGTTTTGGCTTGCATGCGCCGAGTGAAAGCCGGCAGCCGGCGCCGGCCATGGCAACCGCGGGCGTTGCCGCCTGGACAAACCCGTCATGCACGATGCGCAGGTGCGTGCCGCCCGAAATGGTGCGGGCAAGCGTGAAGGTGACGATGCTGTCCAGCCGGTCGGCGTCGTTGGTCTGCGACCGCTCGCGCCAGGAGTAGCGCAGCAAACGCCCGGGTTCGGCATCGAGCACTTCGCAGTCGATCGGCGTATCCGGCCCGGCAAAGGCAAAGCGACTGCCGGTTTCCGGCTTGATGTCGTTCGGCATCATCCATGCCGCCAGTAATTCGGGCACCGTCAGCGCCCGCCACACCTTCTCCGGTGCGTCTGGCAGATCGCATTCGAAGGCGAGTGCGTCTTTGGCGGCCGGCGCCTGCTTTTCATCAGTCATTGGTCCATGTCCTTCAAAACGGCCTTCAGCCTTTCGATGCGTTCCGGCCAGAATGCACGGTAGCGTTCAATCCAGCCGAGCAGAGGGCCAAGCCCTTGCGGATCGGCGCGATAATAGGCGTTGCGACCGGCCCGCCGTTCGACCACCAACCCGGCGCCGCGCAGCACCGCCAGATGCTGTGACACCGCCGGCTGCGACACGCTCATGCCGCTGCGCAGTTCCGACACGCTCATCTCGCCAGCGGCGAGCCGCTCGTAGACGGCGCGTCGTGTCGGGTCGGCCAGCGCGCGAAAAATCTCTGCTTCGATCATGGTCAAAGCATAAGTCGATACTTATTGGTTGCGCAAGCGCTGTTTTACAAAATCGTGGGAAGCCAGCGCCTCACCATCTCAGGCGATCCGTCGAATGTCGCCTCGAAGATGGGTGCCGCCAGCACCGCATGGATGTGAAGCATTTCGGAGCCGACATTTCGAAAGCCGTGGTTCTTGTGCGCGGGAATGACGAGTGACTGTCCGGCGATCAGGACGTCATGCTCGTCGTCGATCCACATCTCGGCCTTCCCGGTCATCACGGTAAGCACTTCCTCAACCGGGTGCCAATGCGTCGGGGCACCAACCGCAGGCTCAACCCATTGTTCAAAAATACAAAGTTGGGCTGCACCATTGCCGGCAGAAATGTGCATCCGGGTTTCGACCCCTGCTCGCCACCGCTCACGCGGCTGCTTCTTATGCACTACGATTTTCATTGATCGCCCTTTCGATCCGCGTCTCGAAACATCGAATTGTGCTGGGGAACCACGCTATTGCGCAAGCGTCGGGGCTGTTGTGCTGGGTAAGAGGATTTCGAGGGTGGTCCGATGGACCCGGTGCGCGTCGCGCTGCATGGCGATGACGGCTTTCTGCTCCTGCCGTCCTGGAAGAATTTCTTCGAGCTTCCCACCGGGATAAGAGCCTTGAATTTCCGATCTTCGACCATGGAAGATTCGCTACCCCGTCTCGCCGGGTGTAGGGTGCCTTGTCGTCCGATCTAAAAGATCACTCTTAACACTGAGGGGAGGACTTCGATGATCAAGAAACTTGTCCTTGGCCTGGCTGCCCTCGTGGTCACCTCGTCATTTGCGCAGGCTGCAGGCGACAGCGCCGCCGGCCGGAAAGTCATGGAGCGATGCCAATCGTGCCACGGCAAGGATGGCCTCGGAAGAATGAATTACGTGCCCAATCTCGCCGGGCAGAAGTACGACTATCTCGTCCACGCGCTGACGGTTTACAAGGCCGGAGAGCGCAAGAGTCAAATGATGTCGCTGGTCGTCAAATACCTGAGCGAGGAAGACATTGCCAATGTTGCGGCTTACTATTCCGCGATCAAGATTACCGTCGAAGCTCCGCCGCCTTAAGCCACCTTTTTGTACGGTCCGCGCGGACCCGGCTTAGGCGCTACGGCGTCCATCTTCTCGCAAAGATCGTCCATCGACCAGAGAGTAGCCGACACGCCAGCCGCCATTGAAACTGAGACACTACCTGGTGCTGACATTCCTTGACAACCGGCCTTGATCGACTTAGAACGAAAAGAGAACAAAAACCTTGTGGGTAAAGGCAGCCACAGCAGGCGGGGATTGTCCGTAGCCTGTAAGGTGCGGCGACAAAAAATCTGGTTTCGGATGAGCGCGGAGAAATATCATGGCGGGTAGCGTCAACAAGGTCATTCTGGTGGGCAACCTAGGGGCAGACCCTGAAATCCGCCGTTTGAATTCGGGCGAACCGGTCGTCAACATCCGCATCGCCACCTCGGAAAGCTGGCGCGACAAGAATTCCGGCGAGCGCAAGGAGAAGACCGAGTGGCACAACGTCGTCATCTTCAACGACCAGCTCGCCAAGGTGGCTGAGCAGTATCTGAAGAAGGGCATGAAGGTCTATGTCGAGGGCCAGCTGCAGACGCGCAAATGGCAGGACCAGACAGGCAACGACAAGTACACGACCGAAGTCGTGCTGCAGAAATTCCGTGGCGAGCTGCAGATGCTCGATGCACGCGGGCAAGGCGAGGGCGGTCAGGTCGGCGGTTACTCAGGCGGTGGCGCTGCCCGCGGTTCCGATTTCGGCCAGTCCGGCCCGGGCGAGAGCTTCAGCCGCGGTGGCGGCGGCGCCAAGAGCGGTGGTGGCGGCGGTTCGTCACGCGAACTGGACGACGAAATCCCGTTCTGAGACTGATCGGGAGAGGTCGCCATGTCGCTGGGACCGCTGCTTGCCGCGCGCCCTCCAATCCCTTGGCATGCCTTTGCCGCCTTTGCCGCATTGGTGACGGGCGCCACGCAATTGGCGCTGCCAAAGGGCACGCCGCGTCATCGTGTCGTCGGCTATGTCTGGGCGGCGCTGATGCTGGTCATCGCCGCCTCCAGCTTCTGGATACAAGAGATACGTCTCGTCGGCCCGTTCAGCCCGATCCATCTGCTGTCGATCCTGGTGCTGGTCACGGTGCCGCTGGCGGTGTGGTACGCGCACACCCACAAAGTCACCGCGCATCGCGGCGTCATGATCAAGCTCTATGTTTTCGCGCTGATCGGCGCCGGCGTGTTCACGCTGCTGCCGGGGCGGATCATGCACGCTGTCGTGTTCGGCCAGTGATCGGCGTCACGCACTAGCAAGGAAGAGTCCAGTGAAAGCACGGGTCAAATGGGTCGAGGAGCGCACTTTCGTCGGCGAGTCCGGCAGCGGCCACAAGGTAGTGCTGGGAACCGCGGCCGGACCGGAAGGCAAGACACCGGGACCAAGCCCGATGGAACTGGTGCTGATCGGCACCGGCGGCTGCTCGGCCTATGATGTCGTCCACATCCTCGAAAAAGGTCGCGAGGCGATCGAGGACTGCGTCGTCGAACTCGACGCCGACCGGGCGGAAACCGACCCAAAAGTGTTCACCCGCATCCACATGCATTTCGTCGTCAAGGGCCGGGCGCTCTCGCACGACAAGGTGAAGCGGGCGATCAACCTGTCAGTCGAAAAATACTGCTCTGCCTCGGCGATGCTGGCCAAGACGGCAGTGATCACCCACGACTTCGAAGTCGTTGATACGGCGGTGAAGTAGGCAGTAGGCACTGCCGTTCACCCCGCCATCAGCGCCTTGATGCCGTCGGCGACGAACTGCACGGCAAGTGCTGCCAGGATGACGCCGAGCAGCCGCGTCAGGATCGAGCGGCCGGTATGACCGAGGATTCGGTCGATGCGCTCCGACAGCACGAACACCAGATAGGTGATGGCCAGGCAGACGAAGATGATGCCGACCAATGCCGCTTGTGCTGCAAAACCCTGAAACGAGCCGGAGAGCAGGACCGTCGCCGAAATGGCGCCCGGCCCGGCGATCAGCGGGATCGCCAGCGGGAAGGCGGCGATGTTGTGGATCATGTCCTTGGTGATGGCGACGTCGCCGATCTTCTCCTTGCGGTCCTGCCGGCGCTCGAACACCATTTCGAAGGCGATGAAGAACAGCAGGAAACCGCCGGCGACGCGGAAGGCCGGTAGCGTGATGCCGAACACCGACAGGATCGATGCGCCAGCGACGGCAAACAGCGCCATCACCAGGAATCCCATGATCGAGGCGCGGATAGAAACCTGCTGGCGTTCCTCGCGGTTCATGCCGCGCGTCACCGCCAGGAAAAGCGGCGCCAGGCCGGGCGGGTCGATGGTCACCAGAATGGTGACGAAGGCATTGAACAGGCTGTCGAAGCTCGGCATCTCTGACCCCTCCCGCCGGGCCATGCCCGGGCCTTTGCATTGGTAGAGCAAAGCGGGGTCAGAGGAAACCGTCTCAACCGCGGGAATTCGGCCGACTAGCCAGCCGCGCCGCAATAGGCCTCGATGCGGTAACCGTCGGGGTCGACGACAAAGGCGGCGTAGTAGTTGTCGCCATAGGAGGCGCGCAGGCCGGGTGCGCCATTGTCGCTGCCGCCTTCACGCAAGGCGCCGGCATGGAAGGCGTCGACGCTGCCACGCGTCGGCGCGGCGAAGCAGAAATGCAGGCCGGACTCCGTGTCGGCCGCAACCGGGCGCGGGGCTTCGTTCACCCAGAGTGCCACCGCCTCAGTGCCGTAGCCCAATGAGCCCGGCGACTGGCTGAGACAGCTATAGCCAAGCGGGTTTAGCGCGGCGTCGTAAAAGCGCTTCGAGGTGTTGGCGTCGCGGACACCGATCGAGACATGGTCGAGCATCGTTTTCTCCGTTGTTACAATTGGTTGGGTTGTCAGGCTCAGGCTGCGCGGCGAGCCAGAAACTCGACTTCCAGCCGCCATGTCGCGCCGTCGTCATGCGAACGTTCGCCCAGCCAGCAGAAGGAATTCTCGGTAATCCGGGAAAAACTCCAGCGCACCGACGAGCCGGTGCCGTCTGCGCCTTGCTGGACGATGGTGTCGCCCTCGGCACGGCCAAGCTGGCGGCTGTAATACTGGTTGCGCGGATCGCTCCAGAAAATGTGCCAGGCATCGTTGCCGGGGTCATAGACGCGCAGCGTTGTGCCGTAGAAAGTCCATTTGCCGAGCGATGGCGAGGGGCCGGCATCCCGCGCCGGCAGGATCCACACATCCTGGATCGCCCGGCCCTCGAGAACCCAGCCGAAATGCACCTCGCCGCGCCCGCTGAGCACCGTCCCGTCCTCGAGGTGGCGCGTGGCGTCGAATGTCCAGGCGCCGACGAACCGGCCGTAAAGGTTCAGCTTTTCAACCAGGTCGGGATTGGGCCCATCATTGTGCAAAGCTTCGGCAAAGGAGGTTGAACCTGTCATGGTTGCTGCCTTCGTGCTGTCAGGAGACTGCAGGCTTTAGGCCCGGGCAGGGTTCTGGGCTTGGGAAAAATTGCTATAGTTCGGGCCATGACAGCGAGCACGCAAACCCTGGCATCGGGACGGGGCTGGCACGTCGCGGATGTGGTCTGCACCGCCAGCGCCGCCGATAGGCCGTTCGAGGAAGAACACCAGAATTTCTGCGTCGCCGCGGTGACCAGCGGCACTTTCCGCTACCGCACACACCAGGGCACAGCGATGTTGGCGCCGGGCGCTCTTCTGCTCGGCAACCCCGGTTCCTGCTACGAATGCGGCCACGAGCATGGTGCCGGCGACCGCTGCCTCTCCTTCCATTTTTCTCCAGCCTATATGGAGCGGATCGCCACAGACGTGCCGGGCGCGAAAAAGCTGGCCTTCGAGCTGCCGCGGCTGCCGCCCCTGCCGGCGTTGGCATCTCTGCTGGCCGAAGCGGAAGCCGCGCGCGAAACGGCCGACATCGGTGCTTTCGAGGAACTTGGCCTGCGCATTGCCGGCGCCGCTGTGGCTGTCGCCAGTGACGCCACGCCAGGCGTCCGCCCGCCAAGCCGCCGCGACCAGAAGCGGGTTGCCGAGGCAGTGCGGCAGATCGAACTCAATGCGGACCGGCCGGTCTCGCTCGCTGAGCTTGCCGGCTCGACGGCGACCAGCCCCTATCATTTCCTGCGCACCTTCAGGCAGGTCGCGGGCATGACGCCTTATCAATTCCTGCTGAGAACCCGACTGCACCGCGCGGCAGTGCGGTTGCGCATGTCGCAGGATGCCATATCCGCGATCGCCTTCGATGCCGGGTTCAACGATCTCTCGACCTTCAACCGCCGCTTCCGCATGGTGATGGGTGCGACGCCCGGCGCCTATCGGGCATGCCGCGTTTCATCGCCGAACGCGGCTGCGGCCTTGTAAAGTCAGTCCTCGGTCGGTCCGCACCAACCCGGCAGGTAGTCAGCATCCTTGCTCCTGGCCAAGGCAAGCGCATCCTTCATCGCCTTGTCGAAGTTCTTCGCAATGGCATGGCGGTCGATGCGCCGACGCAGGAAATCCGCCCAGATGAATTCGCTGAACGGCGTCGTGTCCTTGGCAAAGCCGCCCATCCGACGCAGTTCGCCCGCTACGCTGCGGTAAGGATCATCGATCAGCTCGCCGATTGTCTTGGGAATTGCCGAGTAGTCACGGCGCCGGCCGTTCTCATCGAACGGGTGCATCCAGCCGCGATTGTCGAGCACGAAAAGAAACGCTTCCTTGTCGAGCGCGGACAGGTCGCTGATCACGGTCACAAGCACGTCCTTGACGCCTTCCTCGAGCAGCGCGCGGGCGAGGTGATGGTGATCGGTGACGTAGTTACGATTTTTGGGACCCAAAACCACCGGAACCATGTGTTTGCCGAGAAAAGCGCCGGTCTTCTGCTTGGCGTCCTGCGCCCGGATCATCTGGCGCTTCAACGTAACTTCCCTCATGCCGACTGTTATCTGCGTCGGCCGAAGGTCCTCGACAGGGACCGGCGTGACAATGGGTTCTCGGGGGTCAATCATGGCACTCCATCCTGTTCTTTCTGCTGCTTTTTCCCCGGACCAAGTGATTTGATGGCGGCGTCGACGCTGTGAAAGATCCGCTGCGGGCCGACCAGGTCGGCAATGCCAAACCGCGCCAGAGCCGACTGGGCGCGCAGCGATTCCAGGCGCGCTATGGCAAAGATCGCGCCCGTCTTGCGGCAATGGGCGATGGTTTCGATCAGGGCCTGGGCGGCGGTGTAGTCGATTTCGACGATGTTGCTGGCTTCCAGCACGACCAGCTTCACGCTTTCGCCTCTGGCGTCGATCATCTCGCCAAGGCCGCGTTTGAAAAGGTCGGCGTTGACGAAGGACAGCGGCGCCTGAAACGCCGCGACGAGCACGCCGGGCAATTGCTCGCCTGCGTCCGGCTTGGCCGGCGGCCACCAGACCGAAGTGCCGGGAACCTGTTCCAGCTCGATCGGTTGTGTCCGTGTCGCGCTCCAGATGCCATGCAGCAGCGACAGGCCGATGCCGGTCGCGACGCCGGTCTGGATCGGCAGCACGACGATGGCCGCCACGGTGATGAGGATCAGCGCGAATTCAATCGGTGCCTGCCGGTAGACATTGGCGAACACTTTCCAGCGCAAAATGTGCTGGGCAACGAACATCAGAACGCCGGCAAGGGCTGCCTGCGGGACATCGGCGAGCAGGCCGCCGCCGAAAGCCCCGAGCGCCAGCACGATGGCCGCGGCAATCAGGCCTGAAAACTGCGAACGTCCGCCCGACTGGGCGACGATTGCGGTGCGCGGCGGGCTGGCATTGACCGCGAAGGCGCCGAACAGGCCACACAGAATGCTGCCGGCGCCGACGCCGACAAAGTCGCGGTTGATGTCGGGGGCATCGCCGACGAAGGAGCGGCTGGTCGCCGCCGTCTGCACCATGACGACGATGGCGATCAGCAGCGCCAACGGCAGCAGCGCCTGCGCATCGTCAAGGCCGACCAGCGGCATGCTGGCCCGCGGCAGTCCGTTCGGCAAGGCGCCGAGCACCTCGACGCCTTGGTCTTTGAGGCTGAAGGCCGCAACCGCCAGTGTGGCCAGCACCATGCCGATCAGGGCGCCGGGGATGCGCGCGCTGATGCGTTCGGCGCCGAACACGATGGCGAACACGCCAAGGCCAAGCGCCAAGCTCCACGGGTTGGTGAGGTGGAGATTGGCGGCGATTTCAGCGACCCGGCGCAGCGTTTCACCGTTTTCGGGCGGCAGGCCGAGCAATCCCGGCAGTTGCGAAACGATGATATGGACCGAAATGCCGGCCAGAAACCCTGTCGTCACCGGCACCGAGAGCAGGTCGGCGATCCAGCCAAGCCGGAAGATGCCGCTCAAACCCACCAGCAGCCCGACCATCAGCGCCAGCATCGCCGCCAGCGCCAGATAGTGCGCCGAGCCGGCAACGGCGATGAGGGCGAGACCGCCGGCAAACAGCGGCGTGATGGTCGAATCCGCGCCGGACGACAGATGGCGATTGGCGCCAAGCAGGGCAAAGGCCAGCGATCCCGCGACAAAGGCGAAAAAGCCGATCTCGGGGGCAAAGCCGCCAAGGCGGGCTGTCGCCATCTGTTCGGGGATGGCGATCGCCGCCAGCGTGAGCCCGGCGGCCAGATCGCCATTGAGATCTCTCAGCCGCCAACCGCTCAGCGCTCGCAAAGGCAGCCACCAATTCATCGTGCTTACGGCTCGGGCTTGAGAAAACAGTCCATCGCAGGCTTTTGCCCTGGCGGCGGCGAAATGCGCTTTGGCCATATCGTCGCAATCAGCGGTATCCTTTTGAAATTACCACCAAAATTGACACTGGAAAAGTGCTGTAGACGTTGGAGTTTCGATCCTGCTTCCTATATAAGCGGCAAGTGATTCCTGATTAGATTGTGACGCGATTTGACCGACCAGAAGACACCGCGCGGCGCCGACGGCGGCCCCACCGGCATCGAGCCGATATCCATCATCGAGGAGATGCAGCGCTCCTATCTCGATTACGCCATGAGCGTGATCGTCAGTCGTGCGTTGCCGGACGTGCGCGACGGCCTGAAGCCGGTGCATCGCCGCATTCTCTACGCTGCCCATGAGAGCGGCTACCACTGGAACCGCAAATATGTGAAGTCGGCCCGCCCGGTCGCCGACGTGATGGGTAAATACCATCCGCATGGCGACGCCTCCATCTATGACGCCTTGGTGCGCATGGCGCAGGACTGGTCGCTGCGCGTGCCGCTGATCGACGGGCAGGGCAATTTCGGCTCCATCGACGGCGATCCGCCGGCGGCGATGCGTTACACCGAATCGCGGCTGACCAAGGTCGCGCACGAGTTGCTGGAGGACATCGACAAGGAAACCGTCGATTTCCAGGACACGTATGATGCCTCCGACACCGAACCGAAGGTGCTGCCGGCTCGCTTCCCCAACCTTCTGGTCAACGGTTCCGGCGGCATTGCCGTCGGCATGGCCACCAACATTCCGCCGCACAATCTCGCCGAAGTCTGCAACGGCGCCATCGCCATCATCGACAATCCGGCGATCGACCTGCCGGCGCTGATGGAGATCATTCCGGGCCCCGATTTCCCCACCGGCGGCATCGTGCTCGGCCGTTCCGGTATCTACAGCGCCTATTCGACCGGCCGCGGTTCGATCGTCATGCGTGGCAAGGTCAACGTCGAACAGCGCGGCAACGACCGTGAATCGATCATCATCACCGAGGTTCCCTACCAGGTGAACAAGTCGTCGATGATCGAGAAGATGGCCGAGCTGGTGCGCGACAAGCGCATCGAGGGCATTTCCGACATCCGCGACGAAAGCGACCGCCAGGGCTACCGCGTCGTCATCGAACTGAAGCGCGACGCCGTCGCCGACGTCATTCTCAACCAGCTCTATCGCTTCACGCCGCTGCAGACCTCGTTCGGTGCCAACATGGTGGCGCTGAATGGCGGCAAGCCGGAAGTCATGACGCTGACCGACATGCTGAAGGCGTTCGTCGGCTTCCGCGAAGAGGTGATCAGCCGGCGCACGAAGTTCCTTTTGCGCAAGGCGCGCGACCGCGCCCATGTGCTGGTCGGCCTGGCGATTGCCGTCGCCAACATCGACGAAGTGATCAAGCTGATCCGCACCGCGCCCGATCCGCAGACAGCGCGCGAGCAGTTGATGGAGCGGCGCTGGCCCTCCGGCGACGTCGAATCGCTGATCCTGTTGATCGACGATCCGCGCCACCGCATCAACGAGGACGGCACCTACAATCTGTCCGAGGAGCAGGCGCGCGCCATCCTCGAACTGCGCCTGCAGCGCCTGACCGCGCTCGGCCGTGACGAGATCGCCGACGAGCTGAACACGATCGGCGCGGAAATCATTGATTACCTTGATATTTTGTCGTCCCGCGCGCGCATCCAGCAGATCGTCAAGGACGAGCTGACTGCGGTTCGAGACGAGTTCGGCACGCCACGCCGCACCGAGCTCACCGATGGCGGCGCCGACATGGAAGACGAGGACCTGATCCAGCGCGAGGACATGGTCGTCACCGTCAGCCATTCCGGTTACATCAAGCGCGTGCCGCTATCGCTCTACCGGGCGCAGCGCCGCGGCGGCAAGGGCCGCTCCGGCATGTCGACCAAGGAAGAGGATTTCGTCACCCGGCTGTTCGTCGCCAACACGCACACGCCGGTGCTGTTCTTCTCCTCGCGCGGCATCGTCTACAAGGAGAAGGTCTGGCGGCTGCCGATCGGCAACCCGCAGTCACGCGGCAAGGCGCTGATCAACATGCTGCCGCTGGAGCAGGGCGAGCGTATCACCACCATCATGCCGCTGCCCGAGGACGAGACCAGCTGGGGCGAACTCGACGTGATGTTCGCCACCACGCGCGGCACCGTGCGCCGCAACAAGCTGTCCGACTTCGTCCAGGTCAACCGCAACGGCAAGATCGCCATGAAGCTGGAGGAGGAAGGCGACGAGATCCTCGGCGTCGAGACCTGCACCGACAATGACGACGTGCTTCTGACCGCAAGCTCGGGCCAGTGCATCCGCTTCTCCGTCGGCGACGTGCGCGTCTTCCAGAGCCGCAATTCCGTTGGCGTGCGCGGCATAACCATGGCCGAGACCGACCGCATCATCTCGATGTCGGTGATCGAGCATGTCGATGCACCTCCGGCCGAGCGTGCCGCCTATCTCAAGCGGGTGGTGGCTGAACGCCGCCTCGCCGCCGGCATCGCGGCCGGTGAGGAGGAGGAAATCGCGCTGACCAATGAGGAGGTCGGCGAAGAGACCGAGCTTTCCGACGAGCGCTATGAGTTCCTCAAGTTGCACGAGCAGTTCGTGCTGACGGTGACGGAATATGGCTACGGCAAACGCTCTTCGTCCTACGATTTCCGCCTGACCGGGCGTGGCGGCAAGGGCATCCGTGCCACCGACGTGTCGAAAACAGCCGAGATCGGCCGGCTGGTGGCGACCTTCCCGGTCGGCAATGACGACCAGATCATGCTGGTTTCGGATGGCGGCACCGTCATTCGTGTGCCGGTCAACGGTATCCGGTTCGCCAGCCGCGCCACCAAGGGCGTCACCATTTTCAATACAGCCGAGGGCGAGAAGGTCGTTTCGGTGGAGCGGATTTCGGAACCGCAATCGGATGAGGAAGAGGGCGACGTTGAGGCTGGCCCGGATGTGGCTGCTGGCGACGCTGCTCCAGACAACGCCGAATAGGTTTGACAAGGCAACGCCGGCCCAATGGGCTGGCACGATCAACAAAGCGGCGATAATCGAAAATCAGTAGTGGCGATAGGGCTTGCGGACGCCGAAGCCTTCGAAGCGCTTGGTCTTGACGCGGACGCGCTCGGCTTCCTGATGCAGCCCGAAGGCGGTGGCGATCAGCATTATAACGGTCATTGCGGTGGCGAGCATGTAGATCAGCATGTGCGTGTTCTCCTGCTTCAACAACGATTTTGGTCCGGTTTGGTTTCACCGTCTGTGAAACCACTTACATGGCTGCCGTTGAATTCTTCGTGAGCGGCCCGTTCATCTGTCGTTCATGGCGGCCAAAAGGTTCACCTGCGCATTTGCCTTTGCCCGAGAGGCTCGCTAGAAGCACCTGCCATGACCGAACGCATCGCTCTATATGCCGGCTCCTTCGATCCGCTAACCAACGGCCATCTCGACGTGCTCAAGGCGTCGCTGGCCGTGGCCGACATCGTCTATGCGGCGATCGGCATCCATCCCGGCAAGAAGCCGTTGTTTTCCTTCGAGGAACGGGTGAAGCTGATCGAGATCGCGACCAAGGCGGAATTCGGCAGCGACAGCGCCCGCATCAAGGTCGTCGCCTTCGACGGGCTGGTCATCGACGCCGCCAGGAGAGAGAGCGCCTCGATCATGATCCGCGGCCTGCGCGACGGTACCGACCTCGACTACGAAATGCAGATGGCCGGCATGAACGAGACCATGGCGCCGGAATTGCAGACGGTTTTCCTGCCCGCCAGTCCCTCGGTGCGAACCATTACCGCCACACTTGTCCGCCAGATAGCCTCGATGGGAGGCGACATCCGCCCCTTCGTGCCGGCGGCCGTGGCCGGTGCGCTCACCGCCAAATTCGCGAAATAAGATCCCGGAGATAGATATGCAGCTGAAAAAGCTCGCCTCGTTCCTTATTGTGCTTGCCGGTCTTGTGACGGCATCCGTTTCGGCGTTCGCCGCCGATCCTGAAAACACCATGATCATCACGCTGAAGGACGGCGATGTGGTTGTTGCACTGCGGCCCGACCTCGCACCCAAGCATGTCGAGCAGATCAAGAAGCTGGTGCGGCAGGGCGCCTACGACAATGTTGCCTTCCATCGCGTCATCGACGGTTTCATGGCGCAGACCGGCGACGTGAAGTTCGGCAACATGAAGAAGGGCTTCAATCCCAACCTCGTCGGCACCGGCGGTTCCGATCTTACGAACCTGCCGGCCGAGTTTTCGCAGACCGAACACTACAAGCGCGGCGTGGTCGGCATGGCCCGCTCGCAGGATCCGGATTCCGCCAATTCGCAGTTTTTCATCATGTTCGCGCCGGCGCCGCCGCTCGATGGCCAGTACACCATTGTCGGCAACGTCGTCAGCGGCATGCCGCTGGTCGATCACATCAAGAAGGGTGACGAAGCGGACAACGGGACGGTCGCCAACCCGGACCGGATGATCAAAGTGCGCATCGCCGCCGACAAATAGATCACTATTATCAAAAGGATATCTGACATGGCTGAGATCAAGGACCGCGAAAACGCGCTCATCCTGGAAACGACCAAGGGCAAGGTCGTCATCGAACTTTTCCCCGATTTGGCTCCCGGCCACGTCGCCCGCATCAAGGAACTGGCGCGCGAAGGCGCCTATGACGGCGTGGTCTTCCACCGCGTCATCGAAGGTTTCATGGCGCAGACCGGCGACGTGAAGTTCGGCAATTCCTCGAAGCCGTCGTTCGCGCCTTCCCGCGCGGGCATGGGCGGTTCCGACAAGCCCGACCTGAAGGCAGAGTTCTCCAACGCCAACCATGGCCGCGGCACCTGCTCGATGGCGCGCTCGCAGAACCCGAACTCCGCCAATTCGCAGTTCTTCATCTGCTTCGACGATGCCGCCTTCCTCAACCGCCAATACACGGTGTGGGGCCAGGTCATCGAAGGCATGGACAATGTCGACAAGATCAAGCGCGGCGAGCCGGTGCAGGATCCCGACAAGATCGTGTCGCTGAAGGTCGCGGCCGACGTCAAGTAAGGCGAAACGACGATGATGGGCGCAGTCTGGTCGCTGCTCGGCATCCTGTCCGGCGCCTTCATCGCCATTCAGGCGCCGATCAACTCGCAGCTGGCGCGCGGCCTGGGGCTCCCGGTCGCCGCCGCGGCGTTTTCTTTCCTGTCGGGCGCGGTCGTGCTCGGCATCATCTCCTTTGCGGTGGTGAAGCTGCAAGGCATCTCGCTTGACTGGAAGGCGCCGGCGCCCTGGCTGTTCGTCGCTGGCGGCATGCTCGGCGGCTTCTACGTCACGCTGTCCACAATCCTGACGCCGCGCATTGGTGCTGCGGCGCTGATGGCGTTCCTGGTCGCCGGCCAGCTCTTGGCCGGCATGCTCATCGACCGTGTCGGCTTCCTTGGCGTGGCGGTACGCGAGATTTCGCTCGGCCGCGTCACTGGCGCGGTGCTGCTCTTGGCCGGAGCGCTGCTCGTCCGGCTCTACTGATGCGCGTCGATCTCTTCGACTTCGACTTGCCCGAGGAGCGCATTGCGCTGCGCCCGGCGGAGCCGCGCGACAGCGCCAAGATGCTGGTGGTCCGCCCGGGTGATGGGCTTGAGGACCGTGCGGTGGGCGACTTGCCGTCTCTGCTCAGGGCCGGCGACGTCCTGGTCTTCAACAACACCAAGGTCATCCCGGCGCAACTGAAAGGCATCAGGCGGCGCGGCGAAGCGTCGGCGCAGGTCGAAGCGACACTGCATATGCGCATGGCGCCGGACCGCTGGTTGGCCTTCATGCGGCCGGGCAAGCGCGTTGCCGCTGGCGACCGCATCCATTTCGGCCATGACGGCAATTCCTGCTTTCTCGGCCAGCTCGATGCCACGGTGCTCGAGAAGGGCGAGGGCGGCGAGGCGCTGCTCGGATTCGACCTCTCCGGCGCCTTTCTCGACGAGGCTTTGCATGCAGTCGGCCACATTCCATTGCCGCCTTACATCGCCTCAAAACGCGACGACGACGAGCGCGACCGCAGCGACTACCAGACCATCTATGCCCGTGAAGAGGGCGCCGTTGCCGCCCCCACCGCCGGTCTGCATTTCACGCCGGAGCTGTTTGCCGCCCTCGATGCGAAGGGAGTCGACCGCCGCTTCGTCACCTTGCATGTCGGCGCCGGCACCTTCCTGCCGGTGAAGGTCGATGACACCGCCGACCACAAGATGCATGCCGAGACCGGGTCGGTCAGCCGCGAGACGGCCGAGGCGCTGAACGCGGCGAAGGCAAGGGGCGGGCGCATCATCGCCGTTGGCACGACCTCGCTGCGGCTCCTGGAAAGTGCGGCGCGCGCCGACGGCACACTCACCGCCTGGTCCGGCCCGACCGACATTTTCATCACGCCGGGCTATCGTTTCAAAACCGCCGACATGCTGATGACCAATTTCCATCTGCCGCGCTCGACGCTGTTCATGCTGGTTTCGGCCTTTTGCGGCCTGGAAACGATGCGCGCGGCCTATGCGCATGCCATCGACAACAGTTACAGATTCTACTCCTACGGCGACGCCAGTCTTCTGGTCAGGGAGGTGAACGATGGACGATGATCTCGAAAATCTGGATCGCGAGGCCTTGATCGCGGAGGTGAAGAGACTGCGCGTCGGCATTCGCGGCCACCGCGACACCTCAGGCCACGATCTTTGCTGGCATCATCCCGACCTTTGGAACCTGTTGCCGGAAAAGACCGAGCCGGCGATCGCCGTGCCGCCCTGGGAAAAGTTTATGCGCGGCTGCATCCGCTACCGGCAGTCGTTCGACGAGCAGGCGCCGGGCGCGCCGGTATTCGACAAGGAATTCAATGGCTGAGGCATTTACCTTCAAGGTTCTGGCGACCGACGGCAAGGCGCGGCGCGGCGCGATCACCATGCCGCGCGGCGAAATCCGCACGCCGGCCTTCATGCCGGTCGGCACCGGCGGCACCGTCAAAACTATGTATATGGACCAGGTGCGCGGCGTCGGCGCCGACATCATCCTGGGCAACACCTACCATCTGATGCTGCGGCCCGGCGCCGAGCGCGTCGCGCGGCTCGGCGGCCTGCATGAGTTCGCGCGCTGGCCGCATCCGATCCTGACCGACAGCGGCGGTTTTCAGGTGATGTCGCTGTCGAAATTACGGAAACTCACCGAAAAGGGCGTCACCTTCCGCTCGCATATAGACGGCGCCGCCTACGAAATGTCGCCGGAGCGCTCGATCGAGATCCAGGGGCTGCTCGATTCCGACATCCAGATGCAGCTCGACGAATGCACGGCGTTGCCGGCCGAGCGCAAGGAAATCGAGCGCGCCATGGAATTGTCGCTGCGCTGGGCAGAGCGCTGCAAGACCGCCTTCGGCGACCAGGCTGGGAAGGCGATGTTCGGCATCGTACAGGGCGGCGACGTACCGGAGCTCCGCATCCGTTCGGCGCAGGCACTGAAGGCGATGGAGCTGAAGGGCTATGCGGTTGGCGGGCTCGCCGTCGGCGAGCCGCAAGCTGTCATGCTGGATATGCTTGATATCACCTGCCCGGAACTGCCTGACAACAAGCCGCGCTATCTGATGGGCGTCGGCACGCCGGACGACATCGTCAAATCGGTGGCGCGCGGCATCGACATGTTCGACTGCGTGATGCCGACCCGCGCCGGCCGTCACGGCCTTGCCTACACCAGGCGCGGCAAGGTCAATCTGCGCAACGCCCGCCATGCCGACGATCCGCGCCCGCTGGACGAGGAAAGCGACTGCCCGGCCGCACGCGATTACTCACGCGCCTATTTGCACCATCTGGTGCGCTCGCAAGAGGCGCTGGGGGCGATGCTGCTGACCTGGAACAATCTGTCCTACTATCAAAAGCTGATGCAGGACATTCGCGCCTCGATTGAAGCCGGCACCTTCGAGGCGCGCACGGTGGAAATCGCCGAGGGCTGGGCGAGGGGCGATATTCCGGTCGTTTAGCGCTCAGGTGCTCAACGAGGTCGACGCGCGCAGGCTGCAGCCAGTGATCTGAAAACTGCCGTCGGGCTGTTGCTCGAGCGTGTAGACCGCCTCATAGTCCTTGCCGTCCGGACCGACGATCAGCACCTGTTGGACAACAGAGGTCGGGCCGGTCTGCTGCACCTTGCCGAAGGAATAGGTTTGCGGCTTGCGCACCGGCGGATAGCCGTTGGTCACCATGCTCATGAACGTGTCGACGGTCGGAAAGATGCGTTTCACATTCGGTGCGGCAAAGCTGTAGGCCGCAGCCCCGTCATTGGCGATGAAGGCTTTCAGCTGGCCATCGATGGCCGTCTGCGCTGCCTTGATTTCGGCATCGCCGGCAAAAGCCCCGGACACCAGAAGAGACGACAGGAAAAGCAATGGAATGACTGCGAATGCGAGTAACGCGCGGCGCATGGCCTGCCTCCGTTGTCCCCCGAAGGAATCGCTGCAAGAAAATCGCTGTCCGAGGGCACATCATACCATACGCTTGGCAGGGCCTCACGGTTTCAGCGACCCAAACATTCGCCGCGCAGATGCCACAGAATTATGCTTAACCCGCCTTTAAGGCGAGGCGCGCATCGTAAAGTCGGGTGGGGACCTGTTCGCGCAACCAAGGGACGAACAATGTTTGGACAGCCGATCGACCGGCGCCTTTTGCTGAAGGGCGCCGCAAGCCTCGCTGTTTTGGCCCCGTTGCCGGCCTGGGCAAGTGCGGCGCCGACTGTCACCGAAGTTGCGTTCGATCCGGTCATTCCAGCACTTGGCAATCCCGATGGCGATGTCACCATCGCCGAATTCGTCGATTATCAGTGCCCGATCTGCAAACTCGTCTTTGTCGAACTGAAGAAACTGATGGCCGAAGATAGCGGCATCAGGCTGGTGATGAAGGATTGGCCGATCTTCGGCGATACCTCGCGCGACGCGGCGCGCATGGCGCTGTTGAGCGGTGACCACTATGCCGCGGCGGTGGACGCGCTGATGACCAATGAACGTGGCCTTTTCGAGCGCCGCACCAATGACATACTGGTTTCCGTCGGCGTCGATGTCGCGATGCTCCGCGCTGGTTTCGCGGCCCGCGAACCTGACATCGACGCGGCTCTCTCCCGCACCGATGCCCAGGCGAGCGCCTTCAAGCTGCAAGGCACTCCGGCGCTGGTCATCGGTGGCAGGTTGTTCCGGCGCGGCATGCCGGTGGCTGAAATGAAACAAGCCGTTGCCAGGGCGCGGGCCGCCTGAGCTCGATCCTGATGCTTGAAAGCCGGGCAGCAGTCTGCCACAAGGGCCGCTTGTGCGTGGAAGCTTGAGCAGGGCCGGTCAATGAAGGCGTTTTTTGTGCAGATAAAGTGCGATCTGGGCAAAGCCTATGACGTTGCCAGCGCTTTGGCCGACGCCGAGATCGCTTCTGAAATCTACTCGACCGCCGGCAATTACGATCTGCTCGCCAAATTCTACGTCGACGACGAAGAAGACATCGGCCACTTCGTCAACGAGAAGGTGCAGGTTCTGCCCGGCATCAAGGACACGTTTACCGTCGTCACCTTCCGGGCGTTCTAGCCGCCATTCGGCACTTGCCCGGGCACGAGGCAAAGCCTGACTACAGGCATATTGCGGCTGCCTTAATTTTAGGCAGTTGTGACATACTGGTCGCCGGCATTCTCCAAATTACCGATTGCGCTTGATTTTCTGCGGCGACGCCAGTGAAATGGCGTCACAGGGGAGTACGCGATTGGCAGCGTTCGATGAAATGCTTCCGGAAGTTTCCGGATTGAGAAAACCGTATACGGCTTATGACCGCTGGCTGAAGGAGCAGGATCCGGCCAGGCTTACCGAAAAGATGCAGGATGCCGAGCGCGTCTTCCGCAAGACCGGCATTACCTTTGCCGTCTATGGCGAGCAGGAAGCCTCCGAGCGGCTGATTCCCTTCGACATCGTTCCCCGCATCATCTCCGGCAATGAGTGGCGACGGCTGACGCAAGGCATCGAGCAGCGCGTGCAGGCGCTGAACGCCTTCCTCGACGACATCTACCATCGCCAGGAAATCCTGCGCGCCGGCCGCGTGCCGAAGGAACTGATCGCCAAGAACGAGGCGTTTCTGCCCGAGATGATTGGCGTGCGGCCTCCGGCCGGCGTCTACACCCATATCATCGGCGTCGACATCGTCCGCATCTCGGAGAACGAATTCTACGTGCTGGAGGACAATGCGCGCACGCCGTCCGGCGTCTCCTACATGCTGGAGAACCGCGAGACGATGATGCAGCTCTTCCCCGAGCTGTTCCAGCAGATCAAAGTGCGGCCGGTGGAGAACTATCCGCAGTTGCTGCGCCAGTCGCTGGCGGCGGTGCGGCCGCAAAGCACCAAGGGCACGCCGACCATTGCCGTGCTGACCCCGGGCAGCTTCAACTCCGCCTATTTCGAACACGCCTTCCTTGCCGACCAGATGGGTGTGCAGCTTGTCGAAGGGCAGGATCTGCGCGTCGTCGACGGCCATGTCGCCATGCGCACGACCGAAGGCTACAAGCAGATCGACGTGCTTTACCGCCGCGTCGACGATTCGTTCCTCGATCCGCTGACCTTCCGCCCGGACTCAGCCCTTGGCGTGCCGGGCATCATGGATGTCTACCGCGCCGGCAACATCACCATCGCCAACGCGCCGGGTACCGGCATTGCCGACGACAAGGCGATCTACTCCTACATGCCCGAGATCGTCGAATTCTACACCGGCCGCAAGGCGATCCTCGGCAACATCCCGACCTGGCGCTGCTCGGAACCGGACAGCCTGAAATACGTGCTCGAACACATTGACGAGCTGGTCATCAAGGAAGTCCACGGCTCCGGCGGCTACGGCATGCTGGTCGGGCCGGCGGCGACCAAGAAGGAATGCGAGGATTTTGCCAAGAAACTCGCGGCAAAACCGTCCAACTACATCGCCCAGCCGACGCTGGCCCTGTCGACCTGCCCGATCTTGACCGACAAGGGGCTGGCGCCGCGGCATGTCGATCTGAGGCCTTATGTGCTGGTTTCCGACCGCATCCAGATCGTGCCCGGCGGATTGACCCGCGTTGCGCTGAAGGAAGGCTCGCTCGTCGTCAATTCCTCGCAAGGCGGCGGGACCAAAGACACCTGGGTGCTCGATGACTGATTTTCACCTGAAGGATTTTTGATGCTTTTAGGCCGTACCGCAAACGGGCTCTATTGGATGAACCGCTACATCGAGCGGGCCGAGAATATGGCGCGGCTCGTCGATGCCGGCTTGCGCATGGCGCTGACCCGCACGCAGAGCGCTTCGGAAGAGTGGAATTCGGTTTTGCTCAGCGCGGGCTCTGATGTCGCCTTCACTCAGAAGTATCAGGACTATACCGCGGCCAACGTCGCCGACTTTTTGCTGCGCGACACCTCGAACCCGTCGAGCACGATGTCGGCGATCGAGACGGCCCGCAACAATGCCCGCATGGTGCGCACCGCGCTGACGCGCGAAACCTGGGAAAGCATCAACGAAGCCTGGATGTCGCTGAAGCGGATGCTGGCCAAGCCGATTGATGAGCGCGACCTGCCCACCGTACTCGACGCCATCAAGCGCGAGACGGCGCTGATCCGCGGCTCTTTCTACGGCACCATGCTGCGCAACGAGATCTTCGATTTCTCGCAGCTCGGCACCTATGTCGAGCGCGCCGACAACACGGCACGCATCCTCGACGTTAAATACTATGTGTTGCTGCCGTCGATTTCCTGGGTCGGGTCGACGCTCGACAACTATCAATGGGAATCGATCCTGCGCTCGGTGTCGGCGCACCGCTCCTACCGCTGGGTCTACGAGGCGGACTACAAGCCGACAAACATCGCCGACTATCTGATCCTCAATGTGCGCATGCCGCGCTCGCTGATGTTCTGCTATCGTTTTCTGGCCGAGCATCTGAAATTCCTCGGCGACGACTATGGCGAACGCCATGCCTGCCATGCGACGGCGGAGAAAACCCAGGCCATGCTGAAGGCAGGGTCGATCAAGGACATATTCGACACCGGCCTGCACGAATTCCTGGCCAGGTTCATTCAAGAAAACACCAGGCTCGGCGACGAGATCGCACAGGATTACCGGTTCAACTGATATGCGTTTGAAAATCACCCACCGGACCGAATACCGCTACGATGCGCCGGTGCAATATCTGCTGCAGCGGCTGCGGCTGTTGCCGGTCAGCGGCTCGACGCAGACCGTTTTGTCTTGGGGGCTGAAGACCGAAGGCGCGCGCGAAGAGGTGCGCTTCGTCGACCATTTCGGCAACGACACAAGGCTGTTGAGCGTCGAAGGCGAGCGCGATTTCATCACCGTCGAAGCGTCAGGCGAAGTGGTGACGCGCGACACGGCAGGCGTCTCCGGGCCGCATCAGGGTTTTACGCCACTCTGGCTGTATGGCCATGAAACGCCGTTGACGGTGATCGGCAGCGGCATTCGCGACCTTGCAGCTTCCGTCGGCAAGGGCACCGATATTGAAAGGCTGCACCGGCTGATGGCCATCATCTCCGAGCGCGTCGCCTATACGCCGGGAACCACCAATGCGGCGACGCCGGCTGAGGAGGCCCTGGCGCTGAAGACCGGCGTTTGCCAGGACCACAGTCATATCTTTGCCGCCGCGGCGCGCGCCATGGGTTTCCCGGCCCGCTACATCAGCGGCTATCTGATGATGGATGCGACAATCGAACAGGCGGCCAGCCATGCCTGGAGCGAGGCGCATGTTTCCGGCCTCGGCTGGGTCGCCTTCGATGTCGCCAATGGCATCTCGCCCGACGAACGCTATGTAAAGGTGGCAACGGGCCGCGATTACCGAGATGCCACGCCGGTATCGGGAATTCGACTGGGACAGGCGGAAGAACAGCTTGCGGTCACGGTCACGGTAGAGCAGTAGTTCCGGCAAGATTGCTGCCAAAAGAGATTCCATGACCTATTGTGTCGGCCTGAAGATCGATCGCGGGCTCGTGTTCATGTCGGACACGCGCACCAATGCCGGCATGGATTCGATCTCCACCTTCAAGAAGATGCATATCTGGGAGGAACCGGGCGAGCGCGTCATCGTGCTGATGTCGGCCGGCAATCTGGCAACGACGCAAGCCGTGGTCAGCCTGCTCGACGAGCGTACCAAGGCAGTGGCGGATCGCCACGCCACGCTCTTGGAGACACCCTCCATGTACCAGACGGTGCGGCTGGTCGGCGACACCGTCAAGGAAGTCATCGCCAGTTCGTCGCCGGCCGGCGAGAAGGCGGATTCCTACTTCAATGCCTCGTTCATCCTTGGCGGCCAGATCAAGGGCAGCGCGCCGCGCCTGTTCATGATCTACCCCGAAGGCAATTTCATCGAATCGACCGACGACACGCCGTTCTTCCAGATCGGCGAGACCAAATACGGCAAGCCGATCATCATCCGCGCCTATGAAAAGACGATGAGCCTGGCAGAGACGGTGAAGCTGCTGCTGGTGTCGTTCGACTCGACGCTGAAGTCGAACCTGTCTGTCGGCCTGCCGCTCGATCTTTTGTTCTACGAGAAGGACGCCTTCAGGGTCAGCCTGAAGAAGCGCATCGGCCAGGACGACCAGTACTACCGCACCATCTCGGATGGCTGGTCGAGCGCGCTGAAGGCGGCCTTTGCCAGCCTGCCCGATTTTCCGGGATAGGCGGCGTTCGTCTTCGCGCTGTTGCGAAGATGTAATTCACATGTTAAGCAAATGGAATTGAGCGCGCTTTCCACGGCGAATGCCGGCGCTTGACCGATTCCCGGAAAGGAGATGCCATGAACAATGATGATTTCCGGCAATGGTCGAGGCGCGCCGCCGATTGGGGCGCCGACTATCGCGATACGCTGCGCGAACGGCCCGTGCGGCCCCTGCTTGTGCCGGGCGACATTTTCAGAAGCATCGAGGCGTCGCCGCCTGAAGCGGCGGAGCCGATGGAGGCGATCTTCGCCGACTTCGAGCAAAAAATCCTGCCCGGCATGACGCACTGGCAGCATCCGCGCTTCTTCGCCTATTTCCCGGCCAATGCGGCACCTGTCTCGGTGGTGGCCGAATATCTGGTCTCGGCCATGGCCGCGCAATGCATGCTGTGGCAGACCTCGCCGGCGGCGACCGAGCTCGAGACGCGCACCGTCGACTGGATGCGCCAGGCGCTCGGCCTGCCCGACGGGTTCTCCGGCGTCATCCAGGATTCGGCGTCGTCGGCGACGCTGGCCGCCGTGCTCACCATGCGCGAGCGCGCACTCGACTGGCAGGGCAACAAAAGAGGCTTGAATGGGCAGGCGAGGCTGCGCATCTATTCCTCCGACCAGGTTCACACTTCGATTGATCGGGCGATCTGGGTCTCCGGCATCGGCGAGGACAATCTTGTCCGCATTCCGGTTGCCGGCCGCTTCCGCGCCATGGACACCGCAGCACTCGAGGCGGCAATCGTCGCCGACCGGGAGGCCGGCATGCTGCCGGCCGGCATCATCGCCTGCGTCGGTGGCACCAGCACAGGCGGCACTGACGATATTGCCGCTGTCGCAGCGGTGGCGAAGCGGCACGGGCTCTATCTGCATGTCGATGCCGCCTGGGCCGGATCGGCGATGATCTGTCCGGAATACCGGCATTTCTGGACCGGCGTCGACGAGGCCGATTCGATCGTCTTCAATCCACACAAATGGCTCGGCGCGCAGTTCGACTGCTCGATCCAGTTCCTGCGCGATCCCGAAAGTCACGTCAGGACCCTGGCCATCAAGCCGGACTATCTGAAAACCCACGGCCATGACGGCATCATCAACTATTCCGAATGGACGGTGCCGCTCGGCCGGCGCTTCCGCGCCCTGAAACTGTGGTTCCTGCTGCGCGCCCATGGGCTGGAAGGCCTGCGCCGGATGATCCGCAACCATGTCGCCTGGAGCGAAGGCCTTGCCGCGCGGCTGGCAAAGGAGGCGGATTTCGAGATCGTATCCGAACCAATGCTGTCGCTGTTCTCGTTCCGGCACAGGGCGGCCGCGGGCGTCGATGCTGACGAACACAACCTTCGCTTGGTCAACGCGATCAACGACGACGGCCGCATCTATCTGACGCAGACAAGGGTGCACGGGCAGGTGGCGATCCGCTTTCAGGTCGGGCAATTCGAGACGACCGCCGCGGATGTCGATGCGGCTTTCAATGTCGTCACCGAAATTGCCCGCGGCCTGGCCTGATCCAGCCCGTTTTGAGTTGCGCCGGGGTTTGCCTTTGCAATCATGTGATTTTCATTAGCCGGCTTATGCCTTTTCATCGCTTTCGTTTTAAGCTATAGACAAGAAAAACGAAAACGGGAGGCCACTCAATGTATCTGTCGCCACGGCACGCCGAAATCATCCAGATGGCCAAGGACCATGGCCGCGTGCTGGTTGACGATCTGGCCACGCATTTCAACGTGACGCCGCAGACCATCCGCAAGGATCTCAACGATCTGTGCGACCAGCGGCTGCTTTCACGCATCCATGGCGGGGCGCTGTTCCCGTCCGGCATCGAGAACATGGAGTATGAGGCGCGGCGCAAGATCGCCGCCGAGGAGAAGGAAGCGATCGGCCGTGCGGCGGCCAGGCTGATCCCCGACAACGCCTCTTTGTTCATCAACATCGGCACCACGACCGAATCGGTCAGCAAGGCGCTGCTTGATCATAACGGTCTGATGGTCATCACCAATAACATCAATGTTGCCAACAGGATGCGCATATATCCTTCGATCGAGGTGGTGATCGCCGGCGGTGTCGTTCGCGGCTCCGACGGCGGCGTTGTCGGCGAGGCGGCCGTCGATTTCATCAGGCAGTTCAAGGTCGACTACGCGGTCATCGGCGCCTCGGCCATCGATCATGACGGTGCGCTGCTCGACTTCGATTTTCGCGAGGTCAAGGTCGCGCAAGCCATCATCGCCAATGCCAGGCATGTCATCCTGGTTTCCGACCAGACCAAATTCGAGCGCACGGCGCCGGTTCGCATCGGCCATCTGTCGCAGGTCAACACCTTCATCACCGACCGTTGCGACATCCCGTCGGTGCGCAAGATCTGCGAGGAAGCCGAGGTTCAGTTGATCGAGACATCGCTCGGATAGAGGCTCCCGAGAACGCCGATCACGGGTCCGTGACATTTCGTTTGACATTCGTTCCTATTTCGAAATAATCCCGATACGGTTTCGTAAAAACCTAAAAATGCTGCAATGCGAAATCGCGGGAGGATTTTGTGGACGCATCCCCGATCCATGACATTTTCGTCATCGGTGGCGGTATCAACGGCTGCGGCATTGCCCGCGATGCCGTCGGACGCGGCTTTTCGGTCTTCCTTGCCGAGATGAACGATCTGGCCAGCGGAACCTCTTCCGGCTCGACCAAACTGATCCACGGCGGCCTGCGCTATCTCGAGTTCTATGAGTTCCGTCTGGTGCGCGAAGCGCTGATGGAACGCGAGGTTCTGTGGCGCAACGCGCCGCACATCATCTGGCCGATGCGCTTCGTCCTGCCTTACGCCAAGGGCCTGCGCCCGGCGTGGCTGATCCGGCTCGGCCTTTTCCTCTACGACCACATCGGTGGCCGCAAATTGCTGCCGGCGACCAGGACCCTGGACATGGCCAGGGATCCGGCTGGCAAGCCGTTGAAGCCATTGTTCACAAAAGCTTTTGAATATTCGGATGGCTGGGTCAACGACGCGCGCCTGGTGGCGTTGAACGCCCGCGACGCCGCCGATCGTGGCGCAACAATCCGAACTCGAACGAAAGTCGTTGGCGCGCGCCGTGAGGGTGACCTGTGGGCGATCAGGCTGGAGAACGTCCAGACCGGCGAGGCCGAAGAGGTCAAGGCCCGGCTGCTGGTCAACGCCGCCGGTCCGTGGGTCGATCACGTCCTGTCCGCCACCGTCGGCCTGAACGATGTGCACAATGTCCGCCTCGTCCAGGGCAGCCATATCGTCATTGCCAAGAAATTCGACGATCCGCGCGCTTATTTCTTCCAGAACAAGGATGGCCGCATCATTTTCGCCATTCCTTACGAGGAGGAGTTCACCCTGATCGGCACCACCGACCAGGACTATCCCGGCGACCCGCATGACGTGAAAATCAGCGACACCGAGATCGACTATTTGTGCGCTGCGGCGAGCGAGTATTTCGCGCAGCCCGTCAAGCGTTCGGACATCGTCTGGACCTACTCGGCCGTGCGCCCGCTCTATGATGACGGCGCCTCGAAGGCGCAGGAAGCGACCCGCGACTATGTGCTGAAGGCCGATGGCGGCGAGGGCGCTGCCCCGATCGTCAACGCCTTCGGCGGCAAGATCACCACCTATCGCCGGTTGTCGGAATCGATGCTGGAAAAGATCGAGGGTTTCCTCGGCAAGCGCGGCAAGCCTTGGACTGCCAACGCATCGCTGCCGGGCGGCGATTTTCCGGCCACCGGTTTCGACGCCGAAGTGGCAAAACTGAAAACTGCTTATCCGTTCCTCGACGCGCGGCTCGCCCGCCGGCTGACCCGGCTCTACGGCACCCGCGCCAGGATGCTGCTGGGGCTCGCCAAGTCGAATGCCGATCTTGGCCGCAACTTCGGCGCCGATCTCTATGAGGCCGAGGTGCGCTATCTCGTTCAAAACGAATGGGCTGTCACCGCCGAAGATGTATTGTGGCGCCGGACCAAGCGCGGCCTGCATCTCAGCCGCGAGCAGGCGGCGGCACTTGACGAATTCATGCATGGAATAAGCCGGCGTCATGTCGCCGCTGCCGAATAAGGGGGAACGACTGATGCAGAAAGCCTGGGAGGAGGCATCATGCTGGAACTGAGAAACGTGACGAAGACGGTCGGCGCGTCGGAGCATATCCGCGATGTGTCGCTGACGCTTCAGCACGGCTCGCTCAACGTTCTGCTCGGACCGACGCTTTCCGGCAAGACCAGCCTGATGCGGCTGATGGCCGGCCTCGACGTACCGACCTCCGGCTCGATCTGGTTCGATGGCCAGGATGTCACCGGCGTGCCGGTGCAAAAGCGCAAGATCGCCATGGTCTACCAGCAGTTCATCAACTATCCGGCGATGACGGTCTACGAGAACATCGCCTCGCCGCTGCGCGTGGCCGGCACCGATCAGGCAAAGATCGACAAGGAAGTCCGCAATGCCGCTAACTTGCTCAAGCTGACGCCCTATCTCGACCGCACGCCGCTCAGCCTCTCAGGCGGCCAGCAGCAGCGCACCGCGCTCGCCCGCGCCATCGTCAAGAACGCCAGCCTGGTGCTGCTCGACGAGCCGCTCGCCAATCTCGACTACAAGCTGCGCGAGGAACTGCGCGCCGAACTGCCGAAGATTTTCGCCGCCGCCGGCACCATCTTTGTTTACGCCACCACCGAGCCGCACGAAGCCTTGCTGCTCGGCGGCAACACGGCGACGCTTTCGCAAGGCAAGATCACCCAGTTCGGCCCGACCATCGAAGTGTTCCGCAAGCCGGCCGATCTGGTGACGGCCAGGACCTTTTCCGATCCGCCGCTCAACACCATCGTGCTGGCCAAGAAGGGCCGCGATTTCCTGCTCGAGGGTGGCGTCAACCTGCCGGTGCCGGTCGAACTCGCCGGCATTGCCGATGCCGTCTACACGATCGGCTTTCAGCCACATCATTTGTCGCTCGAACGGCCCAATGCGGCTGCCGTGCCGGTGCGGGCGAAGGTCACCATCACCGAGATCACCGGGTCGGAGAGCTTCATCCATCTCGACTTCGCCGATGCGCGCTGGGTCATGCTGACCCATGGTATCAGGCATTTCGAGCCCGACGAGGTGGTCGAGGTATTCATCGATCCGCGCCACATCATGGTTTTCGACGAGCACGGCCGCGCCGTGACCGCGTCGAAGCTGGCGGCTTAGGAGCAAAGAGATGGCGCGCATCGACGTCAACCACATCCGCCACTCCTACCTGCCCAACCCGCAGAAGGATGCCGATTTTGCGCTGAAGGAAGTGCACCACACCTTCGAGGATGGCGGCGCCTATGCGCTGCTCGGCCCCTCGGGCTGCGGCAAGACCACGCTGCTCAACATCATTTCGGGATTGCTGCATCCCTCGCACGGCCAGCTGCTGTTCAACGGCAAGGACGTGACCAACCTGTCGACGCAGGAACGCAACATCGCGCAGGTGTTCCAGTTCCCGGTCATCTACGACACCATGACCGTCTACGACAATCTGGCCTTCCCGCTGCGCAACCGCGGCGTGCCGGAAGCCGATGTCGACCGCAAGGTGCGCGAGACGCTGGAGATGATCGATCTCGCCTCCTGGGCGAAGAAGAAGGCGCGCGGGCTGACCGCCGACCAGAAGCAGAAAATCTCGCTTGGCCGCGGGCTGGTGCGCGCGGATGTCAACGCCATCCTGTTCGACGAGCCGCTGACCGTTATCGACCCGCACATGAAATGGGTGCTGCGCTCGCAGCTGAAGCAGCTGCACCGCCGCTTCGGCTACACCATGGTCTATGTCACGCACGACCAGACCGAAGCGCTGACCTTCGCCGACCGCGTCGTCGTCATGTATGATGGCGAGATCGTGCAGATCGGCACGCCGGCTGAACTGTTCGAACGTCCTCGCCACACCTTCGTCGGCTATTTCATCGGTTCGCCCGGCATGAACGTCATGCCGGTGGCCATCGACGGCAAGACGGCGAAACTCGGCTCGCAGCGCATCGACCTGCCGGGCGCGCCAAAGGCCGGCAGCGGCGCCATCGAGCTCGGCATCCGTCCTGAATATGTGCGGCTGGGCAGCCAGGGCATGGCTGTCTCGATCAGCAAGGTCGAGGATCTCGGCCGCCACAAGGTGGTTCGCGCCAACCTGGAAGGCCGCGAGATCGCGGCCGTCATCGGCGAGGACGAGAACGTGCCGGCCGATCCAAAGGTGCGCTTCGACCCGGCCGGCATCAACATCTATGCCGATTCCTGGCGCGTCGAGATGGGGGCATAGATGGACAAGACCTGGAACAACAAGGCCTGGTTCCTGGTGCTGCCGGTGCTGGTGCTTGTGGCGTTCTCGGCGGTCATTCCACTGATGACGGTCGTCAACTATTCGGTGCAGGACACATTCGGCAACAACGTCTTTTTCTGGGCGGGCACGGAGTGGTTCGAGGAACTGCTCTCGTCCAGCCGCTTCTGGGAAGCGATGGTCCGCAACCTGATCTTCTCCTTCATCATCCTGGCCATCGAAGTGCCGCTCGGCATCTTCATCGCGCTCAACATGCCGAAGAAGGGCTGGGGCGTGCCGGTCTGCCTGGTGCTGATGGCGCTGCCGCTGCTGATTCCGTGGAATGTCGTCGGCACCATCTGGCAGGTGTTCGGGCGCAACGACATCGGCCTGCTCGGCTACTACGTCAACGCGCTCGGCATCGACTACAACTATGTGCAGGATCCGTTCGACGCCTGGGTCACCGTCATCGTCATGGATGTCTGGCACTGGACCAGCCTCGTCGTGCTGCTCTGCTACGCCGGCCTGGTCTCCATTCCGGATGCCTTCTACCAGGCGGCCAAGATCGACGGCGCCTCGCGCTGGGCGGTGTTCCGCTACATCCAGCTGCCGAAGATGAACCGCGTGCTTTTGATCGCCGTGCTGCTGCGCTTCATGGACAGTTTCATGATCTACACGGAGCCCTTCGTGGTCACCGGCGGCGGCCCGGGCAACTCGACGACGTTCCTGTCGATCGACCTCGTCAAGACAGCGCTCGGCCAGTTCGATCTCGGTCCGGCGGCTGCCATGTCGCTGGTCTACTTCCTCATCGTCCTTCTGCTGTCATGGGTGTTCTACACCGTGATGACCAACTACGACGCGGAGCGCTGAGATGAGCGGCGCCAACGAAAGAACCACGAGGCAGGACAGAGTGAGCGAAACGACGGCTTCGGAAGCACTGGCCAGCGCCATGTCGCAGGACCAGATCGCGCGGCTGATGCGCCGGCGCGGTGAGGAATCGCGCTGGTGGTGGATCGTGCCGACGGTCTACATCATCGTGCTGTTGCTGCCGATCTACTGGCTCATCAACATGAGCTTCAAGACCAATGCCGAGATCGTCTCGTCGCTGACGCTCTATCCGCACGCGCCTACGATCGCCAACTACGTCACCATCTTCACCGACGCGTCCTGGTATTCGGGCTACATCAACTCGATCACCTATGTGGTGATGAACATGGTGATTTCGGTCTCCGTGGCGCTGCCGGCGGCCTATGCCTTCTCGCGCTATCGCTTCCTCGGCGACAAACATCTGTTCTTCTGGCTGTTGACCAACCGCATGGCGCCGCCGGCGGTGTTTGCGCTGCCGTTCTTCCAGCTCTATTCGGCCTTCGGCCTGATCGACACGCACATTGCGGTGGCACTGGCGCATTGCCTGTTCAACGTGCCGCTGGCGGTGTGGATACTGGAAGGCTTCATGTCGGGCGTTCCGAAGGAAATCGACGAGACCGCCTATATCGACGGCTATTCGTTCCCACGCTTCTTCGTCAGGATCTTCATGCCGCTGATTGCCAGCGGCATCGGCGTCGCCTGCTTTTTCTGCTTCATGTTCTCGTGGGTGGAACTGCTGATCGCTCGCACGCTGACGACGACAGATGCCAAGCCGATCGCCGCCACCATGACCCGTACGGTTTCGGCCGCCGGCATGGATTGGGGCCTTCTCGCCGCCGCCGGCGTGCTGACGCTGATCCCTGGCGCGCTCGTCATCTGGTTTGTCCGCAATTATATCGCCAAGGGCTTTGCCCTGGGGAGGGTGTGACCATGAACCTCGACCTCTCCTGGATGGCATGGACGTGGCCGACGGCGGCGTTCTTTGGCACCATCTTTCTGCTGCTGTGCGGCATGGCGGCCTGGGAATATGCCTCGCCGGGCGGCAATCCGCGCGTCGGCGTGCTGCGTTTCGAGACGACGCGCGGCGACCGTCTTTTCCTTTCGCTGCTTGGCAGCGCCTTTATCCATCTCGCTTGGTTGGGTCTTGTCGGATCCAACCTGTGGTGGGCTCTCGCTCTCTCCGTGGTCTACGCCATTGGCGTGTTCCGCTACGTATAGAGGGGGAAACTGTTGGAGCGGCCGCGTGCCGGCGACCGCTCCAGATCGCACTTGAAACCTGTAAAGTGGAGGAAACGAAATGCGACGGCAATTTTTAACATCAACGACTGCCCTTGTCCTGTTGCTCGGGGTAGGCAATGCCTACGCCGGAATGGACGAGGCCAAAGCGTTCCTGGACAAGGAGATCGGCCCGCTGTCGACGCTCGACCGCGCCGGCCAGGAAGCCGAAATGCAATGGTTCATCGATGCCGCGAAACCCTTCGCCGGCATGGACATCAAGGTCGTCTCCGAAACCATCGCCACCCACCAGTATGAATCGCAGGTGCTGGCGCCGGCCTTTACCGCCATCACCGGCATCAAGGTCACGCATGACGTCATCCAGGAAGGCGACGTCGTCGAGAAGATCCAGACCCAGATGCAGACCGGCCAGAACCTCTATGACGGCTGGGTCAACGATTCCGACCTGATCGGCACGCACTGGCGCTACCAGCAGGTGCGCAACCTGACCGACTGGATGGCGGGCGACGGCAAGGATGTCACCAACCCAAACCTCGACCTCAAGGACTTCATCGGCACCTCCTTCACCACGGCGCCGGACAAGAAGCTCTACCAGCTTCCCGACCAGCAGTTCGCCAACCTCTATTGGTTCCGCTACGACTGGTTCAACGACGAGAAGAACAAGGCCGACTTCAAGGCCAAGTACGGCTACGACCTCGGCGTGCCGGTCAACTGGTCTGCCTATGAGGACATCGCCGAGTTCTTCACCGGCCGCGAGATCGACGGCAAGAAGGTCTACGGCCACATGGACTACGGCAAGAAGGACCCGTCGCTCGGCTGGCGGTTCACCGATGCCTGGCTGTCGATGGCCGGCAACGGCGACAAGGGCATCCCGAACGGTCTGCCGGTCGACGAATGGGGCATCAAGGTCGACGAGAACTCGCGTCCTGTCGGCTCCTGCACGGCGCGCGGCGGCGACACCAACGGCCCGGCTGCCGTCTACTCGATCCAGAAGTATCTCGACTGGCTGAAGGCCTACGCTCCGGCCGAGGCACAGGGCATGACCTTCTCCGAATCCGGCCCGGTGCCGGCGCAAGGTGCGGTTGCTCAGCAGATCTTCTGGTACACCGCCTTCACCGCCTCGATGGTCGACGCCGGCGCCAAGGCTGTGATGAACGACGACGGCACGCCGAAGTGGCGCATGGCGCCGTCGCCGCACGGCGTCTACTGGAAGGACGGCATGAAGCTCGGCTACCAGGACGTGGGTTCCTGGACGCTGATGAAGTCGACGCCGACCGACCGCGCCAAGGCCGCCTGGCTTTACGCGCAGTTCGTGACGTCGAAGACCGTCGACGTGAAGAAGAGCCATGTCGGCCTGACCTTCATCCGCGAGAGCACGATCCACGACAAGAGCTTCACCGAGCGCGCTCCGAAACTCGGCGGCCTGATCGAGTTCTACCGCTCGCCGGCCCGTGTCCAGTGGTCGCCGACCGGCACCAACGTGCCTGACTATCCGAAGCTGGCACAGCTTTGGTGGCAGGCGATCGGCGATGCATCGTCGGGCGCCAAGACGGCGCAGGAGGCGATGGACTCGCTCTGCGGCGAACAGGAAAAGGTCATGAGCCGTATCGAAAAGTCGGGCGTCCAGGGCGATATCGGCCCGAAGATGGCCGAAGAGCATGATCTTGCTTTCTGGAACGCCGACGCGGTCGCCAAGGGCAATCTCGCTCCTCAGCTGAAGATCGAGAACGAGAAGGAAAAGCCGATCACCATCAACTACGACGAACTGGTGAAGAGCTGGCAGAAGTAAAATTCTGCAACTACTGTTTGCCGGGGCACCGTGCCCCGGCAAACGTTTCGGAGCGGCCGGTGATTTTCTCGCTTTTTCGGCGTGCTGAGCGCTGGGTTCCAGCCACAATAGGAGAGAACGGCGAGCCGCTGTTCACAGCGGATATCGCTCTCGAACTGATCGGGCTGCACCTGTCAGAATATGGGCAAGAAAGCGAAGCCACGACAGAATTTGCCTCGGATCGATTGAAGCAAGTGCTGCAGAATCCCGACTTGCGGCTGGCCTATGAACTCGTTCCAGAGATCATTGCGGAACATGCTTTGAGAAAGCTCTCCGCTCCCAGGAACTTTGAGTACGTGCTGAGCGACCGGCATGGCCGGTCCTATAGTTTTGAAGTAGCCAAGCATCCGGTTGTTCGACCGGTATATGACAGTCTCGCACGTGAGCAGCTGCCTGTGTCCGCCGTTCAAACTGTCGCAAAAGCATCCAGCTATGCGGCTGCAGTTTCCAAAGCGTTGGATGCGGGTGAGAAGCTGGCAGACCTGTCTATTAGCGTTGCTCCGTTTGGGCTCAACCTTCATCAAGGCCGACTTGAGATTAAATAGGATCGCCGAACTTGACCAAATACATCCTAGCCATCGACCAGGGCACGACATCGAGCCGAGCGATCCTGTTCGACGACACGATGAAGGTTGTGGGCAGCGGGCAGAAGGAATTCACCCAGCACTATCCGGCCTCGGGCTGGGTCGAGCATGACCCCGAAGAGATCTGGTCGAGCGTCGTAACGACGGTGAAGGCGGCGCTGAAGAATGCCGGCGGTGACGCCTCCGATGTGGCCGCGATCGGCATCACCAACCAGCGCGAGACCGTCGTCATCTGGGACAAGGCCACCGGCAAGCCGATCCACAATGCGATCGTCTGGCAGGACCGGCGCACCGCGCCGCTGTGCCAGAAGTTGAAGAAGCAAGGGCTCGAGAAGAAATTCACCAAAAAGACCGGCCTGCTGCTCGATCCCTATTTCTCCGGCACCAAGATCGCCTGGGTGCTGGACAAGGTGAAGGGCGCCAGGAAACGCGCCGAGAAGGGCGAGTTGCTCGCCGGCACCATCGACAGTTTTCTGATCTGGCGCCTGACTGGCGGCAAGGTTCACGCCACCGACGCCACCAACGCCTCGCGCACCCTGGTCTACAACATCGAGAAAAATGTCTGGGACGAGGAGTTGCTGGGCATCCTCAACATACCGGAAAAAATGCTGCCTGAGGTGAAGGACTGCGCCGACGACTATGGCGTGACGGAGAAAAGCCTTTTCGGCGCCGAGATCAGGATTTTGGGCGTCGCCGGTGACCAGCATGCGGCGACCATCGGCCAGGCCTGCTTCGAGCCAGGCATGATGAAATCCACCTATGGCACCGGCTGTTTTGCCCTGCTCAACACCGGCAGCGATCTGGTGCGTTCGAAGAACCGGCTTTTGACGACCATCGCCTACCGGCTGAACGGCAAGACCACCTATGCGCTGGAAGGCTCGATCTTCATCGCCGGTGCCGCGGTGCAGTGGCTGCGCGACGGCATCAAGGTGATCGGCAAGGCCGAGCAAAGCGGCGTGCTGGCGGCGACCGCCGACCCGACGCAAAACGTCTATCTGGTGCCGGCCTTCGTCGGGCTTGGCGCGCCGCACTGGGACGCCGAGGCGCGCGGCGCCATTTTTGGGCTAACCCGCAATTCCGGCCCGGCCGAATTTGCCCGCGCCGCATTGGAATCAGTCGCCTACCAGACGCGCGACCTGCTCGACGCCATGCGCAAGGACTGGAAGGGCGCTTCGGCAAAAACCGTGCTCAGGGTCGATGGCGGCATGGTTGCCTCCGACTGGACCATGCAAAGGCTGGCCGACATCCTCGATGCGCCGGTCGACCGGCCGACCATTTTGGAGACGACGGCGCTGGGCGCCGCATGGCTGGCTGGCTCAAAGGCCGGCGTATGGCCGAAGGCAAAGGAGTTCGCGAGGAGCTGGGCGCTCGAGCGGCGGTTCAAGCCGGATATGGAGGCCGCGGTTCGGTCCGCCAAGCTCGCAGGCTGGCGTGACGCGGTGCGCAGAACGCTGAGCACACACTGAAAACCCGCGCCGTCGCCGGCGCGGGCTTCATCAACGTCTGCTCAACTCTGCCCAGACTCAGTAAGGCGAATTGCACTCCTGCCGAGGACCGTAGTTCGGCTGAAAAGTGTTGTCCGACGCGCGGTAGGACCGGTAGCGGTCATAGCACCACTGCACATGCGAATCGCCATGATAGACACGGTTCTGGTTGTTGTTGATGATCGCGCCGGTAATCAACGCGCCGGCAATGAAGGCGCCAGCCGGGAACCAGAAATCGCCGTGGCGGCGATAGCCGCGATGATATTCACGAGAGCCGCGATGGCCGTTCCAGTAGATGTCGCTGTTGTTGCGTGAGAAATTGCGGTTGCCGTTGAAGTTGCGATGCTTCATCCACGGCTTGTAGTCGACCGCCTGCACATCCGACGACGCCGAAGGCGCCTGCGGCGTGAACATCTGGGTGGCGCCGGCAGGCATCACAGCCGATGCCGCGAACGAAACTGACAATGTGGCCGCCAGCAAGCCCGAGAGGGTCTTGTTCATGATCGTCTCCTTGAAAGGGTGGTTGACGTCCCTTGTGAGGAGGAAACGGCCCGGCGATGCGATGGTTCCGCGCAAACGGTAAGTTACTGATTTGTAATGTTTCTCCAGCCCAATTTCTGACGGAGAGCCATTCTTCGATTGCTGTAAACTGGTCGTCTGGCCCCTGCGCCGAGGCGGATCGCAAGATCTCGGACGACAGCAAAAAAGCCTGGCTTGCAAGCCATCTTTTTCCGGTTGACCGGTCGCAGCACTCTCCCTATGTTCCGCGCAATTTCGAGGGCAGCTTTTTCGAGCCCGCGGGAGCGCGTAGCTCAGCCGGTAGAGCAACTGACTTTTAATCAGTAGGTCATGGGTTCGAATCCCATCGCGCTCACCAATGATTTCAAGCACTTAGCGGAAAATACGACAACATTTTGTGCGCCAATGTCGTTTACCAGAATTACCAACATTTCTGGGCTTTTCCTAGCGTTTCCGGGGATTAACCGGGATTCGTTGGCGCACAAATGGCGCACGAGAGAGCAGGGGAGCAGACAAAAAATCCGCCGACGGGAGATTCGCGAAAGCTGTGGAACTTACCGACTGCGAGACGCTTAATGCTGGGTGACGGCGGACATTCTGCGCTTCCCTCATAGCAAGCGAATGATGAAGCTCCCCCGTTTCTTGCCGCCGTCACACCTCAACCATCCCAATCACCAGTCGTATGGATCATTCCGCCCTTCTCCGCGTTGAACAAAACCATCACGGGAGGTTTCATCATGGGCGACGATCGGCACCAAAGAATTCAGCAGCGAGCATATGAAATTTGGGATCGCGAAGGCCGTAGGCATGGCGACCCAGAGAAGCATTGGCACCAGGCCGAGGCAGAAATCGAGATCGAGGAACGGTTGGAAACCGAACAGGCATTTACGGATCCTAGCGCGATTGGAGCGACAGTGCTGTCGGCCAAGACGAGAAAGCCGCGGCGGGTCGAGACCGCAAGTTCCGACGTCTTGACCGTGGAGGCTCTGGCAATGCGCACCGGCATTACGGGCGACCAAGCCCAAGACCTAATCGATAGGTTGGGCAATGACCGTGATGCTATCGAGGAAGCAGCCCGGAGCTTGGCGACCGGCCAGACGAACTTCAGCAAATAGGAAAAGCCCGCTCGAAGCGGGCTTTTGTCGTTTTTGCGGTGGCTAGTGCAAATATCCCACAAGCCACAGAATGATAATTATTGGTATCGGGATTCCGAGGAGCCAGAGTAGTCCGCCTTTTAGCATGATTTCCTCCCTTAGTTGATGGGAAGGGAAACGCACTTCGATGGGCTTAGTTCCCGCGCATGCTTTGCGCAGTGGTACTCATGAAAAACCCCGCCGAAGCGGGGTTCTTCTATTGGTCAAAAACCTCAGTAGGGCGAGTTGCACTGCCGACGGGGGCCATAGTTCGGCTGGTACGTATTGTCAGACGCGCGGTAGGATCTGTAGCGGTCGTAGCACCACTGCACATGTGCGTCGCCACCTCGGTAGACACGATGCTGATTGTTTGCGATAGCGCCCGTGATCAGTGCGCCGGCGATAAAGGCACCAGCTGGGAACCAGAAATCGCCGTGGCGGCGATAGCCGTGGCGGTAGTGGCGAGAGCCACGATGGCCGTTCCAGTAAACGTCGCTGTTGCTCCGCGAGAAATTGCGGTCGCCGTTGAAGTTGCGATGCCTCATCCACGGCCTGTAGTAGTCGACCGCCTGCACGTCCGTCGACGCCGAAGGCGCCTGCGGCGTAAACATCTGAGCGGCACCTGCAGGCATAGCTGCCGTCGCCGCGAACGAAACTGACAATGTGGCCGCCAGCAAGCCCGAGAGGGTCTTGTTCATGATCTTCTATCTTTCCGTTGCCTTGTCCCTTGTGGAATTTCAACGGTTTAAGAGCGAACTGGTTCCTTCTCATAACAGAAGCCCGCCTCGCGGCGGGCTTCTGTCGTTTGCGATGGTGTCGGGGTTACTCACCTACTGTTGTGACAACCCCCAGTTCGATAAGATCGACCAACTCTCGAAACTGTTTGCCCGCCTCATCCATAACGCTGAGCAGCGAATTCCAATCTTCAACTGTCATCGTAAGAGTTGCTTGCGTCTTGTTGCTCGTCTCACTTTGGTCCGCTTCGATTCCCGATCGAACATGATCCGCCATGGCTGTAAGGGCATCCGACGCATCTCCGTAGGTGACCACCATGGCCGTCAGAACGTTTTCCTTCTCTACGGTCATCGCTACTGCCTTTCGGAGTGTGCCGCGTCGTCCCGCCGATCGCCAGGACACAGCCCTGTCTCATGTAGAAGGCACTTAAGGCATGGCGGGCTGCCCGGTACGACGTCGACCAGGCTGTCGGCTAGTATCATGCGGTCGCGGCATGGATCCACATCCATAAACGACCGCAGGCCATAGACTTCCCTGCCCATCGACGTTCGCACCCGCCCCATAACTAGCGACGGTAGTATCTGGTCTTTGTGTGAAATGCATTGGCCTAGTTTGAACTGCCAGGTTTCTGCAGAAGGCGGCGGTTCGGCGACAATGTCGATAAGAGCGTTCATTTCAGTTCTCCAGTTTGGCCTCTCCAGGCCCATACGCCGGAATATCCCGGCTGCCGGGGGTAGAGAGGCGACTGGAGATCGCTGGCAGGCTTTTGGGCGCCTGGCCTTGGACATGGCCTGCCACCCCGGCCAAGAGGAAATCTTGGTCCGCCGCTGCTTCGACCTTTTTGTAGATAACCCCTTACCCTTGCCTAACAGCATAGGCCGAGAATCGGGCGGTTTGCAACAACCTTCAAATATTTATTTTTGGTGCGATAATGCAGCTAGGCGTCCTCACATTTTTTGTCAAGCAAACTAGGCGTTTTCGCATTTTTCGAACAAGCAGAATGTGTTTACGCAATTTCGCGCCAAGGCGATAACGCCTTAGGTGTCAAGATATAGTAGGCGAAAACGCCTAGAAGTATTTTGCTGAATCCGTATGGACTCCACAGTTGTTTTGTGGAATCCATACGTATCTGAGCGATACAGGGGATACGTCCGTGAAACACGACCGTACTTTCGATGAACTTTCAAAAGCACTGGCGCTGCCCCGCCGCACAGATTGGCGCGGGGCAGTCGGCGCCATTGCTATCGATCTGGCGGGCAAAATGGCTGCCGGGTTGGCAATTGGAATTGGCATCGCTGTCGGTCGCGCGCTGGCGGGCTGAGCACACCTCGACGGCGGGCCAGGCGTGCGGTTGCGCACTTAAGAATGCTCTAATAAATAGGTTGTTTGTCAGCTAACAAGGGGGACCGACAAATGACCGACGAAACCGACATCAACGCAGCGGAACTAGCGGAACTCACTGCCGAAGTTGTTTCTGCGTATGTGAGCAAAAACCCACTGCCAGCCGCCAGTCTGCCGGACCTTATCGCATCGGTACACAAGTCATTGTCCGGCCTGAGGCAGCCCATAGCGGCGTCTGCCGAGCCCCAGCCCGCCGTCAATCCGAAGAAGTCGGTGTTTCCGGACTACATTGTCTGCCTAGAGGATGGAAAAAAATTCAAGTCGCTGAAGCGACACCTCAACACGGATTTTGGACTCACCCCTGACGAATACCGGGCGAAATGGGGCTTGCCGCGCGACTATCCCATGGTAGCGCCGAACTATGCCGCAACTCGGTCGGCTCTGGCCAAGGCTAGTGGGCTTGGCCGCAAGGATGCTCCGGTCAACAAGGCGCCAGCCAAACGGAAGGCGAAAGCTTAGGCCCATCCAGCCCCCGTCGCCGCGGCGGACCTTTCCGCTTTGGCCGGCGCCCTATTTGCTGTCTCGCTAGCGCCTATGCGCCGGCCAACCTTTTTAGGACTCGCGAATATATCTGCGCGGCGTACAATCCCAAGTTCGTCCGTACCGAATAGCGGCATTGCGGACGTCGGGAGATTTAGTGCTTGCAGCTATCGAAGCGGGAGGCTGCGATGTCAGGCGATAGGGTCTCGGCATTTGATTGTGAAATCCTAAGGGGTGCGTTCCATAAGGCGGTTATCGAAGAGTGCATCCCCGAAGAACGATGGCGGGAATACGCCACGCAATTGATCCGGGAATTTACCGGTCTAAAGGCGGTGGATTCCGAAATGCTGGATTGGATCATTCGCGCTGACTCTACCCAGCCGTAGGGCGGCGCAAGGCGAAGTCATCAGGCGAATAGAAGAGGCCCGCACCACCTGCGAGACGTAGCACGGGCCGACCAAGAACACCCCCTTGGCCAGCAGCCGGAATGTTTCAAGGGCTGGCTGCTGCAGAGTTAACATGTCCGGTCGAGCGAAGTTCCGGGCGCGAACGAAAAAGCCCGCCGGCCGAAGCCAGTGGGAGTTGGACAAGCCAGAGTGGGGTCTTCTGGCAGACTAAAAACGATCCGACCCGGTTTTTGTTTCAGCCGTATATTAGCACCCCTTGACTAAGCAGCGGGACGCGCCAGAATCCTCGGCATGGCACGGGAAATCAATATCGGCGACAGGGTTGCGATCACCGCCACGGTGGGCAAGCGCATTGATGATCGCGTCACCCTACACATCCTCACTGCCAACAATCCCTATTCGATCATAGATCCCAAGGCGAAGCCTGGCGACAGGATGAGGTTCGTGGGCGATGTCGTCTTTGTCGATGAGGAGACGGACCGCGTCACCGTGCAGGTGCTCGGTCGCGTCACGGTAGAGGCTAGCACGGTCGAACTGGTGAAGAAGTATCAGCGGCCGAAAGGCACAAAGCCGCTTATCAAAGAGCCGAACTAACTAGCCCGTCAGCTACCGCCCGTCATTGGCCTTCCCGTAGGCGTTGGGGCTGCTGTCAGGCGTGTAGATCAGCCCGACTTTCTTGCCGCCGCATTTGGCGCATTTCAGGTTGGGAATGAGGTCGTCGGCCATTGCCGGCGTGTCAGGGCCGAAGCGGTCGCGGAGCTTCACTAGGTCGAGTTGTTGGCTATGATGACAGGGCGCCGTCTGGCAGTGAGCAGTGACTGCCATCTTGCCGTCGATCAAACTTTGGAAAGTCCAGCCCTTTGCCATCCGAGTTCCTAGCCTGACCCCTGCATGATGGCTTCGAAAATCTGGCCAATTTCTTCATCGCTGCCGCAGATCAAACACCGGTGCCGATTGAGGTTCCAGGCAAATTGAAAAAACCCGCCACCTCACGGTGGCGAGCTTTCTCACTTACAACCACGAGATGGCGAAATTAGTTCGCGCCGCCGAGCTGCTTAGTCATCTTGCAGAAATTGTCGTGTTCCTTGGCGATCGCCTCATCGCCGCATTCTTTCATGATCCCGGCGCGGTCTTCTTCCTTCATGGCCATCCAGGCGGCCTTGAATTCAGCTTCCGACTTCATGGTCTTCATGCCGGCATCGGTGAAGAACGGCGACATCTTAGCCGGATCGTCAAGTGCCGAGGTGGTGCCGCCGGCCGAAAGCGCCGCACCAGTGGTCATAGCAAGCGCCATCGCGGCCATGCAAATCATCTTCATGTTCATAGCAAATTCCTCCTGTTAAGTGAGATCGCCCAAGGATCGATCACCCAGAAAAACGAAGCGAATGGTAAGAATGTTCCACGGGTTTGGCGAAATGGAAAAACCCGCCAGGAGGTCGAGGGGGACCACTGGCGGGTTTCGTCCTGCATACTTGCTAGAGGACACAGGTCGACCAAGCTTTGGAGCCTTGGTCAGCAGCCGGAACTGGCAGAACCAGCCGCCTCAAATCAACAGGCTATGATGGGCGAAGTTCCGAGTGGAAACGAAAAAGCCCGCGGCTAGCCGTCGCCCAAAGCGGGAAGATGACTCTGCAATCCTTCTTGTCGTCGCAGCATTCATAGCCGGTGACCGGATCATGGTAGCCGGTATACCAGTTGTGAGCGACGGCAAGCGCGATCAAAACGAGCCTCATATGGCAGAAATTTTGCGCCTCCAGTCGAATATTAGCAAGCGCTTGACTAAGCCCTCAGCCGATCCGGCCAGCGCGCGTTCTTGCCGGCCGCTGTCCTACACCGAAGCGCTCCCTGCTTGTCCCCTGACAGGGCACCTATTGGCGGCCGGGGGATGAAACATCACCATCTCGACGGAGTGGTTTAATAGGGCTGACGGGCTCCTGTTTTGCGTCAGTGACTTTCGTCGAGCGCTTATAGAAAAGGCCGAATGCCAGGAGGAAATATCCAACCTGCAAAATAATCAACGTGAGGATGGTCCAGGCGAGCGCCTTCCAGGAGGAACCCGTTGCTATGTAAGTCCAGATCGCCACGATGAACGACGTGGTGAACATCCCCACCAGAAACTGCGGAAAATACATTGCTCCAACCCCCTTGCCGTTCCCCAACGGCTCCCCAGCCTGCTGAATCTCACTATTTTAGCATTTTAGCAAACACGCAATCTGGGTTGAGCAAGACAGAAGCGAGGAGCGGAAAGCCCGCCGCTTCATTTGCGAAACGACGCGACTTACCCCAGCCCACATCTCCGTCAGTGCAATTGCGGTGCCAAGCCTATTGGCCCATTACGGGACGATTCAATTACCGGTCTCCGTAACCTGACAGACCTGTCCCGCGCTATGAAATCGGTCAGTTCGCCGCCTTACGGATCAGGTCGCACGCAGCATCCAAGACGCTGCAGCCTCGACCGGACCTGCCGGTCGCGTCACGATCGACAACTAGGATCTCGGAAAGGCCGCAGTCGGTGGCGTGTCGATCGCCGGCTAATGCTAGCACGCCGGATAGACAACCCTGCCATGGTCGCTGACTGTCGTTCCGGTCGGGCCGGTCATAGTGGCGCCAAACCTGTCCCGCGCCGGTCGCACCAAGGGGGCATGGAACACCAGCGCGTTCTTAGCGATCACGGCCGGTGAGAAGTCCTTGGTGAGCGCATTGACCTCGGCCGCGTCTAGCTGTCGGCTCCACACTGCAACCTCTTTCTCGTCGCCGACGTAGCTTGCCCAGAAACTTGGCTGTGAGCCGAGCGCAAGTGGCGGGCTGCCGGAACCGATAGTCCAAGCAACTGCCGAGTTGGCCGATCCCTCAAGGCTTCCATCGACATAGAACGAATTGGCCCCGCCATTGTTGGTGTTGTAGTTCAGGGCGATGGTGTGCCACGCGCCATCGTTTACGGTGATCGAGCCCGGAAAGAATATGCCTACCGCCGACGCGTCGACGCCATATCCTATCACAGTAAGCTTGTTCGCGGTGTTATTGAGCACGAAGCCGAAGCCGAAGCGCGCACTCGAATTCCAAAGCGACAGCGGCACCGCATTGGCCGTCGTCTGCGTCGTTTTCATCCGGAACGAGCAGCACCCTACCTGTGGCCAGCTTAGGCCGGCGCCATAGCTGATTAGGTCCGTGCCGCCTGCGAAGTTGATTGCCATCCTTATGACCTCGCTGATTCTCTTGTGAGTTCGTCAGACATTTCACGCGCACGGCTAGGCGTTCGCGCCGTGGCGCGTTGGGTGGGGTTGGGCATGGAGGGGTTCCTAATGTGAAAAGGCCGCCTCGGCGGGCGGCCGTTGAGGAGATGGATTGTGTGGACGTCGGTAGTGCTGTACCGGCAGAGCTTTGCAGGATTGATTTGAATCGAATGGCTAAAGGGTACTTAGTCGCCGTTCCATGGCCGAATTTCGTGGTCGGTGAGACCACATACGATTTTTCACATCTAAACGAATATACTTTTGTGGCCGCCGACTCTGACGGCAACAACCGGAGAATAGTGGTTAGCTATGAGGATCATTGTTTCACAAGGAAGCCAACGGGCACCAACGACCCCGCGCCTGTGTTCCCAAACTGCTCCCGGAATGATGGTCGATTTTGCACCGAACGATTTGAACTCTCAAAGGAGATTCGAGCGCGTCTCGATGAAGCCTTAAAGGGCAAAGTGTGGAATAGCACGAGCGATCACTACGCGGTCATCGTAATCGATATGGGCGAAGAAAAGATCGAATACGGGATAGTTTTTTCCCTCGACAAGGTGAAAGGCATCGCTGGAGTCGATCTTCATATGCGAATCAGGACAGCGCACCCGCGCACGGACGAACCTTTAGGGACATTCGGCCACATACGTTTCGCGCATCTGATCAAGCTACGAATGCAGAACCAGAGACCAACTAAACTCTTTGGCAAACACCGGAAAAAGCCTCAGAAATAGAAACAGGCCCTTTCGGGCCTGTTCGGTGCACTGCACCTCGGGGCGAACCTCTTCACTCTTTCGAGCTATCCTCCCGTCCGGGACGGACTTGGCTTTCACCAAGTGGGGCTGGCTGTGCTCACGCCCAATATCCAGCGATCTAGTCGCATACATATGGCTACGTATGCATGACACGTCAACTCAAAAACGCGCCACAGAGTTCCATTAGGAATGAAATTGCTTAACAGAACCCCCCAAAGGGGCATATCGTACACGGCATATGCGAAGCATATGCCGTGCTCATGATAGAATGCAATACCCTATTTGGCAATTTATTAGAAAAATCGTCCAAAGTCAAAGCGGGACGTAGCCCACTACCGAAAGTACTTCTCGGCCGGATCATCGTCGCCCGCAGGCGGCTCCCAGCCAATTTTCGGAAACGACTCAGGCGTTGCTCCGAGCTTGCCGAGGCATTGATTGAGCAGAGTCATGCCAGACAGGCCCAAAGCGTCTCTCGTCATCTTTCCGGCGAGTATCGCAGTGAGACCCACGATGCCTCTATGGCAGCGCCGCAGCCAAGGAAGATTCGGAACCAGTTCCTTCCATGCCGCTTTCGCATCGGCCGGCAGCCATTCATAGGGCTCGCCTACGGCCCGATCGTCCGCTGGCTCATAGCGTGCCGCATACCGGCCAGGGTTCTTTCCGAGCGTGCCGGTAAGCCGCAATTGCTCAAGGCTTTTTCTAGGTTTGGGCATTTTGGGGTCATATCCTGATTGGTTGCTGCGTGCGCGTTTGATTGGCGAGCGGTCAGTGCTATGCCGATCGGCGCGATGCGAAGACCCCCGGTGTGTGGGGGTATGACGCGACCATGCCGCATCGTTCGGCTCTACCGTCTGGGCAATCGCGCGCGTCATGCCGCAGGTTTTGAGATTATTTTGAGCTGCCGTCTCGCGCGCTTGCGCGCGCGCGTGAGGAAAATTTGTAATTGCGATAGCAACAGGGGATGCAGCCGGTCATGCTGGCGAGGGCTGTGGATCGCCATCCACCCCCATTGGATCACGCCGCCTGCTTCATGCGTGACAGGATGCCGATAGTCGTTTGATGCGCGCCGCGGTCAACGATCGAAACCTCGACAAGCCGAGCTGCGCTCACGATGCGGAGTGGTCTGTCGCCCGTTCGGTCCCATCGCTCCTCACTTGCCTTGAAGCTGATAGACCAGGCCCGCAGCGGACCATGCCTAGCGGCAAGCAGTAGGTCATCTCCGTCTCGTATCGAGTCCGTGTCGACTTCAACCCAGAGGCCGGTGTCTGTGGCCGAGAGACGAAACGATGCACCGAGCGGCGCAAGTGGCCGTGTACGATCGTGGTTTTTACACAGCGGCAAGTCGGCTGGCCAAGTCAGCGAGCCTTGACAAAACACCTCATCGAAGTCGGGACGCACCGCCGACGGCACGCCCCACTGCAGTGCGTATCCGCATACGGTCCGACTACCTGGTAAGGGTGGCCTGCCGGACTCATTGAACCACACGCTTTGCCGCTTCCGCTGCCAGCCGTGAGCGGGTCTTGGCTGCGGGTGATAATTTGTTGCGTCGGGCCTTTAGTAGCTTCGCAACAGCAGTCGGATCCGCGGGCAGCATCTCCGTCTTGCCGTTCACCTTCGTAGCTCGTAGTTCCTTGTCGCTCGTGGTCTCGCGTCCACGGACTGCCTTTTCGATCGTTAACCTGGTCATTGTGTGAGCTCCACCGGGATGATTGCTTTGTCGATTAGGCCATCAGCAGCGGCGCCCTTCAGCCACATGCCAACCTTGTTCGATCGGTCATAGGCAGCGCCAAGCATCCTCGCCGGAGCTGGCGGCAATAGGCCGGTCCAGACTACGTCGGCCTGGTCGAGTGCCGAAGTGATCTCGTGCAAGGAAGCATTCGCTTCGTGCGCGCCTATCAGGGCGTCGGCGAGCTTACTGACGCGCGCTAGGTATTCGGCCTTAACTCCCTCGCAGATTACCCGCGATGCCGCGTGGCGAGCGCCCTGTAGGCGAGCGGTGGCGATATCGAGAGCGGCCCGTGTATCGCGACGCAGGCCGTTGATCTCGGTCAGCCGAGTGCGAATGCCTTCCGACAGTGGATCGGGTGTTTGGTCGGCTGCGTCCCCCAAAAGGTCAGCGACGCGCGCATTGATGGCTTGGTGCGGCTTGGCGGCACGAGAGCCTAGCCGGGTCAGTAACTCGGATTCTTCGTTATCGAGCTTGCTAAGAGCGGCGCGCAAGTTCGCGCACAACTCAGCAAACTTGTCGTAGTCGGGTGTCGCGTCGCGAAGATTGAACCGCATCGGTGGAGCGGTTTTTGTGGCCTGCTTTTTGAACATTGGTTTCCCTTAGAATTTAACGGCGCGTTCGAGGCGCCGGTATCGGTCGATAGTTCGGCGCCGACCGATCTTTGGCGGCTCCGTTGTCGCAATTGCTTGCGCGAGTTCGGTGAAGGTTGAGGCGCCAAGGATTGAGACGCGCTCGAAAGCCGGCCGCGGTTGGTGGCCGTAGGTGTTAAACGACGCAACCTGCATCCCATTGTCGGCTCCGCGGTATGTCAGCACGGCTGACACCGAGAAATTGTCGATGCGAAGTTCGAAAAAATCGTGCGGTGTCTCGATGAAACCGGCGAGCGTTTCGACCAGCGTCTTACCGCCAGTTGTCGGGCGAAGGCCGGCATACTCGGCAATTAGAGCGGCGCTGGAGTGCGGTGGCTGACCAGACAGGATCGATAGCAAGAGCAGAGCGACATGCCTGCTGTCAGTCTGCTCTGGCTTGCCAGGAGTTGCAGGAATCATACCCTCCGCACGCAATCGGTCTGCGTGCCATCGGGCTGTTCCGTCAGATAGACGTAGAATGGCGTCGATGATTTCGACCGCCTGCTTTGCGGTGACCATTCGGTGATCCTTTCAAAAATTCGGGAAGGTATAGGCATGAATAAAAGCACCAAGGGTGCTTGATTGAGCCGCAGCGGGACGACCACCGCCGCGGCATTGGGAGCAGGCTCGAAAGCCACTTCGTCCCAATCTGAAAACTTGCCCGTCGCCAAGGTTGCGGCAGTAGCGACGGGAGATCGCGCACACCGATCGTGCGCGGCGTACGCAATTGGGGAAATGATCCCTTCAAGTATATCCGCGCCAGAGCACGCGAAACGGTCGTGTCAGGCGGCCTCGGCCCAAATTTCTTCAACTCTCTTGAGCGTCGCTATCGTTGCGCGTCGGCCATTGTGAGCGGTCGGCCTCTTTCCTGCCGCGCTGGCAATTTCCTGAAACGTGTCAGCATTGAGGATCACGCCAAGGAGGCTAGCAGTTTCGGTGGGAAGCCTGGCCGCCAGGTCGGCAAAAGAGTCTGCCCGATCCATCTCAGCCAGCGTAGGGTGAGCGGCTGTTGAGGCAGTCGTCTCGCGTGGCAATTCGGCGTCGTCCGACCCGCGAGCGTCGCCAATGGTGTACGAGGGGTAGATCTTTTTCCCATCCTTGCCGTACGCAACTATCGCTCCGCGATGCGCAGTTAAGCCAAAGAACTTGCCGCGGCTGCTCCGCCCGCCGATCTCTATGATCTCGTCTGTTCCGTCCTTGGCGCAATGGTATCGCACGCCACCATTGAACCGGTCGACGCGACCCTTGCTGTCGATGACAACACGGCTGCGCATCCCGTCGGCGAAGGCGTTAAGGAGATGGCTTATCTGGCCGTTGCCTGGCTCTATGTCGTGTCGATACTCAACGCCGAAGCCGGTTTCGTCCGCTGCATTATCGTTGTCGCCAGCTAGGGGTGCGTCGATCTGGTCGACGTCGGCCGGTCTCGCAAGTTCACGTAAACGGCACAGTGTCCGATAGGCAGCGGGGGCGTCATCGCGGAGTGCGTTCGGCACTCGGTCGGGGGTGCTATTGCCGGTCGGTATGTTCGGTACTGGTCGCGTGTTGTCGTTGGCTTGCTGACGCCGTTGGGGTGCTGGTGGAAGGTTTAGCGGTTTCACCTGGCGTTGCTGGTCAACCGCTCCTTGTGGTCGACTGCAGCCGGTCAACTTTTCGTACGTTGTCCATGTGAGGCGGCGGCCTCGTCCAGTTTTGCTGGCGCTTGGCTCGGAGTACGGCTTGGCTACGCGTGCCGGTCGGTCAACGATTTCAATCCAGGTTTTCATGGGTGGTCATCCCATTAGAGGAACCGGCCAGGCCGGGCAGTCCGTTTCCGCAATGCGCGGTCGGGTTGTATTTTGATGGTGCATCGCAACAAATATGTTGCATTGCACGCGATCTTCCGTAAGATGATGCTAATACAAGTTGCGCCTAGCTTTTTCTTGGGGGCGGGTAGAAAGCGGGGCGGGGTTGTCACGGCTCTCCTTTAGGGAGAGCCGTGGTCACCTGATGTAATCCAGCGGCCCAAAACGGGCCGGCAATGCCCCTATACTTCACTTCTTCTCCTTCAAATCCTCTGCTTCGTCCTTGATCTTCGCCCAGTCGGCGCCGTGCTTGCGGAGCAGGCCGCGAGCCTGGTTTGGCGACAAGTCCGTAATTTCGGTAAGGTGCTCAACTTCAAGTTCTGCACCCTTCTTAACCCGGCTCGTATCGGTCGATTTCTTTTTGGCCATCTCTGCCTCCTCCTCTCTCGCGAAGGAACGAGCACGGAACGGCGTTGTTCCGTTCATTGTCGTTTGCCGGACGAAGGTCTGGCCGAAGCTTCCATAGTGCCTCCCACGATATCCGGCGAACTTGCACGGTTTCGCCATTGGTCTCGACGGTTCTCGCTGCAGCCACAGGCGCCTCCCATCATTCGTCTACCCGCCGCACTGTCGGAAAAGAGCTCGTGTACATCTGGCCGTCCTCGCCTTCAGTGATCACTACAAATCGGCCCTGGTCATACGATCCATCGTGAGCCACACCGACGACCTGGCATGGATACCAACTCGTGCCGCCGCCCATTTTCTTGATTGGGTACTCGGCCTCGAATTCGGTGACCGGAATTACATTGCTCATTGTCGAATTCTTTCATGGGTCTTCTCCTCTGGTTGAAGCCCTCCGTTGTAACGTTGTCAGAATGCTTTTTCACCCGCGCCTAGAATGGTCTATTGGCCATCAAAACCGGATTCAGAAGCATGTTGACAACGTAACAACGGAAGGAAAATATATATATAATCTATTGATATTTAAGGGCTATTCCCGTTGTCATCGCCTAACAACGAATGACAACCGTAACAACGAAAACGCCAATCTCGTTGTTACGTTTTCGCGCCGTTGTCATGACGCAACAACGGAATTTAGCTTGAACCTCGAGCCCTTCCCTGGTCGCGGTCGGCTGGCGGTATCGGTGATTTCGCCGGCCTCGATTAGCCACTGTATCGCGCCCTCAAGTTCCCGCAGGTCGGCGCTTTTCACGCCCCGTCGCTGCATCAGGTGAGCGTAGGGCAGCGTCCCCTTGGGTGCGGATCGCAAGGCCTCAACAATGTTCTTGCGCAAAGCCTCAGCAGGTGAGTCGGACAAGTGTCTGGCGACCCCCTCTGCAATCAGGTCGATGGACTGGTGGACTATTGCCCAAGCCCATTCGATATCAGCCACACTGATCTGCGGGGCTGATGGCTTTCGAGATATGGCACGGATGGTTGCCAAGCGAACCGTGTTCTCCGCGGCGCGCCCTTGGATGTTGCGGCGCGCCTCACTCCAATCGGCGTGATGCTGCCAAAGGAATACTTCGGCCCACCGTGCATAAGCGTCACCTTCCTCGCCTCCTTCAAAAGGAATGGTGGCCTTGGAAAGGTTGCCGCCTTCGCCCATGGGAAACGCTGTGATTGCGGCTCGCAGTGCCTCAACCAAGGCCGCGGGTGGTTTTGCGTCCCTGTGGAGTCGTGGTGGCTTAGGCGGCCCGCCTGGAGCCATTGCGGTAATGAACAGGAACCTGTTCAGGAATCCGTCCGCGATAGATGCTTCCGACAGGCCTGCGTATAGCGTGTCGACCGTCGTCATTCCGAGAACGGTAAGCGCCGGCCCTTTGATGGGTCCATCGTCCTTCTTCGTTTCCGAGGATGCATATATTCGACCATCAAACGACGAATTCGCCTGGTCGTAAACTGCGAGAAGGAACTTCCGGATGCTCGCCGCGACGCTGTTTCGGTTCTTCGCATTGACGTCCTGTAGCGTGATACCAAACTCGTCCATGACGATCACTGTAGACGTGTTTTTGCGCAGCATTCTCTCTATGGCAGCGTAGCTGGTCGGATCGCCATTGGTCACAGCACTTGCACCGCCGACCTTATCCGCTAAGGACCGAATGGCCTTAGGCGGATGGCCCTTTCCGCCAGCGGTGGCGAGCAAGGTAGTCACGTAGAGGTTGATACCAGCACCGGTCGGGCCGAGGCATTTCTTTCCAAACAGACCGGCAAGCAATGCCACCGCAGAGACCAGCGAAAGCTCTGGCGCAGGGATAATGGCCGTCGAGGTAATCCACCTAGATATGCCGGCCAGCAGACCACCGGCGGTATCTGGTGAGAATGGATCCGGATGCATAGGCGGTGGGTCGATGAAGACGCGGTTATCGTTCGCTGCGTCCGGGATGTCACGATCTTCAGGGATTGTTGGCCGCATACGCGGACGGGCGCCCATCCGCCGATAGATGATCAAGGAAGCAATGTCAGCATCCTCATCAGGTCCGGCAACTTGGCGAACAAACGGGTCTTCGCCGCTATGCTCGGCGAAGTAGACGATCATTTCTGTTTCTTCGCTGCAGCCATCGATGTCATTCACAAGGACACACAGGCGCCGAGCATCTTCCATCGATGTTGAGCGTTCTGGTATTGTGAGACTGTCGCGGCGGACTTCCCGCCAGATAGGCTTGCCGTGAGGGGGCCCAGGCGGTGCTGCGCGGATGAATCCGCCAACATGGTCAGCCAGGCCATCGCAAACAGCATAAAGCCACTCATAATCGCCGTTAGCGTACGCAGACTGAACGGTCTGGTGCTGGTCGCTTGTCTCAGACTGCGTTGCGGTCATTCGGCGAAAGCCCCTTAATGGCCGCTTCGGCGGCGTTGGCAATTTCCTGAACAAGAGTCGCGCCGAACGTCACGACGCGAACGCCGCCAGAGTTCGGCGCGTAGACAGCTCGATGGCCATCCGGCCTCTTTACGAGCCGCAGGTTGAACATGCGGAGCTCCTCGGATAGCTCCAGGTCGAAGCGCGCGACTGTGCTGCCGGCGCCTGGTGGTTCCGGTCGAATTGATAAAATGTGCAATTGGTGGTTCCCATTTAGGAGTGCCGCGGTTGGATCCACGGTAGGTTTTTTAGTGTGGCAGGGCGGTTAGGCGGCCTTCGCTTCCTGTTCAGTCAGCCAACGCAGCAGTGACGACCGCCGCGCCGACACCGTGCCGCCAAGCTTGAAGGTCGGCAGCATCCCGCCGTAGATCAAGCGGTATGCCTGTCGCCGCGTAATGCCCAACGTGGCCGCTATCGCGTTGGCACCCATCAGCAAGTCTCCCGAATTGTCGTTGTCGTGTTCCATCCCATCTCCCTGTGTGTTCGGAGCCGGCCTATTGCCTGTCTCACACACTAAATAGGCGGACAGCGTACATGTCATTTTGCTTATGGGTATCTATGCCATTGTTTCCAAAGGAAAACAAAATTCCCTGCCATTGCCTTGCTTTACCGTATGCGCCACCATATGTTATGCGCCATTGATATCAGTAGATCGGATGCAGTCATGGCGACAATCACTAGACGGCACTGGAAAACAGGCAAGGGCGAACAGCGGGAAGCCTGGCTGCTGGCATACACCGACAAGAAGGGTGTTCGACACAAGGAACAGTTTGCCAAGAAGCGCGATGCCGACGTGAAGCGCATCGAGGTCGAAGGACAGATTGGAAAAGGGACGTTCCGGGCCGAGGCCGCAACGAAGACGGTAAAGGACGCGATCGACGCCTATTTGAAGATTCTCGAAAAGCGGCACGGCAAGGGCGAGCAGGTGACCACGATGTATCTGCGAAACACAACTGGCCAGCTTCGCACTCATGTCGAACCGGAGCTTGGTGCCAACAAGCTGTCTGAACTAACCACCCGCGACATCGAGGATCTCGTGGACAAACTGAAGGATGCCGAGGTTGGCATTCCAACCATTAGGCGCGTAGTCGGCGCCCTAGCACGCACGCTGCAGCATGCCCATGATTGGGTGGCCACTAACGTAGCAAAGGGTGTGCGCATCACAGCGAAGCGCGGGCAGGGGGGCGAGAAGGTTGTGCCGCCTTCGAAGGCCGCGCTGGCAGCCATACTAAAGGCTGCTAAGGAGTACGTACCGGAGCCGCCACGCGGTCACAGCATCGAAGCCGACGCCAAGTTCAAGAAAAGCCGCGCCGACAACGATCTCCCATTGCGCGTCAAGTTCGCTGCCGCCACAGGCTTGCGGGCTTCGGAGCAATGGGCATTGCGTTGGCGGCATATCGCGGACGGAAAGGTTACGGTGGAGACTCGTGTCGACGCATTCGGTGAGTTTGACACGACAAAGAGTGATGCGGGCGTGCGTACCGTACCTATGAGCAAGGCGCTTGCAGATGAACTAACCGCAAGGCGAAAAGCATCTAAGCACAGCGGCGATGAGGACTTCGTGTTTCCCGATGCGTTCGGCGGATTCACGCGCCACACGAATTTCACTAAACGGCAATGGAAACCAATTCTAGAGAAGGCCGAGGTCAAAGACTTTGGATGGCATGCGCTGCGCCACTTCGCGGTAAGCACGTGGATAGAAGCGGGCCTTCAGCCTAAGACAATCCAAACCTTGGCAGGGCACGCCACCTTTGCAATAACGATGAACCGATATGGCCACATGTTTCCGAGTGACGATCACGCCGAGGCAATGGACAAGATAGCGGCTTCGCTTTACGCGAATTAACAGCCATTACCGCAGGTTCCTTGGCGCATAAATGGCGCATATTGCGGGAAAAGCCTTATTTTCTGCGGATTGTCTAAGGCCTTTTAATCAGTAGGTCATGGGTTCGAATCCCATCGCGCTCACCAAAAATTCCAGGCACAAATAACGCGCCCTGAAATAGTTCCCCAAAAGAAAAACCCCGCATCTAGCGGGGTTTTTGGTCGTTAGATTCTGCGCTGGCTATGCGCCCTTGGAAACCGCAACCGCCACTATCGCTGCCAGTTTGGCAGCCTTGATGAGCGTCGGCCGTGCGTAGGTCTTCTTCATGTTCAATTCCCAACCGCTGAACCTGGAGCATTTGCCGCAACGGCAGACAGCCGCTCTTTCTTGACCAAGGTCGGCTTTTCGTACTTTTTCATCGTTGTCTCCCGCGAAAATTGCTCGTGACAGTTGTCTGTCATCCTAGCGCCCTGTCAATCAGGCCAAGCATTATTACCGGCCCCTGTTGCAATCCTGCCGCGCATTCGGGCCGCTCCAGACTCTCTCGCGCAACGCATCGACGACGATGTCGAGGGACATACCATCAAAGACTGACCCGCGCGGGCACTAAGGCCGACAAGCCAAGAGTCTTAGCCCGCGCTTATCAAGTACATCAACACGCCTAAAACGGCAGCCAATGAGGCGCCACCTATGAACATTGAGCGACGCCGAAGTTTGACGCGAGGGATCGGCCTCTTCCCCGTGGCAGACTTCATGAAGGCAAACTTCGCGGCCTCGGCAGCCGCGGTGGCCTTGGCAGCATCAAAGGCGGTATAGAGGCGCTGGCCATCGTCTCCGAACCGGTCGCTGTTCGGGTAGGTTTTGTTGGACCGCTTGGGCTTTTGCATCATCATGCCCATCTCCCTCCGGGTATATTAGCAATCCCTTGCATTTAGAAAAGAGCAGGATCATGCTTTGGCTTGAGGAGGCCACCTGGGTATCGGTGGAAAGGGGAACGTCATGGAATCTGTTTGCTACGCCCAAAGCTCGATCTGCTTGTTGTCGCTCTTCGCCAACACCACCATGGCGCTTGTCGTCCTGGCGCCTTTTGCAGCCACTCGCCTGCTGGTCTTGAGGATGCGCAAGCACGCTGCCTGGAACCTTCAGCCCGCCTAATTCCTCTGAGGGAGGATTCCGGCGCGACCCGTTCTGCTGATCCTTGCCGCGGTTGCCGTGTTCTTCGCACTGGGCCTTGTGGCAAATGATGGCCGCTATTCGCATCAGGTTGCTCGCAGCCTCCAACAGGCCGCCGCCGCGACCGGACCTGCCGGTCGCGTCACGATCGACAACTAGGTGCAGGAATGATCTTTCCTAGGATGATCTCGGGAAGGCCGCAGCCGGCGGCGTAAACCCGGCATCAACGAACGAGATGGCCGCCAGCACTCCGGTTGCGCGGGCGCCCGCCCAATGCTCTTGCAAGTTGCTGCCGCAGTGCAGCGACTGTCAGCTAGCCGGTGCGGCCCCATGGGCTTGACCGCGACGTCGGCCGTAGGCCTCACGACCATGGACGTCCATTGCACGTTCCTTTTCCAGCGAATTCGCATATACAATTGCGCTGAGGGGGAGCCGATTATGTTCGTTGACTACTACGAGCTTTTAGAAGTCAGCCGAAACGCCAACTCGGAAACAATAGAGCGCGTGTTTCGCTATTTTGCCATGCGCTATCATCCCGACAACCAGAATACCGGGGACGAAGCGCGCTTCAGCGAAATCGTTGAGGCACATGATACGCTCAAAGATCCCGTCAAGCGCGCGCAATATGACATTCACTACAATGAGCAGCTGAACATACATCGCGAGCTGACCCAGGAAGCCACCGACACTAAAGGCCTAGAACGAGATAGCGTCATCCAGGCCAAAGTTCTCACGTTGCTTTATGTAAAACGTCGAAAGGATGTCAACGATCCGGGCATTGGCGACGTGGAAATCGAGCGATTGTCAGGCTGCCCTCGTGAACATCTGGAGTTTCATATCTGGTATATGAAAGCAAAAGGTTGGATTTCGAGGATCGAAAACGGAACCATTGCGATCACTGTTGAGGGCATAGATCGCGCGAACTCAGAACATCGGCGGGATGTCACGGTTACGAGGCTGCTGGACCATCCTCACTAGTGAAGGGCTGACCGCCTGGCTTGCCCACGCGTCTGAAGGCCCGCATTGGGTGCACAGCGGCAGCCCTTATCTTGTCCCCGGACTGGTCGCTGGCTAAACTCAACCTTCCCAGGGGAGGGTTCGAACATGGCACTTCAGCTTTCGGCGGATGCTCCTAAGGCGGCGGCACCCGACAAATATCTTTTCAGTCCGGTCGCTGATTTTCTCATGCTGGGCGGCAGCGCGTTTCTCATTCTGCCGGTTCTGTTTCTTGTGCCGCTTGAATACGAAGGCGCCTTGGCCGCAACGATGGTGTTTGTGGCCTATCTCGTGAACTACCCGCACTTCGCCCACTCCTACCAGCTTTTCTACCGCAATTTCGGGCGCAAGGTGAGCGGCAACGGCTACGACAAGAGCCTGCAGCTCCGCTACATCTTCGCGGGCATTGTCGTTCCCTTGGTCATGGCCGGGTTCTTTGCCTACGGCGCGGCTGCGGCGGACACGCGGCTGCTCGGATATGCGGCCAACGCGATGTTCTTTTTTGTCGGCTGGCACTACGTCAAGCAGGGCTACGGCATGCTGATGGTGGATGCCGTCCTGAAGCGCAAATTCTTCGACGATCGCGACAAGAAGGTGCTGCTCTTCAACAGCTATGCCGTATGGATTTTCGCTTGGCTGCAGACGAACACGGCCGTCACCCAGGGAAAATACTACGACCTGGATTACTACACATTCGCTGCTCCCGCATGGATCACCAACATTGCCCTGCTGGCGGCCATCGCATCCACGGCGGTTACGGTTCTGATGTTGATCAATCGCTGGCGGAAAAATGGCGGCAAGCTGCCGTACAACGGCGTCGTAGCCTATGTCGCGTCGCTCTACCTCTGGATCCTGATTGTGAGAATAAACCCGCTCTGGCTGCTCGTGGTGCCCGCGCTCCACTCGCTGCAGTACCTGGCGGTGGTCTGGCGCTACCAGACCAATGTCGAGCGCGATGGTGTGGACGCTGTCGGCGATCCCCCGCTGAAAATCCTGTCCTTTCTTGGCCCTCTCTACAGGTTTCGGGTCCTGGGATTCATCGTCGCGGGCGCTGCCCTTGGCTATCTCGGTTTCTGGCTGATTCCGCTCACGCTTACCAATCTGGTCCCCTACGACAAGCAAGTGCTCGGCTCGTCGCTGTTCTTCTTCATCGTGCTGATATTCATCAATGTGCACCACTACTTCCTCGACAACGTCATGTGGCGTCGCGGCAACCCGGAGGTGTCGAAGTATCTGTTCCGCTAGGGCGGCAAAGCGAGGTTCAAGCCACAGGCCGTTCCGCCATTACACCGCACGGGAAATCCTAGGCGAGTTTGCTGTCGACGACTACACAATGTCCAGGATGTTGGGATCGCCACGCATTTGCCTGGAGCGATCGGCCCATTCGAGGCTGAGTGAATCCCCTTGTTTCTCAACCGTGATCTTGCTGGAATCGAGATTGGGGGGCGGGTTCAGGCCCATCAGGTCGGCGATCTGATGAACGGCGCGGCAAGGATCCGCGATCAGCGTTTCATATTCGAGCCGCAGGGGGTCGATGCCGGTCCGTGCGAAGAACATTTCCCAGCGTGCCCGTTCGCGGACAAGGGCGTCGAGTTGGATTTGGATCAGGTCGGCGTCGAACATCGCCGCTTGATTCACCGGTTGGCTTGAGCGGTATTGCCCGGTCTGGAGAGCCCTTGCCCAGGAAATCGCCTGACCGAGAAGGTCGCGTCTCGAAAGCAGCACAAATCGCAAATTGGGAAGCACGTCGAGCCAGCCTATGCCTCCGGAAATCCAGTCGTGCTGATGCGCAAAGATTTTTGAGGCCATAGATACCGTTGGCCGATGCCCCCATCGTCAGGATCTTGCTGACCTGCCCGGCAACATCTTTGGGGTAATCCGGGTCATCGAAATATCGGCGCCCACCCCAGTTGAAATACTCCAACGGGTGCCCGAGCACACCTGTGGCGCTCAGATGCTGACACAGGAAATTGCTGCCTGATCGTGGCGAGGTACAGATGGTATAGCCGCGAAGGTCGCTGCCGTTGAAGCCGTCGTCGAGCCCGATCAACGTCAAGCTCTCCTGCGAGTCCGAAGAAGGAGTTTTCGGATGAACAGCGGGATCAGGTTGTTATAGAGCCGTTTTATCTCGGTCGCAAAATTTGAAAGGGTTGAGAGTTCCTCGCGGCTTTGAGCAATTTGGGGCATGATCGCACTGACCTGTTCACCAAGGCTTGCCAATGTGGCGACACTGCTCTCCAAAGTTTTGGTGTTTGATTGCAGCAGTGCCAGAAGCATCGCCGGTTCCGGCGGATCTGGCCATCTATGCAATTCCTTTACGATGTGAAACCATCTTCGGCGTGACAGCGAAACAGCGATCTCTTCGATCCAGGTGGCTGTGGCGAGCGCTCGCACGTCGGGGTCCAACGCCTGGTTGGTTCGCATGGCCTGCTCGTAGATTCGAAGATGTTCCTCGATAAAATATGCGTCGCCCGCCACTTCGCGAAAATAGGCAGAAACCATTGCGGCGTCGCCCGCATCGAATTTCGAAATCGCGTCCATCAGATTTTCGACGGTGGTAGGCTTGGTCAAGAGGCCGACGCCGAGATTAAATCGACGCCAGGCCTGCATGTTTTCACTGTCGAGCAACCCCGCGAAGCCGCGTGCGTCGCCGACGACAACGGCGCACCCCACCGCTGCGGCCTCGATGGCCATCCGAGCGGTGGCAAATACGATATCGTAGCCAAGCAAATCCTGTTCAAGCTGGTCTGAAAACCGGCCGGTAGCCGGCCCCAGCTCATCCAATTGGATGTCGCTTCTAGCGCAGGCTTCACGAACCGCCGCCTGGTGCTCGAAGTTCTTGGTCAGCAGCAGCCCTCTTGTGGGCCTCGAGGGCAGTGGTGGGCGCTGTTGGAAGCGATTGAGATCAACCGCGTTGTAAACCAGGCTCATTTGATCGGCTGGTATACCCCTCGACAGGCATTTGAACCTGCACGCTTCGTCGACGGCGATCCAATGACGTATCTGAGGGTGAAGCATTGGGACTTCGACTTCAAAGAAAGCGCTGTGGCAGGAAAACACAGCCGGCACGTCGGGAAATCTGGCAAGCGCAGTCAGGCAAGGCGTCAAATGCTGACCATGGATCACATCGGGCTTTTCAACGATCTCGGCAATCCGGTCGACCACGTGGTGCCCGCGCTGGCGCATCCTGTCCGCCATATCGCCCAGCGTCGGAGCCAGCAGCATGGTTTGATGGCCGGCGCTGCGGAGGCCATCGGCAAGCAACTCGACAACTGCTTCCGACCCGCTGTTGCGTGACAGGGAGAGGTTGGTGATAAGAATCCGCAAAAGGCGATTCCTTGCTTGTGCACAATGTCTGCGATGAGCGACAGGGAGGCACGGGTTTAGCCAGCCTCTTAGTTTGAAGCCGCTGGCTAGACAAGCTTCGTACAGGGCGACCTCCGCGATCATGCATCGCAGAATTTGCGCCGGGACCGTTCCCGGGCTATTGGGCCCGATCGCAATGCAGGATCGGGATGGGAGTCATAGTTGCCGGAGAAGTTGGAAAACGTCCTGATTCTCGCGCATCCCGGGCATGAGCTCAGGATTCACCATTGGCTCGAGCTGACAAAGCCAAGGGTCTATCTGTTGACTGATGGTTCGGGCGGTCGTCAAACGGCAAGAACCCGGTATTCACGCGATGTGGTGGAAGCTGCAGGCGCGACGCCTGGCGCGATCTTTGGCGATATTCCGGATGCGGCCTGGTACGAGGCGCTGCTGGCTGGAGACGGCAGCTTCTTTGTCGATGTGCTGACGACGATAAGCGCCGATCTGGCAAGCGCGAAAAACGTTCAAATCGTATCTGACGCGGTCGACGGCTACAATCCGATGCATGACTTGGCCTATGCTTACGGACAGGCGCTCACCAAGCTGTTGAAACGAATGACGAAGGTACGCGGGCAACTGTGCTCCGCCGCGGTTCCAAACGTGGCGGGAGGCCTTGAACTGGAAATTCAGCTCGATCAGGCAGCGCGCGAGAGAAAAATGGCCGCGGTCCAGGCCTATACGCCTCTCGCCGATGAAGCGCGGCGCATACTTGAGCGGGATCCGCAGTGTTTTGACAGGGAAAATCTCATTTCCCAGAATTTTGACTGGAATGGGCCTTGGGCGCCGGAATGGGAACTCATCGGCAAGCAGCGTGTGGCCGCCGGGCTTTACGACAACTGCATATCCTACAAGGACAATGTTCAACCAGTTGCACTACAGCTGCAATCTGAAAGCCACCGCGTTCCTGCATTCGCAGGAAACTAGACCAGCGAAACATTGCCGCCGGCGTGGCGTTCCAGCCGGCCGGCAAGGTCGAGCTCCAGAAGCACCATGGACACCTGGGCGGCATGCAGGCCGGTATGGCGGATGATCTCATCCACCGCCACCGGCGTCGGTCCGAGCACTTCGAGCACACCGAACCGCTCGTCTTCGCCCGGCGGTGGCGTTGCTGAAAGGTCTGGAGACTCTTCCAGCAGCGGCGCCCTTGGCACCCGCAAACCGGCCAGCGGCGCAATCGCGCCGGAAACGTCGGATGCCTCAGTGACCAGTGTGGCGCCGTCCTTGAGCAGGCCATTGGTGCCGGCGCAGCGTGGATCGAGCGGCGAGCCGGGAACGGCGAAGACCAGCCGGCCCATCTCGCCGGCCAGTCTGGCGCTGATCAACGATCCCGAGCGCTGTGCCGCCTCGACCACGACCAGCCCCAGTGCCATGCCGGCAACCAGCCGGTTGCGCCGCGGAAAATCCTGCGCCCGCGGCTGCCAGCCGAACGGCATTTCCGAAACGATGGCGCCGCCGCGCTCGGCAATCTCATGGCACAGTCCGATGTTCTCGGGCGGGTAGGGCAGGTCGAGGCCGCCGGCCAGCACACCGATCGTGCCGGTAGAAAGGCTGCCTTGGTGCGCTGCCGTGTCGATGCCGCGGGCGAGGCCGGAGACGATGCTGTAGCCGTCGCGGCCGAGATCTGTCGCCAGCATTCGCGCCATCTTGATGCCGGCCAGCGAGGCATTGCGGGCGCCGACAATGGCGATCGCCGGCAGCCGGAACACCGCGCCTTCGCCCTTGACCGCCAGCAGCGGCGGCGGATTGTCCATGTTTTTCAAGAGTGGCGGATAGTCGGCCTCGCCGATACCGACAAAGCGGGCGCCAGCCTGGCCGGCAGCTTCCAGCTCCGCCTCGGTCTCCTCAACAGAGGGAATGCGGACGATCTTCTTGGCGCCGCCCGAAATCATCAGCTCGGGCAGCATTTCCAATGCCGCCTCGGCCGAGCCAAAACGGTTGATCAGGCCGCGAAAGGAGGCGGGGCCGACATTTTGCGTGCGGATCAGCCGCAGCCAGCTCAGCCGCTGCCGGTCGCTGAGGCGCGGCCCGGCGGCAGGCTTGCTCAACCCTTGGCTCCGATCTTGCCTTCAGTGCCGGCAAGAAGGCGCGAAATGTTGGCGCGATGTTTGAAGATGACGATCAGGCTCATCACCACGAACAGGCCGGCTGTCTCTGGCGTGCTCCAGAAGTAAAGCGCGATCGGTACGACGACCGCCGCCGTCAGTGCTGCCAGCGACGAGTAGCGGAAGAGAAAGGCCATCGCCAGCCAGACGGCGATAAAGACCAGCGCCACATGCCAGCCGAGCGCGATCAGCACGCCGAGATAGGTGGCCACGCCCTTGCCGCCCTTGAAACCAAGCCAGACCGGAAACAGATGGCCAAGGAAAGCGCCGAGGCCTGCCCATAGTCCAAGGTCGTGTCCAAAATGGCGCGCGATCATCACCGCTACGGTGCCTTTCAACGCGTCAAGCAGCAGCGTCGCGGCGGCCAGCCCCTTGTTGCCGGTTCTCAGCACATTGGTGGCGCCGATATTGCCGGAACCGATCTTGCGCACATCGCCAAGGCCGGCCGCGCGGGTGATCAAAAGGCCGAACGGAATCGAGCCAAGGAGATAGCCGAACACCAGCGCCAGGACGTAACTCATTGTTTCCCCCCGTATTTCGTAGGTCGTGCGGGTCGGTGAAGACGACCTAGACCGAGAACACTGTGCGGCCCGCCACCAGCGTTTGCAAGACCTTGCCCTGCAGGCGCGCGCCTTCGAAACAGGTGTTTTTCGAGCGCGAGCGAATGCCGCTTTCGCTGACGATCCATGGCTCGTCGAGATCGACAAGCGCCAGATCGGCGACGGCCCCGGGCTTCAGCGTGCCGCCCGGCAGGCCGAACAGTTTTGCCGGCGCGGTGGACAGGGTCTCGATCAGCCTGAGCAGTGATACGTCGTCATTGTGATAGAGCCGCAGTGCGGCGCCCAGCAGTGTTTCCAGTCCGATGGCGCCGGCCGCCGCATCGGCAAAGGGCAGGCGCTTGGTGTCGACATCCTGCGGATCATGCGAGGAGACGATGACGTCGATCGTGCCGTCCTTGACCGCTTCGATCATCGCCAGCCGGTCCTCTTCGGCACGCAGCGGTGGCGTCAGCCGGAAGAAGGTGCGGTATTCCCCGACATCGTTCTCGTTGAGCGACAGATTGTGGATGGCCACGCCTGATGTGACATTGGCGCCGTCGGCCTTCGCCCGCGTCACCGCTTCCGCAGCCATCGCCGTCGAAATCTTGGCCGCGTGGTAGGCGCCACGCGTCAGCCGCGCCAGCGCCAGGTCGCGCTCCAAGGGGATCGATTCCGCCTCGCGCGGGATGCCGGCAAGGCCGAGCCAGCTGGCATAGAGGCCTTCATTCATGACGCCGGCCGAGGCGAGGTCGGCGTCCTGCGTCTCATGCGCGATGACGCCGCCGAAATCGCGGGCGTAGGTCAGGGCCCGGCGCATCACCAGCGCGCTGGCAATGGTGTGGCGGCCGTCGGTGAAGGCCACCGCGCCGGCCTCGCGCAGCAGGCCGAACTCGGTCATCTCGCGCCCGGCGAGACCCTTGGTGATCGCCGCCGCCGGAAAGATGTTGACGATGGCCGTGTCCTTGGCGGTGCGCAGCACGAACTCGACCAATGCGACATTGTCGATCACCGGGTCGGTGTCGGGCATCATGACGATCGAGGTAACGCCGCCGGCAGCCGCCGCCACGCTGGCCGAAGCGATGGTCTCGCGGTGCTCGCCGCCCGGTTCGCCGATGAAGACGCGAGCGTCGATCAGGCCCGGAATAATCGCCTTGCCGGAACAGTCGATGACGGTTGCGCCCTGCGGAGCGCCTTGGTTCAACGCCGCTTTGCTGGCGGCAACGATTTTTTTTCCGTCGACAATGACCGTGCCGGTCTCGTCAATGCCGCGCGACGGGTCGATGATGCGGGCGCGGCTGAAGACGGTTATGCTCATGCGCCGCGGCCCTCATGGTTGCGGCGCGGGTCGAGCAGCGCTTCCATCACCGCCATGCGCACGGCAACGCCCATCTCCACCTGTTCCTGGATGACGCTCTGCGGCCCGTCGGCGATTTCCGAGGCGATCTCGACGCCGCGGTTCATCGGGCCGGGATGCATGACCAGCGCGCCGTCCTTGGCTGCTTTCAATTTTTCGGCGTCGAGGCCGAAATAGCGGAAATATTCGCGCACAGATGGCACGAAGGCACCTTCCATGCGCTCGCGCTGCAGGCGCAACATCATCACCACGTCGGCGCCCTTCAGGCCCTCGGCCATCGAGCGAGAGACGATGACCCCCATTTTCTCGATGCCGGTGGGCAAAAGCGTCGAAGGGGCGACGACGCGCACCTGGGCGCCGAGCGCGTTGAGCAGCATGATGTTGGAGCGCGCCACGCGCGAATGCAGGATGTCGCCGCAGATCGCCACGATCAGCTTCGACAGCGGCCCTTTGGCGCGGCGGATGGTCAGCGCGTCGAGCAGTGCCTGTGTCGGGTGTTCATGGGCGCCGTCGCCGGCATTGACCACCGAACAGCCGACTTTCTGCGCCAACAGGGCGGCAGCACCGGCCGACTGGTGGCGGATGATTAATATGTCGGGGCGCATGGCGTTCAGCGTCATCGCCGTATCGATCAGCGTCTCGCCCTTCTTCACGGAAGAGCTCGCCACCGACATGTTCATGACATCGGCGCCCAGCCGCTTTCCCGCCAGCTCGAACGATGACTGCGTGCGGGTCGACGCCTCATAGAACAGGTTGATCTGCGTGCGCCCGCGCAGCGTCGAGGTCTTTTTCTCCGACTGCCGCGAGATCGCAACCGCCCGATCCGCGCGGTCGAGCAACAGCTCGATGTCGGCGGGGGAAAGATCGCGGATGCCCAGAAGATGGCGGTGGGGATAGAGTGGCAGGGACGAAGCGTCGGTCATCTCAAGGCGCTGCTATAGGGTGGAGATTTCCTGGCTGCAAGCGCCAGCTTTGGATTGCGGCCATTCTCCCCGGTATTTTCGTCGCGCGCGCCGCCTGGCTTGGGCTATATCTAGCCGATGGCTCCGGATTCGTGGCCTGCTAATGACAAGGACAGTGCGTGACCGACGAAGTGACGAACCAGCCGCCGCCGCTGGCAGGCGGCAACGCCTGGCGCGGCGATCCGTTGCTGATCCAGCTCGCCGAGCGCTTTTCCGATCCGGTGCGCAAGGATCTCGACGGCCTCGGCCGTTTCGTATTGACGCATGAGGCGCAGGAACTCGCCCGCCTCGCCAACACCGAGACGCCGAAGCTCAGGACCCATGACCGCCAGGGCCGGCGCATCGATCAGGTCGAGTTCCATCCCGCCTATCATGCGCTGATGCGCCGCTCGGTCGCCAACGGCCTGCATTCCTCGATCTGGGAAAATGGCGAGGCCGAGATCGGCCGGCGCCATCAGGTGCGCGCCGCCCGTTTCTATCTGACCGCCGGGCTCGAGACCGGACACCTGTGCCCGATCACCATGACCAGCGCTTCGCTCGCCGCACTGATGGCCAGCCCAAAGCTGTTTCGCGAATGGGCGCCTCGGGTGACGACGCGCAAATACGACCAGAGCCAGAAGCCGCCGGTCGACAAGACCGGGCTGACGCTCGGCATGGGCATGACCGAGAAGCAGGGCGGCACCGATGTGCGCGCCAACGTCACCAGGGCCGAGCGCGCCGGCAGCGGCTTTTATCGCCTGACCGGCCACAAATGGTTCATGTCGGCGCCGATGTCGGATGCGTTTCTCGTGCTCGGGCAAGCGCCGGAGGGGCTTTCGTGTTTTCTCGTCCCCCGCATACTCGGTGACGGATCGGGCAACGGTTTTCGCTTGCAGCGGCTGAAGGACAAGCTCGGCAACCGCTCCAACGCCTCGTCGGAAGTGGAATTCGTCAACGCCATCGGCGAGATGGTCGGCGAGCCTGGGGCGGGTGTGAAGACGATCATGGACATGGTGACGCTGACCCGCCTCGACTGCGCCGTCGCCTCGTCGGCGATCATGCGGGCTGGCCTCGCCGAGGCTGTCCATCACACCCGTTACCGCCAGGTGTTCGGCTCGCCGCTGATCGAGCAGCCGCTGATGCAGCGCGTGCTGGCCGACATGGCGCTCGACGTCGCCGCCGCCACCGCGCTGTCGTTCCGGCTGGCGCGCTCCTTCGACGAGGCGGCCAGCGATCGCGGCGAGGCGGCGTTTGCCCGCGCCATGACGCCGGTGGTGAAATACTGGGTCTGCAAGATCGCGCCGCCGATGCTCTACGAGGCGATGGAGTGCCTCGGCGGCAATGGCTATGTCGAGGAGGCGCCGCTCGCCCGCTACTATCGCGAAGCCCCGGTCAACGCCATCTGGGAAGGCTCCGGCAATGTCATGGCGCTTGACGTGCTGCGTGTGCTTGGCCGCGCGCCCGGCCTGTTCGAGGACGTTCTGGCAGGCATCGACCGCGATCTCGGCGCCGGCGGACGCGGCACCATCAGCGTGCTTAAGGCGGCAATGCAGGTCGCGGCGACCGACGAGGGCTCTGCCCGCCTGCTTACCGAGCAACTGGCGCTGTCGGCGGCCGCGGCGGAGCTTCGCAGGCTGGGGGCAGGGCGGATCGCCGATGCTTTCGTCGAAACGCGGCTCGCCGGCCAATGGCGCAACACCTACGGCATGCTCGATTCGCGCCACGACGCGCGCATGATCATCGATACGCTCTACCCGCCGACCAACTGAAATCAGGACCTCAAGGTCGCGCGCGGGGATTTTTCGTCCGAAAAGCTCGTGCGCCTGTGGATGGCCGTTAACCTTAACAAATGGTTTCCGTTGCAGCGGTGGGCGGCAAAGCCCACTGTCCTTGCTATCAAAGCAGGGACTCCATGCGGCACATTCTGACCTCCTTTCTGGCTTTGCACTGGGCGACCGTTTTCGCTCTGCTGGCGTTCATCTGCATCGATGGAAACCGTGGCGTTGCGGCAGCTCTCGGCGTATTGGGCGTCGCCGTCCAGAACACACGTTTTGCCGATCTCGAAAACGCTGCCGTCGTGGCGCCGCTTGCCGTTGCGCTGCTGGTCGTGGCGGTGCTGTTCTGCTGGGCCTTTGTCGAGACCTTGGTTAACGTCGCGACCAATCCGGATGCCGCCGACAGCGTCGTGCGCATCGCCTTCATTTCCGCCTCTGGCGTTTTGTCGCTGATCCTGATCGGCGGCGCCGCGCAAGGCATCAATGGGCTGTTCATGGTTGTCGCCGTGCAACTGGCAGCCCTTCTGGCGTCTTACGTCGCCATGCTTGCCGAGCGGCGCTCGGCATTTGCCACAGCTGTGGCAGTCGACGGTGAGATCCGTGCCGCGGCATATGTCATGGCGAAAGGCGCGGCGCACAGCTCGTTGCTCTCACGCATTTCCAGTCGATCGGACACCAACTCAAGGGATGGCCGCTGATGCGCACTTTGTTCGCGCTCTGGGCGGCCCCCATGGCCTTGTTTTGGGGCTGGTTCTTCCTCTCGCTCAACGACATCAATTTCGGCTATGTCATGCTCAGCCGGCGACTGCATGACTTCGTTTTCCAGCTCTACGGTCAGATGCTCGGCATCGATCCGGCAATCATTCCCGGCATGGTCGCCAGGGCCTGCGTCTTCGACGGGTTCTTGCTGATGGCGCTGTGGGCGTTCCGCCGCCGGCACAAGATCGCGGCCTGGATCAGGAACCAGTGGATGGATCCGGTTGCGTCCGAGCGCTTGCCGCGAGCGACTGGAGACGGTCCAGGACTCCCTGCAGAATAAAGGCGGCTGCCGCCGAATCGATCTTGCCGGCGCGCTTCTTGCGCGAGAAATCCATCTCGATCAGCGTCCGCTCGGCCGCGACCGTCGACAGCCGCTCGTCCCACAGCACGAAGGGCAGCTCGGTCATGCCTGCCATGTTGCGCACGAAGGCACGCGATTTCTGCGCCCGCGGCCCTTCCGACCCATCCATGTTGACCGGCAGGCCGAGCACGATGGCGCCGACATTGTCCTTCTGCAGCAGGGCAAGCAGCGCCGCTGCATCGAGCGAGAATTTTTTGCGCATGATGACCGGGCGTGGGTGGGCGAAGGAAAAGCCGCGGTCGGAAACCGCGACGCCGATCGTCTTGTCACCAAGATCCAATCCTGCCAGCGTCTTGCCGCCGGCGAGCCGTGCTGGCAATTCCTCGATGCTGATGATGCCCAATGGTTTTCCTTCGCCCTTCACCACCACGTGTTTTGTCAAACGCGCAACGGACACAGTAACCCTTTGATCTCACGGCCGTCGGCGTTCTATCCTCTGGCACGACAAAAATCGAGGAATGCATTGATGAAATTGACCTGGTACGGACATTCGGCCTTTCGCGTCGAGACCGAAGGCGCGACCATCCTTATCGACCCCTATCTGGTCGGCAATCCGTCATGGACAGGCGGCTGGGAAGGTCCGGCGGAAGGCGTCACGCATGTGCTGTTGACCCACGGCCACAACGATCACGTCAGCGGCGCGGTGGAGGTGCTGAAGAAGAGCGGCGCCCAATTGGTCGCCAATTACGAGATCTGCATGTACCTGGTCGGCAAGGGCGTCGGCGGCAACAAGATCAATCCCGGCAACATCGGCGGCACCGTCGATTGCGGCGCCTTCACCACGACCTTCGTCCAGGCGCTGCATTCCTCGTCGTTTGGCATCGAAGGTGGCCAGAACGTCTATCTCGGCAATCCGGGCGGGCTTGTCCTGCATTTCCCCGAGGACAAGACGCTCTACCACATGGGCGACACCGACATTTTCTCCGACATGGCGCTGATCAACGAACTGCACGAGCCGAAGATCGGCATCGTCCCGATAGGCGACCGCTTCACCATGGGCGGTGCCGTGGCAGCCCTTGCCTGCCGGCGTTTCTTCCGCTTCGATACGGTGGTACCTTGCCACTTCGGCACGTTCCCGATGATCGACCAGACGGCCGAAAAATTCGTGGCCGGGTTGGAAGGATCAGGTGTCGAGGTCGCCTTGCCGAAAATAGGCCAGACCATCACTTTGTAGAGACACCAGCTTCTCGGAAAAATGGAATAAAACCATGGCCTTGAGACAATCTCTTTGCATCTCGATGTTGGTTGCTGCCTCTCCCGCTCTCGCTGCGGAGGACTTCATCGAGGGCGTCTATCTGCAATCCAAGGAGCTTTGCGCGCAGGCCAGGAAGGATACTTTGCAGACGGTGATCGATGCCGGCAACGTCGTGCTGTCGGCCAGAGGCCTGGAAAGCGTCGAATACAATTGCGAGTTCCTCCAGATTGCCAAGGCGAAAAGTGCCCCGAGCTGGGCGGTGACCGCCATCTGCCAGGAGCCGGACAATGTCTTTCCCGATGTTTTGTCGGTTACCCAAATGAACGCGACCCAGATCGACCTGGTTTCTGTTCGCCCGGTCGACGACGAAGGCGAGCAGACCGGCAATGGCGGCAGCTATTTTCTCTGCGACGGTGTGGCTTTGCCATAGGATGAGTGTTCTGGGAGAGGACGATAGCGTGCGTGACGGGGTGACAGCGTGACCCGATGGCCATCCTGAAACGCGCTCTGTCGCTTCTCGGTCTGGAGCGACCCGTCTTCCGGACGCTGGAACTGCACGTTGCGCATGGTTGCAACCTGACATGCGAGAGCTGCTCGCATTATTCCAACCATGCCCATGCCGGCACGGTCTCCCTGGAAGAGGCCGATCGCTGGATGGGTTTTTGGAGCAAACGCGTATCGGTGGGGCTGTTCAAGCTGCTGGGCGGCGAGCCGACGATCCATCCGGAACTACCGCGTTTTGTTGGCCTGGTGCGGCGCCACTGGCCGCGGGCGCGCATCGAAATCATCAGCAACGGTTTCTTTCTGCACCGCCATCCGACATTGCCGGCCATCCTCGCCGCCGATCCCCGGGCGCATCTGGTCATCTCCATCCATCATGATTCGCCGGAATACAGCGAGAGACTGAAACCGATCTTCGCCTTGCTGGAGACATGGCGGCGAGACCATGGCGTAGCCGCCATAATCAACCCGTCGAGCAAGAACTGGACCCGGCGCTATGAAGGCTTTGGCGACACCATGCTGCCCTTTGACGATGGCGACGTTCGCGCCAGCTGGGAGGTCTGTCCGGCTCGCCACTGCAAACAGCTTTACGACGGCGGCATCTGGAAATGTGCGCCGCTGGCCTATCTGCCGATGCAGAAGGCGAAATATAGCCTTTCCGAGAAATGGGATCCCTATCTTGCCTACAAACCGCTTGCGCCCGGCTGCTCGCGCGCGGCGTTGAAGGCCTTCGCCGCGCTGGAAGACGAGGCGGCCTGTGGCATGTGTTCGGCCGAAAAGCGCCTGTTTGAGTTACCCATCCCGCTGCGCATGCCGAAGAACCGAGTGGGCATCGCGAGCTGAACCCCGGCACGATGCAGTTGCGCGGCACGCGCCGCGCCGCTATAGCGCGAGCTGGTTTTCCCAAAGGCGACAAATATGTCCGTTGATCTTCAGACAGTGAAGCGCGTTGCGCGTCTCGCCCGCATTGCGGTGAGCGAGGAGGATGCCGAGCGCATGACCGGCGAGCTGAACGCCATCCTCGGCTTCGTCGAGCAGTTGAACGAGGTCGATGTTTCCGGCGTCGAGCCGATGACCTCGGTGACGCCGATGGAGATGAAGAAGCGTCAGGACGTCGTCACCGATGGCAGCAAGGCGGCCGATATCGTCGCCAATGCGCCGGCCACCGAAGAGAATTTCTTCCTGGTACCAAAGGTCGTGGAGTAAGCGGCCAATGGCAATCGAGATCGCCATTGAGACGCCGCTGCAGGACGATGTGCGCGGGCTGGTCGAGGAGCTCAACGCCACGCTGCTCGAACTGACGCCGCCCGAGCACTGCTATCACCTGACCGTCGAACAGATGGCTGGCGAGGACACCACCGTCTTCATAGCCCGCGACGATGGCCTGGCCATAGGCTGCGGCGCGCTGAAGCGCCACGACGCCACCGTCGGCGAGGTCAAGCGCATGTACACGCGGCCTTCGCATCGCGGCCGCAAGGTCGGCGCCAGGATCGTCGAGCGGGTCGAAGCGCTGGCCCGCGACGAAGGGCTGAAGCGTTTGGTGCTGGAAACCGGCGACCGCCATCCGGCGGCGTGGACCGTCTACGAACGTGCCGGGTTTTCGCGCTGCGGCCCGGTGCTGGATTATCCCGATTCCGAATGGTCGGTATTTTACGAAAAGAGCCTTTGATGAGCGACCTGACCCAGCTGACGATTTCGCAGGCGCGCGCCAAGCTGCGCGCCAAGGAGATCACCGCCGCCGAGATCACCGAGGCTTATCTCTCGGCGATCGAGCGCGCCAACCCGTCGCTCAATGCGTATATCGTTGTCACCGGCGACAAGGCGCGCGACATGGCCCAGGCCTCCGACGCCAGACTGGCGAAGGGAGAGGGCGGTTCGCTCGAAGGCATCCCGCTCGGCATCAAGGATCTGTTCGGCACCGAGGGCGTCCATACCCAGGCCTGCAGCCATGTGCTGGACGGCTTCAAGCCGCGCTACGAATCGACCGTGACCGCCAATCTGTGGGCCGATGGCGCAGTCATGCTGGGCAAGCTCAACATGGACGAGTTCGCCATGGGCTCGTCCAACGAAACCTCCTATTACGGCCCGGTCGTCAACCCGTGGCGGCGTTCACGCCTCGACACGGTGGTGATGCCGACCACGCATCAAGGCGACGGCGGCTTTGTTTCCGCCGGCGGCACCAGGACCTCCCGCACGCTCGACAACGCCCAACTGGTACCCGGCGGCTCGTCGGGCGGCTCGGCTTCGGCCGTCTCGGCATTCCTCTGCGCCGGCGCCACGGCAACCGATACCGGCGGCTCGATCCGCCAGCCAGCCGCCTTCACCGGCACGGTCGGCATCAAGCCGACCTATGGCCGCTGCTCGCGCTGGGGCATCGTCGCTTTCGCTTCCTCGCTCGACCAGGCCGGGCCGATCGCTCGCGATGTGCGTGATGCCGCGATCCTGTTGAAGTCGATGGCTTCGGTCGATCCCAAGGACACCACTTCGGTCGACCGGCCGGTACCGGACTATGAGGCAGCGATCGGCAAACCGATGAAGGGCATGAAGGTCGGCATTCCCAGGGAATACCGCGTCGATGGCATGCCGGAAGAGATCGAGGCGCTGTGGCAGAAGGGCATTGCCTGGCTGAAGGACGCCGGCGCCGAGATCGTCGACATTTCGCTGCCGCACACCAAATACGCTCTGCCGGCCTACTACATCGTCGCGCCTGCCGAAGCCTCGTCCAACCTCGCCCGCTACGACGGCGTCCGCTATGGCCTGCGTGTGCCGGGCAAGGACATTGTTGACATGTATGAAAAGACCCGCGCCGCCGGTTTCGGCCGCGAGGTCAAGCGCCGCATCATGATCGGCACCTATGTGCTGTCGGCCGGCTATTACGACGCCTACTATCTGCAGGCGCAGAAGGTGCGCAACCTGATCAAGCGCGATTTTGAAAACGTCTTTGCCGCCGGCGTCGATGTCATCCTGACCCCGGCAACGCCCTCGGCCGCATTCGGCATCGCCGATGAGGACATGGCCGCCGATCCGGTGAAAATGTACCTCAACGACATTTTCACGGTGACCGTGAACATGGCCGGCCTGCCGGGCATCGCTGTGCCCGCCGGGCTCGACGCCAAGGGCCTGCCGCTCGGCCTGCAGCTGATCGGCCGGCCCTTCGACGAGGAGACGCTGTTCCAGACCGCTGCCGTCATCGAGCAGGTGGCGGGAACCTTCCAGCCGGAGAAGTGGTGGTAGCATGCCGCCCCCGTCTCGCATTTCCATCGTCGAGACGGGAAACGAACTGCTGATCACAAACCCGCCGCGCACTTCGGATTTCAGGACAGGCTTTGTCCTGATTGGGGCCGCGATCGTTGCCTATACCGGCTACATGGGACTGAGAGACACGTCGCCCGCGACGGTCAGCAGCGGCACTGTCGGCCTGCTGTCGTTCGTCGCGGTGATTGCCCTCTTCACCTATTTCCTCGGCAAGGATTTCATCTGGCTGGTCTTCGGCAAGGAAACCCTGCGGCTAACCAACGCCGTAGCCGTGCGCGACATCAGGGGTTCTTTGCAAAATCGTTCGTCATTGCCTTTGAAAGGGCACCTTGCGGTCGAAATCCTCGACCATACCTATCCGACTGACGAAGCGGGGCTGGCGGAAGTCATCAGATTGACCAACGCGAACGGCACCATTGTTTTCGGCCGGGAGTTGAGCCGTACCGAGGCGGAGGACGTGGCGAATGCAGTCGAGGACTTCATCGGCCGTCAAAAATTCATGCTGGCGATAGGCAGGTAATGTTCTTCTATCTCTCCAAGATCTTCTGGTTCTTCGTCCAGCCGCTCAACCTGTCGATTTTCCTGCTGCTGGCTGGCCTCCTTGCCGCACTGATTGGCCGGCGGCGGCTCGCGGCGACAGGCGGCGTGCTCGCCTTCCTGATCCTGGCGCTTTCGGCCTGGACCTCGCTTGGCGCCATGATGCTCAATCCGCTGGAGGAGCGTTTTGCCCGCCCGCCGCTGCCGCAAAAGGTCGACGGCATCGTCGTGCTCGGCGGCGGTTTTGAGGGTGCGATCAATCTGGTGCGCGGCGGCTATGAATTGAACTCCGGCGGCGACCGCATGGTCGAGACGGCCGTGCTGGCGCGGCGCTTTCCCGAGGCGAAGGTGGTTGTCTCGGGCGGCACCGGCGAACTGTTCCTCGAAGGCGAGGGCGATGCCACCACTGCCCCGCGCCTGCTGACCGCGCTTGGCGTGACAGCCGATCGCCTGATCCTCGAGAACAAATCCCGCAACACCTACGAGAATGCTGTTTTCACCAAGGGACTGGTGACGCCGAAGCCCGGCGAGACATGGCTGCTGGTCACCTCGGCCTTCCACATGCCACGCGCCAAGGCGCTGTTCGACAAATCAGGCTTTGCGACAGTTCCCTGGCCGGTCGACTATCGCACCTCGGGCAAGGAAGGCGTCGGCCTGTTCCGCGACAATCCCGCCGATTCGCTGGAGGTCACCACCATGGCCATCCGTGAGTGGATCGGCCTCTTCGCCTATTGGCTGTCGGGCCGCATCGATCAGCCTTTTCCAGGGCCTGGCGGCTGACCGATCACCGCTTGCCGCGCCGCCGAGAAGAATTGACGGCGCACCAGCACCGCCAGCAGCAGCAGCGTCGACAGCACGAACACCATCGGGTCGACGAACCAGCCGAGATAGGCGATCGAGAAGAACACGCCGCGCAGGCCGGAATTGAAGTGCTTGCCGGCCAGCATGTTCATGCGCGCCGCGCGCCACACCGCCGTTTGCGTCACCGGATTTCGCGCCGCTTCGCCATGCGGGATAGGCACCGCTCCGATCAGGATCGAGCAGTAGTTGAATAGGCGATACGCCCAGCCGAACTTGAAGAACGAAAAGGCCAGGATCAGCACCAGCCCGAAGACTTTCATCTGAAAGGCCGCGCGCGATGACGTCGCGCCGAGCGGCAGGTCGCTCAGCACCGACAGAACCTGGTCGGAGGCGCCAAGCAGCGCAAAACAGCCGCCAAGCGCGATCAGCGAGCTGGAGGCGAAGAAGGCGGTGCCTTGCTGCAGGCCGCTCATGATGGCGGTGTCGACGATACGGATCTCGCGCTCGGCCATGGTCCGCATCCAGGTCTCGCGCTGTGCGTTCATCGCTGTCGTCAGCGATACGCGGCTGACCAGCTTTCCGTCGGAGGCGAGTGTATGCAGCACCCACACGACAAGAAAGAAAGCCAGCGCCGCCAGATCGGCGGCCGAAAGGTGGAAGGAATCGGCCATGCGTTGCTTTTACCACAAGCAGATCAGCTTGCCGTGACACCCTGGCTGCGGATCGACGGATATCGATCGGCCTAGGTCGGCAAAGGTGCGGCAGCTTCGATGCGCAAAGCGTCGACCACCATGTCAGTCTTCGTAACCCATCCGAACGCATGTTCGAAGTTCCACAGCGTCGACTGGCGGTTGAAGTCCGGGCCTGAATGGTTCATCGCGTCTTCGACCAGTATCGGCCAGAACTCCAGGAAATAGGCGTCGCGAGCGGTTGCGTCGACGCAGACATTGGTGGCAACCCCAGTGAAAAGGAGATGGCGAATCTTCCTGGCCCGCAAACAGGCTTCCAGGCCGGTGTTGCTAAAGCCGCTGTAGCGCGATTTGCGAATGACTTGATCGCCCGGCTCAGGCTTCAGCGCATCGACGATCTGCCAGTCCCAGCTGTCGTCGATCAACAGCTTGCCGCGAAGCTCGGGACGCTCGCGCATCAGGACCATACCCAGTTCCTTGTGATAATTCGGGGACGAGGGATCTCCCGCATCACTGAGGTCGGGTTTGTATGACATCTGCAGATAGATCACGGTCAAGCCGGCGCCGCGAGCAGCCTTAAGAAGGCGCTGGTTGGCGGCAATGGCTGGCGCGGCACCGGATATGTCGAAGCCCGCCAGATCGAACATGCCTCCTGCCGTGGCAAAGGCGTTCTGCATGTCTACCACGACGATCGCTGTCTGGGCGGGCACGATGCTCACCGGTCCAGGCTTGGCATTCAACGTAAGCATGGCTTTCTCCCCGGCGAATGAGAGGCAAGGCCCGCCGCAACTGCAGGCGGGCACGCACGGCGCAGGATAGCCACGTCGTCCTGGTCTAGCAATCAATGTCGCTGCCGAAGCAAACAAGGTCGGCTGGTGCTGCGCCGCGCTCTGCAAAAGAGCGGAAACATCTTGGGAATTCCTATATGGAGTCCTTGATCCCACTCCCGGAGACAGCGCAGCGTGTTCCTTTCGGTTTTCGACCTGTTCAAGATCGGCATCGGACCGTCGAGTTCGCACACGATGGGTCCGATGACGGCGGCGGCCCGGTTTCTCGATGAGATCCTGGGCGACGACTGGCCACGACCGGCCGGCGTCAAGGTCGATCGCATCGGCGCCAGCCTGCACGGCTCGCTCGCCTACACCGGGATCGGCCATGGCTCGGACCGCGCCGTCGTGCTCGGTCTGGCCGGCCTGACGCCGCAAACGGTCGACCCCGACCAGGCCGACGGCATCGCCACCCGCATCGCCGCCGAGAAGCGAATTTCGCCGACAGGGCATCCATCCTATCGCTTCGATCCGGCAACGGATCTGGTGCTCGACAGGAAAACGCCGCTCACCGGCCACGCCAACGGCATGGCATTTTACGCCTACGACGCCAGCGACCGCCTGCTGCTCAAGCGCATCTATTATTCGATCGGCGGCGGTTTCGTCGTTTCCGAAGAAGAACTGCAGCGGATGAAGGTGAAAGGCTCGGTGACGACCGAGGGCAAGAAAGTGCCTTATCCCTTCAAGAACGCCGTCGAGATGTTGAAGATGGCGGCAAAGAGCGGGCTTTCCATTGCCGAGATGAAGCGCGTCAACGAGGAGACGCAGATGTCGCGCGAGGCGCTCGACGCCGGGCTCGACGGCATCTGGAGCGCCATGAAGGGCTGTATCGACCGCGGCCTGTCGCAGGACGGCATCATGCCGGGCGGCCTGAAAGTGCGTCGCCGCGCCCGCATGCTACACGACAAGCTGCAGGAGCAGTGGCAGCAGAACAAACCCAATCCGTTGCTCGCCAATGACTGGCTGTCGATCTACGCCATGGCGGTCAATGAAGAGAACGCCGCCGGCGGCCGCGTCGTCACCGCGCCGACCAATGGTGCGGCCGGCACACTGCCGGCCGTGCTGCGCTACTGGCTGCATTTCCACCCCGAGGCCGACCAGCCCAGCATCCGCGATTTCCTGCTGACCGCGGCGGCCGTCGGCGGCATCATCAAGACCAATGCCTCGATCTCCGGCGCTGAGGTCGGTTGCCAGGGCGAGGTCGGTTCGGCCTCGGCGATGGCGGCCGCGGGACTGTGCGCCGTCATGGGTGGCACCCCTGAGCAGGTCGAGAACGCCGCCGAGATCGCGCTCGAGCATCACCTTGGCATGACCTGCGATCCGGTCGGCGGGCTGGTGCAGGTGCCGTGCATCGAGCGCAACGCGCTTGGGGCCGTCAAGGCGGTGACCGCCGCCTCGCTGGCCATCAAGGGCGACGGCGTCCATTTCGTGCCACTCGACGCGGCGATCGAGACCATGCGCCAGACCGGCCTCGACATGAACGAGAAGTACAAGGAAACCAGCCTTGGTGGGCTGGCTGTCAATGTCGTCGAATGTTGAACGCTCAACGTCGCTGGCACTGTGGAGAAGTCAGGCAGGGCCGTTGACGCCTCCGTGCGTCGGACTAAACCTTAGGCCATGTCTCTCAATCTCCTAAAACTCTGCGTCGGCTGCGACAGCGTCGAGGATCTCGAAGAGTGGATTGCCTTCCGCCTCGACGAGCGGCGCCGCGCCGGCGAGCCGGTCGAACACTGGCACACGACCCGCATGGTGCCGACACGCGGCGCCGAGGTTACCGACGGCGGCTCGCTCTACTGGGTGATCAAGGGCAACGTCCAGTGCCGTCAGTTGATCACCGAAATCCGTCCCTTTACCGACGACGAAGGCATCGGCCGCTGCCATCTGATGCTCGACCCGGAGGTCGTGCGTACCGACTGGCAGCCGCGCCGCGCCTTCCAGGGCTGGCGTTATCTCAAACCCACCGATGCGCCGCTCGATCTTGGCAAGGGCAAGGCCGGGCTGATCGAGATGCCGCCAAAACTGCGGCGCGAGCTTGCCGATCTCGGCCTGCTCTGATCCCACGTAACACCGGCTCTGGCCCGCAAGGTTGCCGTAAGCAGGGCTTGCAAGCGGCGCGGCAACGCCACATCTTGGCTGTATGAGCGACAAGAAGCAGCCCGTGCCCGCAAGGGCCAACCCTGCGCCGGTCAAGCCTCAATCCAACGCCGGCGAGATCGACGCCTTTCTTCGTCAGGCACGGATGCTGGCCGCATCCGCGACGGGTTCGGGCCGGTTGATCCTTTCCCTCGACGCGACGATGAGCCGCCAGCCGACCTGGGATCTCGCTTGTGAACTGCAGGGTCAGATGTTCGACGCCGTCGGCAAGGCTGGAAGCCTCAGCGTCCAGCTGGTCTATTTTCGCGGTCTGGGCGAGTGCCGTTCGTCGGCTTTTGTGACCGACACCAATGCCTTGAAGCAGCTGATGACGCGGATCGAATGCCGCAGCGGCCATACCCAGATCGGCAAGGTGCTGGCGCATGCGCTGAAACAGACGGCCACGGACAAGGTCAACGCGTTGGTCTATATCGGCGACGCGATGGAGGAGAATATCGACGACCTCGCCGAAAAGGCCGGCGGTCTCGGCCTGCATGGCGTTCCCGTCTTCGTCTTTCAGGAGGGTCATGATTCCGGCGCAGAAAAGGCGTTCAAGGAGATCGCGCGGCTGTCCAAAGGGGCTTGGTTCCGATTTGATCGGCGGGCTGCCGCGACCCTGGCGGGACTGCTTTCGGCGGTTGCGGTGTTCGCGACCGGCGGGCTGAAGGCGCTCGAAGCCAGGGGCAGGCCGGAAGACCGGCTGATGATCGAGCATCTCAGGGGCGGCAGGAATTGATGGGCGCAATTATCTCACTTGTTGCATTGCTGTTGGTGCTTCTGGGGGCGGTGACAATCTTCCTGCGCGCCGACCCGCAAAAGCTGGCAAGCGGCATGCGCACGCTTGGGCCGGTTCTTCTGGCGCTGGTCGGTGTCGCCGTGCTTGTGGTCGGCCGCGAAGCCATCGCCGGTGTCATCCTGGCCGCGGCCTTTGCCTGGTATGGTTCGGTGCGGATGAAACGGCAGACGGCAAAGCTGGCGCCGGGCAAGCGCTCGACGGTGCGCACCGCGGCGCTGGAAATGGAGCTTGATCACGATACTGGCGGTCTGGAGGGCCTTGTGCTGGCCGGCCGCCATGAGGGCAAGATGCTCGGCGCGATGGGTCTGGCCGAACTGCAGCAGCTCTACCGCGAGCTCCCCGGTGACCCGGAGAGCCGTCAGCTGCTAGAGACGTATCTTGACGGCAGATTTCCCATCTGGCGCAAAGACGCTGAGACGAACGGTGGCGAAGGGCTGGGTGTTGCGCCAGGTTCGGGCGCCATGACTAAGGAGGAGGCCTACAAGGTCCTTGGTCTTGAAGCGGGGGCCGCCGCGGCGGATGTCCGCAAGGCGCACCGCCGCCTGATGCAGCGCCTGCACCCCGATATCGGTGGCACGTCTTTCCTGGCGGCGCGAATCAACGAAGCCAAGGACGTCTTGCTCTCCAATCACAACTAGTCTCCTTCGACGCAAAAATTTTTCCGGGAGATATCTTCCACGCCGCCCTATTGCTGGACGGCGTAGCAGGCGATTTTCTTCTTCTTCAAAGCGGTGCAGGCATTCCAGGCGGCGTCCTTCGAACGGAAACCGCCGAAGCGAGCGCGGTAATAGGTCTCGCCGTCCTTGTCGAAAGCGACGGTGAAACCCGAGGCGGACGCCAGGATCTTCGGCGCCTGCTTGGCCGTCTTGTCGAGGAAGGCCTGCGCTTCGGACTGTTTGGGCGAAGACGCCACCTGCACCGCCCAGCCGGACGGCACGGACGCGGTGTTGACCGGGTCGACCGCCGGAGTGGGCTCGGCATAGGCCGCCACCACTTGCGCCGTTTCAACCTGGGGCGCCTTCACGATGACGGTCTTGACCTTCCTGGTCTTGATGACAGGCGTGGTCTCCTCGACCGCAGCGTCGCTGTCGTCCTCGGCAACCGTCGCGTCGTCGGCAACCGTAGCCTCGGCAACCGTTGGGGTCGGATCGTCGTTGGACGCCACGGCATCGTCTTCAACCACCGGCTTGTCGTCGGGCGTCGGCGCGTCGTGCTTGGGCAGGAAGACCTTGGCCAGCGCCTTGATCGGATTGTCGCCGCCCGCCTTGGCAATCAGCGTGCCACCGCCGCGGGTCGATGTCCTCGGCATGTAGGCGTTGATCAGCCCGGCCATCTGGTTGTCGCGGCTGCGGCCCGAAGTGCCGCCCATGACGACGGCAACGAGACGGCGGTTGCCATCGGAAACCGACGAGACGAGGTTGAAGCCGGAGGCGCGGGTGTAGCCGGTCTTGATGCCGTCGACGCCCTTGATGCGGCCGAGCAGCCGGTTATGGCCGTTGATGCGCTGGCGTCCGTAGAGGAAGGAACGCTGCGAGAAATAGCCGTAATACTGCGGAAAATGCTCGCGCAGCGCGATGCCGAGCATCGCCATGTCATGGGCGGTGGTGAACTGGCCGGGGTCGGGCAGGCCGTTGGCGTTGCGGAAAACGGTCCCGTTCATGCCAAGCTGCCGCGCCTTGGCAGTCATCATCCTGGCGAAGCTGGCTTCGTTGCCGCCGAGCATTTCGCCCAGCGCTGTCGCTGAATCATTGGCCGACTTGGTCACCATCGACAGGATCGCCGTCTCGACGCTGACCGAGCCACCCGCTTTGACGCCGAGCTTGGTCGGCGGCTCCGCGGCGGCATTGGCCGAAAACGGCACCGGCGTGTTCTTGCTGATCCTGCCCTTCGCCAGCGCCTCGAAGGTGAGGTAAAGCGTCATCATCTTGGTGAGTGAGGCGGGGTAGCGCCGGCCGTTGGCGTCGGACGAATAAAGCACTTTGCCGGTTTTCGCGTCGATGACGATGACCGCCGACTTGGCTGCCATCGACGATGCGACATCCGCGACAACGAATGACATCGCCAAAGCGGCGATGATGATCGTTTTGAGAGAGAATGCGGATTTGGAAACGAAGCCCGACAACGCCTTACGCACTGATACTTCCCTTGAATTTTCGTTGCGTTGGAGGCGGCAAAGGGTCCTGCCTCACTTCCTGCCAAACTACCGTGGCCAGCGTTACCAATCCGTTTATGGTAACCGCCGCGTTCACCATTTTCTTCGGGCTTGAACCTCTCTTTATTTGAATTTTAGCCATTGCCGGCGCAGCCGAGGTCCCGCAGCCAGGGAAATGTTGACTTTTTGTGCAACGCACAATATGTTGACGTGCATTGCACAAAAGCGCTCAGGCAAGGGCGCCTCAACTCAAGGGAAGCGTGAAATGACCCAGACCTATGAGGACTTCAGCAAATACGGCAAAGACTTTGCCGACACCGGATTGAAGAGCTTCGCCTCGCTCTCGAAGGGCGCCCAGGCGATTGCCGCCGAAGCAGGCGAATACACCAAGAAGAGTTTCGAAGCCGGCAGCGCCGCGGTCGAGAAGATCATTTCGGCCAAGTCGTTCGAAAAGGCGATCGAAATCCAGTCCGACTACGCCAAGCAGTCCTACGAGAGCTTCGTCGCCGAGGCCACCAAGTTTGGCGATCTCTACGCCGAACTCGCCAAGGAAGCCTACAAGCCGTTCGAATCGATCGTCGCCAAGGCGAAGTAAATTTCGCCGGACAGTGCGAAAACGGCCTTTCGGGCCTGTGAATCAGACCCGGTCGCGAACACGCGGCCGGGTTTTTTCATGCCGGGTTCAAATTGCGGGCTCTGGACCGTCACGATTTTGAAAATCAGCCAAGTTTGGCCACCTAGCCATATTGTCAGCTAACCTAAAGGGCTTAAAATCGTCCATCGAACACCTACATGTCGAACTCGCATGGGGATTCGAAAGAGGCAGGAATACGTGACTTCAGGTTTGACTGCCACGAGACGAGTGGTGCGGATGCAAAATGGCGACGGCGACGGCAATGAGGCCGGTCGCGGTACGGCCGTCATCACGCGCACCAAAACCAAGACCAAAAAGCCCAGCCTTTATCGGGTCCTCATCCTCAACGACGACTACACGCCCATGGAGTTCGTGGTTCACGTGCTGGAGCGTTTTTTCCAGAAGGACCGCGAAGCCGCCACACGCATCATGCTTCATGTTCACAATCATGGGGTGGGCGAGTGCGGGGTCTATACATTCGAGGTGGCCGAGACCAAAGTGTCCCAGGTCATGGATTTCGCCCGACAGAATCAGCATCCGCTGCAATGCGTGATGGAGAAGAAGTGAGGTAACATGCCGGCTTTCTCCCAAGGCCTGGAAAAGGCGCTCCACCAGGCGCTGACGCTCGCCAATGAGCGGCACCATGAATACGCAACCTTAGAACATCTGCTGCTCGCGCTCATCGACGACACCGAGGCGGCCGCCGTCATGCGCGCTTGCAATGTCGATCTCGACGAACTGAAGCACACGGTTCTCACCTATATCGATACCGAACTCGACAACCTCGTCACCGGCTATGACGAGGACTCCAAGCCGACGGCCGGTTTCCAGCGCGTCATCCAGCGCGCCGTGATCCACGTGCAGTCGTCCGGCCGCGAGGAGGTGTCCGGCGCCAACGTGCTCGTTGCCATCTTCGCCGAGCGCGAGAGCCATGCCGCCTATTTCCTGCAGGAACAGCAGATGACCCGCTACGACGCGGTCAACTACATCTCGCATGGCATCGCCAAGCGCCCCGGCGCGTCGGAAACGCGCTCGCCGCGCGGCGCCGACGATGAGCAGGGCAACGGCCAGAACGGCTCCGAGCCGCAAGAGGAAGGCGGCAAGAAGAAGCAGCAGCAGGACGCGCTGACCGCCTATTGCGTCAACCTCAACAACAAGGCCAAAGCCGGCAAGATCGATCCGCTGATCGGCCGCGAGTCCGAGATCAACCGCACCATCCAGGTGCTGTGCCGCCGCTCCAAGAACAACCCGCTCTATGTCGGTGATCCTGGCGTCGGCAAGACGGCGATCGCCGAAGGCCTCGCCAAGCGCATCGTCGAGGGCGACGTTCCCGAGGTGTTGCACAACGCCACCATCTTCGCGCTCGACATGGGCACGCTTTTGGCTGGCACACGCTACCGCGGCGATTTCGAAGAGCGGCTGAAGCAGGTCGTCAAGGAGCTCGAGGATTATCCGGGCGCGGTACTGTTCATCGACGAGATCCACACCGTGATCGGGGCAGGGGCGACATCGGGCGGCGCCATGGACGCGTCGAACCTGTTGAAGCCGGCACTGTCGTCAGGCGCCATCCGCTGCATCGGTTCGACCACCTACAAGGAATTCCGCCAGTTCTTCGAAAAAGACCGCGCTTTGGTGCGGCGTTTCCAGAAGATCGACGTCAACGAGCCGACCATCGAGGACGCCATCGAGATCATGAAGGGCCTCAAGCCCTATTATGAGGAATTCCACAAGGTGAAGTTCACCAACGAGGCGATCAAGGCCTCGGTGGAGCTGTCGGCGCGCTACATCAACGACCGCAAGCTGCCGGACAAGGCGATCGACGTGATCGACGAGACCGGCGCCTCGCAGATGCTGGTGCCGGAGGCCAAGCGCAAGAAGACCATCGGCATCAAGGAGATCGAAGCGACGATCGCCACCATGGCCCGCATCCCGCCGAAGACGGTTTCGGCCGACGACGAGAAGGTGCTGCAGGGCCTCGATATCGAGCTCAAGCGCGTCGTCTACGGCCAGGATACCGCCATCAGTGCGCTGACCTCGGCGATCAAGCTGGCACGTGCCGGCCTGCGTGAACCGGAAAAGCCGATCGGCTCCTATTTGTTCTCGGGGCCAACCGGCGTCGGCAAGACCGAAGTGGCCAAGCAGCTTGCCGCCTCGCTCGGCGTCGAGCTGATCCGCTTCGACATGTCGGAATACATGGAACGCCACACCGTCTCGCGGCTGATCGGCGCGCCTCCCGGCTATGTCGGCTTCGACCAGGGCGGCCTGTTGACCGACGGCGTCGACCAGCATCCGCACTGCGTGCTGTTGCTGGACGAAGTCGAGAAGGCACATCCGGACCTGTTCAACATCCTGTTGCAGGTCATGGATCACGGCAAGCTGACCGATCACAACGGCAAGCAGATCGACTTCCGCAATGTCATCCTGATCATGACCACCAATGCGGGCGCATCCGATGCGCAGCGCGCGGCGATCGGTTTCGGTTCGACCAAGCGCGAAGGCGACGATGTCGAGGCAATCAACCGGCTGTTCACGCCGGAGTTCCGCAACCGTCTCGATGCGATCATCCCGTTCGGCTCGCTGCCGGTGCCGGTGATCCATCAGGTGGTGCAGAAGTTCGTCATGCAGCTCGAGGCCCAGCTTTCCGAGCGTGGCGTCACCTTCGATCTGTCGCCGGACGCGATCGCCTGGCTGGCCGACAAGGGCTATGACGAACGCATGGGCGCGCGGCCGCTTGGCCGTGTCATCCAGGAGCACATCAAGAAGCCGCTCGCCGACGAGGTTCTGTTCGGCAAGCTGAAGAAGGGCGGCACGGTGCGCGTCACCGTCGAGAAGAAGGAGACCGGCGAAACCGGCCTGAAGCTCGAATCGCTCGCCGACGAAGCGCCGGTCAAGCCGAAGAAGGAAGAGCCGGAAGACGCGCCGAAGCCAGCCAAGACCGTGGCGAAAAAGCCGGCGGTAAAGAAGCTGATCGCGCAGAAGCCGGAGCCCAAGGGCAAGGATGGCGGCAAGCGCAGCCTGGTGCCGCAACTGCCGCGCAAGAATTGATCAGTTCGCCAGTCGAAAAAGGCCCCGGAACCGGGGCCTTTTTTTATGGGGTTTGCGGTTCTTGGATGGGAACGGTCGCCCTCAACTAGGCAGCGCACCCATCCGGCGCGAAGCGGGTCAGGAAGTATCCGCACGCCTTCCAGATCGCTAGTGACACCAAGGCGCCCGCGTAACCGTCCAGGGCATAGTGCCAGCCAAGGACGACCGAGCTGATCATGATGATGCCGGCGAACGCCCACATCACAATACCGGCCAGTCGGGAACGGCGCGTAGCGTAGAGAGCAAAAAGCACTGCCATCGCCACGTGCATGGATGGAAAGGCGGATATGCCGATACTGCCCTTGGTCGCGCCGGTGTAGCCGCTCCACAAAAGGTCTTGCGTGCTGAGCGCCCAGATCGGATAGACGCGATCGGCGGCAGCCAGCGCTTGCATAAGCGGATGAAAGTCGGTTCCCAACCCCAGCCGCTCATAATAGCACGGCCCTGCCGATGACAGGCCCATCGCCAGCAGGAAGCCACCCAAAATCCATGCCAGCATGAAGCTCATCAGGAATTGATGCCGCAGCCGTGTGTCTTCGCGCGTGATGCAGGCGGTGAAGACGGTGGCAATGAGCACGACAAACCAGAAATTATACGCGATGTTGAGCATCCTCACCGCGATTGGCGACTGGACGATAAACCAAAGCCATTCATCGGGCGCGCGACCGAAGTGGAGTACTCGATCGGCGTGAGCCAGCGTCTGGTCCCACGCGAAAGGCGAAAGGATCGCAATCGCCCCCTTGAGCACGCCGACGGCGGATATGAAGACAATGGCCGCAGCCAGGCCATTCAGGCTGTTGGCTGTGCGCTCGGCGTCGCCGAAGAAGCTGCCCATTGAACGCAGAAAGGTGCCGAGTGGCTCACGATCACGCTTGACCACCGCAAGGTGAAAGAAGCTGCCGACGGCGAAGACACAGCCGCACATCCAGAAAGCGATGACAAGATAGTACGCGTATTCCTTCAGGGCGCCGAAATCCGGCATGTTTCCGGTCTGCATACCGACCGCGGTTGCCAGAAGCAGGGCGGCGATGGCCATCGCGTGCAGCAGCCGGTGCCGCTTGTAAGCATCCGTCAGAGCGCGCAGAAAAGCGCGTCCATAAGCTGCCCTCGCCAGGGGTCTCGAGACCGCAACCGAACTGTCCATGATTTCGAAGACCCAAAAGCCCGTCGCCTCCTGGCATCCTACAACCAGAGGGTTTGATATTTCCCTAAGCAGATAGTTCGAATTCACGCCTGTCGTGCGCCAAGCTCAAGCCGGTGTCCGGCAAGACCGAGTCTGTCCTCGGCGGGAAGCGATTGCTGCCGGAGCGCGCCGTGGCGCGATCAGCCTTCAATCATCCAGCCTCGCGCGGATCTTTTCGGCATTTGCGGCCAGCACCTCCGGCTTCTCCATCTCGCCGGTATGCGGCTTCAACGGGATGCCCTCGAAGCGTGGAATGACGTGGACGTGCAGATGGTAGACGGTCTGTCCCGAAGCCGGCTCGTTGAACTGCAGGATGGTGACGCCGTCGGCGCCAAAAGCCTTTTTGACCGCCAGCGCCACCTTCCGCACGATGACAAAGAGCGGGCCGAGCGTTGCCGGATCGGCATCCAGCAGGTTGCGCGACGGCGCCTTCGGCACCACCAGCGTATGGCCCGGCCCCTGCGGCATCACGTCCATGAAGGCCACAACCGCATCATCTTCGTAGATGCGGTGCGAAGGAATTTCGCCGCGCAGGATTTTCGCGAAGATGTTGTTGGGATCGTAGACGCTTTCGGCCATGGCGATGCTCCGGATTTGTCTCGCCGTCCCGTTTAGCGAAGCCGCTGGCGGGCGGCAAGACGCTCAGGCGAGATCGACCATGCCGGCTTCAACCAGCGCGCGATGGAACCGTCTCTTGCGCAGCGACTCGTTTGCGAAATAAGGAGCGGCGCAGTCCGTCAACAAGGCCGTCCTGGTTGCGAATACCGGGTCGAGGGGGAGTCGCGCGGCGGCCACGGTCAATGTCGACAGGAATGCCGCGTCGAGCACGGCTGGGGCGCAAAGATCGTCGGGCAATGCGCTGTTGATGGCCTCGATCGCATAGAACGTCTTGTGCAAGGCCGGGTCGGGAGGCAACAGGCCGGTGAGAGTCGCCGTGAATGACGGCTGGTGATCGCCATAACGCACGATGATGGCCGGCTGGCCATTCAACACGGTTTCGAGTTGCTTGCGAAACGCTGCATAGGCTTCGACGCTTTCAGCCAGCCGCACGGCATACTCGCCATATCTTGCGTCGCCGGTTGTGGCGATGGCTTCGCGCCGGATTTCGGCTTGGCGGTCGGCGGGAAAGATGCGGCGGCGATGATCGCCATGGTTCATCAATGTCATTATCGAGAGGAAACAAGGCGCTCCGCCCGCCACGCGGCTAGCAATCCGGCCAAGCGCATGGCTGTAGAGCTGCTCGTCATGACGTTCGCGCCGCCAGCGCTCCCTATCGAAGGGAGGCGGCAAGGTCGCGGCGTAGCAGACCTCTTCAAACCCGATTGATTTGTAGAAACGATCGCAATTGACGAAGTTGGGCCGGTCGCAGCTCACATGGGAGACGTGGTATCCGATGCCTGAAAGCACCGAAGGCAGAGCGTGACGCAGGCGTCCGTCCAGCAGGTGGAAGACGAAACGGCTGTCACTGCCAAAGGAAAGCGAGGACAGGCCGGTTAGCACCGAAAATTCGGTCTGCAGCGTGCTGCCGCCAAAGACGTCGACATGCAAAGCCCCCGACAGACCGTGCGGAGGCGAAAAGAAATGCTCGAATGCCCGGTTGATCGGCAGGCCATGGTGTCTTGGATCAAATGTCGATTCATGCAGGATCATGAAGATGTGCGGGCGGATCTCATCAGCCGCCCGCCTAGCTGGTTCCGGCGGCAGAAGCGGCAAGGCATCGGCAGCGATATCGACGAAGTTTGGCCGTCGCGATGGTCCCGCGCCGAGCCATGATGCCGCGAAAGCGGAAAGATGGGCGCGGTCTCTGGTGAGCAGATCGAAGCGGAAGCGAGCCACTCCACCGCTGATCCGGAACACTGCCAAATAGATCAGGGCCGCCACGGCGAACTCGGCAAGACGCGACGTCAGCGGCGTCGCCGGCTCGACCAGCGTCATGTCGACGGCAATGGCGAGCGTCACGATTGCGGCCGCGCCGAAGAGAGCAGGCACCGCCATTCGGGCATGGTCGACAAAGACGCTGCGCAAGCTGCTTGCGGCGAGGTGATAGAAGTCGCCAGCCAGGAGATTGAAGCCGAGATGGCGATATTTCAGTTTGGAGGCGATGCCTATGATCGCTGCCAGCACCAGCGTCATCCAGAGCGCGACGGTCGTTCCTGAAAACAGCAGGTGCAGGAAGCCAAAGAGAAGGAGGAATGTGGAAAAGCCAAGAGGCCAGGTCCCAGGCTTGCCTTCCAGCCAAACGACCAACGGCAGCGCGGCCACAAACCCCGCCACGCCGAGCCATTGCCCCACGGATGCCAAACCCTGCATGCCAACCCCAGGGTGTTTTCGCACCCATGCCCTCGGCGTTGCTTAGCGGATTCCGCCGACCCGGTAAACAGCGGGCGCAGGCAGGCTTCGCCAGCAATACCTCTGGTTTGTCGCGCCCGGCGACTTGTCGCAAGCAATGGTACAGTCTCGCGGAACCCGCCTAGTCCGCCAGATCCTTGCGGAACGGGGTGTGCTCTTCCAGATATTCGCTCATCCGCTCGACTTCGCGCCGTTCACGCTTGAGATAGTCGGCGACGGCCTTGCGCAAGCCGGGATGCGCCAAATAGTGCGCCGAGTGCATTGTCACCGGCCGATAGCCGCGCGCCAGCTTGTGCTCGCCCTGCGCACCGGCCTCGACCACTTTCAGCTTGCGCTCGATGGCGAAGTCGATCGCCTGATGGTAGCAGACCTCGAAATGCAGGAAGGGGTGGTCCTCGATGCAGCCCCAGTTGCGCCCATAGAGCGCGTCCGAGCCGATGAAGTTGATGGCGCCGGCAATGTAGCGTCCGTTGCGTTTGGCCATCACCAGCAGGATGTCTTCAGCCATGCGTTCGCCGATCAGCGAGAAGAATTCGCGGGTGAGATAGGGCCGCCCCCATTTGCGGCTGCCGGTGTCCATGTAGAAGGCAAAGAAATCGTCCCAGGCCTTTTCGGTCAGGTCCTTGCCGGTCAGCCAGTCGATCGAGATGCCGTCGGCCAGCGCCTCGCGCCGCTCTTTCTTCATCGCCTTGCGCTTGCGCGAAGCCAGCGTGGCGAGAAAGTCGTCATAGGTCGAAAAGCCTTCGTTGAAGAAGTGGAACTGCTGGTCGGTACGGTGCAGGAATCCTGCCCCCTCCAGGGCTTCGACATCGCCCTCCGGCGCGAAGGTGACATGGGCGGAAGACACGCCGAGCTTTTCCGTCACCGCCTTCAGGCCGGTCGCCAGGCCGGCTTTGACGGTGCGGCTGTCCTCGCCCGTGCTGACCAGCAGGCGCGGGCCGGTAACCGGCGTGAACGGCACGGCGCATTGCAGCTTTGGATAATAGCGCCCGCCGGCGCGCTCGAATGCATCCGACCAGCCATGGTCGAACACATATTCGCCCTGGCTGTGCGATTTCAGATAGCAGGGCACCGCGCCGAGCAGCTTGCCGTGCGCCGTCTCCAGCCTGAGGTGATGGCCTTGCCAGCCGGTGCGCCGCACGGCGCAGCCGGAATCTTCAAGCGCACTCAGAAAAGCGAATGAAACGAGAGGGTTGTAGCCGTTTTCTGTGTCACCGCGGGTGGTCCCGCCAAAACCATTCCATTCGTCGCAGGTAAAGGCGCCGATGCCCGCGGCGACGCGGATCGAATACTCTGCATCCACCGCTTGCCCGTCGCCTTCATCACCTTGATCCATGAGGCTTATTTAAGCTCCGCGCGGGTCCGTACAAGCCCGGCTTCAGGCAACTTTGACGTGATCGGGCTCGAAGCCCTCGAACGTCATCTGGTCGGCATATTTGAAGGTCAGGTCCACCGCCGGCTGGTCGTGCACGGTCCAGGTGATCACCGGCATCTTGAGCTTTTCGCGCACGAAGGAGACGAACTGGTTCGGCAAGTCGCCCGCCGCATAGGAGGTGAAGGCAATCTCGTTCGCCAGCATGGCGAAATGCGCCTCGATCAGCTTGACGTCCTTGCCATAGGCGGTCAGTCCGCCGGGGATGCCAGGCGCGTATTTGGGAAAATCGCGGATCAGCCAATGGTCGAACGACATGATCGCCGCCTTGCCCTTGTAGCGCTTGAGCAGCTTGCCGACGCTTGCCACCAGGCCTTCGTCGTGTCCGGGAACCCCCTTAAGCTCGACCACCATCGGCACCCGGCCGTCGACCAGATCGAGCGCCTCCTGCAGCGTCGGCAAATGATCTGATGTGCCGCCGACCTTGAGCGCCGTCATCTCCGCTGCCGTGCGCTGCCAGACGAAGCCGTCCTTGCCGGTCAGCCGCTGCAGATCGCCATCGTGGATGATGACCGGAATGCCGTCCGACGACAGGTGCACGTCGCACTCGATCGCGTAGCCGCGTTCGGCGGCCGCGGCAAAGGCCGAAAGCGTGTTCTCCCAGCGCGTCTTGTTCATGTCGTGAAAGCCGCGATGGGCGACGGGGCGGGCGGTGAGCCAGGAAAGGTCGGTCATGTCAGGCTCATTCGACTTCGAAGATCGCTTCGATTTCCACTGCGGCATTAAGCGGCAGCGAGGCGGTACCGACGGCGGAGCGGGCATGCTTGCCGCGATCGCCGAGTGCGGCGACGAGAAAATCGGAGGCGCCGTTGGCAACCAGATGCTGCTCGACGAAATCGGTCGCCGAGGCGACGAAGACGGTGATCTTCACCAGGCGGCGGATTTTTTCGAGATCGCCAAGGGCCGCCTTGGCTTGCGCCAATATATTGATTGCGCAGTATTTTGCCGCTTCCTTGCCGCCCGCCGTGTCGACGTCGCGGCCGAGCAGGCCGCTCGCCTGCAGCTTGCCGTCCTTCAGCGGCAACTGTCCGGCGGTGAACAGCAGATTGCCGGTCCGGCAATAGGGCACATAGTTGGCGGCGGGCGCGGCGGCGACCGGAAGCGTCACGCCGAGATCGCTTAGCCGCTTTTCGATTGTTTCACTCATGGTATTTCCCTATTGCTTGATGACGCCGCGCTGGCCGGGCCGAAATTGCTATTTTTGCCTCGCTTCCGCCACGACTTTTTTTAAGCTGGACCATCTTTCCCTGCGGCCTGCCATCAGCCGCGATGATCGGAGCACCTCATGCGCGCAACGCGCCTCGCATTCCATGCCGTTCTGCTGCCGGCGCTTTTCTCGATGGCTCCCGCCTTCGCCGTGCCGGCGCTGCAGGCGCATCGCGCCGTCTATGATCTGACCCTCGACAAGGCATCCGATCGCTCCGGCATTACTGGCATTTCCGGCCGCATGGTCTATGAGTTCAACGGCTCGCCTTGCGAAGGCTATACGGTGAAATTCCGCTTCGTCACCCAGATCGCCACCAGTGACAACACAAGGCTGACCGACCAGCAGACGACCACGTTCGAGGACGCCGAAGGCAAGACCTTCTCGTTCGTGACAAAGTCCTTCGTCGACCAGAACCTCGACAAGGAGGTCAAGGGCATCGCCACGAAAGAGACCAAGGGGCTCAAGGTCGATATCGACAAGCCTGAGAAGAGCAGCCTTGAACTGGCGGCCACCCAGTTTCCGACCCAGCATCTGGTCGAATTGATCGGCAAGGCCGAAAAGGGCGAAAGCTTCTACGAAACCAACCTGTTCGACGGCTCGGAAGACGCCAACAAGGTGATGACCACCACCGTCGTCGTCGGCAAGAAGACGGATGCCGACAAGGCGGATCCTGAAGCGCCGGCGCTGGCCAAGCTCGCCACCGACAAATACTGGCCGGTCGACATCGCCTATTTCGACGAAACCGACAAGTCAGGCGAAGAGGTGCCGGAATACCGGATCAGCTTCAAGCTGCACGAGAACGGCATCACGCGCGACCTCGTCATGGACTATGGCGACTTCTCGATGACCGGCAAGCTGGTCAACCTGTCGCTGTTCGATCAGTCGAAGCCCTGTCCGGCGAAATAGCGCCGCCAAGCCGTCATGGCGGTCTATGTCGACGCGGCGATCTGGAAATGGGTCGGGCATCGCTGGTGCCATCTGATGGCCGACGACACCGACGAACTGCATCGTTTCGCGGCGCAGCTTGGCATCAAGCGGTCGTCCTATCAGGGTCCGCCGAAGACATCGGCGCCGCACTATGACATAACCGGCTTTGAACGCGACCGTGCGGTACGCCTCGGCGCGGTTCAATGCAGCCGCGAGGAGATTGTCGCGATCTTCCGCCGCGTGCGGGTGCCGAAAGGAAAGATACGATCATGACATTGACGGCTTTTGTGGCCTATTGCGTCGCGATCACGCTCGCCGCCGCCACGCCCGGCCCGGCGATGTTTGCCGTCATCACCAACGGCGTCTCGCGCGGCTTTGTCAGAGCTTTCATGGCCGGCCTCGGCGTCGCCGCCGGCGACGCGGTGCTGGTCACCTTGGCCCTGCTGGGCCTGGTGGCGCTGGCGCAGACCTTCGAATGGGTGTTTCTCGCCCTGAAATATGCAGGTGCCGCCTATCTGGTTTTTCTCGGTATCAGGATGTGGCGGTCGGCCGCTGCGCAATCGGATGGATCGCCGGCAGAACAGGCAAGGCTGTCGCGATCGTTTTTCCTCGGCGCCTCCATCGCCCTGGGCAACCCCAAGGCGATCCTGTTCCACGCCTCCATCATGCCGCTGATTCTCGATCTCCACACCATGACCTTCACCGATGGGCTGCTCGTGGTCGCGGTGGTGATCAGCGTCAACATTGTCACCATGGGCGCCTATGCGGCCCTTGCAGGCAGAGCCTCGGGCTGGTTCAGGACGCCGCGGCGCATGCGGTTGATGAACAGGTTTGCCGGCGGCGCCATGATCGGCACTGGTGCACTGATCGCCGCACGCTGAATGCTGAGGCGCCACAGCGCTTGCCTTTATCGCGCATCCCCTCTATATGCGCGCTCATTCCACACACGGACTTTGGTGTCTGCCCGGGAGAAATCCGGCTGAAACCTCCGGTGGCGTTCGAGGACAAAGTCCAAAAATGCCTGTGTCCGTGGAGGCTAACCGGAAAGGATACTCGAGAATGGCACTGCCTGATTTCAGCATGCGCCAGCTTTTGGAAGCTGGCATTCACTTCGGCCACCAGACCCACCGCTGGAACCCGAAGATGGCGCCTTACATCTACGGCGCCCGTAACAACATCCACATCATCGACCTCTCGCAGACGGTGCCTTTGCTGCACCAGGCGCTGAAGCAGGTTTCCGACACCGTCGCCAAGGGCGGCCGCGTGCTGTTCGTCGGCACCAAGCGCCAGGCGTCCGACATCGTTGCCGATGCCGCACAGCGTTCGGCCCAGTATTATGTCAACTCCCGCTGGCTCGGCGGCATGATGACCAACTGGAAGACAATCTCGAATTCGATCTCACGCCTGCGCAAGCTCGATGAGATGCTGGCCGGCGAGGCCCAGGGCCTCACCAAGAAGGAGCGCCTCAACCTCGATCGCGAGCGCGAGAAGCTCAACAAGGCGCTCGGCGGCATCAAGGACATGGGCTCGACGCCCGACCTGATGTTCGTCATCGATACCAACAAGGAAGCGATTGCCATCCTCGAGGCCAAGCGCCTCGGCATTCCGGTCGTCGCCATCATCGATTCCAACTGCGATCCGGACAAGATCGACTTCCCGATCCCGGGCAATGACGACGCGGCTCGCGCCATCCAGCTCTATTGCGACCTGATCGCCAAGGCGGCGCTGGACGGCATCGCCCGTCAGCAGGGCGCGCTCGGTGTGGACATCGGCGCCTCGGTCGAAGCTCCGGTCGAGCCGGCGCTCGATCCGGCCCCGGCGTCGGAAGCCCCCGAAGCTTGATAATCGAAGGCCGGTTCCGGCCTTCATCTTTCTAATATTTTGGCACGCTAAACGGACGCATCACCGAATACCGGTGGTGCGTCGGTGCATTTAAACAAAGAGGCGACAATGAGCATTTCGGCTGCACAGGTCAAAGAACTCCGCGACTTGACCGGCGCGGGCATGATGGACTGCAAGGCGGCGTTGACCGAGACCAACGGCAACATGGAAGAGGCCGTCGACTGGCTGCGCAAGAAGGGCATTTCCAAGGCCGACAAGAAGGCTGGCCGCACCGCTGCCGAAGGCCTGATCGGCGTCGACAACGGCGTGCGTGAAGCCGCTGTCGTCGAGGTCAATTCCGAGACCGACTTCGTTGCCCGCAACGCGGCTTTCCAGGAAATCGTCGCCAACGTCGCCAAGGTGGCGCTCGCATATGGCGCGACGGAGGCTGTCGCTGCCGCGAAGTATCCGGGTTCCGACAAGTCGGTTGCCGACACCATCAAGGATGCCGTCGGTACCATTGGCGAGAACATGGGCTTCCGCCGCTCGGCCAAGCTGACCGTTCCGCACGGCGCAGTCGCTACCTACGTCCACAACGCTGTTGCCGACGGTCTTGGCAAGCTCGGCGTTCTGGTCGCGATCGAAACCACTGGCAACGCACAGGCAGCGAACGCCTTTGGGCGCCAGGTCGCCATGCACGTCGCCGCCACCAACCCGCTGGCGCTGACCGCAGAGCAGATCGATCCGGCAGCCATCGAGCGCGAGAAGGCGATCTTCTCCGACCAGGCGCGCCAGTCCGGCAAGCCGGAAGCGATCATCGAGAAGATGGTCGAGGGCCGTATGCGCAAGTTCTACGAAGAGGTTGTGCTCTTGAAGCAGGCTTTCGTGCTCAATCCCGACATCACCGTCGAGAAGGCGCTGAAGGATGCCGAGAAGGACATCGGCGCTCCCGCCAAGATTACCGCCTATCTGCGCTTCGCGCTCGGCGAGGGCATCGAGAAGGAAGAGACCGATTTCGCGGCGGAAGTCGCGGCTGCGGTGAAGAAATAATCCTTAGGAAATAGTCCCCGAAAGGGGGCTTCTCAGCTCAGGCAACTCGGCCGGATGTCCGCAAGGATGTTCGGCCGATTTCTTGCGCGGTATCGATGAAGGCCCGCAGCTTCGGCGCCATCGCCGCCCGGCGCGGGAAGTAGAGGAACAGGCCGGGCTCCTCGATCGCCGTTTGCGGCAGAATCTGAACGAGGCGACCGGCGGCCAAATCGGCGCGCGCCAGCGGTTCGAACAGATAGGCAAGCCCGATCCCGGCGAGCGCCAGATCGATGGCGGCGAGCGAATCCGTGACGATGACCGTGCCGCCGGTCTCCACGACGACATCCTTGCCATCCACGGCCAGATCCCAGTGATAGAGCCCGCCGCTGCGCACAAGCCGGTAGCCGATGCAATTGTGGTTCGCGAGATCAGCCACATCGCGCGGACGGCCACGCCGTCCGATATAGGCGGGAGAGGCGACGATGATGGCCTTGAACGGTGGCGTAAGCCGGACCGTCACCATGTCCTGCGCGATCATCTCGCCAAGCCGGATACCGGCATCGAAGCCTTCGCCCACGATATCGACGAGGCCTTGGTCGGCGAACAGCTCGACCGTTATGTCGGGATAGCGCTCCGCCATCGCCGCGACCACCGGCGTCACCGCCAACGGGATCGCGATGTTGGAGGCGTTGATCCTAAGCAACCCGGCGGGCCGGCCCGTGATGCCGCGGATACGGTCCATCCGCTCGGCTATATCCTGAAGGGCAGGGGCCGCCGTCTCCACCAGCGCCTTGCCGGCTTCGGTCAATGAGACGCTGCGCGTCGTGCGCGCGAACAGAGGCTGGCCGATCCGCTCCTCGACAAGGCGCACCGCATGGCTGACCGCCGAAGGGCTCATGCCGAGTTCGGCCGCGGCAAGCGCAAAGCCGCCGCGCCGGGCAACGGCGACGATGACAGGCAGATGGTTGAGCAGGTCTCGATCCATTCATGAGCAGCATCGCATAGTCCTTGCGAACAATGCAATATTATCGATGCCAGCGGGTTGCTCCACAGTGTCGCCAACACGTCGGCAGCGGGCCGATGCGCAAAGGAGAAGAGAGATGACTGCGTTGAAGGACGTTACCTTCGCGGCGAGCCTTGCGCTGGCGCCGTTCGATGCCGGCGGGGCCGAACCGTCTAAGGAAATGGCGCTCGCCGACGAGCGTGCCGTCATCCGCATCGCCGATGCTATCGATCGCGCCGTCGATGCCCAGGATTGGCGGCTCGCCCGCAGCTTTTTCGCCGACCGCGTCACCGTCGACTTCAGCAGCCTGAGCGGACAGCCTGCTGCCACCATCGCCTCGGACGACCTGATCGGAACCTGGGCAGCGAATCTCAGAGGCAGCAAGACCAGCCTGCATCTGCGCACCAACCATCAGGTCGTCATTGACGCCGAAGCTGCGACCGTCTTCACCAACGCCTATGCCTGGAACCGGATGGAAGGCAATGGCGACCCGCTCTGGGAAGTCTGGGGCACCTACGAACACCATCTGGCCCGTTCCGGCGCAGGCTGGAAGGTGGATGGCTTCACCTTCCGAATGACGCACGAGCGTGGCAACTCGTGGGTGAAGACGACCCCCGGACAGGATCGGCGCTGAACATCGGATCAGGATCGGAACGACATCATGAGCATGACCTATTACACCCTTGGCAATAGCGGCCTCAGGGTCAGCCGGCTGGCGCTGGGCGCGATGACCTTCGGCACCGAATGGGGCTGGGGGGCGGACCGAGAAACCGCTCGTGCCATGTTCGATGCCTATGTCGAGACCGGCGGCAATTTCTTCGACACCGCGGACCTCTACACCGACGGCACCAGTGAAACCTGGCTGGGGGAATTCATCGCCGAACGCGGTCTGCGCGACAGCGCGGTCATCGCCACCAAGTTCACCTTCAACACCGAGCCCGGCAACCCAAATGGCGGCGGCAACGGCCGCAAGAACATCTTGCGCGCCGTGGACGCCTCACTGAAGCGGCTGGGCACCGATTATATCGACCTCTATCTCCTGCATGTCTGGGACAGGCTGACGCCGGCCGAAGAGGTCATGCGCACGCTGGACGACCTCGTCCGCATCGGCAAGGTGCGCCATATCGGCCTGTCCGACGTGCCGGCCTGGTATGCCGGCCGGGCGCAGGCGATCGCCGAACTGCGCGGCTATGAACCGATCTCGGCCCTGCAGCTCGAATACTCCCTCGCCGAGCGCACCATCGAGCATGAATTCGTGCCCTTCGGCACCCGCCATGGCGCCAGCATCATGGTGTGGAGCCCGCTGGCCAGCGGCCTGCTCAGCGGCAAATACCGACCGACGCAGGTCGGAAACGTTGGCCGGCTCGATGGTTTTCGCAACACCACCCATCCGGGGTTCCAGAAATTCAGCGAGCGCAACTGGGCGATCGTGGCCGAACTCGAAAAAGTCGCCGCCGAGCTCGGCCGCAGTATGCCCCAGGTCGCGCTCAACTGGGTGGCGACGCAGCCGGGCATCGCCTCCGTCATCCTCGGAGCCACGAAGCTTGCTCAGTTGCAGGACAATCTCGCGGCGCTGGACTTCTCGCTTCCCCCTGACCTTCGCGATCGGCTGGATGCGGTCAGCCGCGGTCCGGCGCCATTCCCACATTCATATTTCGGTTCCGAGATACAGGCCAGGGTTACCGGCGGCACCGTGACCGGCGACAAGCCTTCCAACTATGCACCACCGGTGGTTGTCGAAGGTGAGGCGGTCAGCATCAGCAGCAACTGATCGGCTGCAAGCCAAACGGCTGGGAATTTGCGACAGGGCGCGGCGTGACATCGCCGCGCCCTTCGTGTATCGGGTCAACGCATCGTGACAGCACCGCCGGGCGAAGCGGGGTCGGTTTTGCCTCCCGAATTCCCGCGCCGAGATTTTCGAGGAACCAGATGACGGCCAAGCCTCTCTTTCGACGTGTCTTGCTGAAAGCATCAGGCGAAGCGTTGATGGGGGAACAGCATTTCGGCATCGACGTGTCGGTGGTCGATCGCATCGCCGCCGACATCGCCGAGGCCCGCGCTTTGGGCATCGAGGTCGGCGTCGTCATAGGCGGCGGCAACATCTTTCGCGGCGTGGCCGTAGCCTCCAAGGGTGGCGACCGCGTCACCGGCGACCACATGGGCATGCTCGCCACCGTCATCAACTCGCTGGCGCTGCGCACGTCGCTGAACAAGATCGGCGTCGACGCCGTGGTGCTGTCGGCAATCGCCATGCCCGAGCTTTGCGAGAGCTTTTCGCAACGCCAGGCGACCGCTTATATGAACCAGGGCAAGGTCGTCATTTTCGCCGGCGGCACCGGCAATCCGTTCTTCACCACCGATTCGGCCGCAGCCCTTCGCGCCGCGGAAATCGGCGCCGACGCACTGTTCAAGGGCACCCAGGTCGACGGTGTCTATTCGGCCGATCCCAAGAAGGATCCGCACGCGACGCGCTTCGAGCGCATCAGCCATGCCGAAGTGATCAACAAAGGCCTTTCCATCATGGATACCGCCGCGATTGCACTTGCGCGCGAAAACAACATTCCGATAATCGTCTATTCGATCCACGAAAAGGGTGGTTTTGGCGACATCCTGAGGGGCGGCGGCCGTTGTACGGTCGTTGCCGACGATTGATCCGGAGCACAATCCCGAAAACCGGGGTTTTCGGAGTGAGGCTCGAACACAAGTAGTGAACCCGGGCAAACGGGTCGAGGAGACAATGATGAGTGGTGAGTTCGACGATCTCAAGCGGCGCATGGATGGCGCGATCGCCGCATTCAGGCACGACCTGGCTTCGCTGCGCACCGGCCGCGCCTCTGGCAACCTGCTCGACGCCATCCAGGTCCAGGCTTACGGCACCACCATGCCGATCAATCAGGTGGCGAATGTGTCGGTGCCGGAGCCGCGCATGATCTCGGTTTCGGTCTGGGACAAGTCGATGGTCGGCGCCGTCGACCGTGCCATCCGCGAATCCAATCTCGGCTTCAACCCGATCGTCGACGGCACCAATCTCAGGATTCCACTGCCAGAGCTCAACGAGCAGCGCCGCAAGGAGCTGGTCAAGATCTCGCATGGTTATGCCGAGAATGCCCGCGTCGCCGTGCGCCACGTGCGCCGCGACGGCATGGATTTCCTGAAGAAGGCGGAAAAGGACGGCGACATCAGCGAGGACGATCATCGCAAGCGCTCCGATCAGGTCCAGAAGCTGACCGATGAGACGATCAGCACCATCGACCACCTGCTTTCCGATAAGGAAGCTGAAATCATGCAGGTTTAGGGTCTGGCCATCGGCTGGCCCGAAAGCGAGAACATGGCAACGCCCGCGCATGTCGCGATCATCATGGATGGAAACGGACGCTGGGCCAAGGCGCGCGGCATGCCGCGGCTCGCCGGTCATCGCGCCGGTGTCGAGGCGCTGCGCAAGACCGTACGCGCAGCACCCGGTCTCGGCATCTCCTTCCTGACCGTCTATGCCTTCTCGTCGGAAAACTGGTCGCGGCCGAAAGCCGAAGTCAGCGACCTGATGGGTCTGTTGAAGCTGTTCATCCGCCGCGACCTTGCCGAGCTGCACCAGAGCGGCGTGCGGGTGAGGATCATCGGTGACAGGGCAGGGCTGCAGCCCGACATCAGGGGCCTGCTCGAAGAGGCCGAATCGCTGACCGCTGGCAACGAGTCGCTGACCCTGGTCATCGCTTTCAACTATGGCGGACGCGACGAGATCGTGCGCGCGGCGCGCAAGCTCGCCGAGGCTGTGGCGCGCGGCGAGCTCGCCAGCGAGGCGATATCAGCCGAATCCTTTGCCGCCTCTCTCGACACGCAAGGCATTCCCGATCCGGAGCTGGTCATACGCACCAGCGGCGAGCTTCGGCTGTCGAACTTCCTTTTGTGGCAGGCAGCCTACAGCGAACTTGTCTTCCTGCCTTGCTACTGGCCTGACTTCAGTCGTGAGCATCTGGCCGATGCATTGCGCGATTTCGCCGGCCGCGAGCGCCGTTTTGGCGGACTTGCCGCCCAAGACGTCGCTTCGTGACCGGCGCCGGCATGAGCAATCTCCAGCTTCGCGTCGTCTCGGCAGTCGTTTTGGCCGTTATCGCCCTTGGCCTGACCTGGCTCGGCGGTTTGTCGTTCCGTTTGCTTTGCGCCGCCATGACGGCGGTGATCTTCTATGAGTGGACGCGCATGTCGCGCCCGGCCGCCGTTGCCGGCCTCGGCTTTCTGCCGGAAGCGCTGCTTCTGGTCTTCGTTGGCGCCTTGATCGCCAGCCTGCCGGCGTCCTTGCTGCTGCCTCTTATCGCAGCCCTGGTTGTCGTCACGTCTGTCGCCGCACGGATTCGCGGAACAACCCAATGGGATGCGTCCGGCCTTGCCTACGCCGCGGTTTCCGGTCTTTCGCTGGCGCTGTTGCGCGACGGCGACCATTCCGGCCTGGTGGCGATCCTGTTTCTGTTCGCGGTGGTATGGGCGACCGACATTTTTGCCTATTTCGTCGGCCGCACTGTCGGCGGCCCGAAGCTGGCACCGTCGATTTCACCCGGCAAGACGCAGAGCGGTGCGCTCGGCGGCGCTGTCGGCGGCGTGGTTGCGGGGGTGCTTTTGGCTGCTGCGGCCGGTGCCGGCAATCTTGGTGTCCTTGGCCTGGTTGCATTGGTGCTGTCGATCGTCGCCCAGGCCGGCGACCTTTTCGAATCATGGGTCAAGCGCCGCCACGGGCGCAAGGATTCCAGCGCGCTGATACCGGGCCATGGCGGCGTCATGGACAGGGTCGACGGGCTTGTCGCGGCTGCCTTCGCCCTGTACGTCATCGGCTGGATTTCGGCGACCGCCGATCATCCGGCGCAGGGGTTGTTTCCGGCTTGAGCAGCATTTTCAGGGCGAAGAATGGCGCGCGCCACGGATTCGCCCGGATTGATGTCACAGTCGCGGCGCGAGCTGCGCTGCGGATGAATTTGAGGGCATGAATTGAACGAGATTCTTCACGCGGTTTTCAGCACGCAGGGCTTTGTCCTCGGCACGTTGGTGCCTTTCCTGTTCGTGCTGACCGTGGTCGTGTTCGTCCACGAAATGGGCCACTACCTCGTCGGCCGCTGGTGCGGCATCGGCGTAAAAGCCTTTTCGATCGGCTTTGGCCCCGAACTTTTCGGCTTCAACGACAGCCACGGCACGCGCTGGAAACTCTGCGCCATACCGCTCGGCGGCTATGTCAAATTTGTCGGCGACATGAACGCCACGTCGAGCCAGCCCAGCGCGGAAGATCTGGAAACGCTGACCGATGCGGAACGCAAGATTGCTTTCCACACCCAGCCGATCTGGAAGCGCGCGGCCACCGTGGTGGCCGGGCCACTGTTCAATTTCCTGCTGACGATCGCCGTCTTCGCAGTGTTGTTTTCCGCCTACGGCCGCCCTGTGATGGAGCCGATGGTGGCGCAAGTCACTGCCGGCAGTCCGGCGGAGAGGGCCGGCATTCTGCCTGGCGACCGATTCGTTGCTGTCGACGGCAGCAAGGTCGAGAGCTTCGCCGACGTCCAGCGCCTGGTTTCAGGCCGCGCCGGCGATGCCATCACCTTCATCATGCTGCGAGACGGCAAGGAGGTCACCGTTACGGCGACGCCGGAACCGATGGAGCAGCAGGACGCGCTGGGCAACAAGGTCAAGGTGGCCGTCATTGGCGTCGTCAACAACAAGGAACTCGGCCAACCCAGGCTGATCACCTACAGCCCTGTCGGAGCGGTAGGCGCCGCGGTCGAGGAGACGGGGCACGTCATTCAGCGCACCGGCCAGTTCCTGCAGCGATTCGTCGTCGGCCGCGAAGACAAATGCCAGCTGGGCGGCCCGATTAAGATCGCGAAGATGTCGGGGCAGGCGGCAAAACTGGGCTTCCTGTGGCTGGTGCAACTCGTTGCCGGGCTGTCGGTCGGGATAGGGTTTCTCAACCTTCTGCCGATTCCCCCCCTCGACGGCGGCCATCTCTTGTTCTACGGCGTGGAGGCTGTCATCCGGCGGCCGGTGTCGGAACGGATGATGGAAATGGTCTACAGGGCCGGCCTGCTTCTGGTGCTCGGCTTCACGGTGTTCGTTTTCTGGAACGATCTGTTTGGGTGCTGAAATCATGAAGGAATTTGACTTCGGCACGACCAACGTTGAGACGCCGTTTACCATGCAGGGGGGTATGAGTGACGCGAAAGCCACGCACCAGGGTTAAGTAATTACAAATTAACCAGAAGCCTTGCGTGTAGGGAAAATCCGGTTAATACGGTAGGAGAAATTACCGCACGTCCGGTTTTCTCGCCGTGGGGACTTCGAGAAAAGGTACAAAAGCCCGATGAAGGCAGCATCCAAGTTTCTGAGCGCCGCGTCCGCGGTGGCTTTGTCCGCCGCTCTGGTTGTGCCAGGCGCGCTCGCAGTGCAGTTCGTTGCCACATCTGCGGCTGAGGCTGCTGTTGTCAGCAGAGTGGAAGTCAGCGGCAACCAGCGTGTCGACGCCGACACCATCCGCAACTACGTCACCATCAAGCCCGGCAAGGCCTTTTCCAGCGCCGATATCGATGAAGCGGTCAAGGCTCTGTTCGGCACCGGACTGTTCTCGGACGTCCAGATCAATCAGGTCGGTTCGACGCTGGTCATCAAGGTTTCCGAATACCAGGTCGTCAACCAGGTACTGTTCCAGGGCAACAAGAAGCTCAAGGACAACGCCCTGGCGGTCGCGGTCCAGCTGAAGCCGCGCGGCACCTTCTCGCAAGCTGCGCTCGATGCCGACGTCGAGGCAGTTAAGGCTGCCTACAAGCGAATCGGCCGCGACGACGCCGCTGTCACCACGCAGATCATGGATCTCGGCGACAACCGCGTGAACGTGGTCTTCAACATCAATGAAGGCGGCCGCACCCAGATCGCTTCGATCAATTTCGTCGGCAACAGCGCCTATTCGAGCCGCCGTCTGTCCGATGTCATCGCCACCAAGCGCTCGACTTTCCTGTCGTTCGTGCTGCGTGACGACGTCTATGACGAGGACAAGCTGCGCGCCGACCAGGAATTGCTGCGTCGCTTCTACTACAATCACGGCTATGCCGATTTCCAGGTTGTTTCCGCCGTCGGCGAACTCGACGACACGACAAACAAGTACACGGTGACCATCACCGTGCAGGAAGGCGACCGCTACAATTTCGGTGACGTCAGCGTCGAGAGCACGATCCCCGAGGTCGACTCGAAGTCGCTGGAGTCGGTGGTTCAGACCCACAAGGGCGACGTCTACAACGCCAAGGATGTCGAGGACTCGATCATTGCGCTGACCGAGAAGGTCGCGGGTTCCGGTTATGCCTTTGCCCAGGTGACGCCGCGTGGCGATCGCAACTTCGAAAACCACACCATTTCGGTCGTCTACACGGTCGACCAGGGCACCAAGGCCTATATCGAGCGCATCGAGATCCGCGGCAACGATCGCACGCGTGACTATGTCATCCGTCGCGAATTCGACGTCAGTGAAGGCGACGCCTTCAACCAGGTTCTCATCCAGCGCGCGAAGAAGCGGCTGGAAAACCTCAATTACTTTGACAAAGTCGACATCTCGACGGTGCCCGGCTCCGAACCTGACCAGGTTGTGCTGGTGGTCGACGTGGTCGAGAAGTCGACCGGCGAGTTCTCGATCGGTGCCGGCTATTCGACCGGTGGCGACACGGCAGGCCCATCGGTCGAAGGATCGATCACCGAGCGCAACTTCCTCGGCCGCGGCCAGTTCATCAAGCTCTCGGCTGGTGGCGGCAAGAATTCGCGTGACTACAGCCTCTCCTTCACCGAGCCCTATTTCCTCGGACGGCGCATTGCCGCCGGCTTCGACATCTTCCAGCAGACCCGGAACTACGACCACTATGATAGCGAGACGTTGGGAGCGACGGTTCGCTTCGGCCTGCCGATCACCGACAGCATCTCGACCCAGCTGGCGTATAACATCTCGCAAGAAAAATACGCGATCGCAGACAATTGCTTGACCAGTGGGATTTACGATCCCAGCAAATGCACCATCTCCACCGCGATCCTGGACGGTGTGGCTCAAAGCCCATGGATCAAATCGTCGGTCAGTCTGGGTCTGCTCTACAACACTATCGACGACATGAAGAATCCGCATGAAGGCATCTATGCCAATGTCACCACGGAAGTGGCCGGCCTTGGTGGTGACGCGAAATTCGTCAAGGTCACCGGTCGCACCAGTGTCTACCAGACCCTTTCGGAGCAACTGGATCTGGTGGGGCTTGTCTCAGGCGGTGCCGGCTATGTCTATGGCTACGGCGATGGCAATTTGCGCGTCTTCGATCATTTCCAGAGCAGCGACCGCATGATCCGCGGCTTTGCCTATGGCGGTATCGGCCCGGTGGCCCTGGGTACCAGCGGCGACCATCTCGGCGGCACCACCTATTTCAATGCCTCGGCCGAAGCCCAGTTTCCGCTGCCTGTGATCCCGGAAAGCTTCGGCCTGCGCGGCGCGGTCTTTGCTGATGCGGCGACGCTCTATGACAACAAGGTTACCGGTGTCGACCCAGCGTCAACCGGCATGAAGCTGCGCGCTTCGGTCGGTGTCGGTCTGATGTGGGCGTCGCCCTTTGGCCCGATTCGCATTGACTACGCGATCCCGGTCAAGAAGCAAGCGACCGACGACGTGCAGGAATTCAACTTCGGCATATCGACCCGCTTCTGATTCGCGGGTAACGATGCTTCCGGGCCGTTGGGGCCCGGAAGAGAGTGATCCGACCTAGCTGGATATTGCTTTTGGAATGACCGATCCGGTGTTCTTCGCGCCCTCACGCCGATACACGGCTGGCGAAGTCGCGAATCTGACCGGCGCGATGCTTGTCGATTCCGACCAATCCCAAATATCGATCTCGGCCTTGGCGCCGGCGAACGAGGGCGGCGAGGATGCGCTCGTCTTCGTCGACGGCAAGCGCAATTTTGCGCTGATGCAGTCCCTGAAGGCTGCTGCGGTTCTCTGTCCCGCCGAATTTGCCGCCAAGGCGCCGGCGGGCGTTGCGGTTCTGGTCCATCCGCGTCCGCAACAGGCTTTCGCAATGGTCGGACGCCTGCTTTTCCCGGCGGCCGCCACGCCGGGGCCGATGACCAGCGAAACCGGTGTCTCGCCGCATGCCCATGTCGACCCGACGGCCCATGTCGAGGCCGGTGCGATCATCGAGGCTGGTGCCGTCATCGGACCTCGCGCTTCCATCGGCAGCGGAACCGTCGTTGCTCCCCATGCGGTGATCGGTCCTTCCTGCCAGATCGGCCGCGACGGCTACATCGGTCCGGGCACCAGCATTCAGTATGCGCTGATCGGCAACCGCGTCATCATCCATGGCGGCGCCCGCGTCGGACAGGATGGCTTTGGTTTCGTGGGTGGCGCCAAGGGGCCGGAGCGTGTCCCGCAGATCGGCCGTGTCATCATCCAGGACGATGTTGAGATCGGCTCGAACACAACGGTCGATCGCGGCGCCATGTCCGACACCATCATCGGCCAGGGCACCAAGATCGACAATCTGGTGCAGATCGCCCATAACGTTCGCATCGGCCGCAATTGCATTATAGCCGGGCTTTCGGGTATTTCCGGTTCCGTAACTGTAGGCGACAACGTCACTATGGGTGGCGGTGTCGGTCTTGCGGATCATTTGACCATAGGGGCAGGGGCCAAGCTTGCTGCGAGAAGTGGATTTATGAGCAACGTGCCTGCCGGCGAGATCTGGGGGGGCTATCCGGCCCAGCCGATGGCGGAAGCCATGCGCGAGATTGCCATGCTGCGCAAGCTGGCCAGGACGCGCAAGCAGGGCGACGGGGGGAATGGCTGAGATGACGGCGGCGACGACGCTGGAGGCGGTCGACATATTGGGGCTGATGAAGCTGCTGCCGCATCGCTATCCCTTTCTGATGATCGATCGCATCATCGACATCGATGGCGATGACTCCGCCGTAGGCATCAAGAACGTCACCATAAACGAGCCGCATTTCCAAGGTCATTTCCCGGACCAACCGGTGATGCCGGGTGTGCTGATCGTCGAGGCAATGGCGCAAACTGCCGGCGCCATCTGCATCCGCAGCCTCGCCGCCGAAAAACCATCCCTGGTCTATTTCCTGACCATCGACAATGCCAAATTCCGCAAGCCGGTCGTCCCCGGCGACCAGTTGAAAATCTATGTCAAGAAAATCAAGAAACGTGGCAATCTGCTCAAATTCGCCTGCGAAGCTCTGGTCGACGGCGCCAAGGCCGCTGAAGCCGAGATTTCGGCGATGATGGTCACCGGCGGCTGACGATCGAATGCTCATGAAAATCCAGACATCAATCCATCCTTCGGCGGTCATCGAGGAAGGCGCTCAAATCGGCGAAGGCGCCCGCATCGGGCCTTTCTGTCACATCAGTGCCGACGCCGTGATCGGCGATCGCGTTGAACTGGTCAGCCACGTCTCTGTGATGGGCGCGACCACCATCGGCGCCTCGACCAAGGTCTATCCGATGGCGGTGCTGGGCGGACCACCGCAGAACACCAAGCACAAGGGCGGCCGCACCACCCTGATTGTCGGCGAGAACTGCACGATCCGCGAAGGCGTCACCATGCATCTTGGCACCGATTCCAGCCGTGGCGAGACGGCGGTCGGCGCCAACGGCAATTTCCTTGCCTACGCCCACATTGCCCATGATTGCGTCGTCGGCAAGAACGCCACCTTCGCCAATGGCGCGACCTTGGGCGGCCATTGCGAGGTGGGCGACAATGTCTATATCGGCGGCCTTACCGCCGTGCACCAGTTTGTCCGCGTCGGCGACAATGCCTTTCTCGGCGGTTGCTCGGCAGTCGTTGGCGATGTCATCCCCTTTGCCATCGCCGTCGGCAATCGCGCCAGCCTGCGCGGCCTCAACATCATCGGCCTGAAGCGCGCCGGCCTGCCGCGCTCGGAAATCCATGTGCTGCGCAAGGCTTACCGGACGATCTTCGATCGCTCCCGTACCGTCGGCGAGAACATCGAATTCGCCAAGGCCGAGTTCGCCGCGTCGCCGACCGCCATGAAAATCATCGATTTCATCGCCAGTCGCGGCAAGCGGCACTACGCCGTCCCGTCGCTCAAGGGTGGCGACGGCGATACCGATGACGAAGACTGAGGTCAGCGGAACGAAGCTAGATCTCGCGCCAGGCTCCAGGGTCGGCATTATTGCCGGCGGCGGTAGCCTGCCGGTCGAAGTGGCCGTCGGCCTGGCGGAGCGGGGATATCCGCCTGTCATCATCCTGATGGAAGGCGAAGTCGACCGTATACCGGACCTCGCCGGGTACGAGCAGGAAACCCTTGCGCTGGAAGACATCGGCTCCCTTGTGCCGTTGCTGAAGCGACGCCGAATTACCCATCTGGTGCTCGCTGGAGAGATCAGGCGTCGGCCAAGGTTGACCAATCTGCGCCCAAGTCTCAGCCTGATTGCCGTCATTCCCGTGGTAATCAGGGCACTGGCCCGCGGTGACGACGGCCTGTTGAAGGTTGTGGCGCGAGGTCTGCAGGCGCGAGGCATCAAGCTTGTCGGCGCTCACGAGGTCGTCCCCGAATTGGCCGCGGCCGAGGGCTCGCTGACCAAGGCTGAGCCGCGAAAATCCGACTGGCGCGACATCGAGGCTGCCCGCGCGGCGGCAAAAGCCATCGGCGCCCTGGACATCGGCCAGGCCGCCGTCGCGATCGGTGGCCGGGTGATTGCCCTGGAAGGCATCGAGGGCACCAACGGGCTGCTTGAGCGGACGGCGCAATTGCGTGGTCATGGCAGGCTCGCCGGCAAGACCCGCGGTGTCCTGGTCAAATGCGCCAAGCCCGGTCAGGAACTGCGTGCGGACTTGCCATCCATCGGCCCGCAGACCGTCGCCGCAGCGCATGCCGCCGGGCTTGCCGGCATCGCCATCGAGGCCGGACGCTCGCTTGTCCTGGAAGGCCCTGCCACCATTGCCAGCGCCAATCAGTTGGGCCTTTTCATCGTCGGTCTGCCCGCGGCGGAGCTGGCACATGGCCATTGAGAAACCGCTGAAGATTGCCATCGTTGCCGGCGAAGAATCCGGCGACCTGCTTGGCGCCGACATCGTACAAGCACTCAAGCGCGCGACCGGCCGCGAAGTCCAATTGGTCGGCATTGGCGGCCGCCATTTGCAGGCGCACGGGCTTAACTCCCTGTTCGACGGCAGCGAAATTGCGCTGATGGGGTTCAGCGCGATCCTGCGTGATCTGCCGCGGCTGATCCGGCGGATCGGCCAGACGGCAAACGCGATCGCGACGGAAAGACCCGACTGTCTCATCACCATCGACAGCCCGGATTTCTCGCTGCGGGTGGCAAAGAAGGTGCGCGCCGCCAATCCGGCAATCCCGATCGTCCACTATGTCTGCCCGAGCGTCTGGGCGTGGCGGCCGGGCAGGGCGGTGGCGATGAAGCCCTATGTCGACCACATCCTTTGCATCCTGCCATTCGAGGTGAAGGCGCTCTCCCGCCTTGGCGGCCCGCCCGGCACCTATGTCGGGCATCGCCTCGCCCATGATGCGGGCCTGGCAGGTGCTGCCAGGGCCCAAGGCCTGCCACGCGACCTGTCCAATGACCGTGTCAAGACGCTGCTCGTGCTGCCCGGTTCGCGCCGCGGCGAAGTGCGCCGGCTGATCGAACCATTTGGCAAGACAGTGTCGGCACTGCGCGCGCGCGGGCATCGCTTGCGCCTGCTGTTGCCAACGGTGCCGCATGTCGCCGATCTGGTCAGGGCCTCGGTGGCGCGCTGGGACGAGACGCCTGAGATCATCCTCGATCCCGAACGCAAATGGCAGGCTTTCGGCAAGGCCGATGCGGCGCTGATCGCTTCGGGAACGGTGTCGCTGGAGCTTGCACTGTCCGGCGTTCCGATGGTGTCGTGCTACAAGCTTGACCCCATCGCGCGCCTGATCGCGCAGCATGTCATTACCGTCTGGTCGGCGCTGTTGCCCAATTTGATCGCGGACCGCGCGCTGATTTCGGAGTTCTATGACCAGTATGTCAGGCCGGACAATTTGGCTCACCAACTGGAAGCCCTGTTTGCCGAGACCGGCATGCGGGCCTGGCAAAAGGACGGTTTCGCGGAAATCGCCCGGCGCATGACGACCGACAAGCCGTCTGGCGACATCGCCGCTGATGTCGTGCTTCGCCATATCAAATCTGGTCACCACAAATAAAAAGCGCCTTTGCGGCGCTTTTTAGCGGTTCGGTTCGGGCCTGCTCAGCGCTTGGCGATCGGCACGTAGTCGCGTTCCGGCGCACCGGTATAGAGCTGGCGCGGGCGGCCGATCTTCTGGTGCGGATCCTCGATCATTTCCTTCCACTGCGCGATCCAGCCGACGGTGCGAGCGACGGCGAACAGCACGGTGAACATGGTGGTGGGGAAGCCCAGCGCCTTCAAGGTAATGCCCGAGTAGAAGTCGACGTTCGGATAGAGCTTCTTCTCGATGAAGTAGGAATCGGTCAGCGCGATCTTTTCCAGCTCCATGGCGATGTCGAGCAGCGGATCGTCCTTGATGCCGAGTTCGCCCAGCACCTCATGCGCGGTCTTTTGCATGATTTTGGCGCGCGGGTCGTAGTTCTTGTAGACGCGGTGGCCAAAGCCCATCAGCCGGAACGGATCGTTCTTGTCCTTGGCGCGGGCGATGAATTCCGGGATGTGATCGACATGGCCGATTTCGCCCAGCATGTTCAGTGCCGCCTCGTTGGCGCCGCCATGCGCGGGACCCCACAGGCAAGCGATGCCGGCGGCAATGCAGGCGAACGGGTTGGCGCCCGACGAGCCGGCAAGACGAACGGTCGAGGTCGAGGCGTTCTGCTCGTGATCGGCGTGCAGGATGAAGATACGCTCCATCGCGCGCGCCAGCACCGGGTTGATCTTGTATTCCTCGCACGGCACCGCAAAGCACATATGCAGGAAGTTGGCGGCGAAGTTCAGCTCGTTCTTCGGGTAAATGAAGGGCTGGCCGATATGGTATTTGTAGGCCATCGCCGCAATCGTCGGCATCTTGGCGATCAGCCGCATCGAGGCGACCATGCGCTGGTACGGGTCCGAGATGTCGGTGGAGTCGTGATAGAAGGCCGACAGCGCGCCGACCACGCCGCACATCACCGCCATCGGGTGCGCGTCGCGGCGGAAGCCGGTGAAGAAGCGCGACATCTGCTCATGCACCATGGTGTGGCGCGTCACCCGGTAGTCGAAGTCGTCCTTCTGCGCCTTGGTCGGCAGTTCGCCGTAAAGCAGGAGGTAGCAGACCTCGAGGAAGTCGCCATGCTCGGCCAGCTGGTCGATCGGGTAGCCGCGATGCAGCAGGATACCGGCGTCGCCGTCGATGAAGGTGATTTCGGACTCGCAGCTTGCCGTCGAGGTGAAGCCGGGGTCATAGGTGAAGGCGCCAGTGGTGCTGTACAGCGAGCCGATGTCGATAACATCTGGCCCGACCGAGCCGCTTCGCACCTTGAATTCGTGCGTTTTGCCGCCGAGTTCCAGCGTTGCCGTCGACGTGTGCGGTTTGCCGCCAAATTCCAGTTTTGTCGCAGCTTCGGTCATTGCAAGCTCCTTTTGTTTCGTCATGCCGGCAAAGGCAAATATCTGCAACGCAACACGTCGAAGGCATCGGACTGCGCGCTGGCGCCCGCAGGGGGATTTCCGTGCCAGATTGGGCCAAGACCTAATGTTGCACTGCGAAACGTACCTTTCAATGCCAATCTTCTTGGGCCAGATCTCTCCTAATCGATTTGATCGGCGATGCGCGCCAGGCTTTCCTCGCGGCCAAGCACGGCAAGCACGTCGAAAACGCCGGGCGACGTGCTCTTGCCGGTCAGGGCTGCCCGCAGCGGCTGGGCCACAGCGCCGAGCTTGTGGCCACCGGCCAGCGCGTAGTCGCGGATAGCGGCTTCCGCATGGGCGGCCGTCCAGTCGCCTGAAACCGCCTGCAGCGCTGCGTGAGCGCCGCGCAGGACTGCGCGCGCTTCGGCATTGAGCACCAGCGATGCCTTCTCGTCGACCGGCAACGGCCGCTCGACGAACAGGAAAGCGGCGCCGTCGACCAGCTCCACCAGCGTCTTGGCACGCTCCTTCAGGCCGGGCAGGGCGGCAAGCAACTGCGTCTTGCGCTTGTCGTCGAGACGCGCAGCCAGCGCCGGCCCGCCTTCGAGATAGGGCAGAGTGGCGATGAAGATGTCGAAGAGCGCCTTGTCGTCCATCTTGCGCATATGCGCGCCGTTGATCGACTCGAGCTTGGCGAAGTCGAAACGGGCCGCACCCTTGTTGACGTCGCCAATGTCGAACCAGGCAACCATATCCTTGATCGACATGATCTCGTCGTCGCCATGGCTCCAGCCGAGCCGCGCCAGGTAATTGAGCAATGCCTCGGGCAGGTAGCCCATGGCGCGATAGGCCTCGACGCCGAGCGCGCCGTGTCGCTTCGACAGTTTGGCGCCATCGGCACCATGGATCAGCGGGATGTGCGACATCGACGGCACGTCCCAGCCCATGGCGTTGTAGATCACCGTCTGGCGGGCGGCGTTGGTCAGGTGATCGTCGCCACGGATGATGTGGGTGACGCCCATGTCGTGATCGTCGACGACGACGGCATGCATATAGGTCGGGTTGCCGTCCGAGCGCAGGATGATGAAGTCGTCGAGATCCTTGTTGGGAAAGCGCACCTCGCCCTGCACGCGGTCGTGCACCACGGTCTCGCCCTCGGTCGGCGCCTTGATGCGGATGGCGCCCTTGACGCCCACAGGCGCCGCGGAGGGGTCGCGATCGCGCCACTGGCCGTTGTAGCGCGGCGGCAGGCCCTTGGCTCTAGCTGACTCGCGCATCGCCTCCAGCTCGGCCGGCGTCTCGTAGCTGTAATAGGCCTTGCCCATGCGCACCAGCTCCTCGGCCACTTCGCGGTGGCGCGGCGCGCGCTCGAACTGCGATATGGCCTCGCCGTCCCAGGAAAGCCCGAGCCAGGTCAGCCCATCCAGAATGGCCTGGGTAGCCGCCTCGTTGAAGCGCTCGCGATCGGTGTCCTCGATGCGCAGCACCATCGTGCCGCCGGTGTGCTTGGCGTAGAGCCAATTGAACAGCGCCGTGCGCGCGCCACCGATGTGCAGGTAGCCGGTGGGCGAGGGGGCAAAACGGGTGACGACCTTGTCGGACATGGAACTCTCGGGGAACGTGGGAAGCGGGTGTGGTTTCGCGGACTTTCGCGCGTTGCGCGTTCATGTAGCATAGGAGGTCTAGGGCGCAAGGGGCAGACCCGATGGCAGGACGTGGCCGGGGCGCGGACGACAGCGAGGACGCGACCGCAAGCGTCAGCGAACGATCGCTGTTTGCCGATGGTCCCTATGCCGAGCCGCTGCCCGTCTCGCTGCCTGAGCTGCGACCTAGCATCCTGCCCGTGCCGCCGGATCAAGCCACGCCGATACCGGTCGCTACGCCCGGATCGGTCACCCGTCTGCGCAAACTCGTCCGCCGTTCGTCATGGCCGGCAATCCGCCGAAGCGTCGCTTCGGCCGCCGGCACGGAACTCGACCGCGGCGTTGCCTTCCTGCTGGTGCCGGTTTTCCTGGCCGCAGGGGTGATCTTCTACTTCTCGTTGGCCAATGAGCCGGGGTTTGCGCAGCCCATTGCCGTCGTGGTGCTGATGGCATTGTGTGCCGTTGTCTCACGGTCGTGGCCGAGGACGCATCTGTGTTTCATCGTGGTGATGCTGTGCGCGCTCGGCGTGCTTGCCGCCAAGGTCGAAACCTGGCGCGCGGGAACGCAGATGCTCGGTTCGGAAATCCAGACGCAACTGACCGGACGTGTCGTTGGCCTCGATGAGATGTCGAATGGCCGCGTCAGGCTGACAATCGACGTGATCTCGACCGCCCGGCCAAAGCTGCGCTATGCGCCCGAGCGCGTCAGGCTTTCGGCACGGGAAATTCCCGCCGGGATGACCGCCGGCACGATAGCGACCGGCTATGTCCGGCTGTTGCCGCCAACCGGCCCGGTGCGACCGGACAGCTATGACTTCTCCTTCGACAGCTATTTCACCGGCATCGGCGCCAGCGGCTTCTTCCTCGGCAATCCGAAAATCGCAGCCTCCGAAGACCCGCCGCCGCTGGCAGCGCGGCTGTCTTCCGCGATCGAAAACGCGCGTGAGAGCATCGCAGATCATATCCGCGGCCAAATCGGCGGCGCCGAAGGCGAGATTGCCGCGGCACTGATTGTCGGCGTGCGCGCCGGCATCCCGGAAGAGATCAACGAGGCGATGCGGCGCACCGGCATCTACCACATCATCTCCATCTCCGGCTTGCACATGGCGCTGGTCGCCGGCACCATCATGGCGCTGCTGCGCGGCGCCTTCGCCCTGTTCCCGGATTTTTCCTCACGCCGGCCGGTGAAGAAATATGCCGCGGCTGCCGCGCTCATGTCCATCGCCGCTTATCTCATCATTTCAGGCGTCGTGGTCGCCGCCGAGCGCAGCTTCATCATGCTAGCGGTGATGCTCATCGCCGTGCTGTTCGACCGGGCCGCACTCACCATGCGCAATCTGGCGATCTCGGCCATTGCCGTCATCCTGGTGTCGCCGCACGAGGTGGTCGGCCCGAGTTTCCAGATGTCCTTCGCCGCCACCGCGGCCCTGGTCGGCGCCTATGCAGGCTGGTCCGACTACCGCGCGGGTAAGGCGACGTCGCCACCGCCGCGCCGCTCACCGCTTGCCTTCCTCAGCCGGAAATTCCTGTTGGCGACGGGCGGTCTGGCCATGACCTCGATTATCGCCGGCAGCGCCACAGCGCTGTTCGCCATCTGGCATTTCCAGCGTGTGTCGCCGCTCAGCCTGTTTGCCAATCTGGCCATCATGCCGATCGTCTCGCTGGTTGTCATGCCTTTCGCGGTTCTTAGTGCGTTGGCGATGCCGTTCGGCGCCGACGGGCCGTTCCTCTATGTCATGGGCAAGGGGCTGACAGCGATGATTGCCTTGTCGGCATGGATCTCGGAGCGCTCGCCAGTCGATGCGGTCGGGTTGATTTCGCTCAAGTCGGTGTTGTTGACAACCATCGCGCTGATCATCGCCACCATGGCAACGACATGGCTCAGGCTGGCTGCACTTCCTTTCGCGATCGCCGGACTGTTGACGATTTCCGACACACGCACGCCCGATGTGCTGATCTCGGAGGATGCCCATCTGGTCGCGCTGCCGATCGGCGGCGGCGAACTGGCCCTCAACCGGGTGCGCTCGAACGAATTCACAACCGACAACTGGAAGCGCGCCTTGAAGTCCGAAACCATCGTCGAGCCCGAGATATTCGACAACAGCGGCGAACAATTCGACATCGCCGACCCAGCCGAATTGCCGCCGGGGTCGCCGTTCTATTGCAAGGCCGGGCTGTGCCTTGCGCGGCATCCCTCAGGCGCCATCGTCGCCTATGTCGAAGACCGCAAGGCGGCGTGGAAAGCCTGTTCTTTCGCGACCCTGATCATCATCGACGACGCCACCGCCTATGACCCTTGCCGCAATCCGCTGGTCCTTGTCGTCAACAAACGGCAGCTTGCCCGTCTGGGCAGCGCCGCGATCTTCTTCGACCCGCAATCGGCAACCAGGCCGCCGGAGATCGACTTTGCCGTCGACAAGCCATACCGCCCCTGGCATGTCCAACGAAAGTTCTCGCGCGAGGCGAGGGGCATGCCGCCCTACAAGAAGCCCGACAGATCAGCCGCCGAGCCGGCTCAGTAGCGCCGTATCAGCCCGACCAGCTTGCCTTGCACCTTGACCCGGTCCGGACCGAAAATGCGTGTTTCATAGGCCGGGTTGGCGGCTTCGAGCGCGATCGAAGCGCCCTTGCGGCGGAACCGCTTCAGTGTCGCTTCCTCGTCATCGACCAACGCCACGATGATCTCGCCCGGGCTGGCGGTATTGGCATTGCGGATGATGACCGTGTCGCCGTCGAAAATGCCAGCCTCGATCATCGAATCGCCCTTGACCTCCAGCGCGTAGTGCTCGCCGCCCATGATCATGTCCGGCGGCACCGAGATCGAATGCGTCTGGTGCTGGATGGCGTCGATCGGCACACCGGCGGCGATGCGTCCCATCACCGGGATCGACACGGCGGCAACCACATCGTCGTCATTGCCGGCCGAAGGCATACGGGACGGTCCTGGCTTGATTTGCCGCCCGAGGCTGCCCTGACCAAGACTGCCCTGGATGACGCTCGGCGAGAATTTGCGCGCTGCGTTGAGACCGGGCGCGATCGAGTCCGGCAGGCGCAGCACTTCCAGCGCACGGGCACGATTGGGTAGCCGGCGAATGAAGCCGCGTTCTTCCAGCGCCGTGATCAGCCGGTGGATGCCGGATTTGGATGCGAGGTCGAGCGCTTCCTTCATCTCGTCGAACGAGGGCGGAATGCCGCTCTCCTTCAGCCGCTCATGGATGAACATCAGAAGTTCATGTTGCTTGCGCGTCAGCATGGCGGCCCCCAGGGATTTCGAACCAGAATCGGAAAAACAAACCCAGAACAAACACTATCTGTTCCAGTTGTGTTCCGCAACCGTTTAAAGTTTAATGAATGTGTTAGGGCTCTGGAAATGATACCGCCGCGCCAGCGGCGCAGCCCCGCTTTCACCGGATCGCGCCTCATCGCCTTGATTCTGCTTTCGTTTGCCGCCTCTGGGTTACCACAAGGCGGCATTGGAATCGGCCGTCAGCCGGCAAAGAGGACACGGAACTGAAGCCATATCGACGGGGCGGTTTGGTTAGTGAACCGTGAACGAAACGAAGTCAAAACGCCAACCTTGGGTTGGCTTGGCTCCTGGTTTTCAGCGCCTGGTCGGACAGCTTGTCATCGGTGGAACCTTGCCGCGCGATGCCAGGTGGTGGAAAAGCGCTCGTGACCGATGGATGCCGTCGTTCCGGCGTTGCGTCGAATCTTGGGGGAGCAGACAAACCATGACAGGAATTCCCGACCTCGCGGCCATCGAGGCGATGGATGCCGCGGATCCGTTGCGCGCCATGCGCGACCGCTTTGTGCTGCCGCAAGGGGTGATCTATCTCGACGGCAATTCTCTGGGGGCTGCCTCGCATGCCGCTTTCGAGGAATTGCGCAAGGCAGCGACCGAGGAATGGGCGCACGACCTGATCCGCGCCTGGAACACGGCCGGCTGGTTCGATATGCCGCTCGAACTCGGCGACCAGCTCGGGCGCCTGATCGGCGCCGCGGCCGGCCAGACGGTGGTCTGCGACACGACGTCGGTCAACATCTACAAGCTGCTGCACGCCGCGATGGCGATGCGGCCGGAGCGGCCGGTCATCGTGGCCGAGGGCGACAGTTTTCCGACTGACCTCTACATGGCTGAAGGCGTGCTCTCGACAAGAAAAAACACTCAGTTGCGCCTCGCCGGCGTCGACGCGCCTGATATCGAAGAGCTGATCGACCAACGCACCGCCGTGGTGCTGGTCAATCACGTCAACTACAAGTCCGGCGAGCTGCGCGACATGCTGGCACTGACGCGCAAGGCCCAGGACGCTGGGGCGCTGATCGTCTGGGATCTTTGCCACACCGCCGGCGCGATGCCGGTCGAGCTCGACAGATCGAACGCCGATTTCGCCGTCGGCTGCACCTACAAATATTTGAATGGCGGCCCGGGCGCCCCTGCCTTCATCTATGCGGCCGAGCGCCACCTTGCCGACATCCAGCAGCCGCTCACCGGCTGGTGGGGGCATGCCCGGCCCTTCGCCTTCGAGCCAGGCTATGCCGTGGGCATCGGCATCCGCCGCTTTCTGTGCGGCACGCAGCCGGTGCTGTCGATGCGCACGCTGAAGGGGGCGCTCGACATCTGGAGGGATGTCGACATGGCGGCGGTGCGCAGCAAGAGCATTGCGCTGGCCGACCTGTTCATCGAACTCGTCGAGGCCAAGTGCGGCGCTTACGGGCTGACGCTCGAAAGCACCCGCGACGGCGCCAAACGCGGCAGCCAGATTTCATTCATGCACGAGCATGGCTACCAGATCATGCGGGCGCTGATCGAACGGGGCGTGATCGGCGATTTCCGCGCGCCGTCGACCATGCGCTTCGGCTTCACCCCGCTCTATGTCGGCTACGCCGATGTCTGGCACGCGGTCGAAGTGCTCGAGGACATCTTGCGCAGCGGCGCCTGGAAGGATGCGCGCTTCGCCGTCAAGACGGCCGTCACTTGATCGGAAGCGCCGGTCTCGTCAAACGGTTTTCGGCGCGCGCAGCCGAAAACGCTGGATCTTGCCGGTCTGCGTCTTGGGCAGCGCGTCGACGAACTTGACCGACCGCGGGTATTTGTAGGGAGCGATTGTCGCCTTGACGTGGTCCTGCAGGCGTTTGACGGTTTCCTGGTTTGCCGCGACGCCTTGCACCAGCACGATATGGGCTTCGACGATCTGGCCGCGTTCGCTGTCCTCGGCGCCGATCACCGCGCATTCGGCGACGTCGGCATGCGAAAGCAGCGCCGCCTCGACCTCCGGCCCGGCAATGTTGTAGCCGGCGCTGACGATCATGTCGTCAGAGCGGGCGGCAAAGTGGAAGAAGCCGTCTTCGTCCTGCAGAAAAGTGTCGCCGGTGAGGTTCCAGCCGTCGCGGACATACTCCTTCTGCCTGACATCGGCCATGTAGCGGCAGCCTGTTGGGCCGCGCACCGCGAGCCTGCCCGTCGTGCCGCGCGGCACCTCGCGCATCTGGTCGTCGACGATGCGCGCTTCGTAGCCGCCCACCGGTTTGCCGGTCGACGCCGGCTTCATGTCATCAAAACGGTTGGAGATAAAAATGTGCAGCATTTCGGTGGCGCCGATGCCGTCGAGGATCGGCTTGCCAGTCTTTTTCGTCCATTCCTCGAAGACCGGCGCCGGCAATGTTTCGCCGGCCGAAACGGCAACGCGCAGCGATGACAGGTCGGCGCCTTCGTCCATCGCCTTCAGCATCGCCCGATAGGCGGTCGGCGCGGTGAACGAGATGGTCGCCCTGTAGGTCTCGATGATGTTGACCATGTTGGGCGGCGTCGCCTGTTCCAGCAAGGTCGCCGCGGCACCGAAGCGCAGTGGGAAGATGGCAAGACCACCGAGACCGAAGGTGAAGGCGAGCGGTGGTGAGCCGACAAAGATGTCGTCCGGCGTCACCTCCAGAATTTCGCGCGCATAGGCGTCGGCGATGATCAGCAGGTCGCGGTGAAAATGCATCGTCGCCTTCGGCACGCCGGTGGTGCCGGAAGTGAAGCCGAGCAGGGCGACGTCGTCGCGGCCGGTTTTCACCGCCGAAAAAACGACCGGCTTGTCGAGCGCCGCGCGATCGAGTTCGGCGTCATGATTGGCGGTGCCGTCGAAGCCCACGACCTGTTTGAGGAACTGGCTGTCGTTGGCGCAAGCCGCCATCTCGTCCATCAGCCTGACATCGCACAGCGCCAGCGTGATTTCCGCCTTGTCGACGATCTTGGCCAGTTCGCCGGCGCGCAGCATCGGCATGGTGTTGACGACGACCGCACCCGCCTTGGTGGCGGCCAGCCAGCAGGCGACCATGGCCGGATTGTTGGCCGAGCGGATCAACACCCGGTTGCCAGATCTGACGCCGAAATTCTCGACCAGCGCATGCGCCAGCCGGTTCGTCCAGTCGGACAGTTCCTTGTAGGTGCGGCGGCGGCCATTGCCGATCAGCGCCGTATGGTCGCCAAAGCCTTTTTCGACCAGCCTGTCGGTCAGTTCGACCCCGGCATTGAGGAAATCGGGATAGGCAAAGCCGTCGAGCAGGAAGTCAGGCCATTGGTCCTGCGGCGGAAGATTGTCGCGCGTGAAGGTGTCGGTATGGCCTGTCGGTCCAAGCATTTCGCGGCTCTGTCCCTACCTGCTTTGTGACCATGGCATGCGTTGCCTGGACAGGTGACAACATCGCATCTGGCGAAAATTGTTTCAAGCCTAAAGGTTTTCACCTCGAAGCATTGACGGCACCGCCCGCCATGCTCATTGCTACGCTGCAAAAGCCACATCGCCAGCGGGAGGCGCCGGGTGCTCGAACATCACATTGCCGACTGGGACAACGCCTATGCCAACGGCGTCAACATCGCCGGCAGCGATCGATGGCCGACGGCGTGGGATGAGCCAGCCCAGGCTTTTCGCGATGCTCTGTCGGCCAAGGGCAGGGCACAGCTCGACATTGTCTATGGCGATTACCCCCGCAACCGGCTCGATCTTTTCCTGCCGGCCGCCAAGGCCAAGGGGCTCGTTGTGTTCATCCATGGCGGCTACTGGATGGAGTCCGACAAGAGGACCTGGTCGCACCTCGCCGCTGGGCCGATCGTCCACGGCTATGCGGTGGCGATGCCGTCCTACACGCTCTGTCCGAGCATACGCATCGCCGGCATCGTCAGGGAAGTCGGCGCGGCTATCGGCAAGGCGGCGGCGATGGTCGAGGGGCCACTGATGTTGACCGGGCATTCCGCCGGCGGACATCTGGCCAGCCGGATGGTGACGGCAACGACGCCTCTGGCGCCCGAAGTGGCCGGGCGCATCCGCCATGTCGTGTCGATCTCGGGTGTGCACGATCTGCGGCCGATCATGCGCGCCGGCTTGAACGAGACGCTGGCGATCGATGAGCACGAGGCGCTGACGGAAAGCCCGGCGCTCTTGCTGCCGATGGACAAGGCCCGCCTGACCTGCTGGGTCGGCGGTGGCGAGCGCGCCGAGTTCCTGCGCCAGAGCGCGCTGCTGGCCAACATCTGGACAGGCCTCGGCGCCACGACCAGCTCGGTGGTTGAACCCGACCGGCACCATTTCAACGTCATCGACGGTTTGGCCGACCCGGGCCATCCGCTGACCAGGACCCTGATCGCCGAGTAGAGAAAGTTCAGCGTAGCATCAGCACGCTGCAGGCAGCACCCACAGCCGCGGCAGGGGCGAACGGTTCTCGCACGATCAGCCCGTTGGCGTCGGCCAGCATTCGCAGCATCGAGGAATCCTGGATGCCGAACGGCGTCGCCACCAGCGCACCGGCGTCTTCCCTGATGACGGCCCGCACATAGTCCTGCCGGAGATCGTTGGCCGGCATCGCGGCGCCAAGCTTTGCCTCGCGTATGTCCTGCCGGTGGCTGCGGCCGCCGAGCCGAGCCAAAAGCGGCTTCAGGAACAGCTGCGAGCAGACCAGGCTCGCCACCGGATTGCCGGGCAGGCCGATGCACCTGATATCGCCCAGCCGCCCTGACATCAGCGGCTTGCCCGGTCGCATGGCGATCTTCCAGAAATCCAGCGACATGCCTTCGCCGGTCAGCACGTCATGGACTAGGTCGTGGTCGCCGACCGAGGCGCCGCCCAGCGTGACGATGACGTCCGCGCCGGCCGCGACCGCCTTTTTCACCAGCGCCGCGATGGCTTCCTTACGGTCAGCCGCAATGCCGAGATCGAGCGCGCGGGCGCCAACCGACTGGGCGGCGGCGGCGACACCGTAGGCGTTGGACGAGATGATCTGGTCGGGGCCGAGTTCGCTGCCTGGCGGCAAGAGTTCGTCGCCGGTGGCGATGATGGCAACCAGCGGCCGCTTGACCACGCTGACGCGTGGATGGTTGGCCGATGCCGCCAGCGAGAGCGCCGCGGGATCGAGCAGGCGGCCTTTTTCCAGCAGTATGTCGCCCTTGGAAAAATCGAGGCCGAGCCGGCGGATGTTGCGCTCCGCCGCCGTCGGCTCGGTCACCTCGATGCTGCCGTCACCGAGATCCCGGACATTTTCCTGGATGACGATGGTGTCGGCGCCTTCAGGCAACGGCGCGCCGGTGAAGATGCGCACTGCTTGCTTCGGCCCGACAATGCCGTCAAAGCCGCGTCCGGCCGGCGCCACGCCGATCACCGAAAGCCGCGCCGGGACGGAACCGACATCCACAGCCCGCGCGGCATAGCCATCCATGGCGGAAGCGTTGAAGGGGGGCTGGGTGCGCAGTGCGACGACCGGCTCCGCCAGCACCCGGTCGGCGGCGTCCAGCAGCGCGACGCTTTCACTGCCTGAGGGCTGAGCACCTTCCAGCAGGCGCTCCAGCGCCTCTGCAACCGGAACCAGTGCCATTATTGACCCGCCTTGTAGTCGCCGGACTTGCCGCCGGTCTTTTCAACCAGCCTGATGCCGGAGATCACCATGGCGCGGTCGACCGCCTTGGCCATGTCGTAAATGGTCAGGCACGCGACCGAGGCGGCAGTCAGCGCTTCCATCTCGACACCGGTCTTGCCGGTGACGCGGGCGAGTGCCGTGACCCTGAGGCCGGGCAGCGCTGCATCGGGCTCGATATCGACGGAGACCTTGGTCAACAGCAGCGGATGGCAAAGCGGGATCAGCTCATGCGCCTTCTTCGCCGCCATGATGCCGGCGATGCGCGCTGTGCCGAGCACATCGCCCTTCTTGGCGTTTCCCGCCAGGATCATCGTCAGCGTTTCGGGCTGCATCGAAACAAAGCCTTCGGCGATCGCCGTACGCGTCGTCTCCGCCTTGTCGCCGACATCGACCATATTGGCTTCGCCCTGCGCGCCAAGATGGGTGAGGGCGGCTATCATCGTCAGATGGCCTCGGCGGGCGCCTTGCCCGTCAACAACAGGCGTGTTGCGGCCGCCACGTCCTGTTGCCGCATCAGGCTTTCGCCGACGAGGAAGGTGCTGATGCCGGTCTTTTGCATCCTGAGGCAATCGTCATGGGTGAAAATGCCGCTCTCGCTGACCAGCAGGTGGCCTCCGGGCACCATCGGTGCCAACCGTTCCGAGGTTTCAAGGCTGGTTTCGAACGTTCTCAGATTGCGGTTGTTGATGCCGATCAGCTGCGACGACAGGTTTAGCGCGCGCTCCGTCTCGGTCTCGTCATGCACTTCGACCAGCGCATCCATGCCGAGTTCGAATGCCGTCGCTTCCAGTTCGCTCGCCAAGGCATCATCGACACTGGCCATGATGATCAAGATGGCGTCCGCTCCCCAGGCGCGGGCTTCGAACACCTGATAGGGATCGAACAAAAAGTCCTTGCGCAGCGCGGGCAGGGACACCGCCTGGCGGGCATTGGTGAGAAATTCCGGCGCGCCCTGGAAGGACGGGGCATCGGTCAGCACCGAAAGACAGGCGGCGCCGCCTTTCTCATAGGCTCGCGCCAGTGCCGGTGGGTCGAAGTCGGCACGGATCAGGCCCTTGGACGGGCTTGCCTTCTTGATTTCGGCAATCAGGGCGAAGCCGCCCGATCTGTGCTTGGCCTCGAGCGCTGCGAGAAAGCCGCGCGGCGCGTCGGCATCCTTTGCCCGTGCCTTGATCTCGGCAAGCGGCACCCGCTGCTTGGCCGCCGCGATCTCGTCGCGCTTGTAGGCTTCGATCTTGCGCAGGATGTCGGCCATCGCACTATCCGTTCGAAGTTTCGACCAGCCTGTCGAGCACTTGCAGCGCCCGGCCGCTGTCGATGGCTTGCGCAGCTGCCGCCATGCCGTCGGACAGCGTCGTTGCCCTGCCCGCCACCACCAGTCCGGCGCCGGCATTCATCAGCACCGTGTCGCGGTAGGCACCGGCGGCACCGCCCAGCATATCGCGCATCGCCTTGGCGTTGTAGGCGGCGTCGCCGCCGCGCAACTCGTCCTTGGTATGGCGCTTCAGCCCGACCGCTTCAGGGGTCAGCGTGAAGTGGCGGATCTCGCCGCCGACGAGTTCAGCTACCTGCGTCTCGCCGGTGGTGGTGATTTCGTCATAGCCGTCGCCATGGACGACCCAGGCGTGGTCGGTGCCCAGTGCCTTCAATGTTTCGGCCACCGGCATGATCCATTCCGGCAGGAACACGCCGACCATCTGCCTGCTGACGCTGGCCGGGTTGGAGAGCGGTCCGAGCAGGTTGAAGATGGTGCGGGTGCCGAGCTCGACGCGGGTCGGGCCGACATGCTTCATCGCCGGGTGATGTGCCGGCGCGAACATGAAGCCGACGCCAGCGTCATGGATGCAGCGGCCGATGGTTTCCGGCGGGATGTCTATCTTGACGCCGAGCGCGATCAGCACGTCGGCGGCCCCGGTCAGCGACGACAGCCCGCGATTGCCGTGCTTGGCGACCGGCACGCCTGCGCCGGCGATGACGAAGGCGGATGCCGTCGAGATGTTCACCGAGTGCGAATTGTCGCCGCCAGTGCCGACGATGTCGATGGCGCCTTCGGGGGCGACGACGCGCAGCATCTTGGCGCGCATGGTGGCGACGGCGCCGGAAATCTCGCTCACCGTCTCGCCGCGCACGCGCAGCGCCATCAGGAAGCCGCCGATCTGGCCGGGGGTCGCGTCGCCCGACATGATGATGTCGAAGGCTTCACGCGCTTCCTCGAAGGAGAGCGCGGCCCCGGTGGCGACCTTGGCGATGTGGGTCTTCAGCGCGCTCATCTGTTCAGGGCTTGGGCAACGGCGGCCTGATCGATGCGAACGTCGTACTGCGTCTGCAGCTGCGCTACCAACTGGTCGAGCAGATCGTCGGACATGCCGGAGGTGAAGGATTTCTGCGCATCGGCCGGCACCGAGCTGGCATCGGCTCCGGCGGGCTCGAACACTTCCGCGACCTTGAACAGGATCTGTCCGTCGCCGGTGGGCGAGGGGATCAGTCCGGTCCCGCCTTCGCCGACGCCGAACATCGCGGCCGCCCCTTCTTTGCCGAAATCGACGTCGTCGGCCTCGCGCTTGACGCCACGCTTGGTCTGCTTCTCGAGCTTGAGCTCACCGGCGATCACGTCGAGCGTGGTGCCGGCCTTGAGACGCTTTTCGAGCTCGTCGGCCTTTGCAATCAGCCGCTTGGCCGTTTCCGCTGCCGTCCAGTCGGCCACCACCTTCTGGCGAACTTCATCCAGCGTGCGGTCGCGTGCCGGCGTGATCGACTCGACCTCGTAGAAGACGAAGCCATTGTCGGTCGTGGTCAGCGCCTCATTCTCGGTCTTGGGTTCGGCAGCGAACACCGCCTTGATCAGGTCCGGCGACACCGGCAGGTCCTTGATGATCGTCCCGTCCGGCGATTGGCCGGTGCGATCGATCGCCTCGATGGTTACGTCCTTCAGCTTCAGCTTGGCGGCCGTCTCGGCCAGCGTGCTGCCGGAGGCGCGGGTGTCTTCATAATTGTCGTGCACGTCTAGCAGGATGCGGCTTGCCTCGCCCAGCGCCAGATCCTTGCGGATCTCGTCGGACACCTCGGCCAGCGGCTTCACCACTTCGGGCTTGATCTCGGTGACGCGCAGCAGCACCGGACCAAAGGCGCCCTGCACGACCGGGCTGACTTCGTTGACGGCGAGCGCGAAGGCGGCATCGGCCACCGCCTTGTCGGCGATCTTGTCCCTGGCCAGCGTGCCAAGCAGCGTATCGGCTGGCGTCTTGCCCTCGGCGGTGACGATCTTGTCGAAAGTGGCGCCGGTCTTCAGCGAATCAAGCGCTGCCTTCGCCGCATCCGGCGTCTTGAACACCAGCTGTTCGATGGTGCGCAGCTCCGGCGTCGTGTAGCGGCCCTTGTTCTTGTTGTAGTCGTCACTGACCTGTTGGTCGGTCACCGCGCTGACATCCATGATGTCTTGCGGCTCGAGCCGGACATAGGAGAATTTGCGGTATTCGGGCGCCGCATAGGTTTTCTTGTTGGCATCGAAATAGGTCAGGAGCGCGCTGTCGGCGGGTGCCTCGATCGGCTCGACCAGTTTTTTCGGCAAGGAGAGGTAATCGACGGTGCGGTCCTCGCCGCGGTAGAGCGCGACCGCCTTGAAGAAAGTGTCCGGAGCCTTGAGGCCATCCGAGACCGCCTCGACGATCTGTTGGCGCACCGCCACCTGGGCGCGATTCCTAAGATAGTCTTCCGGCCGCATGCCGACCTGTTGCAGCATATATTCGAATGTCTTGCGGTCGAACTGACCGCTGGGACCCTTGAAGGCCGGATCTTCGCGGGTGAGTTCGGCCAGCCGGTCCTTGGACAGGCCGAGCCCGAGCGTGCGCGCCTGTTCGTCGAGGACGGCGCCCGACACGAGCTGCGCCAGCACCTGGTTGTCGATGCCGAGCGCGGTTGCCTGCTCGCGCGAAATGCGCTGGCCGAACTGCTGCGACATCACGCTGATCTGGCGATCGTAGGCCAGCCGATATTCAGTGATCGAAACGGTCGTGCCGCCGGCGGTGATGACCGAATGATGGCCTGCCAGCACACCACCCACCATCTTGGTGGTGGCGCCCCAGGCCAGAAAGCTCAACACCAGCAGGGACAGCAGTGCTTTCGCGACCCAGGTGCCCGCCGCGTTTCTCAAAATACCAAGCATGGTTACTTCCGATTTTTGCGCATTTTCGCGTGCGCCGAGTCTGAAACAAGCGCAATAGCGCCCTTCCGGCCCACTGTCGATTGCTTTGTGGCTTGATTTTGGTAGTGAGGGCGACAGCTTGATAGAGCCCAATGTCGCCCGGAGAAACAACCCCATGACGCCTGGAATTCGCCCGCTCGTTGCCGGCAACTGGAAAATGAACGGCACCAGCGCCTCGCTCAACGAACTCAGGATGATCGGCAACGGCTTCATGAGCGGGCTCGACGCCGAGACCGAAGCGCTGGTCTGCGTGCCCGCGACCTTGCTGGCGCACGCCGCGGAAATTCTCTCGCGCACCCCGGTCAGGGCCGGCGGCGAGGATTGCCACGCCAAGGAAAGCGGCGCCTACACTGGCTGCATTTCGGCCGAGATGCTAAAGGACGCCGGCGCCAGCCACGTCATCGTCGGCCATTCCGAGTGCCGTGAGCAAAGCAACGAAGACGACGCGACGGTCCAGGCCAAGGCGTCCGCTGCATGGCGGGCCGGCCTCATAGCCATCGTCTGCATTGGCGAGACCAGGCAGGAGCGTGAAGTGGGCGCCACGCTCGACGTGCTGTCGCGCCAGGTCGCCGGTTCGGTGCCGCCGAATGCCACGGCGGCCAACACCGTCATCGCCTATGAGCCGGTGTGGGCGATCGGCACCGGGTTGACGCCGACCGCCGACGACGTCGCCGAAGCGCACGCGCATATTCGCGAAAAACTGACGGAATTGCTCGGCACGGCCGCGGCAGCCAAGATGCGCATCCTTTATGGCGGCTCGGTCAAGCCGTCCAATGCGGTCGAACTGCTTGGCGTGAAGAATGTCGACGGCGCACTGGTTGGCGGCGCCAGCCTGAAAGCGGCGGACTTTCTTGGCATCGCCGAAGCCTATCTAAATATTGGGTAGTCTTGAGCCCGTTCGGGCGGTTGGGCAGGCCTGCGCCGGGGCCGAAATCGTTGCAAAGGGCGCATTGCTTCCCATATTCCGGCCACGGGCTTGGAAATGCCATCAAAGCATTGTATTGAGCCGCCTCCAAATCACCGGCCGTAATCGCGGCCGCGCAAGGCCTTGCCAGGATAATTTATGGAAACCGTACTGATCGTCGTTCACCTCATGGTCGTCCTCGCTCTTGTCGGCGTGGTGCTGCTGCAGCGCTCCGAAGGCGGCGGCCTCGGCATTGGCGGCGGCTCCGGCTTCATGACCGCTCGCGGCGCGGCCAACGCGCTGACGCGGGCAACGGCGATCCTGGCGGCGGCTTTCTTCGTGACGTCGCTGACCTTGTCCATCGTCGCCCGCTATGGCGAAAAGCCGATCGACATCCTCGATCGCGTCCCCGGCACTTCGGGCGGCGTGCTCAACCAGCTGCCCGGCACCACACCGCCGGCGCCGCCCTCCGGCAACAAGGCGCCCACGCCGCCATCGGGCAATGATGCAGCGGCGACGCCTCCGGCGGCAGCACCCGCGACGGCTCCCGCTACGCCGCCCGCCACCGATTCGGCGACACCTCCGACGGCGAATGGCGTCACCTTGCCGGTCACGCCGCAGGTCCCGAACCAGTAGTCGGCAAGCGTCTTGTGCCGCGATCTGTGGTTGTTTGAACACAGTCGCGGCAAATGCCGCACGATCACCGGCATTCGACCGTGCGCCACGCTTGAGGGCGCTCCTTCAGTTCGATTATAGATTGCGCGCGGCACTTTCGGCGTCCTTGGGGGACGCCGGGCGACGCCGTGGGCAACAAGCATTGAACGATCGGATCTTCGCCATGCAGCTTCGCAGCTTCATTTTCGCCGGCCTTTGTGCCGTGCTCGGCCTGAGCGCACCCGCCTATGCGGCCATGCCAACGGGCAATTCGGCCCACAAGGCCGCAGTAACAACCGACATTGTCAACGTCGCCGCCAAGAGCGATGCGGCGCAGCTGAAGCTTCTCAAGAAGAAGAAAAATCCGACGTCGGACGACCTTGCTCAGATCAGCAAGCTTGAAGCCAAGATCGTCGCCGACAAGGAAGCCGCCCGCGTCAAGGCGCTCGAGGCCCGCAAGCTGGCAATGCGCGATGCTGCCAAAGCCAAAGCCGACGCCGAACGCCAGGCCTTCCTGGCCAAGAAAGGTCAGTCCGCAACGCAGGTGGCTGACGCAAAGCCGGCCACGAAGAAGACCAAGATCGTCGAGCCGGTTGACCCGATCGAGCCGATCCAGTCGGCCGACCCGATCCCAGCCGAGGCGATGAATGTCGCGCTGACCGGCAACAATGGCGAATTGCGCAGCGAGCCGATCGGGCAGAAGCCGCAGACCGGCGGGCTTTTCGCCGGCCTGTTCGGCGGCACGTCCTCTTCCTCGATGTCTTTGCTGCCCGAGACTCGTGCTCTCGACCAGGCTCTCGCCAAGCGTGACGCCAAGAAGCAGTTCAAGGTGAAGCCTGAGTTCGTGCCTCAGGAAGTCGAATTCACCGGTTATAGCGCCGGCACCATCGTCATCGACACCAGCGCCCGCCGCCTCTACCTCGTCGAATCGGCCTTCACTGCACGCCGCTACGCCATCGCCGTCGGCCGCGAAGGCCTGCAGTTCAAGGGCACGGTTGCCGTCGGCGACAAGCAGGAATGGCCGCGCTGGATCCCGACGCTCGACATGCAGAAGCGCGAGCCGAAGCACTACGGCCAGTACAAGGACGGCATGCCCGGCGGCGGTCAAAATCCGCTCGGCGCCCGCGCCATCTACCTTTACGACGGCAAGAAAGACACCCATCTGCGCATTCACGGCACCATTGCGCCGCAGTCGATCGGAACCAGCGCCTCCAATGGCTGCTTCCGCATGATCAACGAGCACGTCATGGATCTCTACAGCCGGGTGAAAGTGGGCACCAAGGTCGTCATCATCTGACGCCTCCATCCAGTCTGCCGAAAGGGCCGGCATAGCCGGCCCTTTTGTTTTGGCTTGCACACGATCAAAGCGCCTTCTTGGGAAAAAGCCTTCGCGGCGGTTTTTTCTCTGGCGGAATCAATTCGGCCGCGTTAAGCGATGACTCCCATGGCGCGATATGTATTCATCACAGGCGGCGTGGTTTCCTCACTTGGAAAAGGCATCGCTGCAGCGGCCCTTGGGGCTCTCTTGCAGGCGCGAGGTTATCGCGCACGCATCAAAAAGCTCGATCCCTATCTCAATGTCGATCCCGGCACGATGTCGCCATACCAGCATGGCGAAGTCTTCGTCACCGATGACGGCGCCGAGACCGATCTTGACCTCGGCCACTACGAACGCTTCACCGGCCGCTCTGCCAACCAGCAGGACAACATCACCACCGGCCGCATCTACAAGAACATCATCGAGCGCGAGCGCCGCGGCGACTATCTCGGCGCCACAGTGCAGGTCATCCCGCACGTCACCGACGAGATCAAGAATTTCGTCCTCAACGGCAATGACGACTATGATTTCGTGCTTTGCGAAATCGGCGGCACCGTCGGCGACATCGAGGCGATGCCGTTCCTGGAGGCGATCCGTCAGCTCGGCAACGACCTGCCGCGCAACAACGCCGTCTATGTGCATCTGACGCTGATGCCCTACATCCCGACCGCCGGCGAATTGAAGACCAAGCCGACCCAGCATTCGGTCAAGGAATTGCGCGGCATCGGCATCGCACCCGACATCCTGCTGGTCCGCGCCGATCGCGACATTCCCAAGGAAGAGCGCAGAAAGCTGTCGCTGTTCTGCAATGTCAGGGAAAGCGCGGTCATCCAGGCGCTCGATGTGCCGCACATCTACGACGTGCCGATGGCCTATCACAAGGAAGGGCTGGATTCGGAAGTGCTGGCCGCCTTCGGCATCGACCCGGCGCCGAAGCCGCGCATGGAGCCCTGGCAGAAGGTCTCCAACCGCATCCACAATCCGGAAGGCGAAGTCACCATCGCAGTCGTCGGCAAATACACCGGCCTCAAGGATGCCTACAAATCGCTGATCGAGGCGCTGTCGCATGGCGGCATGGCCAATCGCGTCAAGGTCAAGCTCGACTGGATCGAGAGCGAGATTTTCGAGAAGGAAGACCCGACGCCGTGGCTGGAAAAGGTGCATGGCATCCTCGTCCCCGGCGGCTTTGGCGAGCGTGGCTCGGAAGGCAAGATCCTGGCGGCAAAGTTCGCACGTGAGCGAAAAGTGCCGTATTTCGGCATCTGCTTCGGCATGCAGATGGCCTGCATCGAGGCGGCGCGTTCGCTGGCTGGCGTCGAGCATGCCTCATCGACCGAGTTCGGCCCGACCAAGGAACCGGTCGTCGGCCTGATGACCGAATGGCTGAAGGGCAACATGCTGGAGAAGCGCCGGGAAACCGGCGACCTCGGCGGCACGATGCGGCTCGGCGCCTATCAGGCCGAGCTCACCAAGGGCTCGAAGATCGCCGAAATCTACGGCGACACGCAGATTTCCGAGCGCCACCGCCACCGCTACGAGGTCAATGTCGACTACAAGGAGCGGCTCGAGGATTGCGGCCTGGTGTTTGCCGGCATGTCGCCCGACGGCGTGCTGCCGGAAACGGTCGAATACCCTGACCATCCCTGGTTCATCGGCGTCCAGTACCATCCGGAGTTGAAGAGCCGGCCACTCGAGCCGCATCCGCTGTTTGCCAGCTTCATCGAGGCGGCGGTGGAGCAATCGCGGCTGGTGTAGGCGCTGGCGCCGATGCAGACCTATGTCGCGCTGCTTTACAGCATTGTCCTGGGGCAGGGGCGTCGCCTCGTCATGGTCGATCTCAAGGCGATGGCTGAAGACCTCGGGTTGAAGAACCCGCGCACGCTGGTGGCAACCGGCAATCTGGTCTTCGAGACGCGAGCAACAGACGTCGCCACGCTGGAACAGCGGTTGGAAACGGCCTTCGAAAAGACCTTCGGCCGCCATGTCGACATCATCGTGCGCACCGCCGAGAACTGGCTGGCGCTCGCGGCCGGCAATCCGTTTCCCGAGGAATCGGCCGAAACCGGGGATCAGGTGGCGGTGCGGGTGATGCGAAAGCCTGCGCCCATGGATGGCGTGGCAGCCCTGCAATCCTACGCCGCCGAAGACGAGAAGGTGCTTTCGGTGGGCGGCGACATCTGGGTCGTCTTTTCACGCGACAGGCCAACGTCGCGCCTGCTCGCGGCAATGAACCACAAGCGTCTCGGCATCGGCACCGCGCGCAACTGGAACACGGTGCGCAAATTGGCCGAGATGGTCGAGCAGAAACCTTGACCTTCTCCCCTTGTGGGAGAAGGTGGATCGGCGCGCAGCGCCGAGACGGATGAGGGGTGTTGGAAGAAACGCGGCGTTGAAAAATCAAGCGCTTTCAAGCACCTAGTTCGTCAAGGCCGCAATCCGTCCAGCACCCCTCATCCGACCTCGCTTCGCGAGGCCACCTTCTCCCACAAAGGGGAGAAGGGTAGTCGGCGATCAGGCCTTTGCCGTCTTGGCGCCCGCACCCAGCGCCATGCTGCGCAGCACGTAGTAGATGGCACCGGCGATCGCCACGCCGAAGAACCAGCCATAGACGCCCCACCACGATGGCAGCACGCTGGTGAAGTTGGGCAGGATCGAGGAGAAGATGGCGCCGATGCCGGCGGCGATGAAGGCATTGACGTGCCAGCCGCCCTGGAAGCGGAATTCGCCGTCTTCCCTGTAGAGCGCCTCGACGTCGACCTCGCCCTTCCGGATCAGATAGTAGTCGACCATCATCACCCCGAAGATCGGTCCCATCGTCGCGCCAATGACGTTGACGAAGGAGGCCGCGCTGCCTTCCCAGGGCGCGAAGGGATAGAGCACCAGCGCGATCACGGCCGCGATATAGCCGCCCTTCTTGAAGTCGATCTGCCTGGGAAAGACGTTGGAGAAGTCGAAGGCCGGCGAGACGAAGTTCGCCACCACGTTGATGCCGAGCGTTGCCACGGCGAAGGTCAGCGCCGCCAGCGCCGCCAGGAACCAGCTGTCGAATTTCGCCGAGATCTGGTCGGGGTGCAGCAGCACTTCGCCGTAGACGTCGAAGGCGGCAATGGTGGTGACGCCGGCGACCAGCGAGAACAGGATCAGGTTGATCGGCAGGCCCCAGATGTTGCCCTTGCGCAGCGCCGCCTTATCAGGCGCATAGCGGGCGAAATCACAGAAATTGAGATAAAGCGCCGAGAAATAGGTCACCCAGATCGCCGCTACCGCAAACAGCGATGTCCACGACCCCGGCGTGCCGGGCACACCCGCATCCTTGGTCTTGTCGAGCAGCACATCCATCGGGATGTCGCTGGTGAAGGCAAATCTCCCTGACTTGACGCAGAGATAGATCGCCAGGATCAGCATCATCACCCACACCGCCGGGCCGGCCCAGTCCTGGAAGCGGCGTACCGTTTCCATGCCGTTCTGGATGATCAGCAGTTGCAGCGCCCAGATGACCACGAAGCAGATCACCTCCAGGCCGGTATGGCCGAGGAAATGCGTGCTCGCGTTGAAGTCGGCGAACCATTGCGAGCGGATCAAAAGCGCCACGATCGCGCCGGATGCCGCGGCCGTCTGCGCGCCGTACCAGAAGCAGGCGACGATGGCGCGCACCAGCGCCGGAATGTTGGCGCCCCAGATGCCGAAGGAGGCGCGGGCAAGCACGGGGTAGGGCACGCCGGTCTTCACGCCGGCATAGCCGACCATGTTCATCAGCGCATAGATGATCAGCGAACCGATGCCGATGGCGATGATGAAGTTGACGAAGCCGCCGCAGAACAGGAACAGGCTGGCGGCGAGATAGTAGCCCCACAGGCTGTGGACGTCCGACGTCCAGACGTTGAAGATTGAAAACGGTCCCCAGTTTCGAACCGTCGCCGGCGCGAGATCCTCATTGTACAGGTCAGGCGATGCGCCTTGTATGGTCACTGTGAAGTCCTCCCCTTTTTGCCAAACGCACCACCATGCGTTGGCCGCGCAGGTTAGGCCTGACGCAGGGGAACCGGCAAGCAATCCATTTGCCGGCTTTGGCCTTAAAGATATTCAATGCAAATCGCGCTTATCAAGACAGGCCAAACGTTGGTCACCTAATCTCATTGGCTTTGCCGGCGATTCGAATGCCACCTACTTTGCCCCCAACATTTTTTAGCGGTCGGCTCTTTTTTCTGGAACCAAATGCCCATCCGGGAGTTTAATGGGGTTCGATCGAGCGGAGGCGATCGACCGGGAGGAAATTATGGATCGCTTGCATTTCTTTTCGCCGGTGCGGATTTTACGCGGGCACGGACATCCAGTGGAAGAAGTCGATAGCGTTGCCGAAGCGATGGTGTTCCTGCAGAAATGGCCAGCCGGGCGTCGCGGACCAGTCTACCAATGCGCGCTGAATTGCTGCTCGGCTGCCCTTTCGGGCCGGATGTCTGCCGAAGAAGCAAGGAAGGCTTTTACGGGCTTTGCCCGCATAACCCGTCTGCTTGACGACGACATGGCACTGCCGATGGGCGGCGGAAACATGGACGGCGTATACGCGCTGAGGCGATAGGGTTATTTTTTGTGATTTCGACGCCGCGCCCTGGCGGGCGCCGGCGCAGCTTTGTTTGAGCGCATCAATTCAAGGCTGCGGCCTGTTCGATTGCATGTCACCTCATATACTGTGACAGCGCGCCGGATCTGGCGACGCTTGGCGTAGCGACATCGCCACCGGCCGGAGAACTGACAATGCCCAAATGGCTTAGAACGGTTTTGGGAACGGCCGGCGCCATCGCCATTGCCATCGTCTGGGCGGTTGTCGCCACTTTGATGGGCGCTCCCTCCATTTTGATCACCGTCGGAGCCGTCGCCATAGGCGCGGGCATCTATACCTATCTCAACAGGAATTCAGACTGAGCCACCATCGAGCAGGATCTTGTGCGATGCAGCCCAGGAAATACGTCAACATCAAACCCTTGCTCACCTTTCTTGAGCGGTCGATCTACGCGGATACGCAATGGGTTGTGTTTGAGCCGAACGATGAAGCGCTCTGGGAGCGGGTGAGGGATACGATCCGCCAGTTCCTACGAACACAATGGCGGGCAGGCAAGCTCAAGGGGCTGGCCGAAGAAGAGGCCTTCACCATCATCTGCGACCGTTCGACGATGACGCAAGACGACATTCTCAACGGCCGACTCATCTGCGAGATCGGCGTCGCTCCGCTTCGTCCGGCCGAGTTCGTCATCATCCGACTGTTCCACAACACCGCCAAGGCTGATGCGGACAAGGACTAGCCAGTCGCTTGGGGAATTTCGATGAATTGGCGGCGGTTCACCTTCGCGTGAGAAGCAAGATACACCCAGAAAAAGTCTTGATAAGAAAACCGTGGGCAGCCCTCCTGGTCGAGGCAAGCGAGCGCGCCTCCACCCGCGGGGAATGCGGGGCGAGACAGGGCATTTCCTTCGTTGGTGCCGGTAATATCGGCAAAATGTCACTTTTTGGCAAAAGTACCCCAGTAGTGTCGTAGTACAATCGGGCACTCGCCGGATTTCTTCACGCTACAATCCTCGTCGAGTCCACTTCAGCGGTGCCATTGACAGAAACTTGACTATGGGTCACCCAGAGTCGGTGATGGGGACGGGTCGAACGCGGATGACCCGGGGGGCGGCGATAATGGCGAAGATCAGGTCGGCCAAGGGGTCGAAGTTCGGCCGTGCACGCGCAGTGCGCGCCGATCATTTCGGTCCGGGTGCGGTCGCGGCCGTCGCAGCGTCGTTCCTGTTGTTTGCCCCGAATCCGGCGCTGGCCGCCGTCGTCGTGGGCAGCCAGATACACAACCCCGACACCAACGCACTGGAAACGGTGGTCAAGGACCTCGGTTCGGGTTGGGCGCTCACCGCGGTCACCGTCGGTTCGGTCGTCCACTACAATGCGATCCTGGTCGACGCGCCGGCCGCAGTTGGCAGCACCTATGTCTCCGGGGGCATCACCTACAAGGTCATCAGCTACACGCTGGACCCTGACACCAATCTGATCGTCGACATCAAAGTCGAAAACCAGACCGACAGCAATCATCCACAGACGGTCATCGACGCCTACAAGCCCGATATCTTCGATAATAGCGGCACGGGCGGGTCAGGCCCCGGCAGCGGCACTTCGACCACCGGAAATGGCAGCGTCTTCATCGATCGGAAGACCGGCACGAACGGCGCCGGCGGCAGCAGTGGCTATGGCGTCCATATCGATCTCGGCCTACTTGGCTCCGTCGACATCGGCTATCCAGGCTCCAATGGCGATCCCGGCGGAACCGGCCCGACCGTCAGCCACACGCTGGTCGCCGGGACCGACGGCCCCTACCACTCGAGCGCGGCGGAGCCCAACAAGCCCGGCATCACCGTCGTCTCCATCGGCGGCAATGGCGGCAGCGGCGGCAATTCCTATGGCGGCATCGGCCCCTATGACGGCGGCGGCGCCGGTGCCGGCGGCACTGTCACGCTGATCACCTCGGTCACCATCACCACCGATGGCGCCGGCTCGCACGGCATCTTTGCGCTCAGCAAGGGCGGCCAGGGCGGCATGGGCGGCGACAGCTATATCTTCGGCTCGGGCGGCGGCGGCGGTCCGGCGACAACCGGCGGCACCGTTTCGGTCACCAATAGCGGCGCCATCACAACGACCGGCGCCAAGGCCATGGGCATACTTGCCCAATCGATCGGCGGCGGCGGCGGTTCGGCCGGCGACAGTTTTGGCGTTGTCGGCGTCCCGGGATCGGCGACGGGGGGCGGCAATGGCGGGCTGGTGACGGTCATCAATAGCGGCGCCATCGAGACCAGCGGCAAGGAATCGCACGGCATCTGGGCGCAGTCAGTCGGCGGCAGCGGCGGCAATGCGGGCGATGCCGGGGGCATCGTCGCGCTCGGCGGCAAGCTTGGCGGCGGCGGTGGGACCGGGACCACGGTTACGGTCAACAACAATGCCGGCGGCAACATCACCACCCATGGCATCGGCGCCTACGGCATCCTCGCTCAGTCGATCGGCGGCGGCGGCGGCGCGGCGGGCGACGTCGGCGGGCTCGTTGCCATCGGCGGCTCGGGCAGCGCCGGCGGTGCGGCCGGCAACGTCATCGTCACCAATGCCGCCACCATCATCACTTATGGCGGCATCAATCCCGACGCGAACGACACCGGCGCGGATGCGATCGTCGCGCAGTCAATCGGCGGCGGCGGCGGCAATGGCTCCAGCGGTGGCGGCCTGGTCGCGATCGGTGGCGAGGGCGCCTCGGGCGGCAAGGGCGGCACGGTCTCAGTCACCAATAACGGCACGCTGATCACCATCGGCGAGCGGGCGCGGGGCATCTTCGCCCAGTCGATCGGTGGTGGCGGCGGCAATGGCGGCGACAGCGGCGGCCTCGTCGCGATCGGCGGCAAGGGCAGCGTCACCAGCAATGGCGACACCGTCACGGTCAACAATACCGGCACGATCACCACGACGGGCACCGCGATCCAGGCGGAGTCGATCGGCGGCGGTGGCGGCGATGGCGGCTCCAGCGTCGGGCTCTTCACCATCGGCGGCAATGGCGGCGGCGGCGGCGATGCGGCCAAGGTCACCGTCAACTCTTCGGGAAAGTTGACCGTAACAGGCACGAATTCGATCGGCATCCTCGCCCAGTCGATCGGCGGCGGCGGCGGCAATGGCGGCGGCTCCTATACGGTCGGAACCGGGGTCGCGATCTCCATCGGTGGCGATGGCGGCAAGGGCGGCGCGGCCGGTGAGGTCGAGGTCAACCATGTTGCGACGGCCGGTGACCTCAGCGGACTCATCGCTTCCGACATCGAGACCTTCGGCAACAAGGGCTATGGCATCCTCGCCCAGTCGATCGGCGGCGGCGGCGGCAAAGGTGGCCTTGCGGTGTCGGTTGCGGTCGGCGTCAACAGTCCGGCCAATCTCAGCATCGCGCTGGGCGGCAATGGCGGCGCCGGCAATGTCGGCGACGACGTGCTCGTCAACTACAAGGGTGACATCACCACCCACGGTATCGGCGCCACCGGCATCTTCGCTCAGAGCATCGGCGGTGGCGGCGGTGATGGCGGCGGCGCGGTTTCGGTCAGCGGTGGCGGCGCGGTCAATCTCAGCTTCAGCATGGGCGGCAAGGGCGGCACCGCGGGCGATTCCCAGACGGTGACCGTCAACACCCAGGGCAAGATCGAGACTTGGGGCCTGCAGTCGCACGGTATCCTCGCCCAGAGCATTGGCGGTGGCGGCGGCAATGGCGGCTTCGCCGGCACCGGCGCGGTCGGCGCGATTTCGCTCGGCGTCAGCCTTGGCGGCGGGGCGGGCATTGGCGGCAAGTCGCAGGCGGTGACCGTCAACAACCACGCGACCATCATCACCCATTCGGACGGCTCGATCGGCATCAACGCACAGTCGATCGGCGGTGGCGGCGGCAATGGCGGCTTTGCCATCGCCGGCACGATCGGTGTCGGCGCGCTCTCGGCGGCGATCGGTGGCGCGGGCGCCGGCGGCAGCACCGGCTCGACCGTCACTGTGGACAATCAGGGCGACATCACCACCTGGGGCATCAAGTCTTTCGGCATCTTCGCGCAATCGGTCGGCGGTGGCGGCGGCAATGGCGGGTCGGCGGTCGCTTTCTCGGCGACGGCTTCGCCCGATCCCGCGGAAATCCCGACGGTCGCGATTTCGGTCGCTGTCGGCGGTGGTGGCGGCGATGGCAGCTATGCCGACACCGTCCACGTCACCAATGGCGGTAACATCATCACCCATGGCGCGGACGCCCATGGCATCTGGGCGCAGAGCGTTGGCGGCGGCGGTGGTGCCGGCGGCTACGCCGCGGCGGGGTCCATCGCGATCGGTCCCGGCGGCACGGTGACCGTCGCGGTCGGTGGCACAGGCGGCAAGGGCGGGACGGGCGGCGCCGTCATCGTCGACGCGGGCAAGGACAGCCTCGGCAACGTCATCGCCGGTTCCAAGATCACCATCTACGGTCTTGGCGCGACGGGCGTGCGGGCGCAGAGCATTGGCGGCGGCGGCGGCGATGGCGGCTTTGCCGTCGGCGTCAATGTCGGCATCAACAACAGCGAAGCGCTGAACATGAACATCGGCGTGACTGTTGGCGGCAGCGGTGGCGCTGCCGGCAACGGCGGTGCCGCCACGGTCAACAACTGGGCCGCAATCCAGACCTTTGCCGACAACGCCGCAGGCGTCTTCGCGCAGAGCGCGGGCGGCGGCGGCGGCGACGGCGGCAATGCCATCACGGGCGTCGCCAGCTGGGCAAATGCGACCAGTTCGAGCGCGCAGAGCGTCAACGTCTCGGTTGCAATCGGTGGCAAGGGCGGAGCGGCGGGCGACGGCAGCGACGTCACCGTCCACAATCACGGCAACATCCAGACCGGTCTTATCCCCACCATCGATCCGAATGCGCCGCTGCCGCTTGGTGGTGAGGCCATCGTCACCGGCAACAGCTCCTATGGCATCTTCGCCCAGTCGATCGGCGGCGGCGGCGGTATTGGCGGCCGCGCCAACTCGATCAACGTGCTGGTCGGCAAGGGCGACGCGCCGCCGGACGCCCAGGTGAACGTGAAGATGTCGGTCGCCGTCGGCGGCAATGGCGGCGGCGCCGGCAATGGCGGCCATGTCGTCGTTACCAACGACGGCTCGATCATCACCAATGGTTCGCTGGCGGATGGCATCTACGCCCAGTCGGTGGGCGGCGGCGGCGGCGCCGGCGGCAACGGCCTGCTCGGCACCGGTGAGCTGATCCCGGTCCCGGCAGCGCTGATCGCAAACGTGCTGTTCGGCAAGACCAAGATGTACAGCGATCTCGGTGTCGCCGTCGGCGGCAATGGCGGCAGCACCGGCATTGGCGGCCTCGTCGAGGTCACCAACACTGGCAACATCACCACGAAGGGCAGCAATTCCAACGGCATCTTCGCCCAGTCGATCGGCGGTGGCGGCGGCGTCGGCGGCAAGGCCAATATCGGCGCCACCGGCACTGTCGGCGTCGGCGGCAAAGGGACCAGCGGCGGCGACGGCGGCATCGTCCATGTCATCAACAACGGCAATGGCAAGATCGAGACCTTCGGCGCCGCCTCCAACGGCATCTTCGCGCAGTCGGTTGGCGGCGGCGGCGGCGTGGCGGGCAATGTCGACCGCGTGCTCGAGCAGGCGATGGGGCCGATCCCGGCGCTCAATCTCGGCATCGGCCTGGCCTTCGGCCAGGGCGGCGGCAATGGCGGCTCGGGCAAGAACGTCACTGTCGAGGGCAACGGCGCGATCATCACCCATGGCTCGTCTTCGGCCGGCATCTTCGCCCAGTCGATCGGCGGCGGCGGCGGCATCCTCGGCACGCTCGGCAACGAAATACCGGTGCTAGGGACGATCACCAACTGGGCCGTCGGCAGCAATGGTGACGCCGGCGACTCAGGCATCGTCCATGTCAACTATGCCGGTACCGTCGATACCTATGGCAGCGGCTCCATCGGCATCTTCGCGCAGAGCAATGGCGGCAAGAAAGATGCGACGCAGAACTATCTCGGCAAGGCCGGCAACGTCACCGTCGATCTTGCGGGCTCGGTCGTCACCCATGCGGCCGGCACCAGCGCCATCGTCGCGCAGAGCAAGGCTGTGGAGGGCAATGGCGACGTTGCCATCAACCTCACCAGCACGACGGGCCTGGTGAAGGGTGGCGCCAGCGACGCAAATCATATCGGCGTCGGCGTCTGGGTGCTTGACGGCAACAACAACACCATCGGCAACAAGGGCACGATCACCACTGCGAGCGGCACGGCTGGCGGCTGGGCGATCCTTTCCGGCGCCGGCAAGGAGACCGTCACCAATTACGGCACGGTCACCGGCTCCTTCGATCTCGGCGGCGGCGTCAACAGCTTCACCAGCATGGCCGGCGCTATCTTCAATGCAGGCGCCGACGCCAAGCTGGGCTTGGGTTATCTCTTTGCCGATAGCGGCTATTTCTCGCCGGGCGGCGACAACAATGTGATGACGACAAACCTCGTCGGCAATTGGAACCAGTCCTCGACCGGCGCTTACAAGCTTGACGTCGACCTCGACCCGGAAGCCGACCTCATCAACGTCACGGGCACGGCAGTCCTTGCTGGCGCTGTCGATCTCAACATCATGGACGCGACCGCGGCGAAGCCGGGGAGCCAAACGTTCCACATCCTGCATGCCGATGGCGGAGTCTCGCACACCGGACTGGAACTCAGTTCGGTGGCAAGCGCGGTCGCCCAATATCAGCTGCAATATCAAGACCCTAACGATGTCTATCTCGGCGTCGACATCACCTTCGCCCCGACAGGTCTGACCGGGAACCAGCTCCCGGTTGCGAACGTTGTCAACGCCATCCAGCGCGACCAGAGTTCGCCGAATTTCAAGAAGATCGCCGAGGCGCTGTTCTACATCCCGACGGTCGAGCAGCTCGGCGCCGTCTACGATTCGATCTCGGGCGAGGGGGTTTCCGGGTTCGAGCAACCGCAATTCGGCGCTTATGACAGCTTCTTTGCCTCGATGGGCCGCCAGGCCGATTTCTGGCGCACCGGCCTCGGCACCGACCCGACGGATCACACAGTCACGCCACAGGGGTATGACGAGCCGACGAAACCCAAGAAAGATCCGTTCAAGGCGATGCAGCCCGACCAGCGGCGCTGGAGCTATTGGGCGACCGCCGGCGGCAATGGCGGCGAGATCGGCGGCGACACAGCCGTGGGCAGTGCCGGCACCGCCTACAGGGGCGGCAGCCTCGCAGCGGGCATGGAGTCCGCCGGCGATCCCGACATGCTGATGGGCTTCGCGCTGGGTGGCTCGGCGGGTTCATTTGCCGTCGACGACCGCCAGACGTCGGGCAATATCGTCGGCGCCCAGGCCGGCGCTTATGTCGCGCGCAAATGGGACCAGTTCTATATCGACGGCTCGCTTGCCTTCGGCCTCTACAACAACAACATACACCGCGCCGCGGCGGTGCCGGGCTCGAACGCGCCAATTGATCCGGTGGCAGGCATTACGGCTGAAAACTGGCGCAGCAATTTCCTGAGCGCCGGCTTTGGCACCAACATCGAGGCCGGCTGGCGCCAGCAGGTTGGCGAGGGGGCCATCACGCCTTTCGCCGGGCTGCAGTTCGCTTTCCTGTCGATGGACTCTTTCGATGAAACGTCGCTCGGCGGCGGCGGTTTGGGCCTAAACTTCGACAAACGCATCATCACCTCGCTGCCGGTGTCGCTCGGCCTGCAGCTCGACACCACAATCAACCTCGGCGACAGCGGCAACTCGCTGCAAGCCTGGGGTCGCGCAGCCTGGGTGCACGAATTCCAGCCCGACCGCTCGGTCAAGCCGAGCTTCCAGGCGGCGCCCGGCTATCCGTTCGTGATCGAAGGCGCCGCTGCCGCTGAAGACGCCGTCGCCGTCAATGCCGGCCTGAAGGTGAACTGGAGCAACAAGACCTCGATGTTCGCCGCCTTCGACGGCAAGTTCGGCGAGCGCATGCAGACCTATGGCGGCAATGTCGGGTTCAAGGTGGACTGGTAGGGATTGGACCGACTGGCCAGGTTCCGATCAGAAATAGCGGTGGAAATACTTTTACGATTTCCGCGCGGATTATCTTTAAACCTGTTGGCGCGATACCTACGTCATTACTTGTAGTGTCTATCAAGGCAACACAGATGTGAGATAAGTCACGGCCACGCCGCCCCCACCGGGGACTCGGGACGCGCGGTCATTTTCCCATACAATGAGCAGCCCAAACGTTCGGCACGCCGTTGAGTGCGTCGAGCGCATCGGCGCGCGATCTCCCCGCCTCATCAATCAACACCAACCGGGTAGCCCTCGGGTGAACGAACCCGCGCGCCCCTACAGGAGAGAAGAGATGGACGCCCTACAATATCTCGGCCCGATCGAATGGACGGCGATCGAGGTCGCCGTAACAGTCATCGTGCTGGCAATTCTGCTCCGGTGGAGCGGCGTGGTCCGCTACATCCCCAACGACAGGCTCGGCATCCTGGAAAAACTATGGAGTTTTCGCGGCTCCATCAGCAATGGCTTCATTGCACTCAACCGTGAGGCAGGCTACCAGCCGGAAGTCGTGCGCGGTGGCCTGCATTTCTTTATGCCGTTCCAATATTCGATGCATCGCGCCAATCTTGTCACCATCCCGCAGGGGCAGATCGGCTATGTCTTTGCCCGTGATGGCAAGCCGCTGCCTCCGACGCAGACACTTGCTTCTAACACCGAAGCCGATGATTTCCAGGATGTGCGCGGCTTTCTGGAAAAAGGCGGGCAGAAAGGACCGCAACGCAAGATCTTGCGTGAAGGCACCTATGCCATCAATCTCGCACAATTCATCGTGCTGACTGCCCAGTCGATCTATTCCGTCAATCTGGGTTCGTCGGAACAAAGCCTTTTTTCCAATATGTCCAGCATGATCGCGGAGCGGGGCGGCTTTGAGCCGGTCGTCATCCATAATGCCGATGACATGATCGGTATCGTCACCATCCATGACGGTCCGGCCCTGCCGGACGGCGAGATCATCGCACCGACCGTCGCCAACGATCCGAACGACCCGAACTTCCACAACAATTTTCAGGACCCGGAGAAGTTTCTAAATGCCGGTGGCTACCGTGGCCGGCAGTTGCAGGTGCTGGCCGACGGCAGCTACTTCCTCAATCGCATTTTCGCGACCGTCGAACTGGTCGAGAAGACCATCATCGACGTTGGCACGGTGGGTGTCGTCGTCTCCTATAACGGCCGCCACGGCACGGATATATCCGGGCAGGCATATCGTCACGGCGAGCTGGTCGAAATCGGCGCACGCGGCGTCTGGTCGACGCCGCTACTGCCAGGCAAGTATGCGTTCAACACCTTTGCTGGCAAAATCATCATCGTGCCGACCACCAACTTTGTGCTCAAATGGACGAAGGAGCAGTTTGGCGAACACAGGCTGGACGAGAACCTGTCTGAAGTGTCGTTGATCACCAAGGATGCGTTCGAGCCTGTGCTGCCGCTCTCCGTCGTCGTGCATATCGACTATATGAAGGCGCCGCTCGTGGTGCAGCGTTTCGGCGACATCAAGCGCCTGGTCGAACAAACGCTCGATCCGATGGTTTCTGCCTACTTCAAGAATATCGCCCAGACAAAGACGCTGATCCAGCTTTTGCAGGAGCGCAGCGATATCCAGCGCAAATCGGGCGAGGAGATGCGCGAAAAATTCAACACCTACAGCCTCGAGCTGCAGGAAGTGCTGATTGGCACGCCCCGCGCTGCCGATGGCCAGAACAGCATAGAGCAGATCCTGATCCAGCTGCGCGATCGCCAGATCGCAGTCGAAAAGGTCGAGACTTATAAATTGCAGGAGAAGGCGGCCATCCAGGAACGCACGTTGCGTGAGAAGGAGGCGCTCGCCGAACAGCAAGCCAAGATCACGACGTCGGCACTTACCATCGAGATCAGTGAGAACGAGGGCAAGGCGCAACTCGCCCGCACCCGCCAGGAGGCGGAAACCATTCAGGTCAACGCCAAGGCAGAGGCCGAGAAGGTGCGCCTCGGCGGCCAGGGCGAGGCCGACATGATCAAGGCTATCGCGCTTGCCGATGCCGAACGCATCAAGGCGACCGGTTTTGCGGAAGCCGAGAAGGTGCGCGCCATCGGCCTGGCGGAGGCCGAGGCCACCGAGAAGAAGGTCGCGGCTTTCGGCGGCCCGGACTATCAGCTCAACGCGCAGGTTCTCATGCGCTTCGCCGAGGCGATCGAGAATGGCAGGCTACCGATCGTGCCGCAGATCCAGATCGGCGCCACCGGTGGCGAGAAGGGAGCTGCCAACGGCCTTGTCGAAATGATGCTTTCGATGCTCGTTGCCGACCGGGTTGGACCGCAAATCGTACCGGATGAGATCCCGGCACCCGTTGAGGAGGAATCCGTTGCGGAGGATTGATTGAAAATGGGCCGGTTGTACCGGCCCATTTCTTTTCCATTTTCGTTCACACTAAGGACCGGCCCACGTCGCCCTCACGCTATTTGCCGACGGCGTTGATGCCCGCTGCTGCAGATTGGCGAACTTCTGAATCTTAGGCTAGGCTATAATAGAGGGCGACTAGTAGGGTCGAGTAGACTGCAAGAAGAGGGGAAGCGCTTGGGTCGCATTTTAGTAACGGTCATCGCAGCAATCTGCTTCACGATTTCGGCTGCTTCGGCCGGGCAGGAAGAGAAAAACATCGATTACTTGGCGCGTATGGCGGATGGCAAATTGCATCGGGCTGCAGCGATTTCAGGCAACATCTATGGCGTGTTGAAAAGGTGCCCGGCGCTGAGCCCAAGCCCAAGTGGAAAAGCCATGATGGCTGTCTCCATCCTTTTGTATCACGGGCTAGACAAACACCTGGCACCTAATCCAGCTAAATTCGAAAGGGCTATCCGCGTGTTTGAAGACGCTTACCGCAAGGCTGCTTTGGGTAAGGTTGATTGCAGGGCCGAGAAGGCCAAGGACCGAGATAGTTACCGGTAGATGTGTCATCGATCCAACACCATGGGGAGCCGTTGCCATAGGCGCGGGCATCTACACCTATCTCAACCGGAATTCAGACTGAGCCACCCGGTGCCCTGGGGTTGATGTATAGCCTCGAAAGCGACCCTGGGATTTAAGCGGTGCCGAAACTGTTCCGAAAACTTCCGAAACGTCTAGTATGCCCACATGCAGGGGACTCGCATCGCTTTTGGTCCGTTCGTGCTCGATGCCGACATCGGGACGCTCCTTAAAGAGCAGATCCCGATCGCTGTTGGGCATCGTGGGCTGACGCTGCTTGCTGCGCTTACGGCACGGCCCGGTGAGATCCTGACCAAGGCCGAGCTGATGGAGGCTGCCTGGCCGGGCACCGCCGTTGAGGAAGGCAACCTTACCGTCCAGATCGCGACACTAAGAAAGGCACTTGGTCTGGCTGACAACGGCGGCGAGTGGATCGCCACGGTGCCTCGCGTCGGCTACCGCTTCACGGGGACTGTCGAGCCGGTGGCGAGCGCATTGCGCAGACCGATACCACCGTCCGGCAAGCCGTCGATTGCGGTGCTGCCTTTTGCCAACTTGAGCGGCGATCAGGACCAGCAGTATCTCAGCGACGGCATAACCGAGGACATAATTACGGAGCTGGCCAGGTTCCGCTCCCTCCTCGTCATCGCGCGCAATTCAGCTTTTCAATTTCGCCATCCGGCATCGGACATTGCCGAAGTCCATCGCAAACTCGGAGTTCGCTACCTCGTCGAAGGCAGCATACGAAAGCTCGGTGATCGCATTCGGATCACCACACAGTTGATTGACGCCGCCACCGGTACCCACCTGTGGGCGCAACGGTACGACCGGGCCCTTGACGACATCTTCGCATTGCAAGACGAGGTTGCGGCTCTTATCGCCTCGATGGTCGAAGGCCAGGCGGAGGCCGATTCGGCGAGCCGGACCAGGCGCAAGCCTCCGGCCGATTGGGATGCATACGACTACTACCTGCAGGGGCGCGCGCACTTCTACCGTTATGAACTGGACAAGTCCGAGCCCCTGTTCGTCCGGTGTGTCGATCTCGATACGACGTTCGCTCAAGGCCACGCCTTCCTCGCGCAGGCTCTCGTCGGCAGATTTTGGTACGACCACGATCCGCGGACGCTACAGAAGGCCTGGGACTCGGCGCGGACGGCGCTCGTTCTCGACAGGAGCGATGGCGTCTGTCACCAGAGCATGGGGCTGGTGCTTACGCATATGCGCCAGCACAGCGATGCGGGCGTGCATTTTGAGCAAGCGCGCTCGTTGAACCCGCTGGACGTGAACATAGCGGGGGATTACGCAAGCTGGCTCAACTACGGCGGACGGGCCGAGACGGCGCTGGACGTGCTCGAAACCGCGCTCCTGCGCGACCCGTTACCTCCGATATGGTTCTGGGAGGTGAAGGGCAGCTCCCTCTTCCTGCTTGGAAGGTACTCGGAAGCCGTCGGTTTGTATCAGAAGGCCGGCGACCAATTCTTCATTCATGCCTTCCTCGCAGCGTCCTACGCACATTTGGGCGAGACGGAGAAAGCGCGCGCTGAGGTCGAGGAAGCACTGAAGAGGAAACACGACCTGACTGTCCGGCTGATGTCAGGTCTCCCCTTCGCCGACCAAGTAGCCCTTGAGCTTTTCACGTCAGGCTTCAGAAAGGCCGGCTTTCCCGCGTGAAGGCAGGGTCCAAGGCCAGCTGTGGCTAGGAAAATCGCGCGAAATCACCTAAGTCAGCGAAAAGCCGCAAGGATCGAGGCCGCGCGAGTTCCCGGAAATGCAAGACAAGACAAGCGATTACAAAAGTTTCCGGCTTTCCGTTGCCCCAATGATGGATGGGGACGATAGGTAAATAAAATCAAATGGTTATAGAGGTTCATGTGCAAAAAATGCACACGAAAGTTCTGCTTCTCTTCTATTTTCGTTCCCACGACGAAGCCGCCGACAGCCCTATTTGGACGCTCTTTTGCCGACGATATTGACCGTTCCATTGCGGACGTTCGCTGCGATATCCGTGCCCTTTGTTGTCCGATACGGCGTCCAAGTTGCCTGGGGTTCCTGGAAGCTTTTCGAACTTGCTGTCTTGCGCCTCCAGTCGAAATGCGCGCTTCTGAAGGAGGTTAGGGTCCCTGGATCGCTGTGATGCAACCTTGATTCAACCACTGTGGGGTTCGAGTCGGTATTGCGCTACCGTCTTTCCCCCCGCGCATCGAACTGCCAGTTTAAGCTTCGCTTACGGCTGAGCGAAGAGAGCCTCCACTCACCGCGCCCGCTGAGGGCTCAATCCTCTGCAATCGGCTCATCCCTTGACCCACGACCGACGCGCCATTCGTGAGAAAGATTATGTCCGACTGCTGGCCGCCATGGCTCATGTCGCTCTCCTCCGTCACGCCTCTCTATCTCCCGATGTCCACGAGATCCCCTGGCGCCACACCATGTGTCGGCGCTCACGTTTGCGCCCGATGATCCATGCTGGGAGGTTGTTTGCCGAGTCGATCAACCTAACTGCGGCAGGTTCCTGAACAACTCCAGCGCTTCTGGATTGGCGAGCGCTTCCTTGTTCTTGATGGCGCGGCCGTGCACGACGTCGCGCACCGCGAGTTCGGTGATCTTGCCCGATTTGGTGCGTGGAATGTCTGACACGGCGACGATCTTTGCCGGCACGTGGCGGGGGCTCGCCCCGGTGCGTATTTTCGACCGGATGCGCTTTTCCAGATCGGCATCCAGCTGCACGCCGGCGGCCAACCGCACGAACAGCACGACCCGGACGTCATTGTCGAAATCCTGGCCGATGCACAGCGCTTCCAGAATCTCGGGCATCTGTTCGACCTGGTTGTAGATCTCCGCCGTACCGATGCGCACGCCGCCCGGGTTGAGCGTCGCGTCGGAGCGGCCATGAATGATCAGGCCGCCATGGGCGGTCCATTCGGCGAAGTCGCCATGGCACCAGACATTGTCGAAGCGCTCGAAATAGGCCGCCTTGTATTTCTTGCCCTCGGGATCGTTCCAGAAGCCGATCGGCATCGCCGGAAACGCGTTTGCGCAGACCAGTTCGCCCTTCTCTTGTCTGACCGGTCTGCCGTCATCGTCCCAGACATCGACAGCAAGGCCAAGGCCAGGCCCCTGGATCTCGCCGGTCCACACCGGTTCAATCGGCACGCCGAGCACGAAGCAGGAGACGATGTCGGTGCCCCCGGAGACCGAGGCCAGATGCACGTCCTGCTTGATGCCGTCATAGACGAAGCGGAAGTCCTCGGGCGACAGCGGCGAGCCGGTGGAGGAAATCGCCCGCACACTCGAAAGATCATGCGTGCGGATCGGCTTGAGACCAGCTTTGCGCACGGAATCGATGAATTTGGCCGAAGTGCCGAAGAACGTCATCTTCTCGGCATCGGCGAAACTGAACAGCACATTGCCGTCGGGGTAGAAGGGCGAGCCGTCATAGAGCAGCAGCGTCGCTCCGGATGCCAGGCCCGAGACCAGCCAGTTCCACATCATCCAGCCGCAAGTGGTGAAGTAGAAGAAGCGATCGCCATCGAGCAACCCGGCATGCAGCCGGTGTTCCTTGACATGCTGGATCAGCGTGCCGCCGGCCGAATGGACGATGCATTTGGGAATGCCGGTCGTGCCTGACGAGAACAGGATGTAGAGCGGATGCGCGAACGGCAATTGTTCGAAGGTGACGGGCTTTGCGGCGAAGGGAGACAAGGCCTCCTCGAGTGCATCCGCCTTGTCGATCGTCGCGGCGACATCGGCAGAGGTGCCGAGATAGTCGACGATCAGGATCTTGCGCACGGTGGCAAGTTTCGTCGCGACCGCAGCGATCTTGTCGGCGACTTCGATGGCCTTGCCATTGTACCAGTAGCCATCCGGCGCAATGAAGACGACCGGTTCGATCTGGCCAAAACGGTCGAGAACGCCCTGCTCGCCGAAATCGGGAGAGCAGGACGACCAGACGGCGCCGATCGAGGCTGTCGCCAGCATGGCAGCGACGGCTTCCGGCATGTTGGGTATCATCGCGGCGATGCGGTCGCCCTTTTTGACGCCGAGCGACAGGAAAAGCTGCTGCAGGCGCGACGTCAGCGCATGCAATTCGTTCCAGGACAGCCGGCGCTCGACCTTGTCCTCGCCATGAAAGACGATTGCGTCACCAGAACCGGTCTTCTTCAGCAGGTTCTCGGCGAAGTTCAGCGATGCGTCGGGAAAGAAGGCGGCGCCCGGCATCCGATCGCCGTCGATAAGGATCCGCTCGCCTTTGTCACCGACAAGGTCGCAGAAATCCCAGACGAGGCTCCAGAATGCCTCGCGGTTGTCGATTGACCAGGCACGGAGTTCCGCATAGCTGGAGAATGATGCGTCCGCCTGCGCCGCCGCGGCCTTCAGAAAAGCCGTCATCGGCGCGGCGTCAATCCGGTCCTGCGTCGGGGTCCACAAGGGTGTGTCTGCGGCCATTAAATGTTCCTCCCAAAACTGTCGCGATCAGGGCAGCCGGCTCATGTCGACTGCGCGCGAGATCTCATAGTCGGTGCTCCCGCTGGCGGGCCCGCGTCGGACTTGAGACGAGAGAGTTGCGCCCAGCCAGGCCGACGCCTCCTGGTTTTGCTCACTGGAGGCTCCGATTCAGATCAACAAGGTCGGGACCTCGCGCTTGAAGATGCGGTCTGCCGGCTCGGTTCCCAAATACTCCCTGGCAGCCTTGTGTCCGGAAAACACCGCCGCCTGGATGATCCCCGGCGCGACCGCGTCGCCGATTGTTGTGTGCGGAACACCGGCCTCGCAAAGCCAGGAGGACAGATCGTCTTGTGGAAGTCTTGATGTAACACTCAGCAAGGCCGCTGCAGGGATAGCCGGCAACGGTTCGTAAGTGTCCGACCGATTGATATGCAGCGAACCGTCCTTCCACTCCACGGCCGTCGTGTTCGGATACATCTTGACGCCGGCCGCCATCAGGGCGCTGAGCACACGAGGCTGTTCCAGCGTGTAGCCCATCCAGCCCGCAATCGCGGGCTGAGGACAGACGAGGTGAACCTCGTGGCCTTTTGCCGCGAGATGTTCTGCAAGGACATTAGCCATGTAGTAGTGATCGTCGTCATAGATCACGATCGGACCGGACAGGCTGTCGCCGTCCAGGATGCTGTCGGGCGTGAAAGCGCAACCGGAAAAACCTGGGATCGGCGTGTACCGGGTGCGGCCAAGTCCGTCATCCCTCCAGCGCGATCCAGTGGCCACGAATATGTGGTCGGCGCCAAACTCGCAGGCGATCTCGGGTGTGATTTCGCTGCCCAGGAAAAGCTCGACATTCGGCATCTGCTGCATCTGGTAGAGACGGTAGTCGCGGACCCGGCTCCAGGCTGACAAGCCCTTCAGCCTGCTTTCCTTGGTGACGCGTCCACCCATCTCTTCCGACTTTTCGGCGATTGTCACCTGGTGGCCCGCCCGCGCCAGGGTGAGGGCGCAGTCCAGCCCGGCAGGTCCGCCGCCGACGACAAGGAGGTTCTTGTTGGTCTGGGCTTTGGGAACGCGTTCAGGATGCCAGCCGCGCCGCCATTCTTCACTCATCGTCGGGTTTTGTGTACAGCGCAGCGGGATTGAGTACGCGTCGGAGGCCACGCAGATGTTGCAGCCTATGCACTCCCTGATCTCGTCCACCCGTCCTTCGCGGATTTTTTGGGGCAGGAACGGGTCGGCGATAGACGGCCGCGCGCCACCTATCAGATCGAGGACGCCACGGCGGATCTGGCTCACCATTGCGTCGGGGGATGTGAAGCGGCCGACCCCGACGACCGGCTTTGTCGTCACTGTTTTCACGAAGCTTGTAAATTCTTCCTGCGCGCCCTCGGGGTCAAAGCGGGAGGTTCCGGAGTCGCGGCTCCAACCCGAGACATTGACGTCCCAAAGATCCGGGATTTCCGCCAGCAACTCGACGACATCGCGTCCTTCGCCGGTACTCGATATAGCTTTGGGCCCGGTGAGTTCATGCACCGCAAAACGAATGGCCACGGCTATATCGTCGCCCGCCTCTTCCTTGGCCTCCTCCAAGACCTCGCGTAGCAGCCGAACCCGGTTGGCGAAGCTGCCGCCATATTCATCCGTTCGGTGATTATAGGCGGGGGTCAGGAAGTGCCAAAGGATGGACGCGTCGTGAGCGGCGTAGACATAGACGATGTCGTAGTTCGCCTGTTTCGCCCGTCGAACCGCAGCGCGATAGTTCTCGCGTAGCAACTTGATGTCGCTTTTGTCCATGGCTTTGCTTTGGACCGGGACCTCAGGCTTGAGAACGGGAAGACTGGATGGGCCGAGAACCGGATAGCCATTTGCCAGGCCGCGCGAACGCATGCCGCTGTGGCCGATCTCGATGGCCGAAAGCGCGCCATGCTCGCGGATCTTCTCGGTCAGCCGTGCATGGCTCCTGACGTCCACCTCATCCCAAAATTTCTCGATCGGCAGGTTGGAGATATCGGATGACGGATCGATCTCGGAAAGCTGCATACAGACGGTGCCCCAACCGCCTTCCGCCTTCATCGCCCTCATGCCGATGGAGCCGTTGGGCATGAGGGGAGAGTGGCCCGTCGCGTGCGGCACAGCGAAGAACCGATTTGGCGCCACCTTCGGCCCGATCTTGACGGGTTCAAACAGAACCGCATAGCGAGCGTCGATCGGGGTGGCGTGTATCGTCATTGCAGTGCCTTCTTGACGATGCCTCGATCGACCCAATCGTCGAATATTCCAAGCACCGTTTCAGCAAACAGCGCGTCGTTTATGTGCGCGTCGATCTCGGTCAATTCCACAGGATGCCGTATCGCTGAGCGCATTTCATCGAGGAACGCTGCTAGTCCTGCCGGGTCATGGGCAGGTTGCCCCTCCCGGTCCCATTCCTCGATACCTTGAATAGGCAGGATCACATGCACTGGAGCCAAGGCTTTGGCTAACCGATGGCCGATCTCGCGGGCAGTCTCGCGCCGCTCTTGCGCGTTCAACGCGGCGGAGGAGATCAAACGATTGTGCGCGTGGCAGGGTCTGCCGGCAAAGCGGGCGGGGATATCTTGCCAACTGGGAAAGTCTATCAAGTCGACGCAGCCGGGAGCGACGAGTTGTGGGACCTTGTTCTGTCCGGCTGACACAAGTCGGTCCTTGCCACCGTTGACGATAGAGCCAACCAAAAGGTTCCCGAGCTCGGGAAGCGCGAAATCCATGACGGCGCAGAAATATCCTTGCGCGGCCAGATTTTCAAAAGCCATTCCGCCCATGCCAGTCGCATGAAACACCGCAAGTTCGAACCCCCGCTCTTCCAAGGGGCCCTTGAGTAGTCTCATGTAGGAAAGACACGAGCTGCCAAGGCTCATCATGCCAATGATGGGACGATCCCGTTTCGGCGTTTCGACCGATTGCGCGGACCCCAAAACCGCGCCCGCGGCCTGGCTTAAAGACGACTTGCATATGGAGTTCAATCCGAAGAGGCCTCCCGCCCACAGGATCATCTGGATGTCGGGCGCTAATCTGTCCGCGGGGACGAGGGGGGAATACGCGACTGTGGAAATCACATATTTCGGAACGCCGAGTGGCAAGGCACGAGCGCAGTCGAGAGCCAGGTCTGTGCCCATGGTGCCGCCCATGGCAATCATGCCGTCGATCTTGCCTTCCGCGTGCAGCCTCGCTGTCAGGATTGACGCGCCGCGCGCCATGATCTGCATCGCGGTGTTCTCGTCGCCGGACGCGATCGCCGTCTGGATCGACGACCCGCCAGCCTCGGCGACATCGTGCTTGCTGATGTCGGTCGGCCGCATGGGACCACCGAGAACGCTTACGTCCATCGTAAGCGCTCGGCCGCCCTGTGCGACAATCCTGTCAGCGAGATAGATCAGTTCGTCCGACTTCGTATCGAATGTACCGATAACAAGGATCGTCTTCGTTTCTTTCGTTGTCATGGTTCCCACTCATTTTTTGTTTTTGGTTAGTCGGTCTCAGCCACGCATCCGCTCTCCCTGCGGGTCGTAGAAGGGCTGAAGCTGGACCTGGATCGGATAGCGTTTGCCGGCGATCTGGACCTCGAAATCACCCTCTTCGAGCCATGCCTTCGAGACGCCTTCCTCACGATGCAGGCTTGCAAGCCCCAGCATTTTGCCAACGCGGTAGCCCCATCCTCCGGAGGTGACGTGACCCACAAGGTCATCGCCTTTCCAGATCGGCTCGTTGTGCGCGAGATATGGCCCTGTCCTTCCGAGGCCGTTGACGGAGACCGATACCGTCCTGAAGCGCGTGGCTGCACCGCCTGCCTTCTGCCTTGCGAGAGGGTCTTTGCCGATGAACTCGCTCTTGTTGAGATCAACAGCAAATCCTAGGCCGGTTTCGTAAGGTGTGTCCTCCTCGGTGATGTCATGCCCGAAGTGCCTGAAGGCCTTTTCAAGGCGGCAACTTCCCATGGCAAACATTCCCATATGCCGCAGGCCGAGTGGCGTTCCGACCGCCAGGATGTTCTCGTAGACACCGTGCGTGAACTCCGTCGAAATCAGCAGCTCGTAGCCAAGTTCGCCTACGAACGATCTTCTGATGGCCCAGACCCGTGCATGGGCAAGGTCGATTTCCCGCGCGGCGCCGAACGGAAATTTCTCGTTGCTGAGGTCGTCTGTCGTCAGGGCGGAAAGTATCTCGCGAGACTTCGGCCCATGGATCGTCAGCAGCGCGTAGGACGACGTGGCGTCGAAGATTTCGAACCGCCACTCCGGGTCCGCATGCATTTCAAGCCAGGCGCGGTCGCGAACCTGGCTGGGGTGTCCCGTAACCACGAGGAATTTCTGTGGGCCGATCCGCGTGACCGTCACGTCGGCCTCGATGCCGCCGCGTTGATTGAGGAATTGGGTGTAGACGGAGGTTCCGACCGCCACGTCCATCTGGGCACCGCAGACCCTGTTCAACATTTCGACGGCATCCGGTCCCTGCACCAGGAGTTTGGCGTACATGGACTGGTCAAGGAGCACCGCCGCATCCCGGGCGGCGGCACATTCGTCGGCCACCAGGGAAGACCAGTATTGCTCGCCGACCGAAGGTTTGTCCTGCCATCCCAAGCCGGACGGGTCGTAGTACATTGGAATTTCCCAGCCGATGCGCTCGGCGAAAACAGCGTTTTGCGATTTCAGCCTGTCGTGCAGTGGTACCCGACGTACCCCGCGTGCCGTTTCGATCTGGCGGCCCGCCCAGTGGATGCCGTAATGGAATCCGACGGACTCACCGACCCTGTCGGCATTGTAAGTCGAGTTGGATTGAAAGGGATGGGCGCGAGAAGCCAGCATGGAGTTCATGCTGCGGCTCGGATATCCGTCGATCAGCCACTCCGCCATCGTCAAGCCGACGCCGCCGGAGTTCAGGATGCCGTTGGAATTCATGCCGGCGGCAATGAACAGGCCTGGCATTTCCGGCGCGGGGCCGAGGTAGGGCCGACCGTCCGGTGTGAAACTCTCGGGGCCGTTGAAAAACGTCTTGATCCCCATCTCGGCAAGCGCTGGCATGCGGGCGAAGATCGTCTCAAGCATCGGTTCGGTATGTTCCATGTCGAATGGAAGTTCGTCGAACTCGAAACCGTCTGGAATGCCCTCTGTGCCCCAAGCCTTGCCCAAGGCTTCGAAACCACCGATCAACAGCTTGCCCGCGTCCTCCTTCCAGTAGGTCCGTTCTTCGCCGACGACAAGGCAGGGCAGGGTGCGCGGGAGGCCGGCAATCGCTTCGGTGACGATGTAGAAATGCTCCGCCGCATGAAGGGGCACAGTCACCCCATGTGCCTTGGCAAAGCGGCTTGTCCACATCCCGCCGGCGAGAATGACTTTTTCGGTGGCGATCACACCCTGATCGGTTTCGACACCAATCACCCGGCCGTTCTTCGTCAGAATTCTTGTGGCCGAAGTGTTCTCAAAAATCAGCGCCCCGTTGTTGCGAGCGCCGCGGGCCATCGCCTGGGTGACGTCCAGGGGATTGACCTGACCGTTGGAGGGAACGAAGAAGCCGCCTTGGACGCCCCCATAGTCCACCAGGGGCCAGATTTCTTTCAGCTCCGGGATCGAGAGTATGTGGCTTTCGATTTCCATTCGTCCGGCATGGTCATGGTTGCGCAGCAACTGGTCCATCCGGATATCCGACAATGCGAGATGCAGCGTGCCGTTCTGCTTGTAGCCCGTTGCCTGTCCCGTCTCACTTTCGAGTTCCATAAAGAGCCGTGCGGTGTATTTCGAGAGCGCTGTCTGCGAGCCAGACTCGCGCAACTGCCCGACGATGCCTGCCGCATGCCATGTCGTCCCACTTGCAAGCTGTTTACGCTCCAAGAGCACCGCACCCGCCATTCCGCGTTTCGCAAGATGGTAGAGGGACGATATGCCGATGATGCCGCCGCCGATGACGACTGCAGGAGCCCGTTCTGGGAGCGCCCTTGGGGATCTGTTTTCGGTCATCAGAGTTGAATCCACGCTGTCTTGAGATTGAGGAATTTATCGAGGGCATGCGGCGACTTGTCGTGACCGTTGCCAGATTGTCCGACGCCACCGAGCGGCACGGTGATGTCCGGCCCTCCATATGTGTTGACGTGGACGACGCCGGCCCTGATCGCCCTTACCATGCGATGGGCGCGCGAGAGGTTGGACGTCCAGACGCCGGATGCCAGCCCGTAAATCGTCGAGTTTGCGATCCGAACCGCGGCGGCCTCATCGTCAAAGGGCGTGATCGCAAGCACCGGGCCGAACACTTCTTCCTGGGCAAGGACTGCGTCTGAAGCGACTTGGTCAAACACTGTCGGCGCCATGAAGAAGCCGCCCGTTTCCTCGCGGATTCGGGTCCCGCCGGTCAGTAGCGAGGCGCCTTCGGCCTTGGCCCTTGTCACAAATTCGAGGTTCTTGGAGAGTTGGTCACCACTTACAATCGCTCCCGCCTCGGTATTTAGATCGAGAGGATCGCCCAACCGCATTTTCGAGGCGAACTCGGCCACTTTGCGAGCGAAATCACTGTGGATGGCGCGCTCCACAAGCAGGCGGGAACCGGCTACACAAACCTGACCGGAATTACGGAATATGCCATAGGCCGCGACCTTGGCTGCCTGATCGAGATCCGGTGCGTCCGCGAACACCACGTTCGGCGACTTACCTCCGAGTTCGAGATAGACGCGCTTGAGATTAGATCGGGCGGAATATTCGAGAAGCCTCCGCCCTACGGGACCAGAGCCCGTGAAAGCCAGCACATCGACGTCATTGTGGAGTCCGAGTGCGGCGCCGACGACGGAACCCTGCCCGGTGACCACATTGAAGACGCCGGGCGGCAGGCCAGCCTCCGAACAGATCTCCGCCAAACGCAGCAAGGTAAGTGATGCGACCTCAGCCGGCTTTACGACAACCGAATTTCCGGCCGCCAGCGCGGGAGCGATTTTCCATGCTCCGATCATCATCGGGAAATTCCACGGAACAATCACGCCAACAACGCCGACCGGCTCATGATGAACCAGGCCGAGAACCGAAGCGGCCGTCGGGGCGATTTCGCCGTAGACCTTGTCGATCAACTCGCCGTAGTAGCGGAACGTGTTTGCTGCGCTTCCAGGCTCCGCCTTTATCGCCATTGAGATTTCGGTGCCGTTGTCGCGGACTCCGAGCACGGCCAGTTCGAGCGCATTCTTTTCGATCAGTTCGGCGATGCGGTGCATCACCTTCTTGCGTTCGGCCGGCGCAGCCCTCGACCATAATCCACGGTCGAAACTCGTCCTGGCACTCGCCACCGCCATGTCGACGTCATTTTCGTCGGCTTCAGCGAGGCGCGTAAGGATTGACCCATCAAGCGGCGATATCACCTCGCGCGTCCCGCCTTTCAGGGCTTTGCGCGCTTTTCCGTCGATGAAAAGCCCTTGCTCCGGAACTGAAAGCCCCCGAAGCTGGTCGATCTGGATTTGATCCATTGGTTGTCCTTACGGTCGGTTCCGAGTCGTTCTCAGTCACGCTAAATCGGAATGGTGTCGCGGGCTGCCTTCAGCGGTCAGATAGACCGAGCCAGCGGGACGGGCGTTTTGTGGCAATTTCATTCGGATTTCCCATTATGGCTTGACCGTCGTTTCGCGGTTCATTATTATCACCATCAGTTTAAAAAGCTTGCATTAGGTTTGAAGTTCTGTCAAGTAGCACTCATCGCGGAGAGGAAATCGTGTCGAAATCCGGACCTGGGGAAACAGTTCCAATGATGAAAAGCGTCGATAGGGCGCTTTATCTACTTTCATATTTTACCGTGCAGGACCCGGAATGGGGCCTGAGCGACCTCGCCCGAAAGTCCAAAATCGACAAAGCAACGACTCTTCGGATCCTCGTTGCGCTTATTCGCAACGGCTTTGTGGAACAGCATGCGGAAACCAAGAAATACCGCCTGGGGATTGCCGTACTCAGGCTGGCTCGGGTTAGAGAAGCTAGTTTCCCGCTCCTGTCATTCATCAATCCCGTGCTCGACAGGCTTGCCGAGGAGATGGAAGAAACCGCGCACGCCACACTGGCCGCAGAGACCGCAATGATCACGGTTGCGGTGACGGAGCCGAAGAGATCGACCCGTGTCTGGGTGAACCCGTCGCAATTGCTGCCTTTTCATGCGACCGCATCTGGTCTGGCGTTTCTGGCGTTCGCCGCGCCTGAGGTCCGCGACGGGGTTTTTGCCGAGGGAGAATTGGTCAGGTACACGAAAAATACCGTGGTCGACGAAGAGGAACTGCGGACGCAATTGGACCAAATCAGGAATCGCGGCTTCGCCTTTGCGCCTGGGTCTTTTGAAGTGGAATCGAGCGGTGTCGCCGCGCCGATCTTTTCCAGCAGTGGCGACGCTTTTGGATCGGTGGCGATCGCCGGTGTCGCATCTCGAATGACGAAGGACAGGCAGTTGAAAGCCGCACGGCTCTTAGTCGGGGCTTCGGTGGAAATATCTCGCGCAATCGGCGCTGAACCTCATGCGAGCATCCTGCGTGCAACGAAGGATCTTCTTGATGCCTGAACGCCGTAGCGCGCTTGTCCTCGATTTCGGCGGTGTGATCTCGAAAACGGTTTTTGAAACCCAGCGCCAAAACGAGGCCGCCTTGGGATTGCCTGCAGGAACCCTTGGCTGGATGGGCCCCTTCGACACCGATGGCGACGCGTTGTGGCGACAGATGCAGTCCGGGGTAATCACCGAACGGGACTACTGGTACACGCGGGCACGCGAGACCGGCAAGCTCCTCGGCGAGACCTGGGATGAACTCCCCGTGTTCCTCCAGCGCATCCGGGGTGATGATCCGCAGCTGATGATCAGACCAGAGGCGTTGCGCGCGATTGAGGTTGCCAAGGACGCGGGTAAGAAGCTTGCCATCCTGTCGAATGAGCTCGATCTGTTCTATGGCGCGGGATTTCGGTCCAAGCTTCCATTCCTTCAGATGTTCGACCTGATCGTCGACGCGACGTACACAAAAATCCTGAAACCCGACCCGCGCGCATACGGGTTCGTCTTCGACGGGCTTGGCCTTGCCCCTTCGGATTGCGTGTTCGTGGACGACCAGGCCAAGAACATCAAAGGAGCGTCGGACGTCGGGATGCACATCGTGCACTTCGATGTTACCCGGCCAGGCGAAAGCTATGCCCAGGCAATCAAGATGCTGGGAATTTGAGAGGAACAGAGGGTGCGAGAGACGAATTTCCTTGTTGAGAACAACGCCCGCCACATGTGGCATCCCATGGCGCATCCCGCCGAGATGCAAGCGAACCCGCCGCACATCATCAATGCGGCCGAGGGGGTTGAGGTCACCGATATCCACGGCAGGAAGCTGCTCGATGCCGTCGGCGGCCTTTGGAATGTCAACCTCGGCTATTCTTGCGAGCCGGTGAAAAAGGCGATCCGCGATCAACTGGACCAGCTTCCCTATTATTCCGCGTTCCGCGGCACATCGCCGTCGCCGGCGATCGAGCTCTCATACGAGCTGGCGGAATGGTTCAAGGAAGACGGCCTCGTTCGTGCGTTCTTCACGTCGGGCGGTTCGGATTCGGTCGAGACCGCTTTGCGTCTGGCGCGTCAGTATCACAAGATCAATGGCCAACCCGAGCGCACCAAGTTTGTTGCCCTCAAGAAGGGCTACCATGGCACGCATTTCGGTGGCGCATCGGTCAATGGCAATGCCAACTTCCGCCGCAACTACGAGCCGTTGCTACCTGGGGTTTTTCATCTCGCCGCACCTTATGCCTACCGCAATCCCTTCGGCACCTCTGATCCGGCGGAGATTGCCCAGGCGATCGCTCGCCAGTTCGAGGATGAGATCGCCTTCCAGGGGGCCGATACGATCGCTGCCATGATCATGGAACCCGTGCTGGGGTCGGGTGGCGTTATCGTGCCGCATGAAACCTTCATGCCATTGATGCGTGCCATTTGCGACAAGCACGGCATTTTGCTGATCGCCGACGAGGTGATCACAGCGTTTGGACGCACGGGCGCCTGGACCGGCTCGCGTGGCTGGGGTGTCAAACCGGACTTCATGTGCACGGCCAAGGCAATCAGCAACGGATACTTTCCGTTCGGCGCGGTGATGATCTGCCAAAAGGTGGCAACGGTATTTGAGGCCTCCAAGGGCGCCATTGGCTCGATCGGCCACGGCTACACCTATTCAGGTCACCCAGTTGGAGCCGCCGCAGCGCTCGCGACGCTCGCCGAAACAAAACGTCTCAACGTCGCCGCGAATGCAAAGGCCCGGGGAGCGGAGTTGCTTGTGGGCCTTGAAGGCCTCAAGGAGAAGCATGAGCTGGTAGGGGACGTGCGGGGTCTCGGTCTGATGTGCGCGCTTGAACTGGTGTCGGACCGCAAGACGCAATCGGCCGCGGCCAAAGACGTCGTGCAGAAGGTTTTCGACACCGCATACGAAGAAAGCGTCATGGTCCGCACTTCCGGTGCCAACGTCATCATCTCACCCCCGCTCGTCATCACGGCGGCAGATGTGAAGCGGATCGTCGCCGCACTCGATGTGGGCCTCGCGCAAGCCGGGCGATGATTGATTGAGATGGAATATTGCCTGGGCCATGTGGTCCCGGAATAGGGAAACTCACCCCGAAAATAAGGGCACAATCAAGTGAAAATCCTTGTACCCGTGAAGCGAGTTGTGGATGCGAACGTCAAGGTTCGCGTCAAGGCTGATGGTTCGGCGGTGGAACTCGCCAACGTCAAGATGGCGATGAACCCGTTTGACGAGATCGCGGTCGAAGAAGCGCTCCGGCTGAAGGAAGCCGGCAAGGCCGACGAGATCATCGTCGTCTCGATCGGACCGCAGCAGGCGCAGGAAACCTTGCGCACCGCGCTCGCCATGGGCGCCGACCGCGCCATCCTGGTCAAGACCGACGAACAGACCGAGCCGCTCGGCGTCGCCAAGGTGTTGAAGGGCGTCGTCGACGCTGAACAGCCCGGCCTCGTCATCCTCGGCAAGCAGGCGATCGACGACGACTCGAACCAGACAGGCCAGATGCTGGCAGCCCTTCTGGGCTGGGCACAGGGCACCTTCGCTTCCAAGGTTGTCATCGACGGCGACAAGGCCAAGGTGACGCGCGAAGTCGACGGCGGCCTGCAGACGGTGGAGCTGAAGATGCCGGCGATCGTCACCGCCGACCTTCGCCTCAACCAACCGCGCTATGCCTCCTTGCCCAACATCATGAAGGCCAAGAAGAAGCAGCTCGACGAAAAGAGCCCGGCCGACTACGGCGCCGACGTCAAGCCGCGCCTGAAAGTGCTCAAGACCGAGGAGCCCAGCGGCCGCAAAGCGGGCGTCAAGGTCAAGAGTGTCGCCGAGCTGATCGACAAGCTCAAGAACGAAGCCGGCGTTTTGTAAGCGATCGGGAAAGGACCAGAAAAATGACCATTCTCCTCATCGCAGAACACGATAACGCAACCCTTTCCGACCAGACCGCGAAGGCACTGTCGGCGGCCCTGCAGATCGGCTCGGACGTGCATGTGCTGGTCGCCGGCAAGGGCGCCAAGCCAGCTGCCGAAGCCGCCGCCAAGCTGAAGGGCGTCAGCAAGGTGCTGCTGGCCGAGGCCGATGAACTGGCCGAGCGCCTCGCCGAACCGACGGCGGCACTCGTTGTCTCGCTGGCCGGCGCCTACGACACCATCATTGCGCCGGCGACCTCGTCGGGCAAGAACGTCGCGCCGCGCGTCGCCGCCCTGCTCGATGTCGCGCAGGTCTCCGAAATCATCGAAGTGGTCTCGCCCGACACCTTCAAGCGTCCGATCTATGCCGGCAATGCCATCCAGACGGTGCAGTCAACCGACGCCAAGAAAGTGATCACCGTGCGCACCGCATCATATTCGAGCGCCTCCCAAGGCAATGCGGCTGCCGTCGAGCTTGTCTCGCCGGCAGCCGACCCGAGGCTCTCCATTTTCATTGAGAACAAGCTTTCCGACACCGACCGTCCGGAACTGACCTCGGCCAAGATCATCATCTCGGGCGGCCGTGCGCTGGGTTCGGCGGAAAAATTCAAGGAGGTCATCCTGCCGGTCGCCGACAAGCTCGGTGCGGCTGTTGGCGCTTCGCGCGCCGCGGTCGATGCCGGCTATGCGCCGAACGACTGGCAGGTCGGCCAGACCGGCAAGGTGGTGGCTCCCGATCTCTACATCGCGGTGGGCATCTCCGGCGCCATCCAGCACCTTGCCGGCATGAAGGATTCCAAGGTCATCGTCGCCATCAACAAGGACGAGGAGGCGCCGATCTTCCAGGTTGCCGACTACGGCCTCGTCGCCGACCTTTTTGATGTCCTTCCCGAACTTGCCAAAATTTGACACGAGGGGAATGAAAACGTGACGCAATCCTACACGATTACCCTGTCCTGCGACGACCAACCCGGCATCGTCGCGGCGGTCGCGACGGAACTTTCCGCCCTGGGCGCCAATATCACCGAGAGCAACCAGTTCTGGGACCGCCTTTCCAACCGCTTCTTCATGCGCATCGCCGTCGAATTCAGGCAGCCCACAACCAAGGAACAGGTCGAACACGCTGTGAAGCCCGTGTTGGACCGCTTCGGCATGAAGGCCGATGTCGTCGACGCCGGCCGCAAGCTGAAGATCATCATCATGGTTTCCAGATTCGACCATGCAATGTTGCATCTGCTCTACCAAATCCGTGTGGGATGGCTGCAGGTCGAGGTTGTAGCTGTCGTGTCGAACCACGAGGACAGCCGCCGAACCGCAGAGATAGAGGGTATTCCCTATCACGTCCTCAACGTCACCAAGGACAACAAGGCGGAACAGGAGAAGGTGCTGCTCGATCTCGTCCGGACGACGGAGGCAGATCTTGTGGTGCTAGCCCGATACATGCAGGTGCTCTCGGACAACCTCTCCACCCGGCTGTTCGGAAAAGTCATCAACATCCATCACTCGTTCCTTCCGTCGTTCAAGGGAGCAAAGCCTTATCATCAGGCCTTCGAACGCGGCGTGAAGCTGATTGGCGCAACAGCCCACTATGTGACGCCTGATCTCGACGAAGGGCCGATCATCGAGCAGGAAACGGAGCGTGTGACGCATACGATGACCGCCGACGATTTCGTCGCCACGGGCCGGGATATCGAAAGCAGGGTGCTGGCTAGGGCGGTGAAGATGCACCTGGAGCGCCGGGTAATGCTCAATGGCCACAAGACAATCGTTTTCGCGTGACCAGGGCCAGATGAGAGAACCAGTCATCATCTCTGGAGCAATCGTGGCGGCTTCAATACTCGAACGAGTAAAACTCGAAACTGAGGCCTTGAAGAGTTCCGGCATCAATCCTGGTCTTGCCGTGGTTATCGTCGGAAGTGATCCAGCCAGCCAGGTTTACGTCTCCTCGAAGGGGCGGAAGGCCGAAGAGTGCGGCTTCCTCTCACGAAAGTATGAATTGCCCGAAATCACGTCCGAGAAAGAACTTCTTGGCCTGGTGCACACATTGAACGAAGACCCGAAAATTCATGGACTCCTTCTGCAGTTGCCTTTGCCAAAACATCTGGATGCAGGAAAGATTATTCAGGCGATATCGCCTGACAAGGACGTTGATGGGTTCCATTATGTCAATGTGGGTATGCTGGGAACTGGCGAACTCGAGGGCGCGCTCGTCCCGTGTACGCCAGCAGGGGCGATGCTGCTGATTGAGTCGGTCCGGGGCAAGGACCTGTCAGGTTTGACGGCGGTGGTCATCGGGCGGTCCAACATCGTCGGCAAACCGATGGCCAATCTGCTGCTCGCGTCGAACGCGACCGTAACGATCGCGCACAGCCGAACAGCGGAAATCGAACAGATCTGCCGAGGGGCCGACATCCTGGTCGCCGCTGTCGGCAAGCCGGACTTCGTGAAGGGAGACTGGATCAAACCGGGTGCCACGGTTATCGACGTCGGTATTAACCGACTACCCGCAGCCGATGGCACCGGAAAGGGACGTTTAGTCGGCGACGTTGATTTCGAGGACGCTTGTCGAATTGCCGGGGCAATCACTCCCGTGCCCGGCGGCGTCGGGCCGATGACGATCGCGATGCTCATGGCCAACACCCTTAAGGCCGCCCAGCGCAGCGCTCGGTGAAGAAGACTCTAGCAGCGACCAATCATTGCCTCAGCCTTGGTCGAATTCCACGAGTCCTTGATTGACCACGCTGCTGCCTCCGTCGACGTTGATCAGGGCGCCGTTGACATACGAGGCTTCGGGCGAGAGTAGGAACGCGGCGACATTTGCAATCTCGCTCGCGTCAGCTGCCCGCCGTTGCGGCACGAGCCGCGTGACACGGCGATATCCCGGCTCTGGGTCCCCGCCTTCGGTCAGCATGCCCATTTCCATATCGGCCATCTCCGTTCGCACCCAGCCCGGGGCAATCACGTTGGCGCGAAGACCATGGCGAGCGTATTCAAGGGCTATCGTCTGGGTTAGGAGCGTCACACCGGCTTTCGACGCACTGTAGGCGGCCAGCCCGGCACCGGCCGTTGCGCCCGCAACGGACGAGATGGTGACGATCGCTCCTTTTGTCCGCAGCAGATGCGGAATTGCAGCTTTCGCCATTACAAACGGCGCGGTCAGATTGACGTCGATTTGGGTTTGCCAGTCGACAATGGACATCTCCGAAACGGATGCGGCGATGACAGTGCCTGCGTTCAGGACCAGCGAATCCAGGCGACCGAAATGGGCAACGACCTTTTCAACTAAGGCTGCCGCGTCAGCGGGCACGTTTATATCAGCCGCAATCGCCAGTCCGCCCGTCTGGTTGGCGACGGTTTGCAGGATTGCCTCTCTTCGCCCGCAGATTGCGACGAAATGCGTGGACGCCAATTTCAATGCGATGGCCGCACCGATCCCTGTGCCTCCGCCTGTTATCAGGGCTACAGGCCTGCTTTCGTCGACTGCCGAAGGCATCTCCGATTACCCTTTCCTAAGCCACCAAATTGCAGAAGGAACCGCGTTCAAGATCACCAGCCTGTGCCAAGATAGTCGTCCGCAAGACCGTATGAATCGTCGAGGTAGCGTGACAAGCGTGCGCCATTGTCGGCCAATTCCGGGCGTTCTCCGATCCATCCAATGTACGTAAGACTACGCAGAAGCAGGAAGAGCGGCAGCAGCGATTCGGAACGTTCAGACAGTTCCCTGCTTTGCCTATAGCCATCGAGAACCGCCTTCTTGATTGCCGGGTAGTGGGGCTCCTTGCGGTTGCGCAATAGCGTCGTTGCGATATCGAAGACACGCCACCCGTAACCGGAGTCATCGAAATCTATGAATTGGACGGAGCTTGGCGTCACCAGGACGTTCTCCCTGACGAGGTCTGCATGGATCAGGCCGAAATCAAGGTTCTGGACGCGCTCGAGTTTGGACGACAAGATACCGCGAAGCCTACCGAGTTTGTTTTGGTCTGCCACCGACAGAGCGTCGAAATCCCAGAAACGTCCCCATAGAGGGGTCTCCCCGAGCAAACCGTCCTTGTCCCAGGATGGACGGTCGAAAGCATCGCCACATACCCAGGCGTCGCTGATGTTGTGGAGATCGGCCATCTTGTTGCCGAGGGCGCTGAACAGGCGAACGAGATCTTGCGGTTCGTGCTCAAGCATCACGCCCGATTGGCCCAGCGGCGCTCCGGAGAGCCAAGACACGATGTCGGCGTTCTGTTCGGGAAAGTCCACGCTCGACGGCAGCGCTATATAGTCGCCGCCGTTGAGAGTGGGGAGGGGCGTCGGGACCTCGATTCCGCCTTGCCTCAGCACCTTCATCCACTGCAGCTCCGAACCAAGGGCCGCGGCGCTGTGGTATCCAGGACGGTGGAGCCTCAGGACCGCGGGGCGCCCGTCCGAAAGTGCAATCCTGAAGACTGCATTCTCACGGTACTTCAGAAGCTCCGGCTGCTGGGGCGAGAGTCCCCAGTGAGCGAGTGCTTCCTTGGCTCTGAGTGAAAGACGTGCAGATAGCGCCTCGGAAATGTCTCCCACGACAAATCTCCCTAGAGCGCTGTCAGCACGTCATCGAGGGTGCCGATCAACAGGTCGGCATTTTCCGTAGTGAAGGGCATCGGCGGGCGGATTTTCGTCGCGCACTGGTGGATGCCGAGCTTGCCCATCAAAACCCCGCGCTTGCGCATTTCGTTGATGAGCCGCGTTGCGAGTTCAGGCGCGGGCGTCTTCTCCGCCCTGTCGAGCACAAGTTCCGCCCCGAAAAACAGTCCGCTGCCACGCACGTCGCCGATGACGGAATGCTTTTGCGCCAACCGCACGAGGCCGTCCTTGGCATATTTGCCGACGTTTTTTGCGTTTTCGACCAGTTTCTCGTCTTCCAGCACCTCGAGTACGGCCATGCCCGCAGCACAGGAAACCGGATTGCCGCCAAAGGTGTTGAAATATCGAAACGCCTTGCGGAATGCGTTCAGGGTCTCCGATCCCGCCACGACGCCAGCAATGGGATGTCCGTTTCCCATCGGCTTGCCCAGCGTGACGACATCGGGAACGATGCCGGCGTGCTGATGTCCCCACATGTTGTCGCCAGTCCTGCCAAACCCAGGTTGGACTTCGTCGGCAATTAGAAGACCGCCAGCCTTTCGCACCGCTTCGGCCGCTCCCGTCAAGAATCCCTTGGGCAAATCGGGGAAGCCCTCGTTCGCGAAGAACGGGTCGACGATCAAAGCCGAGAACCCGTGTCCGCTCTCGTCAAGCGAACGGATCGCCTTCTCTACCTCAGCGGTGAAAGCAGCAGCAAACGGTTCGCCCGCAACCCCACCCAGTGGCCGGTAACTGTCGGGTGCCGATACATGACGGACATGGCCGCCATAGCCTCCGACAGGTGGCATACGTGTCGACAGCTGGGAAACGGCGGTCGTGTTTCCGTGGTAGGTGAAGTCTGTTGCGATCACCCCCGTCTTTCCTGTGACGGCTTGTGCCATCCGAAGAGCGATGTCGTTCGCCTCGCTACCGGTACAGGTCAGGATTGCGGCATCCAGCGAATCGTCGAAGTAACCCAAAAGTCGTTCTACGTAGTTCAGGATGCCTTCGTGGAGATACCGGGTGTGTGTGTTCAGCGTTGAAGCTTGTCGGCAGATCGCATCCACTACATACGGGTGGCAATGGCCGACATGGGGCACGTTGTTGTAGCAGTCTAGATAACGCTTGCCGTCCGCGTCCCACAGCCAGACACCCTCTCCGCGGACGAGATGCACAGGATTCTCGTAGAAGATCGAGGTGTTCTTTCCGAGCAATTTCTCGCGCCTGGCGAGCAGAGCCTGCGTGTCGTCCATCATCCAGCCTGTTGTGGTTTGTTCGACCATCGGTTCATTATTATATCCATCAGATAGATTATCGGTCCGAGGCTTGATCGATGTCAAGTATGCCGTCGCAAAATAGCGTCGCTGCAGGCCGGTTGACATTTCCAAAAAAAATCACATGATAAAGAACCATCGGTGATAATAATGAACCAATGACGCCGATGAACTCTAGAAGGGGAAGTTGGATGTCAAAGGAACAAACCTCGGCTGATCGTGGGCTGCGGGCAGGGACACTGGGAGCAGCGGCCATCACGTTGATGGTGGTGTCTGCCGTGGCCCCGCTCACCAATATGGCGGGCGTCTTGCCCGTCGCCATTCTCTTCGGCAACGGCACGGCGATCGTCCCGGCCTTCATGCTGATGATGATACTGGTACTGATTTTCTCGGTGGGCTACGTGACGATGGCCCGCCATGTGCACAATGCGGCTTCGTTCTACACCCTGATTACAAGAGGACTAGGAAAGACCGCCGGCGGAGCGGCCGCCATTGTGGCGCTTCTCGGCTACAATTGCATGCAGATCGGCATGTCGGGGATGTTCGGCCCTGTCTGCACCGATCTGGTCAAGACATTCACCGGTGTCACGGTGCCGTGGTGGGCATTCAGTCTTTGCGCGTCGGCTCTGATCGGGATCCTTGCCTATCGACGCATAGACCTTTCCGCGAAGGTGCTCGGTATTCTCGTCATCGCCGAATTCGCGGTGGTTTTGATCCTTGACCTGATGATCGTCTACAAAGGCGTTCCTGGTGGGTTCAATCTCGCCCCGCTTTCGCTGTCGGGTATGCCAAGCACGTCCGCACTGGGTGTCACATTCGTGTTTGCCTTCGGCTGCTACATCGGCATTGAAGCCACAACCCTCTACAGTGATGAGGCGAAAGATCCGAAGCGGACCATTCCGCTCGCCACATACGCGGCAGTCCTCCTGATCGGCGTTTTCTATTCCATCTCGACCATCTGGATCGTCGAGGCTGCGGGCACGTCAACGATTGTCACCCAGCTGCAGAACATCGGCGACCCGATCCAGTTCGTGTTCAACATCGCAAATCAATATGTCGGCAACTGGCTGGCTGTGTTGATGCGCGTGTTGTTCGTGACCAGTGTTTTCGCTTGCCTGCTGGCCTTCCACAATCATGTCGCCCGGTATTTCTACTTCCTCGGCAAAGAAGGTCTTGTGCCGGCCTGGCTCGGCCGCACTCATGACACCTATCAGAGTCCTCATCGCGCCACGATCGTGCAGACGGTTATCGCACTCGCGGTGATCTCGGTCTTCGCCATCGCAGGCCTCGATCCGCTACTTACCCTGTTCGCATGGATCGCGAACGTGGCCGTCATATGCATCATCCTTCTGATGCTCGCGGTCTGCCTCGCGGTCATAGCATTCTTCAACAAGAACCCGGAACTGGAACCGAACCAGCCGATCAAGACGAAGATCATGCCTGCTCTTGCTGCTGTAGGCTTTGCTGCCGTGGCATACTTCGGCATTAGCGGTTTCGACATCCTCACGGGCACTCCGGGCCCGTTGGCTGTCGCGCTGCCGTCCACGATCCTGGTGGCTGCCGTCATCGGGGCGGTGAGGGCAATGATGCGGCCTGGAGCCGTCGCTCGGTTAAACGCCGACAGAGTGTAACAACTTCAAGACAAGACGAGAGGGCTCGCCTAATCGGCTGGCCCTTTCGACCTCAATCGCGCCGCCTGCCAGCCCAGGTGCGACCGAGCCCTGATTGGTTCCAAACGTGACGGTTGGCAACGCTACCAGATTAGAATTTTCGCGGAACGGAGGTTTCGAAAATGGCCCAGGCACCGATACACCGCGCAAACACTCCAAAATACATGCCGGGCTTCGGTAACGACTTCGAGACGGAGTCTCTTCCGGGCGCGCTGCCGCAGGGCCAGAATAGTCCGCAGAAGTGCAACTTCGGACTCTATGCCGAGCAGTTGTCAGGCTCGCCCTTTACCGCACCCCGTGGCACGAATGAGCGATCCTGGCTCTACCGCATCCGCCCCAGCGTGCGGCACACGCGCCGGTTTTCCAACGCCAGCTACCCGTTCTGGAAATCGGCGCCGTGCCTCGATGATCATTCCCTGCCGCTCGGCCAATTGCGCTGGGACCCGATCCCGGCCCCAACGGAAAAACTCAACTTTCTTGCCGGCATTCGCACCATGACGACGGCCGGCGACGTGATGACCCAGGTCGGCATGGCGGCGCATGCCTATGTTTTCAATGACGACATGGTCGACGATTACTTTTTCAATGCCGACGCCGAACTGTTGGTTGTGCCGCAACTCGGCGCCATCCGGGTTTTCACCGAAATGGGCATCATTGATGTTGAGCCTTCCGAGATCTGCCTGATCCCGCGAGGCATGATGTTCAAGGTCTCACGGCTCGGCGAGGGATCCGATTGGCGCGGCTATATCTGCGAAAACTACGGTGCCAAGTTCACCCTGCCGGATCGCGGCCCTATCGGCGCAAATTGCCTCGCAAACCCGCGCGACTTCAAGACGCCGGTCGCTGCCTATGAGGACAAGGAAACGCCATGCCGCGTGAATGTGAAATGGTGCGGCAAATTCTATGTCAGCGAAATCGGGCATTCGCCGCTCGACGTTGTTGCCTGGCATGGTAACTACGCGCCGTTCAAATACGACCTGCGCACCTTCTCGCCGGTCGGCGCGATCCTGTTCGACCATCCCGATCCATCGATCTTCACGGTGCTCACGGCGCCAACCGAGGAATCGGGAACCGCGAATGTCGATTTCGTCATCTTCCCGCCTCGCTGGTTGGTGGCCGAGCACACGTTCCGCCCACCTTGGTACCATCGCAATATCATGAGCGAATTCATGGGCCTCATCGAGGGCCAATACGACGCCAAGGAAGAAGGCTTCGTACCGGGCGCCATGAGTCTGCACAATATGATGCTGCCGCATGGCCCGGATGCCATGGGCTTCGAGAAGGCATCCAGCGTGGAACTGAAGCCGGTGAAGCTAGACCACACCTTGGCCTTCATGTTCGAGACCCGGTATCCGCAGCAGCTGACGCGCTACGCCGCCGAGCTCGAGACCTTGCAGGAGGGCTACCTGGAATGCTGGGATCACCTGGACCGGAAATTTGACGGAACCCCAGGCGTCAAATGATGCCTCAACTACGCATCAATTCATGAATCCTGATGCCACGTGGTGAAGAAGGACGGTTTGGCGGCATGAAACTCGCAACGATCAAAGACACAACCAGGGACGGAAGGCTTGTCGTCGTCTCAAGGGATCTAAGCCGCTGTTGCGAGGTCGGTCATATCGCGCGCACTGTTCAGGCAGCCCTCGATGACTGGCGAAATGCTGCTCCCCGACTTCGAGAGATCGCCGAGGGCCTCGAGGCAGGTTCGCAACCCTCTACGCCTTTTTATGAAGGTGACGTCTGCTCGCCACTTCCGCGTGCTTACCAATGGGCTGACGGCTCGGCTTACGTCAATCACGTCGAGTTGGTGCGAAAGGCCCGCAACGCCGAGATGCCGGAGAGCTTCTGGAGCGATCCTCTGATGTATCAGGGTGGCTCTGACAGCTTTCTTGGCCCTCGCGATCCCATCGTCATGGGCGACGAAGCTTACGGGATCGACATGGAAGGTGAGGTGGCCGTGATTGTGGATGACGTCCCAATGGGCGTGTCCGTCGATCAGGCCGGTGAAGCCATCCGCCTTGTAATGCTGGTCAATGACGTCTCTTTGCGTGGTCTCATTCCCGCGGAGTTGGCCAAGGGCTTCGGCTTTTTCCACTCAAAACCCTCGTCCGCTTTCTCGCCAGTGGCCGTGACGCTCGACGAACTCGGGAGCGCCTGGAGGGATGGGAAACTACACCTCCCCTTGCTTGTTGCCTTGAATGGCGAACCGTTCGGCAAAGCCAACGCGGGCATCGACATGACCTTCGACTTTCCTCAACTGATCGCCCATGCCGCCAAGACCCGGCCGCTCGCCGCAGGAACGATCATCGGCTCGGGGACCGTGTCCAACAAGCTGGACGGCGGCCCCGGCAAGCCTGTGTCCGAGGGCGGCATGGGGTATTCCTGCATCGCAGAGATCCGCACTATCGAGACTATTCAGAGTGGCGCCCCGAAAACCCCCTTCATGAAGTTTGGCGACACGGTGCGTATCGAGATGAAGGACATGGCAGGACAGTCGATCTTCGGTGCGATCGAGCAGAGCGTTCAGAAACGTGTTCAAACCTGAGGCGAGGTTACCGCCTTCCTCCACCAGCTCTCTACGAGCAAAAACAAGGAATTTTGACTATGGCAAAAGCATTTGCTTCGCAGGGCGATCTTGCGGAAAAGAAGATTTCCTTCACCGAAGTCGGTAAGGACCTCTGGGCGTTTACGGCCGAGGGCGATCCGAACACCGGTGTGATTATCGGCGACGACGCCGTGATGATCGTCGATGCGCAGGCCACCCCACGGCTCGCCGGCAAGGTTGTCGAGAATATCCGCCGCGTCACCGACAAGCCGATCAAATATGTCGTGCTCTCGCACTATCACGCTGTCCGGGTTCTTGGTGCCTCCGCCTACAATGCGGAGCAGATATTCATGTCGGAAAAGGCGCGCGGCATGGTCGCCGAGCGCGGCAAGGAAGATTGGGATTCGGAGTTCCAGCGCTTCCCGCGCCTATTCCAGGGACACGAAAGCATTCCGGGCCTGACCTGGCCAACCATGACCTTCAAGGAGCGCATGACGGTCTATATGGGCAAGCGCCGGGTCGACCTGATGCATCTTGGTCGCGCTCACACCGCGGGTGACATCGTAGCCTATGTCCCCGACCAGAACGTCATGTTCACCGGTGACATCATCGAATATCACTCTGCTTGCTACTGCGGCGATGGTCACTTCAGCGACTGGCCGGCAACGATCGAGGCGATCCGTGCATTTGACGTCGACGCGATCGCGCCGGGGCGCGGCGACGCGCTGACCAGCAAGGAGCTGGTGAAAAAGGCTCTCGACAACACTGTCGACTTCGTGCGCTCGACCTATCGACCGATCGCCCGCGTTGCCCAGGGCGGCGGCACGCTGAAGGAAGCGTGGGACGCCTGCCGAGCCGAGTGCGACCCGAAATTTGCCGCCTACGCGATCTACGAACACTGCCTGCCATTCAACGTCGCACGCGCCTACGACGAAGCGCTCGGCATCGACACTCCACGGATCTGGACCGCCGAACGCGACCGCCAGATGTGGGACGCCCTGCAGCGATAAATGCTGTCGAAGGGTTCGATTGGGAGGCACACATCACCAAGATCTTCGAAACACCGCTCTATCCCTACCGGCGATCGTCTGACCAGGACGCCGAGAGACCCGTTCGCCGCCCTGTCGCCATCGTCGGGGCGGGGCCTGTGGGCCTTGCTTTGGCGATCGACCTGGCCAGTCAGGGCATTGCCGTCGTTGTACTCGACGACAATGACAAGGTGAGCTTCGGTTCGCGCGCCATCTGCTTTGCCAAGCGCTCGCTGGAAATCCTGGATCGGCTCGGCTGTGCGGCTCCGATGGTGGAGAAGGGTGTGCAGTGGAGCGTAGGCAAGGTGTATTTCGACGAACGACAGGTCTTCGAATTCAACCTGTTGCCCGAGGGTGGTCACAAACAGCCGGCTTTCATCAATCTCCAACAATACTACCTCGAGCAGTATCTGGTTGACCGTGCCTGCACGCTGGAGGCGGAAGGGCGACCGATCGAGCTGCGCGGCAAGAATCGCGTGACAGGCGTCAATGATACCGGAAACGGTGTCCGTGTCTCCGTCGATACGCCGGATGGCCCGTATGATCTGATCGCCGACTGGTTGATCGCCTGCGATGGCGCAGGTTCCCCCGTGCGCAAGGCACTCGGCCTCGATTTCATCGGCAGGATCTTCGAGGACAACTTCCTGATCGCCGACATCGTTATGGAAGACAGTCCTGCTTTTCCGGTTGAGCGCCGCTTCTGGTTTGATCCGCCCTTCAACCGCGGCCAGTCCGCGCTTTTGCACAAGCAGCCTGACAATGTCTGGCGGGTCGACCTGCAGCTTGGCTGGAACATCGACAAGCAAGCGGAATCGACGCCGGCAAAGGTGGTCCCGCGGTTAAAGGCGTTTCTCGGCGAGCACGCGCAGTTCGAACTCGACTGGGTCTCGATCTACACGTTCCAATGCCGGCGCATGGAAAAATTCCGCCATGGTCCGGTGATCTTTGCCGGCGACAGCGCGCATCAGGTCTCGCCCTTCGGCGCCCGCGGCGCCAATTCGGGCCTGCAAGACACTGACAATCTTGCCTGGAAGCTCAAGCTGGTGATCGACGGCAAAGCGCCTGCGAGCCTGCTGGACAGCTATGACGCCGAGCGGGTGCAGGCAGCTGATGAAAATATCCTCAATTCGTCGCGCTCGACAGACTTCATCACGCCGAAGTCCGAGACCAGCCGCCTCTTCCGCGACGCCGTGCTCGATCTTTCAGAGCACCTTCCAGCCACGCGCCCCATGGTCAACTCAGGCCGCCTTTCGGTTCCATCGACCTATGACGGCTCTCCGCTGAACGGGCCCGATTGTGACGGTTTGCCGATGCAAACCCGGCCAGGTTCGCCGGCTGTGGATGCGCCTGTGGGCGGAGGCTGGCTACTCGACCGCCTTGGTGGCGGCTTCCAGCTTCTTACCATCAATGCCGGAGCGCCTGAGATGCTGGACATCGACGGCATTCCGATCGAACGCGTCGTCGTGGCCGCGACCGGCGACGACACCGAGGCTTTTCGCGCACGTTGGCTCGGGACCGCCACGAGCGCCGTTTACCTGCTTCGTCCAGATCAGCACGTCGCTGCCCGCTGGCACGCATTCGACGAGATGGCGGTTCGGAGTGCGTTGCTGAAAGCCATCGGGAGATTGCGATGACGGCACTGACAACCATGCCCAACATAGCTCGACCCGACGATTTCTATGCGGAACTGCTCGACGCTCATGAGGGGTTGAGCAAGGCTGAAAGCGATGCTTTGAACGCCCGTCTTATTCTGCTGCTCGCCAACCATATCGGTAACCGAATGGTGCTGAGTGAAGCGCTCAAAACTGCGTTACACTGCGGCAAACCGACGTGAGCGACATCGTTCTCTACGACTACTGGCGCTCGTCTGCGAGCTACCGTGTGCGCATCGCGCTTAACAGCATCGGCCTCGCTTATCGAGCAGTCCCCGTAAACCTCCTGGACAAGACCCATAAATCGCGGGACCATCTGGCACGCAATCCGCAAGGTCTCGTACCCGTGCTCGACATCGACGGCGTAATGCTGACCCAGTCGCTGTCGATCATCGAATATCTCTGCGAAACCCGCGAGGCCACGTTGCTGCCGAAAGATGCGCCCGGCCGCCAGCGCGTTAGGGCTCTCTCCCACGCGATCGCCATGGATATTCATCCTGTGTGTAACATGGGCGTCAGCGCCCATGTCGTGGAACTCACTGGAGGCGGCGAAGCAGTCCGCACTGCTTGGATGCGTAAGTTCATCGGGGAGGGGCTTCGCGCGTTTGAAACCCTGCTCACGCATCCGTCAACTGGCAGATTCTGTCATGGAGACAGCCCGACTATGGCAGATTTCTGCCTTGTGCCGCAGGTCTACAATGCTGAGCGATGGGGTGTCGATCTCAAGGACATGCCCCGCATTCGGGCCATCGATTCCACTTGTGCGGAACTGCCAGCCTTTCGCGCGGCCCATCCGGAAGCGGTAAAGACATGATTGCGAAAGTTCGCCCCGTGCACCTAGGGCGACCACTTGAACGCCAGCTCACGAGATAAAAAGCAGCCCGATAGCCTTCCCATGAAGGCCGGTGCCGCGTCGGTCGCGGGCGCGCTGTCACAGGGCCAGAACTGAGCCTCACCAAAAACTTCTCCGGACCGGTGCGTCCGATTTGGCCTGCTTCGCCGGTTTCGGCGTCGGCAATCCTGCGCTTTGCAATTCTTCGCGTAAACACCGAACTGACATCGCATTGCTGGTCTGACTTCGCTTGCGCCGAGTTCTATCGGACGTCACCGCCGGCCGCAGGCTGACGAGCCTGATAACCGAGGCCGTGCAGAGGCGCTCTGGGTCAACGGCTTTGCACGACGGTCCAGCCTTCAATCGGCTCCTTCACTGCTGGACGGGCATTGACACTCGCGTTTGCGCCGGAAATAGTAGTGAAACGGCGTTGCGATATAATCAACGATTCACGATCGTATCGAACAAGCGTCGCGTATGGACCGATAGGCGGCAAGACAAGCGCGGAGGGCTGATGCCTGAAGGCGATCACTTTTCCATCTTGTTCGAGCTTATCCAGATCGGCTTGGAAGCCGCTTTTTGAGGGGAGAAAGTCAGTGTCCAAGCAAATTCCCGCACGCGCCGATGTCGTAATTGTCGGGGGTGGAATCGTCGGAACCTCGATTGCCTACCATCTGCCGAAGTTCGGAAAACGTGACGTCGTCTTGCTGGAGCGCAAGAAACTGACATCCGGAACGACGTGGCACGCGGCCGGCATTGTCGGTCGACTGAGGCCGTCGCGATCAATGGCTGATTTAGCGAAATATTCGATAGATCTTCTGCGCCGCCTCGAAGAAGAAACCGGGCAGTCCACAGGATTCAAGCAGAATGGCGGCTTTATGATCGCCCTCGACGAAAATCGGCTGGAACTCCTGAGGCGCTCCTCTTCCTATGCCCAATATATTGGCGTTCTGGCCCCCATGGTGACGCCAGAAGAACTTCAAGAGGCGTGGCCGCTTCTGAACATTGATGGCATCCTAGGGGCGCTTCATATTCCCGAAAATGGTCAGGTCAATCCTGTGGACTATACCATGGCCCTGGCCAAGGGCGCTCGCCAAGGTGGCGTCAGCATCTTCGAGGATACAAATGTCACTGGACTCCTCAAACGCGGCGATAGGATCGTCGGCGTCGAGACTGAAGACGGGCAGATCGAGGCGAACACGGTTGTTCTGGCCTGCGGCATGTGGACTAGGGAACTGGCGCGCAAGGTCGGCGTGGCTGTGCCGCTTCACGCGGCCGAACACTTCTATATGGTTACGGAACCGATCGCCCAGCTCGACTCAAAAACGCCCGTTCTCGTGATTTCGGAAGAACGATCTTACTACAAGGAGGACGCAGGCAAGTTGCTTGTCGGAATTTTCGAGGAGCGTGGCAAGGCATGGGCCACGCACGGCATTCCGGAGGAATTCGAGTTCGATAGTCTGCCGGGGAACTACGAGCACTACGAAAACGAACTTGCCATGGCAACAAAGCGCGTGCCGCGTCTAGAAAGCGCTGGTGTGCAGACCCTTTTCGTCGGGCCGGAGAGTTTTACCGCAGACGGCCGCTATCTCATAGGGCCGGCCCCCGAGGTCAGCGGATTATTTGTATCAGCTGGCTTCAATTCCAGCGGCATTATGTCATCAGGCGGCATGGGCAAAGTCGTGGCGGAATGGGTTGCCTCAGGCAACAGCCCGGTCGATATGCATGCGTTCGCCCTTACCCGCACAATGCCATTCCAAGCCAATCGCCACTTTATGGCCGAACGAGTGACCGAGTCGATTGGCATCTGGTCAAACATGCCTTGGCCCGGCAAGCAAATGAAGAGCGCTCGCGATGTGCGTCGGATGCCATTGCACCATGAACTGAAAGCGGCTGGTGCGCACTTTGGTGAGCGCGTCGGCTGGGAAATTCCGCTTTGGTACGCACCCAAGGATTCCAGCGAGTTCCGATACAGATTGGGGCGGCAGGATTGGTATCCGTTTGCGCGCGAAGAAAGCCTGGCTGTCCGCGACAATGTCGCGCTGATTGACCAATCGGCCTATGCCAAATTCGTCATCTCCGGTCCGGATGCACTCCGCGATCTCAACAGGCTCTGCGCAAACGAAATCGACGCACCGGTCGGAAAAGTGGTTTACACAGCTTGGTTGAACGAGAAGGGTGGGTTCGAGGCGGATCTCACGGTCACAAGATTGGCCGAGGATCGCTTCCTGGTCATTTCTGGTTTCGCCGATCAGAGGATCGATCTCGCGTGGTTGGATGCTAATTTGCCGAAAGGCGCGGCGACTGCCGTTCAGGATGTCACGAATTCTTTTGGTCTCTTGGCTATAATGGGCCCCAAGAGCCGGCAGTTGCTACAGAGTCTGAGCGATTCTGACCTTTCGAACGATGCCCTCAATTTTGGGTATTCCGACGAAATCAACCTGGGACATGTAACAGTTCGCGCTTCTCGCGTGACCTTTGTAGGCGAACTCGGGTATGAAATCCTGGTGCCTACCGAGATGTGTGGCTATCTCCACGACCTGATCGTTGGAGCAGGTGCCGGCTTCGGATTGCGCTATGCTGGACTCTACGCGGTAGCGGCGTGTCGCCTGGAGCGCGGATATCGCCTGATGGGCTTGGACATCACTGCCGACGAAACACCGGTTGAGGCCGGTCTCGGCTTCGCGGTGGGCTGGCACAAGGTGGGCGACTTTATCGGCCGGGAAAGGGTCGAGGCGCAGCGGGGACGCCCCCCAGAATCTCGGCTCGTTCAGTTCGCCTTGGAAGGCGACGACGCACCGATCTTGATCGGCAACGAGATCATCTGGCGCAACGGCGATCGCGTGGGCACCATCACCTCTGGTGGCTGGGGCTTTCGCATCGACCGATCGCTCGGCATGGGTTACGTATTCGCCCCCGGCGGTGCTTCTGCTGATTGGCTGAAACAGGGAAGCTTCGAGATCGAGGTGGCAGGTGCGAAGTTTCCTGCCGTGGCTCAATTGGCTCCATTCTACGATCCGACTGGCGAACGGACACGTATGTGAACCCCCAGATGCCACGTTCGAGTAAGATAGAACCGTCGCGATTTGTGGTCGCAGTGCCGGAGAGCGCGATTCTGCACGATGCACTCGATCATGCTCGATCGATGGTGAAATCCGCTGGCCACGAAGTGGTTTCACCACGATCGCCGCCGGAAGAGTGGGGAGACCTCACCGCCCGCATCGACATTCTGGTGCTGACGCCGCGCGGTCGTTTCCCGGTCGCCTTGATGAAGAAGGCAGCGAGGTTAAGAAGCATTGTTTTTCCGACGATCGGCGTCGATCCACTCGACGTCAAGGCGGCAACGCTCGCCGGCATAGCGGTCGGCCATGGAGCACCGGCTGAGAGTGTCTACAGCATGGCGGAAGCAACGGTGATGCTCATTGCGAGCTTGATGCACCGTGTTGCAGAAAAGCAAACGGTGTTGATGAATGGAAGTTGGCGCGAGCCGTTGGTGCTTGGCCGTATGCTACGAGGAAAGACAGTAGGGCTGGTCGGATTTGGCCGCATCGGTCGAGCGGTGGCTGAACTTTTGGCGCCGTGGCAGGTGAGAATCCTTGTCGCCGACCCCGCAGTGACGGATGCAGACCTGGACGCGACCGCAGTGCCTCTAACAAATCTCCTTTGTGAGAGCGATGTCGTATCGCTCCACATGACGTTGACCGGTGCCAGTCGTAGCTTGATTGGGAGAGATGAACTTGCTCTGATGAAACCAGGCGCCGTGATCGTCAACACGTCACGAGGCGCGTTGATCGACGAAGATGCGCTGGCAGACGCGCTACAGGCAGGTCGCCTCGGCGGGGCGGCAGTTGACGTCTTCGCAATCGAACCCCTGCCAGCCGAAAGCCGGCTGCGTCATTGTGCCAACGCAATCCTCACGCCGCATAATGCGGGTCACACCGTTGAACTGATGCGCGCACTTACGGAGTCCTTGATCGACAATCTGCACGAATTGCTGGCCGGTAACCCTCCGCGCCATTTGTACAATCAAGAAGTCGCTGCCAATTGGCAAGGGCGCTTCGGCTCGGCAGCGCCCAAACTGCATACAACCGTTGACAGATAAGAACATGGCCCAGCAATCCGATCTGGTGGCGCGGCGCGCCAAACTTTTGGGGGCCAAGTCTCAGCTCTTTTACGCCAATCCGATCCACCTCGTGCGTGGGGAGGGTGTTTGGCTTTTCGACTCGGACGGCAGGCGCTATCTTGACGCTTATAACAATGTGGCCCATGTCGGCCATTGTCATCCGCATGTCGTAGAGGCGATGCATCGACAGGCGTCGCTGCTCAACACCCACACTCGCTATCTACACACGACCATTCTCGACTATGTCGAACGTTTGACAGCGACGTTCGCTCCGCCGATTTCGACAGCGGTTCTTGCGTGTACCGGCAGCGAGGCGAATGATATCGCGCTACGAATGGCGCAAGCTGTTACCGGGCGCCTGGGCGTTATCGCTACGGACGCGACGTATCATGGAAACACCGCCGCGGTCTCACAGCTAAGCACGCGCATGCCGCCGATCGGCGGCCATGCTCAACATATTCGGCTCGTACCGGCACCGGATAGCCTTAGGCCAGGGGATGGGCAGGAAGGTGAGCGGTTCGCTGCCGACGTCCGCGAAGCTATCGCGTCGCTGCAGGCCGCCGGAATAGGCATGTCGGCCTTGATCGTGTGTCCGATGCTGGCCAATGAGGGATTTCCAAGTTTGGTCAACGGCTTCTTCGATGGCGCCATCGAAGCCGTGCGCTTGGCTGGTGGATTGGTGATCGCCGACGAGGTGCAACCTGGATTTGGTCGCACAGGCACGCATTTCTGGGGCCACCAGCGCGTCGGCTTCCTGCCTGATATCGTAACCATGGGCAAGCCGATGGGTAATGGCCACCCCGTTGCCGGCGTTGCGACATCAGAAGCGATTTTGGCATCGTTTCGCGAGGCCTTCCGCTACTTCAACACTTTCGGCGGCAATCCAGTGTCGTGTGCGGCAGCCAACGCGGTGCTGGACGTGCTAGAGGGCGAGAACCTCATCGACAACGCACAGCGAGTAGGTGAAGCGTCGCTGGCACTGATGCGCCCCTTGACCGAGAGTCATAAGTGCGTCGGTGATATCCGAGGTACGGGGCTGTTTTTCGGGCTGGAGTTGGTCCGTAACCGCGCTATCCGCGACCCAGCGCCTGACTTGGCGACCGCCGTCGTCGATGAAATGCGCGAACGTGGAGTTCTGATAGGCAAGACCGGCATTCACGGCAACGTTCTAAAAATAAGACCACCAATGCCTTTTGGCATTGAGAATGCGACATTCCTCGTTGGTATCCTTGATGAGGTTCTTGCCGACCTTGCCTGCGAGGCGCTCTGATGACCGGGCATCAGAACAACGCCGATGAAGCCGTCGCGATGAAGGATCTGGCTCGTCAGGCGCTGATAGCCTGGGGGGTCGAAGACTGCGATCCAGTATTGCTCAAATACCGGGAGAACGTGGTTTTTCGTGTCGTCATGCCAAGTGGCCTGCCTGCGGCATTGCGTATCCACCGGTTTGGCTACCATTCCGACGCCGCGTTGCGATCGGAGTTGCAGTGGATGAACTACCTGCAAGCCAGTGGCATCCCGACGCCCCGGCCGATTGCAGCTTTGTCGGGTGAGTTGTTCGTGCATGCTCGGACGGAGGCTTCCTCTCAGTCGCGACAAGTTGACTGCATGTCCTGGGTGGAGGGGCGGCCGCTTGGCCAGAGTGGCGTCCCGCTAAACATGTCAGGTGACGAAGCGAAGCGTTCTTTCTCAGCCTTGGGACGCACGATCGCGCGGATGCACAATCTGACTGAGGCGTGGCCTCTTCCCCGTGATTTTGAAAGGCACGCATGGGACTTCGGAGCTTTCTTCTCCGAAAATCCATTGTGGGGGCCTTTTACCAACTCGCCTCTGCTCGATCATGCCTTGCGTGACCTCGTATGGAAATCTCGCGAAAAGGCGATGGGTGCTTTAGTGGGTTTCGAAAAAAGCGCCAGGACTTTCGGATTGATACATGCAGACCTTGTGCGCGAGAATATTTTGATGAGCGAGGACCACTCGGCCCAAGTCATCGATTTCGATGATTGCGGCTTCGGGTGGCGTATGTACGACGTTGCGGTGAGCCTCTATCAGAATCGAGAGGATCCGCTCTTTGACGTCATCGAATCCGCATTGCTGGAGGGGTATGCCTCGGAAAGGACGTTGACAGCGCGTGACATCAAGGCATTGCCATTGTTCACCGCCTTACGCGCTTTTGCAATGATAGGGTGGATGCAAAGTCGAGCCGACAGCGATGCGGCGCGTGAGACCGGAGCCAGAATGTCAAAGAAAGCGGCCGAAACGGCAACTTGGTATTTGGATCATGAATAGAAACGACAGGTTGGTTCGCATCGCGGTCATATTGGTTTGTGCGGCTCCGTCCGCACCGTGCCTTTTTCAAAGCCTGCTATTTCCAACCGCGCGCTCCTGGTCCCATCGCACCATTGCAGCTACTTGACCGAGAGGTTGCGAGGGGACTAGTCACGAGGAGCATTTAAGTCAGGGCGCTATGAAAACGGCAAAGCTTACGATCCGATTGCTTCGAGAATTTAGTGTTCAGCATCCCGAACTCGGGGTCAGCGAACTCGCTCGCCGGCTGGTGCTCGACAAGGCGACAATACATCGACTCCTGCGATCGCTGTGGGAAGAAGGCATTATTGAGCAGAATTTGGCGACCAAGAGGTACCGCCTAGGGTTGGCGATTTTGGATTTGGCGGCTTCGCGTCTTCAGGCGCTTGGCTTTGTTGAGCTCGCCGCAGGCGAGATGCGCAGCCTTCGCGAAGAGGTTGGTGAAAGCGTTGGCCTACATGTACGAGATGGCCGCGATATGGTTTGCGTACACTATAACGAAGCGTCACACCCGCTGACTGTTCGTTTCACTTTGGGTGAGCGATCACCGGTCCACGTCACGGCTACAGGGCTCATCAGTCTCGCGGAGATGTCGGCGCAAGATTCGGCGAGCGTGGTCGAGGAGGCAGCCCGCGCATATCCGGCATTTCCCGCGCCAGACATCAACGATTTTTCGGAGAAGCTGGCCAAGGTACGGCAAGAGCAGCTGTCAGTTGCCGACCAAAGTTACCAGAAAGGCGTGCGGGGAATTGCGGTTCCTATTCGCGATGGGGATGGTTCGCTGGTTGCCACGCTTAGCATACTTGCACCGGCCAGCCGGCTCTCGACAGTGGAACTGCTCAAGCACCGATCAGTGTTAACTGAAACGGCCCGGAGAATTGGTCGTAAAATTCCAGTCGGAATGGAGGTGTTGGCGGCGAACGCGGTGCAGACGTCCTAGTTAAGGCTTTCTAGACAGCGCTTCTACCGCCTTCGCAAGGTAAAATAGCGCCCGTCGTCCAGCGCGATTCATCCGACAACAGGAATAGCGCTGCGCGAGCCATGTCCTGAGGGTGCGCGACATAATTCATCGGGAATGCCTCTGCGAGTTGCTCGCGATCCTCTTCAGATGGCTTCCAAGCATCGAACATTTCCGACCGCGTCGGGCCAGGTGCGATGGCGTTGACGCGAATTCCATCACGGGCATAGTCAAGCGCGGCGCAACGCGTTAGCGCGGTCAAGCCCCACTTGCTGGTAGCGTAGATGCTGTTGCCGGCGGCGCTGATCATGCCAGCAATGGACGAGGCATTGACGATCGACCCACCTCCCGATTGAAGCATAGCTGCGGCCTCGTGTTTCAAGCAAAGGAACACGCCACGCAGGTTGGTTTGCATGACCCGATCGAATTCCTCCACTTGTGCCATGTGAATTGGCATCCGCGCGCCGCTCACTCCTGCACAGTTGAAAGCGCCATCCAGACGACCGAAACGTTCTGATGCGAAACGTACGGCGTTCTCCACGGACACTTCATTACATACGTCACAGGCGACCGCGGCAGCCTGCAATCCCTCGGCACGCAATTTGGACATAGCGTCTTCAACACGTTCGGTACGTCGGGCCGCTGCTACGACTTTGGCGCCTTCCCGAGCGAAGAGCTCAGCCGCTGCTGCGCCAATGCCGCTCGAAGCGCCCGTTATGAAAATGACCTTGTCTTGCAGTCGCGTGTAGCAAGTCTCAAGTGGCGGTGGATTGAGATATCCCAAAGAGTTCCTCCGATTTTAGTTCTGTCGCTCGAACCACCCGAACCAGCTTTGCTGGTGCGGCACTCCTGGCGTTGATTTCGCGAGAGAATGCTCGCGGCCGCCGATGCGTTGGCGCACTGCGCCGGTGATGGTGTGAACTCCTGTTGATACAGCGTTGACTTATTATCAATGACGTCTCGCGCGCAGAATGTAAATCATGCAATTGTTTAGGGAAAACTTCAGGCGTTCAGCCGGCATGAACGCCGTTCGCATGACGGTTTGGGATTTCGCCAGATAACAGCGCAGCCCCTAAGCCGAGCCCGTGGCAACGCGCCCGACAAAGTGGGTTCGATCCCCCGCCAGCTTTGTTGACATGAACTGCTTTTGACCATAGCGTATCGATATCGACACCAGTGTTGATTTATTTGAAACGAGACATGATGCGATGAGCCCGGAATTCAAAAACTATGCTGCCTTCATCAAGGCCAACAACGCGCGGCACATCCTGCATCCGATGATTTCGCCTCAGGAGACGGCCAGGTCGGCGCCGTTGATCATCAGCAAGGGCAAGGGCGTGTTCGTCGAGGACATCGACGGACGGTCCTATCTCGATGCGGTCGGCGGTCTCTGGAACGTCAACATCGGCCATGGGCGTGAGGAAGTGAAACACGCAATCGTCGAGCAACTCGACCGCATCGCCTACTACACAACCTTCGGCAAGACCTCGAACCCGCCGCAGATCGAACTGTCGACGCGTCTGAGTGAAATGCTCGCGGCCGAGCAGATGGCCAAGGTGTTATTTTCATCCGGCGGCTCGGACGCAGTCGAGACCGCGCTCAAGCTCGCGCGCCAATATCACAAGCTGACCGGGCAGCCGGAACGCACCAAATTCTTCTCGTTGAAATACGGCTATCACGGCGTCCATTTCGGCGGATTGTCGGCCGGCGGCAATCCGCCGTTCCGGCAGGCTTTCGAGCCGCTGATGCCAGGTTTCTTTCAGGTCGACAGTCCATTCCTGTACCGCAACCAGTGGACGACCGACCCGCAGGAACTGGGACGGATCTGTGCAGAGCAGCTGGAGCGTGAAATCGTCTATCAGGGCGCCCATACCGTGGCGGCCGTGATCGCCGAACCGATCCAAGGTGCTGGGGGCGTAATTGTCCCCCCAGAGAACTACTGGCCGTTGCTGCGCGAGATCTGCGATCGTCATGGTGTGCTTTTGATCGCCGACGAGATCGTCACTGGCTTCGGTCGCACCGGCGAGATGTTCGGATGTCGGCTCTGGGGCGTAAAGCCCGACATCATGTGTTTCGCCAAGGGCATCACGGCAGGCTACATTCCCCTGGGCGCAACAATGGTCAGCGCCAAAGTCGCGGCGGCATGGGATAACCCGGCCAATCCCGCACCGATCATGCATGGCTATACCTATTCTGGCCACGCGCTGGCCTGTGCGACGGCGACCGCGGTGCTGGACATCGTGGTGCGTGAAAAGCTTTCTGAAAACGCAGCCGCGCGGGGAGTTGAGCTCATGGACGGGCTCAACGCCGTTGCAGAGCAGTCGACGATCATCGGTGATGTGCGCGGCCGCGGGTTGATGGTGGGCGTGGAACTGGTGCGCGACAAGGATACCAAGAAGTCTTTCGGGCCTGCTGATCCAGAGATGAGGGTTTTTGCCGAGACCTGCCTCACCAAGGGCGTCATCGTTCGGGTCATGGCCAGCAAGGTTATACTGTCGCCGCCACTGACGATCAACGCCGAGCAGGTCACGACTATCGTCGAGACGATCGGTCAGGCAGTTGCCGCCGTAGAGCGGGTCCAGAAAGCCGCTTGATGAACACGAACCCCGATTTTCAACAACGCATCAATGCGGAAGCCGCCAAGTCCCTTTCGCCGGCCATGTCATTCGTGGACGGAAAGTCCTGTGAGGCCATTAGCGGCCAGCGCATGGACAGCATTTCGCCAATCGACGGGCTGAGACTTACCGATTTTCCCGAAGGCGACGCGGCCGATATCGATGTCGCGGTTGAGTCGGCGCGGCGGGCCTTCGCGGGCCGGCGCTGGGTCGGGCTCGGTCGGCGCGAACGCAAGAAAATCCTCCTGGGGTTCGCCGATCTGATCGCCCAGCATCAGTTCGAACTGGGTGTTCTGCAATCCAGAGACATGGGCATGCCGGTCGGGATGGCCATCAATATGGATGCCGGCGAAGCTGCCGGCACCATCCGCTGGTATGCCGAGGCGCTCGACAAGCTCAGCGATGAGATGCTGCCGATCTCGGATCGCGAGACCGGGCTCGTCGCCAAGATCGCGCTCGGAGTCGTCGGCGTCATCGTTCCATGGAACTTCCCATTGATGATCGCAGCCTGGAAGTTGGGTCCGGCGCTGGCCAGTGGCAATTCCGTAGTCCTGAAACCAGCCGAAGACGCCTCGCTGGCGATCATCCGGCTCGCTGAACTTGCCAGTGAAGCAGGGGTACCGGACGGCGTTTTCAATGTCGTGACCGGGCGCGGCGACAAAGCAGGTCGCGCGCTTGCACTCCATCCCGACGTCGACGCGATCGCTTTCACCGGGTCGGGCCGGGTGGGCGGACGGATTCTACGCTACGCAGGCGAAAGCAATCTCAAGCGGGTCAGTCTCGAATGTGGCGGCAAGACCGCCAACATCGTGCTGGCCGACGCACCGGATCTGGAAGAGGCCGCCCAGACCGCCGCTCGCGCTATCTTTCGCAACCAGGGACAAATCTGCAATGCACCGTCCCGCCTCCTGGTTGATGCCGCCATTCACGATGACTTCGTCAAGCGCATCACGGAAATCGCCGCAACGCTGAAGACCGGGTCCCCGCTTCATCTAGGCAATGATCTCGGCCCGGTGGTCAACGCTCGGCAGCTCGATGGCATTACCCGGGCAATCGCTGTTGCCGAGGGACAGGAGGGCGTGAGCCTGATGCTTGATGGACGCAAGGCGCAACGGCCTTCCGAGGGCTGCTTTATTGGACCGACGATCGCCGTCGGTGTCGAACCCGCCTCGAAGCTGGCGCAGGAGGAAGTGTTCGGGCCGGTGCTCGCCGTAATGTCTTTCACGTCGCTCGATGAAGCCATCGCGATCGCCAATGGCACACGCTACGGCCTTGGTGCCGCTGTCTGGACACGTGACATAGACAAGGCACTCCACGCCAGCGAGCGCCTGCATGCCGGCAGCGTCTTCGTCAACGCCGCCGGAGGCGTGAACATCGAAATGCCGTTCGGTGGCTTCAAGGAGTCCGGCTTCGGTCGCGATCGCTCGCTGCACGCCTTCGACAAGTTCACGGATATCAAGGCGACGCTCATTCGCCGTTCTGCCCGCGCTGTCGGAGCCGTCGTATGATCGTCGCCACGCAACCGGTGAAAGCGACGACTGCAGCCACGGCCTTTCTCGAAGCATTGAAGCGGCGTGGAGTCGACTACCTGTTCGGCAATGCAGGAACGGATTTTGCCGCGATCATCGAGGCCTATGCGACGCATCCCCAGCCATCCGCCCTTCCTCGACCGATCACCGTGCCGCACGAAAATCTTGCGGTGGCCATGGCGCACGGCGCCTATCTTGCCACCGGCAATCCGCAAGCGGTCATGGTGCACGTCAATGTCGGGACGGCTAACGCAATCTGCGGGCTCATCAACGCCTCTCGCGAACAGGTGCCGCTCATCCTTTGTGCCGGCCGCAACCCGATCACCGAAACGGGTTCCCTGGCATCGCGCAACGCTTTCATCCACTGGGCTCAGGAGATGTTCGACCAGGGCGCCATGGTTCGCGAGGTCGTCAAATGGGACTATGAGCTACGTCGGGCAGATCAAACCGACCTTGTCGTCGACCGGGCGATAAGCATTGCCACGGCCCATCCACGTGGTCCGGTCTATCTCACCTTGCCGCGCGAGACCTTTGGCGAACCCGTGTCTGTTGAACCGGGACGGACTTCACCACAGGTGGCGCCGCCCGCTCCTGACGAGAACGCCATCAACATTGCTGCAAAATGGCTGGCTGAAGCGAGGCGTCCACTCATCGTAACCGGCGCGCTTGGTCGTGAGGCGCGCGAACGCCAAGCATTGGCGGCCTTTGCCGGAGCCCACTCGATTGCGGTGGCGGCGCACCGCCCGCGCTTCATGCCGCTTGATATTGATAATGCAAGCTTCGTTGGTTTCGAACCCGGGCCCTTGGTTGAGGAGGCCGACCTCATCATCGTTGCGTCCTGCGACGTGCCGTGGATTCCTCTGCATCACAGTCCTGGTGCCAGGACGCGCGTGATCCACCTGGCCTTCGATCCGAACTTCTCGCGGTACCCCGTGCGTGGATTTCAGGCCGACCTGGCGATCGATGGCGATGTCGCTACAGCCATGCGTTTGATCCAGGCCGCAAGCCACGCCGAAGCAGATGTGGTCGAGGAAAGGATTGCCTGGCTCGATACCAAGCGGACTGCGTTCAGGACCCTGAGAGAACGAGCCGTAGCCGACGTCGAACTGCCAAGCTATGCTCAAGTGGCACGTTGCCTGGCCGACGTGTCGGGGGAAGGCGACACCATTCTCGCCGAGACGGCATTCCCGACTGAGCTTCTCGCACTCGATGGCGGTGGGGGCTATTTTGGCGCGCCAAGCTCCGGCGGTCTTGGCTGGGCACTCGGCGCGGCTCTGGGAATAAAACTGACCGCGCCGGAAAGACGCGTCATCAGCCTGGTTGGCGACGGCGCCTACATGTTCGGCAACCCGACCCCTGCCCATTTCGTTTCCCGGGCAAATCAATTGCCGACGCTGACCATCATAATGAACAACAGCATGTGGGCAGCAGTTCGGCGCGCCACGCTGTCCGTCTACCCGGACAGCGAAACCAGATCGAACAGAAATGCGGTCTTCACGTATCTCGAGCCAAGTCCCGAATATGAAAAGATCGTCGAAGCATCCGGCGGCTACGGCGAGCGGGTCGAGCAGGCGAAAGACCTGCCGGCAGCGCTTCGCCGTGCCCTGCATGCCGTAGAGCAGGAGGGACGTCAGGCCGTCCTCAACGTGTTGGTTGCCTGAACATAAAACCGGGGAATACTCAACAAAACGGAGGACTAAAAAAATGTTCAAATCTCACATCAAGGCACTGTGTCTCGGCGCCGCTCTGGTCACAGCCACCGCCCTAAGTGTCAGTGCTCAAGAAAAGCAGATCACCGTCGCCAACTTCGGCGGTCTCGTTCAGGACATGGTCCGGGAGCTCTATTTCAGCCCCTTCGCGGCCACTGGCGTGAAGCTGGTGGAAGACAGCCGTGACTATGGCATCGGCGTCATCCGCACCCGCATCGAAGGGGGCAACAACACGTGGGACGTTGTTGCCGCGGAAGATGTCGAGGTGATCCAGGGATGCCAGGAAGGGCTCTTCGAAAAAATCGACTACAGCAAGATCAAGGAAGCCGCCAAGCTGATCCCGGATGCCAAGCTCGATTGCGGCCTTGGTGAGGTCCTCTACAACATGTCGATCGCCTACGATCCCGCCAAGACCTCAGAAGCACCTCAAAATTGGGCCGACTTCTGGAACGTCAAAAAATGGCCTGGCAAGAGATCTCTCTATCGCGACCCACGCGATACGCTGGAGGCAGCGCTGCTTGCCGATGGAGTTGCGCCGGCCGACGTCTACAAGACGCTCGCCACGCCGGAAGGCCAAGATCGCGCCTTCGCCAAGGTCAAGGAACTGATGCCCAACATCATCTGGTGGACCAATCCGGGACAGTCGCGGCAGTTTCTGGCAAGCGGCGAGGCGGTGTTCATTGCCACCTACGACAGCGGTATCAACGCCACCAATCTCGGCGAAGGGCTTAAGAACAAGGTCGTCAACAACAATTCGATCCGCCACATCGACTACTGGGCGATCCCGAAGGGGGCGAAGAATCTCGATACGGCCTATAGCTTCCTGAATTTCGCGACCGAAGCGGAGAGACAGGCGCAACTGGCATCCAAGATGGGGATCTCGGTTCCGAACACCGATGCTCTGCCCTTGGTCAAGCCGGAAGTGCTGCCGTTGTTGTCGGCCAATCCTGACAACATCAAGACGGCGATCCAGTCCAATGCAAGCTTCTGGCTGGACAATTACGATGCGCTGAACCAGCGCATGACGACCCTCATCGGCCAATGATAGAATGACACAGTATGGGCGCCTCCACAGGGTGCCCATACTGTGTGCATGTTCGGTTTCATGTTTACCAACCTCGCAAAGATAGCGGCCCCTCTCAGGCGGCTCGGGAACGCGCAGGCCCTTATCCTGGTCGCGCCGCTGTTCCTTTTCCTGCTCGTCACGTTCTTCGTGCCGATAGCGGCGACGCTGTGGCAGAGCGTTTCGGATCCGCTGGCCCGGCAGGCACTTCCGCGCACGATTGCCGCTCTTGGCGAGTTCGACGGAAGTTCGCTGCCGGACAGCCCAGCATTCGCCGGCTTGCAGCACGACCTAAAAACCACCGCTCCGGAAACACTGGCCAAGGCAGCCGTCCGCATCAATTCGGATCTGCCGGGTTTCCGGTCACTTCTGTTCAAGACGGTCACCGCCGTGTCGGCCGAGCCCGCTACGCTGACGGGGCCGGACTTCGTCGCCATCGACGCGCGATGGGGCCAGATCGCGACGTGGGCGGCAATCAAGCGCGCCGGCGGTCCGCTGACGGACGCCAACCTACTTGCCGCGCTCGACTTGAAGCGCACCGATCAGGGCGCTATCGCCAAGGTGGCGCCTGACAAGGCGCTTTTCGTCGGCATGCTTGTCCGTACGGTGGTCATGGCCGCCTGGGTGACACTCATCTGCCTGATCGTCGGCTTCCCGCTCGCCTATTTCATAGCCAGCTCACCGCCACGGCGGGCCGGATTTCTGATGATCTTTATTCTCCTGCCGCTGTGGACATCCATACTCGTGCGAACCCTGTCCTGGACCGTCCTCCTGCAACGCGAGGGCATCGTCAACGCCGTGCTTGCGGGGCTCGGTGCAGGTGGCGCGCCGTTCGACCTCATGTTTAACCGTATGGCAGTCTATGTCGGAATGACGCACATTCTGCTGCCGTTCATGGTCCTTGCCATCTTCAGCGTCATGAAAGCGTTCCCCGACGGCTATCTGAGGGCGGCATCCTCGCTGGGTGCCAAGCCGTTCACGGTGTTTCGCCGCGTCTACCTGCCCCTGGTTATGCCTGGCGTGGTGTCCGGCTGCCTTCTCGTCTTCATCCAGGCTCTCGGCGCCTATATTACGCCGGTGCTGCTCGGCAATCCGAACGACCAGACGATCGCGCCGATCATCGCCTTTTACGTGACGAAGAGTTCCAATTGGGGGCTGGCTGCAGCTCTCTCGCTGATACTCCTTGTAGCAATCGTGCTGCTGTCCAGCGTCTATCGCTCGATTGCTGGCGGCAAAACAGTCGGGGTGGTCTGACCATGGCACACGGCATCCGGGCCACGCCACTGCAGATTGCCTGCCGATGGGGAGTTCCTGTCGTAGCCACGCTCGCCTGCATATTTCTTGTCGCCCCGATCCTGATTTTCCTGCCGCTGTCCTTCAACTCCGGCAGCTTCTTTCGCTTCCCCCTCGATGGGTTGAGCTTGCGCTGGTATCAGGATCTGTTCACCTCACCCTTCTGGATCCGCTCTCTTTTGAACTCATTGCTGGTCGGCGCGTGTGCGACGGCGCTTGCCATGGCTCTGGGCGTGCCAGCGGCCTTCGGCCTGTGGAAAGCGACGTTCCGCGGCAAGAGCCTGCTGGTCGGACTGCTGATCTCGCCCATGATGGTGCCCGTCATCATCACCGGCGTTTCTGTCTACTACGCGTCGGCACCGTTCCTGCTCAACAACACCTATATCGGCCTCATTCTGGCGCATACGGCGATCGCGGTGCCCTTCGTCATCGTGACGGTCTCGGCCAGTCTTTCTGGATTCAATCCGGATTATCTGCGTGCCGGTGCCAGCCTCGGCGCGCCGCCCCTGCTCATCTTCCGCAGGATCACCTTGCCACTCATTCTTCCGGGCGTGGTCAGCGGCGCACTGTTTGCATTTTCCGCTTCGTTCGATGACGTCGTCATCGCGCTGTTCATGGCCGGACCCGAACAGCGCACCCTGCCGCGCCAGATGCTCACCGCCAGTGTCGACGGCTTTCGCCTTACGATCACGGCGGCTGCCTCGCTGATGATCCTGATTTCGGTCGCTTTAATGGCTGTGATCCTGATGCTGCAGCGTCGCAGCCGGCGTCTGGCGGCGACGATCGCCTGATCACTTCAATCCCATAGGTATTCATTCGCAATGACACGAACGATAGAAACACAGGTGCTTGTCGTCGGCGGCGGCCCGGTCGGCCTCACCCTCGGCATGGATCTCGCGTCGCGCGGCGTGGAGACGCTGGTGGTGGAAATGCGGCATGAGGGGGAGCCGCCGAGTGTCAAATGCAATCACATAGCAGCTCGTTCGATGGAGATTTTCCGCCGCTTGGGCGTTGCCGGAAAGCTGCGGCAAACCGGCTTGCCGGCCGACTATTCCAACGACATTTCCTACCGAGTGAGCTTCACCGGCAAGGAATTGTCGCGCATCGAAATTCCGTGCCGGAAGGACCGCTATACGGCGACCGGCGGCCCTGACACATGGTGGCCGACGCCGGAGCCGCCGCACCGGATCAACCAAATCTATATCGAACCGGTGCTGTTCGCCCATGCCGCGGCGATGCCGAATCTCTCCTTGCTCAACCGTGTCCAGATCAATGATTTCACCCAGGATGACGATGGCGTTCAGGCAACGGGGCGGCTGCTCGATACGGGCGAGACCATCTCCATTCGCGCTCGCTATATGGTTGGCTGCGATGGCTCGCGTTCCGGCGTGCGTAAGGCGATTGGCGCCAAGCTTTCCGGTACGGCGGTCGTGCAGCGCGTCCAGTCCACTTATATCAGAGCGCCGTCGCTGCTGTCGCTCAGCAACCTGAAGCCCGCTTGGGCGACATTCTCCCTCAACCCGCAGCGTTCCGGCAATGTCTATGCGATCGACGGCAAGGAGAAGTGGCTGGTTCACAACTATCTCAGGCCGGGCGAGGAAGACTTTGAAGCCATCGACCGCGACTGGGCGTTGCGAACCATCCTCGGCGTCGGTCCTGATTTCGCGTACGAAATTCTTAGCAAGGAAGACTGGATCGGTCGGCGCCTGGTAGCCGACAAGTTCCGCGACAGGCGCGTCTTCATCTGCGGCGACGCGGCCCATCTATGGGTGCCGATGGCCGGGTACGGCATGAATGCCGGCATCGCCGACGCTGCAAACCTCGCCTGGCTGCTCGCCGCTCACCTGAACGGCTGGGCGCCGGCATCCATTGTCGACGCCCATGAGAAAGAGCGGCTGCCCATCACCGAGCAGGTGTCGCATTTTGCGATGAACCATGCGCTGGCGTTGTCGAAGCAACGCGGCGACGTTCCTGACAACATCGATGATGACGACGCCGAGGGCCAGCGAGCAAGAGCCGCGCTTGGCAAACTCGCCTATGACCTCAACGTTCAGCAATATTGCTGCGGCGGGCTGAACTTTGGCTATTTTTATGACCAATCCCCCATCATCGCCTATGACGGAGAAAAACCACCTGCCTACGGCATGGCCGACTTCACACCGTCCACGGTTCCGGGCTGCCGGACCCCTCACGTCTGGCTCGACGATGGCCGCTCGCTCTACGACGCGATGGGTCCCGATTACACGCTGCTTCGCTTTGATCCTTCGATTGACGTGACCACATTCTTGGCCGCAGCGAACGCGATCGCTGTTCCTGTCCGGTTGCTCGATGTCACGGCGGAGGACGCTGCTGGCGTCTACGACAAGGCCTTGGTCCTCTCGCGGCCCGACCAGCATGTCGCCTGGCGGGGTGATACCGCACCGACTGATCCGCTCGGTCTTATCCAGCTTATTTGCGGAATGGCCATACAGCACGAGGCAGCATGACCAACAACCCTCAGAGGACCGTTTCAGCGGTTCAATCCTATCCCGATCTGCGCTTGCTGATCGGCGGCGAATGGCATGAGCGAGGCGATCGTGAGTCAATACCGGTCTTCAATCCCGCGACCGAGGCCGTTCTTGGCAACCTGCCCGTGGCAACTCAGGCCGACATGGATGCCGCTCTAGCGGCGGCGGCAACCGGCTTCGAGCTATGGCGGAGACGTTCGCCCCTTGACCGTTCCGATATCATCCGCCGCGCGGCCGCAATCGTTCGGGAAAGGGGTGAGAGCATCGCGCGTCTGATCACGCTCGAAGAAGGCAAACCTCTGGCCGAGGCCCGTATCGAGGCGGAAGCCGCTGCGCAGACTCTGGAATGGTTTGCCGAGGAGGGGCGCCGGGCTTACGGCAGGATCATACCCTCGCGCATCGAAGGGATGCAGCAATTCGTGGTCAAGGAACCAGTCGGCCCGGTGCTGGCGATCGCGCCCTGGAATTTTCCAGCCGTCAATCCGGCCAGAAAGCTGGGCGCGGCATTGGCCGCGGGTTGCTCGTGCATTCTCAAACCACCCGAAGAAGCGCCAGCCAGTGCCATGTCGATCGTCCAGGCGCTGGACGATGCAGGGATTCCCAAGGGCGTGATATCCATGCTGTTCGGTATACCTGCCGAGATTTCATCGTATCTGATCGCCTCCCCGATCATACGCAAGGTATCGTTCACCGGTTCGGTGCCAGTCGGAAAACATCTGATGGCGCTCTGCGCCGCAGGCATGAAGCGGACAACGATGGAACTCGGCGGCCACGGTTCGGTCATTGTCGACCGTGATGTCGACATCGATGCCGTCGTGCGGCTTTCAGCGATGGCGAAATATCGCAATGCCGGCCAAGTGTGCGTGTCGCCGACCCGCTTTTATGTCCACAAGGCGATCTATGTTGAGTTTGTCGAACGCTTCGCTGCCATTGCGGATGGCGTTGTGGTCGGCGATGGCTTCCTGGAAGATACGGCCATGGGACCTCTTGCCCATTCGAGACGCGGGTCTGCGCTGGATGAACTCGTGGCCGATGCCGAAAAGCACGGGGCTAACCTGCGTGCCGGCGGCCATCGGCGTAACAGCCCCGGTTACTTCTTTTCACCGACGGTGTTGTGCGATGTATCAGAACATGCGCGTGTCATGAATGAGGAACCGTTTGGCCCCGTGGCTCTGATCAATCCGATCGACTCGATCGAAAGTGGAATCAAGCAGGCCAATCGGCTTCCCTACGGTCTGGCCAGCTATGGTTTCGGCGCGACCGCAGACGCGGCGAAGGCATTTTCCAGCGGGCTCGAAACGGGGATGGTCGGGATCAACAGCTTTACCATTTCCTTTCCCGAGACGCCGTTTCTGGGCATTAAGGACAGCGGACACGGGGCCGAAAACGGTGTCGAAGGCCTTGAGACCTGTCTCGTCAGCAAATTCGTGAGCCAGATATGATGAGCGACTTGTCGGCAAATCCCGCGCGAGCCCATGACGAGACCGCACTGGTCCGGTTCATCAATGTACAGAAATCGTATGGAGGCCTTGGCCTCGTCGTCAAAAACCTCAACCTCGACGTACTCAGGGGCGAATTCCTCACCTTGCTCGGCCCGTCGGGCTCCGGCAAGACGACCACTCTGATGATGCTTGCTGGCTTTCAGGATGCCACCTCAGGCGAAATCCTGCTGGACGGACGGCCAGTGACCCAGACGCCGCCGCATGAGCGCGGCATCGGCATGGTGTTCCAGAGCTATGCACTGTTCCCGCACATGACCGTGGCACAGAATCTCGCCTTTCCCCTTGAGGTGCGCCGCGTCGCCAAGGCCGACATCGCCAACCGGGTCAAACGCGCGCTCGAGATGGTAGAGCTGCCCAATTTCGCAGGGCGACGCCCCTCGCAGCTTTCCGGCGGCCAGCAGCAGCGCGTCGCGCTGGCGCGGGCACTCATCTTCGAGCCGACAGTGGTTCTGATGGATGAACCGCTGGGCGCGTTGGACAAGCATTTGCGAGAGCAGATGCAATACGAAATCAAGGCGCTGCATGATCGTCTCGGCATCACAATGATCTACGTGACCCACGACCAATCCGAAGCCCTGACCATGTCGGACCGGATAGCCGTGTTCAACGATGGCATCATCCAGCAGCTTTCGACACCGCAGGACCTCTATGAACGTCCCGCCAACGCGTTCGTCGCCCGGTTCATTGGTGAGAACAATACGCTGATAGGGAAGGTCGCCAAGTCCGGCAAGGACGGACTGTACGATGTTGCCTTGTCAGGCGGTGGCGTTGTGCGTGCAGTCGCCGATGAGTCTCTCGCGCCAGGCGATAGCGTGATAATTTCGGTCCGCCCGGAACGCTGTCTATTGGGCCATGACTTTCCAGACCCGATGAACCAATTCGATGGCAAGGTGCTCGATACGATTTATCACGGCGACCATATTCGGGTGAAAGTTCACGCGGCGGGCTCGGAGAACTTCATCATTAAGACAGTCAACGCAAGATCCGACCTGCCACTGCGGCCTGGCGTTGATGTGAAGATAGGCTGGGACCCAAAAGACTGCCGCGCCTTTCGGTGAGGTCTCTGTCAGCAAGCCACCGTCGTTCTTCGCTTCGACTAACAGCAATGTCTCCCCAGCATTTAATCAAAGCACGGGTAGAGGCACGCGTATCGGATGCAAGGCGTGCGCCCAGGAAGTCCGCACTTTGTCCGGGCTTCAATTTCTCTCGCTCGTTAACGATCGGCCATATTCAAGTCCAGGTGCTGGGACTCCGAACGATCTCCGTCCGTTCATGCGGCGATTGGCGGCAAATACGCGTCATTCGGAGCCATTCTGCCTGACGTGGACCATTCCACCGATGGTGGTTTCCACTCGACCCAGCGTCCCGTCAAGGATCTAGGCTCGCTACAGGTGAGAGCAGTGCCCCTATGCAGCCGATTCACCTCTATCGGTCCGGCGGGACTCGGTGCTGTCGCCCAGATGCGACGAAGGATGACCGCGAGCTTTCGGGCGAGTGCGATCTTGGCTTTTTTCGGAGCCTGCCGATTGGCGGCCTCACGGCCCAGACGCGCGGACCATTGACCATACGGCTCATATGTCGTTTGCCACTTCTTAAGGTGAGGGCGGTCCGCACCATCTCGGCTTTGGCCTTGCTAATGCGGCCGGTGCGGACGAGTTCGACCGACTGAAGCTTGCTCATAGGCTGAAGTGACGAGGCACAGCGAGTCTGTTTCAAGCGCCGCTCTAGCGGGCGAACGCGATGCGGATTGTTCCATGAGGGCCGAAATCGGCAACGATGCTGTCGCCGTGGCGCGCCTCCACCGGGCGCACGAACGAGCCTGACAGCACAACCTGTCCGGCGGCGATCTGCATGCCGTATCGATGCAGCCGGTTGGCCAGCCAGACGATGCCCTTGGCCGGATGGTCGAGCACGCCGGCGCCAAGGCCGGTTTCCTCGACCTCGCCATTGCGAGACAGGATGGCGCCGATCCAGCGCAGGTCGGCCTCGCGCGGCCCAGACGCGCGACCACCGATGACGATGCCGGCATTCGCGGCATTGTCGGAGATGGTGTCGAAGAAGGTCCTGATCTTGCCGGTCTCTTTGTTGACGCGCTCGATGCGGGTGTCGAGGATTTCAAGGGCAGGGGTGATGTAGTCGGTGGCGTCGAGCACGTCGTCGATCGATACGTCCGGCCCCGACAGCGGCGCCTTCATGACGAAGGCGATCTCGGCCTCGATGCGAGGTTGGATGAAGCGGTCGGCGGGAACGGTGCCGCCATCCTCGAAGAACATGTCGTCGAACAGAATGCCGGAATCGGGAATGTCGATGGCAAGCGCCGACTGCATGGCCTTGGAAGTCAGGCCGATCTTCCAGCCCTTGATCGTCAGGCCCGACGCGACCTTGCGCTTCACCAGTGCTGCCTGCACCAGGTAGGCGTCGTCCATCGTCGCATCGGGAAAATCGAGGCTGAGCAGCCTGATCTGCCGGCGGTTGCGTTCGGCTTCGAACAGCCGCGCTGCGGCGTCCTCGACTTGCTCGGGGGTCATTGCGCTGTCCCCTCGTCGACGACGCCGTTGCGCAGCAGGCCAATGCCGTCGGCCTCGATCTCGATGACATCGCCCGGCTTCAGCCAGATCGGCGGGTCGAAACGGGCGCCGGCGCCGGTCGGCGTGCCGGTGACGATGACGTCGCCGGGCACCAGCGTGGTGAAGGTCGAGACATAGTTGATGATCTTGCGGAAGGAAAAGATCATGCGGCTGGTGCGGTCCTGTTGCCGCAGCTCGCCATTGACGCGGGTGGTCAGCGCGATGTCGGCGATCTGCGCCTCGCTGGTGTAGGGCACCAGCCATGGGCCGATGGCGCCGGTGCGGTCGAAATTCTTGCCCTGGGTGACGTTGAACTTGGCGTGGCGGACCCAGTCGCGGATGGTGCCTTCGTTGCAGAGCGAAAGGGCTGCGATGTGGTCGAGCGCATCCTTCTCGGCGATCCGCCGGCCGGCCTTGCCGATGACGATGACGATCTCACCCTCATAGTCGAGCTGCGGCGATTCCGGCGGCCGTACCAACGGCGCGCCATGGCCGACGAAGGAGCGCGGGAAGCGGATGAACAGCGACGGGTTGGAGGGGGCTGCCTGGCCGTCCTTGTACTCTTCGTTGCGGTCGGGAAAATTGACACCGACGCAGATGATCTTTTCCGGGGAGGGGACCGGAATGTCGTAGGCGATGTCGTCGAGGGAAAAATCGGCGGCAAAGGCATCCGCCTCTTCCGCCAGATGTTGCAAGGCGCCGGCCTCTATCACTTCGCGCAAAGTCGGCCACTGGCTATGGCGCGCCGACAGGTCGACGACGCCCTTGCCGGTGATCGCGCCGTAGCGCTTCTTGCCGCCGATGGTGAAGGTGGCGAGCCGTGCCTGTGCCGTCATGCTGATTTCCCTATCACGCCTGTTCCAGCCATCGTCATGGCGCGATGATCGGCGAGGCAGAGAGATCGGGCTGGCGCGGCTCGACACCGGCAAAGAAGCTGCCTTCCTCGAACCAGCTTTTTGGCGCCGGCGCGCCCCACAGCGTCTGGCGCTGCGGATCCTTGAGGTCCCACTTGATCGGCTCCAGATCGGGATCGACCGTCTGGTAGTCCGAACAATAGATCTCGATGCGGTGGTTGTCCGGATCGCGGATATAGAGGAAGAAGGCGTTGGATATGCCGTGCCGTCCGGGTCCGCGCTCGATGTTTACGAGGTAGCCGGTCGTCGCCATCAGGTCGAGCAGATCGATGATGTTGAGCGGGGTCGGCACCCAGAAGGCGACGTGGTGCAGGCGCGGTCCGACACCGTTGGTGAAGGCGATGTCGTGGACGCCGCCCTTGCGGTGCGTCCACGCCGCCCAGAGCTTTCCACTGCTGGCATCCTCGGTGTACTCGGTGACACGAAAGCCGAGCTCGTTGTAGAACGCCACCGATTCATCGACGTTGGGCGAGAAGCAGTTGAAGTGGTCGATGCGCAACGGCTTGACGCCCTTGTAGAGCGCGTATTTCTGGTGAATCGGCGGCAGCCGCTCCATCTTCGAGTAGAACTCCAGCGGAATGCCGTGCGGGTCGCGGGTGCGGAAGGTCCGTGACTGGTACGGCCGCTCGACCCATTCCACCGGCAGGCCTTTGCCTCTGAAGAAGTGCTCGGCCTTGTCGAGATCCTCGTCGGAGAACAGCTTGAAGCCGAGGTCGCGGGCTTCCGGCTTGGGAGCCTTCCGCAGCACGATGCAATGGTGGCCGCGCTCTTCCAGCGCGCGCAGATAGATCGCGTCCTTGTTCTCGTCGGTCACCTGCAGGCCGAGCGTGTCGACATAGAAGGCGCGTGATTTTGCGAGGTCGGTCACCGCCAGTTCGACATGGCTCAGCCGCACGATGTTGAAGGCCGGGTAGAGGTTGGGTGTGGGTAAGGGCATGTTGATCTCCGGTCAGCCGCCGAGCTTCTGGATCGAGTGCGGCGCCGTGGCGAACGCGATGTTCTTGGTTTCCATGTAGAAATCGAACGACCAGTCGCCGCCGTCGCGGCCAATGCCCGAACTTTTGACGCCACCGAACGGCGTTGGCAGATGGCGCACATTTTCCGAGTTGACCCAGATCATGCCGGCATCGAGCGCATCGGTGAAGCGGAAGGCGCGGGTGACGTCCGAAGTCCAGAGATAGCCGGTCAGGCCGTACTGGGTGTCGTTGGCCAGCGCCAGCGCCTCGGCCTCGTCCTTGAACGGGATGGCGGTTAGCACCGGTCCAAAAATTTCCTCCTGGGCGATGCGCATGCGGTTGTTGGCGCCGGTAAACAGCGTCGGGCTGACATAGCAGCCGCCGCCCGGACCTGCGAATTTGCCGCCGCCGGCAGCGACCGTGGCGCCTTCCGACTTGCCGATCTCGATGTAGGAGAGAACCTTCTCCTCATGCACCGGATGGATCAGCGGACCGACCACGGTTTCGGGGTCAAGCGGGTGGCCTATCTTGATGCGCTTTGCCTTCTCCGCCACCAGCGCGGTGAACTTGTCGTAGACCGAGGCCTCGACCAGCAGGCGCGAGGACGAGGTGCAGCGCTCGCCGTTGAGCGAATAGATCATGAAGACGGCAGCGTCTGCGGCGCGCTCCAGATCGGCGTCGGCGAAGACGATGACCGGGTTCTTGCCGCCGAGCTCGAAATGCACGCGCTTCAGCGTGTCGGCGCCTTGCTTCATGATCATCGAGCCGGTGCGGCTTTCGCCGACGAAACCGACCGCCTTGATATCGGGGTGCTCGGTCAGCGCCTTGCCGGCATCCTCGCCAAAACCGTTGACGAGGTTCCAGACGCCCTTGGGCAGGCCGGCCGCCTCGGCGATCTCGACCAGCAGCCGCGCCGTCAGCGGCGACAGCTCCGCCGGCTTGTGGACGATGGTGCAACCGGCGGCGAGCGCCGGCGCGATCTTCCAGGTCGACAGCATGAAGGGCGTGTTCCACGGCGTGATGACGCCGACCGGGCCGATCGGTACACGAGTGGTCATGTTGACCTGGTTCGGCGCGCGGATCGTGCGGCCATCGCGGGCTTCCGGTGCACGGTCGGCGTAGAAGCGGAAATTCTCGGCGCCGCGCAATGCTGCCTTGGCCATGAACTTCAGCGATTGGCCGGTGTCCATGCATTCGACGAAGGCAATTTCCTCGGCCCGCGCCACGATCGCGTCGGCTATTTTGTGCAGCAGCTTCTTGCGGGCGTCGCCGGCAAGCGCCGCCCAGTCGCGAAAGGCCGCCTTCGCCGCCTTGGCGGCGCGGTCGATGTCGTCAGCCTTGCCGCGCGCCACCTTGGCGATGGGCTTCAGGTCGATCGGCGAGATCGTCTCATAGGTCGAGCCGTCGGCGGCCGGCACAGCCTCGCCGCCGATCTGGTTGAGCACACCGCCTTTCCGGAAGCGCTCGAGATAGGCCTCTGCCTTCTTGAGATTGTCGTCTAGAGCCATGAGGTCTTTCCTGTCACTTGCCACGCCCTGTCACTTGCCTCGCAGGCGCGAGTGGATGGCATTCTTCTTCCAGCTCAGTTCGGCGTCGATCTCGCGGATCTCCAGCGACAGCGCGAAATGCGGCGTCGTGAACAATGAAGCGAGATGCTCGGACACTGCCGCGAAGATCGCTTCGCCGGTGCGTTTCTTCTCTTCGTCAGTGCGGCCCTTGCCGATGCGGAAGTTCAGGTCGATGAAACCGTTCTCGGGCAGACGGTCGGCGATGGCATAAGCATCAGCGCGAAAGGCGCGCACCCTGACCGCGCCCGGCTCGAACAGACCGGTTTCGAGGATTGTCCGCGAGACCAAAGCGCAGAGCTCCGTCATGTCGACCCTGGCGTCGAGATTCGCCGAATAGTCGATCACCATGTGCGGCAAGCTGTCGCTCCAGTCGGACATATACGCTGTCTTTAATTAACGTGCGTATTACATTTTGTTGAGGTATTGTCAATTGCTTTGCAGTTGGGTCAACATCCTTTCCCGTGCGCTCGACATCCTAACTTGGCTGTGAGTTCGCGGGTGATTGCCAATGGGCTCATGCGCGCCTTCGTGGAGTCTTCCTTGCGAATAACGGAAACCAAACGCTCCCTGCCAATGGCCCTGCTTCGTGCCCGTGAAGTGATCATGGCGCACTTTCGACCGATGCTTGCCCGACACGACATCACCGAGCAGCAATGGCGCGTGCTGCGGGTGCTTGCCGAAACCGGGCCGCTCGAAGCAACCGAACTCGCCAATCGAGCCTCGATCTTGCCGCCTAGCTTGACCCGCATCATCAAGGCGATGGAGGAGCGGCAGTTCATCACCCGCAACAGGGTAAAGGATGATGGGCGCCGGGCACTGATCGCCATCAGTCCGGCCGGGCTGGCACTGATCGAGGACCTGTCGCCTGAGCGTGCCGCGATCTATGAGGCGATCGAGCAACGCTACGGTGCCCAGCAGCAGGACCGGCTGCTTGATCTGCTAGAAAGCCTGATCCAATCGGAATCCTCTTAACCACCGAAGCTACCAGTGCAGTCGGCAGCAAGCAGTTGCGACCGACATAGAGCAATGCCGCCTCTGCCTCCTATGGCCATTTCCGCCAATAGTGAACAAAAAGAGAACAAAGAGTCAAGCCTGCCCTTGACGGGGGAGGAATATGTTCCTTATTTCAGCGTGATCTGAAGCAGAAAAGGACCATGGCTCGGCGTCAATCGCGCTGGCCGGCGAAGCTATGGCAAAAACAGCGGAAGACAATTTTCGGATCGAGGTATGGGATCGAGAGGAGCAGGCCCTATCCGAAACCATTTCGCGTTCCCCCGATTCAACGGTGAGTCAGGCAGCCTGGCAAGCTGCCATCCGGCGCCGGCCAGGCATGTTGCTGATCCACTACAACAGTCGGCATGTGATGGAGAAAATCCTGACACCAGGCGAGGTCAAGATCCCACCGCAGGCCATCATTGATGGCAGCGTTCATGCGGGCCTCGATGTGGCGCTCGGCGATCTTCGCGAATGGCATGTGTTGCGGGCCTGGTGCAGATCCTGTTCGCACCATGCGACGGTAAAGCCTGCCGGGCTCATCGAACGCTATGGAAAAGGCGCTCTGTTCAGTTCGGTCGAGCGAGCGCTCTTCTGCACGAGTTGTGACAGGGGAGGGCCTGTCAGGCTGGAAATTCACAAGCTGCCACGCAATTGAGGGGCGAATGGATGCAAGACCTCATCGAATTCGTCCAGGCCCACTCGGCACTGGTTGGACAATCCTATCGCATCGTCGCCGATCAGCGGCCGGACTGTCGAGAACCGGGAATGCGAGCGATCTCCGTCGGTCGGCTTCGACGCAAAACATGCGGGCCACCGCGGATGGGGACAGTCGGTCCCGCATCCCGTCCTGCGGCCGGCGCTATGCTGACGCTCCTACGGCTGTCCCGTTCACCGCCCGCGGCGGGGGCGAATTTCCCCCGTCCTACGCGCGACAATGATCCGCGGTTGCGGACGCGCGCAGGACTGCGGTTTATACGCCGTTCTTCCTTAGAGCGCCGACGGTCGCCGGTGCGGAGATGCTTGGACATGGAACCGAATCCCAGGCAGAGTATTGAATCGGACTGTGTATCCGAGTTCCGCATGTCGGCTGTAGATGGCACCCTCGGCATCAGCAAAAGGCGCACACGGCGCCGAGACTCGGAATCTATCCCTAGATATCCGCTGCCGGGATTTCGGTCCTTCCAGCTCTGCACATTGACAGACCACATACCGTTCGGCGGGGATTGGCTCTTCGAGATGAAGTTCGACGGCTATCGTGCCCAAGTCGCCATCTCCGGCTCGAACGTCGTCGTCTATACCCGCAATGGCCACGACTGGACCCGACAGTTCAAGGTCATCCTGCCGCCGCTTCGGAGACTGACCAAGGGCGCGGTGCTGATCGACGGTGAGATCGTCGCCATCGACAGCCAGGGCCGCACGAACTTCTCCATGCTGAAAACCGGCATTGCCGCGGGTATGCCGCTCAAATTCTATGCCTTTGATCTGCTTGAATTCGATGGCGAAGATCTGTCGAACCAGCCGCTCCTTGAGCGCAAGGAGCGACTTGAGTCCCTGCTAGGCTCGCGCCGCCCTGAAGACAGCCTGCAATTCTCCAGCCACATCCTCGACCAGGGCAAAAGGGTGTTTGACGCCATGTGCGCGGGCGGCCACGAAGGCGTTATCGCCAAGCGCGCCGACAGCTCCTACGTCGGCGACCGCACCGGGAGTTGGCTCAAGATCAAGTGCACGAAGCGACAGGAATTCGTTGTCGGCGGCTATCGCCCAAGTGACACAGGACATGGCATGGCCTCGCTGATCCTCGGCACTTACGACAATGGCAAGCTCATCTATCGCGGTCGCGTCGGCACTGGGTTCACCGCAGCGATGCGCAAGGACATCCTGGCGAAGCTCGAGAAACGCCGTATTGAGAAACCGGCTTTCGCTTCTGTTCCGAGAGACATTGCCCGTCGTGCCCGGTGGGTGAAGCCCGAGCTTGTCGCCGAAGTCACCTATGCCGAAGTCACACCGGACGGCAGCTTGCGACATCCAAGCTTTCAGGGCATGCGCGAAGATAAGCGAGCCGACCAGGTAGTGATGGAAATGCCGAAGGCGCCGGCAACTCTTGGCTCCCCCAATCTCGATCCGGGAATCGGCAAGGAGATCGCCGTTGCTGTCGGCGTCAAGCTGACGCATCCGGACAAGGTCATGTATCCCGGGACCAAGGTGACCAAGGCCACGCTTGCCGCCTACTACGCCGTGGTCGCCGAGAAGATGCTGCCGCACATACAGGATCGGCCGCTGTCGCTGGTGCGCGATACCGACGGCGACCTGCAACAGACCTTTTTTCAGAAACACAGACTGCCAGGCATGCCCAAGGCCATCCATGACGGCCAGTTGGAGAAGATGTCCGGGAAGGAAAGCCGGATCTTGTGGATCGATGACCTGGCTGGGCTGATCGCAGGCGTCCAGATGAACGTGCTCGAATTCCACATCTGGGGAAGCCTGCGCCAGCAGCCGGATCTGCCACACCGCATGATCTTCGACATCGACCCCGACGAGGGCTTGGGCTTCACTGCCGTCAAGCAGGCAGCCCTCGACGTTCGGGGCATCCTGGAAGCGCTTGGACTGCAGTCGTGGCCGTTGCTGTCCGGCGGCAAGGGCGTTCATGTGGTCGTGCCGCTCGTCCCGGAGGCAGACTGGGACGAGGTCAAGAGCTTCTGCCAAGACTTCGCCGAACTGCTGGCCCGTACAGATCCGTCGCGCTTCGTCGCCAACATGAGCAAGGCCAAGCGCAAGGGCCGGATGTTTCTCGATTACCTACGCAACGGCCAGGGATCCACTGCAATCTGTCCCTGGTCCACTCGGGCACGCGAGGGGGCGGGGTGTGCGGTGCCCGTCAGCTGGGAGGAGTTGCCCTCCTGCGAAAGCGCCAACGGTTTCGATGTTTTCGCCGCCGCCGCGCGGGCTCAGCTGCCGGAAGCCTGGGAAGGCTATTTCGACGTCGAACAAACGCTTACCGAGCGCATCCGCCACGCAGTCCGGTAGGAATAAGCATTTGGCGCGGACCGCCTTTGCCCAAAATTCGAGAGCGTCCCCCTTCTGCGGGAGGCCCCCGCAACGCCGTCTAGAGTGAGAGTACGGACCAGTTTGCCGTGACGGGTTGAGAGCTGGAGGAGAGGCCTCCGGCGCCCGTCGCGGAGAACCGCGATGTCCAGACATTACGCTCGCGCCGGCGCTGACCGGTCAAGCCTCTATGACGATATCACCAGCAAGATCATCGCCGAACTGGAAGCAGGGCGCTTTCCCTGGGTGCAGCCCTGGGGCACGGCGGCGGCGCAAGCGCCCCTTGCTATGCCGGCCAATGCCGCGACAGGCCGCGCCTATTCCGGGATCAACGTGCTGATCCTGTGGGGTGCGGTCGTCGAGCATGGCTTTCCCATCCAGGGCTGGCTGACTTTCCGCCAGGCGCTATTGCTGGGCGGCCATGTCCGCAAGGGCGAACACGGCACCACCGTCGTCTATGCTGACCGCTTCATCCCTGACGACGCGAAGAATCGCGCGCGGGAAACCGGCGAGGCGGCACAGGCCATACCGTTCCTGAAACGCTTCATTGTGTTCAACGTAGCGCAATGCGAAAATCTGCCCGACGATCTGGCCGCGGCTCCGCCTGCACCGGAACCCGGACTGATCGAGCCTACAGTCGAGGCGCTGATCAAGGCGACAGGTATCGATTTTCGCATCGGTGGCAGCAGTGCCTATTATGTGCCGGCGCAGGACTACGTGCGGGTGCCGCCCCCGCAGGCCTATTTCGAGACCATCGACTGGCACCGCACCGCCCTGCATGAGCTTGGGCATGCGACCGGCCATGCCTCCCGCGTCGGCCGCGACCTCGGAGGCGCCTTCGGCACCAAGAGATATGCTTTCGAGGAACTGGTCGCCGAGATGAACGCAGCCTTCTGCTGCGCCTCGCTTGGCATCGTGCCAACCGCGCGCCACGCCGATTACCTGGCCTCCTGGCTCGAGCTCCTGCGCGAAGACAACCGCGCAATCGTTCGTGCCGCCTCCCAGGCCAGCAAGGCGGCCGACTGGCTGCTTGCCTTCCTGCCGCAACCTGACGGTGCGGCTAGGGCAGGCCCGGCCGACGTCGATGAGGCCGAGATCGACAGGAGGGCGGCATGATCCTCCTCACCGACGAACTGCGCGAGCGCCTGCTCGCCAATGGCCGCGAGCGCAACGCCGATCACGCACCAGTCGTGAAGTTCTTCAATCCGCTCGGCGAAGGAACCTGGCTCGCGACGGAGCTGGGTGCCGATGGCGACGCCATGTTCGGTCTTGCCGATCTCGGCTATCCCGAGTTGGGCAGTTTCTCACTCCTCGAGATGACGTCGGTCCGGCTGCCCTTCGGCATGGGCATCGAGCGCGACATTCTCTTTGCCACCGACCTGCCGATTTCGGCCTGGGCACAAGCCGCCCGCCGGGCCGGAAGCATTCGCAATGCCGAACGCGTCCTCTACCTGGCCGCCCAGTCTGGGCGGGAGGGCGCGTGAGATCTCAGCTTGAAATCCGCAAGGCCGCAGATGCGTAAAGCGTGTCTGCGGCCTTGTGTCCCTTCAGATCGGAGTGCAGCGCAGTCCTCAGAGTAAGAGGGCTGCGCCTTCCTTTGTGACGGGTTTGGAGGTCGAGAGAGTCTCGGCCGCCCGTCGCGGAGATAGTCCACATGGTTACGTCCAAGCAGAAGATCACCCTCAACGCCTCGCGTGATATCCCCTTCAACAAGCTGATGCTGAGCCAGTCCAATGTCCGGCGCATCAAGCGCGGGGAAACGATTGAGGACCTTGCCGCCTCGATCGCACGGCGTGGCCTGCTCCAGAGCCTCAACGTCCGGCCAGTGTTGGATGGCGAGGGCAACGAGACCGGCATGTTTGAGGTGCCGGCGGGCGGGCGCCGCTATCGCGCGCTGGAACTGCTGGTCAAGCAGAAGCGCATGATCAAGACCGAGCCAGTTCCCTGCGTCGTCACCAACGCCGACAGTGAGGTCCCGATCGAGGAGGATTCACTTGCCGAGAATTTTCAGCGCGAAGATTTACATCCGTTGGACATGTTTCGCGCCTTCCAGACCCTGCACGACCAAGGCGCCAGCCACGAGGAGATTGCGGCACGCTTCTTCGTGTCCGCTACCTTTGTCCAGCAGCGCCTGCGACTCGCAAAAGTTTCGCCCAAGCTGCACGAGGTCTACGAGCAGGAGGGCATGCAGCTCGAGCAGCTCATGGCCTTTACCGTGACCGACGACCACGCCCGCCAGGAGCAGGTCTGGGAGGCGCTCGAAAACTCCTGGTCGAGGGAACCGCAGCAGATCCGGCGCCTTTTGAGTCAACTGAAGGTCTTCCGGGAAGTTTTGCGGGCCGGTTCGACAAGGCGGGCGGCGGCAGCGCTCGGGATAAGCCAGCCGGCCGTCAGTCAACATGTCAAGCAACTCGAGACCACGCTCGGCATCACACTCTTCAAGAGATCAGCCAACCGAATCGTCCCCTTGCAGGAAGCCTGGGAACTCCTGCGAAACGTGGAACTTGCCCTGACGTCCCTGGATCGGCTGGAAGCGTCGATCTTTGCGATGAAGAACGACGAAAAGCAGCGGATTGCGATTGCCGCGCCTTCTGTTTTCGGTTTCGTGACCTTGCCCAAGGCCGTAGCGATGATCCACTCAAAGACCGCCTCGAATGTCCGGTCACTTTCGGGAAGCTACGAGCAGATCGGCGAGCACATCCTGGCAGGGCGTGCCGAACTCGGAATCTCGAGGCTGCCCCTGGATCCAGGTCTGTTTGAGTGGGCGCCGCTTGGGTCGGCACGAAACGTATGCATCTTTCACCCCGACCACCGTTTTTCAAAACAGACCTGTATCGAGGCTCACGACCTGGCAGGCGAAACGATCGTCGATATCGATCCCCAGTTCGCCGCCCACCAAATGAACTTCAATGCGTTGCGCTTCGCCGGCGTTGAGCCGGACATACTGGTGGAGTTTGATTGCAACGGTCACGAAGCCGGATACGTTTCGGCTGGCCTCGGCATTTCGATAACCAATGAGATCATTGCGCGCGAATACGCGGCGTTTCACTTGGGAATAAGGCCAGTGGAGCCGTCCGCGCTCTATCACTACGTGGCGATTTGGCAGAAGGGCAGGACCTTTTCCAACGCATTGAGTGTATCGCTCGAGGCGATAATCGCTGCGTTTTCCACGGAGCCGGCTGCGAGAGGTGATCCTCCCTGAAGCTGCGGTGTCCTCGATGGAAGCAGCCCTTGCACAAGTCGAACAACGACCAGCCCGCGCCTGCTGCCAGAACGCGGACGTTAGAGCAAAATAGCCTCGAAGTCAGGTGGTCTTGATGCCGATCTTGCGGAGCTCGCTGCAGGCGACGGCTCAGGCGGCCCTCGATTTCCGTCAATTTGCAGCATGCATATCACGACTGGCAGCCCGGCAGCCGCTTGGTGTTGTCGCGCTCGACAATCATGTTGCAAATCGCTCATCATCGCGCACATTTTAGTTTCCAGATGCGAGATTAAGCGATCAGACGCGTTCGCTGAGGACATAAGCCGCATATGAGCACGGTGTAAATTTCTGCCGCGGTAGCGGTGGGTTAGCGCCGATCGGGTCGTTGATCTGGAGGAGAAAGGGGGCGGACGATACTTTGGTCATCAAGCCCCAAGACGCAACAAGTCGTGCGCGCGATGCTATCGCCGATCGTATGGTGGCCACGTTAATTTCGCTTTCTGAAGAGTGATCGCGGCGCGCTGAGGCCACCGCGGGTCACCTGGAGAGCCGATGAGACAGCCATCCATATATGATCTCGACACGATAGTGCTGACGCTCTTTTCGGCAGATGGCGCGAGGCGCAGCTTGGTCTGGGGGCGCAGAACATGAGTCTGGCGGAGCTCGAAAGCCTGGTCAAGCGTCAGAGCGCCTTCATAGACTTCCCGAACCGGCCGTGGATGCCCGAGACGACTTCGCCGAGGGGGCATGTCTATGATGTCGTGATCGTCGGGGCCGGGCAGAGCGGGCTTGCGGCCGCCTATGGGCTCATGCGCGAACAGGTGACGAACATCATCGTGCTTGATGCGGCTCGCGAGGGGGAGGAGGGTCCGTGGACGACGTTCGCGCGGATGATCACCCTGCGAACCCCGAAGATGCTTAGTGGGCTGGACTTCGGCAACCCGTCGCTGTCGCCGCGCGCCTGGTTCGAAGCACAGTGGGGCAGGTCAGCCTGGGACGAGCTGACAAAGATTCCGCGCGGTATGTGGCAGGATTATCTGATCTGGTACCGGCGCGTGCTGGGCATACCGGTGCGCAACGAAAGTCGCATAATCGACATCGTGCCCGCGCCTGGGGCAGGGCTCTCTCTGCGGGCCGCGGACGGGAACGAATACCTGGCGCGCAAGCTCATCCTTTGTACAGGCCTCGACGGCAGCGGCCGATGGGAAGTTCCATCGGTGGTGAGCGAAACGCTGCCGCGCGATCGCTACGCTCACACCGCTGACACAATCGATTTCGGCGCTCTTGCAAGGCGCAGAGTCGGGGTCCTGGGAAACGGGGCGTCGGCATTCGACAATGCGGCGATGGCGCTTGAGCAGGGGGCTGCACAGGTATCGCTATGCCTTCGCAAGGAAACCTTTCCACGCGTCAATGTCCATAAATGGATGGAGACCCCTGGGTTTCTAGGCCATTTCGCGTCGCTTCCCGACCTGGCCCGCTGGCGCTTCCTGCGTCAGGTCACTTCGGTCAGCCAGCCGCCGCCACAGGACACGTTCTGGCGCTGCAAGCGCCATGCGAACTTCTCGCTTCACACCGGCGCAGCCTGGACCGCTGTAGCTATGGATGGTGATGAGATCGTCGTCGACACGCCCAAAGGGCGGATGGGTTTCGATTTTCTGATCGTTGGCACCGGAATATCCCATGCGTTGCATCTACGTCCTGAGCTTGCCGGCATTGCCAACGACATCGCCACCTGGAACGACGTCTTCACGCCGCCGGCGGATGAGGCGGACACCTATCTGGGCCGGGCGCCTTATCTGGGCGCGGGCTTTGAGTTTCAGGAGCGCGAGCCCGGGGCGGCACCTTATCTGCGTCGCGTTCATAATTTCAGCTATGGCGCGACCCTCAGCATGGGGTTGTCGGCGGCCTCCATCAGCGGCATGCGCTACGGCATCCCGCGTTTGGTGCGGGGCGTCGTCGGAGGTTTGTTCAGGGAAGACCAGGACAGGCATTTCGCGTCCCTACTCGCTTACAGCGACGAGGAGATCTCCACGCTGGAATTGCCAGACGACCCATCGCTAATTCCCGGTCCGCCGATAGCGACCACGCGGGACAGAATCGAGGTGTCGGTTTGATCTTGATGGCGACGACTGCGGATATGACACCTTCGCCTTGTCCGGTTCCAGCGCTCCACGCGCTCCAGCGTTCCAGAGGCTCTCTTCGAAAGGAAATCCATGTACCCCGCGCCATTCAATTTCATCAGGGTGGGGAGCTTCTCGGAAGCTTCCGCGGTTCTGGCGGCCGACCCGAACGCCAAGGCGATTGCCGGTGGGCAAACCCTGATTCCAATGATGAAGCTGCGTCTGCTGAAGCCGGCCCTGCTCGTTGACCTGCGCGGAATTTCCGGCGCGCGCGACATCGCACTCGGCGATGACGCCGTCGAGATCGGTGCCCTGGCGACCCATGTGGACATTGCAGGCTCGGACGTTGCTGAACTCTTCAGCATTCTGCGCGACTGCGGACAGGGCATCGCCGACACCCAGGTTCGCAACATGGGCACGATCGGCGGATCACTGGCCGAGGCGGATCCGTGCAGCTGCTGGCCGGCGCTTCTGGTTGCGCTCGATGCACAGGTTTTGTGCGAGGGCCCCGATGGTCGGCGCGTCCAAGGCGTGCGCGAACTGCTGGAGGACGCTTACACACCGGCCTTGGAGCCCGGCGAACTGATCACGCGCGTCGCCATAGCCCGCCAGGCTCTGGAGGGCTACGGCACATTCGTCGCCTTCAAGCGTTGCGCGCCGGCCTATCCGACGGCGAGCTGTGCCATGCAGATCGCCTATGACGGCGATCGGATCGCCAGCCTGCGCATGGGCTTCGGTTGCCTCGGCCTGACCGCGCTCGCCTTCGACGAGGGAAACGACCTTGCGGCCGGCAGACAGGTCACCGAGAACCTGGTCGAAGAGGTAGGCGAAGCCGCATCGATCTTCGTCGAGCCCTTCGCCGACGCAAAGGGTACGGAGGAATACAAGCGGGAACTCGCGAGCGGCCTGGTCAAACGCGCATTTGGCATCATCGAGGCACGCCGTCTCGGGCGCCCGGCAGTGGAGACGCATCAATATTATGGCTGAGTACCCGACCATGCGCGTGGCCCTGAAGCTGAACGGCCACCAACTGCAATTTGAGGTCGAGCCGCGGACCCTCCTGGTGGAGCTAATCCGCGAGAACGCCGGCCTGACCGGCACGCATGTGGGCTGCGATACCAGCTATTGCGGCGCCTGTACGGTGGTCGTCGAGGGCCGCTCGGCCAAGTCCTGCACGGTGCTCGCGCTGCAGGCCGATGGCGCCGAAGTCACCACCGTTGAGGGGCTGGAAACGCCTGAAGGCCTGCATGTCCTGCAGCAATCCTTTGCGGAAAATCATGCGTTGCAATGCGGCTTCTGCACGCCCGGCTTCCTGATGTCGGCGCTGGCGCTGCTCAGCGTCAATGCAGATCCCGACGAGGCCGCCATCCGTAAAGCCTTTAGCGGCAATACCTGCCGCTGCACCGGCTATCTCCCGATTATCACGGCGGTTAAGGCCGCCGCCGTCAAGCTCAAGGGAACCGCACAATGAAAGTAGACATGGACGGCAATTTCGAGGTGACTGCGTCGCCAGCGGAAACCTTCGTCTTCATCACCGAGCCGCGGACTTTTGCTCCGATCCTCCCCTATTTCAAGGAACTGCATTCGGTCGAAGGCGACGGTTTCGGCGTGCTCCTCGAAGTGGGTGTCCCACAGATCCGGGGGCAAGCCGATGTCGCGGCGCGCCGTATCGCGTCAGTGCCGAACGAACGCGTAGTCTACACAATCAATGGCCGCCATGCGCTGGGCATGATTGACGCGCGCATGACCTTCGTCATCGAACCCGTCGACGCCGGCTCGCGGGTGAATTGGACCAGCGAAGGCACCGTCAGCGGCACGCTCGCATCCCTGGCACAGGGCATTTTGCTGCCGCTGGCGCGACGTCAGGTCAAATCACTGGTCGTCGCGGTGCAAAAAGAGCTCGGCGCCGTGCAGCCCCAACCGGCTGCCTCTGCTGGCCTGATGAAGCGCTCGGTCTCCTCGATGAAGGGGCTGTTCGGCGCCGCAAGGGCGAAAAGCCCGAACGAGGATCTGCCATCATGAGCAACGACAAACCCATCGTGCGGCGCGAGGACGGCCGCCTGATCCGCGGGCGTGGCCGCTTCGTCGACGACGAAGGATCACGCGCACTTCATTGCAAGCTGGTGCGCTCTCCCTATGCGCACGCCCGCATATTGGGCGTGGACACCAGCCGCGCCGAGTCGCTGCCGGGGGTGGTCTGCGTCCTAACGGGCGCGGAAGTACGCGAGCTAACCAACCGCTTCCCACAGATGGCACCGGAGCCGACCAGCCGCATCAGCGACTATTGCATGGCAACCGAACGGGTGCGCTTTCAAGGGGAACCCGTCGCAGCTGTTGTGGCGACAAGCGCCGCCATCGCCAGCGACGGCGTTGAACTCGTGCGCGTCGACTACGACCCCTTGCCGGTCGTCGTCGATGCAGTTGTCTCGCTGGGGGTGGATGCGCCAATCCTGCACGATGAATCGGGGACCAATCAAACCTGGGGCTCGCTGTTCGACTGGGGCGACGTGGAGGGCGCCTTTGACAGCGCCGATGTCGTCGTCGAGATCGACCGGCTGAAGTTCCACCGTTTCTCGAGCACGCCGCTTGAGGGATTTGCCGGCCTCGTCACTTGGGAGCCGACCGGGCGGGTGGACATGCTGTGCAACCTGATCCAGCCGGGGGTGGCGATGAAGTTTATCGCGCCAGCGCTGCGGATCTCGCCCGAGCAACTGCGCATCCGCACACAAGATATCGGCGGCGGCTTCGGCATCAAGCAGAACCTCTACCCTTATCTGATGATTGCGGCGCTGTGCTCGCGCAAGGTGGGTTATCGCCCAGTGAAGTGGATCGAGGAGCGACGCGAGCACCTGCAGGGCAGCGCACATGGAAACGAGCGGACCTTCCTGGACATCCGTGTCGCGCTCAGGGCCGATGGCGAGATCACCGCCGTGGACGCGCGGCATGTCGACGACTGCGGCGCCTATCCGCGCTATGAGCCTCTCGGCGCTGTCATCTGGAGCCAGGTCGCCCCGGCCTCCTACCGATTGCAGAACCTGCGAATCGATTTCCGCCAGGCAATGACCAACAAATGCCCCGTGGGACCCAACCGCGGCTTTTCGCGAATGCAGAATGTCTGGTTCCTCGAGCGGGTGATCGACATCTGCGCCCATGAGATGGGCATCGCACCCGATGTCATGCGCAAGCGCAACTATGTCCCCGAAATGCCGTGGACCACGCCAAACGGCTGCGTCTACGATTCCGGGGACTACGGCGCCATGCTGGATATGGCGAAGGATCTGATCGGCTGGGACGATTGGATCGCCAAGCGCGACGCCTGGCGCGCCGAGGGACGGATCGTCGGCATCGGGATCGGCACCGCGCTGGATTCCGGCACCAACAATTTCGGTCAGTCGCGCATCGTCAATCCGAACTCTCCTCTCTCCGGTAATTCGGAGGTGGCCAATGTGCGCCTGGGCGTGGATGGGACAGTCACCGTATCCGTCGGTTCGGTGCCGCAGGGGCAGAGCCACGAAACGATCGCCGCGCAGGTTGTCGGTCAGGAGTTGGGCATATCCTCCGATCTGGTTCTGGTCGCCATCGGCTTCGATTCAGAGCGCATGTCGCACAACAACCATTCGGGCACCTATGCCTCGCAATTCGCCGTGACCAGCCTCGGCGCCATCCATGGTGCCGTGGAGAAGTTGAGGCAGGAACTGCTGCGAGTCGGCAGCTATTTCCTGGGCCAGTCTGCCGAAACGCTGAGGGTAGGGACCTTCGATGGCGTCGCCTCGGTGGCCGCGCCCGATGGGCGGTCGGTTTCGCTGGCGCGGATCTCGAACCTCGTTAACGCCCAGAGCGCCGAGCTCCCACCTGAGCTTATGGATGTCTCGCTGAATTGCCGCCATGTCTATCGCGCACCGTTCCAGGTGCCGGACATCGAGAAGAAGTTCGGTAACCTGACCCTCACCTATGCTGCGCAGGTGCATGTCGCTGTGATCGAACTGGATCCGCTGACCTATAACATTCATGTCCACGACTATTCGATCGTTGACGACTGCGGCAAGGTCATCAACCATCAGATCGTCAAGGGCCAGGTGATCGGCGCGGCCGCTCATGGCTTTGGCGCCGCGCTGATGGAGTGCCTGAAATATGACGAGGCCGGCAACCTTCTGACCACCACCTTCAGCGACTACTGCCCCCTGACGATCATGAACATGCCCAACCTGCACTACGGCAACCGTGAATCGCCGTCGCCCTTCACCTATAACGGCGCCAAAGGCATGGGCGAAGGCGGTGGCGGTCCGATCTTCGCGATCTCGTCTGCTCTGCAGGATGCCGTGGCGACCACCGGGATGCGGCTCGATCAGTCGCATTACTCGCCCAGCGATATCCACGCGTTGCTGTCAGGCATTGCCGAAAGACGCGGTGCCAAGGTGTCAATGACGGTGCGAACGCCATCGCGCGAGCCGTTGCCGGCGTGAAGAAGGGCGACTACGTTGGCCGATGTGCGGCCGTGCGAACGGAACCTAGATGACGCCATCGGGCACCTACCGCGACTTTCCGGCCGAAAGGCTGAGATATCTCTACGAATCCGTGCGCTTGGGCACGATGCGGGCGGCAAGCGATTTCCTCGATATGGCACCGTCCTCCATCAGCCGGCAGATCACCGCGCTGGAGAAGGAAATCGGCATCGAACTGATCGAGAAGAACAGGCATCGCGTGCTCCTGACCCCAGCCGGCGAGCGCCTGATCGAATATTACCGCGACCGCCTCGCCCAGCAGGAAGCCTTGGTCACAGATCTGGACGACCTCAAGGGACTGCGCACCGGTTATTTGAGGATTGCCGTAGGCACCGGGCTGATGCGTGTCGTTATCGCGCGGGCGGTGGCTGAGTACACGGCAAGGCTGCCCGGCGTTCGCATTGATGTCGTCTCGGCCCCCTCGCGCGCCGTCATATCGATGGTCCGCGACGACATGGCGCATTTCGGCGTGGTCATGGATGCACCGACCGATCCGCGCGTCTGGTCGCGGTCGAGTTTCCCCGAGCCAAACTATCTTATTGTCGCGCCGCATCATTCGCTGGCGTCGGCGTCCGAAGTCGACATTCGCGATCTCGTCAATCAGCCTCTGATCCTGCCTGAAGGCGGGTTCCGCATTCGCGATGTGCTGTCCGAATTCGAGGCTAATTATGGCTTGTTTCTGGATACGCGGATCACCGCATCATCCGTCCAGTTCATAGCAGATGTGACCTCGGCGGGCACGGTCGCAACCATCATGCCGCTTGGCTGCGTTTCCGACTATGTGGAGGCGGGCCGACTGCTTGCGCTGCCGATATCGAATCCGGAATTGAACACTGGACGAGTGAACATCGTCACACGCGTCGGCCGCCGCCTATCATCGGCCGCCGTCGTATTGCTGGATCTGCTGGAACGGCAGATGAAGAGCGGCAGCCGACCGGCACGGCCCACCGCCTAGGCTGCGAGCCGTACAGTCACAAATACCAGGCAGGCGAATCGCACAGGATGTTGCTCCACGCGACGCTGCCTTTGGGCAGAAGTGAGGCTGTCTTCGAGGCTGCTTTCGTCGGCAGATGGTGCAATCATGGGTAAGATCGGACGCCGCCGCTGCCTGCTCGCGTTTTGGCCAACTGTGATGCTAAAGCGGCCTAAGCGATCGCAGGTGAGTGCCATTCGATTGCGTTCATGGAGAGCCGCAGGATGCCGCCAAAAGCAGGATCGAGTGATGTCTCCCTTGCATTCCAGGCCTACGAGAGCCTGCGCAAGGATATCGTCACCTCCCAGTTTGAGCCCAACGCTCGATTGCGTCTGGATGAATTGCGTCTTCGCTACGGCGTGGGGGCCAGTCCGCTGCGGGAGGCTCTGATGCGTCTGGAGTCTGAAGGGCTCGTCCTCCTGGAGCCCAACAAGGGTTTCCGAGTCGTGCCTATCTCCAAGGATCATCTGATGGACGTGATGCACGTTCGAACCGAGATCGAGGTCCTCTGTTTAGGATGGTCAATCGACCAGGGCGGCGTGGTGTGGGAGTCCTCACTCGTTGGCGCCTTGCATCGGCTCAAGCGCTTCTCGAAGACGGCGGTCCCTTCGGCAAGTTCGTCCGACGACTGGCGCACTGCGCACCGGGCCTTCCATTCCGCACTGATCTCGGCCTGCGGCTCGGAACTTCTAAAATCGTTTCATTCAGGACTGTTCGACCAGGTCGAGCGCTATATTGCCATTTCGGTTGGTATCACCGACCAGCCGCGCGACGACATCTCCGAGCATGAGGGTTTGGTGCAGGCCGCGCTCGACCGGCAGACCGAGGAAGCGGTCGTGTTGCTGCGCCAGCATCACATGCGCACGCTCGACAAGCTTGTGACCCAGCTGTTCGGATCAGAAGAAGGCGCGGCCCGCAAGGGCGCCCGCGGTAAGCCGACGGTCAAAAGCGCCGGCAGGGGTCGGTCCACTACGCTGGATCTCACGTAGTAGTCTCTAGCCCGCTGTGTCTGGTGCAGGCATCTTTCGGCAAAGCATGACTTTGACATGGCTCGGGGTGGCCGTGGGAGGTCTCGCTTGCGCTAGCGAAAAGCGTCGAGCAATCTCTGGGTGTTCGCGCCGAAGATATCGGCGGGATCGCTGCCAGCAAGTTGCGTGTCCGGTTCGAGCAGGCCCATCGGAAAGGGCCAGTCTGAACCGAAGACAATGTTGCCGCCCCCAAACGCGTCTCTGGCTGCTGCCAGCGTGGCGTTGGAGTGGGTAGCGCAATCGGCATGGAAGCGCTTCAACTGAGCACTCGGCGGGGCGATGCTCGTATTGACGCCAGGCCGGTCGGTGCGGAAGCCTTGTTCCCATCGTCCCGCAAGCGCGGGCACCGTGCCGCCGCCGTGCGAGAGAAGCACAGTCATGCCGGAAAAACGGACGAGCACGTCGGCAAAGATCAGGTGGGCAACCGCGATGCCGGTTTCCTGAGGATTACCGAGCAGATTTGTGAGGTAGAAGGGTTCCAGCCGCTGGTCGCGGCTTTCGCCTGGATGCAGGAAGAGCAGCGCGCCACCACCGGACAGAACGCCCCACAAGCCGTCATAGTCGGCATGAGAGAGGAAGACGTCCGGCCCGCCGGTCGAAGCGGTGAAGAGCTTGTTGCCAGCCGCCAACCTCTCGGCTGCGATGCGCTCGGCCTCGCGCGGTTGCTCGATCGGCAGGAAGCAGACCGATGACAGCCGGTCCCGCATGGGTTCGACGATCTCGTCAAGGCCTGCCGTCAGAGCGCGCGCCCATTCGCCGGCCACTCCAGCGTCGAGATGGGGCCTGAACAACGGCGGCGGCGGCGAGACCCAGGCGTGGCCGATGGAGAACCGGTCCATCCAGTCGATGAGCGCCGAGGGCCGGAAAAGCTGCTTCATGCCGATCGTCTTGCCGTCGACCAGAAGCTTTTCGGTCGCCGCATCCCATTCGATGCCTCGCACGCCCGAGAGATGGCGCGATTGCACCGGTACGAGATGGGTATGCGTGTCCAGTACGATAGCCATGCTGTCCTAGTCCTTCTGTAGCGGGCGGGGCATGGCCTTCGCAGCTTCGTCGCGAAAGGTTCCCTCGCTGCAGATCAGGACGATATGGTCGTCCGGTCGGATCAGCACTACGGTCCCGTCTCCAACCCCCAGCCGCGTGCGGAATGCGTCGCCAATATCAAGCACCATGCGGGCGCGCAGAGGATCCGACGCCGGGATGTCCCAACGCGAAACCGCGAAATGGCGAAGGCGCTCACCGTCATCGGCGGGCATGTCCAGCCGGCGGCGGGCATCGCAGAAATGGAGCGCGAGGAAGTTCCCATCGATCAGATCATGAGCCCGCATCGGTTGGCCGTCCGGACCCTGCAGGCGGAAGTCGGGGAGCCGCTCGCCGACGCATGCGGGGGCAAGCTCGGTGCAGGCCATCGACCATGATCCGGTGCCGTTGACGTCGAGACGCATGCCGAGCATTGAACGCGTATATACATTGGCCCAGTCCGAGCCGGACATCACTTCAGTGGCATCGCCCCTGGCATCCATAAGATGCCGCGCGGCTTCCGCCATTTCGCCGGCGCCCTTGACGGCGATAGTCTTCTGCTCCTGCTCGTAGCCGTCGAGCAGCGACTCGGACGCAAGACCCTTGTGGACCCAGGCGAGGCGCCAAGGCAGGTTGTGCGCGTCGGTGGCGCCAGTGTTCAGGCCGAGTGCCCACATCGGCGTCAGCAGGTGGGCGGCATCACCCATCAGGAAGACTCGACCGTCACGCCAGCTCGTCGCGACCCGATGATGCACACGGTAATTCGCGCTTTCCAGAATGACCGCTCTGTCGACATTGCCGATGAACTGGACGACGCGGGCCTTCAGGTCTTCGGGCGTTGGCTGGGGCGCGTCCTGTGCCGCCGGAAAGATGAAGCGCCAACCATGTGGCTGGCGCACAAGGATCATCCACTCCTTCGGATCGGAGAAATAGGTGAGATAGGGGTAGTCTCGTGGATTGGCGACATCGAGGTCGAGGTCGAGGTCGATGAGCGTATATCGCAGATCGAGGGACGACCCTTCTACCTCTACGCCCATTTGTGCCCGTGCCGTGCTGCGCCCTCCGTCGCAGGCCAGGAGATAAGCGCCTCTGACCTCAACCAAACCCGCCTCGGTTTGGAAGGTCGCAACCACGCCGTCAGCATCCTGCCGATACTCGATCAGCTTGTGGTCGTATGAGATAACCTGCGGGCTCGCCCGCTCGGTCAGCGTCTTAGTCAGCAGCGGTTCCAACTGGTGCTGTGGCAGGTTTGCGAAGAATGGAAAGCGGGTTTCGGCATCGACTAGTCCCGTTCGCAGGGACAAGGTCAACTCGCCGGTGCTGCGCTTGAGCTCGCCTATCTCCTCGACGCGGATGGCTGCGCCGACGATATTGTTCACGGCCCCATAGCGCCGCATGATTTCGAGTGTCCGAGGCAGGATCGTTCCAGCCTTCGTCATGGTCGAGGGACCTGCGCTAGCTTCGAACACGCGCACGGGAACGCCGTAATGGCGCAGCCCAAGCGCCGTCAGCAGCCCGACCGGCCCGCCCCCGACAACGATGACAGGTAATTCTGACTCGGTCATGCCGATACTCCAGCTCGCACTTTCGCGCACAGGACCACTTCCTCATTTTAACGTCAATATGAAAAATCATCGATGATTTGCAAAATTGGAGATAACACCACAGATCGTGGTTGACGTGCATAATTTGCTATGACACGCTCATATCGTCGACCTTGGCCTCGATCCCCCAAATGGCTTCGGCATGGTCCGAATTCGCAAGGCAATGGTGTAGTTGATGAATAGTTTTGAGCGGCGCGAAGATGCACGGCTGGTCAGGGGCACAGGACGCTTCGTTGACGATGACCATTCGGTAAGTCATCTGCACCTTGTTTTTGTAAGATCACCTTACGCGCACGCGAATATTATTTCGATTGACCTTTCGGCTGCACTAGCAATGGAAGGTGTCGTTACCGCCTTCACGGGTGAAGACGTCAAGGCGCTGACGGTTCCGTATCAGGAATTCTCGCAAGGTCCGCTTGGGCCGATCATCGACTATGGCATTGCTGTCGAAACGGTGAAATTCCAAGGCGAGCCCGTGGTTTGCATCGTCGCGCGCTCACCCGAAATCGGGGTCGATGCAGGCGAGTTGGTGCATATCGAATACGAGCCGCTGCCAGTCGTCATCGATGTGGAAGATGCGATCACTGACAATGTGGTGATACATAAGGAGTCCGGTACGAATCTGGTCTGGGGCGGGAAATTCGACTGGGGTGACGTCGATGGAGCGTTCGCTTCAGCGGCCCACGTCGTCGAGATTGACAAGCTCTATTTCCATCGTTTCTCGAGCACGCCGCTCGAATGCTGCGGCGTTATCGCGCGATGGGATCGGGATGACGGAGTCGATTTTCTGACCGGTCTGATGCAGCCCGGTATCACACAGCAATACATTGCGCCTGTCCTCGGGCTGCCTCCGGAGAAGATCCGCATCAGGACACGCGATATCGGCGGGGCTTTCGGTGTCCGCCAGGGCATCTTCACTTACATGACCCTGGCGGCGATCGCCTCGCGCAAGGTTGGCGGTCGGTCGGTGAAGTGGGCGGAGACACGCAGCGAGCATCTCGTCAGCAGCTCACATGGCAGCGACCGTACTTTTCTGAACACACGCGTTGCGCTCGACGAAAACGGCGTCATCCTTGCTATCGACTCGAAGCATATAGACGACGGTGGTGCCTATCCGCGCTACGAGCCGTTGGGCGGCGTGATCTGGTCCCAGGTCGCGCCAGGCAATTATCGACTCCAGAACCTTCGTATCGACTTCAGCCAGGTGTCCACCAACAAGTGTCCCACCGGCTCCAATCGCGGTTACTCGCGTATGCAGCACATCTGGTTCCTTGAGCGCGTGGTGGACATCTGCGGTCATCAGCTGGGCATCCCTGCCGACGAGATTCGTCGGCGCAATTACGTTCCTGAAATGCCTTGGACGACGCCCAACGGCTGTGTCTACGACAGCGGCGACTATGCGAAAATGCTGGATTCCGCCAAGGCGCTTGTCGGATGGGACGAGTGGCATGCGAAGCAGAAGACGATGCGCGCCGAGGGTAAGCTGATCGGCATCGGCATCGGGACGACGCTCGATTCCGGCACCAACAATTTCGGCCAGTCCAAGATCATCACGCCCTATTCTCCCTTCTCCGGCAATTCGGAAGGAGCGGGGGTCCGTATTGACGGCGGGGGTATGGTGAACGTGGCGATGGGGTCGGTGCCGCAAGGCCAGAGCCACGAAACGGTGGCGGCCCAGGTGGTCGCTGCCGAACTGGGCATCCCGCTCGAATTCGTTCATGTCGAAAGCGGATTTGACACGCAGCGCGACGTTCACACGCCTTTTTCGGGCACCTATGCGAGCCAGTTCGTGGTCAGCTCGCTGTCGGCTGTTCATGGCGCGGTGGACAAGCTGAGGGCCGAATTGGTCGAGCTGGCTTCGATCGTAACGGGCAATGATGCCGCCGGACTCAAGGTCGGGACCGTCGACGGCCAGCCGGTGGTGATGACCGAAGACGGGTCGACCGCGCTCACCTTTAGGCAATTGTGGGCGCGCCTCTACCTGGAAGGCGGTACGCTGCCGAAGGAGGCGGGGCACCTCACGCTCGCCTGCAAGCACGTCTACCGTCCGCCCTTCGAGATTCCGGACCTGGATCGAAAATACGGCAACCTGACGCTGACCTATGCCGCGCAACTGCATGTCGTGGTCGTCGAGATCGATGAATTGACGTCGGCCGTGCGCATCCTGGACTATGCGGCGATGGACGATTGCGGACGAGTGATAAACCATACGATCGTGAGGGGGCAGGTCAATGGCGCCATCGCCCACGGCATTGGCGCGGCGCTGATGGAAAGCTTGCGCTACGACGAAAACGGCAATCTGCTTACGGCCACTTTCAGCGATTACACGCCTATCACCATCATGAACATGCCGCGGGTCAAGCTGGGCAACATGGAGTCGCCTTCGCCCTTCACGTACAACGGCGCCAAGGGCATGGGTGAGGGGGGCGGCTGTGCGCTGCATGCGCTGTCGTCCGCCCTTCAGGATGCCCTTGCGGGCAACGGAATTATCGTCCAGCGCTCGCATTATTCGCCGAGCGAACTTTACGACCTCATCGCGTCCCACATTGGGAGCGCTGTTGTGCGCAAGCATACGGCTGCCGTCGGCAGCGCATCCTCGGACCGCGCGGTTGAACAGCACGAAAACCAGCTACAATGAAGTCGGTACCGATGGCGTCTAGGGACGATCCTGGCTCGGACCAACTGGTCAATCTGCTGCGCGGCAACATCTTGCGCTGTGTGTTGAAGCCCGGGTCGCGGCTGGTGCTCGATGAACTAAAGGCACGCTTTGGCTTCGGAGCGAGCCCGCTTCGGGAAGCCCTTATGCAACTCGTTGCCGACGGTTTGGTGGTGTTCGAAGCCAACCGGGGATTTCGCGTGGCGTCCCTTTCAAAGGGCCATTTTGACGATGTCGCGCGCGTCCGCACGGCGCTCGACGTGACCGCAGTAACTTGGGCGCTCAAACACGGCTCGATCGAATGGGAGGTCAAGCTGGTGGGCGCGTTTCACCGCCTCGCCAGTCTGCGTAAGTCCTCCGATACGACAATGGAAGGTGAGTGGAGCGCGGCACACCGGTCATTCCACAGCGCGCTCGTTTCCGGATGCGAATCGCCAACGTTGCTGCAGCTTACGGCTTCCGTGTTCGACCATATCGAACGCTACATCGCGCTTTCGGTAACCCTCGAGGGAACGATCCGCGACGGCATGATGGAGCATGAAGCCATCATGAAGGCAGCCTTGGACCGAGACCTCACGAAAACGCTGGATCTTCTTCATGCCCACAATAGGCGCACCGAAGACACGGTAAACGCATATCTCCTCGAAAACGGTGGAGAATGATCGTGGCGCAAACGGACAAGGTGGCGATGAACTTTGGGGCAGCGCCGGCTCGCGCATCAGTCGCGCCTCGGAGTTCGTGATGCCACCGACCGGAATCACCGGCTAATACCGGACGGTCCGATATCGAGGGAAGAGCAGTGAAGGTCGCCGGAATCTGCCGATGGCCGTATGCGTTTCTGCGGGCCTTGTCGTTGTGATCACCGACTGGACCGCTGGCACCACATTCGCGTGTGCCTGGCGACTGCGCATCTCGGCTGTCCTCAACATGACCTTCCAAAGATTTTTGCGTCGATGGACGCCTTTGCGGCAGGTGTTTCGATCAACGCGTGAAACTCGGGATCGAGCCAAAGTTGGCCGTGATCGCGGTATGGGCAATGTGAGTTTGCCGTAAGGAGGACAGGAATGACAAGTTTTGACGCAATCCTCATAGGCGGCGGCCACAACGCGTTGGCCTGTGCCGCGCATCTCGCGCAACGCGGCTGGAAGGTTGGGGTGTTCGAGCGCAACGCGGTCTGCGGCGGCGCGGTGCGCACCGAGGAACTCACCCTTCCGGGCTATCGGCACGATCTCGGCGCGATGAACCTGAATCTTTTCGCCGGTTCTGCCTTCTACCGCGCCTATCAGGAGAAGCTCGTTGCGGCAGGTCTTGCCTTCGCGCCGGCATCGGATTGTTTCGCCAGTGTCTTCCCGAACGACAAATGGTTCGGCGTCAGCGCCGACCTAAACCGCAATCTGTCACGGCTCGCAAATCTCTCGCGCCGCGATGCCGAACAATGGCGCCGGCTCGCCGAGCGGTTCCCGAAAGACTCTGGGCCGCTCCTGCGTCTGCTTGGATCGCCAATGACGGTCCGGGGGCTGATGGCAACGGCGTGGGCAATTTGGCGCGCCAAAGGGGGGCGAGGTTCGTTCGAGATGTTGCGCTTCCTGCTCTCGTCCTCTCGCGAGTGGCTGGATCAAACCTTCGAAAGCCCGGAAGTGCGGGCAACCATGGCCGCCTGGGGCATGCATCTGGATTTTGCTCCAGACATTCCGGGCGGAGCGATTTTCCCTTATCTGGAATCCATGGCCAGCCAGGCTTTTGGATTGGTGCTGGGCAAAGGCGGCGCCGACACCATGATCAAAGCGATGGAAACGCTGATCATCTCGGCGGGAGGCGTCATCCGTACCAATGCCGATGTCGCGACGATCAGCGTCAGCGGCAACCGTGCGACCGGCGTTGTGCTTGCGTCTGGCGAGCAGGTGACGGCCTCCAAAGTCGTGATCGCCGGCGTCACGCCTTCCGCGCTGCTTGGATTGCTCGGCGGCAGTTCGGGCGATGCCGGCTTCGACCAGGCCATGGGTAAGTTCAGACATGCGCCAGGCACCCTGATGGTCCATCTCGCGACGAAGGACCTCCCGAATTGGCGCGCCAGCGAGGAGCTTCGCCGTTTTGCCTACGTGCACATCGCACCCTCGCTTGACCAAATGGCGCGAGTCTACCAGCAGGCGGTCGCCGGCATCATGCCTGCGGAGCCGGTGCTCGTGGTCGGTCAGACGACCGCGATCGACCCCGGCCGAGCTCCCGAAGGCAGTCACATCCTTTGGATCCAGGTGCGCATGCTTCCGAAGATCATCGAAGGCGACGAGGCCGGCGCCATCGATTCACGCGACTGGCGTCTGGCCAAGGAGGCCTACGCGGACCGCGTCGTTGCCATCATTGAAAAGCATGCACCTGGGTTCAGGGAAAGCATAGTGGCGCGCGCGGTTTTTTCGCCGCTCGACCTGCAGGCAATGAACGTCAACCTGGTTGGAGGCGACGGACTGGGCGGCAGCCATCATCTGGCGCAGAACTTCCTTTTTCGTCCGGCGGTGGGCCGCGCCAACGGCAGCACCCCCGTCCGCAATCTTCATCTGGTCGGCGCGTCCGTCTGGCCGGGTGCAGGCGTCGGCGCCGGATCCGGGTTTCTGCTGGCCCAGAACCTCGCCGGAAAGTGAGCGGAAGCACTCCCAACGAGGCCAATGGTTGTTGCATTCAACGCAAAGACCAAGTTTTCCAGCCGCATTGTCCGACCCCTTGGAACAACTAAGATTGCCGAAAAAGCAGCGTGTGGCATGGCTTTGGCCAAGGTCTCATCAGACAGGGCGCGATATCGGAAGGCTGCTTCGGTACGCAACAGCGACAGGGGAACCAAGATGCTAATCAGCAGACGAAAAGTGCTCGGCTACGGCGCGGGCGCGCTCGGTGCGGCAACGCTGGGTATGCCGAACATTGTTCGAGCCCAGTCAAGCGACCTCAAGATCGCCTATAACGTGAACCTTCCCTCCTGGGATCCGACAGCAGGTCCGTCTTCTGTCAACCCGACCATCCAGGGCCTCTATCAGTCTGTGTTCGACCAGATCATCCTGCAGAAGCCCGACCTGTCGCTTGACAAGGGGCTGATCACGCAATGGGGCTGGAGCGATGACCGCAAGAAGGTCATGATGACCATCCGCGATGGAGTGACGTGGCACGACGGGTCGCCGTTTACCGCCGAAGACCTTGCGTGGTCGCTCGACCGCGCGGGTAAGCCCGAGACGGGCAACCCGATTCAGTCGATCTGGAAGACGGCCACCAACTTCAAGACCGACGGCAACAAGGTCACTGGCGACGTGGTGACGTTTGACCCAACCTACTTCAAATGGATGTCGTTCCTCACCGGCTATGTGCTGCCGAAGGCTTACTATCAGAAGGTAGGACCGGAAGGCTTCGAGGCAAAGCCGATCGGAACCGGACCCTATATGGTCGACAAGTTCGAACGCAACGCTTTCATGCGGCTGAAGGCAAACCCTAATTACTGGGGCGGCAAGCCGGCTTTCCAGGATGTCACAATTCGGTTCGTGACCGACACGGCAAGCCGGGTAGCTGAGATCGAATCCGGATCGTCTCAGGTGACCCTCGAAGTTCCCTATGAGGAGTATGACCGGCTGATGGCCGCCGGCAATCTTGCCGGCTCGTGTACAAATGTCTCCGACATCGGGATGGTTTTCTTCCACGACATGGACGTGATGCTGGACGCCAATGTACGCAAGGCCGCCGTTATGGCGATCGACAAAAAGCTGTTGGTGGACCGGCTGCTGCGCGGCTACGGACGGCCGATTGATACACTACAGACGCCGGAATACGTGGGCTTCGATCCGTCCATCAAGGTAGAGCACAACCCGCAAAAGGCGAAGGAGCTGCTCGCCTCTTCAGGCTATTCCCCTGAAAAGCCGGCAAAATTCGCCATTCAGACGACCAAGGGCTTCAAGCCGAAAGACTATGAGATGATCCAGGCGATCGTCGGCATGTGGCGCAACGTCGGCATCGAGGCGACGATTGAAGTCTACGAAGTCGCCAAGCATTTCGAACTGCGCGAGGCGCACAAGCTGGCGCCAGCCGCCTTCTACAACTGGGGTAATTCGATGGGCGATCCGTCTAGCTCGACTGGCTTTGCCATGTTCGGTCCGAGCCCGGGCTCGTCATGGAAAACGGCAGATCTCGATGCGAAGATCGGGCCGCTCTGGGGTGAGATGGACGAGGCCAAACGCATCGCCGGCTGGAAAGCGGTCGACAAATACATCGCCGAACAGGCCTATGTGCTGCCGCTTGTTCAATACGCCCAGCCGATCCTGCATTCGAAAAAGGTGAATGTCGTACCGCATGTTTCCGGCGCGCTCCTCCCGGCGCTCATGACGCCGGCGACTTAGGCCGCCGGTGTCATGAGCTTTGCGTGTCGGCTGGCTTGAAGCCCCTCCCTGATGGGGGGGCAACCTGCTCGGCTATGCATGGCGCTTCTGAAGCAGCCATATCCCTATTACCTCTCTGGACTGTCCAACATGATCCTGAACCGACTGGTTCTTCGGCTGCTAACGATCGCAGCCACACTTTTGGGCGTCGCCGTCGTGGTCTTCGTCATTATCCGCGTCGCGCCCGGCGACCCGATCTCGATGATGCTTCCGCCCGGTGCGACCGATGCCGACATTGCCCGGCTGCGCGCGCTCTACGGGCTCGATAAGACCATTGTGCAACAGTTCTTCATCTGGCTGTCCGGCGTTTTGCACGGCAACTTCGGCACATCGATCTCCTTGCGCCAGGATGTCATGACGCTGGTGCTCTCCAGGCTCCCGGCGACGCTTGAACTGTCGACGTTTGCACTACTGATCGCGCTGCTGATCGGCGTGCCTCTCGCTGTTCTTGGCACGCGCGAGCAGGGCACCGCTGCGGAGGGGGCGATCGATGTTGCCAACGGCGCGGTGATGTCCATACCCGATTTCTTGTGGGGACTGGTGCTGATCCTGCTGTTCGGCGTTCTGGCCCCGATCTTCTACATATCCGGTCGGGTCTCGCCGGATCTCAATCTGCAGTTTTCGACGCAGTTCTATCTGCTCGAGAGCATCGTGCGGCTGCGCTTCGACGTGACGCGGGATCTGATGGGCCACATGGTCCTGCCGGCACTGGCGCTGGCGCTGCCGCTGGCGGCAGTCATTTCGCGGCTGCTGAAGATGTCGCTCAAGGAGGTGATCACGCTCGACTACGTGACGCTCGCCCGGGTGAAGGGATTTTCGGAAACGCAGGTCATCCTGCGCGAGGCGCTGAAGAACGCCGCGCTGCCGACGCTGACGCTGGTTGGCGTGCAGTTCACCTTCCTCATCGGCGGCACGGTCATCGTCGAAAGGTTGTTTTCTTATGAGGGCCTCGGCAACATGGCGATCGATGCCGTCATCAACCGCGACCTGCCGCTGATCCAGGGCATCGTGCTGATCTTCGCGCTGCTGTTCGTGCTGATCAACCTTGCCGTTGACATGATGTATGCGATGCTCAATCCGAGGCTGCGCCATGGATGATAGCCGCATCTCAAGACACGGCTCGGGCGCGAAGCTGTGGCTGGCCGGCTGCTGGCTGCTGCTGGCGCTGCTGGCCGCGATCTTCGCACCGCTGGTCGCGCCGCAGGACCCGCTGGCGCAGGATCTGATGCTCCAGCGTCTGCCGCCATTCTGGATGAGCGGCACTGAGCCCGGCTATTGGCTGGGCACCGACAGCCTCGGCCGCGATCTGCTTTCCCGGCTGATCTTTGGCGGCCGCATCGCTTTCATCGTCGCTTTCGCGGCTGCCATCGCCGCATGCCTGGTCGGCTCGACGCTCGGGTTGGTCGCCGGTTATTTCGGCGGCTGGGCCGACCGCATCATCTCGCGCATCGTCGATGTCTGGATGGCGTTTCCGCCGGTGCTGTTCGCCATCCTGCTGGTCGCCGTGCTCGGCACCGGCCTGAGCTCCGTCATCCTCGCCATCGCCATCATCGACTGGACGCGTTTCTGCCGGGTGATCCGCGCCGAGACCATGGGCCAGTCGCGCATGGACTATGTCGAGAATGCCCGCATCGCCGGCTACGGCCGCATCGGTATCATGCTGCGCGAAGTGCTGCCCAATGTGGTGCCGTCGATCGTGGCGCTGCTGTCGCTGGAAATGGGCATCGCCGTCATCGTCGAAGCCATCCTGTCCTTCGTCAATCTGTCGATCTCGACCGACGATCCGACCTGGGGCAGCATCATCGCCGAGGGCCGGCTGTCGATCCATCAGGCCTGGTGGGTGCTGGTATTTCCGCTGATCACGCTGATTCTGACCGTGCTGTCATTCAGCCAGTTCGGCGAAGCCCTGAAGGCACGTTTCGATCCGGTGTTGCGATGAGTTTAGCCGTCAAACCCTGCCTCGATATCCGAGACTTGAGCGCCGTGCTGCCGAACGGGCAGCGCGTGTTACGCTCGGTCTCTCTCTCCGTCCAGCCCGGCGAGGTCCGCGCGCTGGTCGGAGAGAGCGGCGCCGGCAAGACGATGATCGGCAAGGGGGTGCTTGGCGTGCTGCCGCCGAGCGTGCGCATCGTCGAAGGCGACATGCTGCTCGAGGGCGAGGACCTCGGCCGGCTACAGCCCAAGGCGCGACGCACGCTGATCGGCGCACGCACCGCATTGATCCCACAGGATCCGCTGACGGCGCTCAATCCGTCGCGGCGCATCGGCCCGCAGATGACCGACCGGCTGGTGCGCATTCTGGGCTGGAACGGGCAAAAGGCCGATACCCGCATTCGCCAATTGCTCGACGAGGTACAGATTCGCGACCCGGACCGTGTGCTGAAAAGCTATCCGCACGAGCTCTCCGGCGGCATGCGGCAGCGCGTGCTGATCGCCGCCGCTTTCGCCGCCGAGCCCCGGCTGATCGTCGCCGACGAGCCGACGACGGCGCTCGACGTCACCGTGCAGAAACAGATTCTGCGGCTGATCGCCGAGTTGCAGCGCGAGCACGGCACGGCGATCCTGTTTGTTACCCACGATCTCGGCGTCGTGGCCAAGATCAGCCAGAAGGTGTCGGTGCTCTACGCCGGCAAGGTGGTGGAGGAGGCCGACACTACCGCCCTGTTCGCAGCACCGCAGCATCCATACACGCGAGCGCTGATGGCCGCCACGCCGCGCTACACCGATCCTTACGCTTCGCTGAAGCCCGTGGACGAGGCGGTACTGGCCGGGCTTGCTGCCGAGATCAGTGCTGCAGACCAGGCCTGGAGGCGCCCGCATGGCTGAGCCGCTGTTTTCCGTACGTGGGCTGAAGGTTGCGCTGCCCGACATGACGCGCAAACCACTGTTTGGCCGGGCGCCGTTGGCGGAGATCCTGAAGGGGCTGGATTTCGACCTGCCGAGGGGCTCGGTGACCGGCATCGTCGGTGAATCCGGCTCCGGCAAGTCCACACTTGGCCGCGCTTTGGTGCGGTTGCTGGAGCCGAGCGCCGGCAGCGTCACTTTCGATGGCCGTGATATCACGCATCTGCCGGAAGCGGAACTGCGGCCGTTGCGCCGCAATCTGCAAATGATCTTCCAGGATCCGATGTCGTCGCTCAACCCGCGCCGCACCATTGCCAGCATCATCGCCGCCCCGCTCAAGCAGAACGGGCTTGGCGACAGGCTCAAGGAGCGCGTCGCCGAAGCGCTGCACAGGGTCGGCTTGCCGCAAAGCTTTGCCAGCCGCTATCGCCACGAACTGTCGGGCGGTCAGCGCCAGCGCGTCGGCATTGCCCGCGCCCTGGCGCTGTCGCCGAAATTCGTGCTGGCCGACGAGATCGTCTCCGGCCTCGACGTCTCGACCCAAGCGCAGATCCTGACGCTCTTGGAAAAGCTCGCGGCCGAGATGGGTCTGACCGTCGCCTTCATCAGCCATGATCTGTCGGTGATCCGGCGGCTGTGCAAGCAAGTGATCGTCATGCGCGAGGGCGTGATCGTCGAGGCCAGCGCGACGGACGCCTTGTTCGACAAGCCGCAGCAGGCCTACACGCGCGACCTGCTTGCCGCCATTCCGCTGCCCGAGATTGACCCGGACTGGCTGCGGCCGCCGGCGGAAGCCCAGGCATGAATCCGACCGCACGCCGAACAGCGGGCTTCGGACGTGCGCCATGACAATCGAGCCTGATAACGGAGGGTGACATGAAAATCGCAATCGCCAGCACGATATTTGCCATCGGCCTGACTGGCTCGATGGCAGCGGCTTCGGCGGATTCAATGCCCGGCATGCGGGGACACGATCACACTGGCATCACGGTTCCCGACATGAAGCAGGCCGTCGACTTCTTCACAGAGGTGGTCGGCTGCAAGAAGGCGATGTCGTTCGGCCCGTTTTCCGATGATAAGGGCACTTTCATGCAGGATCTGGCCGGCGTTGACCCGAAAGCGGTTATCGCACAGATCACGCAACTGCGCTGCGGCTACGGATCCAACATCGAGCTGTTCAAATACACGGCCCCCGACCAGAAGGACCTTCATGCCAAGAACAGCGACATAGGCGGCTTCCACATCGCTTTCTATGTCGACGATGTCGCGGCAGTGAAAGCCTATCTACAGGCTAAGGGCGTAGCGACGCGTCTCGGGCCGCTGCCGGTCAAGGACGGCCCCGCGGCAGGGCAGACCATTATCTATTTCCAGGCGCCTTGGGGACTGCAATTGGAAGCGATCAGCTATCCAAAGGGCATGGCTTACGAGAAGGGTGCGGAGACCGTGCTATGGAGCCCGAAGAACCCTGCTGAATGAGCCAGTCTTGCGGGTGACGGCTGACGGACATGGTTGCCGGAGAACCGAATGACGTGCGATTGAAGAATGTCGACAGCCAATGGATTATCCAAGTCGTAGAAAATGGAAAAGTAACTAGGCATCCTTTCAAAACTCAGGCCGCTGCCGAGAGCTATGCTGAGCTCCAGCGTATCAAGCTCGGCCTGCCTGGAAAGCCACCTATCTGGGAAGATGCTCGATGAGCTCTGAAGAAGACTTCGCTAATCATAGGGCAGAAGCGGCACCAAATTGAACCTTGGGGTGACACCGCCGGCGGCGCTGGAGGGAGGCGCACTTTCGATCCAAGCAGGTCATCATGGGACATGACCGTCGACGGCTACTCCGAACGCGCCGCCTTCGACGAAATGCGCAGGCAATGAACTCGGCTTGTCGGGCTGCATCGACCGAAGTGATCAGCGGGGTTGGCGGTGGGCTGTGGCTGGGCCGACGCACGCCGCCTTCTTCCACGAAGGTGATGAAATCCGTTACCGATCAAGGAAAGCCAGGCGTTCCGCGCCTGCGGCCTCAACTCGCCAGGGCAGGCCGTGACGGTGCGTATCCAAGACTGCATCAGCGAGCTGGGCAGCCCTGGGAGAAGAATGTGGATCGCATGTCAGGGGGCGGACGCGTTGCGTAGCAGGTGTTCGAGCGTATCGATCAGGGCGAGCGCGCTCGCCGGCAGACGGCGACCGCTTCGTTTGATGATCTGCACACGGCTCGCCTGCAGCAGGGGGTCATCGATGGGTACGGCGACGAGGTCGCCTTTGGTCAGATGCTCCGGCACCGACGTTACCGACAGGACAGTAGCGCCGAGATTGGCAACCACGCAGTCGAGGATCGTCTGGATCGAATTGCTTGTCATCATAACGGGTATCCGGCGCCCCGTCTGTTCCTGAATTTCGGCCAGTTGTTGACGAACGCCGAACCCGATGTCGGGAAGGATAATCCTGTGGCCGGTGAGCTCATCCAACGAAATGCTGGGGCGCCCCGCGAGCGCGTGTTCAGGCCGGCAGATCAGGCAGGTAGGCTGTGAGAAAGAGCTAATGACCCGCACCCTCGGGTCGCCGGTCGGCCCCATGACGACACCGAAATAACATTCATCCTCAGCCACCAGCGGGATGATTTCCCGCGAAGACAGGCTGCGAACCGAAATCGAAATCTGAGAATAACGTTTTGAAAAACTTGCCAGCGCCTCGGCGAAGATCGTCCGCAACAATCCAGTCCCGATCGCCACGTCGAGATGGCCGCTGCGCAGGCCCTTCAGGTCGTCAAGTTCCGTGAGCAGGGTCTCTCGCTGTGAAGCTCGATCGCGGTAGTATTCCAGAACACGCGCCCCGGCCGCCGTGAGGCGCACGACGTGACGCCCTCGCTCGATAAGTTCGATCCCGAGCTCTTCCTCCAGGCTGGCTATGTGCCGACTGATTGAGGAAGGGGCAATGTCCAACGATTCGCTGGCCGCGCGCATCGTGCCGAGCCTGTAGGCTCGATACAGATAATCGATGCGTTCATCCTTGAACTCCCGCGATGTCTTGCTCTCAAGGGAGATATCGGACTTTGCGCCTGTGCTCTTCGTCGGCTTCAGTGTTTTCTCCTAACGCTGCAATTCAGCTGGCGTGCCCTTGTTACTTAGCAGTTTTGCCGCCGAAGAAATCCTTGAATGACGCCGCGCCCCTCGCAACCAAGCCAGGCTGGACAGCGACCGCGCCTCCCGGAGATCCGCCGAGTGCGTTTTGGGCAGCCTGCGCAAGCGATTTGATTTGCCGATTCGCCAAGGGGATGAGGATGCCCTGCGCCAACGACGCGAGTTTGCCGCTAACGATCGCTTCGACCCCCCAATTGACGCGGCTGCCGACTTCGAGCGGCTCGATCTCAAATGTCATCTTGGCGTCCATCACGCCCAATGCATGACGGCCACTCAATTGATACTTGACGAATTTCGGGCGCTCGGCGCTAACACGCTTGGTGTGGACATCTGATTTTCCGCGGATTTGTGGCACACCGACTTCCAGGGTCACTGTGAATTCGGTTTCGGACGTCTTGGTGAGCCCCTTGAAGTAGGGAAGGATCGGCGCGAACTTGTCCGGGTCGATTATGAAATCATAGACTGCTTCGGGCTCGGCTGCGGCCTCGAATTGCCCATCGAGATTGACGTTCATTATTAGTTCTTTCCCATCTGGGATGCAGCAAGTACTGCATCGACTATTGGCGTGTAGCCCGTGCAACGGCACGTGTTGCCGGCGAGACCCTTGCGAACGGCCGCTTCATCAGGGCTGGGATTCTCGGCAAGCAGCGAGGTGGCTGAGATCAGGAAGCCGGGCGTACAAAAGCCGCATTGCAGCGCGTGATTTTCGGAAAAGCACTTCTGGAGGATGCTGAGCGTGCCGTCCTTGGCGGCCAGTCCCTCCACCGTGCGAACCGTCTTGCCGTCGGCCTGGACAGCCAACAACGTGCAAGATTTGGCCGCACGCCCGTCCAGGAGAACCGTGCAAGCGCCGCAATAGCTGGTGTCGCAGCCAATATGGGTGCCGGTCAGTTCAAGGGAATGCCGGAGGAATTCGACCAACAGCATCCGGGGCTCGACTTGCGCTTCGATGGCCTTGCCATTGACGGTGAGCCGGATTGTCTTCTTGTGCGCGTTCATGGCGTGCGGACTATCCATAGTAGTGGTGGGTATCCCTGACCTCGATGCCGGCTCGCCGGCGTGCGATGACGTCGAATGCGCGAATGACGAGACCGCGTGCCAGATTGCGCTTATAGGCTCCCGAACCCTTGTTGTCGGAAAGCGGCTCAACGAATTGTGATGCCGCGTCGCCGATCCGCTTCGCAAGTGCCTCGTCGAACACCTTGCCGATGGCGAATTCGTTGGCCGCGTCGAACGGCAGGGCGGTGAGACCCATGCAGCCGAATCCGATTCTCAGCGAACGGACAATGTCACCATCCATATTGACCTGGAGGGCGCAGCTGGCGGTCGGATAGGCCGGCGCCGAGCGCTTGAAGGCAACGAAGGTTCCGAACCCGTCGAGCGATTCACGCGGAATAGCGATACGCGTGATGATCTCGCCCATGGCGAGCGCGGGCGTATAGGCGTCCGCCAGCAGAGTGCGGATCGGCTGCACGCGGGTGCCCTCGGAGCCCTCGCAGAGTGCGACGGCATCGAGGGTCGTCAGCAGGGCCGGCCAGCAGGCGCAGGGATCCGCCTCGGCGATGCTCCCGCCGATTGTGCCCATGTTGCGGACCTGGACGTCCGCGATGCCCAGTGCGCAGTCCTGAATGATGGGAAAGGTCTTGGCCGCCTCTGACTTGCCGGCCACCCCATGCCGCGTGAGCGCGCCGATCTCGATCAGGTCGTCGCCGAGCGTCACCTCGTCTGCGCCTTGGATACCGGTGAGATCGATAAGGAGTTTCGGCGCGAGAAGCCGGAGCTTCATCATCGGAATCAGAGTCTGGCCACCGGCCATCAACTTGGCGTCGGACCCTCCGTCTATCAGCGCAGCGGAGGCTTCCGAGAAGCTTGCCACTTTGATGTAGTCGAAACGGCTTGGATACATGCGCGACCTCTGTCACCTGTTTGGCGGCGATTTAGCCATCGAACAGCCCGGGTATCAATGCAGCCACGTGTCTTGTTGGTTGCGCCGGCCGCAATGCGAATGAATGCGAATTGCGCAACAAATTGTCCGGACGCCGGCATCGAATGCCCGGTCTGGCCTGTCGTATATCCAATCCAGGACACGACGATGCCGTGGCCAACTTATGACAACGCTGGGACTTTTGTAATGACGCTAGCGCCGGATGGCCTCGATCTCGGCCCGATCGGGGATGAGATCATTTTTGAAAACAGCCAGGTCCGGGTATGGAGCCTGGAGCTGGCTCCGGGCCAACTTCAGCGCTGGCACGAACATCACCACACCTACCTCGTCATCCCGATCACGGCAGGCGAGAACGTGATGGAGTTCGTCAGCGGCCGCGTCGTGAACACACATGAGCAGCCGGGCCAGGCGCTTTACCGGCAGCCGGGCGAGCCGCACCAACTGCGCAATACGAGCACCTTCCACTATCGAAATGTCCTGGTCGAACTCCTCGATCAGCCGAAGGCCGCCGTCTAGGTGATCCCGCAAAACAAACGAAAAACGGAAACAGCAAATGGCGAGTTCTGACGCAACCATTCCAGGCATGCCAAACGGCATGCCTTCACTCGAAGAACTGCTTGTGAACACCAACGAGATGGAATGGCGGGCGAAATCGTTGCCCGGCGTTTTTGAAAAGATGCTCTGGCGCGATGAAGCAACCGGCGCCTCGGTTGCCCTCATCAAATTCGCCAAAGGCGCCAGCATTCCTTCGCCGCACATGCACGCTTCGAACCAGATGATGTTCTGCCTGTCTGGGCATTACGAATACACGTCGACCGGCGTGACGCTGAGGGCGGGCTCCTTCTACCTCAACCCCAAGGGCAATGTGCACGGCCCGACGCTCGCTCATGAAGAGACGGTCGTCGTGGAGATCTATGACGGCCCTCATTATCCGAAGATGCCGGACTGGTACACGGACGAGCAGGACGCACGATGACCAAGCACCGGGTGCCTGTCGCCGATCTCGTCGCGTTCGCAGCGTCGCTGTTCGCCACGAAGGGCGTGCGGCCCGACGATGCCCGCTACGTATCGCAATGCCTTGTGTTGGCGGATCAGGAGGGTGTGCCGTCCCATGGCGTCATGCTCGTGCCGATGTATCTGTCGCGGCTAGAGGGGGGCTCGGTCGATGCCAGGTCACAAGGCCAGGTGGTCTCACGCAAAGGCGGCGTTGCCGTCGTCGATGCGGAAAACGGGCTGGGGCAGTTGACCTCGCGAACGGCTATCGCTCTGGCGCTGGAAGGCGCCCGCGGGCATGGCCTCGGTGCGGTCGCGGTCAGGCGCGGCTTCCACTTCGGCACGGCCGGGCATTGGGCGAGCGAACTTGCTCGGGCAGGCTGCATCGGCATCGTCCTTTCCAACACGCGTCCGCTAATGCCGGGTGTTGGCGGCACCGAGCCACTCGTGGGTAACAACCCGCTGGCAATCGCGGTCCCTGCTCCAGATGAGCCGGTCGTCCTCGATATGGCGTTGAGTGCTGCTGCGATGGGCAAAATCAGAATCGCCGCCGCTGCCGGCCGCGCCATTCCCGGGGATTGGGCAACCGACAAGAACGGCGTTCCCACCACCGATCCCGCCGCCGCCATCGAGGGAATGCTGCTGCCCGCAGCCGGTCCGAAAGGCTTTGGGCTGGCGGTGATGATTGATCTGCTTGCTGGCGGCCTTTCGTCCGGCGGCGTGGGCTCCGCGATCAAGCCTTTGTATGGCGATCCAGGCCAACCATATGACTGCGCGCATTTCTTCCTTGCAATCCAGGTCGATGCGTTCCGGTCGCAAGCGTCTTTCGAGGGACTGGTCAGCGAGGTGGTGCAGCGCATCCGGACCTCGCGCCCGGTTGACCCTGCTTCTCCTGTCATGGCGCCGGGCGATCCCGCCAGCAATGCGCGGCAGCTTGCCGAAAAGGACTGTCCGGTTGATCCGGCGACGCTGCGCAACCTTGAACAGGCGGCTCAGCGAGCCAACGTGCCATTTCCGTTTTCCATTCCAACCTAGCGAGGCCGACATGCCCAAGAAATCCATCACATCCAGCAAGCTGGCAGTTCCGAACGGCCATTTTTCGCAGGCCAGCATCGCGGAAGCCAAGGGCAAGCTGCTGTTCATCTCCGGCATGACTGCTCGCAAGGCAGACGGCACAATCGCAGGCATCGGCGACGTTTCGATCCAGACGCGCCAGGTTCTCGATAACGTCAAGGCGGCCGTGGAAGAGGCCGGCGGCACGCTGGAGGACATCTGCCGGGTAGACGTCTATGTCCGCAACATCGAGCATTTTGACGCTATCCATAAGGTACGCCGCGAATATTTTCCGAACGAGGCCCCTGCGTCGACAATGGTTGAGGTCAGCAAGATGGTGAAGCCCGAATATCTGATCGAGATCAGCGCCATCGCTGTACTTTACTAATCGGAGTTGATCCTCAATGCGGTTTGCTTCCATTCGGCACAATGATCGCGTCCTGCCGGCACTGATCGATCACTGCAAGGCTGTGCTTCTGGAGGATGTCGCTCCGGACGTCGTTGGCATCATTGAAATGGGCGCGCAAGGGCTGGCGGCCGCGAAGGCGGCGCTGGCCGATGCGTCACGCGCGCGCGTTGATGACTTTACCTTCGCTGCGCCGATTACGCGCTTCCGCCGTGACGTGTTGTGCTGCGGCTGGAACTACTGGGACCATTTCGAGGAAAGCAAGGGCAAACGCGAAGGCCAGGACGTCGACCGCCCCAAGGCGCCGACCTTCTTCACGAAGAGCCCTTCGACAGTCATCGGCCCCCGCGACCCAATCGCCTATGACCCAGGGATCTCCGCCAAATGGGATTATGAAGCCGAAATCGCTATTGTCATAGGCAAGGGCGGGCGCAGTATTCCACGCGCACAGGCGCTCGACCACATCTTCGGCATTACCTTGGCCAACGACGTCAGCCAGCGTGACTTGCAGCGCCGCCATGGCGGACAGTGGTTTAAAGGCAAAAGCATTGACGGCACGATGCCGCTCGGGCCGACCATCGTCACGCTGGACGAAATTCGCTTCGAGGACCTCTGGATCGAATGCCATCTCAACGGCCAACGCGTTCAACATGCGTCGACCAAGCAAATGGCTTTCCCTATAGACGAACTGATCGCCGAACTCTCGTTCGGCATGACGTTGTATCCCGGCGATGTGCTGCTCACGGGTACGCCGGCCGGCATCGGAAATGCTCGTGAGCCGCCGGTCTTCATGGGCGAGGGGGACCGCGTTGTAGTATCGGCGGACGGCATCGGAACATTGGACAACACACTCGTCCACTTGGACCTTCGCGGACAAAGTGACGTGTCGCTCGCCTGATACGCGCTTTTCGCAGTGGCGGCAGGTTGAGCGGCATCATTGGGAGCGTTCGACCATGAACACCAGCTTTGATTACATCGTCGTGGGTAGCGGTATCAACGCGCTCGTCTGTGCTGCCATGCTGGGCGGCAAAGGACAGCGCGTGCTGGTACTAGAACGCAATGACCGCATCGGCGGCTGCATGCGAAGCGACGAGATCACCGCGCCGGGCTTCGTCCACGATGTGATGGCAACGACCTTCATCCTGTTTGTTACTGGACCCGCCTATTCTGTGCTAGGACCGGACCTTGAGCGCCTCGGCGTCGAATTCTGCAACACCGATGTGCCGCATGCGGTGGTTCTACCCGACGGCCGACATCTGGTCATCCGGCGCAATCGGGATGACAATGTCCAGGCGCTGGACACGCTCGCTTCGGGCGATGGCGCCAATTATCGTCAGGACATGGAAGGAATCGAGAAAGATGCGGCTTTGCTGTTCGGCCTGCTGGGCGGGCGCCTGTGGAGCTTCGCGACACTCAAGCTGCTGCTGACGGAAGCCTGGCGGCGCGGGCCACTCGGACTCAAAGCCGTGATTGGCAATGCGCTGACGCCGGCCCGTTCCTGGCTCGAGTCGAGCTACCGCTCCGATGTCGCCAGGGCTCTGTGGGCCCCTTGGTCGCTTCATGCAGGCCTTGGTCCCGAGGATGCTTTTTCTGGCCAGATAGGCAAAGTGATCGGATTCTCGCTGGAGGCTGGCGGCTCGCCGATAGTCAAGGGCGGGGCGGGCAAGCTGCTCTCCGCCTTCTCGAAGTTGATCGCGGAGCGCAACGGAACGATCAGGACGCAGGCCGACGTGGTGAGCGTGATAAGGATGGGAGGTCGCACCACGGGAGTTCGCGTTGCCTCGGGCGCGGAGTTTTCCGCCGCGAAAGGCGTCATCTGCTCGATGACGCCGACCCAGCTGTATGAAAGGCTGCTTGGCGGCGCCCAAGTCATGAACGAGCCGGACGCGGTCGCGAACTATCGCCACGGCAAGGGCAACTTCCAGATGCACTATGCACTCGACCGGATGCCGGCCTGGAAGAACCCCGAACTGGCCAAGGCTGCGGTGGTGCATCTCACCGCCGGCATCGACGGGGTTTCCAAGGCTTGCAACGAAGCTTTGCGCGGCATGCTCCCGGAACTGCCGACGATCTGCGTTCAGCAACCGCATGCGCTTGACCCGTCGCGCTGTCCCCCAGGCAAGGCCATCTTGTGGCTGCAAATGCCGGAGGCGCCCCGCTTCGTCAAGGGCGATGCGGCCGGCCTGCTAGGTCCGCCGGAAGACCGACGGTGGACCGAGAGCCTGCGCGAGGCATATGCCGATCGGGTGGAGGCTATGCTTGCGGCGCATATCGACGGATTCCAGGAATCCGTAATCGCACGTCGAGCCTATTCGCCTGCAGATCTCGAGGCCATGAATATCAATCTGGTTGGCGGCGATCCCTACGGCGGCTCCTCCACCATCGACCAAGCGTTTCTGTGGCGGCCGTTCAAGCACAGCGTCAACCACAAGACCGATGTCGAAGGTCTCTATCTGATCGGAGCCTCGACTCATCCAGGATCCGGGCTGGGCGGGGGGTCCGGCTTCCTGCTCGCGCAGCATCTGACGGGATGACGCTCACGACTAGCCGCCAGGCATGGCCTGCCTTGAGACTGCTAGCGCCTGGTCGGCGGTCAGAGCATTGTCGGCTGTTCCGGCGATCAGCAGCTCCAGGATCTCTTGCTCGGTCGTATGGCGGATGTAGCGGTCCCGACGTTTTCTCCGCGCTTGAGCGCCATGACCCGATCACCGACCTCGAAGATGTCGGTCAGCCGATGCGAGATGGTGACCTGGGCCACGCCTTGGGCCTTGAGTTCCAGCATGGTCTTGAGCGGCTAGTCGGCTGCTGCTTGGACGCGTAACGGCGCCTGGGTCGATACCGACAACGGCCCCGGCTTCTGCTTCACCGACTTCTTCAACACCTCTTGAAGGTCGATGGCAAGTGGACAGTGGCCAGTGAAATGTTTTTAACGGACCATGTGTCGGTTTTCGGAGCCGCAAGCAAAAAAACCCAGCTAGATCAACGACCTGCTGGGTTATTAGATACATTCGAGTCGGTTTGTTCTATCGTCAAGCCATATGACACTCACATCTATGCTGCGCGCGCTGCCAACAGCGCGTGGAGAGCCTCCGGCTTCAGATGGGTGTAGCGCTTCAACATTTTCCAGTCCTTGTGCCCAGTTACCAGCGCAACTTGTTCGATTGTGAATCCGGCCTCGAAAAGTCGGCTTGTCCCTTCGTGCCGCAAGTCATGAAAATGAAGGTCGTGGATGCCCAGGGCAGCGCACCCTAAACGGAAGGCGGTGCCGACTGACCTATGATTGAATGGGAATATTCGATCATCGTCATTGCTTCGCTTGGCCAGTCGCTCCTCGACAATGGCCCATGCGTCGTACCCAGTTGCCGCGAACAAGGGTATGCGTTGATTGTTCCCGTTCTTGTTTCGCGGGTCTTTCCGGTCACGGATGAGAAGCATCCGCGTGCGAGATTCCAAATCGGACCAACGCGCCTTGCAGATTTCCTCCTGGCGCATCGCGGTTGCGATGGCGAAACGTATTATCTGACCAACCGGCGCTATTTGACGAGGATTTGCATCGAAGTGGGCGATGAGCCTGTCGAGTTCATCCTGAGTTGGCCTCCTGTCGCGCTGATTGCCCTTACCAACGAGGCCAAGCCTCTTCAGGGCAATACGCGCGAGATCAACCGGTTCGACCTTGACGGGCAGGCCGTGCACCGCAGCGGCATGAGCCAAAATGAGTCTTACAAAGCCGATGTCGATGCCGAGTGTCATCGGTCCGGCACCTTGGGCGGCCCGGTCGCGCCCAAAACGAATGAGCCGTTCGCGATCGAGAGCCGCGAGGTTGCACTTCCCCAGGTGTCTTTGGAGCATATCGAGAGCTGCGGCCTTGGAGCGGCGAGGGGACTTGCCTACATCGCACATGTCGTCGATATGAAGGTCGATGAGTTCACCGAAAGTTTTCAGGCGGGCTATACGGGACTTGGTCGGCGTCTCACCACGATCGACTTGGCGCTCGGCGTCGGTTGCCCAGCGCCGTGCGTCGTCTCGGCGCAGGAAGGTCTCGCTGACGTAGCGACCCTTGCGACGGACTTGGACACGCCAGGAACCGGACGAGAGTTTTGTGTAGGTGGCCATTCTTTCGTGTGCGCTCTGTGTGCACTGAGAGATCGAAACGTGGCGAAAAGGGTCGTATTCTGGCGTACTTCGTGTGCACTCGGCAGGTTCTAACGATTTGATGTTAAAGAAAAAATGCTGAAAAATCAAGAGCATAGATTGGCTATTGCACCCATGATGGACTGGACCGACCGGCATTGCCGGTTCTTTCATCGCCAGCTGACGCGCCGGGCGCTGCTCTACACCGAAATGGTGGTGGCGGACGCCGTCATCCATGGTGCGCGCGAGCGGCTGCTGGGCTTCGATGCCACCGAGCGTCCTGTCGCCTTGCAACTCGGCGGTTCCGATCCGCAAAAACTTGTCGAGGCGGCGCGCATCGGCGAGGCTTTTGGCTATGACGAGATCAACCTCAATGTCGGCTGCCCGTCCGACCGCGTCCAGTCGGGCACGTTCGGCGCCTGCCTGATGAAGGTGCCGGTTGTCGTTGCCGATTGCGTTGGCGCGATGAAGGCCGCGGTGAACACTCCGGTCACCGTCAAATGCCGCATCGGCGTCGATGAGCAGGATCCTGAAACCGCGCTCGACGCGCTGGCGGACGGTGTCTTCGCCGCCGGCGCGGACGCGCTTTGGGTGCATGCCCGCAAGGCGTGGCTGGAAGGCTTGAGCCCGAAGGAAAATCGCGACATCCCGCCGCTCGACTATGACAGGGTCTATCGCCTGAAGGCCAAAAAGCCGAACCAGTTCATCGGCATCAATGGCGGTATTCAATCGCTAGAAGAAGCCCTTCGCCACCTCGACCATGTCGATGGCGCCATGCTTGGCCGCGCCGCCTATCATACGCCCGGCATCCTGGCCGGTGTCGACGCCGCGGTTTATGGCGGCGAAGCCGGCGCCTTCGATTTTGCCGCGCTGATCGATGCGATGGCCGACTATGCGGCGCACCATATCGAGCAGGGTGGCCGGCTCGGTCATGTCACTCGGCACATGGTCGGCCTGTTCCATGGCCTGCCTGGTGCGCGCCGCTACCGACAGATCCTGTCGATCGACGCAACGAAACCTGGCGCGGGACCGGATGTGCTGAAGGCGGCCTTCGCCGCGGTTGATTTCGGCCGCATCGAACAGGCAGCCTGACGAAAGTCAGTCGCGCAAAATCATCCGGTCGCCGCGCACGTCGAAGCCAGACAGCGAGCCGATGAAGTTCATGCCGAGCAGGCTCTGGCCGAGCGCGCCGGGGGCGGCGACCATGACCGCCATGTCCTTGCGCACGATGTCGCCGATCGCCACCGTGTCAGTCCTGACGGAGGCGGCGCGCGCCATGCCATTGGCGGTCGAAACCGGTATGGTGAAGCTCAGCCTGTCCAGATCGAAACCGGCGGCGCGGGCATCCTCGGCGGTCAGCACGATGCTGGTCGCGCCGGTGTCGACCACGGTGCGGATTGCCGTGCCGTTGACCATGATGCGCGCCTCGAAATGGCCGCTGTCGGCCTTGTCGAGCGTCACTGTCGCGTGGCCGTCCTCGACGCCCAATGCCAGCGGGCTGCCGGGCACAAGGCCGGCCGTCACCCGGCTGGCGAAATCCTGCAATTCGTAGCGATACTGGTAGCCGGCAACCAGCGCCAGCACGATGACGCCCCAGGCGCCGAGATTGCGCGCCATGGCCCCGAGCGGCCTTCCGGATCGAATGAGGCCGGCGCTGATCAACGCGCCGAAGGCGCCAAGCCAGATCAGCCGGCTGAAATCGTTGTTTTCGATGCCAAAGGTGCTGCCGGCGGAATTGTTGAGCATGAGCAGGACCAGCCCGACGCCGATCGCTATCATCACGATCCAGAACAGCCGGTTCATGCGCGTTGCCGGATCATGAGAGGACGTCGCGCTCGCGCGCCATGCGGCCCCTGCGCGTTTCCCGGCGCGGTCGCCGCTCGACCGTTTCCAGCCTGGCGGGCAGTTCGGCCATCACGGTTCGGCGGCTTTCCGGCGTCATATCGATCCAGGCGCCGATTTCCTCGCGCGTACGACCGCAGCCGAAGCAGAAGCCGGTTTTCATGTCGATCGAGCAGACGAGGATGCACGGGGATTCGATGGCCGTCATGACTTTCTCTTGGGGGGTCCGTCTGGAATCCCTCGTTCCATCTCCACATGGTGCAACGGCAAAGCCAATGCAAGCCCTTCGGAATGCGCCGCCGGCAACCGCTTTCGCGCCAATGTCAGGGGAGGTTGTGCCGGCCGGGCAAGGCGGCTATGCCGCTGATCAATCCCAGGGGATGATCAGGACCGACATGACCAGCGCGCTGCCCTTCGACGATTTTCGCAATCTGCTGGCGAACCTGCCGTCGGCCGATACGGTCGCGCAGAACAGGGTGCGCACCCTGTTTGTCAAAGCCGACAAACCCAAAAATTCGCTCGGCCGCATCGAAGACATCGCCGCGTGGCTCGCCACCTGGAGCGGGCGCGCACCGCCGGCGGTGACAAGGCCGCTGGTGGCGGTCTTCGCCGGCAATCACGGCGTCACCCGGCACGGCATTTCGCCACGGCCGGTAGCGGCGACCGCCAATGCGGTCGAGCTTTGCGCGGCAGGCGGCGCTGCCGTCAACCAGATCTGCATCGCCAACGATCTTGGCCTAAAAGTCTTCGATCTCGCGCTGCACATTTCGACCGCCGACATCACCGAGGACGCAGCGCTCGACGAGCGCGGCTGCGCCGCCACCATGGCCTTCGGCATGGAAGCCATAGCCGGCGGCACCGATCTGCTTTGCCTTGGCGATCTCGGCGTCGGCAACTCGACTGTCGCTGCCGTTCTGTGTGCCGCGCTGTTTGGCGGCAGCGGCGCCGACTGGGTCGGGCCTGGTTCGGGCGCCGACGCGGCGATGCAGGCGCGCAAGGCCGCGATGGTCGACGCGGCACTTGCCTTTCACGGCGCCAGCCTCAGGGACCCGTTTGAAGCCTTGCGCCGGGTCGGCGGTCGCGAATTCGCGGCGATCGCCGGAGCCATTCTGGCCGCCCGGATGCAGAAGATCCCGGTGCTGATCGACGGCTTTGCGGCGACCGCCGCGGCCGCCGTGCTGCATGCCACCAACCCGGCTGCTCTCGACCATTGCCTGCTTGCAGGCCTGTCGCCGGAGCCCGGGCATAAGCGGGCGGCCGAACGGCTCGGCCTGCGCCCGCTGCTTGATCTCGGCATGAGCCATGGCGAAGGGGTGGGGGCGGCTCTTGCCGCGGGCCTGGTGAAAGCCGCCGCGCTCACCAGCTCGGGGATGGCAGCGGCCGTCAAAGCCTAGTGCAATCAGCGACGTCGCGCGGCGACCGCCTGGGTCGGCAGCGCCGGCAATTTCTCCATCACCCGGCTCGGCGGGAAAATGGCGATCGCCTCGGTGCCTTCGCGCAGTCTGGAATGGAGCTCGAATTCGCCGCCATGCATGGCCAGCAGGCCCTGCACGATCGGCAGCCCCAGCCCGGTGCCCTGTTCGGCACTCTTGATGGCGATCGAGCCCTGGCCGAAGGCGGAAAGCACGACCGGAATCTCGTCTTCCGGTATGCCTGGCCCATTGTCCTTGATCGAGATGTACTGTCCGCCACCGGCAGTCCAGCCGACGCGCACGCGGATTTCGCCGGCGGTTGCCGTGAATTTGATGGCGTTGGACAAAAGGTTGAGCGTGATCTGCCGCAGCGCGCGTTCGTCGGCGAACAGACGCGGCAGGGTGCTTTCGAAATCCTGGACGATGCGGATGTCCTTGTTGCGCGCCTTCAGCTCCATCATGTGGCAGCAATCCTCGACGATGGCGAGCAGCATCACCGGCTCCTCGTTGAGCTGGTAGCGCCCGGCTTCGATGCGCGACAAATCGAGGATCTCGTTGATCAGGTCGAGCAGATGCTGGCCGGACTCGTGCACGTCATGGGCGTAGTCGCGATAGGTCGGGTTGCTCATCGGTCCGAGCACCTCGTTGGCCATCACCTCGGAAAAGCCGAGAATGGCGTTGAGCGGCGTCCTGAGTTCGTGGCTCATCGAGGCCAGAAAACGCGACTTTGCCAGATTGGCGTCTTCAGCCCGCCGCCGTGCTTCGTCCGACATCGATTTCGCCGTCTCCACCTCGGCGATCAGCGCGTCCTTTTCGGAGCGGAACGACAAAAGCATCAGCGACGAGCGGTTGAGGTGGCTGGCGACATAGTCGAAGAACGGCAGGGCGGCGACGAGCAGCCCGACCATGATCGCCTCGACCGGCATCCACTGCTTGGCTCCGGAATAGGCATAGACCGCCACCGGAATGGCAAAGGTCGCCAGCAGCGCGCCGCGCAGCGACGACGCCATGATGGCGGTTGCCGCCATGGCAAGCAGCAGCACCACCGCCTTGACCACCTGGAACTGGTCGACCTGGCATGCGTCGCAGCCGAGCCAGGCGAACCAGGCCCAACCGAGGCCGCACAGCGAATGGCCGATGAGCAAATCCCTTCGCGTTTGCAATGGGTTGAGCTCGGAAGCTTCAGTGCGTTCGATGCGCCGCGCCATGAACACGACGACGGTGTAGCAGATGAGCGTGAACAGTGCCCAGACGCCGATCTGCTTGCTGTCCATGCCGGCAAACAGCCCAGCCGCCGCGATCGCCAGCACAAGCAAAGGGATGGCAATTGCGCCGCCCACCATGGCGCGCGCGTGCAGCTTCAGCAGTTCGCGGTCGAAATCGGGATTGCCGGCCTGCTGCGAGAGACGGTCGCGCGTCTTGCGCACCGCGCGCGCCACATCGCTGTTGCGATGGGGTTTCCTGCGGTCCACAATGAATTTATCCGCTGTGTTCGAGCGTAGCAAAGGCATGGAAATTTCAATTCATACGCGCAGCGATTTCAAATTCTTAAGCTACGTTCGAATGATTAAGAGACTGTTTGCCATATGAGCCGTTCGTGGTCGCAAAGGCCTCGCCGGCGATACAATCCGCCGCCGCCGCGCAGCCTGTGGCGCAGACTGGTGGATTACGGGTTGACGATCATCCTTCTCGGCCTGCTGATCCTGCTTGCGGCGCGTCTTGACCGGGTCGAGACGCGCAAGGCGCAAGGTGCGGCAATCGTCAACGACGGCGATTCGATCACGCTCGGCTCCGAGCGCATCCGCATGCGTGGCATCGACGCCCCGGAATATCAGCAGATCTGCCGCAAGGACGGCGCTGACTATCCCTGCGGCAAGCTCGCGCGCCAGTCGCTGGTGCGGCTGATATCAGGCAAACCCGTCTCCTGCAGCGGCTGGCAACGCGACCGCTATGGCCGGCTGCTTGGCGACTGCAAGGCCGACGGCAAGGATCTCAACCGCGCCCAGGTCGAGGCGGGATGGGCGGTCGCCTATGGCGATTTCGAGACCGAGGAAGCCGGTGCCCGCGCCGGCAAGGCCGGCATCTGGGCAGGCACCTTCGACGAGCCGCAGGACTGGCGCCAAACCCACCATGACGGGCCGGTCGAAAGAAAGCATGGCACGCTGGCTTCGATCGGCGATGCGCTGCGCGAGATTTTTCGCTTCTGGTGATACTCAACGCATCGCTGAGCGCCCTATAGTCGCGGAAGAGATCGAGGAGGATGGGAATGAAGCTGTTCGACGGTGGCCGCGCGCCCAATCCGAGGCGGGTCAGGGTTTTCCTCGCCGAAAAGGGGCTGGAGGTTCCGCTGGTGCCTGTCGACATGGGTGCGATGGGACACAGGCAGGAGCCGGTCAGTTCGCGCAATCCGCTGCGGCGCCTGCCGGTGCTCGAACTCGACGACGGCACCATCATCACCGAATCCGTCGCCATCTGCCGCTATTTCGAAGAGTTGCATCCCCAGCCCGCTCTGTTCGGGGAGGGCGCGCTCGGCAAGGCGCAGGTCGAGATGTGGCAAAGGCGTATGGAGTTCAATCTGCTGAGCTGCGTCGCGCAGGCCTTTCGCCACATCCATCCGGCGATGAAGGAATGGGAAATCCCGCAAATCCCCGAATGGGGTGAGGCCAACAAGCCAAAGGCGCTCGAATTCCTGAAGCTCCTCGACGCCGAGCTGGCAAACCGCGAGTTCGCCGCCGGCGACTTCTATTCGATCGCCGACATCACCGGGCTGATCGCCATCGATTTCATGAAGCCGGCGCGCATCAAGGTGCCTGAGGAGTGTACCAACGTGCTGCGTTGGCACGGCGCGATCTCCAGCCGGCCGAGCGCTGCTGCCTGAGATGGAGGCCAAACTCGAACGCCTGACTGCAAAGGTCCGCGCCTGCCGCATCTGCGTCGACAGTCCGGTTGGCCGGCCGCTGCCGCACGAGCCGCGTCCCGTGCTGCTGCCGTCATCCAGCGCCCGCATCCTCATCGCCGGCCAGGCGCCGGGCACCAAGGTGCACATCTCGGGCATGCCGTTCACCGACGCCTCTGGCGACCGCTTGCGCAGCTGGCTCGGCGTCAGCGCGGAAGAATTCTACGACACGGAAAATTTCGCCATCGTGCCGATGGGGTTCTGCTTTCCCGGCCAGGACGCCAAGGGCGCCGACCTGCCGCCGCGCCGCGAATGTGCACCGGCCTGGCGCGCGCCGCTGATGGCGCTGATGCCGTGCATCGATCTCGTGCTGACGATCGGCCTCTATGCGCAATCCTGGCATATGGGCACTGCGCGCCGGTCCTCGCTGACCGAGACGGTGCAGGATTGGCGCGCCGTCTGGGATGCGCCGAGCAGCCCGAAAGTGCTGCCGCTGCCGCATCCGTCCTGGCGCAACAGCGGCTGGCTGAAGAAGAATCCGTGGTTTGAAATGGATTTGCTGCCGTTTCTGAGATCGGAAATCCGCTATCGCATCGGTTGACCACTCAGCAAGAAATCACTCGCTTTTGTGCCATCCGGCAGAATTTATTTCTTGTGAATGGCCGGGATAAGGCGGAATATAGCCAAACTATTCCTCAGGAGCACCTAATGGACCGCCTTGACAGAAAAATTCTCCGCCTCCTGCAGGAGGACGCGACGCTCGCGGTCGCCGATGTCGCCAAGAAAGTCGGTCTGTCGACCACGCCCTGCTGGCGGCGCATCCAGAAGCTCGAGGAAGAGGGCGTCATCAAGCGGCGCGTCGCCATTCTCGACCATGAAAAGGTCAATGTGCGCGTCACCGTCTTCGTGTCGATTCGCACCAATTCGCATAGCCATGAATGGCTGCGCCGCTTTTCCGAGGTCGTCCAGGAATTTCCCGAAGTGGTCGAATTCTACCGCATGAGCGGCGACGTCGACTATCTCTTGCGCGTGGTCGTCCCCGACATCGCCGCCTACGATGCCTTCTACAAGCGGCTGATCGCCAAGATCGAAATCCGCGACGTGTCGTCGTCCTTCGCCATGGAGCAGATCAAGTACACGACCGAAATGCCGCTGGACTACATGGTTCTGGACAAGGAATCGGGCGCCAACGCGGCTTGAGGCCCGTCGCCCTTCGTTCAGGCCCCGTCACAAGGGCGACCAGTGCTAGGCTAGTTGGTAAGGCTATTCCTGTCGGAGCGTAGTCTCCTGTAGAGGTTTAGTAATACGCTAATCGCAATATTAATTGCAAAGTAAACTATGCTCGCATAGATAAAATGCCTTAGTGAGAGGCCGGCAAAAACATAGACGAATAGAAAATAAAACAAAGCACAGCGCCCAAACCATACGAAAATGTTGGGGCTGTATATTTTGTTGAGGGTCTGAAGCATGCAGCTATGGTTGGCTTGTCGGTCAAGGTCGACCGCTGATGAGTGTGGCCAAATGTATCCTTGTCTATTCGTATTTGCAACGTAGCCGACGTCGCTCCGGATGAAGGGGAGCGCCAGTTGGACCGCAAAATTCCCCGCTTAGTTCTTCTTTTTGTTGAGGAAACTCCAGGGCGAATTCACCGGCAGGGTGATCGTGTCCGGCACCGTGTCGACGCTCGTCACCTCGGCCTTGCGCACGGTGTAGCCCGACTGGATGACGCTGGCGCCGTCGAGGATGAACAGCTGGCTTTTTTCCAGGCCCGGCTGCAGCGCACCGGTGACGGAAACCGGCTGGTAGGCCTCCGACATCCTGTAGGGGCGGGCAGGCGTGACCAGCACGATCTGGTTGGGCGGCGGTGTCGGCATGTGGCTGCACGCACCCGTCCACGGCACCAGCAGGAACTGATAGACAAGGTCGCCATCGCGGTCGACCGGCAGTGCATAGCCGGCCAACTCAACGGTCTTGTTCTGCAGATTGAGCGACAGCGTCTCGCCATGGTCGGGCATTTTGGCCGCGATCATCGGCAGGCCGACGCTTTCGGCGGCGACCTGGCTTGCCGGGCGCAGATCCTTCCAGAAGATGTGCGCGGTCTCGGCCGAGGCGTTGGCAGCCGCAATAGACACAAACAAAACGACCACGAGCGCCGTGGTCGATTTGAGACGGTTGATCATTGGCCGCTCCCTTTGCCGTGGAGTAAAGCCGTCGCCGCCAAGGGCGTCAACGCTCGAGCCGCATCACATGTCGGCGAGCACCGGCCATGCCGGTCTCGTGAAAGCCACGCGCCAGGAACATGTCGCTAAAGCCCATGAAACGGTAGCTCGGCGACGCTTGCTCGACCGGGTAGGCCTCGATCGTCCTGGCGCCCTTGGCGAAAGCATGATCGATGGCCGCATCGAGCAGTCCAGCCGCCAGTCCGCCGCCGCGCAAGGCTCGGGGCACATAGAAGCAGACGATCGACCAGACGCCAGTCTCGGCATCGTCCTGTTGCGGCGACAGCTTGCGATAGGTCTCGCGCGGCGCGACCGAGCACCAGCCGACGGTCTGGCCTTCCAGCTCGGCGACAATGCCGACGGGCGTGCCGGCCTCGACCAGCGCCATCATCATGCGTTTCTTTTCATCGTTCTGGATGTGCTCGCGGCTGGAGTGGCGCCAGGCCATGCACCAGCAATACTTAGGTCCACCCGGGGCTTCGAACAGGCTTTCGAAATCGGCGCGCGTTTCCCGTGTTACCTCGGCAAAACGGACTTTTGCCAGATCAGCCTTTTTTGGCGATCCGCTCGAGCGTCTTGGCATTGGTCAGTTCCCGCACGGCGTCCTTGCCGATCCAGCGCGCCGTCTTGTCGCTCGACTGCGCCAGCCGCTCTGCGACGGCAAGCGCAGCGCCATGCATTTCCATCGATCGCTTGCCGAGCGAACGAAGCGCCCAGTTCACGGCCTTCTTCACGAAATTGCGGCCGTCGGTGGCATGCGCTTCAATGACCGGGAGGAAGCCGAGAAAGGTCGCTATTGGCTCTTTCTTCCGGTGAACGACCGACCAGGCCATCATGGCAAAGGCCGTGCGCCGAACGAACTCCCGCTCGTCCGCCGCGAATTCGTCGATCAGTTCCTTCCAACACTCCGCGTCGACAAAGAGATCGGAGACGCCATCGACGATATCCCAGGAATCGAACGACGCCGCCCATTGCCGCGCGTCGGCGGCAGTGAACAGCTTCGGGTCGGCGGTGACGGAAGCGATGAACTGCGCCTCCATGATCCCGGTCTGCCAAAGCGCGAAGGCACGTTCGTGGTTGCGCTTGATCTTCTTGGCAATCTGCCGCTGCATGCCATGCGAAATGCCGAGCGCACGTTCGATCTTGATGCCGTAGCGCAGCATGCCCTGGCGATTGTCCTCCGAACCAATCGAGCGCAGATGCGCGACGATCTCATCGGCACTGGATTGGGGCGAAAGCTCGGCCACGGCGAACCTTATTTTTCCAGACGGGCCAGCAGCGAAGAGGTATCCCAGCGCTTGCCGCCCATCGCCTGCACATCCTTGTAGAACTGGTCGACAAGTGCGGTCACCGGCAGCTTGGCGCCGTTGCGGTCGGCCTCGGTGAGGCAGATGCCGAGGTCCTTGCGCATCCAGTCGACGGCGAAGCCGAAATCATATTTGCCGGCATTCATCGTCTTGTGCCGGTTCTCCATCTGCCACGAGCCGGCGGCACCCTTGGAAATCACCTCGATGACCTTTTCGATGTCGAGCCCGGCCTTCTTGCCGAAATGGATGCCTTCGGCCAGTCCCTGGACGAGGCCGGCGATGGTGATCTGGTTGATCATCTTGGTGAGCTGGCCCGAACCGGCCGGCCCCATCAGCCCGACCATGCGGGCGAAGGCATCGATGACCGGCCTGGCCGTGTCGAAGGCCTCTTGGTCGCCACCGACCATCACCGTCAGCACGCCGTTTTCGGCACCGGCCTGGCCACCGGAGACCGGCGCGTCGAGGAACGAAAAGCCGCGCACGTCGGCCTTCTCCGCCAGTTCGCGCGCGACTTCGGCCGACGCCGTGGTGTTGTCGATATAGATCGCGCCCTTCTTCATCGAGCTGAAGGCGCCTTGCGGCCCTGTCGTCACCGAGCGCAGATCGTCGTCATTGCCGACGCAGGAGAAGACGAAATCCTTGCCGTCGGCGGCTTCGGCCGGGGTCGTGGCAAGGCTGCCGCCATGTTGGCCAACCCATTGCTCGGCCTTTGCCGTCGTGCGGTTGTAGACGGTGACGTCGTGGCCGCCCTTGTTCTTAAGATGCCCGGCCATCGGATAACCCATGACGCCAAGACCGAGAAATGCCACCGATGCCATAGTTCTACCTTCCGACGGGAATTTGATCGCCCGAACGTCTAGGCCATGCGGCGAATTCGTCAAGCCGCCGCGGCATCAGGATTGCGTGGTGCAGCCGCAGGACAAACCGCTCAGCGCTTCAGATGTATGGTGATCCGCCGCTCGATCCATTCGATCGCGTGCCGCAATATCTCGACCATGACGAGATAAACGAGGGCAACCCAGATATAGGCCTGGATGTCGAAGGTGCGCGCATAGGTCAGCTTGGCCATGCCCATCAGATCGTAGACGGTGATGATGGCGACGATGGCGGACGCTTTGACCATCAGGATGAGCTCGTTGCCGTACGGCCTGAGCGCGACGATCAGCGCCTGGGGCAGGATGACCTTGCGCAGCGTCTGCAACTTGTGCAGGCCAAGCGAAGCGGCACCTTCCCATTGGCCTTTTGGCACGCTTTCAATCGCGCCGCGCAGGATCTCGGCCTGATAGGCGGCGGTGTTGAGCGCGAAAGCAAAGACGCCGCAGTTGAACGCTTCGCGGAAGAAGCCCCAGAGCCCGACCATTTCGAGCTGTGGCTTGAACGAGCCTACGCCGTAGTAGACCAGAAAGGTCTGGACCAGCAGCGGCGTGCCGCGGAAGAAATAGACATAACCGTAGGCCAGGCTGGAGAGAATCCGGTTACTCGACATGCGCGCATAGGCGACCGGCAGGGACAGGATGGCACCCGACACCATCGATATGGCTACCAGGGCCAGAGTGACACCGAGGCCTTGCACGTAGCTCGGCGCATATTTCGCGAAAAGCTCGCCATTCCAGGCCAGGACCAGGTAGGCGACGATGCCGACGCCGAAAGCGATCCACATGCAAACCAGCGCATAGCCGGCAATGCGCGTACGCGGCCAGCCGCGTGTACGCGGAGGGGGCCGTTCGACGATGGCCACGGAACTCATCGCTGTGCCTCCCGCTTGCCCAAAGACCGCAATATGGCATTGGTGCCGAACGACGACACGATGGCCAGTCCAAGGAACACCAGCGAGGCCACGCCGTAAAACAGGAATGTGTGCTTGGTGACCTTCGCGGCCACATTGGCGGCACGAAGCGTCTCGGCCAGGCCGACCACCGACACCAGAGACGTATCCTTGAGCAGGCTGAGCCAGCAATTTTCGAGGCCCGGAAACGCGATGCGGAGCAATTGCGGCAAGATCACTTTGCGCATTGTTTGCCAGTTCGACAGGCCGATGGCGTAGCCGCCTTCATATTGGCCCTTCGGGATGGCGCGGAACGCCGAGAGGAAAACCTCGCTGGCATAGGACGAGAAGATGAGGGCAAGCACGATCATGCCGGCAACGAAGCCGTTAACGTCGACCGTTGAGCCGGGGTAAATCAGCCTGATCAGATATTGCAGGATCAGCGGCGCGCCGAAGAAGAACAGGAACAGCGTCACCAGCTCCGGCAAGCCGCGGAAGATCGTCGTGTAGATGTTGGCGGCCAGGCGCAGCGACGGTTCTTCGGACTGTTTGGCAAACGCCACGAAGAAGCCGATCGTCAGACCGATGGGAAGCGTGGCCAGCGCCAGAAGAACGGTGACAATGGCACCATAGGCGATGTCGTCAAGCCAGCCATCGGGTCCCCAACTGAGAAGCGTCCATACGCTCTGCATCCGCTCGCCTGTTCTCCCGCATCTGCGCTTTTGAGAGCCACGCCGCGCCACCCCTCGTGCCCGGCGTGTCCTTGCAAGAACGGCGGGGTTATCCCGCCGTTCTCTTGATCAGAAAGCCGCGATCAAGAATCGCCGCCATAGACGTCGAACTTGAAGTACTTGTCGTTGATTTCCTTGTACTTTCCGTTGGCGCGGATGGCGTCGATGGCGGCGTTGAACTGGTTGACCAAATCGGTCTCGCCCTTGCGCACCGCGATGCCGGCACCCGGACCGTGGATCTTGACGTCAGGTTTGATCGCACCGACCAGCTTGCAGCAGGCGCCGTCCGGCGAGTCCAGCCATTGCTGCAAAACGACGATGTCGTCATTGGCAGCATCGAGGCGGCCATTGGCCAGGTCGAGCTGGTATTCCTGCGCTGTCGGATAGGGCTTGATCGTGCTGTCAGTGTAGGTCGCGGTCGCATAGTTGAAGTGCGTGGTCGAAGCCTGCACGCCGACAGTCTTGCCAGCCAGGTCTTCCTTGGTCACGCCCTTGATGTCGCTGTCCTTGGGCGCGACGATCGCCGGCGGCGTGTTGTAGTATTTGTGGGTGAAGTCGACCTTCTCCGCACGTTCCGCGGTGATCGACATCGAAGCGATGATGGCGTCGAACTTGCCGGCCTGCAGCGCCGGGATGATGCCGTCCCAATCCTGCGCGACGAAGGTGCACTTGACCTTCATCTCGTCGCAAAGCGCCTTGGCGATGTCGATGTCGAAGCCAACGAGCTGGCCGTCGGCGGTCAGGTTGTTGAATGGGGGGTAGGCGCCTTCGGTGCCGATCCGCAGGGTCTTCTCCTGGGCCTGGGCTACGCCGAGCGTCAGCAGCGCAGCCGATGCGGCGAGCGCGATACGCAGTGCAATACGCATGATAGTCCTCTCTTTATGGTCCCGGCCGTGGTTCCGTACGGCTCTGTGGGGCGGTGCTTTTGACCGCCCGCTGATCGGGATACTCCCACTCTTTCCGGGAAAAAAGCAACTGTAAAACCACCGCGATCGGCAAAGCTATTCTGCCGCTGCGTCACGGCTCAAGTAACGAGACCAGTCGTACGCTCGATGAAGTCGGCTATCGATTTCGTATCGTCGAGATCGAACACCGGCAGGCTTTCGCCGGGAACCGCAAAGTCGGCGGCGATGGCGACGATATGCGGGTCGCTTGCCGACAGCGGCGCCCGATCGCTGGCCTCCAGCCGTCGCGTTTCGATCTTGCTGTGCGCTTCGCGCTTGTAGCCTTCGACCAGCACGATGTCGCACAGTGCCAACCGCGACAGGATCGCCTCCAGCGTCGGCTCGTCCTCGCCGCGCAGTTCGTGCATCAGCGCCCAGCGCTTGCCGGAGACGATCGCGACTTCCGTGGCGCCTGCCTGCCGATGGCGAAAGCTGTCGGCGCCGGGCTTGTCGATGTCGAAATCATGATGCGCGTGCTTGACCGTCGACACCTTCCAACCGCGCCGCACAAGCTCGGCGACCAGTTTTTCCGTCAGTGTCGTCTTGCCGGAATTCTTCCAGCCGGTAATGCCAAAAACGCGTCTGTTCATGGGCTTATGCTTTGCAGCAGCCATTCGGCTTCGGCAAGGTCGTCCGGCGTGTTGATGTTGAAGAACGGGTCGATCTCATGCCCGCCGGCTGCAAACATCGGAAACTCCACCTCGACAAAATCATGCCGGTCGATGAAGGCGGAAACCCGCCGGTTGTTCTCGTCGACCAGGAAGCGCCGCAAGGCAGCGCCTAGGCTTAGCGGCCAGAGCGCGAAGGTCGGATGCTGCTTGCCGCCTGAACGGGCGACGGCAATCGAACCCGGACGCTCTTCAGCTGCAGCCATCAGCCGTTCGACCAGATTGTTTGGCAGGAAAGGCGTGTCGCCGGCGGCCGTCACCAGTGACTGGCAGGCCCTATTCGCGGCGGCCCATTCGAGCCCGGTCAATATCCCGGCAAGCGGTCCGGCAAAGCCTGTCACCGTGTCGGCGAGCACCGGAAATGCGACTTGAGCAAACCGCGACGGGTCGCCATTGGCGCTGAGGGCCAAAGGCCCGACCTGCAGCGCAAAACGCGCAACGACGTGGTCCAGCACGCTGCCGCCGCCAAGGGCTAGCAGGCTCTTGTCGCCGCCACCCATGCGCCTGGACTGGCCGCCGGCCAGAATGATCCCTGCAATGTCTTGGCTCATCGGCCTGTACGCCAGCCCCAAAATCAGAACGCTTTCAAACCGCCCTCGACGGTTGGCCTTATATGCCGTCCGGCGCCATATCCGGTCCAGCGCTTTCAGCGGCGGTCTTTTGCCGGCCGACGACGCGCTCGCGGTAGAGCGCGTAAAGGCCGGAGCCAATGATGATCGTGGCGCCGAGGATCATCGGCAGGTCGGGGAGGTCGCCAAAGATGAACAGCCCTAGCAGGATCGACCACAGCAGGGCGGTGTAGCGGAACGGTGCGATGAAGGAGATATCGCCCACCCGCATCGCCATGATGATGAACTGGTAGCCGATCAGCACCAGCACCGCCGCCAGTGCCAGCAGCGCCGTGCTTTTTGCCGTCATCGGTGTCCAGCCACCCATCGGTGACAGCAATGCCGCGCCCAGCACCGTCATGGCAAGCGCGGTGGCGGTCGACACCAGCAATGTCGGAATGGCTTGCGGTATTCGCTTGGTGGCGAGGTCGCGCACCGCACAGCAGGCGACACTGGTCAGCGCCAGCAGCGAATAGACGCTGAACCCCTCAAACCCAGGCCGCACGATGATCAGCACGCCGGCAAAACCAACAGCGATGGCCAGCCAGCGGCGCCAGCCGACACCTTCGTTGAACACCAGTGCCGCGCCCATCGTCACCGCCAGCGGCAACGCCTGCAGCACGGCCGAGACATTGGCGATCGGCAAATGGGCAAGGGCGACGAGGAAGGCCACGGTGGCGCCGGCCTCGCCGATGACGCGGATCGCCACCATCGGCTGCAGCATCGAGCCCGGCCGGGCCAGCGCCCCGCGCTGCCAGGCGAGCAGGCCGACGAACAGCGACGCAAAGGCGCCGCGGATAAGCATGACCTGCGCCATGTTCATCGATTCCGACGAGAATTTGGTGATGGCGTCGTTGAGGGTGAAGCCAACCATCGCCACGATCATGAACAGCGCGCCGCGAAGGTTTGGGGAAAGAGGCAAGGGCGTTACCGGTTTTGGGTTGGATCAAGCCTGTAACAGCCGGTTTCCAAACAGCAACGCCAAAGGACTGGGCCACAGCTTTTCGGTGTGGCCCGCGCTATTCGCCGGACAGGCCGTGAGATGACGACCGCGGGCTGGAGTGGCAGCGTTTATTTCTTCGGTGTCAGCACTTCGGTGCCGTTGCCGTCCTTGCCGGCGATCGTCCACAGGCCGTGCAGCGAACCGTCTTCCTGCACCTTGTAGACGACGAGGCCGATTTCCTTGCCCATCACATAGCCGGCGGAAAAGGCGTCATCATTGCGCATGCAGATGCCGTCCGAGGACGATCCGCCAGTCTCCCAATGAATCGTGCAGGTCGTCTCGCTGGTCAGCGTGATCGTGGCTTCGCCGCCATAGGCCGATCCGTCGAAATTGGTGCCGGCGACAGTGTAGGTGCCGCCGATCGACTGGGCTGCCGCCGGGACAGTCGCGAGACCGAGCAATGCGAGAGAAAGAATGAGTTTGCGCATGGTATTCCCCCTGTGAGCGACGATTCCGCCGCGCGGAAAGCTAGGCCGGAACATGCTGGCGGTAAATCAGGCAACGCCTGCGGACGAGACTTTTTCTGGGGTGTTACCGAAAATGCTCATGGCCCTTTGAGGCTGCCGGCGATCGGCCCGACCAGAGGGTCATATTTCGATTTCAAGGCAGGCGGGTAGTCGATCCAGACAGTGCGGATGATGCCATCCTTGCCGAACAGGCGGCGCTCGTAAAAGATGTTTTTGTCCTTGAAGCCCGACAGCACCGCCCAGTCCTTGCCGGTCTTGCTGTAGGTGATCGTGTAGCCCGGCTCCTTGCTGGCTTTCTCGGCTGCGACAAAGCCTTTCGGGGTGTCATCGTCAGCGTTGTAAATGCCCGAGCAGGTCAGGCTGGCGCCGTCGGCGCTGAGCCATACCTGTCCGTCGCCATTCTCCGGTTCGGGCTGGCGATCGGTGAAGACCTCGTCGGGAAAGGTGCAGACGGTGCCAAAGCGCTCGTTGACATAGGTGAATGGCGCGGCAACAGCCGTGGTCGTTGCGATCACGGCAGCTAACGCCAGGGTCGGGAAAAGACGTTTCATGCCATGCCTCCAGCCAATGACAGAGGCGATCTTGCACGAGATCGGCGAGAAAATCAGCCGCCGGTAACGCTCATATGCCTGGACACCGAGGGGCGGCTGGTGCGGCGGTCGATGATGAAATCATGGCCTTTCGGCTTGCGGCCGATGGCTTCGTCTATGGCGTCAGCGACGAGTTCGTTGCCTTCGGAGGCACGCAGCGGTGCGCGCAAATCGGCGGCGTCCTCCTGGCCGAGGCACATATAGAGCGTGCCGGTGCAGGTCAGGCGGACGCGGTTGCAGCTTTCGCAGAAATTATGCGTCATCGGCGTGATGAAGCCGAGCCGCCCGCCGGTCTCGGCCACCTGGACATAGCGGGCCGGGCCGCCGGTCTTGTAGGGGATGTCGGTCAGCGTGAACTGGCGCTCCAGCGAGGCGCGCAGCAGCGACAGCGGCAGATACTGGTCGGTGCGGTCGGCGTCGATCTCGCCCATCGGCATGGTTTCGATGACCGTCAGATCCATGCCGCGGCCATGCGCCCAGCGCATCATCTCGGGCAATTCGGCGTCGTTGAAGTCCTTCAGCGCCACTGCGTTGAGCTTGATCTGCAGCCCCGCCGCCTGCGCCGCATCGATGCCTTCCATGACCTTGCCGAGATGGCCCCAACGGGTGATCTTGTGGAACTTGTCGGCGTCGAGCGTGTCCAGCGAGACGTTGATGCGCTTGACCCCGCAATCGGCGAGCTCTGCGGCAAAGCGCGAAAGCTGCGAACCATTGGTGGTCAGCGTCAGTTCTTCCAGCGCGCCGCTCTTCAGATGCCGCGAAATCTGACGCACCAGATGCATGATGTTCTTGCGCACCAGCGGCTCGCCGCCGGTTAGGCGCAGCTTGCGCACGCCCTTTTCGATGAAGACGGTACAGAGCCGGTCGAGTTCCTCCAGCGACAGCAGGTCCTTCTTGGGCAGGAAGGCCATATCCTCGGCCATGCAATAGGTGCAGCGGAAATCGCAGCGGTCGGTGACCGACACGCGCAAGTAGCTGATTGTGCGACCAAATGGGTCGATCATGTTCATGCTATGCGTTTCCCGTGGCCGCGAACGGCATCGTTATATACCGCTATGTGATACGATCCGGCTTCGCATTCAAGATAGCGGCTCTCGATCTTTGGTAACATTCCCTGGCCGACATGGCATGTCGGTTGCCCCTAAAGCGCCTTTTCCCGCCGCGCGAAGCAGCGTAGGGAAGGGCGGATCGATGCGGGGTCTACCATCATGACGGCACCAAAGGAACTCAGGGTCTCGAAGGACAGAAAACTGCTTTCCGTCACCTTTCCTGATCACCGGCCGTTCGAACTGCCGGCAGAGCTGCTGCGCGTTGCCTCGCCCTCGGCCGAAGTGCAGGGCCATTCGCCCGAACAGCGCGTGACCGTTCCCGGCAAACGCAACGTTGCCATCCTGAAGATCGAGCCGGTCGGCAACTACGCCGTGCGCATCACCTTCGACGATTTCCACGACACCGGCATCTTCACCTGGAACTACCTGCATACGCTGGGTCACGAGAAGGAGGCACGCTGGAATGCCTATCTCGCAGAGCTGCAGGAAAAGGGCTTGAGCCGCGACCGCTAGTTTCTCACCCCGCCGCTGTCGTCAAAACGTCACGGACAGGGAGTAGCGGCGGATATTCGGAGACGAAAAAGATGTCCGCCATCACCACGGTCGAACAGCTCGAAGCCCTCTATGGCCTGCCCGGCGAAGCGTCGGTGGTCAAGGAACTCGACCACGTCATTCCCGAATATGCCGCCTTCATCGAGGCCTCGCCCTTTGTCGCGCTCGCAACCAGCGGGCCGGAGGGGCTGGACTGTTCGCCGCGTGGCGATCTCGCCGGCTTCGTGCGCATCCATGATCCGAAGACGCTGATGATGCCGGACCGGCGCGGCAACAACCGTGCCGATTCGCTAAAAAACATCATCAGGGATTCACGTGTCGGCCTGCTGTTCCTGGTGCCGGGCTCCGGCACCACTCTGCGCGTCAACGGCCGCGCCCATATCACCACCGACGCGGCGCTGTGCGCGTCGTTCACCGTCGAAGGCAAGGCGGCGCGCTCGGTCACCGTCGTCGATGTCGATACGGTCTATTTCCAGTGCGCCCGCGCCATCGTCCGCTCGGAACTGTGGAACCCGGCAAAGCATGTCGATCCGAAATCGCTGCCGACGCCAGGACAAATCCTGGAAGTCACCAGCCGCAAGAACATCGACGGCGAGGCCTATGATAAGGAATGGCCGGAGCGGGCGAAGAAGACGATGTGGTGAGCGGGTCGCTCTTCTGGGAATGGGAACTTTGCCGCGGCGCTATTGCCCCAACTTGACGAACAGAACCGTCCCTATTTTCTTTCCCAACTGCGCGACGATCATGGTGTCGTTCGAGGCCCAGGTGAACGGCTGCTGGCCGCAACAGACGGTTGGGAAGAATCCTCCGCCGATGAGCAACCGGTCCGGCTTGCCGGGCGCCTCGGCGAGAAACAGGCCCCCCGGCATAGCGGCGTTGGTTCTGTCATAGGTGATATAGGCCAGCGCCGACCCTTTCGGCGACCATCCCACCCCTACGACGTTCTGGACACGATCGACCGGCAAGATCTCGCCACTGGCAAGATCGATGATCTTTGCATCGACGCCGCTGGCGCTTCGCCCGAGCAGCAGGAGGAATTTCCCGTCGGCCGAAAAAGCCAGCCCGGCCGGCTGGCCGGTGTCACGCATCGCGGCGATGCGCTTCGGCGTTGCTTCGCCGAGGGTCAGCAGATAGATGCCGGCTCTATCGGCATCGTCCTTATCCGCCACGCTATAGGCGGCTTGCTTGCCATCCGCCGAGACCGTCATCGCCCAAACCCGAAAGCCAGGTTTGGAGGCAATTTCGAACGCAAGGTGAGGGTCGCCGCCACTGGCTTCGATCGTCATCAGGCTCGTCGAACCACCTTGCTTGATCCCTCCCTCGGGGATCGCGTAGCGGACGAAGGCGATTGTGTCGCTGTCGATCCAATGGGTCAGCACATCCAGGTTCGCCGGCCCTTGGCCTTTGAGAAAGCCGCCCTCGAAATTGTCCTCGGTCAGGTTCTTGACGGCAAATGTCGCCGGATCGAAAAGCCGGATGTCCGTATCGCGGAAGGCCTGCAATCCGTAAAAATATGTCGGCATCAGCAACTGGCTGCCCGCAGGTGACCAGAACATATCAGCCGCTTCGCCCGGGCGGTTTTCAGGTGTGGATTGCGCGCAGGCGATTTTTGCCCAGGATCCGATCTGGGACGGCGCCAGCAGACAGAACTCGTCGCCGTTGAGATGCAGCACCCGGCTGCCATCCGGCGACAGCAGTGCCGCCTTCTGGCTCGCACTGGTCCACATATTCTCGATCACCTTGGCGTCGAGGACGCGATATCCAGCGTAGTCCTGTGCGGTCGCACGACCGCTTAAAGCCGCAGACATGCCAAGCACAAGCATGGAAAAATTGCGCAGTGTCGGCGTCATGTCGATCAGCCCTCAGACGAAACGCAAGAATCCCCTAAAGTTTTGATTTTTTCAACAGCCCGCCGAACAGTAGAGCGGTCACGCTTCCTTCAGCACGTCGGCAATCCTGCGCATCTGCTCGCCGATCATGTCGCATTGCTCCGGCGTCGACTGGCTCATCGCCTTCTCGATCAACGCCATGTGGACCTTCAGCGCCTGCATCAGGAGTTCCGTGCCGGCTTCGGTCAAGGTCAGCCGCAGCACGCGCTTGTCCTTCTCGTCGCCTTCGCGGCGCAGCAGGCCGCGGCTCTCAAGCTGCGGCAGCAACATGGTGATGTTGGAGCGCCCGACCAGCAGGCGGCGGGCGAGATCGTGCTGCGACATGCCGGGGTGGCGATACAGGTTCATCAGCACGTCGAGTTGCGCCGGCTTCAGGTCAAGCGGCGCCAGTCTTACCGCCAGCGCCCGTTCCACCGCATGGCAGGCGCGCGCCACCGCGACCCAGTTGCGAAAACGCGGGTTGTCCCAGGGCAGGTCTTGCTTAATGTTCATGTTTGAACTATTATGTTCATGCTTGAACGGAATGGATGGATCGCCACTATGGCATCATTTGGACTGAAGGTCATCCGGGGCGTGTTCGCTGCCACTGAGCATGTCGCTCCACGCCTGAGCGGCCGTGCTGCGTTCGAATTGTTCTGCCGTACACCAAATGTGAAGGCGCTCAGCGACGGCGAGCGGCGCGCTGTCGCGCGCGCCGCCGATTTCATGGCCGAGGCGCGCCATCACCGGCTGAAGACCAAAACCGGCTGCGTCATGGTGCACGAATTCCGGCCCGAGCCGGGCAGGGCGGTTGCCGGCACGGTGCTCGTCATCCATGGCTGGCGCTCACGCACCGAATACATGCGCACCCTTATCGAAGGCTATCGCGGCGCCGGCTACAAGGTCGTCTCGCTCGACCTGCCGGGTCACGGCCAGTCGCAGGGCCGCCGGTTGAACATGGTCAATGCCGTCGACGCCGTGCGAATCGCCGGCGAATGGTTCGGCCCGTTCGCAGCAGCGGTCGGCCATTCCTTCGGCGGTGCCGTCGCCGCCAATGCCGTCGCCGGTTCGGTCCGCAACATCGCGCCGCTGGCCGCCGAACGGCTGGTGCTTATCGCGGCGCCGAGTTCCTTGCCGGCGATCTTCGCCGACTTCAGCAGCATGCTCAATGTCGGCCCGCGCTCGCAAATCGCGATGGCCGATCGGGTCGAAAAACTAGCTGGCCGACCTCTGCACGAATTCACCGGCGACCGCCAGCTTGCCCAAAGGCCGGTGCCGACGCTGGTCATCCATGCGCCGGACGACCGCGAAGTCTCCGCCGATCACGCGACGCGCTATGCCGGCGCCGGCAACCATGTGCGGCTTCATTGGGCCGGAGGACTCGGCCATCGCCGCATCCTCGCCGACAAGGGCGTGGTCGAGCGCGCCGTCGGCTTCATTGCCGATCACAGGGAATCGGCGCAGCTGCACTGAGCCGGGCTACACGGTCTGTTTTTTCTTCTCGCCGGGCTCGACCGGCAGCCCGGCGGCTTTCCAGGCGGTATAGCCGCCGAGAATATGCTTCACCGGTGAAAGCCCCATATCCTGCGCGGTCTTGGTGGCAAGCGCCGAGCGCCAGCCGCCGGCGCAGAAGAAGACGAAGCTCTTTCCCGAGGCGAAGAACGGCTTGTGATAGGGGCTTTCCGGGTCGATCCAGAATTCCAGCATGCCGCGGGTGACATGTTTGGCGCCAGGGATCTTGCCGTCCCGCTCCACTTCGCGGGGATCGCGCAGGTCGACGAAGATAGTCTCTTCGTCGTCGAGCAGATCAGCAGCTTCCTCAGGCGAAACCACTTCGATCTCGGCATTGGCCTCGTCGAGCAGCTCGCGATATCCCTTTTTCACCGGCTTATCCTCCCGACCGCGTATTTCCAAACCTTCAGGATTTCCAGCACAACGGTCGGCCTTTGTCACGCCGCCATCGCATGCCGAACACCAGCGACAGAAGATGGCGACGCCTCGCTTCGGCAAGGCTGAAGAGATCGCCGGCATGGTTGCCTGGCTTGCCGGCCCCGAAGGGCGATTCGTGGCCGGCTCGGCGCTGACCATTGACGGCGGCGCCAACGCCTGACGGTTGCATCCGCGCGCTGCGATTCCCCGCGACCGAAGCGCGAACAAAATCGCTTCGGCCGTCACGATGTTGTGAAACCGTTCTGCAACAGACCCGCCGAAATTTATGGAAGCTTAACGAAATCAGTATGAATCGGTATAGTTGCGCCTTACATCCGCCATGCGGTGGGCGAGACAATCTAGCGGCGCGGAACGGGGGCCGGTTGCGACCGGAGCGGGTGATCCATGAAACTCCTTGGAAGAAGAGCAACCTTGGTGCCGCTAGCAGCGGTTGCGGCGACGCTGGCCTTCGGCGCGCCGCAGGCAGGCGCACAGGGGCTGTTCGAGATGCTTTTCGGCGGCGGCATCAAGCACCAGCCGCAAGGCGAATTCCCGCCGCCGCCAAAGCGCAAACCCCCGGCAACTGGCGGTGGCGGCGGCACCAGGATCAGCAGCCCGTCCTATTACACTTACAAGGCAGACCGGCTGGTGCGCGTCGACTTCGCCTCGCTGGTTGCAGCGCAGCCCCAGGTGGCGACAGCCGAGGACGCCGCCTTTGTGCCATCGGCGACAAGCACCGCCTTCCGCGAAGCGGTTGCCGGGCTGAGCGATTATGAGCTCTATGCCGAACCCGACATCGGCAAGGCGCTGATCGCCTATTATTCAGCCAACCCGGATTTCATCTGGGTGACCGGAACGACCGTTAACAGCCGCGCCCAGGATGCCGTGCGCGTACTCGGCGAGGCGGCGAGCTACGGCCTCACACCTGCCGACTACACGGTCGAAGTGCCGGCTACCAGCGCGTCGGCCGGCGATGCCAATGCCCAGCTGAAGGAACTCGTCCGCTTCGAGATGGCGCTGTCGGCGCGCGTCCTGCGCTACGCCCATGATGCCCAGAGCGGCCGTGTCGATCCCAATCGCATGACCGGCTACTACGAATTTCCGCCCAAGCCGGTCGACATGGAAGCCGTGCTGAAGACGTTGGCACACACCCAGGAGGTGCGCACCTATCTCGAATCGCGCCATCCGCAGAACCCGGAATACCAGGCGCTGCGCGTCGAACTGGAATCGTTGCAGGCCAGCGCCGAAAACGAGATCGTGGTCGACCCCAAGCTGTTGCTGAAGCCGGGCGAGACCAGTCCCGAACTGCCGAAGCTGCTGACGCTCATCGCGCGCAATCTCGATGACGAGATGGGCGGCGCCTACGGCGAGATCCTGGCCCGGCTAGGCACCAGCGAGATCTATGTTCCCGAACTGGTGCCGGTCATCAAGGCCGTGCAGGTGAAGGCCGGCATGAAGGGCGACGGGGTCATCGGCCCGCGCACGGTCGCGTCGCTGGCCGGAACATCCAAGGCCGACAGGCTGCAGAAAGTGCAGGTCGCGCTGGAAGAGTTGCGCTGGATGCCATCCGATCTCGGCAGCCCGCGTGTCTTCATCAACCAGCCTGCCTTCACCGCAACCTATATCGACAATGGCGAGGAAAAGCTAAAGACCCGCGTCGTCATCGGCAGGACCACCAACCAGACCGCCTTCTTTTACAAGGAGATCAAGCAGGTCGATTTCCATCCCTATTGGGGCGTGCCGCAATCGATCATCGTCAACGAGATGCTGCCGCGTCTGCGCAACGACCCTGGTTATCTCGACCGTGCCGGCTACGAAGTCACCGATTCGCGCGGCAAGCGGGTTCCCTCGTCCTCGGTCAATTGGGGCGCCTACGGCGCCAACATTCCCTATAGCGTGCGCCAGCAGCCGAGCGAAGCCAATGCGCTCGGGGAACTGAAGATCCTGTTCCCCAACAAGCACGCCATCTACATGCACGACACGCCGCAAAAATCGTTCTTCGAGCGTGACATGCGGGCGCTGAGCCATGGCTGTATTCGCCTGCAGGATCCGCGCGGCATGGCGGCGGCGGTGCTTGGCGTCTCGGTCGACGAGATTGCAGAGAAACTGAAGCACGGCCACGCGACCGAAGACGTGACGCGCAAGATTCCCGTCTACATCGCCTACTTCACCGCCTGGCCGAACCTGTCCGGCAATGTCGAATATTTCAACGACGTCTACGATCGCGATACGCGGCTGATGCAGGCGCTGGACGCAACCGAGGCGGTGCGCTCGCCGACGAGCTGAAGCCTTCGGTTCGCAGAAGATCGCGGTCGGACAAAGAAGACAGAGCCCATCCTGATTCTATCGGGATGGGCAAAGTTCAGGTTTGATCGAAGCGCTGATAGAGCGGGCGACGAAAACCGGCTTCGCGCCCGGCGATCAGCCAGTAGACCAGGCCTGCGACAAGGCCGGCTGCGGCGATGATGCCGACATCGGCCCAGCGCTCCGTATCCTCCGGCGCGCCTGGCCAGATCAGGAAGAAGCCCGCGGACGCCGACGTGGCGCCGAACAGCATGTGCAGCAGGAAATTGCGCAGCGAAAAGAATTCGGCGATCAGCGCAAAGACCAGCGTTTGCAGCCCTGTCAGGATGAGCGTCAGAAAGTACACGAACATGCCGAGCGGCGGCACGACCAGCACCGCGATGGGCGTGAGGCCCATGGCATCGAAATAGCCCGGCGCATTGGGCAGAGAACTAAGCGCGCCGTAGATCGCCACCACCGCGACCAGACCCACCAACACCGCAACCAGATAGCCGGCGAGCATCATCAGGATGCGTTTCAAGACGTGCTTTACTGTCGCCACGCGCGCCCCCGTGCGATGCAATCGTGGCGCGCAGTCAGCCACCAAAGACAATTGGGTGCAAGAGGGAGCCGCAAAGAGCGGCCTAGCCTCGAGGCCGTGTCGCTTTCGATGCCGTCGGTCTCAGGCGCTCAGGCGCCGCCGCACAGATGCTCCGAGTCCGGCAGCACCCACCAGGCACTTTCAAAATTCAGATCGACGCCATAATAGACCCTGCCGCGCAAATCGCCTTCGGGGCAATCCCTGGGGATCGACATCAGGCACAGCACCGCGGGGTCACCGACCGTGGAAGCGGCCAGCCCGGGATCGCGCTCATAGGAAACCGCCGAGCCGCCATTGACGAAGGTCGCCGCGGCACCGCCGTCAGCCGAGGCGGTGGCCAGCGGATCGTCGCCAAGCCGTGTCGTGAGCGTGGCGATATGGGTCACCGCGCATTGGCCGATCGCGACGGGCAGGGGCTGGTTGGCGCCTTTGGGTTCGTGTGCCCCGGTGTCCAGTGCCTTCTTGCCGATCAGTCCCTCATTGTAGGCTTCTACCCAATGCGGCGAGAAGCCGAATGTCTGCAGTGCATTGTTCTGCGCGCTTACGATGCAGGCAATTTCGCCCTTGCAGGCGTCGCGGTCGGCGACCAGCGCGCGGGCGATCTTGCGCTTGTCGCCACCAAAGGCCGGCTCGAAATCCTTGAAGGCCTTGGCTATCAGCGTGTCGATTGCCGACAGTTGCGGGTCTGCACAGATCGCCTTTTCGGTTGGCGAACTCGCCCTTCCACAATCGAAGGACGGCCCCTCGGCGCGTGCCGGACCAAGAACGGCAAGGCCGCCGGCCATGATCAGAGCCGGCAACAGCCGGTTGGCAATTCGGCCGCAAAAATGCATGACCGGCCCCCATTTGTTCGATGGCGGGCACTCTAGAGCATGATCCCGAAAAGTGGAATCCGGTTTTCTCGGACAAAAACGGGAACCGTTTTGTCCAGAGATCATGCTCAAACAAAGAGATAGAGCCCCATCCCGATTCTATCGGGATGGGACAGGCTCTAGGGAAAAAGCGCGCCGAACGGAATGTCCGCAATAGCGGTCCAGCAGCGACGCTATTTCGGCTCCGAGGTCACTGGATCGTAGGTGATTTCGACCTTTGCCTTGTCGGCCGTGTAGTAGGTGACGGTGTAGCCGTCGCTGTCCCAATCGACCTCTTTCACATAGCGAAAGCCGTCGCGCTGCTCGACCTTGGCGATGATTTCCGAGAGCTTTTTTGCATTCGGCGGCGGCAACGGTTTTTCGTCGGCCGCGAAGGTCGATCCGCTGACGAGAAGACCTGCCAGACTGATCGCCAGAACAACAATGCGCATGACTGCCCTCATTTCATGTTGGCGTGAATTGCGTAGGAGAACTCGCTTCCATCCCGGTTTGTTCCGTCGCGCCCCGAGCCGGTTTCGCCTCCTGATTGAGCTGGCGATTCAAGTCCATCTAAAAGTAGGTCCACCATGTCCATGAGCATCAGCTAATATTTTCAAAAGTCATTTGGTTTCAAGGCGTAGGACGAACATGTTACGCTGAACGCCAGGTAACGATCAGCTAACCATTGACGCTGCGTGAACCGCGGTCCATTAGCTGATCGTGGTAGAGCTTTCACCAAGACCCTGTTAGACTTCCTGATGGGACAGGGCGGCATCGGCGCGCCGCACCTGCCAGTATTCTTTCAGCAAAGCGGCGGAAAATGTTCAGGAGCGGGTAGTCGCCTGTGCTGGAGCAGAGCCAGAAGGACCGAGGCGTGAAAATGGCTGAACGGAATTATACCCGTCAGCTGGCGACGATTATTTCTATCGATGCCGTCGGATTTTCGCGGTTGATGGGTATCGACGACGAATCCGCCGTCGCCGCCTTCGAGGAGCGACGCGATATTATCGCCGACAGCTGTGGCATATTTGGCGGCCGCACGTTCGGCGATGCCGGCGACAGCATCATGGCCGAATTCGGCAATCCGATCGAGGCGTTGCGCGCGGCCTTCGATTTCCAGGGGCGGATCGTCACGCTCAATGCATCGGTTGCCGAAGACATGCGCATGCCCTTTCGTGCCGGCATCAACACCGGCGACGTCATCGTACGCGAAGGCCGGCTCTACGGCGACGATGTGAACATAGCCGCCAGAATCCAGGAATTCGCACCGCGCGACGGCCTCGCCGTTTCAGAGACGACATGGCACCATGTGAAAGACAAGACGGCAGCCGAGTTCACCGATCTTGGCGAATTCATGCTGAAGAACATCGCGCTGCCGGTGCGCGTTCTGATCGCAGGTCGCAACGACAACGGATCCTCGCCGGCGGCATCGTTTGCGGCCATTCCTCAGGTTAATGCACAGCAGAAGCAGTCGCCCAAAGGTCCGCCGGCGATCGCCGTCCTGCCATTCCAGAGTGATGGCGACGAGCGCGACGTCGGCTATATGGCGGACGGCATCGCCGAGGACATCATCTACGGTCTTTCCAACACCAGATGGCTCTCGGTCATCGCCAAGGGCTCCAGCTTCCAGTTCCGCGACGATACTCTGGGGACGCGGGTGATCGGCAACGCGCTTGGTGCGCGCTATATCGTCAGCGGCACGTTGATGCGCAACGGCGGACAGATACGCCTGCACTCCTCGCTGGCCGATGCGTCAAACGGGCGACTGGTCTGGTCGCAGCGCTTCGATCGCGATCTGGTCGACATATTCGAGCTGCGCGACCAGATCGGCGCGGAGATCGTCTCGATCCTCGACAAGGAGGTCGACCGGGCGGAGCAGGCGCGAACGTTCCAGGTGCCGTGGGAAAGCCTCGAAACCTGGCAGCTGGTGCGGCGAGGGCGCTGGCACATGAACCTGCGCACCCGCGGCGACACCGAAACCGCGCTGGAATTCTTCGAGAAAGCCTATCAGGAGGACGCCAATTCGAGCGCCGTGCTGAACGAACTGGCATGGTGGTATTTCTGGCGGGGGTGGCTGCGTTCCGGCGATGGCGACGATTTGAACAAGGTCGAGCAGTTCGCCCGCAAGGCGCTGCTGATGGACAGTCTCGATGCGCGTCCGCATGCCCATCTTGGCGCCGTCGCGATCATGCGGGGAAAACCTGCAGCCGCGGTCGACCATCTCGCGGAAGCGATCCACATCAATCCGAGCTTTGCCTTTGCGCGTTCGGGCATGGGCAGTGCCCATCTGCTGCTCGGCAATGCCGCCGCCGCCATACCGTTCTTTCTTGATGCCGAGCGACTGAGCCCCTTCGATCTCTACCGGTTCCACAATCTGGGGGAATTGACGGCGGCTTACAGTTTCGTCGAGGATTGGCCATCTGCGATCGCCACCGCCGACCGTTCGCTCAACCTGTCACCCGGCTACTTCTACGCCCGGTTCCTGAAGATCGGCGCACTGATGCGAAGCGGTCGGCCGGACCAGGCGCGGCACGAAATGGCCATTTTCGCTACGAGGCACCCCGATTTTTCCGAGCAGAGGGTTCGCTGGATACCGTTCGCGGACAAGGCTGCAAACGAATTCCTGATCGCCAATTTCGAAGGCGCCAAATGAGCTGCTGTCATTGGCTGGCCGAACGCCGACAACTGTGAAAAAATTCACATACGCAGAACCGATGCAACCATAGGCCTTTGAGAGCCGGCATCGCAATGACGTGGACAGCCGGGGGGCTTGAACGCGCATGACCAAACTCAAATATTTCGACGGCATTCGCGAGGCCCAGAAAAACCAGCGCCCGCTGTCGGAGATGCCGCCATTCGATCTCGGTCGGCTCCGCAAAACGGGCCTGGTGGCGCGCATCGCCGAATTTATCGTCGAAGATCATCCGCGGGTGTGGTTGGCCTTCTTGCGGCGCTTCCGCCCGACCCTCACCTTGTTTGGGGTTCTGCTCGTCACCAAGAGCGCCGATGTCCGCGACATACTGGAGCGCGGCGACGAATTCCAGACCCCGTACGGCCCGGAAATGACCGAGTTCGCGCGGGGGTCCAATTTCATTCTCGGCATGCAGGACGGCGCCGACTACCGCCGCATGAAATCGTCGGTGCTGAGCGCTTTTCCGCCAGCCGAGGTCGAAGCCGCCGTCACGCCGATCGCCGCGCGGCATTCGCAGGAGATCATGACCCGCGCCAGGCCCGGCTTCGACGCGATCTCCGGATTGATGAAGCTCGTTCCGGTGCACATCTGCCGCGACTATTTCGGCCTCGAGATCGACAACGAATCCGAATTTGCCGACTGGGCTATCGCCTTAAGCGCGTTGTTCTTTTCCGATCCGACGGCGGACCCCACCACACGCCAGCTGGCGGTGGTCGCCGGCTATCGGCTGATCAAGGTTATCGACCGCTCCATCGATGCGATCAAGGACAAGGGGGCGAACAGCGAGCAGCCGCTGCCGAGGCTGGTCGCCCTGATGGATCAAGGACGTCTGTCGAAGGCCGACCTTCATTCGATCATGCTCGGCATGATCGCCGGCTTCGTCCCGACCAATGTGCTGGCCGCCGGCAATTGCCTTGACGTGATCCTGTCGCGGCCAGATGCACGGCAGGCCATCGACACGGCGCTCGCCGAAAACGACATCGGCAAGCTCGATCGGGCCGTTCTCGAAGCCATGCGCTTCAAGCCGATCTGGATCGGCCCGTGGCGTTACACCGCGCGCGACGCAATCATCGGCAAGGGCACGCGCCGCGAGCGTCTGGTGAAGGCGGGCACTGTGGTGATGCCGGCAACGCTGTCGGCAATGTTCGACGCGGACGCCGTAGAGAACCCGAACGAGTTCGACACGTCGCGCCCGCCCCGCGACTACATGGTCTTCGGCCACGGCATTCATCAATGCATCGGCGCCGAGATCGCCAGGATCCAGATCGGCGAGAGCCTGCGCGCTCTGTTCCAGAAGCAGGATCTGCGCCGCATGCCGGGCAAGGCCGGGCGCATGACGCGCATCGGTGCTTACCCCGAAACGCTGAAGGTCGATTTCGAACCGGCCGCGCTTTGCAAGACGGTCGACCAGTCAATGGTGACAGTGGTCTGTCCAGTCACCCTGGGCACCTCGCTGGACACCATCCGCACCAAGGTGGCAGAACTCGGCAACCCCGCCGGCGACGAGATCCGCGACGCGCTTAACAGTGCCGGCACCATTCATTTCTCCAGCCTCGCTGTTGTCGGCACCGGCGAGACGGACGATGCGTCTGGTCTTGAAAGAGGCTCGCTTGTTCTCGAAATCTCCGGCGACGGCAGCGCTGATCAGGTGATCGATGCTGTTACGCAGGCGATCGGACACAGGCTGCGGCCGATCTTCACGGCCTGCGGCTTGCCGGAAGGCGGAGCGTTGAACGACTTCCTGCGCAAGCACAATGTCGACATCTCGCCCTCTTTCGGCAGCAATGCTGGGCTGGTGTTTTCGGGGACTCCGGGGCACTCGGTCCAGCGCATCAAGGCCGAGCAGGAGCTTTTCGAAGCCGTGCGCGACATTGTGGAGCGGCCACGCAAGGGCACCGGTAACGCTCCCGCCGTGCTTGCCGAAGCTCGCCAACATGTCCAGTCATTGGGAACGTTCGCCTGGGCTTTCGAGCCGGCTGAAAGCCAGCTGGAAAAGCAGGCGGGCCATTGGGGCCGTGCCTTGATGGCGACCCTGCTGGTGCCGCCGGTCCTGGCGACAGTGGCGATCATCTGGGCTGCCTGCTGGTACATGACCTACAGTGTGGTGTTCGGCAGATCCATCGACATCAGTTCCCCGGAAATCTCCTTCACCGCCATAGCCGTAGCAGTCACATCGCTTCTGTTGTCGGGGCTTGGCGTGTTGGTAGCGGCAGCGCTGCTGGTGTTTTTGTGCTTGCTGGCGCTGCGGCGCCGCGAGGACAGGGATCGGCCGGAAAGCACATCGATCGGCATCTCCGCATTGAATGCAATACTCGCCAAGGAGGATCACGCGGCGCAGAACCATCTGACCGCGATTTCGACGATGAAGGTCGGCATCTTGCGGCGGCTGGCGCTGAGGTTTGCCTTCTACCTGATCTCGATAGCGGCGCAGAAGGTGTTCAAGCCGGGCTTTCTCAACACCATCAACACCATCCATTTCGCCCGCTGGATCCTGCTGCCGGGCTCCAACAGACTGATCTTTTTCTCCAATTACGGCGGCAGCTGGGAAAGCTATCTCGAGGACTTCATCGCCAAGGCATCCGCCGGCCTGACCGGCGTGTGGAGCAACACCGTGGGCTATCCACGCACCCAATGGCTCTTCCTCGACGGCGCGCGCGACGGCGATCGCTTCAAGCGCTGGGCGCGGCGCCAGCAGGTGCCGACCCTGTTCTGGTACTCCGCCTATCCCGATCTCAACACCACGCGCATCCGGATCAACTCCCGGATCAGGCGCGGCATTGCTTCCGCCGTCGGCAACGAGGCGCGCGACTGGCTGAGCCTGTTCGGTTCGCTGCAGCGTCCGGCGAGCGAAACAACCACCGTTCAAAAGACCACCTCGCTGCTGACCAACATCAGCTCGGCCTTTCCGGCACCTCTCGAGCAGCAACTGGAAACCGGCGAGATCCAGTCCATCTTCTTCGGCCCGTTCGGTCCACTTGGCTATTCGCATATGCTTGCGATCCAGGTGCCGGACAAACTGCCGGCAGCCAAACGCAGGGCCTGGCTCGATTTCGTTGTCGACCAGACGAGTTTCGGCGAAGGCAAGCCTGCCGGGCGAGCCATGACAGTAGCCTTTGGTCCCGGTGGCCTGCGGCAGCTTGGGCTCGAAGAAGGGGTGGAGGACGATCCATTAGAAACATTCCCGATTGCCTTTCGCCATGGCATGGGCAATCCCGAGCGCAAGCGCATCCTGGACGACCGAGGCGACGCAGCGGACGAATGGGAGTGGGGGTCGCTGAAGAAGCCAGTGGACCTGGTCATCGTCTGCTATGCGGAAGAGCCGGGAAAGTTGCAGACCGAGATCGCCGCCGTGAAACGAAAGACGAACGCTGCCGGCATGAAGGTCGTCGCTGAACTGCCGCTCGCCGTAAATCGCGGTCCGACCAACACGAAGACGAAATCGTCGAATGCGGCAACGGGTGACGACAGGTCGGAACGCGGGCCAGCCTATGAGCATTTCGGCTTCGCCGACGGGATTTCCCAGCCGATTGTCCGCGGCACCACCCGCGCCAGCAGGGGTGCCGCGCCCATGCATCTGGTCGCGCCCGGCGAGTTCCTGTTCGGCTATCGTGACGAGCATGGGTTCTATCCGGCGTCGCCCTCGGTAAGCGCATCACGCGATCGGACAGCAATCCTTTCGCAGGTGCGCCGCAGCCGGCTTGTTCCAGGCCTGCCGCCACCGCCGCGCGATTTCGGCCGCAACGGCTCGTTCCTCGTCATTCGCCAGTTCGAGCAGCATGTCGACGTCTTCAACGACTATTGCAAAAAGGCCGCGGCGTCGGCGGCGAGCCAAACCGGCAACCCGGCCATCACCCAAGATTGGGTTGCCGCCAAGATGCTCGGCCGTTGGCAGAACGGCAGTTCGCTGGTGCGCAACCCCGATCATCCGGGACGCGTCATCGACAACAACTTCGCCAGTGGCGCCGAGGATCCGCAAGGGCATCGCTGCCCGCTCGGGTCCCACATACGCCGTTCCAACCCGCGCGATTCGCTGGGCGAAGACCGCGACACCCAGATCAATATCGGCAAGCGCCACCGTATCCTGCGTGTCGGCCGCACCTATGAGAAGCAGGACGGCAAGAATGGAAAGGTCGAAAAGGGACTGCTCTTCATGTGCCTTAACGCCGACATCGAGCGCCAGTACGAGTTCATCCAGCAGACCTGGGTTTCGTCGAGCTCGTTCCAGGGCCTCGTCGGGGAAAAGGACCCGACGATCGGTTCGCGCGACGGCGATGGCACGTTCACCATTCCGTCCTGGGAAAAGGTCACGACGCTCCGTGACATGCCGCAATTCGTCACCACCAAGGGCGGCGGCTATTTCTTCATGCCGAGCCGGTCCGCGTTGCGCTATCTGATTTCGCGGCTGTGATTCGCGACAGAAATCGTCAGTCGTCGTCCTGAGACGCGGCGATGTGGCGAAGAACGCCGGCGTCGGTTATGCGCAGGCCGCCACGCTTGATGGCGATGATCGACCGGTTGCGCCAGTCGTTGAGCGTCTTGTTGACCGACTCGCGCGTGGCGCCGAGGAATTCCCCCAGCTCGGACTGCGAGATCGGTATCCACCCGGCGCTGTCCGCCATCACTTCGGCCAGGAAGACCAGCCGCTTGGCGAGCCTCGCCTCGATGCCGAAGAAAGCCTGGTCGCCGAGCTCCCCGCTGACCCAGCGCAGCCTTGCGCACAACAATTCGATCATGGCGCGCGCCAGGGATGGGTTTTTCTCAATACGATCAAAGAGTTGCGTTCGGCTTAGCGAGACCAGCTCACAGCCTGTGAGGCAGATGGCGGTGGCGGTGCGCGGACGCCCGTCGAGCGCGCCGATCTCGCCGACAAGACTGCGCGACAGTTCGATATTGGCCACCAGCTTCTGGCCACCCGGTGAATAGATCGAGATTTCCACCGTGCCGCTCATCACGCCGTAGATGCGGTCGCCGGCATCCTCCTGGACAAAGAGGTGCTGGCCGACGGCATAGCGTTCGACCTTGCAGCCGTTGAAGAGCAGATCGAACTGGCGCGGATCGATCCGCGCGAGGCGCGGCAGATCGCTTCTGTCGTTCGCGCTGGCGGTCGGCATGATGAAATTCCGTCTGTCGTGGCTGTAATAGTTGTACGACAACGGCGCGACCGATCAAAGCAAATGTGGCAGAAGGCCGTCTGCACGCCCGGCCGGGAGGCGCCTGGAGGCGTGCAGACGGCAACTGTGAAAATGACTAGGTGATCGAAAATCCTGCATTTAGTGGTTATTACCCAGCATCCACAGGGTGACGCGTTTGACGCCCTGCTTGGCTGGGATGTCCACACCGACGGCCTTGTTCAGGCTGGCAAGGTCGTCGCAAGCGATCTGGACGACGATCTCGTCAGGGCGAAAACTGTGGGACAATCCCAGGCATTGGCCATAACCCCAATTGGTGGCCAAGACGTCGCCTGCCGCGCCGGATTCAGTTTCGATGAGCACATAGGCATCGGTGGTCGCCATCGCCGGAGCGGTGAACGCCGTTGCCGCGATAAATGTGCCAAAGGCAAACAGGATCCGCATCTGTCCTCTCCCGGCTGAAAAATATTGTCATAAATCGCGGCGGGACCGGTCGCGTTGGCGATGCCCGTTTCCGTTGGAGCCATAGGGGCGCGCAAATCGCTTCCCGGTCTGTGAAGGGGATCACAGAGATGACGCGCAAAGGGCGCGATAGTCTTATCTTGCTTGTCGCTCGGCATTGCTTCAGTCTGAAAGCAGTACCGCAGTTTTCTACTTTGACAGCTCGGGAAAGTGGGGCGTGCCATGGCGCTTGTGACAGGGCTCCTGATCAAGGTTCGCGGCGACGGTACCGGCTTTACCGCAGGCAGCCGGTCGCTTGGCCTCGGCGCGGTCGAGGTCGAGACGATCCTGAGCGTGCCGCCCGGCACCGCCGGCAGCGATTTCGGCGCCGGCGCCGATCGCGGTGCGACCTGGCTCAGACTTGCCGCACAACACGCGCAAAACCCCTGGGATGATGCCCACGATCTCGTCGCCCGCGGCGAGGCTTTCGGAGCAGCCGGCGGACCCGAGGTTCTGGCCGTGGAGCCCGACCTCGTCCAACAATGGGATTACAAGGATGCCAACGGCGACCGTGGCATGGCGGCGAGCGCCAGTCCGGCCTGTACCTTCGATGACCAGAACCCAAGCGGCGGGCAGGCCACCGTGGCCGCCGGCGTCGCCTGGAATGCGGGCGCGGCCTTCAGCCAGTTCGCGGCCGCCCGCACCAAGGTCGGCGCCAAGCAGGCCAACATCACCATCGCCCATCTCGACACCGGCTTCGATCCGGCGCATCGCACCTTGCCGGCCGGGCTGGCCACGGCGCTGCAGCGCAATTTCGTCAATGATGGCACCGGGCCGAACAACGCCACCGATCACGCCCCGGCGGGGACGCTGACCAGCAATCGCGGCCACGGCACCGGCACACTCAGCCTGCTCGCCGGCAACAGGCTCGACGGAACATCTCCGCATTGGCCGGGCTTCACCGATTTCGTCGGCGGCGCCCCGCAAGCCAAGATCATCCCAGTGCGCATCGCCGACTGGGTGGTGCGGCTCACCACCGGCACCATGGTGCAAGGCATCGACTATGCCCGCTCGAAAGGCGCGCAGGTGCTGTCGATGAGCATGGGCGGTCTCACCTCGCAAGCCCTGGTCGACGCCGTCAATCTTGCCTACGACAACGGCGTCGTGATGGTCACCGCGGCCGGCAACAACTTTACCATCACACCGAGCAGCATCGTGTTTCCAGCCCGCTACAACCGAGTGCTGGCGGCTTGCGGGGTCATGGGCGATGGCCGCGCGTATTCAGGCCTCAGCTTCGGCACCATGCAAGGCAATTACGGGCCGCAATCGAAGATGGCGACGGCGCTCGGCGCCTATACGCCGAATGTGCCGTGGGCGGAGATCGACTGCGCCAAGATCGTCGACATGGACGGCTCCGGCACCTCCGCGGCAACCCCGCAGATCGCCGCTGCCGCCGCACTGTGGCTGGCCGAGCATTGGGATGTGGTGAAGAACTATTCACAACCGTGGATGCGCATCGAGGCTGTTCGCTTCGCGCTGTTTTCCGCGGCCGCCAAATCGACGGCCCAAATGGGAGCTGCCCAGACTTTGCAGAAGATCGGCCAAGGCGTCGTGCGGGCTGATGCCGCGCTCGCGGTGATGCCGCGAGCCGAAAACCAGCTACAGAAACTGCCACCGGCCAAGTATTCCTGGGGCTGGCTTGATTTGATCATCGGTGGCGGCAATTCCGTGGCGCCTTTGTCGCTCGCGGAGCAACAGCGCCGAAAGATGTTTGCGCTGGAACTGACGCAGATGGCGCAGACCGTCGCTTCGGTCGATCAGGCGATCGCCGACCCGGATGACCATCCAGCCGGTATCTCGGCCGCCGCACGCAACCGCTACCTCGAGGCCGCTCTCGATGAGGGCAAGCCGTCGAAGCCGCTGCGCGCTTTTCTCGAAAGCACGCTGGGCAGGCCGGGTGCCAAGCCGGTTGCCGCCAAAGCGACGAAGCCGGCGCCGCCGATCAAGCGCAAGCCACGACCGTTGCCGCCACCAAAGCGCCGGCTGCGCATCTATGCGCTCGATCCGTCAGTGGCCAAGCGGCTCGATTCCGTTTCCATCTATCAGGCAACCCTGTCCGTCCCGTGGGACGACAAGCCATCGACCGCCAATGCCTTGCTGCCCGGTCCGGTCGGCGAATATCTCGAGATCGTCGATGTCGATCCGGCGTCCAACCGCGTCTACGATCCGGTCGACCTCAACGACAAGATGCTGCTCGCCCAGGACGGCTTGCCGCCATCGGAAGGCAATCCGCAGTTTCATCAGCAGATGGTCTATGCCGTCGCCATGACCACCATCGGGCACTTCGAGCGTGCACTGGGCCGTCGGGCGCTGTGGGCCCCGCACTATGCCGCCGGGCGCACCGGCGACATGACGATGAAGGCCAACGAAGTGCGGCGGCTGCGTATCTATCCGCACGCGCTGCGGGCCGAAAATGCCTATTACAGCCCCGACAAGAAGGCCCTGCTGTTCGGCTATTTCCCCGCCGAGGGCGCGGCAGGCGACGTCACCACGCCGGGCACGACGGTGTTTTCCTGCCTGTCGAGCGACATCGTCGCTCACGAAATGTCGCATGCGCTGCTCGACGGACTGCACCGGCGCTTCCAGGAAGCGTCCAACCCGGACGTACCGGCTTTCCACGAGGCCTTTGCCGATATCGTCGCCCTGTTCCAGCATTTCACCCTCAAGGAGCTGGTCTCCTTCGAGATCGCCAAGGCGAGGGGCGATGTCTCGGCGGCGACGCTTTTGTCCGGCATCGCCAAACAATTCGGTGAGGGCAGCGGCCGCGCCGGGCCGTTGCGCGACTATGGCGGCGCCGGCATGGCCGATCTCGACTACGACAAGACGTTTGAGCCGCACGACCGCGGCTCCATACTGGTGTTCGCCGTCTATCAGGCGTTTCTGGCGATCGCCGGCCGCCGCACCGACGATTTGATACAGCTGGCCACCGGCGGAACCGGCGTGCTGCCCGCCGGCACGCTGCACCCCGTCCTGGTCGAGCGCCTCACCGACGAGACCGCCAAGACCGCGCAGCAGATGCTGACCATGTGCATTCGCGCACTCGATTATTGCCCGACCGTCGACATCACCTTTGGCGAGTATCTGCGCGCCCTGATCACGGCCGACATCGACGCCTTCCCCGACGACCCGCTCCACTATCGCCTGGCCTTCATGGAATCCTTCCGCAAATGGAAGCTGTTGCCGCGCGACGTGCGCACCATATCGGAAGAGACGCTTGCCTGGAGCGCCCCCGACGATCCTTCGCCGGCCTGGCTGACCGGCTTGTTGCGCGACATCGATCTGAGTTGGAACCAGAAGCTCGACCGCTCCGAGATTTTTGCGCTCAACGAGAAGAACCGCTACACGCTCTGGAAAGCGATGCGGCAGGCCTTTGTCGCCAACCCCGATCTTCCCAAACAGTTCGGCCTGCTGCCGGATCTGCCGCGCTACGACGAACATGGCGCGCTGATGCACAAGGCGCGCAAGGGTGAGACAACGTTCGAAATTTTCGGGGTGCGACCGACCCGTCGCGTCGAGCCCGACGGATCTTTCCGCACCGAGGTGATCGCCGTCATCCAGCAGCGCGTTCCGGTAGGGCTTGACGGCACGCCGGTGTTGAATGGCGTGAAGAAAGGCGACGACTTTTTCTGGTTCCGCGGCGGCGCCACCGTCATCATCGACCCGCGCCAGGGCCAGGAAGAAATCCGTTATTCGATCATCAAGAACACCGGCAGCACCGAGCGGCAGAAGCGCCAGTCGCAGAACGCGACCGCGAATTTCCTGTCGCCGCTGCGGACGCTCTATTTTGGCCGCGAGGTTTCGGAACCCTTCGCCATGCTGCATGCCAGCCATGGAGACGACGATGTCTAGAAAACCGTCAACCCGCAGAGCACCCCGGCCTGCCGCTCCTGCGGCGGCCAACAAGCCGGCCGTCACCGTGCGCCATTATTGCCAGGGCATCGGCGACTGCCATCTGTTGAGCTTTCCCAAGCCGGACGGCTCGCTGTTTCGAATGCTCATCGATTGCGGCATTCACGTCTCGATCAAGGGCGGCCCGGCGCTCATCGGCGACATCGTCGCTGACATCAAGGCCGAGACCGGCGGCAAGATCGACGTTCTCGTCATCACCCATGAGCATTGGGACCATGTTTCGGGCTTCCTGACCTCCGACGAATTGTTCGCGGGTTTTTCCGTTGGCGAAGTGTGGATGGCCTGGACCGAAAACCCTGGCGATGCCGAGGCGATCGAGCTCGACAAATTCAAGACCCAGGCTTTGACGGCGCTGCAGGGCGCCAGCCAGAGGCTCGAGGCCGAGCAGGGCTTGACCCCGTTCATGGCCGGCGTTCGCGACGGGCTGCAATCCGTCCTCGGCTTCCAGTTCGGCGCCAAGGGCGAAAGGGTGCGCGCCTCGCGCGATGCCGCCGCAAAGCTTTCGGCAAAGCAGCCCCCTGTCTATTTCGAACCGGGCGGGCCATTGCCTTCCATTGCGGCGCTGCCCAATCTGCGCATCTACGTGCTTGGCCCGCCGCGCGACAAGGCGGCGCTGCGCCTGGAGGACAAGGCGAGCGAAATGTTCCCGCTCAGCCTTGGCGGCCCGTTCGCGCGGGCGCTCAACGCCGGCGTGGCGGTGAACGAAAACAGCGACGGAACTTACATCGACGAGCTCAGCCCCTTCGAGCGCAGCGTCGGCAGCGAACTGTCGGCGGCGCTGAGCGCCGGCGCGGCAGCCGATGCGCCAGGCGACACGGGCGCCTTTGTCTGGAACCATTATTCCGGCCCGCTTGCCATCGCCCGGCCCGATGACGACCCCGACCAGTCCTGGCGCCGCATCGATGCCGATTGGCTGGGCATTTCCGCCGACCTCGCCATGCAGCTCGACCGTGGCGTCAACAACACCAGCCTGGTGCTGGCGTTCGAATTCATCGACACCGGCAGGGTTTTTCTGTTCCCCGGCGATGCCCAGATCGGCAACTGGTTGAGCTGGAAGGATCTGAAGTGGCCGCAGGGGCAGGCGACCGTCACCGCGGCCGACCTGATGGCGCGCACCGTCTATCTGAAGGTCGCCCATCACGGCAGCCAGAACGCGACGCCGCCAAAGCAAGGTCTCGACCTCATGACCAGCGCCGATCTGTCGGCCTTCATTCCGACCAACAAGATCGACGCTGTCAACGTGCACTGGGGCGCAATGCCCTACGATGCCATCGTGACCGCACTTGACGCCAAGACCAGCGGCCGTGTCATCCGCGCCGACGACGCCTGGCTGGCCAACAAGAACGGCAAGCCGGCCTTTGCCGCGCCCTCCGGCTCGATCCTTGCGGTGCGCAATGCCCCGCGCGATCCCGCTCGCGGCCCGGGTGGGCTTTGGGTGGAACTCGATCTGGCGTGAAAGGCGCTAAAGCCGGATCGCTGCCGAGCTCGGCGCTAGCCCCGTTGCCGGCGCGCGGCCGCGCGCCAAAAAATGTCATGATGGGCGGCGACAATAGCGCGGCAAATCACTCAAGGGGGCCTTCTTTATGCGCGCGCGTCATGCCGTCATGCTTGCACTTTCCATGCTGTCGATTCCGGCCCTTTCCCTGCCCGTGCAGAAAGCCAGAGCGCTGGAGCCTGAAAAATACACGGTCTATTGCGCCGACGATCGCATCGAGGTTTCGTTCTGGGATCTCGAGCAGATGAAGGTGCGCAACGGCTCCAATGTCTGCCAGTTCCAGAGCTATACGAGCTACTCGAGTGCCCTGAATTTCGCCCAGAAGAATTTTGGCGGGGAAGGGGCGAATTGTAGTTGCTGAAGCGTTTTGGGTTGGAGTGCCAGCCGAGCAAAGCTAGTGGTGGAGCGCGGCTAGAGGTCATATGGATAAAATGCATCCTCGATAAGAGGCAATCAGGGTACGGAAGCCCCTAGCGGTCTTCCCAGCGCTGTTATGATCGCGGGCGCGACAATGACCTATCTGTCAAAAGCCACTTCTCGCCGCGTTCAAGGTCCGTATCAGATCGTCGGCCTTGATATCCGACAGCGCCCGCCTCGCGGCATCCTTATCGCCCGGTCCTGGAAGCTTTCCGTGTGCGGCGCCTTCTACGAAAGCAATCGACAGTTTGTTCGTATAAACCCTGCCAATTTTCCCAAATCCTCCTGGACCAGTACCCTCTTTCATTGTCCACGTAGGCCCGACTCCATTTAGGTTTTCAGTCAGGGTAAACGTAATCGTCTTTCCAAATTGTCCCGCCGCGCCTGCCTTGGTTTTGTCGACATTGTGCAGAGGCATGTTTGCCGACACCACGGATTGCAGGTCGAGATCTCCCGCGAGATTGCTCGTCGCTGAAGGGCAATCCAAGTATGCCTCTTTATCCTTCAACGCCTTCACAGTTTCGGCTACAGAGAAAAACATGGTAGCACTCATGTTATCGTCTCGGCTTCCAGATAACTCCGCGCCTATACCAAATTTGAAGATGCGCCCTGCTGCAAGAGCATGCGTAAATCCGAATGTCGGAGTAGCTCCTATAGACTGCGTTACGCCAAGATTTAATGAGGCCGCAATCTCGTAGTTGCCAAATATGAACTTGTCCCTATGGTTGTAAACATTACCGTCCTTGCTTTGAGACTTGTCCCGCAACATGTCGGCGATTTCACATTGAATGCGGGTAGCGATGTCCGTGATGTCGGGCTCGTCATTAGTGTATTTTACGTCGTAGTGCGGGCTTCCGCATCCCTGTAGAATAGCGGCTGCAAAAATGGTGCAATAGCGTACGGATAACCTCATGACTTCCCTCCAAGTAATGAGTGAGAAACAGTTCTGGCTGCTAGATGAATGACAGCCTTTCGCACATGGCTTAGCAGGGATTTGGATCCCAATCGGCAGTTCCACGTTTGCCTAGCTTGGTCTGCATCTTATCGCACTGCTTCTTGTCTGATTTAATACGAGAATCTGGCTCACCTGGGACTACGACCAAGCAACATCCCTGAGGACCCGCAGGAACCGCAAGAGCTATCGTTTTGAAAGAGATAGATTCCGTTTTTCCGAAAACGTCCTCTATAAGTTCGTGAAATTTGTTTTTACTGATCGACCGTCGACGCGCCATTGATTCCTCCCAATCATCCAGCTCATTTCCTTTGTTCCCCGCTATTTTCAGATGAACAGCAAGTCATATTATTAGCAAGACTTGCAGAGGCTCGTAACGGAGAATTGAATAAAAATGATTGGACTGCTTGAAAGAGCGCTGGGGGCATCCACGGCAAGGTAGCTCATGAGATCATGACCTACGGCCTGAAAAAACACTCTGACCTACGACCCGTTGCGAAGTTCTTCCAGTCGAGATTCTGCACCAGGGCGAGGGTCAAAAGCGATTACGCGCTAGTTGGTGATTTTGAGTATTTCGTGGAGGCCGATTCATCCAACATTTGAATAGTTGGATGGTGGGCGATGCAGGGATTGAACCTGCGACCCCACCCGTGTGAAGGGTGTGCTCTCCCGCTGAGCTAATCGCCCGCTCGTTGCCCGAAGGCCAAGCGAGCCGCGATATAAGGGAGGCAGGGTTGCGAAGTCAAGGCGGTGTCCGGCGTTCGGACAACGATTGGATTTGCCGTCCTTTCGACCCCGTTTGCGACGTGACGCTGACCCTTGCCCGATCAGCGTCCCGCCGCGGCCTTGATCAGCCGTTCCGCCAGATCGAGCGTCAACGCGTCGAAATGCGAGATCACCGCCGACGGCTCGAATTCACTGACATGGCGGTCGGTGTAGCCGAAATCGACGGCGACCACCGGAATGCCGGCGGCCTTGGCGGTATCGATGTCGGTCTGCGAATCACCGACCATCAGCGCACGATCGGGGTCGCCGCCAGCCAGCGCGATGGTTTGCGTGAGATGGCGTGGGTCGGGTTTGCGGAAGGCGAATGTGTCTTGGCCGGCGATTGCCGCGAAATGCCTGGTCAGGCCGAGCGCCTCGATCAGCGCCACGGAATTGGCCTCGTATTTGTTGGTGCAGATGGCCAGGAGATAGCCGGCCTTCTCGAATCGGTTGATGGCCTCGACGACGCCGGGGTAGGGGCGCGACTTGCCCGGGATGTTGTCGGTGTAGTGGTCAAGAAACAGTTTTAGCAGCCGGTCGTGCTCCTCGACCGCAAGCGACTTCTGCTGCGCGGTATGCGCGCGCTCGATCATCACCCGGCCGCCCTGGCCGACAAAGCGCTTGAAGCCGGCTTCGTCGACGGCTGCGAGTTCGCTGGCGGCAAGGCTGTGGTTGAGGCTGTCGAGCAGGTCCGGCGCGGTGTCGACCAGCGTCCCGTCGAGGTCGAACACGATGATCGGTCGGGTCATGGCCTGTCCTGTTGCGAAATGCGTTGCCGGCAGGCGATAGCGGCTACGGCTCCTTCAGGCAAGCAGGCTTGCTTGCTCCACAGGCAAAGCCTTTGACCACACGGGCAAAAATGCTACGAGCGCGCAAACAAGCGAAAACCGGGGCAGGCATGGATGCGAGGCAACTGAAGGTCGAGGCTGCGCGGGCAGCCCTTGCCCATGTCACCGATGGCATGCGGCTCGGCATCGGCACGGGCACCACGGCTGAGGAATTCGTGCGGCTGCTGGCCGAGAAAGTTGCGACAGGGTTGACCGTTGTCGGCGTGCCGACTTCCGAGCGCACCGCCATCCTGTGCCGCGAGCTTGGCGTGCCGCTGTCGACGCTGGAGGAAACGCCGGAACTCGACCTCACCATCGACGGCGCCGACGAGGTCGACCCGGCGCTGACCCTGGTCAAGGGCGGTGGCGGCGCGCTGCTGCGCGAAAAGATCGTCGCGGCGGCATCCCAGCGCATGATCGTCATTGCCGACCGCTCAAAGATGGTCGAGACGCTCGGCCGTTTTCCGCTGCCGATCGAAGTCAATCAATTTGGCCTGCGCGCCACTGAAATCGCGGTCGGTGCGGCGGCGCAAAGCCTCGGTCTTTCCGGCCCGGTTACATTGAGGATGACGGGGAGCCAGCCTTTTGTTACAGACGGCGGCCATTTTATCCTCGATGCATCTTTTGGCCGCATTCCGGATACAAGAGCGCTTTCGAATGCTCTCCATGCCATTCCTGGTGTGGTCGAGCACGGTCTTTTCATCGGGCTGGCGTCAGCGGCCATCATCGCCGGCGGCGACGGCATCCAAACCGTCCTAGCCGCCCGAAAACCAGGGAGTTCTACCGATCATGATGTTGCATAACCGGGTTCGCAGCCTTTCCGCCATTCTGGTGGCCTCGGCTGTCTTTGCGTTTTCGTCGCCGGCGTTCTCGCAGGACGTCACCGAAGCGCATCTGAAGGCCGCGCGCGCCGCAGTGGCTGCGATCCACGCAACGGACCCGTTCGACAACATCCTGCCGCAGGGCGCTGCCGCGCTCGAGCAGCAGCTGATTCAGAAGAACCCCGACATGGAAGAGCTGATCAGCAAGACGGTCGCCGAGAAGGCCTTGGCGCTGGCCTCGCGCCGCACCGATCTCGAAAAGGAAGCAGCCCTCGCCTATGCCAAGGTGTTTTCCGAAAAGGAACTCACCGACATCGCCGCCTTCTACAATTCCGATGCCGGCAAGAAGCTGCTCGACAATGGCCCGGTCGTGACGCGTGAACTGGTGAAGGCCGCCGACATCTGGCAGAACGGCGTCGGCCGCGATCTCGCCCAGCAGGTTGGTGAAGCGCTGGCCGCGGCCGCGAAAGCCAAGGCGCCGGCAGCACCGGCGCCGGCTGACGCCACTGCGCCTGCCGATGGCGCCGCCCCCGCCGACGGTGCGGCTCCTGCCGATGGCGCAGCGCCAGCCAACTGATCCCTTTTTTCCAAGCGGCGTTCTCGTCGCTGGACCAAGAAAGCCCGGCTTTGTCCGGGCTTTTCTTTTGCCAGTTTGCAGCCTACCTGTGGCGCAAGTTCATCGCGCTTCGGGAGCCTCGTCATGGCCGGTTACGACTACGATCTTTTCGTCATCGGCGGCGGTTCCGGCGGGGTGAGGGCGGCCCGTGTCGCGGCAGCCCTCGGCAAGCGTGTCGGCATCGCCGAGGAATTCCGCTATGGCGGCACCTGCGTCATCCGCGGCTGCGTGCCGAAAAAGCTCTACGTCTATGCTTCGCAGTTCCCCGAACATTTCGCCGACGCTGCCGGCTATGGCTGGACGGTGCCCGAGGCGAGCTTCGACTGGCAGACGCTGGTCGCCAACAAGGATCGTGAGATCAGCCGGCTGGAGGCGATCTACGAGAAGAACGTCAAGGGCGCCGGCGGCGAGACGTTCCATTCGCGCGCCATGCTGGTAGACAAGCATGTGGTGCATCTGCTGGGTGAGGACCGCACTGTCACCGCCGACCAGATCCTCATCGCCACCGGCGGCCGTCCGGCGCCGCATCCGGCGCTGCCCGGTCATGAACACTGCATCTTTTCCAACGAGGCCTTTGATCTCAAGCAGCTGCCAAAGGCGATCATGATCGAGGGCGGCGGCTATATCGCCGTCGAATTCGCCAACATCTTTCATGGGCTGGGCGTCGACACCACGCTGGTCTATCGCGGCAAGGAGATCCTCTCGCGCTTCGACATGGACCTGCGGCGCATGCTGCACGAGACGATGGAAAAGAAGGGGATCAAGATCCTCTGCCACGCCGTGTCCGAATGGATCCGCAAGCGGCCGGACGGCCGGCTCGATGCGCTGGTCACCGGCGGCAAGATATTGACGGTCGACCAGGTCATGCTCGCCATCGGCCGCATTCCCAACACCGAGAACATGGGCCTGGAAGGTGTCGGCGTCGAACTCGGCCAGACCGGCGCCATCAAGGTCGACAAATACTCGCGCACCAACGTAGACAACATCTGGGCGATCGGCGACGTCACCAACCGCGTGCAATTGACGCCGGTGGCGATCCACGAGGCGATGTGTTTCATCGAAACCGCCTTCAAGGGCAATCCGACTGCGCCCGATCACGACACCATCGCCACCGCGGTCTTCTCCCAGCCGGAGATCGGCACCGTCGGCCTGTCGGAGGACGAGGCCGTCAAGCGCTTTGCCGACATCGAAATCTACCGCGCCACCTTCCGGCCGATGCGCCACACGCTGTCGGGGCGCGACGAAAAGATGCTGATGAAGCTGGTGGTCGACGGCGCCTCGAAAAAGGTGCTCGGCGCCCATATCCTCGGGCCGGATGCCGGCGAGATGGCGCAGCTTCTCGCCATCCCGCTGAAGGCCGGGCTGACCAAGGACGATTTCGACCGTACCATGGCCGTGCATCCGACGGCAGCGGAGGAACTCGTCACCATGTACAAGCCGACCTACCGGGTGAAGGACGGCGTGCGGGTCGATTGATTTAGAACGCTGAGGGGTGTGTTGAGATTCAAGTCAGGCCGAGCCGAGAATGGTGGCTTTCGAGAACCGGAGCGGAGCGTACTAAAGTACGTGAGCACCGGCCTACGCCGGCCGTAGCCTTAGTTACCGCCGCACTTGTGAGTGCTTCGGCCGGCGAAGGCCGGAAGCGCAGAAAACCGCCATTCGTAGCTCTGCATCACCTGAATATCAGCACACACCCTACAGCAGCGTGCCGCGCAGGATCACCATCGCCACCGAGAAATAGATCACCAGGCCGGTGACATCGACCAGCGTGGCCACGAACGGGGCCGATGCGCTGGCCGGGTCGAAGCCGATGCGTTTCAGCGCGAACGGCAGCATCGACCCCGACAGCGAGCCGAAGGTGACGATGCCAACCAGTGCCGCGCCGACCGTGGTGGCGATCAGCGGCCAGTGCGGGCCGTAGTCGTAGAAGCCCATATATTGCCACAGCGAGATGCGGCAGATGCCGACCACGCCAAGCATCGCCCCCAGCACGAGGCCGGTGGGCAGCTCGCGCAAGGCGACCCGCCACCAGTCGCCAAGACCGATCTCGCGCAGCGCCAGCGCCCGGATGACCAGCGAGGTCGCCTGCGAACCGGAATTGCCGCCGGAGCTCATGATCAGCGGGATGAACAGGGTCAGCACGATCGCCTTTTGCAGCTCGCCCTCATAGCTTTGCATCGCATTGGCGGTCAGCATCTCTGAGATGAACAGCGCGCACAGCCAGCCGCCACGTTTCTGGATCATGGCCAGAAAGCTCATCTTCATGTAGGGCTCGTCCAGAGCTTCCATGCCGCCGAAACGATGCACGTCCTCGGTCGTCTGCTCGACCATCGTATCGATGATGTCGTCGACGGTGACGATGCCGAGGATCTTGCCGTGGTCGACGACCGGAACGGCGAGCAGATCGTATTTCGAGATCAGCTGCGCCACGTTTTCGCGGTCGGTCAGCGGCGAGACCGTGACCGGCGCGCGATCCAGCGCGACATCCATCACCAGATCGTCCGGCTCGCCGGTGATCAGCCGGCGCAGGCCGGTCGAGCGCACCAGGACATGCGTCTGCGGATCGACAATGTAGATGGCGTAGATGGTTTCGCGCGTCCGCTCTACCTTGCGGATGTAGTCCAGCGTCCGGCCCACGGTCCAGTCCGCGGGCACGCTGACGAACTCCGTCGTCATCAGCGACGCAGCACTGCCTTCGGGATAGCCCAGAATGGCCAGAAGCGTCGCCCGCAGCGGCGGCGCAAGCCCGCCGAGCAGCTCGGAGCGGGCCGGCTCCTCCAGCTCGCGCAGCAGGTCGGCGGCGCGGTCGACCGACATGGCGGCTAGCAGCTTGCCCGCCTTGGCGCGGGGTAGCGCCTCGACAAGCTCGGGCGCAGCGTCGAGCTCCGGCTGGTCGAAGATTTCGACCAGCCGCTCGAACGGCACTTCACACAGCAACTCTATCGCTGTTTCGTGAGGTTCCCGGTTCAGGGCCTCGACGACGTCGGCGACGTGATCGTTTGCAAGGATACGGGCGATCGCGACGGCATCGTCGCCCGCGACGGGGGAAAATTCGTTCATGGTTCACTCCTTGCCATCCGGCAGGACGTGAACCGGTCAGGTCACGTCTGGGCGGACGGCTGTTGCGTTCGACTGTGACTGTCGCCAGGCATGGCGCGGTGACCTTTCTGCTCGCGGGTTCAGGTTGGAATTCTGCGAGCCGGCGCAACATAGGAGCGCTTCTTGCCGAGTCAATCGCGATAGCGGCCGAAAACGTCGGCGGAGAGGCCAATCGCGAGACTGTGATCGCTGTCGGTGGGTGGCAGCCGCTCAAAGGCAGCCTACGGCAGCCAAAGCCCTTGGCGTCGCTGCTATTTCTGCTTCAGCCGGCGCGAGAATCGCAGCCACTTGTCCTCGGCCGGCCTTGGCTGCGCGAGAATGGTGGTGAGTTCGCGAGGCAGGTTCGGCACCAGCGGCTTCTTGGTGGCGACGCCATCGGCGATCGAAACCACGCTGTGGTAGAACTCGGCGCCCGAAAGCGATCTTGGCGGCACGGCTTCGTGCATGATGCTGATCACCGTGACATCGGGGCAATTGTCCTTGATCGCCTGGTGGAAAGCGATCTTGCCTTCGGGATCGAGCGCGCCGGTCGCCTCGTCGAGGAACAGCAGGCCCGGTTGCTGCAGCACGATGCGGGCGACAACCAGCTTCTGCTTCTGGCCACCCGAAAGAACCTGGTCCCAGTTCTTCCCCTCACGGCTTTCGTCGGCCATATGTTCGATGAAATCGCCAAGGCCGGCCCTGTGCAAGGCGGACGCAACCTGCGCGTCGGTGTGGTGGTGCTCGGAGCCGGGCAGGCAGACCAGCTGTTTTAGCGAGACCTGCTGCAGCTTGACCTCCTGAGCGGCAAAGAAACTGCGCACACCGTCCGGGAAGACGATGGTGCCACGGCCATAGGGCCACAGGCCGTTGATCGCCTTGATCAGCGAGGTCTTGCCACAACCTGACTCACCCTTCAGGAACGTCCACTCGCCACGCCGGAAGCGTAAATTCGCGGCACTCAGGAACGGTGTTGCGTCTTCGCCCTGATGCGCCAGTTCCAGCTTCTGGATGGTCAGGCCGAAAACCGGGTTCTGGCGGTCGTAGCGGAAATCGGAGCGACCGGTCTGGCTGTAGAATTCCTGCGGCCGCTGGACGTTTTCGATGGCGTTGGCGAGCTCGGTGACGCGCTGGCTGTTGGCCCGCAACGTGGCGATGGCCGGCATGACATGGATGAACCACGAACATTGACTGATCAGCGAATTGACCATCTCGGAGCCGGTTATGTAGCCCTTGAGGTCGAAGCCGTTGTGGATGAAAGGCACAAGGCCGGGCCCGTAGGCGACAATGCGGGCGCCGATGAAATTGTAAATCAGCTCGAACGAATTGTAGCCGGTGTTGACGATGTTCAGCCGCGCCCAGGTGCGGTCGATATCGACATAAAGCTGGCTGTGCATGGTTTTCTGCACATTCTCGCCGTGCGAGGCGGCGACGTGGAAACTGCGGCGCAGGAACGTGATCAGCTCGCTGCGATAGCTGCCTTCGGACTGCTGCATCTTGACGTTGAGCCGTTCCAGCAACCTGCCCAGTTTGACCGCGATCCAGGTGTTCAGCGGCACATAGGTGGCGACCGCCACGAAGGCCAGGACCGCGCTGCCATAGCTGCCGAGGAACTCAAGTCCTTTTACTTCGACAGAGTTTGTCAGCAGCGCTCCACCGACAAAGTAGAGCGAGGTGGCGACGCCCAGGACACCCATGGCAAGGCCGATGGCGCCGCCGGTCATGTCCTTGATCGATTCCTGGACGCGCTGGTCGATGTTGTCGGGAGCGGCGTTGCCGGACGAACCGTGCTGGGCATGGAAATGCGTGTGATTGGTATCGAGCAGCGCTTCGTTGAACCGGCTGTCCAGCCAGCCGCGCCATTTGCGATGCAGCGTCGCCGAGACGAGGCTGCGGATGCCGGTAAAGCCCGCATCCTTGAGCACGACCAGCAGCACGAGGATGCCGGCATTGGTCAGCAGTGATTCAAGCGGAGCGGTGTTTGCGGCATCGTGGAAAAAGGCGATCGAGTTGACCAGCTCTCCCGACGCTTCGGCGAACCAGACCCCGGATTTGCTTGACAGCGCCGTGAGCAGCGCAATCACCAGCGTCAGTGTCCAGGCTTCCTTCCAGCGGTCCGAGAACCAGTAGGCCCGCATCAGCCCCCAGAAGCTGCGCATCGAGGAAACCGGCGTCAGGGACGACGGCCTTGCGGCATCGCCAGGTGTTTTTTCAGGTACTGACTCTTGCGATGGTCTGCCGACCCGAATCACGATCCCGCCCAAACCTTTTTTCTTTTGTTACGGATAGTAACACCAATTGATCATTTTCTATTAATTTTCTCCCGGCGACTGTGAACAGGCGCACGCAACGTTGCCGTAGGGCAACAGGTCGGGCTGCGGAGCCTGCACGCGGAAAGGGAATATTGCTATCTATTACAATGGGTTGAGCGGCGATGAGGCGATCGTTTTTACCTTCCCTTGGGGAAGCTCTTCACACGGTTTTGTGAACCTTTCCGCCTTGCCGGTCGGCCAATTCTCCTCCGAAGGGCTGAGTGGCAAGCCCCCAAATTGGCTGTCTCCAACCACATCAGGAGTACCGTCGTGATCGCTGGCCGGCAGCCCTATCTGCCTCGATTCGTTTCGGACGAAGGGTTCCGGGCGTCTGGGGCGATCCGCCAGATCGCACTTTCCCAGATGCACGCCAAACCGCGTTTGACAACGCAGCCATCCGGATCGAACCTGATGCGGCGCATTCGGATTGAGGGGGCTTCCATGTCTACACGGACGTTTTCAGTCGCGACGCTTGCGGCCTTGGCCTGGCTGCCTTTGGCGCATGCCGCCGAACAGACCATTCCGGCGAGCGCTGACGGGCAGGTCGAGTTCAACGCTCCGTCAGGAAATATCGGCTGCATCTACACGCCGAAGGGCGGCACCAGCACCTATGAGCCGAAGGATGGCGGTCCGGAACTGAGTTGCTCCCGCGTCGAGCCGAGCTACATCACTGTCATCCTCGGGCCAAAGGGCCGGCGACATTGATCAAGAACCCCGGCGAGCAAGGCTGCTGCAGCGATGTCGCCAAGCTGGCCTATGGAAACAGCTGGAGCAAAGCGCCGTTCAAGTGCGAGTCGTCAACCAGGGGCTTGACCTGCACCGGCTCCAACGGCCATGGCTTCTTCGTCAGCAAGGCGAAGGTGACGGTGAACTAGTCTAAGCATGATCCCGAAAAGAGGAATCCGGTTTTCTCGGACAAACGAGAACCGTTTTGTCGAGAGATCATGCTCAAACAAAGAGATAGAACCCCGTCCCGATTCCATCGGGATGGAAAAGGCTCTAGCCGGCCTTTTCCAACTCGCCCTTCGCCTTTGCCGCCGCAACCTGGCGAATGGCGTCGGCGAGCGTATCGGCGTCCTGCGCACCCATTACCGCATATTTGCCTTCTAGCAGGAAGCACGGCACGCCCGTAATGCCCATGCGCGAAGCGGTGGCGATTTCGGTGCGCACCGCCTCGACATCGGCATCGGTCGGCAACAGCGTCTCCACCACGGCGGCATCCATGCCGGCCTCGCGGGCGGCCTCGATCAGCACGGCATGATCGCCGATGTTGACGCCTTCCTCGAAATTGAGCTGGAACAGCCGCCGTACCAGCCGGTTCTGCACGGCCTCGCCGGCCGCACCCGCCCAGCGGATGACGCGATGCGCGTCCAGCGTGTTGGGCGCGACCTTGATGGCATCGAATGCGAAGTTGATCCCTTCTGCCTCGCCCAGCGGCTCGATGCGGGCATGGATTTCGCGGATGCGCTGCTCGCTGCCGAACTTGCCCAGCATGTATTCACGACGGTCCTTGCCTTGCGGCGGAATGGTCGGGTCGAGCTGAAACGGCCGCCAGCGTATATGCACGTCGACATCGCCGGCGGCGGCAATCGCCTTGTCGAGCCGCTTCTGGCCGATGAAGCACCATGGGCAGACGACATCGGACACCACATCGACGGTGATCGAGTTCAGTTCGCTCATTCCTTGATCTCCTGTCGCGAAAGTTCAATTCGCCTTGCGCCACCAGCTTGGCAGTTCATAGCCGGCCAGGGGCGTCTTTTGCGGATGTTCCAGATAGTTCCAGTAGGCAATCCATTGCTGCGTGTTGTGCTGCATCGGCACCACATAGTTGCCCGAGATCAGCAGCCTGTCGAGGACACGGACAGCCGCTACATAGTCTTCGCGGCTGCGGGCATTGAGCATTGCGTCCAGCGCAGCGTCGACCGCCGGGTCGGCAACGCCGGCAAGGTTGAAGGACCCTTCCGCCTTGGCAGACGCGGATCCCCAGCGCCCAAGCTGCTCGATGCCTGGCGAAAGCGAGTTGTTGAAACCGCCCGAGCCGATGAGAACGTCGAAATCAAAACGCTGCTTGCGCGACTGGATCTGGTCGCCCTCGAGGCTGCGGATACTGACCTCGATGCCGATTTTCTCCAGCGTACGCTGATAGATGGCGGCAAGGCGTTCCTCGTCCTGCGAGGACGTCAGGATCTCGAAAGCGAAAGGCTTTCCCTCGGGATCGAGCATCACGCCGTCCTGCACGGTGTAGCCCACGCTTTTCAACAGGTCGAAGGCGGCCCTTAGCACCTTGCGGTCCTGGCCCGAGCCGTCAGTGACCGGTGGCCGGTACGTGCCGTCGATGACATCGGCCGGCACGCGGCCCGGGTAGGGCGCCAGCAGGGCCTTTTCCCTGTCGTCAGCCGGATGGCCGAGCGCGGAAAGTTCCGAGTTCTGCCAAAAACTCATGGTGCGCGTGTATTTGCCGCCGAACAGGTTCTTGTTGGCCCACTCGAAGTCATAGAGCATGCCGAGCGCGCGCCGCACGGTGGGGTTGGAAAACTTCTGCAGCCTGGTGTTGAACAGGAACCCGGTGACCACAGGCGGGATGCCGGTGTCGAAGGTCTCGGCGACCACATCGCCCTTGTGGAAGGCGGGGAAGTCGAGGTCGCGCTCGCGCTTGACCGGATCGCTCTCGTCGTCGATGGCGCAGATGCCCTTCTTGAACGCTTCGAGCTTGGCGTTGGCGTTGAGGAAATATTCGATGGTGATCTGGTCGTAATTGTCGAAGCCGCGCTTGGAAGGGATGTCCTTGCCCCAATAATCCGGGTTGCGCTTGAACACGATGCGCTGTCCCGGCTGCACTTGCGCCACCGTGTAAGGCCCGCTGCCGATCAAGGGTTTCAGCGTTGTCTTGTCGAAGGTTTCCTTGTCGAAAGCGTGCTTGGGCAGAATCGGTGTCAGCGCGATGATCAATGGAGTTTCGCGATTTGCCTTTTCATTGAAAGTGAAGCGCACGCTGTGGTCGCCGGTTTTTTCGAGCTTGGCGATCAGGCTCATGCGCTGGCTGTAAGGCGGCCGGCCCTTGTCGGTGTAGACGTCATAGGTGAACAGCACGTCTTCCGGCGTCACCGGCTGGCCGTCGGACCATTTGGCCTTGGGATCGAGGTGGAATTCGATGCTCTTGCGCTCGGGATCCATGTCGGCGGTGTCGGCGAGCAGGCCGTAGAGGCTGAAGGGCTCATCGTCGTTGCGCTTCATCAATGGCTCGAAGACGAGATTGCCGTAGTTCTGGTCCATCATGCCGCGTGCCGTGGTGCGCAGGCTTTTCACGATGAACGGGTTGAGATTGTCGAAACTGCCGACGACGCAATAGGTGATGCTGCCGCCCTTCGGCGCGTCGGGATTGACGTAATTGAAATGTGTATAGTCGGCGGACAGCGCCGGCTCGCCATGCATGGCGATCGCGTGCTTCGGTTCTGATGCGGCCGGCTGGAGCGAAAGGTTGAGAAACGAGAGGGCGGCGATCAGCCAAACAAGAACGCGGTCCATGACCGTCTCCTTACTGGGCGGCTTGATGATTCGCAGTGCACCCTAGAGCAAAGGATGGCCAAGTTGAACCATTCCGCCGGCCAATCGCACCGCCAAGAATTGCAGGCGCCGGGCTGGATTCGGCCGCACATGCGGTGTAACACGCCGTCCGAAGTCATCCTGTTGCCTCAATTCGGCAACAGGTAGCTGGACCACACGGCGCCAAGCAGCCGGTCCTGGGATCATTTGAGAGGAAGTGCACGACATGACGAGCCTGAACAGCAACGCGTACCGCCTTACGGTCATGGCCGCAGGCGTGGTCGGCTTTCTGGGCGCCGAACTTCCCGCCGCTTCCGCACAGCAACAGCAGGTTCCGCAGGGTTGGTTCAAGGCCTGCACCAAGCAGGAAGATGTCGACATCTGCAATGTCCAGAACATCACCACGGCCGGCAACGGCCAGCTCGTCACCGGCGTCAGCCTGATCGAGTTGAAGGGCAAGGTGAACCGCAAGGTGTTCCAGGTAACGGTTCCGTCCGGTCGTCTCGTGCCTCCCGGCATCGGCCTGCAGATCGACGCCAACAAACCGGTGAAGCTCGACTACGTGGTCTGCTTCCCCGATCGTTGCGTCGCTGAAGTGCCGTTGACCGACCAGCTGGTCGCGTCCTTCAAGAAGGGACAGGCGATCACGCTGACCTCGATCAATTTCCAGAGCCAGCCGAACCCGATCAAGGTTGCCCTGACCGGCTTCAGCGGCGCCTTCGACGGCCCGCCGCTGCAGCAGTCCGACATTGAGGACCGGCAGAAGAAGCTGCAGGACTTCGTTGCCAAGAACAACCAGGATTTTGCCAAGAAGCTCAAGGACGAACAGGAAAAGGCGAAAGCCGCCAACTGATCGACCGACAGTCCAGGATTTAGAAAAAGCGGGGTCATGCCCCGCTTTTTTCGTTCCTGCCCATCAATGTCTGGCCATATCAATGCTTGGATTGGCGTTTCGGCTCGTAGCGACCGTCCGGCCGCTTGTCGAACATCTCGCCGATCTGCGGATGCCGGACCGGTTCGCCCGATTGGTCCTCGAGCAGGTTCTGCTCGGACACATAGGCGATGTATTCCGTTTCCGAATTCTCAGCGAGCAAATGGTAGAAGGGCTGGTCCTTGCGTGGCCGCACGTCCGCCGGGATCGCCTCGTACCATTCGTCGGTGTTGGCGAATTGCGGATCGACATCGAAGATCACGCCGCGGAACGGAAACAGCCGGTGGCGAACCACCTGTCCGATCGAGAATTTGGCTGTCTTCATCTTACTCACCACTTAAGTCCTAGAGCGCCGCGCGTCCTTTGGAAGGGTCCAAGACGCTCTAAGGCTTTGAATCTACGCAACACGCTGCGAAAAATCGAGCCCGACTTTAGGGCTGATTGCCAGTTCTATTTGGCGTAGACACCACATCAATTCAATCCAGAAGCGCTTGACGCCTCGTCAAGCTACGCGCCGAACGGATCGAAGGTTTTGGCGCAGGCCTGCTACCGCCGCACCGGCCTTCGCAAGCCACCGGCGAGGGCAGCAAAGCCGCTGCCGGGCCGCAGCCCCTCGCGCATGAAGAAGGCGCGCAGCGGCGCGAAACTGCCGAGCACGCCGAGGCCGGCGCTGCGCGCCATCTGAGCCGGCAGCATGTCCGACAACAGCGACATGTTGAGCAGATTGACCGCGCCGCTGCGCGCCAGAATGTCGGGCCGGCGCCTGATATCATAGGCCGCGAGGGCCTTTGCAGCACCAGGGTCATCGCGGTTTTCGCAAGCGATTCCAATCAGATCGTCGATGTCCCTGATGCCGAGATTGAGCCCTTGGGCGCCGATCGGCGGAAACACATGCGCCGCCTCGCCGACCAGCGCCACCCGGTTCCGCGCGAAGCGTCCGGGCGACGCCGCCGAAAGCGGGTAGATCTGCCGGCCGGGCTCGACCGTCACCCGGCCGAGCAACGATTGCATCTGCTGTTCGACCCGCTGCGAAAGCGTGGCATCGTCGAGGGCTGCGAGCTCCTTCGCCGTCTCCGGCCTCACCACCCAGACCAGGCTGGAGCGGTTGCCAGGCAGCGGAACCTGCGTGAACGGGCCGGTTTCTGTGTGGAATTCGGTCGAGGTGAAAGCGTGCTCGCTACGGTGGCCGAAATTCAGCACCAGCGCCGCCTGCGGGTAGGAGCGCACGGATGCGTGAATGCCCGCTGCCTCGCGTGCCGGCGACAGGCGCCCATCGGCAGCGACCGCCAGCGACGCCGCGACCTCGCTGCCGTCGGCGAGGGCGGCATGGGCGCTGTCGGCATCGAGACGCCACGTCTGCACCATTGATTTTCGCCATTCGATGCCGGCATGGGCGGCAACCGCCTTGGCAAGCGCCGGATTGAGAGCGCTGTTGGGCAGATTGAGCCCAAATTGCTCCTCGCCGATTTCCGTGGCGCGAAAGGTGACCACCGGGCTGCGGATCAGCCGGCTGGTCGCATCGATGATGCGCATTACTTTCAACGGCGCAGCCTTGGGCCTGATGTCGGCAAGGACGCCCAACCGCTCGAGGATTTTCAGGGCCGGGTTCATCAAAGCGGTGGTGCGGCCATCGGCGCCGCCCGCCTCAGGTCCGACGAGTGTGACGGGAAAGCCAGCCTCGGCAAAACCGAGCGCCGCAATCAACCCTGCCGGGCCGCTGCCGGCGACCAGTATCCGTGCTGTTTCCTGATGGTCCAAATTCGGTTTCCGCATCACGATGCAGGCCCGTTCGGCCTGCTGATGGATATAGGTCAGATCATGCAGCTTGATCAACGCGGCGATTCGGCTCATTCGATTGCCATGACCGGCCAAGATCATGATTTCAGTCATCTCGACCGTGCCGGTCGCGCCACGGCGGGCGTTGCGCGCAATCCGCGGCTGACGGTCAACATCATCGTCGGCTCGAGCATCCTGCTGGCCTGGCTGCTGCTCGGCAGCATGGCCATCCGCGGCGCTGAAAGCCGGGTGCCAGGCGCCGGTGCACCCGGCGATTCGATGCTGAGATACCTGCCGCATTTGCCGCTGCCCGATTTCCTCGATCGCTTTTTCGCCCTTTGCCTCACGCCTGCGCCGCCCGGCGGAACCGTCGCCACAGAGGCGCTGGCGCTCGTCGCCATGTGGTTCCTGATGGCCGTCGCGACCATGCTGCCGTCAGCGGCGCCGATGATCCGCACCTACTGCGAGATCGCCGACACGGCGCGGATCAAGGGCGAACCGGTGGTCCATCCGCTGGTTCTGGTCGCCGGCTACCTCGGCACATGGTTGGTCGCCGCGGCAGGCTTCGCGGCCCTGACGCTTGCCGTCCATGCCTTCGCTACGTCAGGGCAATTGCTGGGTCCGGTGGTTGGGCTTGCGGGCGCAACCGCGCTGCTGGTTGCCGGCCTTTACCAGTTCAGCGGCCTCAAGGAGGCCTGTCTGACAAAATGCAAAAACCCGTTCTCGATCCTGTTTGCGAACTGGAGCGCCAGGCCTGTGCGCATTTTCCAGCTCGGCCTGCAGCAAGGCGTGTGGTGCCTTGGCTGCTGCTGGGCGCTGATGCTGGTGATGTTCGCCGTCGGCACGATGAACGTGTTCTGGATGGCCCTCATCGGCCTGTTCACCCTGATCGAAAAACAAACGACAGGCAGGCTTCCAACCCGGCTGGCCGGTGCGATACTGCTTGTCTGGGCCGCCGCCCTGCTAGTAGTCTCGGCGTAGGGGGAGAGAATTCGATGGCAGATCACGGCTGGGCAATGAAGGGAGAGCTCGTACTCTCCTGCAATTGCACGGTTTTTTGCCCTTGCGTGCTGTCTCTCGGCAATCATCCGCCAACCGAGGGTTATTGCCAGACCTGGGCGGGATTCCGCATCGACGCCGGCCATTTCGGCGAGGTTGACCTGTCCGGCCTCAATCTGGGGCTGATCATGGAAATCCCCGGCTATATGAGCCGCGGCAACTGGACCGCCGGGCTGTTCATCGACCAGCGCGCCTCGGTCTATGCGGTCAAGGCGCTCACGAAGATTTTCACCGGCAAGGCCGGTGGAACCACGTCGCTGCTTTCCATCCTTGTCGGAAAATTCCTGGGTGTCGAACAAGTGCCGATCACCTATGAGACGCGTGACAAGACGCGTATCTTCCAGATACCGAAGATCATCGACGGGGCGGTGACGCCGATTCCCGGCAAGGATCGCGACAAGGATACGGTGATCACCAACTCGGAATACTGGATCGCACCGGAAATCATCGTGGCCAGGTCCGACAAGAGCAAGCTGCGGGCTTTCGGCCGCAACTGGAATTTTGCCGGCCGTTCGGCCGAAATCTGCAAGCTGGACTGGCGGGGCCCGTGAGCAAGAACACAACGGCAAGGAAAACGGCCAAGAAAATCGCCGACCGGATTCCAAGGCCGAAAAAGAAAGTCACCTGGCCGCAGGCGCGTGCGTTTTCGGTCCATCTTTTGACTGCATCGGGTTCGTTCCTGGCGTTCCTGTCGCTAGTCGCGGCAAGCGAGCAGCGCTGGACGGCGATGTTCTGGTGGCTCGGCCTGGCACTGTTCGTTGATGGCATCGACGGACCGATCGCCAGGAAGCTCGAGGTCAAGGAAATCCTGCCGACCTGGTCGGGCGAAATGCTCGACAACATCATCGACTATGTCACCTATGTGCTGATCCCGGCCTTCGCGCTTTACCAGCGCGGCTTCATGGGCGAGCGGCTGTCGTTCCTGTCAGCGGCCATCATCGTCGTGTCGAGCGCGATCTACTACGCCGACACCGGCATGAAGACCAAGGAGAATTTCTTCAAGGGTTTTCCGGTGGTCTGGAACATGGTGGTGTTCACACTGTTCGTCATCGAGCCTGGACAATGGGTTTCCTTCGCCATCGTCGTGGCGGCGGGCATTCTGACCTTCGTGCCGATCAATTTCATCCATCCGGTACGTGTCGTGCGGCTGCGGCCGCTCAATCTCAGCATGACGCTGCTGTGGTGCGCTTTCGGCGCGCTCGCTTTGGCGCAGGCCGCCCTTGCGGCCTTCTACGACCAGATCGGCGTGCTGGGTGAGCAGGTCAGTGTCTTCACCAAGGTCGGCATCACCTTCACCGGGCTTTACCTCGCTTGCATCGGCGGTATCATGCAGTTCTTCCCGGCGCTTGGCGCCAGGAACGATGATCCCGACAAAGCCTGATCCCAAGGCCTGATCCCAAGAAAGCCTGCTCAATGTCCAAAGCGATCCGTATCCACGCCCATGGCGGCCCGGAGGTTCTGACCTATGAAGACGCCGATCCCGGACAACCCGGCGCCGGGCAAATCCTCGTCAGGCACACGGCGATTGGCCTCAATTTCATCGATGTCTATCATCGTTCAGGCCTCTATCCGCCGCCCGGCGGCTTCCCGCTGATCCCGGGTGGCGAGGCTGCCGGCGTGGTTGTGGGGGTCGGCGCGGATGTCGACTGGCTGAGACCGGGCGATCGCATCGCCTATGCCGTCAACGTCGGCGCCTATGCCGAACAGCGCGTGATCGCCGCCGACCGCGTGGTGAAGGTGCCGGACGGCATCAGCGACGAACAGGCAGCAGGCATGATGCTCAAGGGCATGACGGCGGAATATCTGCTGCGCCGCACCTTCAAGGTGAAGGCGGGCGACACGATCCTGTTTCATGCTGCCGCCGGCGGGGTCGGCCTGATCCTCGGCCAATGGGCCAAGCATCTTGGCGCGACCGTTATCGGCACCGCCAGCAGCACCGACAAGATCGAACTCGCCAAGGCGCACGGCTTCGACCATGTCATCAACTATCGCGAGCAGGATTTCGTCGCCGGGATCGCCGCCATCACCGGCGGCAAGAAATGCGATGTCGTCTATGATTCCGTCGGCAACGACACGTTTCCCGCCTCGCTCGATTGCCTGAAACCGCTCGGCATGTTCGTCAGCTTCGGCCAGTCGTCTGGACCGATACCGCCGTTCCCGATGTCGCTGCTGGCGCAAAAGGGCTCACTGTTCGTGACCCGGCCGACGCTGTTCGTCTACAACGCCACCCGCGAAGCCCTCGAAGCCTCCGCCAAGGCTTTGTTCGACATCGTGCTCAGCGGCGCCGTCAAGATCAAGATCAACCAGCGCTACGCACTCAGCGATGCCGGCAAGGCGCATGCCGACCTCGAGGGTCGCCGGACGACCGGGACGACTATTCTCATCCCTTAGTCCCGTCTGCCTTGCTATCCCTTGAGTTTCCGCTGAAATTCTTGAAGCTCTTTCAAGTCGCGTGCCGCTTTCCCAGCGGAGCCGGCCGCGCCTACCATGCTTGCGGGAACACAGAACATATCTGGCAAACCAGATGGGAGGCACTGTGAGTGCAAATCAAGACGACGCGACCTTGCTTGAGGTTCGCGGCCTCACCAAGATATTCGGCACGCTGACAGCGTGCGACCATGTCGATCTCAACATGGCCAGGGGTGAAATCCACGCGCTGCTCGGCGAAAACGGCGCCGGCAAGTCGACGTTGGTCAAGATGCTGTTCGGATCGCTCGAGCCCAATTCGGGCGAGATTTTCTGGAACGGGCAGGCGGTCAGGATTTCCAGCCCGGGCTTTGCAAAAAAACTCGGCATCGGCATGGTTTTCCAGCATTTTTCGCTGTTCGAGGCGCTGACGGCGGCCGAGAACATCGCGCTGTCGCTGGATGACGGCTCGCCAATCAGCACCATCGCCGCCAAGGCGAGGGCGCTCTCCTTCAGCTACGGTCTGCCGCTCGATCCGGAATCTCTTGTCGGCGACCTGTCGGTCGGCGAGCGCCAGCGTATCGAGATCATCCGCTGCCTGCTGCAAACGCCGCAGCTCATCATCCTCGACGAGCCGACATCGGTGCTGACCCCACAGGAAGCCGACAAACTGTTCGAGACGCTCGAGCGTTTGCGCTCGGAAGGAAAGTCCATCCTCTACATTTCGCACCGGCTGGAAGAGGTCAAGCGCATCTGCGACCGCGCCACCGTGCTGCGTCATGGCAAGGTGGTCGGCCATTGCAACCCGCGCGAGGAAACCGCCTCGTCGCTGGCCCGCATGATGGTCGGCAACGAGGTGCAGGCCGTGGTGCGGGCGCCGGCCGAGGGCATCGAGACAGCCCAGTCGCTGCTTGAGATCCGGGCGCTGAGCCGCAAGCCGGCGACGCCGTTCTCGATCCCACTGAAAAACATCAATCTCAACGTGCGTGCCGGCGAGGTGATCGGCATTGCCGGTGTGGCCGGCAACGGCCAGGGCGAGTTCTTCGAATCCGTCTCCGGCGAAGTGCTGCAGCAGGACACCGCCTCCGTGCGCATCCGCGGCAAGGACGCCGGTGGCCTCTCCATCACCGGCCGTCGGCTGATTGGTGCTGCCTTCGTCCCGGAAGAGCGGCTGGGCCACGGTGCCGCGCCGCGCATGAAGCTTTCGGAAAACCTGCTTCTGTCGCGCCACGCCACCGACGGCAAGGTTTTCGTCGGCGCCGGCGGCGTGGTCAAAAGCGCTGCGATCTACAGCGCCGCCCAGCGCATCATCGAGGCCATGGACGTGCGCAAGAGCGCGCCGGACCCCGAAGCAGCGGCTCTTTCGGGCGGCAATCTGCAGAAGTTCATCGTCGGCCGTGAGCTCGACCGCAAGCCGAGCGTCATGGTCGTCAACCAGCCGACATGGGGTGTGGACGCCGGTGCTGCCGCCCACATCCGCCAGGCATTGATCGAACTGGCGCGCAGCGGCTCGGCGGTTCTGGTCATCAGCCAGGACCTCGACGAGCTGTTCGAGATCTCGGATGCCATCGCGGTCATGCACAATGGCGAATTGTCCAAGCCCTTGCCGATCGCCGAGGCCACTTTCGAAAAGATCGGACTGCTGATGGGCGGCGCCGAGCCCGGCCACGCCGAACATGTTCTGGAGATCGCATGATGCGCCTCGAACTCGTCAAACGCCCGCAACGCTCGATGCTGTTTTCGGCGCTGTCGCCCTTCATTGCCTTCGTGTTGACGATGATCGCCGGCGCGGTTCTATTCGCGCTGCTTGGCGTCAACCCGTTGACTGCGTTTAAGATTTACTTCATCGAGCCGATCAGCCAGGTCTGGCAGCTGCATGAGCTGGCGATCAAGGCAGCACCGCTGATCCTGATCGCGGTCGGCCTGTCGGTCTGCTACAAGGCCAACATCTGGAACATCGGCGCCGAAGGCCAGTTCATCCTCGGCGGTATTTTCGGCTCGATCATTCCGGTGCTGTTTCCGCAGTTTGAAGGCCCCCTGGTGCTGCCGATGATGCTTTTGTTCGGCATGGTCGGCGGCGCCGCCTATGCGGCTATCCCGGCCTTGCTCAAAACACGCTTCGGCACCAACGAGATCCTGACCAGCCTGATGCTGGTCTATGTCGCCCAGCTGTTCCTCGACTGGCTGGTGCGCGGTCCGTGGCGCGATCCGCAGGGCCATGGCTTTCCGCAAACCATCCAGTTCAACGACTCCGCCGTGTTGCCGGAATTGATGCCGGATGCCGGCCGGGCAAACTGGGGCTTCGTCTTTGCGCTGGTTGCGGCGCTGCTGATCTGGATCCTGATGAGCCGCCTGCTGAAAGGCTTCGAGGTCCGCGTGCTGGGTTCGAGCCCGCGGGCAGGGCGTTTTGCCGGCTTCGGCCTCAACCGCATGGTGTTCTTCGCCTTCCTGCTGTCTGGCGCGCTGGCCGGTCTTGCCGGCATCTCGGAAGTCTCCGGCGCCATCGGTCAATTGCAGCCGGTGATCTCACCCGGCTACGGCTTCACCGCCATCATCGTGGCGTTCCTTGGCCGGCTCAATCCGCTGGGCATCGTCGCCGCTGGCCTTGTGCTGGCGCTGACCTATCTCGGCGGCGAGGCGGTGCAAAGCGCGCTCGGCATCTCCGACAAGGTGGCGCGGGTGTTCCAGGGCATGCTTTTGTTCTTCGTGCTCGGCTGCGACACGTTCATTCACTACCGCATTCGCCTGATCGGACTTACCGCGCCCAAACTTGAAGCCGCACCCAAGCTGGAGGAGGCCCGCTGATGGACATCGTCGTCAACATCCTTTTGACCGTCGCCACGGCGGCGACGCCGCTGCTCATCGCGGCGATCGGCGAACTGGTGGTCGAACGCTCTGGCGTGCTCAATCTCGGCGTCGAAGGCATGATGATCATGGGTGCGGTCGGCGGCTTCGGCGCCGGCTATCTCACCGGCTCGCCCTGGATCGGCCTTTTGGCGGCGATCGCCATGGGGGCGGCATTCTCGTTGCTGTTTGCCGTCATGACATTGTCGCTGGCCACCAACCAGGTGGCGACCGGTCTGTCGCTGACGCTGCTCGGTCTCGGCCTGTCCGGCATGATGGGAACCAGTTTCGTCGGCCAGCCCGGCGTCAGGCTGCCCAACCTCGACATTCCCGGCCTGACCTCGATCCCTGTCGTCGGCAGGCTTTTGTTCGGCCAGGACCCGATCTTCTACATCTCGATCGCGCTGACCGCGGCTGTCATGTGGTTCCTGTTCAAGACCCGCACCGGGTTGACGCTGCGCTCGATCGGCGACAGCCACACCTCGGCGCACGCGCTTGGCATCAAGGTCATCCGCTATCGCTATCTCGCGGTGATCTTCGGCGGCGCCTGTGCCGGCCTCGCCGGCGGCCACCTGTCGCTGGTCTACACGCCGCAGTGGGTTGAAAACATGAGCGCCGGCCGCGGCTGGATCGCGCTGGCCCTGGTCGTGTTCGCCTCGTGGCGCCCATGGCGCGTGCTGGCCGGCGCCTATATCTTCGGCGCGGTCTGGATCGGCCAGCTTCATGCACAGGCATTTGGCATTCCGGTCCCTTCGCAGCTGCTTTCTTCGCTGCCCTATCTGGCAACCATCGTGGTTCTCGTTCTAATCTCGCGCAACAAGCGTCTGACGATGATGAACACGCCGGCTTCCTTGGGGCAGCCATTCGTTCCGGATCGTTGACAATAAAAACAAACGGGAAGCTCCAAGGCTAACACAGAGAGGTAACACAATGAAAAAACTGCTTATTGCCCTGATGACCACGACGGCCGCCGTCTCGCTGGCGGCGTCGGCGCAAGCCGCCGACAAGCTCAAGGCCTGCTGGGTCTACACCGGCCCGATCGGCGATTTCGGCTATTCCTACCAGCACGACCAGGGCCGTCTCGCAGTGGAGAAGGCGCTCGGCGACAAGGTCGAGACCGCCTATCTCGAGAACGTCTCCGAAGGCCCCGATGCCGACCGTGCGTTCGAGCGCCTGGCGCGCGAAGGCTGCAAGATCATCTTCGGCACGTCCTTCGGCTTCATGGATCCGGAAGTGAAGGCCGCCAAGAAGTTTCCCAAGGTGATGTTCGAGCATGCAACCGGCTACAAGACCGGCGACAATCTCGGCATCTACAATGCGCGTTTCTATGAAGGCCGCTATGTGCTTGGCCAGATCGCCGCCAAGGAATCGAAGGCTGGCGTTGCCGGCTACATCGTTTCCTTCCCGATCCCCGAAGTGGTGATGGGCATCAATTCCTTCATGCTCGGCGCGCAGTCGATCAACCCGAACTTCAAGGCCAAGATCGTCTGGGTGAATTCCTGGTTCGATCCGGGCAAGGAAGCCGACGCCGCCAAGGCGCTGTTTGACCAGGGTGCCGACGTCATCGTTCAGCACACCGATTCGACCGCTGCCCTTCAGGTGGCGGAAGAGCGCAAGCTGCACGGCTTCGGCCAGTCCTCCGACATGATCAAGTTCGCGCCGAACGCCGCATTGACCTCGCTCACCGACGAATGGGGCCCGTACTATGTCAGCCGTGTCCAGGCCGCGCTCGACGGCACCTGGAAGCCCGACAATGTCTGGCTCGGCATCAAGGACGGCGCGGTCAAGCTCGCTCCGTTCACCAACATGCCCGACGACGTGAAGGCGATGGCCGAGGCAACTTCGAAGAAGATCGCCGACGGCTGGAACCCCTTCACCGGGCCGGTCGCCAAGCAGGACGGCACGCCGTGGCTCAAGGACGGCGAAGTCGCCGACGACGGCACGCTGCTCGGCATGAACTTCTATGTGAAGGGTGTCGACGACAAGCTGCCGCAGTAAGCCGGCAACACATCGAACGGGGGAAGGGCGCCGCGAGGCGCCCTTTTTCATTCGGCGGGTTGCGCGCCGATAGAGGCCGGACGAAATCGCACCAGCGCGGTATCGACCACGCGGCCGAGCCAGATCTTGACCATGCGTTGGGCCGCTCGTTCGAAATAGTGCCAGATCGCCCACGAAACCAGGAGCATGAGAGCAACGCAGCCCAAGGCGGCAGCCCATTTACCGACCACAGGTGCCGCAGCATTGATCGCGAGATAGCCGATATTCTGGTGCAGGAGGTAGAGCGGGTAGGTCAAGCCGCCCAGCGCCAGCGTCACTGCGGACGGCCTGACACGGTTGCGCAACAGAACGCCGCCGATCAACGCCGCATGCATGACGATATTGGCGGCCACGAGATGGGTCTGCGAAACGGCAATGCCATATTCATTGAGCATCCAGTGCTGCGTCACCGAGAGCGTGCAGCAGGACAGCAGGAAGGCGGCCGCCAGCAGCAGCAAGGCGTTGGCCGAGCGGCCATGGGCATGGATATGGTGGACCAGCAGGCCTGCCGCGAAGAACGGGCCGAACTCGGTGATGAACCGCAGCCGGATGGCGCGACCGTCGACGAAGAACTCGTTCAGCGCCGCGATCGCCAGCCAGATGAGGACCAACTCCAGCTTCCATTTCTGGAAGACCCCTGACAACAAAGCGAGCGTCACCCAGCCGTAGAACACCAGCTCAAGCAGGATCGACCAGTAGACGCCGTCCATGAAGGGTTGGCCAAGCGCCGGCGCAAACATCGACAGATTGGCGCCATACTGGCGCAAGGAGGCTGAAAACAGCGGCGCGCCGACCGTGACGACAATCACAAAGGTGATGGTCATGCACAGCAGGTAGCCGGGATAGAGGCGGGCGAAACGCGCGATTGCAAACTGTTGCCAGCCGCGCGCTTCCGCCGACCAGGCAATGACGAAGCCGCTGATCAGAAAGAACAGATTGACGCCGAGATAGCCGTAGATGGCGACCGGCGCCGCGCTCGGATAGCCCTCGGCGAGAACGCCACCGGCGGCCGCACCGCGAAAGAAATAGTGGAACGCCACCACAGCCAGTGCCGCCCCCAGCCTCAGCAGGTCCAGCGTCGCGATGTAATCCTGGCGGGCAGGTCTGGGGTCCATCCAAATTCTCTGCGTTTACGATACGGAAACCATAAAGCAGGCCGCGGCCAAACAGGGTAAACGGACGCAACTATCGCGAAATTTGGTAAATAGCGGCCGGAACATTGCGCACGGGGCACAATGTCTGTGACACGGCTCCGTGACACCCTTCACAGACGCCAATGGGTTCTACTTCCATGTTCATCTTGCGGACCGGACGAAATCGGCCGGCGTGACAAGCGTCAGCAGGAGAAGTCTTATGCAATTGAACAAAAAACTTTTGGCCATCATCGGTAAACGTATTCCAGCCATTTACGACGTTATCCCGCACGGACCCCAGTGGCGACTTGCGCAAATCGCACTCAATCCTCAGCCGCTCCCGCCTCACGAACTTGGCGCCGCGATCGCCGACGAATTCGTGCGCTACGCATGGGTCGCCGAGCGCGGCGGCCACGACATGAAAGGGGTGTTGAGCGAGCTCGACGATTGGTGCCCGACGCGACCGAAGCTGCCGAAGCTCCCCCCGTGGTGGCCGCCCATTCCGGAGCCCGAGCCGCATCCCGAATGGTTCGTGGATTATCATCTGGGATTTGCGGCACGGCTGTCGGTGGTCGCGGCTGGCTCAGCAGGCACACGATTGGACAAGACCCTCAATCAGGTCATCGATCGGTCCCTGTCTGCTATCGAGCAAGTGAAGCTCTGACGAAACGCTGCCAGAAATAAGGGCGCCATAGAGGCGCCCTTTTTGGCAACTGGCGGTCCCGCCGGGACGTCGAGACCGATGTACCTAGACTGCTGAACCGTAGAGATCGTAGGCGTCGGCACGGTCGATCTTGACAGTGACGATGTCGCCCTGGCGCAGCGGACGGCGCGACTGGATATGCACCGAACCGTCGATTTCGGGCGCATCGTATTTGGTGCGGCCTTTGGCCGACGTGCCATGCGCCTCGTCGATCAGCACCGGCAGGCGCTTGCCGACCTTCTTGGCCAGCTGCGTCGCCGAAATCTTCTGCTGGCGCTGCATGAAGCGGTGCCAGCGCGCTTCCTTGATTTCCTGCGGCACCTGTTCGAGGCCGAGATCGTTGGAGCGGGCGCCCCGGACTGGCTCATATTTGAAACAGCCGGCGCGGTCGATTTTTGCTTCGTCCAGCCAGTCGAGCAGCATTTCGAAATCCTGGTCCGTCTCGCCGGGGAAACCGACGATGAAGGTCGAGCGTATCGCCAGATCAGGGCAGATTTCGCGCCAGCCGCGAATGCGCTCCAGCGTCTTTTCGCCGTGCGCGGGACGGCGCATGTTCTTCAGCACTTGCGGCGAGGCGTGCTGGAACGGGATGTCGAGATAGGGAAGGATTTTGCCCTCGGCCATCAGCGGGATGACATCGGCGACATGCGGGTAGGGGTAGACATAGTGCATGCGCACCCAGATGCCGAGCTTGCCCAGTTCCTCCGACAGATCTAGGAATTTTGCCCGCACTTCGCGGTCGCCGAACATCGAGGTCTGGTACTTGATGTCGATGCCGTAGGCGCTGGTGTCCTGCGAGATGACCAGGATCTCCTTGACGCCGGCCTTGGCCAGTTTTTCCGCTTCGCGCAACACGTCCGCCGCCGGCCGCGAGACGAGATCGCCGCGCAGCGCCGGGATGATGCAGAAGGTGCAGCGGTTGTTGCAGCCTTCCGAAATCTTCAGATAGGCGTAGTGGCGCGGCGTCAGCTTGACGCCTTGCGGCGGCAACAGGTCGATATAGGGATCGTGGCTCGGCGGCGCCGCCTCATGCACAGCCGCCATCACGCTCTCATAGGCTTGCGGGCCGGTGATGGCGAGAACGTTGGGATGCCGTTCGCGGATCACGTCGGGTTCGGCGCCGAGACAACCGGTGACAATGACCCTGCCGTTTTCCGAAAGTGCAGAACCGATGGCGTTGAGCGACTCGTCACGAGCCGAATCGAGGAAGCCGCAAGTGTTGACGACGACCAGGTCGGCGCCGTCATGCTTGCGCGCGATCTCGTAACCTTCGGCGCGCAGGCGCGTGATGATGCGCTCCGAATCCACGAGGGCCTTCGGGCATCCAAGGCTGACGAAACTGACGCGAGGGGCAGACATAAGGGTTTTCCGGATTTTCAGGATTGGCGGCGCAGTACCACACTTATTGTGGCATTGGTATGGGCAGGGCAGCGGCTGCGGCGAAACGCACGGCAGCTGCGGGCAAAGGCAAATCTGCGCCAATCGCCGAAATTGCAGAGAGAGCCGGTGTCAGCCCACCGCGGCGTTCACATGCGGCAACACTTCCACCACGCCGCGATAGACCATGTCGACCGCGACATAGAGGATGATCGCCAGGCCGATATAGGCGATCCAGCGGTGGCGATGCAGCAGCTTGGCGATGAAGCTGGCGGCCAGGCCCATCAAGGCAATCGACAGCACCAGGCCGATGACCAGCACCGGAAAATGATCGCGCGCCGCGCCCGCGACCGCCAGCACATTGTCGAGCGACATCGACACATCGGCGACGACGATCTGTAGCGCCGCCTGGCCAAGCGTCTTGCGCGGCGCTTTGCCGGCCACCGTTCTGTCGTTGTTGAGGTCGGAATCGGACAGCGCCTCGGTCGCCTCCAGCTCATCGGCATGAGACGTGCGCAGCTCGCGATACATCTTCCAGCACACCCACAAAAGCAGGATGCCGCCGGCCAGCAGCAGGCCGACGACCGCCAGCAGCTTGACGGTGATTGCGGCAAAGCCGATGCGCAGCACCGTTGCCGCCAGCACGCCGACGAGAATCGCCTTCTTGCGCTGTTCGGCCGGCAGGCCGGCCGCTGCCAGGCCGATGACGATGGCATTGTCGCCAGCGAGCACAAGGTCGATGGCAATGACCTGGAGCAGGGCGGTCAGGCTGGCAGCGCTGAAAATGTCCATCGACTGGAAGTCCCTTGCTCGTTGGCCGAGTGTGCGTCGTCGGATATCCCGACGCCCTAACGTGGATGCTTCCCGCGCGTCAAGACACCGCCGGGAACAACATCAGCGCATCGGACTTTTGCGGCGGGAAAGCATAGGGTTTACGACGGTCGGCGACAGCGGGTGAAATACCGCACCATCCCGGTAAATCCAGTCGCAGGGATGAATTCTAGTCGTAGAGGTTATATTTCGCCCAGTCGGTTTCCGGAATCTCGTCGCCGATCCGGTAACGGAGCTGCAGCACTTCCATATGGTCCGGCGCCGTCTCGCATTTGAATTTCAGCCGGTACCACTGCCCCTTGCTGCGAAAGGCAGCGCCTGGGCTCTTGATTGCGTCGGCGCCCATTTCAGGCGTCGAAAAGGCGTAGGCGACGACGCGATCGGCTTTGAATTTGCTGTCGTCATGCGTGATCCGATCCAGCACTTCGGCGTCACATCGCTGTTCGAGCCGGGTTTGCGGATCGAGTTTCAGCAGGCCGGCGCGGAGCGCGGCGTCCATCGCGTTGGCTGGCCAAGCCAGCGTCAGCGACGCCAAAGACATAAGGCAGAGCTTTTTCATGGGCGCGAGAAGCAGCATATTTTGTCGGAGAAATCAACTATTGCCGCCCCTCGACACGTCCGATCCGGTCAAACCATCGTGTTCCCTAAGTCATCGAGGCGGGCAGGGACCAAGCTCTCGATCAGATCAAGAAACGGGCACACCAGCACGCGACTTCAACCGGCTGTAGAGCCGGGCAAGCCGCAGGCGGGCAACGGTCAACCCGGCCGCTTTGCCGATGAGCGCGGCGGCGGCGAGGTAGAGCAGGATGCACCACCAGGCGAGGGCGCCGTCGAAGCCCCTGAGCAGCCCGAGCAATACGGATGCGACCAGGACGGCCATGACGGTGACCGAGCCCTGTTCGCATCCGCAGGCGAAGTATGCGCGGTTCAACGCGCGCTCTGTGCCTTCATCGGCGAGTGGCCCAGCCAGCCGGATGCGCCGGATTGCCGGCTTGCCGCTGCGCAGCTGCTCCAGGCTGGCGAGGCTGTCTACGGTGAACTCCATGGTGGTCTTCTCTCCAAAGCGCGACCCACATCAGGGAAAGATCTTGTCGAGCGCTTCGGGCGTGGTGGTGATCCACTGCCACACCGCCTCGGCGTCGGCACGGGTGAAGTTGGCCTCGCCGCTGCCAAAACCGTAATTGCCGATCGTCTCACCCCAGTTGGTGCCCAGCGCCGGCTTCCACATGATCTCGGCCGGGCTGGTGTGCCCGTCATGGTTCAGTCCGACATAGTGCCCGATCTCGTGGATCGCGACATACTGAAAGACGACTTCCGGGAAGCGGTCGCGGAAGGTGGTGCCGGTCGGGCTGCCGTCGCCCAGGGCCGGTCGGAACCATGAAGTCAGGCCGTGCAGACTAGTGCTGACGTAACCGAAATGGGCAATCACCGGCACCACGCGCAGGTCCTCGTCACGGTCGGGGCGGCCCATCAGCCGCAACAGGTCCTGCTGCACGGCATCGTCGTTTTCGTCACTGGCGAGCGGGACGAAGCGGGACTCGGTCACCGCGACCTCGCCGATCGACGGCCAGGTGAAGTTGATGCCGACCTGAAAACCCTTGCGCTGGGCAAGCTCCAGCCGGTTGCGGAATGCGTCGCGCTTGATCGGATACGCGGTGAAGGAGGGCACGGCGCCGGCGCCGAGTTCGATGAAATCGTCGAGGTCGGTCTTCGTCACCGTCGTCCGGGTGCCGGTGTAGACGACTTCGCCCTCGAATTGTTCCCAGGCCGCCTTGCCCTGGCAGTCGGTGAAGCGTCCGGCGACGGCGTAAAGATTGAGCGCGCCGGAACGGTGCAATTCGCGCAGGAACTCGCTGGAGTGGATCGCCATACGGCGAGGGGCCAATTCCATGGGCACGCCGATGGGCGCGCCGCCCAGGCGTGCTCTTTCCTTCGAGCGCGCCAGCCGGTCCGGATCCTTGGCAAGTGCCGCCGACAAGGCGTCGTCGATGATGGTCTCGAGGCCGCGTTTGTCGATCAACTCGCGCGGGCAAACATAAAACACCATGCCGAGCAGGCGCGTGACGCTGGTGATCACCCGCAGCACATTGAAGATGCCGAGCCCTTTCTGGATGCGGCACCAGTCCAGGCTGAGGATGCCGATAGCCAGATCGCGGATGCCTTCGACGGTATCGCGCACCCAGTCGACCACATCGGCCGCCCAGTCCAGCAGGCCTTCGAGGGCACCGAAGATCGCCCCGAAAAAGGCGCAGGCGCCGTCGCCGAAGATGCAGAAGGTGCGGCCCAGCGAGCCCAGGAGGTCGCCGACCTCGTGCAGGATTTCGGCCACGTCGTCGAGCAGCGACACGACCAGCTCGAACACATCGTCGACCGCGTCGACGACGTCGTTGACCAGGTCCCAAAGGGCCGAGAACGCCTTCACCGGATCCTCGAACAGGCAGACGAAGAAGGTGACGAGCCGGGTGATCACCTTCAGCACCAGTTCGACGACGATGCCGACAACCGTGGTGACGATCTTGCAGACCAGGTGCGTGACCCATTTGCCGATGGTGACGACGACCCAGGTGACGACGCGGACCACGACGGTGACCAGCCAGCAGAACCACTTGTTGCAGCAGGCGCACCACCAGTTGCAGTCCTGCTCGCGGCAGCGCTTCTCCTGCTTGCTGACCCAATTCTCAATCGGCTGCTGCACCTGCTCCTCGACCCAGGTGGTCACATTCTCGCAGGCTTCGCGCGCCTGGGTGATGAACCGCTCCACGGGCGTGAGCACATTCTCGGTGATCCATGTCGACACTTCACGGCAGGCCATGACGCTGTCCTCCTTGGCCAGGCCAACCGCTGAAGTCCGATCAGCCTCGGCCTTCATCTGTGACATCCAGGCGATCACGCGTCTGTGAGTTGTTTCTCAATTAGGCATCAGCAGAACCGCGCCGGATTGCCCGAGGACGGGTGCCGGTGCGGCGGGCCGGAATGTCGAATAATTCCGTATTCATAGTTTTGCGCTAATAGATGCGTTCGCGGACCTTGGCTGGTCAGCAGGGGAACATCAGCATGCAGCACAGCGCCACCTTCAACATCTTTCTGCCGGTGGCGCTCGTCATCATCATGCTCGGACTTGGCCTGTCGCTAAAACTCCAGGATTTTTCGCAAGTCCTTTTACGGCCGAAAACCTTGCTAGTCGCCCTTGTCGTGCAGATCCTGGTGCTGCCGGTCGTCTGCTTTGGCATCGTCTCGGTTTCAGCGCTGCCACCGGCCATCTCGGTCGGCATGATGCTGCTCGCGGCCAGCCCTGGCGGGCCGACGGCCGTCCTCTATACCCATCTTGCCAAGGGCGACACGGCGCTCAGCCTGACGCTGACCGCGATCACCTCGCTGGTGGCGCTGGTTTCGGTGCCGCTGATCACCAATTTTTCGCTGCAGCATTTTTATGGCGCCGGACAGATCCTGCCGTTGCCGATCGACAAGTTCCTGCAGTTCTTTGCCATTGTCTTGGTTCCCGCTGCGATCGGAATCGCGGTTCAGCACCGCTATCCAACCCTGGCGGACCGCCTGGAGCGCCCGGTCAAGCTTTTGGCGACGCTTTTCCTGGCGGCAGTCGTCATTTTTGCGGCCGTCAGCCAGTGGGACGTGATCGTCACCTGGGGTCCGGTGGTCGGCCTCGCCGCGCTCGCCTTCAATCTGGCGAGCATGGCGATCGGCTACCTCATACCGCTTCAGCTTCGCCTCGAAAGACGGCAGGCGGTCGCCGTTGCCATGGCGACCGGCATACACAACGCCGCCTTCGTCATCACGCTCGCCCTCAGCGAATTCCTGCTCAACAATGCCGAGATGGGCGTGCCGCCGGCCATCTACGCCCTGATTGCCTACATCACCGCCGCGGCTTTTGTGTTCATGCTGAACAGATCGGCCAGATAGCCCAAGTCTTTGCAGACTGTTTGCCGCGGCGGCGTGGACACGCGATCCTCGTGCGAATGATGATCCAGAAGGCGCTGGAGGGCGCATTGCGCTCTGGAGCAAAACCGCTTGATCAATCTAGAGATTGGGGCAACCGGCACCTGCGATTGAGGTAGGCCAGCCGCGAATCTCCGGGCGGGCCTTCCTCCATAGTTCCTTGATTTCAGCTCGCACCAGGCGATCGGCACAGGGATCTTGCTGTTGTATCGGCGCAAAAGAGGAAATTGCCGGTTACTTCCGTCATTGCAAAGAATCGAAATGGAATTTTTAGCCATTCATTCACGTATGCATGCTCTCTAATAAGCTATGTCATTCAGCGCCTTCACCCGGATCCGGTTTGGCCTGGGCCGCCTAACACGGGCCACGAACGCGAATGTTGCCATCATCTTTGCGTTCACCTTGCCGGTTGTGGTCGGCGCCGCGGGCTTTGGGGTCGAGACCTCCTATTGGTATTACAGCAGCCTCAAACTGCAGGCAGTCGCAGATGCCGCAGCTTATGCTGGCGCCCTGGAAAAGATTTCCGGCTCCAATAAGCCCACGATCGTCTCCGCCGCGACGCTTTCGGCAACGTCCAACGGTTTTGCAACGCCACCAGGGACAATCAGCGTTTTCACACCGCCGTCATCCGGCCCAAACGTTGCAAACAAGGCGGTTGAGGTCATCGTTCACCAGAACCTGGATCGATATTTCACCGCGATATTCAACCAGGGGCCTGTTCCCGAACAGGCCAGAGCGGTGGCTCTCATTACGGATGCTTCAAAAGCCTGCGTACTGGCGCTCAATCCCTCCGCGTCGAAGGCGGCGCTCTTTTCCGGCAGCACAAATGTCAAACTGACAGGCTGTTCCGTCATGTCGGATTCGATAGCCGCGGACGCCATCAAGCTGCAAGGATCGGCAGCTCTGCAGGCGGATTGCCTGATATCGGCAGGCGGCGTCTCTCTGAGCAACCCCGTAACGACCGTCTGCGCCGCGCCGATGACCCAGGCGTTGCCCGCCGCCGATCCTTTCGTCAATTTGCCGACGCCAGCAGCCTCGAACCCCTGTCAGAACACCAAGCCGACGACCCTGCAGCCCGGAACCTACTGCGCCGGACTGAGCTTGAGCGGCAATGTGACACTCAAACCCGGTGTTTACGTCATTCAAGCCGGCGATTTCAAAGTGAACGCGAATGCCCATATTACCGGCAGCGGCGTCACCATCTATCTCTCGGGAAGCTCGCGTGTCAGCATGAACGGCAACGCTTCAATCAAACTCAGCGCACCGACCTCCGGCACCTATTCCGGAGTGCTGCTTTATGGAGACAGGACCAACCTCGGCGGGCAGAACACGATGAATGGAACCGCAGATTCCTTGCTGACCGGCGCTCTCTATTTTCCAACGCAGCAGGTCAATTATCTCGGCAATTTTTCAGGCACGGGTGGTTGCACGCAGGTCGTCGCCGACACGATACAGTGGTCCGGCAGCAGCACCATCAATCAGAACTGCACCGGCCTCGGAATGAAGGACATTCCGGCGACGCAGTCCGTGCGGCTTGTCGAGTAGCATGATGGGCCGTCTTGCCGCCCAGATTTTGCGGAACAAGTCCGGTGTTGCCGCCGTGGAATTGGCGATGGTGCTGCCCATCCTGTGTGTGGTTCTGCTCGGTATCATCGACGGGTGGTCTTTCGTCACGAGTTCATTGTCGATGCGCGCCGGCGTCAAGACGGCGGCAAATCTCCTGATGGCCGGTGCGGCCAACGATCCGGCTACACAAGCGATTGCCCTTTCGAGCTGGGAAAGACATCCCGAAGACGCACAAGTCACGATGGCGCGGCAATATATGTGCGGCAGTACGGTGGTGGATGCGTCAAGCCTCTGCGCCGGGCCGAAAGTGCCGATGATCCTCGTCCAGATAGAAGCGACAGCCACCTGGGCACCACCTTTCGCCTTTGGCGGTTTCATGGATCCCCGCACGATCAGCCATCAAGAGGTGATCCGTGTCCGCTAGACAGACCGCACGTGGATTGCGTCGAGACCGATCCGGCGGAGCGGCGCTGGAGTTTGCGCTGATCGCACCCATTCTGGTGATGCTTTTGTTCGGGATTTTTGCTTTTGGGTGGTCCTTGAATGCGGAGTCCAGCGTTCGCTACACGCTGGAGACGTCCGCACGTGCGCTGCAGATGAAGAATTCGCTTACACAGAGCCAAATTCAAGCTATCGCCACGCAAAAACTGCTGACGTTAGGATTGAAGGATGTCGTGGTCACAGTCGCAATTGATCCCGCCAGCGGAGGTTTCCGCATGGCTCATCTTACCGCCGACTACGCCTATGTGATCGCGTTCCCGTATTTCGATCAATACCCCATTAATTACTCAACAACCGTCACCGTCCCGCTGGTCGCCAGCTAAAGGCACCGCCGGCTTTCGTTGAGTTGGCGGCCGCATAACCCAAAGCTGTCTGGGGTGAAGCGCACTCAGCAGGTGACGAGATCGGTGTGGCCAAAACCCTTGGAGTAGTCGAGCACGGAGATGACAGTAGGCATAACGCGAAATATGCGCACCTGCTCCGGAGTCGGCATCGGACCTGGCAGCGCGACTTGCTCCGGATACTTCAACGGCAGCATCCGCAGGACCTTTCCCGCTTCGGCCCGGTCTGCCACCGCCTGCGCGCGCGCCGCCATGGAAAGCCCGGTGATTTCCATAACCTGTGGCGTGTCGTGATCGATGGTCAAGGACACGCGATCGTCTCGGGCCAAATTCGCGGCCTTCTGACTTTCCAGACCGCAAAGGAAGTAAAGGGTAAGGCCTTCGTTCACATAGCCGACGGTCGTCGCCTGCGGCCAGCCGTCCGGCCTCAGCGTTGCAATTGTCATGATGCGGTGTTGATCCAGCAGCGTCAGGATCTTGTTTCTGACCTCTTCGTTCATCGGTTGTCTCCAAAGTCGATGCCGACCGTGACGCGATAGTAGGAGACTGTCGATCTCCTGACATTGACGCACATCAACGAAGATGGCTCGCAAACGCTTCTCGGCCGCAACGGCTGGTTGCTGCTATGTTCGCGCGATGGGGCCATCGGTTGTCACGAACGTCAGCAAACGGACAGCGACATGGATCGATTGAAACACGGCCAAGGGATCAGTAGCCGACATTGCTCGACTTCGGCCTTTGACTAGGCAGGCGGTATCACGATCACGCCAAGTGCGCTCGTCGCCGGTAGTGCTGAAAGTCCGCATTTGGCGGCGCCAATCGGTTTTGGCGAGCGTACCTGCGCAAACCTTATGCCGCCCCACCGATCGCAGCATTTGCGGTGGATCAATGCTCGCGCCGTCGATTGCCTCCAAAGTGTCGAAGCGCTGGCATGACGGTGGCGCGACCTTGTCGCAACGGAGGCGGAATCTGATGAAGCTCATGGCATCGCTCTGCATGGCCACATACCCGGATGCGAACACAGCAAAGATCGCATCGAATGCAGTCGCACTCGCCAGGAATATCGACGCGACGCTGCATGCCGTTGCCATCAATGTCGACATTCCCGACGTTTCGAACGCGCTCTCAAATTACTTGCTGGACCTTCCCTACAAGATACAAGAGGTCGAGGCGACCAGTCGTAAGCATGGCAAAGAACTGCTCGGGACAATTACCCAAGAGGCCGCGCACGAGGGTGTGACCATCACCACGCAGGAGTTGACCGCACCACCAGCCTTGATGGGCGATGTCGCCGCGAAGCATTCCCGCTATTTCGATCTCTGTCTGGTCGGCTGGGCGCCAACCAACCAGACGGCGCGGATGCTAGCCGAGGCGATACTGTTCGGCTCGGGTCGACCGACCTTGCTTCTTCCCGACTCCACGGACGTTGGGGTGCTTGGACATGTCGTCATCGCCTGGAACGGCAGCCGAGTGGCCGCACGGGCCGTTGCCGACGCGCGGGCCTTTCTTGACCGTGCGTCCATGGTCACCGTTGTGACCGTCACCGACGAAAAGCCGCTTCCGGGACAGGGCATCGGCGAACGCCTTGCGCTGGGCTTGAGGACGCGTGGGCTGGTGGCCAAGGCTGCCTCTATCCGGGCAGGGGACAGTTCGATCGGAACAGCTCTTCAGGAGCATGCTCTCAAGATCGGCGGCGACCTGCTTGTCATGGGCGGATACGGTCACTCCCGCGTCAGGGACTTCGTGCTTGGCGGTGCCACCGAAGGCATTCTCGCGGATCTGCGCCTGCCTGTTCTCTTGTCGCATTAGGTCGGCCCGAGATGAGAGGCGATACGGATCCTATCGTGCGTTTTCACGGCGCAGCCCATGGCGTCACCGGCTCATGTTATGAGATCGAGACGCCGCATTCGCGCATCCTCATCGACTGCGGCCTGTTCCAGGGGTCGAAGTCGGAACGGGAATTGAACTACGGTGCGTTCCCGTTTCCCCCGGACGCGATTGACGCTGTCATCCTGACGCACGCGCATATCGATCACAGCGGCCTTTTGCCGAAACTGGTCAAACACGGCTTTTCTGGTCCCATCCATACGACCCGCGCGACCATCGATCTCTGCTCGGTCATGCTGCCCGACGCGGCGCATATCCAGGAAATGGAGGTCGAGCAACTGAACCGTCGTAACGCGCAGCGCGGGCGCCCGCCCGTCGAGCCGATCTACAGTCAGCAGGATGCGGCCGCGTGCATGACCTTGTTCCGCGCCCTTGAATATGGCGAATGGACCACGGTCGCCGAAGGCCTTCGCGCTCGCTTCTGGAACGCTGGCCACCTGCTTGGTTCGGCGTCGGTGGAGCTCGAGATCGACCGACACGATGCGCCGCTGCGCATCATATTCTCGGGCGACATCGGCCCAGGCCACAAGCTTCTTCAAACCGATCCCGAGGGACCCGCTGGTGTTGACTATCTGATCTGCGAATCGACCTATGGCGACCGCGACCGGCCGGACATTTCGCCCGAACAGCGGCGATCCCAACTCGGCGACATCGTGCGTGACGCCGCCGAGGCGGGCGGCCCCCTCATCATTCCGTCCTTTGCTGTCGAGAGGACGCAAGAACTACTGGTCGATCTGTATTTGCTCATGAAATCGGGGGAGGTGCCGTCTGCCCCGGTCTTCGTCGACTCGCCGCTGGCAACACGCGCCAGTGCGATTTTCGAGCGCCATGCCAACGAGATCGAACAGGGTGACGTACTGCGCCTGGCCCTCAACTCGAAGGAGCTGCGCTTCACCGAGACGGTGGAACAGAGCAAGGCGATCAACCGCCTAACCGGCTTCTTCGTGGTGATCGCCGCCAGCGGCATGTGCGATGCGGGGCGTATCCGCCATCATCTCAAGGCCAATCTCTGGCGCAGGAACGCCACGGTGATGATGGCCGGATATCAGGCCCAAGGGTCGCTCGGAAGGATCCTGCTCGACGGCGCGCAGCGTGTGCGCATCCAGGGCGAGGAAGTCGAGGTCAAGGCACGTATCAGCCTGTTCGACCTCTATTCCGGCCACGCCGACGCCAGCGAACTGGTCGCCTGGCTCAAGGCCCGAACTCCGGTGAGGCAGCAGGTGTTCCTGACGCATGGAGAGGAGGCTGGACTCGGCGGTCTGCGTGGAAGGCTTGCAGGACTGATACCCGACGACAAGATCATCATTCCCAGGCTGGACGATGCTTTCCAATTGACCCCCGGTCGCAGTTTGCCGGTCGAGGTCAACGAGCCCCGCCGTCTGAGGCCGGAAAAGATTGCCCGCCTCGACTGGCACAATGACCTTTCAAAGCTTCTCCTCGACGTAAACGAGGCGGTCAGCGCCGCGGCCGACGAACGGAGTCGAGCAGCGGTGATCAGGCGCATGCGCAGGGCGCTCGAGGACACGGACGCATAGAGACCGCGAAGCGATGGCGCGCGAGCGCGTTGGTGTCCATTCGCTGCAGATCGACGAACACATGCCCATGTCGCAATCTGCGACCGGGCGCCAACAGGGCAATGGGAGCCAGACATGACCGAGCATACGACAATACCAGCTTCCAGTGGCCGGCTGTCAGATCGCGAATTGCACGATATCGACGCCTATTGGCGCGCCGCCAACTATTTGACGATTGGCCAGATCTACCTGCTCGACAATCCACTGCTGCGCGAACCGTTGCGGCTGGAGCACGTCAAGCCGCGCCTGCTTGGCCATTGGGGAACGTCGCCGGGACTGAGCTTCATCTATGCGCACCTCAATCGCGCGATCCGGCTCAGGGACGCAAATGTGATCTATGTCTGCGGTCCCGGCCATGGCGGCCCGGCAATGGTGGCCAATACCTATCTGGAGGGCACCTACAGCGAGCTCAATCCCGACATTGCGATGGACGAGCAGGGGATGCGCAAGCTGTTCCGGCAGTTTTCGTTTCCCGGCGGTATCCCGAGCCATGCAGCACCGGATGTGCCCGGCTCGATCCATGAGGGCGGGGAGTTGGGCTATTCGCTTGCGCATGCCTATGGCGCGGCCTTTGACAATCCGGATCTTGTGGTCGCCTGTGTCGTCGGTGACGGCGAGGCTGAAACGGGACCACTGGCGGCCGCGTGGCATTCCAACAAATTCCTCAACCCCGCGCGCGACGGGGTAGTGCTGCCGATCCTGCATCTGAACGGCTACAAGATCGCCAATCCAACCATTCTGGCGCGCATTCCCGAAGACGAATTGCGCGCGCTGTTTACCGGCTACGGCTACGAGCCGCTGTTCGTGGAAGGCGACGAGCCGGCCCTGATGCATGAGCGGATGGCGGGCGTACTCGACGATGCGTTTGATCGGATCCATTCTATCCAGCATGCCGCACGCAACGGACCTGTGGCGGCCGCGTCGCGACCAAAATGGCCGATGATCGTGCTGAGGAGTCCCAAGGGGTGGACGGGACCGAAAGAGGTCGACGGTCTGAAGACCGAGGGCTTCTGGCGCTCGCATCAGGTTCCCCTATCAGGCCTTGCCGAAAACCCAGCCCATCTCAAGCTGCTCGAGGAATGGCTGAAAAGCTACCGGCCCGAGGAGCTGTTCGACGCCGCAGGCGCTCCTGTCGCCTCGATCCGCGCTACGGCACCCCAGGCGACGAAACGTATGAGCGCCAACCCGCATGCCAATGGCGGCTTGCTGCGCAGGTCTCTCGAACTGCCCGGGTTGCATGATCACGCAATTGCGCTCGAGCACCCCGGCGACGCAAAGGCGGAGTCGACGCGGGTCATGGGCAGTTTCCTGCGGGATGTCATGCAGTTGAACGAGGCATCGAAGAACTTTCGCATCGTCGGCCCCGACGAGACTGCCTCGAACCGCCTTCAGGACGTGTTTGAAGTGACCGAGCGTGGCTGGATGGAAAAGATCCTGCCCGAAGACGTTCATCTTGGGCGCGATGGCCGGGTTCTCGAAATCCTCTCCGAGCACACCTGCCAGGGCTGGCTGGAAGGCTATTTGCTCACCGGGCGCCATGGTCTGTTTTCCTGCTACGAGGCGTTTATCCATATCGTCGATTCCATGTTCAATCAGCACGCGAAATGGCTGGATGCCTGCCGCGATATCCCGTGGCGGCGGCCGATCGCATCGCTGAATTATCTGTTGTCCAGCCATGTCTGGCATCAGGAACACAACGGCTTCAGCCATCAGGACCCTGGCTTCATCGACGTCGCCCTCAACAAGAAGGCCGACATTGTGCGGGTCTACCTGCCACCGGACGCCAACACGTTGCTGTGCGTGACCGACCATGTGCTGCAGACCTGGAACCGCATCAACATAATCGTCGCCGGCAAGCCGCCATCATGGCAGTGGCTGTCGATGGACAGGGCAATCGTTCACTGCAGGGCAGGGATCGGCATCTGGGACTGGGCGTCAACGGACGATGGGGCTGAGCCCGACGTCGTGATGGCTTGCGCTGGCGACGTCCCGACCCTCGAAACGCTGGCGGCAGTGCAGATCCTGAGGCAACAGGTTCCCGATCTCAGGATCAGGGTGGTCAATGTCGTCGACCTGATGACTCTTCAGCCAAAGGAAAATCATCCGCACGGTCTTTCGGATCGCGATTTCGATGCGCTGTTCACCACCGACAAGCCGGTCATCTTTGCCTATCACGGCTATCCCTGGACCATTCATCGCCTGACTTATCGCCGCACCAACCACGACAATATCCATGTGCGCGGCTACAACGAGGAAGGGACGACGACGACACCTTTCGATATGACTGTTCTGAACGGCCTTGACCGCTTCCATCTCATCAAAAGCGTCCTTGACTGGGTTCCGCAACTGAAAAGCGTCCGGGTCGCCTTGAAGCAGGCGATGGAAAGCAAGCTGCTTGAACATCGAGCCTATATTCGCGCCCATGGTCAGGATATGCCGGAGATCCTTGGCTGGAAGTGGGGACAGGATCCTGATGCGGCGCCGAAGCGTCCAGATTGAGCTGATGCCCGTCCACAAGCACATCGGGCGAGAAACATACTGGATGGCTTCATGACCGATGCGATCCTTGTCCTGAACGGTGGTTCTTCCAGCCTGAAGTTCGCCGTCTTCGAAGGGCGTGACGAACTTCCGCTACTGCTGCGCGGCAACGTCTCTTCTCTCGGCCATCAACCGCGGCTGCGAGTCGAGGCCCCGGCCGGCAGGTCCAGGATCGACAGAAGCCTCGGCGACGCACCGATCGATATCGCCAAGGCGTTCGCAGCAGTTGCATCCGTGCTAGCCGAAAGCGGATTGCTGCGTCGCATCGACAGGGTAGGGCACAGGATCGTTCACGGCGGGCGTGACTTCACCGAAGCGACGCGGCTCGACAAACGCACGCTCAAAGCACTGCGCCTGCTCGAGCCGATGGCGCCTATCCATCAACGGATCAATCTCGAGATTGTCGCGATGGCCACGGACCTCTTGCCGCAGGCCCTCCAGATCGGGTGCTTCGACACGGCGTTTCATTCGACCCGGCCGGAGCTTGCCAAAATCTACGGGCTGCCGCGCGCGATGACCGAGGCGGGCATCGTTTCCTACGGGTTTCATGGGCTGTCCTATAGCCATATCGCTTCGAAGCTGCGAGACCGATACGGCGTGGGCGCCGGCGGCCGGACGATCGTCGCCCATCTCGGCAGCGGCGCCAGCCTGTGCGCAATGAGATCAGGGGCAAGTGTCGCCACCACCATGGGGTTTTCGACACTCGATGGTCTCGTTATGAGCACCCGCTGTGGCGCAATCGATCCCGGGGTCATTCTCTATCTTCTGCAGAATCAGAAGCTGTCGCCTAAAGAACTCACTATGCTGCTTTACGAGAGCTCCGGCCTGCTGGGCGTGTCCGGTGTTTCCGGAGATATGCAGACGCTGCTTGGGTCGAACGACCCGGCGGCGGCACAAGCCGTTGACCTCTTCATTTATCGCGTCGGGCGCGAAATAGGCTCTCTGGTAGCCGCGCTCGGAGGGCTCGACACGCTGGTGTTTACCGCCGGAATCGGCGAGCACGCAGCTCAGATTCGGCAGAGGATATGTGTCGAGGCTGGATGGCTTGGCGTCATGGTCGATGATGATCACAATCTGCGTGGCGACGATGTGGTGAGTGCCCCGAATTCGCGGGTCGATGTCCTTGTCATCCCCGCGAATGAAGAAAGCGCGGTGGCTAAGGAGATGCTCATCTTCTGAACCAGATGCGGTTGATCTAGCACTTCGGCCGCTTCATCATGGCGGCCAATCCGCCGATGAACGCCCGCGTGCCGGCGCCAGTTCGAAGCAATGCTCCGATAATCAATCACAAAACCAGCGCTTCGGCCTGTTGACCTGGATCAAGGCAACGAAACTCGACCCGGCTTAGCTTTCTCGTAAATGGAGAAGCTCGCAATGCCTATCGAATCGACCGTAATCATAACCTGTGTAGTCCTCGCATTTGTGTTCTTTTCGGCCGTATTGGCATTTGGACAGATCACTTATAACCGCCCCGCCACGCCAGCCGCTCGCCGGCGAAAGTAAGTTGTGGGGAGGGTGACAAGCAGCACGGTTGGTCGGGCTGCTCGGACCGCGGCAGCTAGGCGGCTGATCGCGCCCCCAGTTCCCGCCGAACCAGGACAAGCGTCGCATCGTCGGGATCGGTCGTGACGGTGAAACCCATATCGCGCTCGACCTCGATCGCAGCGCGGTTTTCACGGCTCTCGATCGATTCGATGGCCTCGAGGCCGAGTTCCTCGGCATATTTGGCGATATAGGCGAGCAGCTCCCAGCCAACGCCCAGATGCTTGCGATCTGCGCGAATGCAAATCGCAACCTCGCCGGTTCGGTCGGCTCGATCGCTTGCCAGCGTCGCTACCGCGATCAGCATCCCCTCGATCGAGAATGCGAGGAAATTATGGATATGGGGGTCGTCTGAGCGTGTCATCGCCACCAGCCGTTCGTGCGAGACGTTCTTCACAGCGCCGAGAAAGCGGAAGCGCAGGTCGTCCGGGGTCACATGGGTGAAGAACTCGGCCAGCGTCGGCTCATCCTGAGCGCGCGCGCGACGCACTTCGAAGCGAAATCCGGTGTGGGTGATAAGTGTGTTGTCCATTGTAGTCTGGTCCTTGAAACCGAGCCGGTGTTGTGGCGTGGTGATGTCTCTTCCGCAGGCGAAGCCCTATTCGCCCATGGTCTGCAACACGTCCTGCTTGAGGATTTCGATGTTGCGCAGGTTAAGCAGGCGGATCACGCCCTTGTCCTTCAGCCGGGTGAAAACCCGCGATACGGTCTCGATGGTGAGGCCGAGATAGTCGCCGATGTCCATGCGTGACATCGGCAGCTCGACCTGCCGCAATCCGCCTTGCCGCTCGGCCATGTCGACCAAGAAGGCGGCGACGCGTTCAATGGCATTCTGGCGGCCGAGAACCAGCAGATGTTCCTGCGCGCGGGTCAAACCCTTCAGCGCCAAGGGCAATAGTTGGCGGGACATGTCCGCCCCGGCGGCGAGCCGAAAGACGCGGACAGCTGTGGCATTGATTGCCTCTGCGAAGAAATGATGCGTTGCGTCTGCCTCGAGCCCGAATGTCTCTCCGGCAAGGTGAAAGGCGCTGATCTGCCGGCGACCGTCGGCAAGCAGACGGTAGATGCGCACGGCACCGAATTCGACCTGATAGAAGGCTCCAGCCTTCTCGCCCTGGGCATAGATTTCAGCGCCGGCGGGAAAAAAGCTTAGCGGCTGCAACGGTGCCGGGTCGAATGCGTTCGGCAGGGTTGGTTGCACAGAAAGCGACGGCAGTGAAATTTTGGAACTCGTGTAGGCGTGCATGGCTGTTTTCCCGGTTGATCCGTGACAAAGCAATCGCGCGAATCCGGGGGTTGCGAAATTCGGTTATATCCCTACGGGAAACTACCTAGTCGTGCGGATTGTTGATCTACATCAAGTGCCCAGGCGCGCGGGTCGCCTAAGTCCTTCTTCGCTTTGGGCGATGGCAATCGGGAGTCGTTTCGAATTCTAGCATCGGAACGGCTGGTGGGCAGCGAATGTACCTTCCGCAATTCCTGGTGGGAATGTCTGTCACCTCGACTATCGTCGCGGTCTGGACCTACGCAGAAACGGGCTCGGTCTGGACAGCACTGGGCTGGGCGATTATCGACTTGGTCGTTCTGCAGGTCGGATACTTCGTCTTTGTCATACGCCTGGTTTCCAAAGGCGCGAACGCAGACGCTGAAACAGACTCTGCGTCACTCAGCCATGTTGTTGCACCGCCCCAAAAAGACGGCACGTTGCATTAGCCGTCCCCTATGATCGCGACGCAGCCATATCAAATCAATCACGTCACGCGCCTTGCCATGTTTTGCCAATCTCTGGGACAAGGTTGAATGCGCATCGCGATCCTGTCTGACATCCATGCCAATCGCGAGGCGTTCGACGCGGTCCTGGAAGCTGTTCACGAACGCGGTAGTCCAGACGAATTGGTATTGCTCGGCGATCTGGTCGGCTACGGTCCTGATCCCATCTATGTGATCGAGAAGGCCGCCCAACTGATGGCTGACGGCGCGCTTTGCATCATGGGCAACCACGACGAAGCGGTAGCGTTGAACCTGAGTAACATGACTGAGAATGCGCGGTTCGCCGTCCAGTGGACTCGCAAACGCATCGCCCCGGCGCATCTCGATTTCTTGGCGCGACTACAGCTTTCGCTGCAATCCGAAGACCGCCTGTATGTGCACGCAAGTGCGGAACGACCGGGAAAGTGGCCCTATATCCGCGACGTGGATTCAGCGGAACGCTGCCTCTCGGCAAGCGATGCGCGCTTCGTTTTCTGCGGCCACACCCACATTCCCGCCATCTACTACGCGCTGCCCGGTCGCCGGCCGATGCATTTTCAGCCGCATGACAATGTGGCCGCACCCCTGTCGGAGATGAGGCGGCACCTGGTGATTGCCGGCGCTGTCGGCCAACCGCGCGATGGCAACCCGGCGGCGTGCTTTGTTCTTGTCGACACGCAGCGGCACGAGGTCACGATGGTTCGTGTTCCCTATGATCAAGAAGAAACAGCCCGCAAGATCCACGCCGCCGGCCTGCCTGGATGGCTTGGCATGCGGCTGAAGATCGGCCGCTAGGCTTCAAGGAGACGTACTTGATGCAAAGGTTTGACGCAGGGGCAGTCATCGATGATTTCGAGCTGGTCGAAAAGCTCCCCTCCGGCGGCATGGCCTCGCTTTGGCGGGCGACCAACCCGCGCTACGATTTTCCGCTTGTGCTGAAGATCCCTTTTCTCGATCCGGGCGCGGATGTTTCCGTCATCCTCGGTTTCGAGGTGGAGGAGCTGATCCTGAAACGCCTGTCGGGACCGCATGTGCCGCGTTTCGCTGCATCCGGGAGCCTGGCGCAGGTTCCCTACATAGCCATGGAGTTCGTGGTCGGAAAGGGCCTTGCAGATATCGTCGGTAACGCGCCTCTGCCAGCGGACGAGGTAGCAAGGATCGGCATCGAGATAGCGACGGCGCTCGCCGCCCTGCACCGGCAGAAGGTCGTACATCTCGATCTCAAGCCGGAGAATGTCATTCTCGCCAAACGCGGTGCGGTGCTCCTCGACTTCGGGCTCGCCCGACATGCAGAGCTCCCTGATCTTCTCGGCGCGGAAAGCTCAGTGCCGATGGGCACCGCCGCCTATATTTCACCCGAACAGGTGCTCGGGGAGCGATCTGCTCCCGCAAGTGACCTGTTCGCGCTGGGTTGCATCCTCTATCAGCTGGCCACGGGTGAGGAGCCGTTCGGGCGGCCGGCGACTTTGGCGGGAATGAAGCGCAGGTTCTATCATGCGCCCAGGTTGCCACGGGATATCAACGACGCCATTCCGCGGTGGCTGGAAGCCATCATTCTGAAATGTATGGAAGTGGACAGGTCTCAACGATACGTCGAGGCGGCACACATCCTGTCCGATCTGAGGAGTCCCGACCAGGTGGTCGTTGCCAAGCTTAAGCCTAAGAACGAGGGTGTGTGGGCTGCGATCACCAGCCTGTTTCGCAAGACGGATGACAGAACGCGTGTCGGCAGGCCGACCTCGTCGAGGGCACAGGCCGGACCGTCGATTGTTCTTGCCGCAGTCGATCTGGCCAATGGCAGCGATGCGCTGGCGGGCGAGGTTCTCAACGAAACCGCCCGTGTGCTGGCCTCGCGGGAGGATTCGTGGCTGGCCTGCGTGACGGTCCTGAAGACTGAAATCATCGGCGACACGCCGGCGACCGACGAATCCGGGCGCTCGGTCTATTTGAAGCGGCTCGTCGCTCTCAAGGATTGGGCCCATCCACTGCATCTGCCGGAAGACCGCGTCAGCTATCATGTGCTTGAAGCTGTCAGCCCCGCCGATGCGATCCTCACCTACGCCGAGCACAATGACGTCGGGCACATCGTGGTTGGAGCCCGGGCGTCCTCGGCAATTCGCCGCCACCTCGGCAGCGTCTCGACCAAGGTCGTGGCACAGGCCCTTTGCTCGGTTTCAGTGGTCCGATTGAAGGCAGTCGAAGAACAGCAGCGGCGGCCGCTTTGATGCGCTTCAGGATTTAGGGGCGGGCGTCTTTACAAGGATCAATAATGCACCAGGGTGACGGCAAAGCCGATCAGACCGACGGTCTGCACCCGATCGAATCGGACCACTTGCCCACAGAGAAACGCAACGGCCACTGGCGCGGTGACGTAGGTTTAGGCTCAGCCGCGTGACCCGATCATGCTGTACGCGTTCGATTTCATGGATTGGGTTCCTTCGATTTGTCGCCTGGCTGAGATTGTCCTTGCTCAAGCACCGGGTTGTAGCTTTCGAAGCCGTACATGATGAGACTGAGAGCCCAGACCAGCGCGCAGGCAAACAAGGGCCACTTGAAATCGGAGTCGATCATGAAGTTCACCGCCGACATCAATCCTATGGCCGGTGCCCCTCCAACCAGAGCACCGGCCACCGCGATCGGTTGACGCGCGCGGAACGCGGTGAGTGCCAGCGCAATCAGGAGAACGCCGGTGGCGAGGGCGTAGCCGCCGAGCACCCGGAAAACCTGCGTCAGCCACATGGCAAGACGCGGACCGATGACTTCCAACTCGGCAGCCGAGAGGCGCATATAGCGGATGTCCTCGGGCAGCAGTGGCGGTCGGAGAAGGATGAAATACAGCCCGATTCCGACGATTATCATTCCTGTCAGAGCAAGAATTGCAGACGACATCGACCAGGGATTGGTTGCAGCTTTCATGAGCAGAACCTCGATTTGCCTTAGCGGCGACCGGCTACGACGACATTGTAGATCGAGGCGTAAACGACACCCGCCAACAGCCCGACGATGCCAAGGCCAACGACGCCGTAGAGAACGCGGCCAAGGCTCATTGGCACTGTGGATCTGACCGCATTGAGGTCAAGTCCGTGCATGAAAGCGCCGAAGAAATCGAGTGTTGCGTTCGGCCAGATGGCGAAGGCCAGAGCACAGAGCATGCTGGTCAGGGCCAGCGTCACGCCTAGCGCAATGCCGACGGACGGAATGCTGAGTTTGTTCACGGCTTCCTCCTGTCATTTCACGTGCTGCTTGAGCCATTCCTGCATTGCAGCAATTTCGGCCTGTTGAGCAGTGATGATCTGATTGGCCCACGCCTTGACCTGATCATCCTGGCCGAATTGCAGGACCGCACGGGCCATGTCGATCGCCCCCTGATGGTGCGGAATCATCGCCTGGACAAAAGCGACATCAGGATCGCCGGCCTGGATGCCCCGCATCATCGGCCCGTCCATTCGCTTCATGGCCTCCATATACTTCCTGGAGGCCTCGGGCATGTTGGCAGCGTCCATCGGCATGCCGTTCGTCATACCGCCCTGACCGTCCTGCATCATGCCGCCTTGCCCGCCCTGCATCATGCCGTCCTGACCGCCGTGCATTCCGCCGCCCTGCATCATCTGCTGCATCATCGGCATCATTTGCTGCATCATGGGCAGCATCTTTTGCATCGTGGACATCATCGCCGTGCATTGCTCGGGCGACCCGCCCGGCATCGCCTCCTCGGCCGGTGCCGTTGTCGTGGTTTGAGGCGCGTCGACCGCCGGGTGGTGCGGATCTCACTGAGCAAAAGCCGCGCCCGACAGGGTTGCGAATGCGGCAAGCGTGATCAATCGAAGGTGGGTTTTCATGACTGTTTCCTTGTCGTTGGTGTGAACCGACGGGCGAACTCTGAAATGGGTGCGCAAGGCAACCCAGATCGCTGCTGCCGATTATGGTCTCGCGGATCGTTAGCACGTTGTGGGGCCTTGACGTGCGCTGCTGGATTCAGCAGTCGCAAGGACCGCCACGGCGCGACATCAGGCGAAGATCTTGGGAGGTTGCAGGAGGGCCTTGGGGTCGATACCCGTTGCCAGGAACGCCTTGCCCACTACGAAGCTGACGGCATCCGGGGCGTCGTGAAGAACACCGCATTCGTCGGTGGAAATGCCGACGGCACAGCAGCCAGGGCCGCCCGAGTGTATGCAATCCGGGCAACTATCACATGAGGCGCGATGGTTGTCCGGGTCCATAAGCGCGATGTGACCTGACACCTTGTTGGGTGTACTCGTCGAGAGCGTCGCGACCTCGGCTGTACCGCCGGCTTCGGAAGCCTGGCCGGCAAGACCAGCAATGGCGCCGCCGACGATCAGGAGGATCACGGACAGCAGTAACCGAAGCTGAGCCAACGCGATTTTCATGCATTTAATGTAGCCCAACTGGGCATCGCCACTTTGACACAAATCAACGCCGCGGCTCCGAGAGAGCGCCTAATCTGCAGGTCTTCATCCGACACGGGATCGGAATGTTTTCTTAGGTCTGTCCTGAAACCAGGGATGAACCGGAGGTGAGACAATGCCAGCAATGTCACGTTCCATCGAGACTACCGTCAGGATAGAATCCGCAGTCGAGACCGTGTTCGCCTATCTCGACGACCACAGGCATCTGGGGGCTCACATGAGCGCCTCGTCATGGATGATGCTCGGTTCGAAAATGGACTACGAGTTCGACGCGGGCGAAGCCCGCTTAGTCGGCTCCAAGTTCGGATTCCATGGAAAGATACTTGGAATTGCGCTGTCTGCGGAACAGGTGGTTACAAACCGGATGCCACCCAGACTGAAGGTCTGGGAGACCATCGGAGCGCCAAATCTCTGGGTAATCGGCCGCTATCGCATGGGTTTCGAAATAGTGCCCGAGGCGAGAGGGTGCCGGCTTCGAGTCTTCATTGAATACGACCTGCCGGAAGCGGCACCGTCCCGTTGGCTTGGCCTGATCTTTGCGAGTGCATACGCGCGCTGGTGTACTGGCCGGATGGCGAAAGACGCGGCCCGCTATTTCGAGACGGCGGGGGCGCAGGCAGTCCCTTCGACAGGCTGAGCGAGGCGAGCGTCGGCTTCGAACCGTGTGCCTCGCTCCCCTCTGACAATTTCGACGGCATCATCGAGCTTGCCGATCGCTGCAGGTTTGCCCGTCGCAGCGAACCCCATAGCGGCGCTCACCTTCGGCCCCATGGAGCCGGCCGCAAGATCCCGCCCGGATATCTCTACCGTTGCAACCCGCCGGAGCGCGCGGGCGGTGGCGGTGCCGTAGTCGGCATAGACCGCATCGACTGGCTGACATCAGCATCGGCGCCGCTGATGGGGTGGCCCCGGTCGGTTTGATCTGGCGCAACGACGGCGGGGTGACGCCGCGAGCAGGATGACGGTTGGGACGTAGAGCACTTCGGCTGCCGTTCTGAAGGAGATTGCCATGAAAACCATGTTGAGGAGAGCAGCGCTCGGGTTTGCCGCGGCGATGCTCATGGCCGGCAGTGCCGGCGTCGTCCAAGCTGCTTCGCTTGTCCAGATCTCGCTGTGGGACAAGGGCGCGAGCACGGAGATGCCGATGGGGCTCGCCTATGCAGTGCCCGGACTCGATCTCGCCAAGGTGACCATGGGCATCAAGGCTTTGCCCGGTACCGTGAAGGCCGGGGAGGTCACTTTCAATGTGAAAAATGACTCCAAGGACACGGTCCACGAAATGATCGTGATGTTCCTTGCCGATCCCGGCAAGCCGCTTCCTTACCTTGATGCCGAGAACCGGGTCGACGAAGACAAGGCTGGTGACAAGGGCGAGGTTTCGGAACTCGATCCTGGCAAATCAGGCACGTTGACCGTCGATCTGAAGGCCGGAAAATACCTGCTCATCTGCAACGTGCCAGGTCACTATGGTGCCGGCATGTGGGCCGAATTCACCGTCGAGCCATAAAGCCGGGGTCGTTTGTCTTGCCGGTGGCGCACCGCATCAAGTTTCTGACTGCTAGCTCGGATCGCAGCGCTAAAGCGCTCGCTCGCCGAGCTTGCGCATTTGCTGGATCCACTTCGCGCGGGTGGCATCGCTGGCGCCAGCGACCACGCCGAACAAGGTCTCGCGCACCGGACTGATGCCGACAAAATGCAGGATGCTTCGCTTCATGCCGGCGATGCCGTGTCCGAGGAACCATAGCCGGTAGACAACGGAAGGCATGCCCATCGTCACCACGACGCGCGCAGAGCGGCCGCGAAGCAGTGTCCTGGTGAAGCCGCCGCCCTTGTCCGGGTAGGCAAAGGCCGTTCCCGGCCGCATCACCTGTTCCAGAAATGCCTTGAGCATGGCCGGCATCGTCCCGAGCCAGAGTGGAAAAACAAAGACGATGTGCTCGGCCCAGACGATCGCGTCGGCTGCATCCTTCAGCTCGTCGGGAACCGCACCATGTTCGAACTCCTGCATCGTCCGCAGCATCGGAAAATCAAGCGCCGCCAAATCGACCCGGCGCACGGCGTGCCCCGCCTTTTGCGCGCCCTCGCCATAGGCGTTGGCAAGGCCACGGCAGAGCCGGTCCGGGGACGGGTCGGGATGGCCGACCACGATGAGAATGCGTCGCGACATGGTCGACTCCCAGTGAGCCTGGCGTTGCCGCGTCAGGGCCGCTCGACCCTTGCCACCCGGTAGGTGTGCATGGCGCCGTTGCGCTCTATCGACACGTACTCACCGGTCACGAACCGTTCGTCGCCGAGATGGAAGCCGACCTCGTCGTCGCGATCGCCCTCGGCATAGTCGAAATACCACTGTCCGCCCGGTTTGCGCCTCAGCCGGCCGATCAGATCCTCCTCGCCGGTGCGAAAGCGACGAACACGGCAAGAGGCCTTGTGCGATTTCCATTCTTCCGCATCGATCTTTCCTTCGCCGGTCAACGGCGCCAGCAGGTCGTAGCCCTCTTCGCGGTCGCCATCTGGGTGGCCTTTTTCACGCGCGAGCAGCAGCCGGACATTGCGGAATTTCGGGGTGAGGTCCTTCAGATTGGTCATGGCAAACTCCTTTCACGGAGTTTTATAGAGCGGCGCGGTCCCGGCCCTTGATCCGCATCAAGGAAGGCTCGAGAACAGCGCCTCTATCCAGGACCGAGCAACAGGAGGGCGCAGATGCCGATGGTCGCTGCGATCAGGGTTGCGACGGCTAGTGGCAGCCAGAATCTAACCGGACCGGCAAATACTGCGAGCGACAGGCGGCCGATGGCGTTTGCTGCCAGCGCCGCGAGTACGGCCTGTCCCACGGTCTCGACGGACACGGAATGCTTGACCAGGCGCAGCGCGCCAAGCACCGAGACATCGACATCGAATGTGCCTGCCAGCGCCGAACTCGCCAGTAGACCGCGCCGGCCGAATTGAGTGGCCAGCCCGGCACTTGCGGTTGATACGATCGCAAAGAGCAAGGCGAAGAGCAGCAACGGGCCAAGTTCGAATGGATTGCGCGCGATCGTGCCGCCTTCACCGTTCCCGCCGTCGCGAGTCAGGAGCAATGCGCCGCAGACAGCCAAGGCAAGCGCCGCGGCAATCGCCGGAATTGCGACCGAGGCGAACACGCTTGGTTCGACGATCAGAACCACGGCGCAGACGCGCAGCACCGAAACCATCGCAGCCAGAGATGCCGCCCCAACGAGCGGCAGCGGATTGCTTGCCGACGCCGCATTGCGGGCAAGCGCCAAAGTCACCGCGGTCGAAGAGACGATCGCACCGGCGAGCGAACTGACCAGCAGACCACGCGTATTGCCTAGAATTCGAACAGCCACATAGCCGGCGAACGAAATCGAAGCCATCAGCACCGTCAGGAACCAAACTTCCCAAGGATTGAAACCGCCCCACGGGTCCATCGTCCGGTTTGGCAACAGGGGCAGAACGATCGCCGTCATCACCGCCAGGATCAGCGCTGAACGCAGTTCAACCCAGGTCAATCGCTTCAAAAGGCCATGCAGGACCTCTCGGCTGGCCAGGACCGTCGCCAGTGCCGCCCCACCGGCAGCAGCCGCGCGATAATCGCCGGCGACGGAAAGCGCCCCAAGCGCGAAAACGCCAAGGCCGGCGATCACGCTCGTGACGCTGAAATCCTCATCATGGACGGCCTCGCGCGCCTTGAACCAGGCGAAGATTGCCGCAAAGGCGATGAAGCCGCCGACCAGTACGGATACCGCGCCGAGCGCGTTGGCAAGTGCGGCGAGCACGCCGCCGAGCAGGCCGGAGATGCCGAATGTCCGGATGCCGGCCGTGCGACTGCGATCCGGTGCATCGCGCTCTTGCCAACCACGCTCCAAGCCGACGAGCAGGCCTATCGCGAGGGCAAATCCGAGCCGGGCGATGAGCGAATCCATTGGGTGTCTCTCAGGCGGCGACCGTCGGCAGGCGATCTCGAACCCACCTGACGATCTGGCTCGCCGTCATGGCACCTGATGTGCGCGCGATTTGGCGCCCGCCATGAAAGAGGATCATGGTCGGGATGCCGCGAATGCTGAGCCTGGCCGCGACGGCCTGCTCATTGTCGGAATTGAGTTTGATCAGGCGAACATGCGGCTCCAATTCACTTGCTGCCGCTTCGTAAGCCGGCGCCATCAACTTGCAGGGACCGCACCAGGGGGCCCAGATGTCGACGACAACGGGCAGGCTGCTGCGCGCGATCTGACTATCGAAGATCGCGGCATCGACATCTTCGGGATGCCCCGAAAACAGCCGGTTCCCGCACTTTCCACATTTCGCCTCCATGGCGTTGCGGACCGGCGGCAAGCGGTTGACCCCACCGCATTTGCTGCAAACCACCAGATTCTGCTGTGCCATGGCCATTCACCGATCAGCTGTCGTCTACTATGCGCGCCATAGATGTCCATCGCCAAGGGTGCGCAACGCGTTCAGGATAACTGCCACGTCAATCCCTTCCTGAAGCAGCGCTCCCGCAACCGGCGTGATCTGCCCCATGGCCGCCGCGATCATGGCCAGCCCCGACAGCGCCAGCCCGGCGATGATGCTTTGCAAGGCGATCGATCGGGTTCGCCGTGCAATCCGAACTGCATCGACAACGGGCTGCAGCCTGTCGGTCAGCACGATGACGTCGGCCGCCTCGGAAGAGGCAGTCGCACCACGTGCACCCATGGCGACACCGACCGTTGCGACCGCCAGCGCGGGCGCATCGTTGATGCCGTCGCCGACCATCATCGTCGGTGCCAAGACTTTCTCGGCTTCGACCGTCGCAACTTTTTCGGCAGGGGTCGCATCGGCAACTATGGCGTCGAGGTCGAGCAAGGCGGAAATGCGCTTGGCTGCCACGCCATCGTCTCCTGTCAGCATAACCATGCGCGCAATGCCGGCCGAGCGCAGCTTGCCGAGTGCATCGTGTGCATCAACACGCAGGGCGTCGCCAAACGTGAAAACACCGGCAAGCCGTCCGCCGCTTGCTAGGAAAACCCTGAGTACCGGCTCGTCCCGGTATTTTTCTTCGCCGCTTTTTGCCCAGCCGGGCAGCGGTTTGTTGGCGAGTACGAGGGCCCGCGATCCCGCCGCGATCGACATCTTGTCGACCCGGCCCTTCAGGCCCGCACCGCGATGCTCCCGGACATCGCGCGGATGCGAAAGCATCAGCTGTCTGTCACGCGCCGCCCGGATGATCGAGTCGGCGAGCACATGGTGCGAGGCCTGTTCGAGGGATGCCAACAGCTGCAGCGAATGGTTCGCGTCACCGCCGGGTGCTGTCTCGATTTCGATGAGTTCGGCGCCGCCTATGGTCAAGGTCCCCGTCTTGTCGAAGATCGCGGTTCGGACCTGCGCAAGCGCCTCCAGAGCCGCGCTGCCTTTCATCAGGATGCCGGCACGCGCGGCGCGAGATACGCCACCGATAAAGGCAACGGGTGCCGCGAGGATGAGCGGACAAGGTGTCGCGACGACCAGAACGGCAAGAGCCCGGATCGGATCGTTGGAGATGTACCAAGCGGCACCGGAGACCAACAAAGTGGCTGGCAGCAGGAACAGCGCAAAGCGGTCGGCCATGCGGATGAACGGGGATTTCGCGGTTTGCGCAGCAGCAACCATGCGAACGATCGCAGCATAAGTGCTTTGTTCAGCCAGGGCCGAAGCCCGCATGCTGAAGGACTCACCAGCGTTGAGGGTGCCGCTGCGCAGCAGATCGCCTGCTGTCCGCCGTTCCGGCAGCGGCTCACCGGTCACCGCCGACTCGTCGAGCGAGGCCGAAGCATCGAGCAGGATGCCGTCGACGGGAAGCAGTTCGCCGGCACGCACCAGGAGGTTGTCGCCGGCGGCCACTTCTTCGACGGGGATCCTTTCTGTTCCATGTGTCGACTTGCGGTGTGCGACACGCGGTGACCGGTCGGTTAAAGCCTTGAGGTTCCGTTCCGCGCGGCCGCGGGCGAAATCTTCAAGCACCGTGCCGCCGGCATACATGATCGCCACCACCACTGCCGCCAGGGATTGGCCGAGCAGCAGCGCGGCGGACATCGACACCAGCGCAATCGCATCGACACCGAAACGGCCGATCCAGAAATCGCGCAGAATGGAGATGGCGAGAGCCGCCACCACGGGCAATGTCGCCACCGTCCAGATCGTGTCGGCTTTAAGGGGGCCGAGCCCGGCTCGCCAGGCTCCGATTCCAACGGCGAGACCCAGGATGGCAATGACCAGCAAGGCGCGTCGTAGAGCAGACTCGTTCATCCGATGTCCCTCAACCCTTGATGGCCCCCTTGGCGCTAGAGTTCGCGGACCATCTCCTCGAGCAGGCGACGCACATCGTTCGCGACCTGCGCAAGCTCGCGATTGCCGATAGCTCCCATTGAAGCGACCGGATCCACCGCTGCGACCTCTACCTTTCCTGGTCCGACCTCCGTGACGATGACGTTGCAGGGCAGCATGGTTCCGATCTTGTCTTCGGCCTGAAGCGCCCGCCATGCGAAATGTGGATTGCACGCGCCCAGGATCACATAGGGCCTGAAATCTGCGCCAAGCTTGGCCTTCATGGTCTTCTGGACATCGATCGATGTCAGAACGCCAAACCCCTTGCTTGCGAGTTTGTCGGTCACGTGGTCGATTGCCGCTGTGAACGGCATGGCGACGATCTTGCTGAAATAGTAGCTCATCTAACTCTCCAATCGTTGATCGCAACAGCTCGTCGCCACTTTGCGAACGACCTCGCGCAAGAGCTAATCGCGATCACCGGAGGAGGCTTTGATCCAACGCAATGAACGGGCAAGATCGATTGGTGACTATCGCCGCGAACGGGAGATATAGCGGTGACGATCCGAAATCTCGAACATGCGTTTGCCCCGAAGTCGGTTGCAGTGTTTGGGGCATCGGTGCGCGACGGCTCTGTCGGGCGTGTGGTCTTCGACAACATCGTCAATGGCGGCTTCGCGGGCGAGATCTGGCCGGTCAATCCGAAGCACTCGAAAGTGGCCGGGCTGCGTTGCTATGCGAAGGCGGCAGACCTGCCAGGTATTCCCGACCTCGGTGTCATCGTGACGCCGCCGGAGACGGTTCCCGGCATCGTGCGCGACCTCGCAGACAAGGGCACGCGGGCGGCGGTCGTCATCACCGCCGGGCTCACGCGCGAGAACGGCCTGCGCCAGGCCATGCTCGACGCTGCCAAGCCCGCCCTGTTCCGCATCATCGGACCGAACACGGTCGGGCTGATGATCCCGCCGCTACGGCTCAATGCCGGATTTGCGCATATGGCCGCCAAGGCGGGCAACATCGCGCTGCTGTCGCAATCCGGCGCCATTGCCACGTCGCTCATCGACTGGGCAGCAGACAACAATGTCGGCTTCTCGCAGATTGTCTCCCTTGGCGACATGGCTGATGTCGACGTGGGAGATTGTCTCGGCATGCTGGCGGGCGACATCCACACGCGCGCCATCGTGATGTATCTCGAGACAATTCCCAATCCGCGCAAGTTCATCTCGGCCGCCCGTGCTGCGGCGCGGATCAAGCCGGTGATCGCGATAAAATCGGGTCGGCACGAGCAATCGGCCAAAGCGGCTGCGACCCACACCGGAGCGCTGTCGGGGGCCGATCGTGTCGTCGATGCGGCATTGCTGCGCGCTGGCATCTTGCGTGTCAAAGGCCTGACCGAGCTTTTTGATGCCGCTGAAACGATCGCCCGCTTCGCTCCTCTCGAACAGGCCCGTGTCGGCATTGTCACCAATGGCGGCGGGGCAGGGGTATTGGCCATCGATCAGCTCATCGACTGCAAAGGGGAACTGGCCGCGCTTTCAGCGGCCACCATCGAACGCCTGAACGCCGTGCTGCCGCGAACATGGTCGCACGCCAATCCGATCGACATCATTGGCGACGCCCCGCCTGAGCGTTACAGGGCCGCCGTCGAAGCCGCGGCGTCCGATCCCGGAACGGACGTCGTCCTGGTGATGAATTGTCCAACGGGGCTGGGCTCGCCGCTTGCCGCGGCAACCGCGGTTGCGGAACTCGCAACGGAAGGGATGATCGCCGGCAAACCGGTTCTGACCTGCTGGCTCGGAGAACACACGGCGCACGCCGGGCGACAAATCCTTCAAGATGCCGGCATTGCCAGTTTTGAAACCCCGGCTGACGCTGCCACCGCCGTCTCTTACCTCAGCGAATGGTCGCGTGCCCAGCGGGCATTGCTGCGCACACCGTCGAGACACAGCGAGGACGTCACGAGCGATCGGGAAGCCGTTCTGGCCATATTCAGGCAGGCAGCGAAGGAGGGGCGGCGAATGCTGACCGAACCGGAAGCCAAGGCAGCAATTTCCGCCTATGGCATCCCGGTGCCCGAGACGGTCGTCGCCAGATCTCCCGCTGAAGCGGAAGTGGCGGCCGGCCGGCTCCTCAACGCGTCTGAACATATCGTCGTCAAGCTGCTGTCCAAGGCGATCTCGCACAAATCGGACATTGGCGGGGTGGTGCTCAACATTGCCGATGCCGCTGCCGCCGGAACTGCAGCACGCGCAATCGAGGCGCGGGTGCGCAAGTACGCACCGCAAGCCGATATTGAAGGCTACGCCGTTCAGCCGATGGTGGTGCGAACACAGGCGCAGGAGCTCATCCTCGGCATGAGCCATGATCCGATCTTCGGGCCCGCCATACTGTTTGGAGCTGGCGGTGTCGCGGTCGAAGTGATGGATGACATAGCGATTGCCTTGCCGCCGCTCGACGACGTTCTTGCCGGTGACCTGATCGACCAAGCGCGGATCGGCCGCCTGCTTGCCGGATTCCGCGATCGCAAGCCGGCCGATCGGCAATCGATCATTGCTGCACTCAACGGCCTGTCGCAGATGATCGTCGACATTCCGTGCCTCGTTTCTGTAGACATCAATCCGCTGCTGGCCAACGCCGAGGGCGTGATTGCGCTCGACGCACGCATCGAGATCGCGCCGGAACGCGTGGAAGAGGCGGGGCCGAACCCCGCACTTGCCATCAGGCCTTATCCGTCGGGTTGGGAGAAGGAGTTTTTGGGAGGCGGCACGCACTATCACATCCGGCCGATCAAGCCTGCCGACATCGCGCTCTATCCCGAATTCCTTGCCAGAATTTCGCCTGACGATCTGCGCCTGCGTTTTCTGTCGCCACGAAAAAGCTTCTCCGACCAGATGCTGAAGCGGCTCACCCAACTCGACTATGACCGCAACATGGCCTTCGTCGCTCTGGAGACAAACACTGGCGCTTTGGCGGGCATCAGCCGACTTTCATGCGATCCGGACCGCTCCGTTGCCGAATACGCCCTGCTGGTGCGCACGGATCTGCAGGGGCACGGTCTGGGCTGGGAATTGCTCAGGCAGATCGTCGATTATGCAAGGGCCGATGGGATCGGTCGGATTGAAGGCATCGTGCTCAGCGAGAACACGAGGATGGTGGCCATGTGCCGCGAATTCGGCTTCTCGATCGCCTATCTTCCCAACGAACCCGGCCTTGTCGAAGCCAGGCTCCAACTGCACTAAGGTCGATCACTTGCCGCAGCCTTCACGAGGCCGTGCGCAGGGTTTCGGATGCATCCGTCTCGGAAAACCTCCTCAGCTCTGCGACGATGTCGACAAGCTTCCGATCGGCATTGATCTTGCGCCAGCTGGATTGGGTGACGTTTCGCTGCAACTGTCGCGAAAGGACATCTATGGTGGCGTCAGAAGGGCCTCCCTTGCGCTCGCTGACACGTTGCCAGAGAACAAGCGGATCCGCTTCCAGCCAGAACCCGGTGACAGCCACGCCCCTAACGCTTGCCGCCTTCTCTATACGGTCGCGATCGGCAGGCCTGTCAAACACGGCATCGGCGACAACCGAACCGCCCTCCGCAAGGACCAGGCCGGCGCGCCATGCCATTTCGCGGTAGACGCGGTCCGATACGTCCGGCCGATAAGCCTTGTCCGGCAGCCGCGTTTCAGCCGGCACACCGTGCATGGCCTTGCGGATACGGTCACTTTCGACAATGCGGGCGCCTGGCGGCGCACCGACCTGGGAAGCTAGCGCCTCTGCAACTGTCGTCTTGCCCGAGCCACTCAGGCCGCCGATGGCAATGAGCCGCGGCGATGTTTCCTGGAGCAATCCTTGGGCAAGGTCGAAATAGGATCTGGCCTCGGCAGTCAACTTCAGTGAATCGGCGCTGCCCTCCTCGACCTGCGTTGCGGTGACATGGGCGCGCACGGCGGCCCGCACCGCCATGAAAAAGGGCAGCAGGATGAACCCATCCTCATCGTCGGCTTCGTCGAGATAGCGATTCATCACAAGATTGGCGAGCTGCGGAAAACCGCGATGCCAGAGGTCCATCAACAGGAAAGCGAGATCGTAGAGAACGTCGATGCTGGCGATCTGGTCGTTGAATTCGATGCAATCGAAGAGGCGGGGCTCGCCGTCGAAAAGGCAGATGTTGCGCAGGTGCAGATCGCCGTGGCACCGGCGAACCTTGCCAGCGGCTTCTCGGCGGTCGAGCAATTCGGAATGCCGGGCGAGGGCGGTGCGGAAGGCCTGGGCAAAGCGTTCGATCTGCGGTTTTGTGAAAACATGGCTGGTGGCAAAGCCGGCCTCGTTGATGTCGAGCACGCCGGCCAGATTGGACGAGCCACTGCCATTGTGGATTGTCGGCGCGGCACGGTGGTAGCCGACGATCATGCGCGCAACCGCGGTCATCAGCGCCGGCGTCAATTCTCCCGCGGTTGCCATACGATCGAGAAGCTTCGACTGGTCGAAGCGGACCATCTCGATCGCCGCGTCGACCGTTTGGCCCGCACCGTCGAAAGCCAACTTGCCGTCGGCTTCGCGCGTAATACGGCGCACACCCAGATAGAGGCCTGGTGCGGTCTTCGAGTTGAGTTCCACCTCCTTCTCGCAAGCGGCCAGCCTGAGGGCCGGCGCCGAGAAATCGACATAGGGCAGCTTGACCGCACGTTTCATCTTGTAGGCGCGTTCGCCAGTCAGAAAAATACGCGAGATATGGGTTTCGATCGCTTCGACCGGTCCGCCCCCGCCATATGAGGCAGGATCAAGCAGAAACGCGGTAGTGGCTTGCTGGTCTTCGATGATCATGTTTGCCTCGATCGTGCGTCCACCACATATGCATTCCGCCTTCGGATGCTATTGCTGCAGCGTCTGGACATACCCTGCCAGCTCATGGATCCGTTCCGTGGTGACGATTTCGCCGGCTTTCGGGCCGTATTTCTTGGCGTCGCCGGGAAGGAATTGGCGGCCCCAGACCGGCATGTCGCGATCGCCATGCTCCGGCACCATGGTGCGGCCATCGATCGTCGCGAAAACGCGCCAGTAGGGGAACGCGCCGCCATTGTCTCTCGAAAGACGGGTGAGGTCGGCCGGCCGCTTCAACAATTCGTCGCCGAGTGGTCCATCGCCCTTGCCTTCAGCACCGTGGCAGACGGCGCAAGAGTTCATGTATTCCACCTTGCCGTTGCCGAGTTCCTGGGCGCCGGCCGCATTGAAGGCCAAGCCTGCCAGGGCCGCCGCGATCAGAAACTTCATCTGCGTTTCCCAGATTGATCGGCGCTACCCTACAACCCTTATTGGCCAGCACGTTGATGCGGATCAAACGCCCGCCGCGGCCAAGGTGTTTGATTCAGCGCAATGAACGCACCGGCCTCTCTCGCTTAGGCTTCAGCAACGATTGAAAAATCATTCGAAATGAGGAGTTGTTGCCGTGACTTTCAAGACACTGCTTACGGTTACCGGACCAAACCAGGGCGAGGGCGATCTGAAGCTCGCCGCCGGCCTGTGCGAACAGGTCGGCGCCCACCTCTCCGTGCTCGTTCTCGAGCTGGCTGCACCGCCCTCGGGCGGTGCGTATGCGGCTGTCGTCTCCCCAGCCTGGCTCGAGGAGCGTCAGGCCGAGGTCAAGAGGCTCAAGAAGCGGATCTCGGCAGTCGGCGCCTTTCTTGCGAAGAGCCCGGTATCGGCTGATCTGAGCGACGACTATCCCGATACGGCTTGGGCGGACGAGGTCGTCGGAAGGCGTGCCCGCTATGCCGATCTGACCATTCTTGGCCCAGATCTGCTCTCAAGCCCGACGCTGAGGGATAAAGTCATCCAGGGCGCGCTGTTCTCATCTGGAAAGCCCATCCTGCTTGTTCCCGAGGGAGCGCGGCCAACGCTGAAGCCGAAACGCGTTCTGATCGCTTGGGATGCCCGGCTTGAGTCGTCGCGCGCCGTTCGCGAGTCGCTCGACATGCTGAAAAGCGCCGTAGAGGTTCGCCTCGTTATGGTCGACCCAATCGAGGACGAGTTCCATCACGGCGCGGAACCCGGGGCGGATGCCGCAACCTATCTCGCTCGGCACGGCGTCAAGGTTACGGTCGAGCGACTGCCGAGCGCGAACCATTCGGTTGCCGAGGTGCTTCGCCAGCACGCCGGCGACGTCGCAGCCGATCTGATGGTCATGGGTGCCTACGGTCATTCCCGGCTGCGCGAGCGGATTTTCGGTGGCGTCACCAGGTCAATGCTTGAGGGGCAATCGCTGCCGGTCTTGATGGCGCGATAGCAATTCAACAGGAGGGAAAGGAGGGCCGGTGCAGATAGCGCCGGCTCATTCCATTTCTCGCTGGCGGGACGACTACTCGCTCGCTTCTCGTCCAGACACCTGCTCAATCAGGATCCGGAAGAAGACGTGCGGTTCAGTGTCGGCTGTGGGAGCAACGACGGGCTTGAGTGCACCAGGTTCCCACCAGTCGGGGCGCTTGCTCAACACCTCCCAGGCATGATCCCGCTGAAGCTTGTAGCCGACCCGGTCAGGCAATTCTTCGTATCGGCCATCGACAACGACACTTCTCCATCCTCGCCCTTCGCCATGCTCGTCAACCTGGACGGATACCAGCGGATTGGCCCGCATCCACTCGATCTTCTTTCCCGGCATTGAGAACGCATAGAGATGAGCATCCGAATGGGCGTAATAGAAGGGCACGACGTAGGGTTGCCCGTCCTTTGCGCATGCCAAGTGGCCAACGCGATTGGCCATCAGGATTTTCGTGCATTCCAAGGCAGAAAGCGCGCGGACCAGCATGACGTGATCTCCTATTCCTCAGTATTCCGTGGCACTGATTTCGTGGCGGCTTTCGCACCGGAGCCGGCTGTGTGTTGCCCACTTCGGTGTTGCCCGACCGTTTGCGACCGACCAGCCTCGCCCATCGCAGCGACGACATCGCTGTCCGAGAGCTGAGGAAATCGCAAGTAGTGGTAGCTCAGGGCACGGAACTGTCCCGGCTGACTGAGGCAAACCACACGATCGGCTTCCCGTGCCAGTTCATCGACCGTCTCTTGCGGGGAAACAGGAACTGCCACGATGATTTCCCTTGGTGACCGGCGCTTGAGGGCGCGGATTGCGATTTTCATGGTCGTACCGGTTGCAGCGCCGTCATCGACGATGATCGCGGTCTTTCCCGCGATCGAGATCGGTTTGGTTTTGCCTCGATAGGCAGCGCGCCGGCGTTCGAGTTCTGGGCGCTCCTTTGCAATCAAGACACGTAGCTCGCCTTCGTCGAGCGCATAGGTCTCGACGATCTCCCGGTTCAAAACGACCTCCCCAGGGTCGCCATCGACGATTGCGGCCACAGCCAGTTCGGGATTGCCTGGCGCGCCGACCTTGCGGACGATAAGCAGGTCAAGAGGAGCATTGAGAGCTCTGGCCACCTCCACCGCGACAGGCACGCCGCCACGTGGCAATGCCAGGACAACAGGCTGATGCAGGTGAAGCTTGCTCAGCTCCAGGCCAAGCCTCACGCCAGCGTCTTCCCGGTCTCGGAACATGGGTCAGTCCACCGGCCACAATTTTCTGAGCGACTTCTTCATCGAGTTTCTGACTTGCACGATCTCGCCATGCGAAATGTGACGGTCCAGAAGCTTGAACACGGCGCCAATCGCGACATCGAAATCGACCTCCTCATCGTAGCCGAAACTGTCTCTGACGCTGAGAACAAAGTCGCGCTTCGTGCGCTCATGCGCGGGCGCAGATGGAGTCCAGCCTTCGAAGTAGATGCCACGGACCAGAACAGGCAGTTGGGCCGAGAGATCGGCCATTTCCGCTTGCGACAGCCAGTCCCGCACAGTGTGAAGGACGGATCTCAGTAGGCGGCACGCGCTCGGCTCGCTCCAGCAAAGATCCCTGGCAAGCTCGTTGACCCATTGCTGCGCCTGTTGGGCAGCATGCGTGAAATCGGCAAAGGACGTGTGAGAGCTGTGACCCATGGCGATGCTCCTCGAAGATTTGAACTCCATTGTAGGGCGTCGAAAAGCTTCGAGCATTGAGCCCGATCAAAACGTTCAAAAATGCGTAGGTCCGATTGTGCTTTCACCGCCCCTCGAATGAGCGAGAGGAGCCGCACACCGCCTGGCAAAGTGGATGAAGACTGTTTGAGCAGGCGGCGGCGCCTGGCCGCCCGGCTTCAACCGCCAGACTTCGCCACCAGCAGCGGAATGATGCGGTCGCTCTTGGCCACCGAAGGACGGCCTGCCGAACCGTAGGGGATGCCGAGCGCGTCCCAGGTCTCGACCAGCGCGTCCTGCAGCGAGGCGATCAGCGCATCGGTGTGGAACGGCGTCGGCGTGATGCGCAGCCGCTCGGTGCCGCGCGGCACCGTCGGGTAGTTGATCGGCTGGATGTAGATGCCGTGCACGCCGAGCAGGCGGTCGCTGGCCATCTTGCAGAGCTCGGGATCGCCGACCAGCAGCGGCACGATGTGGGTGGGCGACTCCAGCACCGGCAGGCCGGCGGCGGCCAGAACCTGCTTGGTCCGCGTCGCCTGGCGCAGTTGCGCGTCGCGCTCAGCCTGCGAGCGCTTCAGGTGGCGGATCGAGGTGGTGGCGGCAGCGGCGACGGCCGGCGGCAGCGCCGTGGTGAAGATGAAGCCCGGCGCATAGGAGCGCACGGCGTCGATCACCGCACTTGTACCGGTGATGTAGCCGCCGAGCGTGCCGAACGCCTTGGCCAGCGTGCCT